>OZ244855.1:622500-1995416 GCA_965220975.1 Candidatus Poriferihabitans sp. | reverse complement strand
TTGAGATATCAACACAAGGCGTGATCGAGTGTATGGAACGCATGATGATCAGACAAGTGAAAGGAATGGCCTGGAGTAACCCAAAATCCATCATTCAGCCCGGTGATGGTCGCTACATGATGTCAACTCTTTCAGCAACCGATGATCCGCCTTTCCTTGCTACGAAATCAATTGTGTTGAACCCAGAAAATACACAGCATGGCCTGCCACAGATAAATGGGCTCATTGTTTTGCTTGATAGTCGTACTGGAGTACCTGTTGCAATACTGGATGGTAACTGGATAACAGCTGTTCGCACTGCTGGGGCTAGTGCTTTGGTTGCACTTCGACTTGCCCGAGCAGAGAGCCACACGATGGCTTTTATTGGTTCGGGAGTGCAGGCAAGGAGTCACCTCAGTCTATTTGCAGAACTGTTTCCACTTGAGCAAATATTCATTTACGGGCGTGGAAAACCCAACCGATTGAAGTTGAGTGAGGCAGCTCAAAATCTAGGACTTGAAGTGAAGGACTGCAAGAATCCCAAGACAGCCATAGTGAATGCCGACATTATCATCAGTTCCCTGACAATGACCGATATAATTGAGCCATTTATCGATCCGAGCTGGTTGAAGCCCAGTGTTTTCCTGTCATCGACCGATTGTGCCAAGCCATTCAAGGCTGGCGACATGGCAATTTTTGACCGCATCATCATTGATGACATGAAACAAGAGGCTACTATGACGAATCCAATGGTGCCGGAAAATCTGATCAGCGGTGATCTGTTTTCTCTCCTCTCAGACAAGACTGAGAGTCGAAAGTTTCAGCAAGAACGATGCGCCTTTGTATTTCGTTCGGTTGCAATTGGTGATTTGGCTCTTTCAGCCCTTGCATACGAAACAGCTAATGAGTTAGGTGCTGGGCTGCAAATAGACTAGCAAATTTTCAGGAATATTCGTGATTACGCGTTTCTTGTTCCTTGAGTCGGACAGTCATTCATTACCTATTCATGGAGTTTGATCATTGAATTTGGCTTTGTTAATTGTTGTTGTTCTGATCGGGATTATTACTATCGGAACTCTGTTAATTCCGAAAACCACCCAAACCACGGTCGAGATATTCTTTGATGCACCGATCAATGCTGTTTGGGAAGTGTATACCGATTTTGAAAGCCAACCGAGTTGGCGTTCGGATGTGGTCAGTGTACAGATATCAGAGGATCAAAACAGTTGGACTGAAACATTAGAGAAGTCGAACATGACAATTCGATTTCAGATTGTCGAAAAATCACCTCCGAACAGACTCGTCATGAAATCTGAGGCAGAAGGGCGATTTGAAGGTCGGTATATTGCAGAATTCAGGCAAGAGGGGGACGAAACAATTGGCACTTTCACTGAACAGGCAACTACGATTGGAGTGTTTAGCAAAGTCATGCGTTTTCTCTTCTTTAATTCGCGGACGTTCATTGAAGAATATGCTACCGAATCCAAGGCAGAAATCAAGAGAAGGGGATACTGAACACGGATATCGCAAATATTCCAATATCGACACCTGCCGGGCCTGTTATGGCGAGGTTTTCCCGATGTTTTCGGAAGCTTCACTCAGAGATACATGATTGTCAAAGAACGATCGCAAACTGGTGTTTGGTTGCTCGAGGGTGCCAACTAAGCCGTTATTTAATAGACGCTTGCCATCCATCTCCAGTAAATAACCATTAATTTCATGGTTGATGGGGGTCACATGTTGTTTCAATTTCAATGAGCTGAGAAATTCAACACTAAATTTAATGAGACCGTTACAAAACAAATCGCTGAAATGTATTCATTGAGCGTACCACATGGATATTCTCATTTACGGGTAATTCTCTCCGAATGCTATTCGCATGTTCAAAACTCTCGCAAGGCAAAAACACCGAAGAGCCACTCCCATTGAGTTGAGGTTTTCCATACTGGCCAAAAATCGAGAAAACATCATTGACCGGCTGGAACAGAGCTCTTACAACCGGTTCCAATGAGTTTCCACAGCTTCCCTGTTGATAATCCTGATAGGTTGCTTTCGGTTTGTCTCGTGTCAAATCGGGATGCTCAAAAACATGCTTCGTCGATACCATGCAATCCGGTATCCAGATCACATACCACCTCTCTGGTGGAGTGCACGTAGAAAATATGTTGCCAACACCCTCAGCCCAACATGCATGCCCCTTGATAAATATTGGTACATCCGCACCAAGCTGTCTACCAAGATCCAGCAAAACAGAGTCATCCAGTTCAAGTTTCCAAAGGTGATTGAGACCAACCAATACGGCCGCCGCATTCGAGCTTCCGCCACCCATTCCAGCACCACAGGGTATTGTTTTGGTGAGTGTAATTCGAACGCCAGGAGGGAGGTCGCTTTTCCTGAATTTGGCTATCATTCGTGCCGCCCGAAGTGTCAGGTCATTTTTCGGCAACGGAAAATCATGCCGATCAATTCGATCTATTCCAGCATTGTCAGTGAGCTCAATATCAACAATATCATGTAACTCCAAAAATTGAAATAATGTTTGCAGATCATGATACCCGTCTTGTCGTTTTCCAATAACATGCAAAAACAAATTGATTTTGGCTGGAGACAGGATTTGTATGCGTTTACTGTTATTTGACTGGTTGTTCATCCAACAACAATATCGTTCCAACGGTTGATGATTACGATCAGTCGCAACTGATCGCCAATGTAATTCCCTTTGTTATCATAGGTCTTGATTTTGCCTGGCTTCGAAAGGATCTCCAGTCGTCTTGGAAGCACGAATGAATCGACTCTGGTATATTCATGATATTCAACTTCCCAGATACCATGTTCGAGACGTTTGAGTAGTCCGTCCTGATCGATTTCAATTTTGGTTGAATCATTACCAGGAAGTCCTCTCGACCACAAGGTAAGTTCATTAAAGGGTACCTGCCAGCCTAAACGCTCATACAATACTTCCTCGGCACTAATTCCCTGTATGATCTGGCCTTTGGAATCTTTGAGTATTGCTTGGCCTGGTTCAACGTCAACAATCACCCGACCACCTCCAAGCGGACCATAAAGCTGAATATTTTGTACCGTATCCGCATAAGACCAACGAAGAGTTGATGCCCCACCTTTGGTACCAGCCTTAACAGAAAGCTTTCCTCTGAGACGCCATTTGGAAATAGTCTGATTATTGGCTTTTTGGAATGCCCATCGATCTTGTGCGGACTCCCCTTCACGTTCTTCCGGAAAAAGGGGAGCAGTGGTGCTACAGCCAGACAGAAAGACAATGAGAAAGAATGGTATCCAGCGGAATGTGCGCATTCAAATTTTCTGGATTGGTCAAGTAGCGAGGATTTGCGGGTTTTTCATGTTCCAGACGCTTCAGTCGGATGAAATCAAGACCACATCACTTTTTGCGCCTCGTAGACGCTCGACCGTTTCTTTGAGGGCCGGATGATCTGGAAAGTCCTCAAGTGCCCGATCCCAGATATCATTTGCCCGTTCGCGTTGGCCAGTCACCCAGAGAACTTCACCCAGATGTGCGGCAATTTCACCATCCCAGAGCAGCTTATTCGCTTCGGTTAGATATTGAATAGCAAGCTCATTGTTTCCCAAACGATAGTACACCCAGCCAAGACTGTCGGTAATGTAAGGATCATTGGGCCTTAATTTCATTGCATGGTTGATCAAATCATAAGCCTCTTCAAGTCGATCGGTCTTGTCGGCAAGAACATAGCCAAGCGCATTATAGGCATAGGCATTCTCGGGTTCCAACTCAATCACCTTGCGCATATCGATTTCATGCAGGTCCAGTAAATCCATGTTCGAAAACAACAACCCTCGCCGATATAGCAGTCTCGCATTGTCGGGTTCTCTTTGAACCAGGTCATCCAGCAGTGATCGAGATTGTTCAAAATCGCCGACATCCTGATACATGCGATCTTTTTCAAACACAATCCGAAATAGATCCGACCGATCCTGAATGGAAATCCCATCCAGATACTTGATACCCGCCTCGATACCGTCTCGTTCCTCATAAATTCTTCCGATTCGTAATCTGGCCTCCAGATAAAATCGATTGTTGGTTCCGATACTGTAAAGCTGATTGAGGGCTTCCTTGTAGTCCTTGTCCTGCTTGGCGATTTCGGATAGGAGGAAAACCGCTTGGGGGTCAATTCCGCCTTGTTCGATATACCGGTTGAGCAAAGATTTGGATTCTGTACTATTTTCCTCAAATAGTAATGTGCCAGCCATGATGAGGGCATCCAGATAATTCGGATCACTCTTCAGTATTTGCCTTGCCTGAAGAAGAGCCAAATTTTCAAAATCCATATTAATCAGAATATCTGCATAAGTGATCCGGAACAATTTTTGATCGGGAAATTGAGCCAGGTGTTCTCGGGCAAATGTCAAGATTGAATAGGGTTCCTGCTCGACCATTACCGAGAGCTTCAAAACCGCGGGTGTTTCCCAGTCAGGGTCCAGATCAAGTGTCTGCTCAATCAAATCAGAGAATTTCGTCCAGTGCTCTTCTTGAAATGCGAGTTGCGCGGCCACCATAATAATTCTGGCATCATCGGCATACTGCCCCATATACTCCTGATAGTCAATCAAGATGTTTTCATTGGGTTGCGATGACATAAATGCAGCAGTTGATTGAAGAGTCAAAAAGTCATCTCGAGATATTGCCAAAATACTTTCTCGAATCACTCCCAGTGCATCGTTGGTTTTACCCAGCCTGAAATATGCAGTGGCGAGCATAATGCTGCCTCTATTGTTTTCGGGTTCTATTTCCCGAAAAAGTTTTGCCATTCTGATGGCATGCTCATGGTGTTCCGTTTCAATTGCAAGTTGAAACGCTTGCACAATTAGCCGCTTGTCCCTTGAATTTACCGCCGCCCGAGTAAGAAAATCTAGAGCCTCAGCTTGCAGGCCCTGTTCATGAGCAATTTGGCCAGCAAGAATATCGATCAGCAGTTTGTCTTGAATAGAGTACTCATAGTCTTCATAAGCAATGTTTTTGGGGCTCTCGGAGAGACTTGGTTCATTTTCGTCATTCGAATCCGTAGGTGCAATCTGACAGCCTGACATCAAAACGAATGAGCAAAGCAACATTACAAGACGTAAATTGATTCCGTGAATATGAGTCAGAAAGGTCATTGAGTAGCGGGGGGTATATGAATGAACGAGCGAGGATGCACTTTGAAAGTTGACAAAACGATTATAATAGCAATATACCGTGAACACATGCTGATAATCCAAGTATTTTGAAATGACTGCTTTGGCTCAAGTACTGGTTTTTATCCAGTTGATTTGAGCAGTTCATCTCTCGCCTCGTTCGAATAAAAATGCATCTTTACACTATCGGTCTAAACCACCAGACAGCCCCGATCGAAATTCGGGAGAGGGCAGCCTTTAGTCCCGATTCGATGGAGGATGCACTACAGGATTTGAGGCAGACAGCTCGTGTTCGTGAGGCGGCAATTCTTTCTACTTGCAATCGAACCGAAATCTATTGTGGATATGAATCGAACGAGCCAAAATCTGTCATGGAGTGGTTGAAATGTCAAGCTGGTCTTCAGTCAAGAGAACTGAGCAATGTTGTTTACAACTTTCCCGATGAACAGGCAGTGCGGCATGTCTTTCGGGTTGCTTCGGGTCTTGATTCGATGGTTGTGGGAGAGTCTCAAATTCTTGGACAGATGAAGAGCGCGTTTCAATCAGCTATACGCTATGGCACCACTGGCAAGGTTCTGAATCGACTGTTTCAACATGCTTTTCATGTTGCGAAACAAGTCAGAACAGACACCACGATTGGAGAGAATGCAGTTTCCGTTGCAAACATGGGCGTTCATCTCGCTAAACAGCTCTATTCTGACCTGAGCGAACAGAGAGTCTTGCTGATTGGGGCTGGAGATACCACTGAATTGGTAGCACGTTATTTCAAACAAAATCTTGTCAAGCATATTATTATCGCAAACCGATCAGTAGCACGGGCAGAAGTTATCGCCCAAGAAATCGGTAGTGAGGCAATCAGACTTTCCGAGGTGCCCCGCCGTTTGCCGGAAGCCGATATTGTGGTTTCATCGACGGCAAGTACATTGCCAATACTTGGCAAGGGTGCAATAGAAAATGCTCTCAAAGAACGTCGACGTCGTCCAATGTTTCTTCTGGACTTGGCAGTGCCGAGAGATATTGAGCCGGAAGTCAGTCAATTACAAGATGCATACTTGTACACAATCGATGATCTGGAGAATCTTGTCAAAGAAAATCGAGGTCTGCGTCAACAAGCAGCAGAACAAGCTGAAAATATCATTGATTTGCAAGTGGTCAAGTTTATGCGTTGGAAACGCTCGTTACAGTCAGTTCCCGTGATTTGCTCCTTACGAGAAGACTTGGACAGGATGATGACTGAAGAACTCGATAAGGCAAAGAAAAAGTTACGGACTGGAGTTGATCCGAATGAAGTGCTCGAACTCATGGCTCGAGATTTAACCAACAAGTTCGCACACAAACCTAGCCAGACTTTGCGCCACTTGGAAGAAGAGGGTGACCACATCACCGCTAGTTACGCCAAGCGTTTGTTCAAGCTCTAGCCCGCAAGTTCCAATTGCGTTGTCATGAAGGCGTCAACACGTCAAAAACTTGCTCAAATTACCGATCGGTATCAAGAACTGAATGCTTTGCTAGCTGACCCTGATGCCGATTTTGATGGGGATCGGTATCGCAAATATACCGTTGAATTGTCCCGAATCACTGGCATTGTTGCGGCCTTTGAATATTATCAGGAACTCGAAATCGAAAGGGCAGGACTGGAAGATCTCATAGATGACAGTGATCCCGAAATTCAAAAAATTGTGCGGGAAGAATGTTCTGAAATCGATCGAAAACTTGAACAAGGTCTGGAAGCCATTCAAGTTTTACTGCTACCGGAAGATCCCAATGATCAACGCAATCTAGTACTGGAAATTCGTGCCGGTACTGGCGGTGATGAAGCTGCGCTGTTCGCAGGGGATCTGTTTAGCATGTACCATGCTTATGCCGAGAGTCAAAACTGGACCTTGGAAATCATTAGCAAGAGTCAGGGTGAGCAAGGTGGGTACAAGGAAATTATTAGCAGAATTGCAGGTCAAGGTGTGTATTCAAAGATGAAGTTCGAGTCTGGTGCCCACCGGGTTCAGCGGGTACCTGAAACCGAATCACAGGGGCGTATTCATACTTCAGCATGTACCGTTGCAGTCATGCCGGAAGCAGAGGAGATTGATGAGATTGCCATCAATAACGATGAATTGCGAATCGACAAGTTTCGTGCATCAGGTGCTGGCGGTCAGCATGTCAACAAGACCGACTCGGCAATTCGGATAACTCATCTGCCTACCGGTATTGTTGTTGAGTGTCAGAATGAGCGGTCGCAACACAAAAATCTCGCAAGAGCAATGGCAGTACTTCGTACTCGTTTACTACAGGGGCAAATTGAAAAGCAGCAAGAGGAACAGGCGAGTACCCGAAAATCTTTGATAGGTAGTGGTGATCGCTCAGAAAGAATCCGAACCTACAATTATCCACAAGGTAGAGTGACTGATCACCGAATTAATCTCACACTGTATAAACTTGATGAAATTTTAACGGGTCATCTCGAGATGATTATTGCTCCACTCATCATTGAGCATCGAGCTGAAATGTTGTCGATGATCAATGATCCGGATTCGCCAGTCCAATAAACGATTGAAGATTCGTGAACTCCTTGATTGGTCGACAAAGAGCTTGGTGAACTCATCTAGCCCTGATATCGATGCCTGGGTATTGATCAAATCCGTGCTACAGGTTGACGATGCCTGGCTGATTGCAAACGAACAATCGTCGATCAGCGCTCAAGATGAAGTTTGCATTCGGAAACTGATTGTGTCCCGAAATCGTGGGGTTCCGGTTGCCTACCTTACGAATTCCCGGCAATTCTGGTCACAAACCCTGTATGTTGATTCGCGTGTATTGGTACCTCGATCGGAAACTGAAACACTCGTTGAGGTTGTTTTGCGTTTTGCACAGTTGATTCAATCACCAACTATTCTTGAGCTTGGCACTGGGAGTGGCGCAATTGCAATTGCATTGTCCGGAGAGATGCCTCATGCCAAAATTACAGCAACAGATTCATCACAAGAGACACTGGCAGTTGCGAAAACCAATTTGGAAAAGTGTGACAGTGTCAATGTCGATATAATCAAGTCGGACTGGTTCACGGGACTGGAAACTAGACAATATGATCTGATTTGTTCCAATCCTCCGTATGTTGCATCCAATGATCCGCATCTCGAGGCTCCGGAGTTGCAACACGAGCCGAAATTAGCATTGATTGCTGGCGATGATGGGTTGGATGCAATTAGGCAGATTGTCAGGGGAGCCCCGGACTATCTGCGACCGGATGGAAGGCTGATTCTGGAACATGCTCATCATCAGGCCAGGCAAGTTCAGACGTTGTTGGAAAATGCCCAGTTTATTGATATCCATTCAGAAAAAGATCTTGCTGGTCATCTTCGGGTCAGTTATGCAAGAAAGCCAAGTTAGATCAATCTTGCACAATGCAGAATGAGACGGATCCAGCTTGGCAGGCAGATGCGGAGCAAGTTATTTCCAAGGTGTTACTGAAGATTTTTCGACCTTAGTCCAGCAGAAAAAAGGCGGACCGTGAGTTACCTATTCGCCATAAATAGCGTCACAGCAAAGGGAGATGCCGTTCGATGAAATTGGTGGTCTGATAGGCAAATATTTTTTAACTTTTTTCGTAACTACTCGCTCACTTGATTGCACATGAAAGTCAAAAACCCTGCGATGCGTGGACAACATCATCTAAGAAACTAAGGTAATGAGGAATAATTTTTACGATGATTGATCCAATATTGCATCTACCAGGATCAGGTTTTGTGGCGATTTTGGGGAGTTTCCCCAAAATCTCACTAAATAATTAATCATTATAATTCAATTTGCTATAAATTTATTTCTAAATAGAAAACCCTAATCCATAAATAGAGAACACAAGAGTACCCCGGGGCCTTGCATGGCGTGATTTTCGAGAGGCCTGCAGAATCACCCATTGGGTGATTTCAGGTGGAAGGCTGAAACCCGCATCACACATGTCTTGCCGCCCAATACCGAGAACTCCATTTAAGGATTAGGGGAAAAACATCAGACGAGATCCGGGTTACCGTAAACCCGCCAGTATCCGATCATGTGGTTTGAGCTTGCAAATTTGAGTTCTCTGCGACCGCGCCCTGCTCAAGCAGATAGGTCCGAAAAGATGGGATCGGACATACAAATCGATTGGCCGATTCCTCATGCAAGGCCCCCTGGTGCACGAGGTGAATGAAGAAGGAGGACGCATTCATCATTTCTGGAAAGCAATAGGTTTGGGAATTCAGGTTATGCAGTTTGTTCATCAAATACTTAATCTGAGAAGAACTCTGATTGCTGTCCATTTCAGCCATCACTCCGGCAGTCAGCTCCATGGCATCTTTCATCTCGATCGAAAACTGACCGTCGCAATACCCGTCTATTCCGGCTTTGATCTTGGCCTGTATCCTTTCCCATGTCGCCCTGCCGAGATCGCCCTCCGTTCTCAGGGCTTCTGCGCCCAGTGCCTGCAAGACTATATGCAGATGACGGGGCCAGCGGTCACAAGGCTGAATCAGACGAGCTATCTCACACTCGAATCCAGTAATGTCGATCCCGAAATATGCACAGGACTTTTCCATGAATTCCTGAACTTCATGATCTGGAAAACGACCGATGTTGTGTTTCTGTTTGTGTGGTATACGGGTCAGGCCCATCTTGCGGGCCGAGTATTCGGTATCGCTGAGGCCCGCCAACACCAATACAATCGGCAGACCACAACCATCATGGAGACTCTGAAACAGCTTGGAGAGGGGATCTTCGGAATCACGTTTAAATCGCTGTGCCTCGTCGATGGCTAACACGATCGGACGGTCAAATCCACCATGCTGTTCAACCCATGCCTCGAAAGTGTCCCAGTCTGCTTCTGGCTCCTTGTGCTTGATGCCGGTTTCCTTTTTGCGTGTGAATTGGAACAGTCCAAAATCAAAGCCAGCCTGACCTCCAGTGTTTTGGCTAATGCTAGTCATGAACTTTTGGACTTTCGACGGATGGATCTTCTCGGCTAATGGCTTGAGTATATTGATCGGTTTACGGATCTTGCCAGACTTGAGTGTTACCACCAACGGAGCCTTGCCAACGCTCTCCTTATACAGTCTATCTGAATTCTTTTTAATTTCCTCCAGAATTGAGCTCTTGCCCGCCCCCGGCGCACCCTGGATAATGCGCGTCGCTTTCTCCATGCCATACCCATTGGTATCGGTAAATTCCCACACCTGCTCGGCTGCAAGCGCAATGTCGTCAAGCACTTCGGACCGTCCAACAAACACCAGAGGAGGCTTTCCTTCCGTTCGCTTGAGAAAGGACTTCAATTCTTTTTTCTGATCAGGATTCATCGCTACCCCTCGCCGCGGGCATGATTATTGAGTGCATGCAGATAGTAGTATACAAATTACCTCCCCCCCCTATTCAACCATGAAGTGCAACATCCTGTGTCGAGGGGTGTTGTTTCGGTCATTGCCCATGGAGCTGTTGCAAAGGGCCAGCGGGTGGTTGACAATCCCGGTTTTGAAAACTTCATGGAGAATGGTCCTGTCGAACGACTGCCGCCGGCTAGCGTATAGCGAACGATGCCGGATTCAGGTGCTGTTGTCCAGTGGAAAATCGCGGCGCGAGACGGCGAAGATTCTGAATCGGAGTGCCAGCACCATCAGTCGAGAGGTGGTCCGGAACCTATCATCAATCCACACTTAAATTCGTGAATCAAGGATGCCGGAAAAATGGTCATGATTAATTCTCCTGATCCTCGAGTAAAATCACGAAAGCATCTCCAGAGTTCCTCGTATCGTGGTTTTGAAGGGGTCGGCGTTTTGCCCGATGGATGATTGCGGCTCCAGAGTTGAAACCTATGACAGATATGGGTGTGTGTCCATCGCAGGACACTCTATTTGGAGTTTAGGGAAGTTGCAAGGTCAAGTGTGGGGGAATGATAGATCGGGCTCTGTCCTCCCGCTATCCGGTGGAGATGTAGACGAGTCCCGAGGACCAGCACGAGTCCTTCGGAACATGTGGGTAAGCCACACTCTCGTGCTTCTCACCCACAACTCCACCGGTTCTACAGCAATTATTTTGATCAAATAGATTGCTGTAGTTTAGCTTGGTTTATATGGTACAGGGGTAGTGTTGCAATTCGGACTTGAACTGGGGAGGAAAATTAACTCATATGCAAAAGATAGGGGCACCCCGAAAGTTGCCCATATATGCATCATGCCACTCCCCGTTTTGGTTAGCTAAGCAGATGTATCTGCTATCAGCATCCAGTGCTTTACGAGGAGCAAGTGATAAACACCGATTTCGTGACAACATTCCATCGATAGACAGACCCTTGGGGGCAGGTACCCTCAACAGATTGAGTCTTGAAGCAAATCTTCACGAACGGCTTCTCATACGTATATCCTTGAGTTAGACCCCCTTCATATTTTGCATAGGCGAAAGCCGTGTATGAAGTGTTGGGCGTTAACGATTCGATGGTTCGGGTGTAGAATTTTCCATCACCTGTATATCGCACATGTACATCGTCAAGTTTTTGATCGGTGATCACTGTGGAGTCACTGATTTTTTCGACTCTCAGAAAAATGGGCAGAGTGCTGTTGTATCCCGGTGGACCAGCCTGCCACCGTGGAAAATCTTGTTTACTGATGTAACCAGATTGACGAAGACTAAACTGATTCGCGTATCTTAAAGTAAGTTGAACGCTTTCTTGTCCCTTTCTTGACATATCAAGGCTACACCAGCCGCATTTGTTCAGTTCGGTGCAGTTAGTCGTCTGTTCGGAGTAAGCTATGCTAGTCATCATCAGCATGAGCGATAAGACTGCCATTCCTTTCGTAAGAGTCGTCAATACCTGAATCATCGTTGGTTTCATCGTGTTGTCCTCATGAATGTTATTTTCCGTTAGGGAATTATATACTTAATTGACGTATTTTATGGGGCGAGTAGTTGTTGCGCCAGGACAAGTCCTAGAATGGAGGAAAGTAGCATGAACTAGTAAAAAAAGGGAATTATATACGAAAGTAACGATACAGCCGGATCGGCTGCCAGCCGACCAGTGCCGAGAGGAAGGAAAGGATCAAGATTGACGTGCCCGGGTCGGCCGTTATAACAAGAAGATGGAGAATTTCGGTAGCGGCCGGCTTGAAATTTCCCTTGCATTTTGCGGGTGAAACCGGCATAATCGCTGAACGAATAGCCTCAACCTTGGCGACATGACAAATGAAACAGATTACCCCCCCCCCCCCCATGCGGCATCGCACAACTTAAGCGCCTGACGGTACTGACCGCCGCCCTGGTGGCCCTCGCTCTCGCCCTGCCCGCCGGTACGGCCGAGGCCCGGTGCACGGCCAGCGATGTCACGATGACCAAAACCTTTCCCATTAGCGGGGATCTAAGGAGATTCAACAACAATGACCAGGCCATCATCCGGTTCGCACTGCCGTCCGATTGTCCGGTCGCCAATCCGCCTCTGGAAGTTTGCTTCGTTGTCTGGGACAACAGTCCATGCAATAAAGTTCTTGACAGCTTGCCAGGTGCCGGACGTTGCGATGGGGATTATACGGGTAGCGCCGGAGTCAATATAGTAGGTCTTACAAAGAACGGCCGCGCAAGATTCTGCAGTTCGGCCATGCTTTCCGAAAATCGCAATAATCCTGGAACCGCGATCACTGATTTCTCCGTCCTTATCCATCTTGGTGTCGGTTCCGTTCAAGAGGCACAAAGGCAAAATACGAAGGGCTATCTCTCTGTCATCATGTACAACCCGACCCGGTTCCTGGCCATCCCGATCAGTAATGATTGACCCTGAACTCATGACAAGATGACGAGAACGGGGTGCGCATCCGCTGACCGCGTCCCGAACGGACACATGCCAAAGGCGGTCTGCGGGCCGCCCTTTTCCTGGCCCCGATCGGCCATTCTCGCACTGACCCACTGCCGGAATTTCGCGAGGGCCCTCATTCAGCCCGTCAAGATCCAGTACCTCGGTCCGGAATCGCTCGCCCTGTCCAACCGGACTGGCGGATAGCTGTTTCGTTGCTTTCGCATGTAATTCCCAAAATATTCATTACCGGTATCATCGATTATGGTATTTCAGGTCAATGCCTGATGGTGATATTTCGAGTTTTCTTGCAGACAGGGTTTATCGGTATTGGCCCTGGCCCAGAATACGCTGAGCTTCAGACCACATCTCGGGTATCAGCTGAACAGGACTATCTGATTGGGCCAGTCCCGATGACTGGCCCGCCCAAGCCTGCATGCGATCGATATCTCCTGTCTGATTTGCTTCATCTCGCATGGGTTGCGTCAGAGCTCGCTGAATCGGGTAGGGTGATGGTTCTGGCGAATCAGGCTGGTTGGCGAGTTCCGTATAAAATGTTCGCAATGATCGGCCATAGCGCCCAGAAAATGCGCGGGTACCAATCGTATCTTCGGGTCGAGCTAGCCCAATTGCATTTGCCCAGGCAGTCGGTATACCCGCTTCTGGACAACGTAGAAATCCTGTACCTATCTGAACTGCCGAGGCCCCCAGAGCCAAACTGGCAGCCAGGCCTCGCCCATCTGCGATTCCACCTGCTGCTACCACCGGTATATCAACCGCATCAACAATTCCAGGAATCAGGGATATCAACCCGACCATCCTTTCGGATGCGTTTGCCGCATCGAAGGCTCCTCGATGCCCTCCCGCTTCCATTCCTTGAGCAATCACTACATCAGCTCCTGCTGCTTCGGCTTGTAGTGCCTCACCGACTGTGGTAACGGTCGCGAACCATTTGATCTTTTGCTCTTTCATCCGGTTTATGAAGCGAGTTTCAAATAGTCCCATTATTGATGAAATCACATCAGGGTTGGCCTTGAGCATTGCCTTACACTGACTCTCAAAATCGATCGGTTGCTTTTTTTCAACACCATCCGGAATTTCTGGTCCTATGCATTCAAGGAATTTTCGAATTGCTGATTCTCTGGAAGTGTCCAAGGTTGGGATGGGATCTGGAATCCAGTTATTCAACATAACCGGCCCACTACTTGTAGATCGAAATTCCAGCATCCACTGTTCGATTGAGTCTGGCTGCATAAGCAACACCCCGCAAGCACCCATTCCACCGACGTTACTGACTGCAATCGAAAGTGCTGGGGGGCAAGCTCCTGCCATGGGTGCCAGGAGGATTGGGACCTCCAGCTTGTGATCTCGACAAAACCGTTCAGTTCTCTCGAGAGGGTGAATATCAGACCGCATCGGTCATTTTCCAAAGAAAACTAATTTTTTTGGCGAACAAAAATCCCGGATCGTGGTTTGGGATCGAAATAGGTAGATTTTGGAGGCATTAATTCATTTGCATCGGCTACTGCCATCAACTGCTCAATGGAAGCTGCAGGCATGACCAGTATAACTGGCCATCCTTCTGAAACCTTGTTCCGTATTACATTTTTTCCTCCAACATCTGGCACATAATCAAGCCTTGGATCATTGCGACTTTCTTTAATTCCGAAAACCGGGTCAAGTATGTAATTTTGTAATAGAGTTGCATCAAGCTGATCAACTGGATTCGTGAAATTACCGATATCATGTTTGTACTTAAGTCGGTACCATGCATTTTCTAGAAACAGGCCAAATACACCATGATCACTGGGAAGAAATTCATCTTGGTCAATACGAGCAACCTCGAAATCATTGGTCAGTTCGTCGAGAATTTGCTGGGCGGCTTTGCCATTTAGATCGCGAACACTGCGGTGAAAAGGAAGAAGTCTAAGCTGATTATCTGGGAACAGGGCCACTAGCAATTTTTGTGTTGATGATGGAGCCTGTCCGCCATAATCGATTCTCATGGTTTTGGAAAATCTGCTTCCTGAGGCTGCGCGATGATGTCCATCTGTCAGGTAGGTCACATCAATGCTCGAGAAGAGATCGATCAATTCGGACTGAATACTTGAATCCTCAATTTTCCAGACACGTTGCTCCACATTGTCAAAACTCTGAAAGTTTAGAGTGGCAGGTTTACTGCAGATTTTGCTGACTAGCGTGTCAATGGAATGTGACTGAGGATAAGTGAGACAAATCGGACTTGATGAAATACCAACCACCTTGAGGTAGTTTGCCAACAGGGATTCCTTGTCTACCAGTGTGTTTTCATGTTTCCGTATGTTGCCATTGTCATATTCATCGACTGGCACCTCGCAGACCAGCCCAGTCTGCACATGTTGGTTGGTAGCCAGTTGATATAGATACATGGATGGCTCAGATTGATATTCGAATGAACCGCTGTCAATCAACCGCTCAAATGCTTGTCTGTTCAGTCGTAGCAATTCGTCCAGTTCGGGACGCTCATCGTCCCGAAAATCCTCCATGAGTCGCATTGTATTCAGAAAATTATCCGGGTTATCGGTCGCGAACTCCTGTCGTTCTCTGGCCGAGACTGCATCATAGGAAGGAGCGACTGTCTTGGATGCGTATTCCTGTTTGACCAGCCAGGAATCGAAGGCCGAAATGCGAGGCATGGATTATCCGTTGCGTGTTGAAAATTCCTTCATGAAAGTGCTGAGTGTTTCAACACTGGAGATCGGCATTGCGTTGTAGATGCTGGCACGGCAACCGCCAACGCTACGATGACCTTTCAGGTTCACCAAATCCAGTTCAGCAGCTTCCTTTAGAAACATTTGTTCAAGTTCATCATTGGGCAAACGGAATACCACATTCATATGTGACCGGCAAGTTACATCAACTGGACAGGAATAGTAACCATCACTTTGATCGATTGTTTCATATAGGAGAGTTGATTTCGCCGTTGCATTTTTTTCCATGGCACTCAAGCCACCTGCTTTTTTCATCCACTTGAGAACCTTGCCAAACATGTAAATTGCAAAAACTGGCGGGGTATTGAACATGGAGGATTTCGAATCATGGATGTCATATCGCAAATATCTGCCGATGTTCCTGTTCGTATTCTCGAGAATTGATTTTCGAACGAATACTACACACAGACCGGCAGGCCCGAGATTTTTTTGAGCACCGCCATAAATCAGATCAAATTTTTTCCAATCCACAGGACGGGACATATATTCCGAAGACATATCTCCGATTAGAGGTACATCAACATCTGGCCATGATGGGAATCGAATACCTCCAATTGTTTCATTGGTGGTGATATGCAGATACTGGGTGTTGTCTTGCAGAGTAATTTCTTCGGTTTTCGGCATGCGAGTGAAATTACAGGATTCGCCATCCCATGCCACGTAGATATCCCCGTAATGTCTGGCGTCAGTGATGGCACCCTTGGCCCAGGATCCTGAGTTGACGTAAGCGGCCCTGGATTCTGGGGCGAGCAGGTTCATTGGCACCATGGAGAATTGGAGTATGGCCCCACCCTGCAAAAACAATACGCTGAAATTATCAGGTACTTCAAATACTTCTCTGCAAAGGCTCTCGGCCTGTTCGGCAACTTCCATGAAATGTTTGCCCCGATGACTCATCTCAATCAGGGACATGCCAGAGTTTTGGTAGTTAACAAATTCGTGCTGGGCTTCCTCTAGGCATTCAAGAGGTAGGGTGCAAGGACCTGCACTAAAGTTATGAGATCGCTTATTCATTCGACTGTTTTTGAGGTTGGGAATTCAGGATTTCGAACTATCAATTTACTCGGTTGATCAGTTTACCGTTCATGTAAGCTTCGACAATCGCCAGCACACCATCCGCGACTGCTATTTGTGCCTGCTCGGTTGATGCACCAATATGATGTGTACCAAATACCGAAGGGTGCGCAAAGATTTTCGACTGGAATGTGTTGTCATTAGCACCGGGTTCATTGTCATAGACATCAAGTCCAGCCCTAATACCACGGTTATCCATAGCATCAACCAGTGCATCTTCATCAATCAAGTCTCCTCTTGACGTATTTATCAGCATTGCACCTTGTTTGAGTTTTGACAGAAAATCCTCGTTCACCATGCGACGAGTTGTTTGTGTCGCTGGCATGTGGAGTGTCACAATATCGCAAGTCTCCAAGAGTTCATCCTGAGTATCGAGTTGGATAATCCCGGAAGAGGTAATTCGGTTTTCGGCATCAGGAGATCGCCCCGGCTTGCTGAGTGCATAGACATCCATAGCGAATCCACGAGCCCGCTCAGCGACGGCAAATCCAATCGCGCCCATCCCGAGAATGCCCAGTTTTTGTCCAGCCAGTCCGCGAGCTTTGGAGTATTTCTTCTTGTTCCAGATTCCTTGTTTCGCATCCATTACATTATTCGGAATTTGCCGGTCAATAGATATGATCAGCCCCATGACCAGCTCAGCGACTGCTCTGGAGTTCGCACCCGGAACGTTGCAAACACTGATATCCAGTGATGCAGCACATTCCTTGTCGATTGTATTTGTGCCTGCGCCAGCTCGGATGACCAGTTTGAGTGCACCGGCCTGTTTCAAGGTATTTTCATCAACTCTGGTGCTTCGCACGATCAGAATTTCATTGGCTTGAATTGCTTGCGGTAATGAACCGGCATCCAGTTCTGGTTTTATTGTGACCTCGTGTCCTGAATCCATCAGGGACTTGGAGTGGCTTGACGGGAAACTGTCAGCAACAAGAATTTTCATACAAATACCGGATAAGGGCTGAAGAGGTGATTCTGGGCAATTCGACGTTTTGAATAATGAACCAAAATCTGCTCGAAATTTAAGTTGACTGCGTATGCGAATCAGCTTGCGGATTTTAACAAAGAACGAAACCTTGTTCGATAAAATTTATGCTCTGGTCCTTAAATTGAAATAATTCTGGTCGTTGTCAGCCGGGATTGAGTCAAATGAGTGGAAAAAGAATGCAGAATTGGGAGAAAGATCGGATTCAGGTCATGAATGATTCTAATTCTTTTTCTGATCATGGCATTGGCACAGGTTTTGACTTCAGAGCAAATTCCTTCCATCCTTGCATGGAAAAAATGAAAGTGTCCCAAAAATTCTTGTGTGGCGTGTTTTTCGAGGGGCTCGAATTTGATCGAATGGATGATTGCGAATCCTGAGTTCAAATTCGCACTGCATAATGCATTGAGCCTGATACGGATCACATCAAGGGTTAGGCAGTTCTGGATTATTCAGAGTGCTTCACTGAGAAGTTTTCGATCAACAGGGTTGACTTTCAGCGTTAACTGCCGGGAGTGATAAATCACCAAGCCAGCACAGAGAGCAGGAGTAAATTTCTGTTTGCTTTTTGATACTTTGTAGGATATGATTACCCTAATCTTTGTTAGATTTAGAGTGTGTAATCCTTCAATGTTGTGTCTCCATGGGCTCTAATCTAACAAGGATTTTTCTTTTATATCGATTTCTGGTTTTCGGTCGGGACATGAATCAATTTTCAAGCATGTTCGTGATCGGCTATTTATCGCACACCGGCTATCTACATTGCAGATAGCAGATTGCATGCATGTGATGAAGGTGGATATATTTGTCGAACAAAGAACCCATCAGCAATTGACAGTCGCTGATAGCCCCAGTTCAAGTCCAAAGTGCAAAACTGCCCCTGTACTGTCTAAGTGAATCAATCAATAAAGTTGTATCGGTGATTCTGAAGTAAATAAAAATGGTAAGACACTACAAATTGACTATGCCGAGTCTTTCCGGCCGGTCATGCTGGACGGTATTATCAAGGCGCGATCGAACAAATGTTCCCAATCCGGTCCGTCAATCATGCGAGCAGAGATATAGAGACGGAGCATGGCAAGTAATTGCCCCAAGGAACCTGTCAAGGAGTGGAGACATTGCTCAGTATATCCAATCTTCTTTCATATTCAATAGTTTCTGGTTGTGTAATATCTGTAACTGGAATACGGTTTTTCATTATTCGTTCGGCAGAGATATGCTACCAGCCGGCTTATCCAAACACTGGTGAAGCATGGGTTTCCTCCTCGATATGCGGCTAGTTCAAACCACTGGTTTGAACTAGTGCATCATAAAGTCGATCATGACCCAGTTGGATTCGATACCATGAAGAATACGGGCTCTACCCTTGATTTTTTTACAAAAAAGAATTTTGATTGGAAAATTGTTTGGGATTCCAATCCCTGCATTCTAATAGATGCATGAAACGCGGATAGCATCGTGTCTAGATTTTCGAATGAGCGAATTATCGGTAACTGCCATCGTGTTGAAAATGTTCTGAGAGAATACGAAGCATACGCCTTATCGGCTCAGCGGCTCCCCAAAGCAATTGATCTCCAACTGTGAAAACCGTTATCAATTTGCCATTGAAAGCTGTTTTTCGAATTCGTCCAACAGCGATATCCAGAGAACCGCTGACCGCAACCGGAGTTAGCGATTGAAGCGTATCCTGCTTGTTATTTGGTACGACTTTAACCCACTGATTAGCCTGTTCGATGATGTTGGTGAGATCATCAATCCCAACGTCCCTCGATAATGCAATAGTAAATGCTTGGCTATGGCATCGGAGTGTACCCACTCTCACACAGGTACTTTCAACAGGAATTGGGTCACTCTGTAATCCGAGGATTTTGTTGGTTTCGGCATGACCTTTCCATTCTTCGCGGCCGGATCCATTTTCAAGATCCATGTCAATCCAGGGTAAAAGATTGTTTGCCAAGGGATAGCCGATCGCACTTGTGGTTAAAGTATTTGCATTTAGGTGCTGGTTAATTCGAAGGTCCACGTCGAGAATCGAGCTGTCTTTCAAGCGAAGCAGGGGGGCAACATGCTGGTGAATCTCTCCCATCTGAATGAGTAATTCCCGCATCTGTTGCGCTCCGCCGCCAGAAATCGCTTGATAGGTCATTGCCGTGATCCACTCAACGAGATTTTCCTTGAACAAGCCATGGAGAGCCATGAGCATTAAGCTTACGGTACAATTTCCTCCAATGAAATCCCGTGTTTTGCTGATCAGATTTTGTTCGATCATCGGTCGGTTCAGAGGATCTAGAACGATGGTCGAGTTATCCATCATGCGTAATGTGGATGCGGCATCTAGCCAGTAGCCCTGCCAGCCCATATTACGCAGTGGAGCATGTATTTTTTGAGTATAGTCGCCACCCTGGCAGCTAATGATAACATCCTGAGTGAATAGCGAGTCAAGATCCATAGCATCAGCCAAAAGTGATTGTGCATTCGCAATTTTTGGCCCTTCTTGACCTGATTGTGAGGTTGAATACAGCACCAGTTCTTCAACATAATTCAGATCTCCTTCTTCCTGCATGCGCTCAAGAAGCACGGAACCAACCATGCCTCTCCATCCAACAAAGCCTACACGTCTAATCATTGTTCTGGTTTTTCAAGCATCAATTTGCGGCATGAGTGGCGTATCAGTATTGGTAAACCACCTTCTCGAAGATAACGAACCTAGTTTTAAAAATTTTACAATGGCCAGGATTTAGAATCAGAAACAGTGCTTTCCTGGGTGTTTGCGAGTTTATATTTCGGATGTAAATCCATTAACATAAAGCCCCGATTCAACCAAGAAGTATAACAATCTATGGTTTAGAGTGTTGTTTTGGTAATTGCATATTGCAAAGGGTTTCTTATTTTATTTGTACTCATCTGAGTTTACTGTTGCGGCTGTTGGAAGGGATACATCCTCGTCTGCTTGCATTTGCATTGCCAATAACTGCCGGACTTGTTGCTGGTAGGCAGGCTACCACAATCTGGACAGATTAGAGTATTGGCCAACTTTAATGCCAGCTTCATCATTTTTTTAACTTCATCGTCTGACAACTCACCAGCCCACTGGTTGAAATGGCAACCCACCAAGTTGCGGATCTGGATTGCACTCTGCAGACTATCATAGATCGGCTTCAAGGGAATTTCCACATTCTCGTTGTTTGTTTGTCTGATGATTTTGAGCACCTGTTTCAGTTTTCTGTCGGGTGCATGGGCAAGTTCACCGAAAGTATAACGCGGTTCTATAAGGTGAGGGGCCTTGCAACGGTAGGTCTGACTGATGAATTCCAGAAGTTGTTCAAACAGGATGCCCGCCTGTGCGGTCATTGACTCCCTGCGAAATTCCGGTGCCTGTAACTGTATGCAGAGATCTTTGGCATAGCCGAGTGTCTTACTCGATATGATGCCCTGAGTAAAGTTCCAATGCTTCAGTTCGATTAGCTGGACCTTCGCTGACTCCTGTTGTGCGAAGCGAAACCTATCACGTAAAGGGCGATAATGAGTGGTAATGACCATCTGGGCAAAGCTGTCCGCTTGTGCCGTCAACATATCGAGTATACGCTGTAAATGTAGCTGATCGACCGAACCCAGTACATCATCCAGCACGATCAAGATTCGGCTGGAATCACCACGCTTCGCCAGTGCCAGGAATATGCAGAGCCCCAGCGTATCCAGATGGGATTCGCTGTAATAAGGCTGTGGCTGTATGTCTTGCTTGCCACCAAAGGCCACTCCGTAAACCAATGAGCCTCGTTTATTGTCGTCCAGCTTAAGCTTGATCTGGCCGATGTTTTCTTGCGGATGGATCTGCTGGTAGAGGTTGTCGACATCCGTAGCGATGCTGCCGAGTACTCCTTCCACATAGCTTTTGCGTTTAGCCTCAAAAATGTCAACGGCCTCTTGCAGGCACTTGCTACGTGCTTCCCAGTATTTTGTCTCAACCAGTTTTTCATCCAATATTTTGACTGACTGCCTGATACTGGCAAGATTGTTGAGTTGCTTTTGCATGTCCTCGATGTTCGACCGTAGGGGTTCAATGCTGTCAGCCAAGCTCTCCTGAGTCTCTCTCGCTTGCAATAGTGCTTTGTCTTTATCAATAAGTTGAAGTTGCTTGATGCTTTCAGCTTCCGGCATATCTGGATAAATGTTTCGCTGTGCTATCTGTGCGGCACCTAACAAGTTTTCCATGGCCTGATTGAAATGATCCTGATAAGTATGGACGGATCTGTTTGCATCGGATTTTTCAACGCCTGCCTGCTTGAGTGACTCCATACCGACTATGCGCTGTCCGAGTCGCTGTACCAATTCTGCGGAATCAATGGCGGTTTTCTCACAAACAGGGCAGAGTGTATCTGGTGATTTGCTCAGATAAGTTCTAGCATCCAGTAGCAACGTTAACAACTCGGCACTGCCCGTGCCCTCAATTGCTTCGATGGCTGACAGTTGTTCTTCTTTTTCTGCCAGAATTGCTTTTGCCTGAGCTAGTTGATTCTTTGCGCTGACAAGTGCCTCGGTCTCCGTATTCAGGTTTTCTCGATACTTCACACTTGCTTTGAGTTTCGCAAGATCCTTCTGCAGTTGCTCCGTTGGTATTACCGACTGTTGCCTAGACCAGCTTTCCGCATCGTAATTGTCCTCTAGCCCCGGGCTACCCTCCGCTTCCCATAGGTTATGCAAGCTCTCTTTCGCCTGGCTGTAGGCAAAAGTGGCCATTTCGTGTCGCTTCTGCGTATTTTTCAGCGCTTCCCTCAGAGAGGCTTCGGCAACCTCGATCTGGGGGATATCGAGAAATGTAGCCAATTCCTTGTAGCGTTGTGCAGGATCTGCATCCATGAAGGCCTGCAATGATTTTCGGCGCAGTACTTTTGTGATGGGGCGATCTTTTGTGTCACATAGGCGTATGCCCCTGTTGCTCAGTATAGCCGAGTAAGTATGTGAGCCAAAATCCATGCTAATGGCCACATCCGCAAGCTCCTTGCCGAACGCCGGAATGTAACATTCCTTGCGTTTGCCCTGGCCCAGCTTCCAGTTATTGAGGAATGCCGTGGTGCCAGCACCGACGGATTCCATGGCATCAACAATTGTCGATTTGCCAGAGCCGTTTTCTCCAAAAATCAGTACAATCGGTTTGTTCTCATCAAATACCAAGTCCAGTGGCTGGGTGGCACCACGAAAGCCATTAATTTTTAATCGGCTAATCCGGTTGGTCATTACCGCCTCCATTACGTGCTATCCCCCGGGTCGATCTTGATCAATAGTGACCAGTCTTCGCTCTTTATTGAGCCGCTTGTGATTTTCTGTTGCAATTTTTGCTGTTTTGACTTGTCGAGCAGTCCCCTATTAATCAGCTCGTCTATTATTTCAGAGGCGAGCTGTTCTGGTAACGCTTGTGACATGATTGTCTTTCTCTGCATCTGTAAATGGACTTGTTTTGGATTATATGGAACAGTTTTGAACAGTTGTTGAAGTTTGTAGACCGCAGCCTGTCTTTTTTCGGCATTCATACGGTCAAGATTCTGCTGTTTCCAGCGCACGGCTGGAAGAGTCTTTGCATCTGGATGTGGTAACAGGCTCCAGTCAGGTTCGCCACGTTTGAAACCGAGAAGAAAGTTCCGTTGATCTTCTGTCATGCTAGAAACGATCCAGCACGGTAATGATTGCTGCACCTCACACAGTTTTTCTAGTGCAACTTCCTTATCCGTCATACCTATGAACTGATTGTGATACAGAGGTTCGAGATCCCTGATATTCGGTTGCAGTCCCTCACAAATGGGTCTGCGCTGACTGATCAGGTAAATGATGAATATGTTCATGAACTCCGCAGACAGTTCGCACTGCTGAAGAAATATCCAAACGTCGAAAAAATCCCTTGGGTGTTGACGGTACAGGGCGGCACACAACTTGCCTGCGTAGAGTTCATGGTGAGCCAGACAGGTAACTGTAACTTGTGTGTCTGTCTGTTGCTCAAATAGCGATGAAAGTGTCTTGTCAACTACCGACAACAGGCTACCACGGATTACTTGATTCGGTTCTATCTTGATCTGAACTCCATCACGGACCACCAGTGTATTGAGTGTGCCCTAATCTATCTTTACTTGCGTTCCCGGATAGGTATTTTGAATGTCTTTGGATATTTTTCGCATCTGTCTAGCAATATCCTCTAGTGCTTCTCTCCTCGTATTATTTGGCAAGTAATGTAAGTCGATATCAATCGAAAGTCTGGGACGATTCAGATAAAAGAAGTTGATGGCCGTACCGCCTTTGAGGGCAAATACTTCTGATTTTGCGATAAAAGGCAAAACATCAACAAGCAGTAGTGCCTGTTTTTCATATTCTTCTTTCATTCATCCATCACCCATGTGCGCGGTACGGTGATACTGAATTGAGGATGCGGAACACCCTCGAACGGCAATAATCGATTGCTTGACCCTAACTCTATGACTTCGAGATTCAAGTCATTGAACCATGCATGCCCGACGGCTTGTGCCAGTGCCAGGAATAGCCGTTTTGCCTTGATTGACTTACAGTGTTGCAGTGTACTTTGCATTAAGGCCGGTCGTAAACCGGGCAAGCCTTCCATCAATTGTCGTGCTTCTTCAAAATCGGCTCGTTTGGGTAGAAGCTGACAGTATTCCAGGATTGCGCGTTCGGAACTGCTGACCTTGATGGATACTCCTTCTCTCTTTATTTCCTGTAGACTGGCATATGTTGGCTCGAACAGACTGTCCATATTGAGTTTCTGCACATTTCGACCGAGATCCAGTTTTCGAAACCAGGCAGGCAATTGGAATCGATCAGATATCGTCAGATGCAGAGTCGGTGCTCGGAGAGGCACATAGTGCCCCCTGCCTTGCAGTTCCAGAGACGTTCTGCCGGCAGGATAAATATTTAGACGATTCCGTTGTAAAGCATAGATTGCACCTGCCAGCGTGGGTACAGTGTTCACCCGTATCCAGCAGCCTCTGCCCAGAGCCTGAAGCCAGCCGGTATCACGATACTGCTGAAGAAGTTGGGGAGACACGCCCTCTGATCCGAGCCACTCACTGGTCATGGGCACGCCCTCGGGGTTGGCTGCCAGCACTTTGTTGATTTTTGTTGGTTTCGATTTTGGTGTTTGGACAGGCATAAATACTGGCTCAGATTCAAGCAGAGGAATTGAATTCATTATTATAGTTAAATATATTATTTATTTAATATATAATTTTCAATATTCATCAATTTCATGATTGGTCTTGCTGCACCAGATGTTAAACTTGGGTTAATGCTTCAGATTGCGAATTGCTCCTGCAATGCTTGAAAAACCGGAATGTTTTGAGTTACGCCTACCGGAAGGATCAGGCACACGAAGCCGAAGACCTAATCAAGAACCATTATTTCCCCGTTCTTGCTCGCCTGCACTCAACACTAACGAAAAAAGCGAACCAATGAATGATGGCCTGAAAGATGCTCACCGCAGCTCAATTATTGATGTATTTCGCGCCAACAGTCGAGTTGAACGAGCAGTTCTGTTTGGTTCCAGGGCGATGCAAAACTTTACCGAAAGTTCTGATATTGACATTGCATTGTTCGGGAAGGCGCTGACCATCACGGATCACGGAGATATACTGGATTCCATAGAGGAAACAACCGTACCCCAGAGAGTCGATCTGCTTTTGTTCGACAAGATTGAAGAACCTGCTTTACGCAATCACATCTGCCAACGCGGAATTGAACTCTACAGAAAACAGGCACCAATCTCCGAGAAGTGATCGGAGTGTCAAAATTAAAGGACTATTATTATGCGCTGATTCAACGATGCAGTGCAATACCCTGTGATGTCGGGTGTCGTTTTGCTGCTAACTCCGCTTTTTCTATTGCGAGAGCCAGCAGGCAGTTGACAGTTTCTATTTGAAATCCGAATTAAACAACCAGTCGCTCTGCCCTACTAACTTGCAAAGACATGCATCGGACTTTGAATAGAACAATTGTTCTGATCGCGATGGACATCAGGAATTTACAAGCAGTTACTTCTGATTGACAGGAGAGCATCACAAATAGAAAATTGATGACTCAATTCATATCCGAATTCTTGAAATGCATAATTTTCATGAGCCAAAATCAGAATCAAAAGAATATCGGTCGATCGATATCCTGTCTGGATGTGAGAAAACTAACAAAACAATCAAAAAAATTCGGTATAATCCAATGCCGTTATTATTCAAGACTCTCCTTTTAGACACCAGCGTCTCCCCGTAAAGTGAGTTCTGTCGGGAACAGAAAGACCAAAAGTCTTTCTGGAATATGGATAACAAACCTTAATGAGTTGTTTATTTCGACTCCAAACTCGTTGACAAGAAATTAATAGAGGTAAACTAGAATTATGTCGATCGAAAACGCACTGAATCTAATTAATGAAAGTGAGGCAGAGTTCGTTGATCTGCGTTTCACTGACACAAAGGGTAAAGAACAGCATGTAACCCTGCCAGTATCCGAAGCAGGTGAAGATCTGTTTGAGGATGGCAAAATGTTTGATGGTTCATCCATCGCCGGATGGAAAGGAATTAATGAATCTGACATGATCTTGATGCCGGACCCGGAAAGTGCCGTGATTGATCCATTTTCAGAACTGAGGCAAGTCAACATTCGGTGCGATATTATCGAACCTTCCGATATGCAGGGTTATTCAAGAGACCCGCGTTCAATTGCCAAGCGAGCAGAAGCGTATCTAGCCTCCACCGGGATCGGCGATACCGCCTATTTTGGTCCAGAAAATGAGTTTTTCGTATTCGATTCGGTTCGTTGGAAAGACCGAATGGAATCTTCATTTTACGAAATTAACTCGGATGAAGGAGATTGGAGCAGTTCACAAAAAATGGGTGGGATGAATCTAGCCCACCGACCCAGAGTTAAGGGTGGATACTTCCCGGTTCCCCCGGTTGATAGTTTGTCGGATATCCGGGGCAGAATGTGCACCACCATGAACGATATGGGTCTCGCTACCGAAGTGCATCACCATGAAGTAGGAACTGCCGGGCAGTGCGAAATTGGGGCGAAGTTCAACACCATGGTCAAGAAAGCCGATGAAGTGCAGATTTACAAATATGTCGTATTAAACGTAGCCCACATGTACGACATGACTGCCACCTTCATGCCGAAACCTCTGGTTGGCGATAACGGCTCGGGCATGCATGTTCACCAGTCGATCTTTAACGGAGACAACAATATCTTTGCGGGAGACGGCTACGGAGGATTGAGCGATGAAGCTCTCTACTATATTGGCGGTATTTTCAAGCATGCGCGAGCAATTAATGCCTTTGCTAACGCAAGCACCAACAGTTATAAGCGTCTGGTTCCAGGTTTTGAAGCACCGGTTCTGCTGGCTTATTCTTCAAAAAACCGGTCAGCTTCATGTCGGATTCCTTATGTTGCAAATCCGAAAGCAAGAAGAGTTGAGATTCGTTTTCCCGATTCGACTGCCAATCCCTATCTTGCGTTTGCTGCGATGTTGATGGCGGGTCTTGACGGCATCCAGAACAAAATTCACCCGGGTGGTCCTTCCGATAAAGATCTTTACGATCTTCCTCCTGAAGAAGAAACCAATATTCCAACGGTTGCCCATGGTCTGGATATTGCTCTTGAAGCACTGGATGCAGACAGGGATTTCCTACTGGCGGGAGATGTATTTAACAACGACATGATTGATGGATATATTGAACTGAAAATGGAAGAGGTTACTCGGCTGAGGATGGCAACACATCCAGTTGAATTCGACATGTACTACAGTCTCTAATCTTGTAGCAGTATATATAAGTATGTTGGTTGTCCCCTTGCGAATAGGGTTATAATCATTGCTTCAGAAATAATCAACTTCGGAAGGGAAAGAATTAATGCCTTGGAATCAGTCGGGTTCTAACGGAAATGACAAAGACCCGTGGGGACAACAGAATCAGAATTGGGGTAAGCGCAATCGGCGCTCACAACAGGGACCACCCGAGCTGGATGAAATTGCCCAACAGATTTGGTCGCGATTTAAGGGATTCAAAGGTCGCAAAGGCGGCGGTGATTCCGGTGGAAGAGGCGATGGTGGCGACGGTGAAGAACGTCGTGGCGGTGGTTTGGGAAAATATCCGATTCTTGCGATCCTCGTCATTGGTTTGGGGTTCTGGATATTTACCGGTTTCTACACCGTTGATCAAGGCGAGCAAGCGATAGAGCTTCGCTTCGGAAAATTTTCCGAAACCAACGGTGCTGGCTTGCACTGGCATATTCCATCCCCGATTGAAATTGTCGAGATTATCAATACTCAGAAGGAAAATACCGTTCAAGTTGGTTATCGGGATGCTGGTCGAGGCAAACAGGATGTGCCAAAAGAAGCCTTGATGTTGACCGAAGATGAAAACATCATTCATATTCAACTGGCGGTTCAGTATGATGTCAAGGATCCGACCAACCTGCTTTTCAATGTTAGCGAATACAACGAGGAAAACCTTGCGGACAGTGTAGTTCGGCAGGCGGCCGAGAGTGCAATTCGGGAGATTGTTGGTCGTTCCAGCATGGATTTTGCGATTACCGAGGGCCGTGCTCAGTTAGCCTCTGAGACCAAATCACTCGTGCAGGAGATTCTTGATCGTTATGAAACGGGCATTAATATTGTTACCGTTGAAATGCAGGATGCCCAGCCTCCTGAGCAGGTTCAGGATGCATTTGCCGATGTGGTTCGTGCACGTGAGGATGAAGAGCGATTCAAGAACCTGGCCGAGGCTTATGCGAACGACATTATCCCAAAAGCGCGTGGTTTTGCAGCACGAATTATTGAAGAGGCCGAAGCTTACCGGGCGGCAGTCATTGCTCGAGCCGAAGGTGAAACTGCGCGGTTTAACAAAGTACTGAATGAGTACTGGAAGGCACCAGATGTCACTCGTGAAAGACTGTATATCGAATCCATGCAAGAGGTGTTCAGCAGTACAAGCAAGTTACTCATTGACCAGCCTGAAGGAGGCAATTCCGTCATGTATTTGCCACTTGAACAATTGTTGCGTTCTCAGCGTGGCAGTTCAACGGATGCCCTGAATTCCCCTCAATCCAGCCGAACGGACAATCCTGTTGTTGGCAATACGCAAACGACTGGTCTTCGAGCTACTACGCGGACTTCCCGGTAATTGACATGACAGCAAAAACTACATTATCACTGGTTCTCATCGCGATCGTCTCGGCTCTGGTCATTGCTTCGGCATATTTCGTAGATGAACGCGAAAAAGCAATCGTTTTCAAATTTGGTGAAATTGTCCGATCGGATATTGGCCCCGGATTACATTGGAAGGTTCCATTTATCAATAACGTACGCTTCTTTGATGCGAGAGTTCAGACACTGGATGCTGATCCGCAGCGATATCTGACAGTCGAAAAGAAAAACCTGTCGGTGGATTCGTTCGTGAAGTGGAAAATACGAGATGTCTATCTCTATTACACAAGACTCAGGGGTCTGAAGTCAAATGCCCGTTCGCGACTTGATCAGCGAGTCAACGATTCCCTGCGTCAGGAGTTTGGTAAACGTACCGTATCAGAAGTTATCTCGGGTGATCGAGCCTTGATCATGGAAGTTGTCCAGAAAGCCATGAATGAAGAGGCCGCAACTCTTGGGATTGAGATTATCGATGTTCGTCTGAAGCGAGTTGACCTTGAAGAAGCAATCAGTCAGCAGGTTTACCAGAGGATGAGTGCAGAGCGTGAACGGGTTGCCAAGGAGTTGCGAGCGCAAGGTGAAGAACAGGCAGAAAAAATCCGTGCTAACGCAGATCGTGAACGAGAAATTTTGTTGGCGAATGCCGATCGTGAAGGCCAGATCATTCGAGGTGAGGGCGATGCAATGGCCACAGCGCTTTATGCCGGTGCATTTGGCCGCGATAAGGAGTTCTATAGTCTTTACCGTACCTTGAATGCCTATCGCGATAGTTTCAATAGTAAACAGGATTTAGTGATCGTCGATCCCAGTTCAGAATTTTTTCGTTACTTTAAAGAACCAAACCCAACGTCTTCCCGGTAGAGTCCTTGCGGGTAAAGACTAGATGATCAACTGGGATGATCTGCTAGCTGCTTTTGCTTTATTTCTGATATTGGAGGGTTTGTTGCCGTTTCTGAGTCCTCCTGCGTTCAAGGATTATGTTGAGCGTATCGCAACAATATCTGATTCCTCAATACGAATTATTGGTTTTGTGGTAATGGCGCTGGGACTTGCATTGTTGTACCTGATTCGCTCCTGACGAAAATTCCCATGGCGAATGCAGTTCTTTTAGGTGTCCAATGGGGCGACGAAGGCAAAGGCAAGATTGTCGATCTGTTGACCGAACATGCCGATGCCGTCGTACGTTTTCAGGGAGGACATAATGCCGGCCATACTCTGGTTATTGATGGCAAGAAAACGGTTTTGCACCTAATTCCTTCCGGTGCCATGCGAGAGGGTATTGAGTGCTTGATTGGCAATGGCGTGGTTGTCGATCTACATCATTTGATTGATGAAATCGGTCACCTGGAGAAGCAGGAAATCGATATTTCTAAGCGCTTAATGATTAGTCTGGGTTGTGCCTTGATTATGCCCTACCATGTAGTACTGGACCAGGTTCGCGATAAAGCCAGAGGTAAGTCTGCTATTGGAACGACAGGACGTGGAATTGGACCATGCTACGAAGACAAGGTTGCCAGAAGGGGTCTCAGGATTGTTGACTTGCTTGATGAGAAGAGCTTTTCGGGCAAACTGGAACAAGTCATGGAATACCATAATTTCATGATCGCGAACTATTACCACTCAACACCGGTTGATTATCGCAGCACGCTTGAGAGCATGCTCCAGACTCGAGAAGTGATTCTGTCGTTGGTTGGTGATGTCTCAGCCCGTCTGAACACGCTGGGTCAGCAAAAAAAATCTGTGATTTTTGAGGGGGCGCAAGGGATGATGCTGGATATTGATCATGGCACATATCCATATGTAACTTCTTCGAACACGGTTGCAGCCTCGGCCTCGACTGGTTCTGGCATTGGCTTAGCACAGGTGGGTGAAGTAGTTGGTGTGATCAAGGCATATACTACGCGAGTCGGTTCTGGTCCATTTCCTACTGAATTGAAGGATCCTTATGGGAAACATTTGGCAAACAAAGGGAATGAATTTGGAGCAACAACTGGTCGGCCGCGTCGTTGCGGGTGGCTGGACATTGTTGCGCTTCGACGTGCTGTCCAAGTCTGTGGCATCAATACGTTATGTATGACCAAGCTGGATGTTCTAGATGGTTTAGACATGGTTAAAGTATGTGTTGGTTATCAGTTCAAAGGAAAGAGAATCGATCTTCCTCCATATGGTTCAGAGCGCTTGGAAAAATGTATGCCAATCTATGAAGAGCTTCCGGGTTGGAAAACCCCGACAGCAGAAATCAGGAAGTATGCTGATATTCCGGAAATAGCCAAGTCCTATATTGATCGAGTTGCCGAACTGCTAGAGTGTCCTGTAACGATTATTTCGACCGGAGCTGGCAGAGATGAAACGATTGTTCTGAAAAATCCTCTTATAGACGGTTGACCATAAATACAAAGAGATTATGAGAAAAAATGAATACCTTCAACCTTAATGACTGTTCGCTATTTCGCGAACAATGCTATATCAATGGTCAATGGTGTGATGCTGACAGCGGTAAGACTGTTCCGGTAACCAATCCTGCAGATGGGTCTGTGATTGCAAATGTCCCATTTATGGGTAAGCGGGAAACCGCCAGAGCACTTGGGCATGCTGAGGCGGCACAACGCGAGTGGCGGGAAATGCTAGCCAAGGAGCGTTCGGATATCCTCAGAAAGTGGTACGAGTTGATGCATGAAAATCAGCATGATTTGGCAGTCTTGATGACCATGGAGCAGGGGAAACCGCTGGCTGAATCGATGGGTGAGATTGTCTATGCAGCCTCGTTTATCGACTGGTTTGCGAGTGAAGCGCGCAGAAGTTGCGGAGAGATAATCCCTCAACATCAGACGGACAAGCGTATTTTGGTTATTAAGCAGCCAATTGGTGTTTGTACGGCAATAACACCTTGGAATTTTCCTTCGGCAATGATAACGAGAAAGGCGGCTCCAGCATTGGCTGCTGGATGTTCAATGGTGGTCAAACCAGCTACGCAGACTCCGCTTTCTGCATTTGCATTATGTCAACTAGCAGAGAAGGCAGGTCTGCCTCCTGGGGTTTTGAATGTGATCACCGGCTCATCTGCAGATATTGGACTTGAGATGACAACCAGCCCAATGGTTCGCCATTTCAGTTTTACCGGATCAACTGAAGTTGGTCGTGTTTTGATGAAGCAGTGCTCTGAGGGGATTGTCAAGGTTGCACTAGAGTTGGGCGGTAATGCACCATTCATCGTTTTTGATGATGCTGATATCGATGCAGCCGTTGAGGGCGCACTGGTTTCCAAATATCGAAACACAGGACAAACCTGTGTCTGCGCGAACAGAATCTATGTGCAAAGTTCGGTGTATGACGAGTTTGCAGAAAAATTCGCCCGATCAGTCTCACAAATGAAAGTTGGCTCTGGAATGGAAGAAGGAGTGAATCAGGGACCATTAATTGACATGAATGCGGTTGAGAAAATTGAAGATCACATTGCTGATGCAGTCAGTAAAGGTGCTGAGGTGGTGATCGGTGGTAATCGTCATGACTTGGGGCAGACATTTTTTCAGCCAACTCTACTGAAAAATGTCACTTCACAAATGAAAGTTGCTAAGGAAGAAACGTTCGGTCCTTTGGCTCCACTGTTCCGATTTGATGAGGAGTCTGAGGGTATTCAAATGGCCAATGATACTGAGTTCGGCCTCGCGTCTTATTTCTACAGCACTAGTCTGGATCGGGTTTGGCGGGTGTCTGAGCAATTGGAGTATGGGATGGTTGGCATCAATACCGGTATTATTTCGACAGAAGTTGCACCTTTTGGTGGTGTAAAGCAGTCAGGTCTGGGTCGTGAAGGTTCCTCGCATGGAATAGACGAGTACCAAGAAATGAAGTACCTATGTATGGGCGGTATCGGTTAATTCGATGCTTCATTGTTCATCCAGAGTTATAAGAAGACTCACAAATACAATAGTTCATGGGTCAGAAGATTGCTGGTGAGTCAATTTGGACTGGCTTGCATTTCACTTGCAGGTGAAGGCAATATCATGCTCAATAGTCGAGTTTGACAAATCGGGGGATCGCTGTTGTACGATCACTCCCCTTGCCAGCAAATAATTGGGAATTATAAAGATAACTTGACACTACGCTTATGGTTGTAGTAAGGGTTTTGCTGAGAATCGTGTAAAATTTCGTACCGATTAACCATCCATAAAGGTAGCAATGACCACCCTTTTTCATGCGTTTTGATACAATTCCTCCAACTATAGTTTTAACCGACCGGCGGCTTTTCTTTTTTCGCTGCTGGGTATACCGAAAGGAGAAAGTCATGAATATCAATATAATACCCCCCCCCCCCACCTCGCTAGATTAGTTACATTCTCGCTATCGATCATGTTGGCCCTTGCCGGATGTGGGGGGGGGGGGGTCAGGAAGTTCTGATCCGAGTGGTCAACCAAATGCAGGCGATAAGGTCGCAGATGAAATAGCCGCCAGAAATATGCACGAGGTACTTGGTCTCTTGGGTGTTTACGGTGATATCGATACTACATTGTCACCTGATTTTGATGAATTCAATCTTGATGATGATCTTGGCAGGGCAGTATTAATTCGAACATCTGCTGCCGTTCCAGGTGCTAAGCCCGGCTGGACTGGCGGTCACTTCAAGAACGGAGACAAGGAAGCCCGTGTATACTGGCGTACTGAAACAGGAAAAAATGAATATTCATACTATGGATGGTGGATTGATAGGGACAATGCCAATGGGGGCTATAGCCTGGCTTTCTTTACTGACCATAGCACAACAACTGCAATTGATGAACGTTCATCCCATGATGTGTCAGACGTCACCGGCTCGGCAACCTACGAAGGTGGAGCAGCGGGACTGTATGCCATATATAGCACAGTCCCAAAGGCGCATGAATCCGGTGATTTCACTGCGGATGTAACGCTTAAAGCCAATTTCGATACGGATAGGGTAAGTGGCATGATTAATGGGTTTATGGTAGATGGCAGTAAGAAAAATTGGATGATTTCACTGCAGGAAAACACCGATGATCTGGTAGAGAACAAATTTCTATTCGGAAAGGTAGTTTGGGAAATTGATGGTATTCGGCCAAGTAATGCTGACAGGACTGCCAGCGAACATGTGCTAGGGTTTCGAGATCTGGATACAGATGCTGTTCCTATCATTGCAGTTGGCCTGTTTGATGCACGGAACGGAAGTGCCCGTATATATGGAACATACGGCACTACCAAGAAATAACCAGAAGACCACAATGGGGGCGGTTACCCATGGCCCTTGATCGTTCACAAAATAGGAAAGCACCATGAAACAATTTAGGGGCTTATATACATTGCTTGACAAGGATGAAATCGTGTCGCTAAACAGCTTCAACCAGCACGAAAGTCGCAGAAGGTGGGATCCGATAGACAGTTGATTGACCATATCGCCCCCGATTGTGGGGAAGATTGGCCTGTGTCAAGCTATCTTTATAATTCCCAAATAATTGACTGAACATGGGTCCAGCAACATCGCCGTTCGGGGTCGGGGTCATCATTTGATAAGCGAAACTAATGCTATAGGGAAACGAATGCTCAAATCTTTAAGTGTTGGGACATGACAGCATACTCGCCTACTCGGAAAATCTCGAAAAAATATATCCAATTCATGTTTAAATGTAATAAAACTGAATGAATATAGTGATAGAATTGAATTGTTATATGAAAGATGTTTTGGTATACAATCCGTAGTTAACTGTAATGTATATGCAAAATGCGAAAAATTTCGATTTGATTTCCATATGCAGACAAACACTTTGTATAACACTACCGAACACATGAAAACCAACAGGAATCTGGAGATTTCTAAAATGCAAAAAGAAGCAAAAACCTTGCTGATGAACCTCAAAGGCTTGTTCGTTCTGTCTTTAGCAGTCATTATTGCAGGTTGCGTGAGTGCAAAAAGCCCACCAACAGAAGATGCAACAGCAGCGACTCCTCCTGAGCCGGTGGTTGAACCTGTTGCGGTTGCAGAGCCCGAACCTGAACCAGCACCTGCCGAGCCTGTTCCTCTGAAGTTTTGGATTGTTGCGAAAGGAGACAACTTATGGAATATTGCAGCGAATGTTGATGTCTATTCAATTGCTGAGCAATGGCCTTTAATTTACAAGTCAAACCTGGAGCAAATTACTGATGCTGATTTAATCTATCCGGGACAGGTTCTGGATATTCCTCGCGATATGTCGATGAGTGAGATTGATGCAGCAGTTCATCATGCCAAGAATCGAGGAGCCTGGTCACTGGGACCAATCGAGGCAAGCGATCGAGAATATCTTCGAAATAATCCGAACTAATACCCTTATCCGAAAACATGCTCGCACGGGTAGTTGCCCTGTTTGAAACTACCATCAGTTAACAGAACAAAAGGCACATCTGAAGTGCCTATTGTTCTGTCGAAGAATGTCCGATAATCCTCTGTTAATGGGAAACCTCAGAGTCATCCTGTTGGAGCGCGAAAGGTAATCTGGTCTCGGAGCTACGCAGGGCAGATCGGTTCGGGTTGTGTTGCTGTTCGCCGTATTCTGGACATCACACCTGTCGATGAACCATAAGCTTCTCCCATTCAGGCAGGTTCGGATTGACAGACAGTTTTAGTGACTGATCATCAAGTCATCCACTTAACTGCCCAAACGAAACAATCCGAATAGTGCAGTTGCGTAAAAAGGCATAGATGTGGATATTCAATGAATATCTTTTGACAATGTCTGGTGTCCTGGACAGCAGGGTTCGTGTATTGAGTTCAAGTCCGGGAGACTGTAGTCGGTGTTGCTCTAGTTATTCAAATTTTGCATTGTACCGACGGTCGCACCGGTCTTTGTATTGTGGACACAAAGTTTCACTTCAAAGTATAAAACTGGGTTTTCCCGCCCTCAGGAATGCTTTTCACGTTGTTGAAGATCCTTTGACTGACAAGAGACGCCATTGGAATTTCCCCTGTCGTGAAGGCACCAATCAAGGACTTGCTCTCCACAATTTGACTTCAGGTATATCTGCAGCGGCATTCTCCATCCCCTTGATCAAATCCGTCTTACAGGTTTCGTCAAGGAACCATCTTGTGTAGCGCGATCTCCAGTATGCCTTCTGCTCCACAGGATTTGAGGACTGGAATCAGGGTTCTCACCTCCTCTTTGTGAACCACGGTTTCTACAGCCAACCATTTTCCATCGTGCAAATGGTTAATGGTTGGTGCATGCAAACTAGGTAGTTTTTTTACAATATCATTGATTCGTTCTTCTGGAACATTCATCTTCAGCAAAACCCTCTCCCTGGCCGAGAGTGCACTAACGAGCAACATTGATATTTGCTGTATTTTTTCCCGTTTCCAGGGAACTTCCAGGGCTTGTTTATTGGCAACAAAAACGGTATGGGTCTCCATTAGATCACAGAGAATTCGGAGTCCATGCGCCCGAATCGTGCTCCCGGTTTCGGTGATTTCGACTGCGGCATCCGCTAATCCTTCGACTACTTTTGCTTCGGTAGCGCCCCACGAAAAATCCACTGCCGCGTTGATTCCGTGTTCGTCGAGAAATTGACGAGTAAAATTGACCAGTTCAGTGGAGATTCTTTTTCCTTCAAGATCCTGAACCGATTGAATTTCCGAGTCTTGCTTGACGACCAGTACCCAACGGCAAGGCTGATCGGAGGATTTTGAATAGATCAGATGCGATATAATTTCCACATCTGAATTTGTTTCAGCTAACCAATCCTGACCGGTCAGACCCGCATCGAGTACCCCATTAGTAATATAGGAGCCCATTTCCTGGGCTCGAACCAGTGAACAACTAATCTCATCATCATTGATCGAAGGAAAATAGTTTCGAGATCTAGGGTTAATTATCCACCCCGCCTGTGAAAACAAGTCAACGGTTGCTGCTTCGAGGCTTCCCTTGGGTATGCCCAGTTTTAGTTTTGTTGTCATAACCGTGGCTTCAAAAGCATTTAATTATACTTGAAGAATCCAAGTCAAAATTGAACTCATTCCAATGCATTCATCATTAAGCTACCGTGAAATTGATGACATAGTCGAGTTTTTTCGTGTTCTGTCGGGAATAAGTTACTATCCATCACCTGCTCATCTTCTTCATTATATACAGGGACAGGATACAGCAATGCACTTTGAACAGATATGTCAGCATTTTGGTCATATTGGAAATGATGATGTAGTACCGATGCGGGAACGACTAAACTGTCTGGAAAAATCCGGATTGCTGGTCCGAGGACAACAGGATGAATACTTGATCCCCTCTTCGTGTTCATTGTCAGAAGCCGTAGTTTCTGTCGATCTAGATGGCGAAGGATCAGTAACGATTGCATCCGAGAACCATCGGGTTGTTGCATTGACCAAGGCACAGCTTAGACGAGTTATACATGGAGATCAGGTCTTATGCCTGCTCATTGCGCAGAAGCAAAAAAATCACGTGCAGGTACATGTGCTAGGGGTACTTGATCGCCCAGTTAATTCTGTTGTCGGTGAATTAAAAATCGATCCTCGCGGTCGTCGGACCTTTGTTCAGCCATTGAATAAAAGGTTTCCGAATTATGTTTTGATCCAGTACAAAAATGACGGTACAGCGAAAGACGGTGATATTGTAAAAGTAGCATTTCGTTCGGTTCCATTCGCCAAGGGGAGACTTTCAGGAGAGATTATTGAAATTCTCGGCCAGCAAATGAATCCCAAATTGCGAACAATGATGGTTCTCAATAAATATGATATTCCGTCCCTTTGGCCTGAACCGGTGATCAATGAAAGCAGAGCAATACATTCCGATAGCAAACCCCCCGCTCCAGATAAATATCGCAAAGATTTAAGGACGGTTCCGTTCATTACCATTGATGGTTCTGATGCTCGGGATTTTGATGATGCGGTTTATTGCTCAGAAGAGAGTTACGGCTGGCGGCTGATCGTTGCGATAGCCGATGTCAGCCATTATGTGCAGACCGGTAGTGCACTTGATCATGAGGCTTATCAGAGAGGTACAAGTGTGTATTTTCCAGATCGAGTTGTACCCATGTTGCCTGAAGTGCTCTCGAATGGAGTTTGTTCATTAAATCCTGATGAGGAGAGAAATGTCTTGGTTTGTGACATGCAGCTCGATCGCCAAAGTCAGATATCTGAATACAAATTTTATCAGGCAGTCATAAAGTCACAAGCTCGGATGACCTATGAAGCAGTTGAAGCATTACTTTATCCAAATGGTGACAAAAATACGGCCAAGGATGATCACTTGACAATTAGCATCAACAACCTGAAATCGGTTGCTACAGGTCTTGAATCAAATCGAATGGATAAAGGTTCAATCACATTTGAATTCCCAGAATCGCAAATTAATCTTGATGGAGATGGACAGGTAAGATCAATCGAAGCGAGGGAACGTTTACACTCACATAAAATTATTGAAGAATGCATGCTTGCTGCGAATCGTCATGCCGCTGAATTTATTCATCACCGGTATGGAAATCGGGCGCTATACAGGGTTCATCCCGGACCGTCACCTGAAGATATCCTTACTTTGCGTCAGCATCTGCAAGCTTTTGGTGTTCTTCTTGGGGGCGGTAAACAACCGAATCCGGCAGATTTTCAGAATTTGCTTCAAGATGTGATGAACAACAGGGGATTGTTCAATGCAGTGCAGATTCTATTGTTGCATCGTATGGGACGCGCGATCTATGTTTCGGAATTATCAGATCACTTTGCACTTGGGTTTACTCACTATACTCATTTTACCTCTCCGATCAGACGCTATGGCGATCTAGTAGTTCATCGTTTAATCAAGTCACTGATCAGAATTCCCGGATATTCGAAAACATTGTCATCATGCATGGGTCTTGACGAGACGTCCAACCAGTGTTCCATGACGGAGCGAAGGGCGGATGCTGCTGTGTATGATGCAATTGCATGGTTCAAGGCACTTTTTATGCTGCGGCGAATTGGCATGCGTTTTTCAGGTGTTGTGACCGGAGTCAAGGATTTTGGATTGTTTATCCGGCTTGATGAATTTTTGATTGATGGGCTCGCTCACATCAGTCGACTTGGCCAAGACTACTATAGATTTGATGAAACCAGTCAGACGCTGGCTGGAGATAGTTCCGGAGAGGTATTTCGACTTGGAGATCGGATTGAAGTGCAAGTATTGAATGTCGATTTATCCGAGTCACGGGTAAACTTTTCTATCTGTCAAAATGGATAGCCGATTTCCGTTTGAATTGATGCTTTCAAAAGTCTTTGCGATTTGATGACGCTTGACCAAGAAAAGAACAATTTTCGACTTTGATCAGAAAATGGACAGCCGAAAAAATCGTATTTGTTTCGGTATCCACTCGGTGATGGCCAAACTTCAGCAACAGGGTTCCGTGTCAACACTGTATTTGAGTGAAGTATCCTTTTCAGCCAGACTGGCCAGTCTTGAGAAGCTGGCGATAGAACGAAATATTCAAGTGATTCGTTGCGGGAAAGCTAGGCTGGATGAGCTATCCGCTTATGGCGTTCATCAAGGGGTGGTAGCTGAATATGCATCCGATTTGGTAAATCGAAATGCAACAATCAATCAGGTCATAAGTTGTATAGACTCTGACAATACCCTGATACTCATTCTTGACCATCTTCAAGACCCGCATAATCTGGGTGCCTGTCTTAGAACAGCCGAATCCGCGGGTGTTGACGCCGTGATTCTGCCCAAGCATTCAGCATGCCCAATCAATCAGACTGTCATCAAGGTTGCTTCAGGTGCTGTCGAGTCATTGAATATCATACTGGTTGCAAACATTGTCAATGCAATGGAGATACTCAAGAAAAAAGGTTTCTGGGTGTATGGAGCTTCGGATAGAGGAGAAAACGAACTGTACAAGACAGATTTTCGTGGTCGAGTAGCACTGGTGATTGGAAATGAGGGCATGGGTATGAAAAGGCTGACTAGGGAGGCCTGTGACATGATAATACGAATTCCTTTATTTGGTAAGGTGGAAAGTCTGAATGCTTCAGTAGCGACCGGGGTTTGCTTGTTCGAGATTCGTCGTCAGTTTGCAGGAATTAAGGGCCAGACCCCATGATTCCGTTATAGGTCATTATAAATGTCGAAAGATACAGGTCTATTATTTTCGATTACTGAAACAATGCTAGGTAATCTCCATATCCTCGACTTTGCATTTCATCTTTCGGCACAAAAGTCAGCGCGGCCGAATTAATGCAGTACCTGAGGCCTGTGGGTGCAGGTCCATCATTGAACACATGGCCAAGGTGTGAATCTCCGAAACGACTACGAACTTCGGTTCTGGGATAAATTAACTTGTAATCAGTTTTCTTGACAATGAAATCGCTGTTGATTGGTTCCCAGAAACTGGGCCATCCGGTTCCGGACTTGTATTTGGTTGTTGATGAAAACAGTGGTTCGCCAGAGACAATATCGACATAGATTCCATCATCCTTGTTGTCCCAGTACTTATTTTGAAATGGTGGCTCAGTGCCATCATGTTGGGTTACGTGAAATTGAATATCGGACAGTTTATCTTTGATTTCTTTGTCGGTCGGTCTGGAATATCGAGATTCTGGATTATCTTCGGCCTCTTCAGTCAGGGCACTTGATTGTGCAGTGTAAGGCAATTTCAGATCTTCACCCCATGTAGCTTCCAGGTACTGATCTCGTCCTGAACCAGCCCGATAGATTTTGTAGCGTAAAGCGGATTTCTTATAGAAGTCCTGATGATAGTCATCCGCTTCCCAAAATGCTTTAAACTGCTGTAATTCGACCACAATGGGCTTGTCAAAACGGCCCGAAGACGAGATCTCGTCACGAGAATTTTCTGCCGCTGTTTTTTGGTTGTCGTCGTGGTAAAAAATCACGGGACGGTATGCGCTACCGCGATCAACAAACTGCCCATTTGCATCGGTTGGATCAATTTCACGCCAGTAATGCCAAAGTAACTCATCGTATGATATCGCATCTGGATCGTAGTAGATTTGAACAGTTTCGGCATGACCCGTATTGCCTCTGACGACTTGCTTGTAGTCTGGATTCTCGGTCTGGCCTCCACTGAAACCGGAGATTACCTCTGTTACTCCGTCTAGTTTTTCGAATGTCGATTCAAGACACCAGAAGCATCCACCAGCGAAAGTCGCGACATTCAGTGAATCTATTGCTTTGGAAGATTTTGAGGAAGCGATAGTTTGGGTTTGACTTGTTGCCAAAACAATTACAGCACAAACGCATAGTAAGACTGTACATGCAAGAAGCACTCGTTTCATAGGATTTTATGGAATGGAAATAATTGATTGATTATATACAGACATAAGAGGAGATTGAGATTCATGTCAAATCTGTTGTTCAGCAGAATTTCAGGTTGTCTGTACCGATCGATCCGGATTTCAGAATTGTTGGAAATGTTGTCTTGAGGGTTTTTCTACCGTAATTTTTGCAAATTTAGTGACTGGGTTGGCACAGCCCAATTCGCCTGGCAACGTTTGTTGACTATTCCAATCAGCATTGAAAGAAAACTCATAAGGATTGGATGCGATACCCATCACGACAGATCCCAATTCAAAAAGTCTTTCGTGCCGAACATGTCGATTTTGTGCATTATCTACACTCCTTAATGGAAAGAATGCCTGTGCGTGTTCGACCGTGTTAGAGCAATATGATTTCTATTTCTCGTTTCATAGTCATAATTCCTTGATGTAGAAGACGGTTCAGATCTACTGGTAGCAGATTCGATTCAGATTTTTTTCATTTCCCAGAAAACAGGACGGCCCGAAAGTCGCCCCAAGCACCTCGGCTTGACTGGAACATGGTCATTGTTTCAGCGGGCTGACAGAGACAGTGTTTTTCGCCATTACGTTCAAGATGATGATCGTGACTGTGACGTAGTCCGGTTTTCGATCTTTTGGTCCTGTGTACGTCGTTGCTTTGTGAGTGTGCCAAATAAATGGCATGCCGCTCTTGCCTTCACAGATTCTGTCTCCCCCGACGTCTAGGTGTTTATCCTGCGAGTGGTTCGGGGAGAGAATCCCAGCATCATATGGTAATTGAATTCGGAATTATAAGATCAATGCACAGACAATTTTTCGATCGTCAGACAAAAGGATACTATATGTTCTGCATGCAGCCTGGGTGTCCATAACTTCAAGTCCGACACCTGCTTCAATGAGCGGAAGATATACTTTTGGATCAAGAAACTCCTGATCTGGGCCGGTTCCCAAGATGACCACTTCAGGATTGAGTTCGACTATTCTTTTGAAATCTTCAGTGCCGATTTCGGATAGATTCTTAACTTCCCAGTCAATCAGTCGATCAGGAGTGATGATCAGGCTGGATATATAGGATCGATTGTCAATACTGAGTACAAACCCATTCTCGCTTCGAGTGCATGATTGGATGCGGTTTCGAGGATTAGATTTATCGAGATGAAGTTTCATAAGACAATTTATTCAGGATAAAATCCATAGCTTAAGTTTAACAAGTATGAAGTAAAAAAAGTGAGTTTGGTAAAGATTGGCTTGTTGGGATTTGGCACAGTTGGTGGTGGCACACTAACTGTGTTGCAAAGAAACATGGAAGAAATATCACGGAGAGCTGGAAGAGAGATAAAGGTGGTTGCCATTGCAGTCAAAGATCTCGAAAAGAAGCGTGATATTGATGTTCAGGGCATTGAATTAACAGATCGCATGCTTGACATTGTAAATGATCCGGATATTCAAGTAATTGTCGAGTTGATTGGAGGTGATGATGTATTTGATGCGGTTATGCAGGCTCTTGAGAATGGCAAACATGTAGTAACGGCTAACAAGGCGCTTATCGCAAGTCAGGGCAATACGATCTTCAGCAAAGCTTCCGAGAAAGGATTGATGGTGGGTTTTGAGTCTGCTGTCGCAGGCGGAATTCCCATTATTAAGCTGATCAGAGAAGGTCTGTCTGCCAATCAGATTGAGTGGTTTGTTGGAATTATTAATGGCACCTGTAATTACATTCTCTCGCAGATGGCCGAAAAGAAGAGAGAGTTTGATGATGTTCTCAAAGAAGCTCAAGAGTTGGGATACGCCGAGGCGGACCCGAGCTTTGACGTCGGGGGTGTGGACGCTGCACACAAGTTGACGATTATGGCTTCGGTTGCTTTTGGTATACCATTGCAGTACGAGTCAGTGTACATCCAGGGCATTGAACACATACAGAAGACCGATATTGAATATGCAGACGAATTGGGATTCAAGATCAAACATCTGGGTATATCTCGGCGCACTGATGATGGCTTGGAACTCCGAGTGCATCCGGCCATGATACCAAAACAGAATTTGATTGCTTATGTTTCAGGAGTGATGAATGCAGTATTGATTCAGGCAGATGCTGTGGGACAGTCCATGTTCTATGGGCCGGGGGCTGGATCAGAGCCGACTGCATCAGCAGTAGTGGCGGATTTGATTGATGTTGTGAGGGCATTTACTACTGATCCGCAAAATCGTGTTCCACATCTGGCTTTTCAGGCTGATTCATTGATTGAACTTCCAATTCTGGATATCAGTCAGATTGAAACCTCATACTATTTGCGCATGCAAGCGGTAAATCGGCCAGGAGTACTAGCTGCAATCTCGTCAATCTTTGGCGAAAACGGAATTAGTATTGATTCCATTTTGCAGAAGGGGCATGGTCAACCGGATGAATTGGTCACGGTTATTCTGATGACTCAGAATACTCTGGAGAAGAACTTGATGAAGGCGGTTCGGAAAGTAGGGGAACTAGATTCTGTAGAAGGAAAAATCGTCTGGATTCGTGTTGAACGATTACCATAAATTGCAAGCGATTCAGAATCTTGGAAGTGGCTTAGTATGTAAACTGCAGGTCTTGAACGGGAAGAAAGTGTTTCTGGGAGAGAGATCCTGTTGCTGAGGCTAGGTTTTCCCGACTAAGTCCGACAATAGTCTTTCGAGCCTGTTAGGCGACATAAAAAGGTGTAGACTGATGACAACCTCCTGAAGTGCGTTTTTGTGTCTGCGGTCAGTTCGTGTCGCAGTCCAGCTGGGTTCCGTCGGCGGGCGTGGCAGCCGCAATCGCCGCCTGCTTGCGCTCGCGAGTGCGTCGCTTGCCACGCAGGACTGCCCGGGCATCGCCTTGCAGTTCCTTGACGTGGAGATCCTTGGGCCCGCTACCGCGCCGACCCGAACTCTGACCAATCTTCTCCCAGCCGGCGGCCACGTAGATGGTGCCCTCGTGAAGGCTCCCATCCACAAACGTCTCGATCAATGCCGGCCGGACTTTCCATCTGGCCTCCCAGTCCTCTGCCAGCCGGGATGTCGCTAGGGAGAGCACATGCGAGGCCAGGTTCCGGACCGCACCCAGGGCAGGATCAGAAGCCGTGAATTGCACACCACCCGCTCCAGACGCTTCTGTCTCGAATCCTCGTCCCAACCGATCCATGCCTCCCGACTCTGCAGCTTCTTCGAGGCGCGCTGGAACTGCAGACAGCCCAGTCTTCTCCCCGGTCCGTCCAGCACCAGGTATCGCAGGTGGCAGCCGACCGGCTGACGGTAGCCCAGCTTGTTGAACAGCCTGACCTGGTCCGGGGTATGAATTGGCTCCAGAACCACCTCGCCCAGCTCCGACAGGTCGCATTCAATCCGCTCGCCCGGCTCGCTGGCTGCCGTTCTCTCAGGAGCCTTGCCGGCACTGCGCAGGCTGCTCTCGTCCTTCGCCGGCAGGCTCACGAAACCCTCCCTCTCCAGGGTCTCGATCATTCTCAACGCCGAATAGGTACTGTCCTCCCCGGAACTGGCGCGCCAGCCAAGATGTTCGCAAATCGTATGCGTCAGCTCGCGCCGACTCAGGCTCGGCATCAGCTCGACCGTGCGCCGAATGTCCGACAACTGCTTGCGGGTCATGCGACGGCCGTAAAACTTTCTCGGCCAGCATGGATCGGAGCTTTTCCTTATCTGATTTCCTCTTCGGTGTCAGCAATGCAATTACCCGTACAGGGATGCATGCAGGGTATTGTCGGAAACCGGAATGCCGTTGTTAAGCTTTTTTTGAAATTTTTTTCCTGCAACTAGAAAATTGACTGCATATCAACGGCTTGAAATTCAGGCAAGGGGGTCGAATTGCTCTTTTTCCTTATCAGAATGCCATTGGAAGGTTACTGTCCACGACAAAATTTCGGAAGCCGTGTGAATGATCAAACTTGAACAAGTGCAAAATTCCAGTCTTGATCTGGAGTCGACCTGGAGTTGCCTTGCATTACCAAGAACTACGGACTTTCCCCAAAAGTCTGGGTGTATCTGTAAATGAATGAAAAATGGTAGATATTCTGGAAGATATCGATATGACCGAACACGGCTATGCTGGAATGAGCATGATGCTCTGATATGTGGGTGCTAATTGAAAGTAATTCTGAGAGATAGGAAAGATTCTGCACAGGTCCTGTCGCGAAGACCTCATTGACCAGGCAGGGAAACGCACATGGAGTATTGACAAGTTGATTGGAGATCTGGAAGCGCCAAGTTTTAGAGAATACAAGAATGATCCGTTGTCCGAAGAAGATTTGTAGCAGTCAATGGATAATGATTTTGATAGACATTGTCATCTTCTGCTTAATAAGTCGCTTGAGTCGACCAAGAAATCCGGAGATAGTTGACAGAAATTGATCGGTTGCAACAAGAACAGGAAAATAGAGAGCAGTAACTTGCACGAAATGGAAGCTACCTTCCATCACATAGTGGGTGTGGAAGAAATAAGGAACCTCCATGCCGGATAACACCATAGATGGTGACCACCAGCGGTTTTCGAGGTTCCTTCATTGATTCTTTGATATCAGTTCAAGATACGAACTTCAGTGTGTAATCCCCTCAAAGATCTGATTGAAATTAGAACTGCTCTTCTTCTGTCGAACCCGACAACGCAGTTACCGAAGAACTCCCACCCTGAACAGTCATCGTAATATCGTCGAAATAACCTGCACCAACTTCCTGTTGATGAGCTACGAACGAGTATCCTTTTTTGTCTGCAGCAAATTCAGGTTCCTGAACCTTTTCAACATAATGCTTCATGCCGTTGCCCTGAGCATATTCATGAGCAAGATCAAACATGTTGTACCACATGCTGTGAATGCCAGCCAAGGTAATAAACTGATATTTATACCCCATGACCGCAATTTCCTCTTGAAAATTGGCAATATCTGAATCGTTCAGATTACGCTTCCAGTTAAACGATGGAGAACAGTTATAAGCCAGCAACTGATTCGGGTGTGCGGCTTTGACCGCTTGGGCAAACTCGCGAGCAAATCCCAAATCAGGTGTTCCAGTCTCACACCATACGAGGTCGGCATACTCAGCATACGCCACCCCCCTCGAGATCGACTGTTCAAGGCCATTTTTTACTCGGAAGAAACCTTCAGCGGTTCGCTCGCCAGTAATGAACGGCTTATCCCGATCATCGATATCGGAAGTCAGTAGGTTGGCAGCTTCAGAATCGGTTCTCGCTAAAATGATCGTTGGTACACCTAGCACATCAGAAGCGAGCCTTGCTGCAATCAGTTTCTGGATAGCTTCCTCAGTCGGTACCAGAACCTTGCCTCCCATATGACCACATTTCTTGACCGCAGCGAGCTGGTCTTCGAAATGGATTCCTGCGGCACCGTTCACAATCATGTTGCGAGCAAGTTCATAGGCATTCAGAATTCCACCAAAACCCGCTTCAGCATCAGCAACAATCGGCAGAAAGTAGTCGATAAATTTCGAATCTCCAGATTCAATGCCTCGTTGCCATTGAATTTGATCCGCTCGGGCGAATGTATTGTTTATCCGTCTGACTACCGTTGGCACCGAGTCATAAGCATACAGCGACTGATCAGGATACATCGTTTCCGAACTATTATTGTCGGCTGCAACTTGCCATCCGGATAAATAAATTGCCTCGATACCGGCCTTGGCTTGTTGCAAAGCCTGGCCGGCAGTCAAAGCACCCAAGCAGTTCACATAGCCCTTCTTTGCATCCCCATTGATTAGTTTCCAGAGCTTTTCTGCCCCATTTCTGGCATAAGTATATTCAGGTTGTACGGACCCCCTCAGTCGAACGACATCTTCAGCCGAATAGGTACGGCGAACATGATTCCATCTGGGATTGGTATCCCAATCGTGTTGTAAATTCTGAACTTGCTGTTCTCTAGTCATACGAATTGCTCATAAAAGATAAAGGGGTAGCGATTATAATTCCGCATACAGGGTTTTGTTGCAACGTCTTTTCAATCAAAAGAATTAAAAAATTTAATAAAAAAGAAATATGTATCAGAAATTGCGTAAGTATTCGGCCATTCCTGTGTGGAAAAAGCCTGTTATTGGCATTTCAATCACCTTGCTTGCAATGAAATACTTAGAGAATAATTGACTTGGTGCATCACCGATCAAGGTTGAGTCGAGATCAGAATTGCAGGTTTGTTGTCCAAAAAACCACTTGGAATTCCTAATCTTAATACAGGAATCGAAAAAAAGAGGAAAACCTTGTTAAATTAGCGTGTTATTGATAAAATAGCGTTTTTCATCTTTCACCCATCGGGTGAAGATTCCTCAACCGGACAGCAGTGATCTAAATTGTGTATTTCAGAAATAAGAAAATCGTCTCAAGGCCAGAGATAAGGGATATTGGAACGGAATGTCCTCCAGGATTAATGCCAATTCAATCAGAATTGCTGAGGCGAATATACTGGCACAGAGGAATTCGGGATGAACAGGAATTAGATTATTCTCTTGCCAATATGCTCAACCCGGAGAGTTTGCGCAATCGGGAAGCAGCTACGGAAATAATGACCAAGGCTATCCTTGAAGGCAAGCGCATTGTGATTGTAGGAGATTATGATGTTGATGGAGCGACTGCCACTACTCTTGGTATGCGAGTCCTGAATGCATTTGGCGCTAGAGATACTCGCTACATTGTGCCCAACCGATTTAAACACGGCTACGGACTTTCGAAAGAAATTGCACAGGATATACTGATTCAGAATCCGGAACTGGTCGTTACAGTCGATAATGGGATTAGCAGTATTGAGGGTGTGAAAATTCTCAAGGAACATGGTATCGATGTATTGATAACGGATCATCACCTCCCTGGTGAAAACCTGCCTGAAGCAGATGCGATCTTGAACCCGAATCAGAAAGGATGCCAATTCGGCAGCAAGAATCTGTCAGGGGTCGGGGTAATGTTCTATCTCTTGATAATGGTCCGTCGAGCTTTGATCCAAAACGGATGGTTCGCAGACTCTGGACTGAACCCCCCCAATCTTGCTCATTATCTAGATCTGGTCGCACTTGGTACAGTTGCTGATGTTGTACCATTGGATCGAAATAATCGAATCCTAGTCTCGCAAGGCTTGTCAAGAATTCGTGCAGAAAAATGCTGCAAGGGCATTCTGGCCTTGCTCGAAATATCCAGTCGCAAGCCCGAGAAAGTTGATTCAATGGATTTGGCCTTTGCAGTTGCACCCAGATTAAACGCAGCCGGACGGCTTGAAAATATTACCATTGGCATTGAATGCCTGCTAGCCGATTCGAATGAACAGGCCACTGAATATGCCAGCCGTTTAGACCAAATTAACAAAAAACGCAAGGATATCGAAAAATCGATGAAGGACGATGCCTTGAAAATTATCGGTGATCTGTCTCCTTCAGATTTTATAGGCGCAAATAATAACCCTGAATTGATGCAGAAAATCTGTTTGTATGATGCGAAATTTCATCAAGGATTGAATGGTTTGATCGCATCCAGAATGAAGGACCTTACCGGCCTTCCCGTGGTGGTTTTTTCTCAATTGGAGGATGGCAATCTAACTGGCTCAGCACGTTCAATTGATGGATTGCACATTCGTGACTTGCTGGATAGGATTTCTTGTCAGAATCCGGAGCTGATTACCCGATTCGGAGGTCATGCAATGGCGGCAGGTCTGACAATTCAGCAAGGGCAGTTCGAGCTGTTCCGCAACGCTTATCGGAAAGAGGTCGAAGCTTATCTGAACGAGCATGGAGATGTTGAAACCCTTGAGACTGACGGTATGCTCCATGCACATGAGCTAACTCTGGAAAATGCCAAGCTGATTGCTAGCGTAACTACTTGGGGAAAGTCATTTCCCATCCCCACATTCTTTGGCAGGTTTTATGTTCAACAAGCCTATGTGGTAGGTAAACATCACCTTAAGTTACGACTTGCAGTCAAAGATCGTAAAGCACCCGTTGATGCTATCGTCTTCAATATCGTGGAGGAAGGCGAAAAAGCTCCTCCTCTAAAAGAAATTCAGGCAGTCTATCGGCTAGAGATAAATGATTACAGAGATAGCACAAGACTCCAGCTAGTAATTGAACATTTTACTCCGCTATGAAGTCCAGAAATTGCCCGGTTTGGATTAGTACTCAATTACAAGAACAGGTGCCATCAAATTGACTATGCAAGCGAGTTCCGAGCATTGGAATTATGTTGCGACCATTGACCTTGGTTCGAACAGTTTTCACATGTTGATCGCGATAGAAGGAGAAGAGGGGGGTATTCGTATTGTTGACCGGGTGCGGGAGATGATTAGACTTGGAGCCGGTCTTAAGGATGATCGAACCTTGACCGAAGAATCACAGCAACGTGCACTTGAATGTCTACAGCGTTTTCGTGAACGCCTGTCTGCCATTCCACCTAACCGAGTCAGAGCCGTAGGAACCAATACCCTCAGAGTCGCTAGAAATAGTCGTGATTTTCTTGCGAGAGCTGAAGAAGTTCTCGGCCACCCGATTTCAATTATTTCAGGACATGAGGAAGCACGACTGGTGTATTTGGGTGCGGCTTTTGGACTGGCTGTATCTAATCAGAAGCGTCTGGTTATTGATATCGGTGGTGGTAGCACCGAGATCATCGCTGGTCAGGGATATCGTCCCCTTCAACTCGATAGTCTCTATATCGGTTGTGTAAGTTTGACCAGACGATTTTTTGATGATGGGGAAATTACGGAAAATCGTATCAATATAGCCGGTCAATATGTGCGGAGGGAGCTTGAGACAATTGTGAAGAAATATCAGCGATTGGGATGGGACGAAGTTGTTGGGACTTCTGGAACGATACGGGCAATCGACAAATTGTCAAGAAATCTGGAGATCAAGAAAGACTGGATTTCACATCACGGCATCAATGCGATTCAAAGTTGGATGCTCAAGAGTCAAACAAGCGACAATCTGTCATTAATTTCCGAACAACGCAGACCAGTCTTCATCGGGGGCTTTATCATTCTATCGGAACTTTTGAGTGAGTTTGGAATTAACCGGGTTGATGTTTCTGATGGTGCATTGCGCGAGGGAGTAGCCTATGACCTGATTGACCGGCTACATGATGAAGATGCGAGGTTTTCAGCGGTCCGTGAGTTAGCCAAATTTTTCGGTTCCGATACCGGTCAGGCAGAACGAGTCGGAAAATTATCCGCCATGTTGCTTAATCAAGTCCGGCAAAGCTGGGAATTTGAAGAAGATATCGATCACAAACTGCTTTATTGGGCGGCTCAAGTACACGAGATTGGAATAGGCATCTCCTATGCCCACCACCACTTGCATGGGGCATACATCATCGAGAACAGCGATCTAGATGGTTTTTCTCGCCAAGCCCAGAGAATGCTGGCATTGATCGTGGGTAATAGTCGGCAGAAACTTCGATTCAACGATATTGAATGGCTAGGGCCTACAAATTCATTGAAGGTAAAGAGGTTGACCGTTATTTTAAGACTTGCAATCACCTTTTACAGGGGGCGTTCCGAGATAACTCTCGGTGAAACCAGGCTAGAAGCCCTCGACAATACTCTTACCTTGGTTTTGGATTCACAATGGTGCCAATCTCATCCATTGACGGTGTTTGATCTGAAGACCGAAAAAGATTATCTTGCCAATGTAGGGATCGATCTAACATTCGAATATCGATAATTCTGAGTTTGTCTTTAATCTGGCAGATTACGGGTATGACGAATCCTGATAACCTCTTCGGATCTCCTCGGCAATAATGTTTATTCCTTTCGAGACTTGATCGAAGTGTGCAGTATAGGAGATGCGTATGCATTCTCGGGTATGTTGCCAAGATTGATTGAGCCCGGGAAAGAAATGATGACCAGAAAGAACAAATACATTTCGCTGTTTGAGGCGTTTGTACAAAATCGAATTGTCAATAGAGCAATTTGGAAACCACAACCACAGGAATATCCCACCTTCCGGCTGGTGAATTTTGATTGGCAAATCCCCCATCGTTTCCCGGATGAGTGAGACAGTCTGATCGAGACGTTCCTGGTAATAGGGAAGAATAACGTTGCGACAGAGGCTCAGAATTTCACGACTTTTCACGAGACGCGTCATCAAGGCCGGCCCGACTGCGCCGGGAGCAAGACCGAAAACGGCATTGGAGGATTTCACATAGTCAATGATTTCTCTATTTGCAACAACGATCCCGGTGCGTACTCCCGGCAAGCCAAGTTTTGACAGGCTTAAACACAAAATGATGTTTTCATTCCACAATGGTGTAGCTTCCGTGAACATTATTCCTGGAAATGGAAGACCATATGCACCGTCAAGAATTAACGGTATGTCGGCCGCATTTGTATGCGCAGATAGTTGGGTGAGCTCCTGATCAGAAACCACATTTCCAGTTGGGTTGGTCGGTCGTGAAATACATACGGCACCATACCGCTGATCAATTTCCAATTCCTCAAACCGGATACAGTATTTGAAAAATAGATCATCATTGGGATGGTGGTGAATCGCCGGTCTTTTTGATTCAAAGCAGGATGGATCAACAGTACTGTCATAGCCGATGTACTCCGGGGTAATTGGAAAAAGAATTTTTCTGATACTGCCATCCGGAAAGGATCCGGAGAATAGCCGAAACAATGTTGAGAAGCTTGATTGGCTACCGTTGCAAATCGCAATATTGCGGTGCGTGATTGCCCAGCCAAGTTCCTGGCATAACATGCTGGCTAATTGGTCAATAAATCCCCGCCGGCCTTGTGGACCGCCATAGTTGCCCAAGATGCTCTCAAATTCATTCCTGGTATTGAGCAATGTCTGCATTTCCTGGTGGAATATCTCTTGCATCTTGGGTATGGAAGCAGGATTGCCACCGCCAAGCATCATCATGTTCGTTTTTGATTCAAGGGCCTCACCTAAGTCTTCCATAAGCTGAAGAACCCCATTCTCGGGTGAAAACATCTTCGAGAAATTGGACAATTTCATATAAGCTGGTTGTCAGGAACAAACGTTTGGATTCGAGGATGACGGAGTCAAATCGATCCGAATTTCTTCCCATTGTCTAGATGGAACGTTAGAATTCGACTAGTTGTGTTGGCTGGTTGTGCTGGTCAGTCGATGATCTGCGAGGTTGCCGGCAAGGGCCTGAATATGAATGCTGTCAAGCAGGATCTGGGCCGCTTCAATCAGATACTCGGTTGAATCTTCGGAGTCGGGCTGATTTTCCGACAGACTGATCACCCTGTCTGAATCAGCTTCCAGAAGTTCAAGAGCTTGTTTGCGGTAGTTATCAAGCATTTCGATTTTTGCTTCATGTTGTTCACTTTCCGATTGACGAATTGATTCAGAAAGGCTAATTTGCTCTTTCGATATTGCTCTCCAAAATAGCTCGTTGATTTTTCGAGTATAGGTAAAGTACGAGTTTGAATTTATACGGCTCTCATGATTTGCAATCAATTGATCAACAACAGATTGGGGAACTTCTGACTGATAGGGATTGAACTTGGCTTGTTTAATACTTCGCCAAGGTATCGGATTGTCATAGCCTCGTTCGCCATGTTGGTCATCAACCCCATCGGACTCTCTCATGGTTGTCCAGATGATATCCGGCACCACGCCGCGATACTGTGTACTGTCACCATTGATCCGAAAGAATTGACCGGTAGTAACTTTGACTTGTCCGAGCGAGTCATCGGTTCGAACCAGATTGTCAAGGTTAATAATATTCTGCACCGTCCCTTTTCCATAGGTAGGCTCACCGACGACCAGACCACGGTTATAGTCCTGGATCGCTCCAGAGAATATTTCCGAGGCGCTGGCACTGAACCGGTCAACGAGCACCATCAATGGGCCGTCATAGATAAGTTCGGCCCCCCTGTCGTAGTCAATATCGGTCTGTCCGGCGGAGTTCTGAATTTGGACAATGGGGCCATTTCGAATAAACAGCCCGGTTAAACCGATGGCTTCACTAAGAGCGCCTCCACCATTACCGCGCAGATCAATGATTAAACCCTCAATATTCTTGCTCTGCATATCTTCGACTAGATCACGAACATCGGATGTAGTGCTACGCCGATTTGCCTGATCCCGGCTTTGGATTCCAGTATAGAAAGTGGGTAAGGTAATCAGGCCAATATTCGAAATTCCAGAGTCGGTTTCTATTTCAATCAGATTACTGCGCGCGGCTTGTTGTTCGAGCCGGATGTTGTCGCGAACGATCGAGATAATCTCGGACTTGCCGGACAAGCCTGTTTCAGCGGGTAGAATTTCCAGTCTAACCGTTGTATGTTTTGGGCCGCGTATCAGTTTGACCACATCATCGAGTTTCCATCCAACAATATCGACAATTTCGCTATCTTCCTGGGCGACACCAATAATCCGGTCATCAGGTTGTAATTTGCCGGAGCGATCAACGGGTCCGCCAGAGATCACTCGTCTTACCACAACGTATCCATCTTCCATTTGCAGAACTGCACCAACACCCTGTAGCGAGAGGCTCATCTGAATTTTGAAATTTTCAGCACGAATGGGCGAGTAGTAGCTGGTATTTGGATCGAATGCCCCTACGTAGGTATTGACGAAAATCTCAAATACATCTTGTTCATCCATTTTTGCCCATTGATCGGCCATGTTGCTATATCGCTTGGAAAGTAAAGTCAGGATATCTGATTCCTGTTCCTCAGACAGCTTCAAGCTGATGATATCGTTCTTGATGCGTTTTCGCCAATAATCATTGAGTTCATCTTTTGACTCTGCCCAATTCGAATTCTCGCGGTCTAGTTCAAAGGTTTCGTCAATGCTGAAATCAAAAGGATGATCCAAACGGGACAAAGCGTAGTTGATACGCTGATACACACGTTTTCGGTATCGGTTAAATACCTCGAAAACAGCATCAAGACGTCCAGATCTGATGTCATCATCCAGATGTTGATCTAGCTTCTGATCCTTGAAATTCCGTATATCTTCTTTAAGGAAATACATCCTGGACGGGTCCAGATTGTCAACAAATTGATCGAAAATACGACTGGATGAATCATCGTCCAGATTAATTTTCAGGTAGTGGGCCCGCTTCATGATGTGGTTGACCAGCTTGATGATACGAGTTTGCCGTTCCGCAGGTTTCAACATTTCGGGTTGTTCGAGTAGTTGGACTGATGAACCAATTGCTGGGTCTTGCAATAGAACCAGTAGCCCCGTTATGAATGCACATGCTATTGAACAGCAAATTGAGAGGCGTTTGGAGTGCTTGTATGACATCACTACCCTTGATTGATTGTTGGATTCAATGAAGTAGATAGACTACAACAAAATCGTTCTGATTTGTTGAAATTATGTTCTCAATTCAACAATCAAGTGCAAAGCTGCCGGAGGATAGGGTATCGTTTCCGCAAAAGTGAGCGAATCCATGTTTTGCAGGAATGATTTTGAGCGAACGAAACTCTATTCCAAGGTTTGGATATTCGTCCAAAATCAGACTGACCGATTGAGTGTCGCTCGTCAGCCTGGGTTTTGGTGGGAAATTCTGCATTTGGTTGAGTATCGTCCAAGACTCTAAACACATTTTTCAAGTTTCGATATAGATATCGAATTGCTAAAATGTAACTACTCGCCCCAACCATGTTAAGATGACCACATCATGAGTGAACAAAATCAGACACAATACCGTCCGCTACCGCTTGGCTACCAGTCATTTTCCGACCTTCGGCAGGACGGTTGCTACTATGTAGACAAGACGCCTCTGATCCGGCAGATGATCGATGAGGGGCGGTACTACTTTCTCTCTCGCCCCCGCCGTTTCGGCAAGAGTCTGCTGGTCGATACCTTGCAGGAACTGTTCGAGGGCAATGAGCCCCTGTTTCGAGGTCTGGACATTCATCCGCACTGGGACTGGTCGGCCAGGCATCCGGTGGTTCGCCTGACCCTGGATGGAACAGTCAGCACGCCGCAACAAATCGAGAATCGTGTGGGAAATCAATTGTACAAAATTGAACAGGCATTTGACCTCAAATCCCTGCCTCCGGTTCACTCTGCCGCTGATCGACTGGAGAATGCCCTGTATTACCTGCATCAAGTGACCGGTCAACAGGCAGTGGTACTGGTCGATGAATATGACAAGCCAGTGCTGGATGTACTGGAAGATGACGAGAAAGCTCGAGCGAACCGGGATAGTCTCAGAGAAATCTACAGCATCCTGAAGAGTGCTCAAAAACACATCCGGTTTGTGTTCGTGACCGGCATCACGATGTTTTCCAAGACCAGTTTTTCATCCGGCCTGAACAATCTTGACAACATCAGTCTCTACCCTCCCCTGGCATCGATTTGCGGCTATACGGACCAGGATCTGGAGACCGTATTTGCTCCCGAGCTGGAAGGTCTGGATCGGGACAGGATTCGCGAATGGTACAACGGCTACAGCTGGCTGGGCGAGGACAAGCTCTACAATCCCCACGACATTCTGCATCTGTTCAAGAGTCGCGAATTTTCCGAGCACTGGTACGAATCCGGAGGGGCGAGTTATCTGTATCGGATACTGGAGAAGAACCGGGTCAGTCCCCTGCAGCTGGAAAACTTCGTGGTCGAAGCCTCCTCTCTGAAAAAGTTTGAACTGGGCACGTTCAGTCCCGAGGCCTTGCTGTTCCAGTCCGGGTATCTGACCATCAAGGAAAAGGAAATGGACGGGGAGAACATTCTGTACCATCTGCACTATCCGAATTACGAAGTGCAGAGGAATTTCAGCATGGGACTGGCCGAACACTTGACCAAGCGGGGCAAGCAGGTAGCAGTTCTGGGCAAGCAACTGATCCAGGCTCTGGCAGAGAACGACTTTTCCGGATTCCGGGAGAAGATCGAGGACTTGCTCTCGGAATTTCCCCATGCATGGCATGACCAGGCCAGGCTGGGTGATTACGAATCCTGGTATGCAAGCTTGCTGTACCTGTGCTTTCGCACAACCGAAGTTGAACTGAAGGCCGAGGAGATGACCAGGCATGGCCGCTCGGACCTGGTGCTGCTGCATGCGAAGCAGGTGTTCGTTCTGGAACTCAAGATGGTCGAGAGCAAAACCGCAACCGAAAAAGGCCTGGATGAGGCGATCTCGCAGATTCGGAAGAAAGGCCATGCCGACAAGTATCGCCGTCGCAGGGAGCCCGTTCACCTGATCGGAATGGCGTTTGGTCGGGAAGATCGAGACCTGCTGGGCATTCGTGTGGAGAAGCTCTGACCTGGCGAGAATCTCCTTGACATACATTTTACACTTATCTGCAGACTGGATTGTGGGTGCTTGGTTTGAACCCCTCTTCGTCAACTACAAGAGGAAAAAATCATAACCAGAGAATTCAGATAAGGGACAAATAGTTACACAATGAATACGATATGGCTAAGGTAGTAATTTGTGGTGCAAATCGAGGTATTGGCCTTGAATTATGTCGTCAGTATTCAGATAGGGGCGATCAGGTTCTGGCAACCTGCAGAACGATGTCAGATGACCTAGCTGCATTACATGTTCAAACTCAAACAGACTTTGATGTTCGAAGCAATGACAGTGTTCATGCATTAAAGCAGCGAATAGATTTAGAACATAACGGCATTGACATTTTGGTTCATAATGCTGGGATTTTAAGTCGTGAAAGTCTTGACAACCTGAACTTCGAGACAATTGAACGCCAATTTCAAGTCAATACTCTCGGACCCTTGCGAGTTGTCCATGGACTATTGGACAATCTTCTAGAAGGATCCAAAATTGGGCTGATAAGCAGTCGCATGGGTTCCATGGGTGATAACGAATCAGGAGGTCGCTATGGGTATCGCATGTCGAAAGCTGGACTGAATGCGTTTGTTGTAAGTCTTGCCAGGGATCTTTCAGACAGAGGAATTTCGGTAGTGGCCCTGCATCCAGGGCTGGTCGCTACCCGAATGACAGGTGGCAATGGTATTGACCCGGCCAAGGCAGCAAGCGGTCTGATTGAACGTATCGACGAACTGAATTTGCAACGAAGCGGTAAATTCATGCATGCAGAAGGATATGAATTGCCTTGGTAAACCGGCAGGATCTTGACTGGGCTTTGTATTATGTCTGAGCTAAATCCAGTCGAACTGTATGCCAGGCTTGATGGCAGACTTCGCGATCTGGGTTGGTGGTCGGGAGTTCCAGAAGTGCACGGTTTGTTAACCGGACTGGCTTGCCGGGGAATTTCTGCTCAGCATATCGGCGAAAAACTGTATTTGTTTGAAATGGACTCCAAACAGGGCTCTGAAACATTAATCGCTTTGTATGAAATGGTTTTACAGAATTTGGAATCTGATGATCCGGTATTCGATCTGATGTTGCCTGGAGACGATGAGTCACTTTCTCGCAGGACCGATGAAATTGCAAACTGGTGCAGTGGATTTGCACAGGGTTTCTGTCATGATGGTGAACTGGAGATGTTGCAAGAGATTGATCCTGTCAAGGAAATGTTGGATGACATATTGTCGATTGCCCGTATCCAGCCCGACTTGTCGAAAAAAAAGAAGGAACAACAAGGGGACGATAGAGCCCTGTGTGAGATTGAGCAATATCTCAGGGTAGGGGTGCAGTTGATATACGAAGAGATGATAACCAGTCCGACATCTGAGAGGCAGTATCCAAATGGTGAATAACAAAGTCCTAACCAAAAGACGTGCAGAGTTCATGGGCATGCTTCGTGATGGAATCGCGATTCTGACTACATCCAAGCACCTGACTCGAAACCGCGATGTCTTGTATCCGTTCAGACCGGACAGCGATTTTTTTTATTTGACCGCCTTTCCTGAACCGGATGCGGCGGCTGTGTTTGTGCCGGGTAGAGAAGAGGGTGAATACCTTCTGTTTTGTCGAGAAAAAGATCCCGAAATGGAGCGATGGGATGGTCGTCGGGCCGGATTGGAAGGTGCTTTGGAGCAATATGGTGCCGATCAAGCGTTCCCGGTCGAGAAACTACAGGAGGTACTAGTTGGGCTAATTCCAGAATATCAGAATGTCTACTCGCAAATGGGAAAAGATTCCGATCTGGATAAGGAAATATTGTCAATAATCTCTGATTTAAGGACAAAATCACGTCAAGGCACAAAAGTTCCGACCAACTTTGTGCACCTTGATCATATCCTGCATGAAATGCGCCTGATCAAGGATTCCGAAGAGATTCGCATCATGCGTAAAGCGGCCAAACTTGCTGCCAAAGGACATGTCAGGGCGATGCAATCAACCCGACCCGGAATGTATGAATATCAGGTCCAAGCCGAGCTCGAGTATGTGTTTATGGAAGGTGGAGGCCTGTCCGTTGCTTATCCCTCAATCGTTGCGGGTGGGCCAAATGCATGTATCCTGCATTACATTGACAATAATGATCGTCTTAGAGATGGTGATCTCCTGTTGATCGATGCTGGTGTTGAAGTGAATTGTTATGCTTCCGATATCACCCGTACATTTCCGGTAAACGGCAAATTTACCGGTGCACAAAGAGAGGTCTACGAGGTAGTTTTAAATGCCCAAGTCGCTGCGATTGATGCAATCAGAGTTGATCGGCCTGTCACCGAATATCACGAAGTCGCAGTCCGAACACTAACCGAAGGCATGGTCGATATCGGTTTGCTAAAAGGCGACCCCGAGGAGTTGATCGAAAATAAATCCTACCGAAAGTTCTATATGCATTTAACCGGTCATTGGCTAGGAATTGATGTGCATGATGTCGGGGACTACAAGATAGGTGAACAGGGACGGTCTCTCGAGTCTGGCATGATCTTGACGGTTGAGCCAGGACTGTATATTGAGCCTTGTAAGGAAGTCGACGAGAAATGGCACAATATTGGCATCAGGATAGAAGACGATGTACTGGTGAAACGAGATGGACCGGAAGTTCTAACTGCTGATGTGCCAAAAAAAGCGGATGAAATCCAGGCGCTCATGGCCGGGTAGTTGATCGATTGGTGTCAAAATCCAGACATTATGATATTGTCATCGCCGGGGGTGGTCTGTGTGGTGCCAGTTTGGCATGTGCCCTGATCAACTCGGGAAAACGAGTCCTGGTGGTCGAGTCTGTTAGTTTCGATTCTGATTCTCAAACCACTTATGATGAAAGAACGGTTGCTCTCACATTCAGTTCGCGAAATGTGTTCAGTGCCTTGGGATTGTGGGAACAGATGAAACAGAATGGAGTACAACCAATCCATGACATCCACATTTCAAATCAGGGTAGGTTTGGGCAAACTCACTTATCCTGTCTCGATTCAGGTACGGAAGCTCTTGGTTACGTGATTCTGGTTCGAAATATCGGGAGTGTCTTATGGGAAGTACTGGGACAGAGTGAGATGATCGAATTATTGTGTCCGGCATCAGTGGTTAATGCAAGAACAGATCAGGTTCATTGTCAGATTCAAGTTGCTCACGGGTCAAAAACAATGTCCGTTACGGCACAACTATTGGTGGTAGCAGATGGAGGTCGTTCAGGCCTTGCAGAAAAACTTGGTTATTTCGTCAATGTCAAACCCTATAACCAGTCGGCGATATTGTGCATGATTCGAACTGACCAGCCTCATCAGGGGAGAGCATATGAGCGTTTTTTGGAAGATGGTCCAGTTGCCCTGCTTCCCCATCGTATTGGTCATGAGGTAAATCAAGCAATTGCTGAAGCTCGCCATTTCGCTTTGGTCTGGACGACCGATAATGCAAAAGTCGAGCAACGACTGGCACTGAAAGATAAGGAGTTTGTCGATTTATTGCAGTCAACGTTTGGCGATCGTGCGGGGAGTTTTTCCGATGCGTCACCACGCAAGAGTTATCCCCTGAGCCGGTTTCGGGTTCATTATCCGGCGCTCAAACAGTCGGTGCTGCTGGGAAATGCGGCTCATACGGTGCACCCTGTTGCCGGACAAGGCTTTAACCTTGGATTAAGAGACGTGGCTTGCCTGGCTCAACTGATTGTGGAGTCTGACTTGGGTCTTGGCAGTACTGAAATGGCTCGGGAATATGTGCGTCTTCGCAGGCGGGATGCATGGGCGGTTGAAAGCTTTACACATACATTGATTCAGGCATTTTCAAATTCCATGCCCCCAATTTCTTGGGCTCGAAACGCGGGCTTGCTGGCGATTGAACATTGTCCGCCAGCGAAAAGAATATTGCTTGAGAGAACAATGGGGTTGAATGCAATTCCTCAAAAACTCACCTCAAGCATACCGATCCACTAATGGTATTCAAGCGCAAACAAGAGATCTTCGATATTGCTATATCTGGTGGCGGGGTCGTGGGTGGTACCATAGCAGGATTACTTGGGCTTCAAGGTTTTGATGTCTGTCTGATTTGCGGAGAGTCCAAGCCCGAGTGGAGTCGAGATTACTACCATCCTCGCGTGAATGCAGTTAACCATGCATCGATTCGCATCTTTAAACATCTCGGTATATGGCAGGATATTCGAAATAAGCGAGTGAATCCTTACTACCAGATGAAAGTTTGGGAGAGTGATAGCAAGGGTGCCATTCAATTTGCAGCGGACGAGCTTCGAGTGCCTCATCTTGGCGTCATCATAGAAAACACGGTTCTAACTTCATCGCTATTTGACTTTTTGAGACAGCAGTCGAGTGTTTCACTGATCGACAATTCTCAACTTGAGAGTATATCGACCAATAATGAATATCTCCATTTGGGAACCGATTCGGGCCATGAAGTGGCATGTCGATTACTCATTGGTGCGGATGGCGCTGATTCAACAAGCCGATCACTCTCAAAGATTGGAAAAAAGCAATATTCATCTGGACAGCATGCGATCACTTCAGAAGCAAGTGCAACGAATCATGATGGCCATACCGCATGGCAGGTTTTTTTACCAGCCGGAGTTGCGGCACTCCTTCCTCTTGAAAAAGATCGTTACTCATTGGTTTGGTCATGTGATGATGTTCATTTCCAGACTTTAATGGCGCTGAATGATGCAGCGTTTTGCGAGTTATTGACTAAAACTTTTGAGGGGCGAGTTGGCAAGATTTCAGGCTTGGGGAAACGTTCTTCATTCGTGCTTCGACAACATCAAGCTGAATCGTATATTGCTGACCGGGTTGCCCTGATCGGTGATTCAGCACATTCTATTCATCCTCTAGCTGGGCTTGGCGCCAACATGGGACTCCTGGATGCCGCCTGCTTGTCTCAAGTTCTGGGTGAGTCCAGACAGCATGGACAGGATCTTGATTCCTACACAGTGCTCAGGCGATACGAGCGCTGGCGCAAAGGTGAGAATGCGCTGGTATTGAATTCCATGCGCGGATTCAAATTCTTGTTTGGCAACCAAGTCCGAGGAAGTCGTATCATCGGTGGCGCTGGCTTGCAGATTGTCGATCGTCTGCAGACCATCAAGAGAATGCTAGCTGGATTTGCAATGGGCAATATCGGCGATCTTCCCGACATATGCGCAGCATCAAGAAATGCCGAGATATAATTTTGAATCGTTCTGATCAGTCTCGATAGCGGGAAAACATGAAATGTTCATGCCCATCAAGTCTTCTGTTTCAACTTTATGGCTACTTTGATCACAGGCTCTATTGCATACGACACAATTCTGGTCTTTCAGGATCGTTTTGCCAACCATATATTGGCTGATCAGGTTCATATCATCAATTTAAGTCTGATTGCTGAAGGTATGAGAAAGGACTATGGAGGTTGTTGTGGCAATATTGCATACAACCTGAATTTGCTTGGAGGCAATGTACTTCCAATGGGCACGGTTGGCATGGATTTTGGTCCTTATCGCGAGTGGATGCATGCAAACGGTCTTGATACAACGTACGTTCATGAAATTGAAGGTGCCTATACTGCACAGGCATTTGTCACCACCGATATTGATAACAATCAGATTACGGCGTTTCATCCGGGAGCAATGAAGGAAGCTTGCTCCGTAGCAGTCCATGAAGCCAAAAATATTGATCTGGCAATTGTGGCTCCAAACGACAAGCAAGCCATGATTCAGTACATCCATCAACTGCATCGTTCGAATATTCCGTTCTTTTTTGATCCGGGTCAGGCGCTTCCCGGTTTTTCGGGCGATGAACTCGTTGAGCTTATCTCTGTTGCAAATTATGTTTGTGTCAACGATTACGAAAGCAAGTTGATTTCAAGTAAGACCGGATTATCCTTGGCGCTAATTCAGGAAATGGCGGGAGTATTCATTGTCACGCACGGTGCCGGAGGTTCTGATGTTTACTTCAATGGACAGGAGTTATCGATAAAGCCTGTAGAGGTCTCTGCGGTGATTGATCCTACGGGTTGCGGTGATGCGTATCGTGCTGGCTTGCTGTATGGGATAGCGAACAGGTTGGACTGGGAAACCTCTGCACAGCTCGGTTCATTGATGGGCGGCATCAAGATCGAACATTCCGGAACCCAGAATCATTCACCCACACATGAAGAGATAAAAGGGAGGTTTTTTGACAATTTTGGGAAAACCATTTCCCTGCATGAAGGTAAATGAAGACATTCGAAACCAATCGATACGATCGGTTCCTCTTGAGTCATGAGGGTCAAAATTTTCCTGCGGATAGATGTTTCATACTGAGTGTCAATGTGCTACTCTCCCGACAGGAATGACCAGATTATGGCACAATACCTGCAAGTGTCGATCAGCCCCTGAATTCCATTGGGAAATCACTTGAACGATCCGATAACATACATAGTGAGTTCACTTCATTACTAAATGGGTTAACTCAGTCGCAAAGATGCTGGAGGATTATCCATTGTCAGACGATAACATAGAGAAACTTGAAAAACGCATTTTGGATTTGATTGGGATCTGCGAGAAGATCAGCAAGGATAACGATTTGCTGAAGAGCGACCAGAAAAAGTTGAGGGAAGAGTTTCTCGAGCAACGAGAAAAAAACAAGATGGCGCGTGAAAAAATAGAGGCAATTCTTGCGAAACTAGAATCAGTTTAACCTTTATGAAGAGCAAGATCATTTCGCTATCCGAGGAGAGAAAGAACAGAAATGAGCGGCAAAAAGACAAGCATCAAGATTAGCATCATGAAGCAGCAATACTCGGTTTCATGTGAAGAAGAAGCGGTTGAGAATTTGATGTCTGCTGCAACCTACCTGGACCGTCAAATGCAAACTGTGTCCGAAAGTGGAAAAGTTTTGGGCATTGATCGCTGTGCGATCATGGCGGGATTGAATATCAGCCATGACTTGCTTGAGTTACAAAGGAAACTGGAAGTTCATGAATCCACAATCACCCGGTTAAAGTCTTTAAACGAACAGCTTGACAAGTTTGTTGGCGACCTGAAGAGTACTTGATTTTGTATGCAGTCCGTTATCATCCGAAGTGGAATACTGATTTGGTCGGATGTGTTTCACCCGAAAACTTTCAACACAGAGCAAATCATCCAAGTCTGGTTGAGAACTTCGTCAATCTCAATCGACTGCTTGAAATAAGGAAATTACATACAATAGCACCCAAGCAACCGGCAGTGCTCCGGACCGATGGGTGTTCAGGTTGTCCATCACCAGCGTGATCTTGCGGGTTTGCGGATACTGGTCGGCAATCCGCTTGAGAAACCGGGCCCCAGTCGGTCTTGGTGCGGCGCTCGGTCACCTTGGCAATGCGCTGTCCGCCAGGGCTCGGTGGCCATGAACAAGTTGCACACTCCAAGGCGGCGGTATTCATGATCCTCGCACGCAACCTGTCCGGGTCTTGCCGGCAGAGCCTGGCACGTCTCGCCGATCAGCGGTCGAGGTGCCTTGTCCATGCAGACTACTGGACAGTTTGCATCAAACAAGCCTGAATCACCCTGTATCTGATTGTTTATATGAGATAATTTTTTCACAACTAGATTTTTCTGGCAAGCACTAAATAGCTAGTCAGGGTGGTGCATGAGATCCGGATCGTTGGGTCTTCCCTGATACTGGCACGGACTTTTTTGTACCCCTGCTGTTGCTGGCTGAACTGGCTGGCGGGGAGGTGCGAACCGCCAGTAGCCGGCGAAAGCCCTTGAGCCGCCGGAACAGGCGTTCCGTCTCGTTGTGCCGCTGGCGCCCTCGTTCCCGGCAAGGGCACCAGCGGCAGGCTTGCGTCCGGCTACTGAATGGTGCCGTCGGTCTCACTGGCATGGTCGACCGTCTTGCAGCCCTTGCCGCCCATGAACAGGAAGTAGGTCTCGTTGTTTGCGTTAGACCCGTGTGCCCTGTTTCCGGTCGTGCGCTGCGGATGGATGACCAGAATCACCATCTCGCCTGCGTTGCTCCAGATGCGGGCACCGGCCTTGGGTCGCACCTCCACGATGTTCTCGCCAAGGGTGCCGCCATAAAATTGGAGATGCGGGTTTCAGCCTTCGACCTGAAATCACTCAATGGATGATTCAGCAGGTCTCTCGAAAATCACGTTACGCAAGGCCCCGGGGTACTTCTTGTGTTCTCTTATTTATGGATTAGGGGACGCTAGATGGTAGCATGCGTGCCGCGTCAGTGCCCTGGAAACGCTCAGCGATTTGGGAAATCTTGGCAACAGAGGGAAGGGCTATGCCAAAATAGAACCAGATTGATGCTTGAGTAATCTATAAATGCTTGTTTATATATTGAATTATAAACATAAATTTTTTTATTAAAGTCTGCATTGATTTGATATATTCTGACCAATTTAGGAATTGTATCTTGCAAGCAAATATGGACCTTCCGCCTGGCGGCCCTGTTAGCCAAGTTGCGGTTGGTGGCACGAAATTCACGTCATGGCTGGGCTTGCAGATGCAGAAACTAGATAGCAAAGATAGAACGGCTGTAGAGGAAGTTTGAACACATGAAACACTTACCAACATTGATCATCAGTATTATTTTGGCTTTTTTGTCAGCAAGTGCACATGCTGATTTTTACAACAAAGGATTGTGAAAATATTTTTTACAAGTCGTTCATGTTTACAGAACAAAACTGTAAATACAGCAATGTTTCGGCAGGCATACTATGGAATGAGGAACGCATTTGTACACTTTCGATCAACTGCAGATATCCATCGTGGCATCCAAGAGCAGGAGAAAAGGCACACACGAACCTTCTGATAACTGTAATGGCAGAGGACATCTCCAAGATGCGCTGGTGTCTTGACGGTAAAGTCCAAGCTCTTGGATCGGAAGGTTGTACTGCCTTGACCTTGAGAGATTATACGAGCAATTTCCGGAAGGCCATGATTGATCATGCCAGATGGGCGAAAAATTCATATGAAGGGGAATGCAGTCATTTGGATTGGGATGCCGATACTCATTGGTGCAGGTGGGATAAAATGATAAGAAGAATTTATGCGGCCGGTGTCCCCGGGTCCGGTTACAGTTACAGGGATGCATATAATTATGCGAAGAACATAGCAGACACCAAGGGCTGGGAGAACTGGAAGAAAATGGTTCGTCTGATTGAAGGTCAGACAGAGTGACATTGAACCGAATGACATGAAAGATTTTCCGGACCCGAATCCTTGAAGAAGTGTGGGCAGGACGATTCCCGCAGGAATGCGGTTCATGCCGCTTCCAGTTCAGGACGAAAAAACCTTGAACTCAAGATGCTGAGCTGCATTTAGAGAATAGATCAATTGTCATCACTTGAGACAAGCAACGTCTTTCCGGGCCAGCCGTCCGTTCAAACGCGGTAACGCGGTTTGGCGGTTCTGAATTGCGACTCAATAGCTTACCCTCCTTGCCTCTCTCCTTCATGGCACTCCGGATTCCCTGTTGCTGAACCACCTCTCCGGCGTGGAGAGCGTCGAGAGCGTCGATTCCGATGATCCAGATACAAATCCAGGCAAATGACATGATTGCAGTATTGCAATCCCTCATCCCGAATACGCTTCTGTGGATACGTCTCTGCTCTTAAGTGTATATGATGACCTAAAATAAACGGTCATTATTGTGCCTTTCAATCACCCTGCATGCCATGAAAGAATATCCACCGCTTGACCTTGTGTTTTGGCATGATTTGACCTCCAATCCCGATTGTGATGTCGATTCCGGGGTTGCATGATTTTGCCGGATGCCCAACATGTTGCGGGGCAGGCATCCATAGGTAGGTCATACCCTCGGGACGCATCCGAAAAATCTGCCCCGTTTTGGGGAGGGGTAGTTGTGTGTATTCCATCAATATTATTACAAGGCAAACCCGTATCACATATGCCTTTCCGCCCAATACCGAGAACTCTATTTAAGGAATCGGACGATTTTTCCCATGCATTAACTTTTCAAGCAGGTCGCTCGGGGCCAGGACTGATCATATTCCTGTATGAGCTGTTTGGCCAAGTAGTCTATTACAGGGTTTTCTGCTTCATGGTTAACTGTAGGCCCGTCTTCTTCTCTTTGCTCAAAAAGCGAACAAGCGATATTGGCTGAGCTATGTGGCAGGAACTTTTGATGGTCCCGGCTCCCTCTTCGCCGGTCGTCTGCGAACGGAATGGCGATAATGCAACGAAGCCTCAACAGCACCGGCTCTGGGCTAAGGGCATGATGGGTTGGCTGCCTGATGCTATTGAAGTCAATTCAGGTTCATTGTAGCGCTATCATCCACTCCCGTCGCACTCCCACTCCCGTAGCCCTCTTTCTTGCACCGTATCTTAGCAACCCGCACAATCTCGCCCTTCTCGTTGACCTCATGGGTCCATCCGTATCGCCGGTTGATCTCATCGACATGCTGATCAGTCCAGTCGTCATATTCGATGCGTGTAATATCTAAGGTGAACGTCGTCATTCCTGTTCCTGCAATACCAGGGAAACTCGCCAAATGCCTGAGGTTGTAGACAACAGGACCGCTTTCCGCAATCCCACACGGGATCGTTGTGTACCCTCTTTTCACTGTTCGAGGTACGTCGGCGGGGCAGGCGCCATTCTGGCAGGTGATCTCGTAATAGATGTCGAAAGAGCCGCTCTGTATCTTATGCTCCATGCCACCCTGTTTTGCGAGAACCCGCATGGAGACATGCCCGTGAACCAGATGCATATATACTTCTGCTTCCATGACGGGCCATAGGTTCGTCTGCGCCTGAGCAGGCAATGCAAAAGCCGTAAGCAGGAGGACAGCAAGTAGTTTGGTCAGGATTCCATGGGGGGGGGGGAGGGGTGATGATTTCAGGTTGCTTCATTGTTCTCTCCGAATCTGATGGCATACGGGTATTATACTGAATTTTGGTTTCTGTTAGATGGGTCAGCCCTAATCTTAAAATAGGAACCAAAAAAAGAGGAAAACCTTCTTAAATTAGCGTTTTATTGATAATAATGGTGTTTTGCGCATTTCACCCATCGGGTGAATATTCCTCAACCACACCAAGATAACAAGACTCGATAAACATTCTACCCCATTCAGCCGCGAAAGGCCGCCACAGCTTCACTTCCCGGGCGGGCCTGATGATCAATGGCATTCACTTAAGCATTTTTACTCTTCAAATGGTCCCAAAGTTCATGGTTTCCATAGCATTTAATCGGCTTTTCTGACAATTTCCGTCATTGTTCAGCCTGAAATATGGCTTGATGCACGGCTTCATTCCTTAAGTGAATGCCATTGGTGGCCCGCCATGCCCGGTAGCGGGTCTTGAAGGCCAGCCCGGCCTGTAGCGGGCAAAAAGGTTTCTATTTTTAGATTAGGGAAGTCCCCTAATCGACAATTAGAAATCGGGAAAAATAGAAAAATCCTTGTGAAAATAGAGTATTAGTGGTAAAATAGGCGTTCCATAAACATCACCCGTTGGGTGAAAAAAATCAACCACTCCATTTCACAAGGATCATGAAAATTCTACCCTACAAAACCGCGAAAAGCAATCGAAAAATCACCGCCCGTGCCGGACTGACCGTTCCAGCAGCCCTGCTTGAGCGTCTCAAACTCGGGGCAATCATTGATCAACAGATGCCTGCCCCGGGCAGCAATCGAGGCTATCGACACAGTACCCTCTTTCATATCTTCATGCTGATGTTGCATGAAGGCGCCAAGCACCTCGATGACATCGTGCACCTGCGCAAGGACCGGAGCTTGATGAAGCTGCCGGGATTCCAGTCGATTCCCTGTTCCAGTACCCTGGGCAACTGGCTGCGTTCGGTCGGCAAGCATCGGGCCTCAAGGAATGTCTTGCCCGAGGTCAATCGTCAACTGTTGCAGGCGAGTCTCGGTACCCGTGATCATGTGACCCTGGATATCGATGCGACGGTGATTCATGCGAAAAGGAAAACCGCAGATCGTACGTATAAAGGCAAGCGGGGATTTACCCCGATGGTCGGGCACATTGCAGAGACCGGTCAAGTGCTGCACGCGGAACTGCGCAAGGGCAATGTGCCGCCGTCGGCCCGCAATGTCGAGTTTTTCAAGCACTGTATCGAGGCCTTGCCAGAAGGCGTTCGGGTTGCCAGGTTTCGAGCCGATGCCGCTTCCTGTCAGGCGGCAGTCATCAATCTCTGCCGGGAACAGGGAGCCCGTTTTGCCATTCGGGCCAGGATGAGCCGGAATGTCCGTGCCTTGATTGCGGAGATTCCGGAATCGGAGTGGCAGCCGGTAGTCGATGAGGATGGTTCTCTCTCCGAGACCGAGTTTCTCGCCCGAACCTGGCATGCGATGGACAAGACTCCGGAAGCCTTTTGCCTGGTGGTGCAGAAAACCCGAGTGCCCGGCAAAGTCAAGCCTCAGGACCCCGATACTCCAGCGCAGCCGGAGCAGATGGAGATTGCGATGCAGGAACAGCAGTTGAATCCGGTGGATGGGGAAAGTGCCCTGAAAGACGGATTCATCTACCGTGCCATCGCGACGGATCTGGATCGGGAAGGGCTCGGCGATGCGGAGATCGTGTGGTGGTACAACCAGCGTGCAGACAGCTCGGAAAATCGTCTCAAGGAACTGCGCAGCGACTTCAGTGGTGCTCACTTGCCCTGCAGCACATTCCGAGCCAATGCGGTCTATCTGTACTTGAATGTGATTGCCTGTAACCTGCTGGTTCTGCTGCGCATGACACTCGGTCTCGAGTGGCATGGCAATCGGGCCGGAACGTTCCGAAGCCGGTTGCATGATATTGCCGGTCTGATTGTGCGTCACTCCCGGGAGTGGGTGCTGAAGGTCAACCCGGTGGATCTGAAACTGCTGGATGAAACACTCTGGATGATCCGCACCTGCCGCCTGTTCTGATTCCCGGATTCCTCTGGACCCATCCAGGACTGGCCGAACAGAGCCATGGATTCGCACGCCCGGAATTTGCTCTGAGGCTCAAAACCCGCCGCCGCGCCACGATCTGGCAAATGAATGAGAATCATTCTTGATCGGAATCCGGCCGCCCGGACCATTCTGGACCATTTTTCCGCTCAACTGCTCGAATACCGGCTCATAACGGGTAAAATCATTTCTATTTAAGGATTAGGGTTTATAATTTGCCTAATTTGGATAGATGCTGATTGAGGAGATATAGATGAGCGTTTTGGATTTTATTGTGCGGAGTAGAGGACTACAGGCTGAGCCTGTCGCAACACAGGCTCTAGCGCATATTATGAAACAACGAGAAATTGCCGAAAAGTTCCTTGCATTGTTACATGATCAGGCTGGAATTCAATTTGGATATGGATCTATCCATCCTGAAATGAAACATGGTGACTCAATACCCGATCTGACAATCAAAGATCAAGATGGTAATGTTCGAGTGTTGGTTGAAAACAAATTCTGGGCTGGTCTTACTGACGCACAACCGATTCAATATCTGGAAGCATTGCCCGAAGACCTGAATTCCGCTCTTCTATTTATCGTTCCAAAGGCAAGAATGACTACAGTCTGGCATGAACTGAAAAAACGATGTGATGAGAAAGGATTCGAACATGAAAGCCATAAAGAGAATACCAACACTTACTCATGTAATATTGGTTCAAAGTTTATGCTTGTTACGAACTGGGAGAATGTCTTTGAGATCTTATTGAGTGCAGCAGAGTCTGGGGGACATGTAACGGTTCATCACGACATCCTGCAACTACAATATTTGACTAAGCAGGAAGATCATTCAAGATTTCTTCCAATTCGTTCTGATGAAGTTACTGATCAGGAAACAGCTCATCGTCTGATTAATTATGCTGATTTAATTTCGGATATCACGGATAAACTTGTTCAAAATGATGTCTTTAGTAGAAAAGGTTTAAGACCTTCTCACAGCTGGACCTGTATTGGTAGATACCTCAAGGCGTACGATAGATTCGGGTTTTGGTTTGGCATTTCATTGGATTTATGGAGGGATAACGGTAAGACACCACTGTGGTGGAATAGTAACTGCGGAGACAATTGGTCTGGTATTGAAGGATACCATCGTGACGTAGCAAATCTTATCCCTGGCTTAATTGTTAATGATTCTCATAAACGTATAAATGTTCCCATTTTTCTGTTGGCTGGAGAAGAGAAAGATAGAGTTATAGAACACGCGGTAAATCAAATGCACGATATTGCCGATAAGTTCAATGAATTTGCCAGTAAGTTGGTATAAGCGATTCAGCGAAATAACCACGAATATACGGATATCGCTGAGGCTTTCAGCGTCTACTTCGATCTTTAACTGGGAAGTGATAAATTGAAAAAGAAAAAACAAAAGAACTCAAACCAATGGCGTTAGTATCTTCAAGAGGATTTGCTATCGCCGCTAACATGCTTGATGATATTGAGTCAGAAACATGGATAAATCGCGGATTATCGGAAGATGACATAAGGCTTGCGAGTAGCTTGGCAGCCAATTTTTTACGAATTATCAGTATTGAACTTGGCTTGAAACACATCATCAACTACAAGATGCAACAGGATGTTGAGCATACGCATGATCTTTATAAACTATGGAAAAAATTAGACGTTCAGTGGAAAAACAAAATTTCTAAAAAATCGAATTTTCCTGAAACTAAAATCCAAGATGTTCTTGAACGTTACAAATCGGCATTTGAAAATATGCGGTACGGAGAAGGAGGTTTTGGCTTTAAACCAGGTGAAAATAATGTTCCAATGGAAGACAGAAAGAATAGCGCGCCAATTTTAAAAAATTTAGCCAATATACTCGGTAGTTTAGTGCCTGCCCTAGAATCATCAGGCGAAATCAATATCGATAAAACAATAGACACTAAATCTTGAGAAACTACAAGTATTAATTCGATAGATTGCGGAAGAGCACAGAATCGAATAGAAACTCAATCAGTAGTTTTCAGTATATACCCCAACATAGATACAAAGCGCGACATAGGATGTGCGGTTTTGTGAATATGCTCCTTTCCTAAACCAATCCGTTAAAGTGATATTTTGCACTCAACCGTAATTCATGCCAGCCGTGGTCTAGGTAATCACGAAGGTAATATAGGGGGTGTGCGTCTATTTTAAGGCAAGTTCGATTACATGAGGTACGAGGGTTGTTTTTGATCGAATATCTGCATAATAATCTATTATGCAGATATTCGATGAAGGAAACTCTCATGGAAACCCTTGATTCCCTCAAATCCCGATCCCGACGCCTGCTCGCAGAAATCGCCAGCCTTGGCGAATTCCGTCCAGGCACCCTCCATCAACGCTTTACCCAATGCGGCAAGCCTTCCTGTCACTGTGCCGGAGAAGATTCCCCCGGGCATCCCGGCTGGCAGCTGGCGTGGTCTCGCAACGGCAAGTCCGCATGTCGCGGGATTCCAAAGCAGGCCGTTGAGCAGGCCCGTGCCCAGTTGCTTGAGCACCAGCGCTTCAAGACCCTGGTCCGGGAATACACCGAGGTCAACGAATCCATGTGCGACCTGCAGCTGAAGTCCCAGCGCAGAAAAAAAACGGTGCAGCACCGGCACCGCTGGCGGAAACGCTTGACTGGCATGCGGCCTGCGAAGTCGATGTCCTGCTGGCCGGCCAGCACTTGGCCAGACCGCTGGATTTCCAGGCACTGGAAATGGCTCTGGCATCAGCTTCCCATCCGCGTGACGAGGCGCTGGGGCTGGACGATCGTTCGGTCTCGCCGGGCGTCCAGTGCATGATCGGGCTGGTCAGCGCCCGCAACAGTTTTGCCGAATCGCAGTACCTGTTGCGGGGACTCGCAAAGGTCAAGGTCAGTGCCAGTCAGGTGGAGCGCACGGCCGAGATGCTGGGACAGCGGATTGCCCAGCACGAGCAGAACCAGACTGAGCTTGAATCGCCACCGGCACCGACCTTGTATCTGGGCATGGATGGCACCGGTGTACCGATGCGGACTGCGGAGATCGCGGGGCGGGCGGGAAAACAGCCGGATGGACGCTCGAAAACCCGGGACATGAAGATTGTTTCGGTCTGGAGTGCCGAGGGACGGAACCAGAAGGGACATGCGGTGGTGGATCCGGACTCGGTCACCCGCAGTGCCGCCATTGAGTCGGCCCATGCCCCCGACTCGGCCAGGCTATTGTCGGCTTTCGCCAGGCGGGTCGAGCGGGAGGCGCTTCGCCGAGGCTTCGATCAGGCGCCCGGACAGGTCGTGATCGGAGATGGGGCTCGGTGGATATGGAACCTCTGTACTGAATTATTCCCGAAAGCAATCCAGATCGTCGACATCTACCATGCGAAAGAAAAACTCCGGGAGCCGGGCAAGCTCCTCCATGGCAACGGCTCCGATCTGGCCCGTCGCTGGTCGGAAGACCGTATCCGGCAACTCAAGGACGGCGATATCGAGAAATTGATCCAAGTTCTGCAGAGCGAGTCGTCCCGGCACGAGTCCGTGGACTCAGTGATTGGCTACTATCAGCACAACAAAGAACGCATGCGCTATGCCACATTCCGCGATCAGGGGCTATGCATCTCAAGCGCAGTAGTCGAAGCCGGCTGCAAGAACGCCATCGGTACCCGGCTCAAGCGGGGCGGCATGCACTGGACCGTGAAAGGAGCAAATGAAATAGCAGCACTGCGCTGCTACGTCAAAAGCAACCGCCATGATGACTTCCGGTACCAAAAAATGCTCAATCACTGAAATCTGCCTTAATTCTGATGTAGTTCCTTGGAATCGGTAAGTTTTTCATTGCCGATCCAAAACGCTAAAGCTGTCAAATTGGTTTGATATGCGCGTTTTGTATTTGAAGCGAGTGAGTCCCATACGATCCCGGCGGTTTCGGATTACTCTCGAGGATCAGGTTTGAAAATATGGTTCGATCGTTCATGGTCGTTTTCTCTCGGTTTTCTAAATTCCCTAATCGACAATTAGAAATCGGGAAAAATAGAAAAATCCTTGTGAAAATAGAGTATTAGTGGTAAAATAGGCGTTCCATAAACATCACCCGTTGGGTGAAAAAAATCAACCACTCCATTTCACAAGGATCATGAAAATTCTACCCTGCAAAACCGCGAAAAGCCATCGAAACATCACCGCCCGTGCCGGACTGACCGTCCCGGCAGCCCTGCTTGAGCGTCTCAAACTCGGGGCAATCATTGATCAACAGATGCCTGCCCCGGGCAGCAATCGAGGCTATCGACACAGTACCCTCTTTCATATCTTCATGCTGATGTTGCATGAAGGCGCCAGGCACCTCGATGACATCGTGCACCTGCGCAAGGACCGGAGCTTGATGAAGCTGCCGGGATTCCAGTCGATCCCCTGTTCCAGTACCCTGGGCAACTGGCTGCGTTCGGTCGGCAGGCATCGGGCCTCGAGGAATGTCTTGCCCGAGGTCAATCGTCAACGGTTGCAGGCGGGTCTCGGTACCCGTGATCATGTGACCCTGGATATCGATGCGACGGTGATTCATGCGAAAAGGAAAACCGCAGATCGTACGTATAAAGGCAAGCGGGGATTTACCCCGATGGTCGGGCACATTGCAGAGACCGGTCAAGTGCTGCACGCGGAACTGCGCAAGGGCAATGTGCCGCCGTCGGCCCGCAATGTCGAGTTTTTCAAGCACTGTATCGAGGCCTTGCCAGAAGGCGTTCGGGTTGCCAGGTTTCGAGCCGATGCCGCTTCCTGTCAGGCGGCAGTCATCAATCTCTGCCGGGAACAGGGAGCCCGTTTTGCCATTCGGGCCAGGATGAGCCGGAATGTCCGTGCCTTGATTGCGGAGATTCCGGAATCGGAGTGGCAGCCGGTAGTCGATGAGGATGGTTCTCTCTCCGAGACCGAGTTTCTCGCCCGAACCTGGCATGCGATGGACAAGACTCCGGAAGCCTTTTGCCTGGTGGTGCAGAAAACCCGAGTGCCCGGCAAAGTCAAGCCTCAGGACCCCGATACTCCAGCGCAGCCGGAGCAGATGGAGATTGCGATGCAGGAACAGCAGTTGAATCCGGTGGATGGGGAAAGTGCCCTGAAAGACGGATTCATCTACCGTGCCATCGCGACGGATCTGGATCGGGAAGGGCTCGGCGATGCGGAGATCGTGTGGTGGTACAACCAGCGTGCAGACAGCTCGGAAAATCGTCTCAAGGAACTGCGCAGCGACTTCAGTGGTGCTCACTTGCCCTGCAGCACATTCCGAGCCAATGCGGTCTATCTGTACTTGAATGTGATTGCCTGTAACCTGCTGGTTCTGCTGCGCATGACACTCGGTCTCGAGTGGCATGGCAATCGGGCCGGAACGTTCCGAAGCCGGTTGTATGATATTGCCGGTCTGATTGTGCGTCACTCTCGGGAGTGGGTGCTGAAGGTCAACCCGGTGGATCTGAAACTGCTGGATGAAGCACTCTGGATGATCCGCACCTGCCGCCTGTTCTGATTCCCTGATTCCTCTGGACCCATCCAGGACTGGCCGAACAGAGCCATGGATTCGCACGCCCGGAATTTGCTCTGAGGCTCAAAACCCGCCGCCGCGCCACGATCTGGCAAATGAATGAGAATCATTCTTGATCGGAATCCGGCCGCCCGGACCATTCTGGACCATTTTTCCGCTCAACTGCTCGAATACCGGCTCATAACGGGTAAAATCATTTCTATTTAAGGATTAGGGAAGTCGATCAGCCTTAAAGTTCGCCAATAAATTTGTTAAAATCGTCGCTGGTGTTGTCTGCGGTGCACGAGTTGATCTCTAGATCCTTGCAACCTAATTTACTATATCAGGTGCTTGGTTAAGTGGCGGGCGAGTATCCACATGGTTTGTAACCACTGAGAATCCCGATGTCATTTCATTGCACCGCCTTGAACCTTTCGGTTCAAGGAAACGGGGATCCTGGCTCATGATGCAGACAACACCAAATTTTCAACTTCGTGTCGTGATCGGAAAACAGAAAAATTGATGCTGGATAAGAAGTCGATTCGTGCTTTTGTGCGCAGACAACGCCAATCTATTTCCAAATCTTCCCAAAGAACGGCGGCAATTGGGCTAGCCAATCAACTACAAAGTCTTCCTGAAATTCAAACCGCAAAAATGATTGGGATGTACCTGGCGAGTGATGGTGAAATTGATCTTGGACCTTCAATGGAATGGTGCTGGGATAATCAAATTGAAACATGTATTCCCATAGTTCAGAGGCAGACGAAAATTTTGTATTTTGTACCATTTCGGCGTAACACGGCACTGGTGAAGAATCGATTGGGGATTTTCGAACCTGAAGTGAGCAAGAACAAGAAACTGGAAGTAGGCAATCTGGATATCCTTTTCCTGCCGCTTGTTGCCTTTGATCTGCATGGTACCCGATTGGGCATGGGAGGTGGATTTTATGATTCAACCTTGCAGGCAAACCGGAATGCTGGTGGTTCGGAACCATTGCGAATCGGAGTTGCACACGAACTGCAGAGAGTAGAAAAAATCGAGCCCGATCCTTGGGACATGCCTGTTGACATGATCATTACGGATCGCTTGATTCGGGTTTTTACAAATCCGATCGAATTTAATTCGCCTCTTAAATGAAGATGCCCACGGCATAATTCTATGAAATATTGGTTAATGAAAAACGAACCGGAAGATTATTCGATTGATGATCTTGAGAGATTTGGAATCGATCATTGGGATGGCATCCGGAATTACCAGGTGCGAAATTTCATGCGTGATGAAATGTCGGTTGGTGATCAGGCTTTCTTCTATCATTCAAATTGCAAAGTTCCGGGGATTTATGGAATGATGGAGGTCGTAACCGAAGCATATCCTGATCACACAGCATGGGATCCGGATGAAAAATACCATGATGCCCGAAGCACCCCTGAGTTACCAGTCTGGTTGATGGTGGATGTAAAATTTGTATGCAAGTTTGAAAATCCGGTAACCTTGAAAGAACTACGTAGCTATCCGGAATTATCCGATATGCGAATTTTGCAAAGAGGCAACCGATTGTCAGTCACCCCTTTGTCCACGGAACATTGGAACTTTATTCTCGAATTGACGAATCGATAACAGAAACAGTTATGAGAAAATTTATTATTTCATTGATGCTGGTGGTATGCTTGCCGGTTATCGTACAGGCTCAACCAATTGAACAGGGAGAAAGCAGAATGATAAAAATGACCACATCGCTCGGCGAGATTCTGATCGAGTTGTATCCGGAAGAAGCACCCGTTACTGTCAAAAATTTTCTCGATTATGTTGAGAGTGGATTTTTTCACGGAACGATATTCCATCGCGTAATACCCGGATTTGTCATTCAGGGTGGTGGATTAAATGAGAATATGCAACAAAAGCAGAATAATCCACCGATCGTTAACGAGGCTGACAATGGCTTGAAAAATGAGATCGGAACGCTTTCCATGGCTCGTACAAATGATCCGAATTCAGCCACATCCCAGTTTTTCATCAATCTCCAAAACAATGCGTTTCTCGACTTTCAGGAGAAAACGGCCAAAGGATGGGGTTATGCCGTGTTTGCAAAGGTAACCTCTGGAATGGATGTTGTGAACGAGATTGCAGGAGTCAGAACCGGGAACGCGAGTGGTCACAGCGATGTTCCAATCGAGCCAATCGTGATCCTGAATGTAGAACGAATTGAAGGGTAATTCTCTCAGCACTACCAGTATTTTACGAGTTGGTACAGTTCATCACTGAAAAATATGTCTCGTAAGCTCTACATCAAGACATTTGGCTGTCAGATGAATGAATATGATTCATCGAGAATGGCTGATTTGTTAGAGGATTCCCATGGTTTTGTCTCTACTGACAATCCCAATGAGGCGGACATGCTCATGTTGAATACCTGTTCCGTTCGAGACAAGGCACAACAGAAAGTCTACAGTCAATTAGGTCGCTGGAATAGTCTGAAAGCCTCAAACCCGGACCTCATTATTGCTGTTGGTGGTTGTGTGGCTAGTCAGGAGGGCGAACAAATTTTGAAGCGTGCTCCGCAAGTTGATATCGTGTTTGGACCACAAACGTTGCATCGTTTGCCGGAACTGCTTGATCAATGTATTGAGCAGAAGAAATCAAGGGTTGATATCTCATTTCCCGAGATCGAGAAATTTGACTGTTTGCCGCCCGCTCGGGTTGATGGACCCAAAGCATTTGTTTCAATCATGGAGGGTTGTAGCAAGTATTGCTCGTTTTGTGTAGTCCCGTACACTCGCGGTACGGAATTTAGTCGCCCATTCGATGATGTGATAACGGAAATTGTTGAATTGGCAGATAAGGGGGTACGTGAAGTTACTTTGCTCGGTCAAAACGTCAATGGTTATAGAGGTGCACTTCATGATGGCGGTATCATGGAATTTTCTCAACTGCTTTATTATGTTGCCTCGGTAGAAGGTATTGATCGGGTGCGTTATACCACGTCACATCCGATTGAGGTATCGGACGAGCTTGTTGCTGCACATTGCGCGATACCAGAATTGGCGGCCCAACTTCATTTGCCGGTTCAGAGTGGTTCAGATCGAATCCTGAAGAAAATGAAAAGAGGGTATACAGGTGCAGAGTACATGGCATGGATTGACAAATTCAAAGAAGCATATGCCAGTCTCTCGATCTCCTCGGATTTCATTGTCGGATTTCCAGGTGAAACCGACCAAGATTTCAGACAAACCATGGAATTGATTGAGTATGTGAGATTTGACCAGAGCTTTAGTTTTCTATACAGCCCAAGACCTGGAACTCCTGCGGCTGAATTTGAAGATACCGTGCCCATGCTGGAAAAGAAAAATCGATTGACGGCACTTCAGAGTCGGATCAATGAGTTCGCAATTGAGTACAGTGAAAGCATGGTTGGAACAAATCAGCGCCTGCTGGTTGAAGGTCATGCCAAGAAATCACAGCAACAGCTGACAGGACGAACCGAGAATAACCGAGTTGTAAATTTTGATGGTCCAGCATCACTGATCGGTCGGTTTGTGGATGTCATCATTACCGAGGCTTTGCCCAACTCCCTGCGTGGACGAATTGATTCTGAACATGTCCAGCATGCTAACTGATTATCTTCTTTGCCATTGACACAACTTATCAATTTCGAACTACTTCCAGCAGAAAACGATCGACTGTCCTCGCTTTGTGGGCAGATGAACTGCCACATAAAGCATATCGAAGAAAACCTGCGAGTCCGAATCGTGAATCGAAGCAATCGCTTTAGTATTCGTGGCTCAGAAAACGATTCTGAACAGGCTGCAATGGTAGTGAAAAGATTATTCGCGATGACAAAAAATCGCTCACAACCAATTTCGCCGGGGGATGTCGCCCTGGCTCTATCTGCTTTGGGTGATGTTGGACTGTCTGAAGAGGACAGTTCTGTTCAGGATACCGACACGTGTACGGAGGATGAGGAGGTGATTTTCAACCTTCGAAAAAATGTGATTCGAGGGCATAATGATCGCCAAAGACTCTATTTGAAAAATATTCGGGATCACGATATCAACTTTGGGATTGGCCCTGCAGGAACAGGCAAGACCTACCTGGCAGTAGCGAGTGCCGTGGATGCCTTGTCACGAAATGAGATTGAACGCATCTTGCTGGTTCGTCCTGCTGTCGAAGCTGGAGAAAAATTGGGTTTCTTGCCCGGAGATATCGGTCAAAAAATTGATCCCTATCTACGCCCGTTGTTTGATGCCTTGTATCAGATGTTGGGTTTTGAGCGGGTTGGAAAGCTCATTGCACGAAGTACCATCGAACTTGCGCCATTGGCGTATATGCGTGGCAGAACCCTAAATGATTCTTTTGTAATTTTGGATGAAGCGCAGAACTCGACTGTTGAGCAGATGAAAATGTTCTTGACCCGCATTGGATTTAATTCCAAGGCTGTGGTAACGGGAGATATAACCCAGATTGACCTATCTCGAGATCAGTTGTCCGGACTTAAACATGCATATAGTGTGCTCAAGGATGTCAAAGGAATACGTTTTATCCATTTCAAACCTCAAGATGTAGTCCGGCATCCTCTGGTTCAGCGAATCGTGGAAGCTTACGAACAGCATCCCAGTGACAGTTGATTATCAGTTGGCTGTTGAGCATGAGGGGGATTTACCAGCCAATCCTCGGATTGAAACGATCGTTGACGCGGTATTGATGGAAGTAGGCATGCCGCAGGCTGAACTGGTGGTCAGGGTTGTTGATGAAGCCGAGATTCTGGATCTTAACCAACGCTACCGAAATCGAAATTCACCTACCAATGTACTGTCCTTTCCTTTTGATCGATTGGCAGGCATAGAAGAAAACTATATCGGGGATGTAATCATTTGCTATCCGGTAGCTCGAGCTGAAGCTGCCAGGCTCATGATCGAATTTGCTGCGCATTTCTCACATCTGCTAGTGCATGGTATCTTGCATTTGCTTGGTTACGATCACCGGTTCGATGAAGAAGCCGATAACATGGAGAGCATGGAGCGCGAAATTTTGAGTCGTCTCTGACTGTTCGGCAAAGATAAATGCCCAGTATATATTTTGTTCGATTGAAATGGATTCTCTAGCTCAACAACTTCCCGATCAGGATGGCTAGATGAGGATTATACTGGCTGTGCTGGCGGGAGGTATCCATGTGCTGGCATTTGCACCGTTTTACTGGTGGCCTTTATCCATTATCAGCCTGGCGATACTTTACTTTCTCTGGCTAGACGCATCTCCTCGCATTGCATTTTTGTATGGCTATGTATATGGATTATCGATGTTTGGATTTGGGGTGTCATGGATGTACATCAGCCTGCATACCTATGGGAACATGCCGGCCTGGGCAGCGGGATTTAGTGTTGGCCTGGGAATTTTATATATTTCGATTTTTCCAGCCTTGTGCGGGTTTTTTCAGGGGATCTTGAAAGTAACCGATTCTCGGTTGAATCTGTGCGTGTTAATGCCGGCCGTTTGGATTGTATTTGAGTGGTTTCGTGGTTGGTTTCTGACCGGTTTTCCCTGGCTTTCCATTGGCTATGTGTATATCCAAACACCATTGTCAAATCTGGCGCCGTTGGGAGGTGTCTATATTGTTGGACTGATTGCGGCACTGAGTGCGGGGTCTTTGGTTGCCTTGGTTCGGTTTTTCTCAACAAGCAGTGTATTTGCTGTGTTGGGAGCTGTAGCTCTTTGGGGCATAGGATGGGTTTTGAACACGACGACCTGGACTTCTCCGGAGGGTGAACCTATTAAGGTCGGAATTGTTCAGAACAATGTATCCATTCATGCGAAATGGAATCAGGAGGAATCCCAGAGAATCATTGAGGAATACATTATTCGAAGTGCTGATTTGCTCGAATATGATCTTATCGTCTGGCCGGAAGCTGCAGTACCGGATTATCTGGATAACTTGAATGCCAATTTTTGGAGATTTGTCGAGCAACATCCTGCCGATTTCATGTTTGGGGTGTTATACAGAGAGCAAATAGAAGATGGAAATCAGTATCACAACACTGTGGCGGCTGTAACTGACAGGATTCATCTCTATCACAAACGACATCTGGTTCCATTTGGCGAATTTTTTCCAGCTCAATGGCTATTCGGGCCATTGCTGAATATGCTGGACATGCCGATGTCTTCATTCACTGCAGGGCGCGAAAATCAGGATCCCCTGTACGCTGTCAACAATTGGTTCGCAGTGTCAATTTGCTATGAGGATGCGTTTCCGAATCTTGGTCGTTTCCCGGTTAAGCGTTCAGGTTTGATGCTCAATGTGAGCGAAGACATTTGGTTTGGTAATTCTTTGGCTCCGCATCAGAGGCTACAGATGGCCCGTTTTCGCGCACGAGAAAGTGAGCGGACCATGATCCGGTCCTCAAATACCGGGTTGTCCTCCATTATTAACTGGAAAGGTGGAGTAGACAGTTATACATCGCAGTTCGAGCAAGCGGTGTTGAAAGGCGTGGCCCAGCCGCGATCTGGAGTGACACCCTATATTGCGTATGGTGATACCCCAGTATTGATGATTATCAGTGTACTATTGGTAATCATCTTGTTACGAAAGTTAGCGATTCACAGGCGCTAAGCAAGCGAGAGAGTGAATCGCTTCAAATTGGGGATTGATTTGGGAATGATTGATCTGACAGTTAAATCGGCTGACCATGCTCCATGAATTGCATGTTAAGAAGGCTTAGGGAACGATGATGCCATATCCAGTAACCATTCGGCAATAAAAGGTTGAACCGCAAGGTGAGATATACAGCCTATTCGGGTGTTACTTACCGACTACTGCCGATACTGCAAGGAAGGCATAAATGCTCGCGGATCAATTGACTGGGAAAATCGGTCATTGCAAGAGGCCCGTGTTTACGTGTTCTGTGCATTCATGCTGGATACGTCTCGTGCAACATCATGGTTTCCGAGATTAGGACATTTGCAAGTGGGGGCGTTATCATTAGACAACCCATTGAGACGTGCAAAGATATGCGTGGTATTCTGACCATGGGTCTGGTTGATATCTTAATCTTGAGTATATTATTCCAGATTGGCTTCTATTTCTACAATATTGAGAGTGATTGAGATGATCAATAGAATATATTTCTCAAATAACTGTTGTTGCTCTTGACACCCAAAAACAACAAACTATTTATCAGCTAGTTAGAGGCAGATTCTGGTTTTTCTGGTAGACACTGCCAAAAAATTCTTCTCTTGCGAATTAAAATATTCAGTGTTCGATGGAACGCCACTCTTCGCTCGTGCTGAGCAAACTGGATTTTGCGTGTCGTCGACAGTTTCTTTTTTGTTAATCGAGCAGTCGGAAAAATCGTATAATCTTCATTGAGTAAGTTGCAACGAAGTAAATCATGATCAGACAGATTGCTTGTTTCTCAGTGGCATTCATCTTGCTTTTGTTTTCTCAAGGATGTTCGGAGCAACAGCCTTCAAGCACAGCCATTGAAAAAATACGACCAGCCAAATTGATGACCGTCGAGGAGGCGTCGGTTCAAAGAATATTAACATTTCCAGCTGTAGTCGAGGCCGCAAAATCAGTCGAATTAACTTTTCAGATAGCTGGTGAAGTCAAGGAATTAAACGTAGTGGAAAGTGATCTGGTACAAAGTGGCGACACCATCGCCCAACTCGATCAAAGCGATACAATAAGTCGATTGTCCCAAGCGAAAGCAGAATACGAAAATGCAGATACAGAGTACCAAAGAGCAGAGAATCTGTATGAGCAAGATGCAATTTCCCGCAGTGTACTCGACTCTCGCCGCACTCGGAGAGACATAACGAGGGCGGCTCTTGATTCAGTCGAGAAGGCATTCAGAGACACCACCCTCAAAGCACCGTTTTCCGGTCGTATTTCACGCGTATTGATTCGACAATTCCAAAATGTCCAAGCAAAAGAATCCGTTGTCGTTCTGCAAAGCAACGAAGTCGAAGCCGTGATCAATGTTCCAAGCACAATCGTTACTCGAGCTCGTCAAATTGAAAATTTCAATGCCAGGATAATTCTTGATGCCATTCCCGATGAACCCATTGAAGCAAAGTTCACGGAATTTTCCGGAGAAGCCGATCAGACAACTCAGACCTATTCAGTGAGCCTATCCTTCGAACCACCAGATAACTTGCTTATTTTGCCAGGCATGACCGCAACAGTTGAATTGGAGTTGCGATTTACTGATGAGTCAGGCGTTGTTCTAGCCGGAGTTGAAGTACCGCTTTCATCGATCTTGTCAGAAGGAGATAAAAAATATGTATGGATGGTTTCTGAAGACAACAGTTTACGAAAGCAGATAGTTGAAATACAGCCAAACTTGAGTGAAACAGTTACTGTAGTGGAAGGGCTAAGTCCGGGTGATACGATTGTAGCCGCTGGTGTCAACTTCTTTTTTGAGGGCATGAAAGTCCGCCCCTGGATGCCAAATTAGGAGAAAGGCCAGTGAACTTGGCTGAGACCTCCATCAAGAATCCGCTGCTCTGCACAATCGGAATGATTGCTGCGTTTGTCGGCGGGCTGCTCGCCTACCAGAACATGCCTCGTTTTGAGGACCCTGAATTTACCATTCGGACGGCCAATATCATTACGGAATATCCCGGAGCAAGTCCTCTGGAAGTGATGAATGAAGTGACCGACCCCCTCGAAACCGCTTTGCAGCAATTGTCAGAAGTAAAAACACTGAATTCGATTTCTACAGCAGGAAAATCAGAGATCAGTGTAGAAATTCGTTATGAGGCATCACCGACAAAAGCCGATCTTCAACTGGTATGGACGAAAGTAAGAAACAAGATAGATGAAGCACAACGGAATTTGCCGCCGGGCACCAGGGAAAGCATTGTCAATGATGATTTTGGTGATGTTTATGGGATTTATTACCTGCTGACCGGAGAAGGATTCTCTCCAGTTGAATTGATGACTTACGCTGAGGATCTTCGTGATGATTTGCTGCTGGTCAATGGCATTGCAAAAATTAGGATTATCGGGGGGCTGGAAGAAGCAATCTTCATTGAATTTTCGCAAGAGCGTGTTGCGGCTTCCGGAGTTTTCCTGAATCAGGTGTATGATACCTTGCGGCAGCAAAATTCGGTCTCGCCATCCGGGCAAATCACTCTGGGCGATGAGCGCATTCATGTCCAGCCAACGGGAGATTTCAATTCCCTTGAAGCGTTACGAGGCTTGATAGTCAGTAGCAGTTCATCGGATAGTGTGACACGCCTTGGACAGATCGCAAATATCAAGAGAGGATACCTGGAACCCGCAAGTCAATATATTCGCTATAACGGTCAGCCAGCCTTGGGTATCGGAATCGCCAGTGTTCTAGGTGCAAATGTTGTAAAAATTGGCAATGCCGTCGACAAGAGACTTTCGGAGATAGAAGTAAACCGACCGGTTGGAATGACTCTACATGAGTTTTACCATCAGGGAAAAGTGGTCGATTCGTCCATTCGTGGTTTCGGCTGGAATGTTGTTGCTGCGCTGGTTATCGTTTTCATGACGCTGGTTGTGTTCATGGGATTCCGATCCGGCGTTGTCATGGGAACAACTGTCCTCCTGAATATGGCCGCAACATTGTTCATTATGTGGATCGCCAACATACCCATTCATCGTATATCCCTTGGAGCCTTGGTGATTTCACTGGGCATGCTGGTTGATAACGGAGTGGTCGTTACCGATGCAATACAAGTTGGACTGGAAAAAGGCCGCAACAAGATCGAGGCTGCCAAGGAGGCAGTCACAAAAAATTTCAAGCCACTGCTGGCTGGCACCATTGTCGGCATTCTGGCATTTGCTCCTATTGGATTTGCGCCCGGCAATACGGCAGAGTTTACAGGATCCCTGTTTTGGGTCGTGTTGATCTCGCTGAGTCTGAGCTGGGTTTTTGCCTTTACAGTGACTCCTCTGCTTTGTCATTGGGTATTTCCACAAAATACCAAGAAAATTGATACTTCCATAACTGGAGAACAGCGTTTCATGCGCACCTACAAGGGTTTGATCAGAACCATCCTGACCAGGAGATACAGCACGCTTTTTGGGGTGCTCGGGATATTTTTGATTTCAATATGGGGGTTTCAGTTTGTCAAGGCTGGATTTTTCCCGGCTTCTACCTCTCCACAAATCGTTGTTGATTTCTTTCTGCCGGAGGGTACCAGTATTGAACGAACACGAAAAGATATGATCATGCTGGAAGAACATGTTCGAAAACTCGACGGTGTAGAAGATGTTCAAACCCTGATTGGAGAAGGTGCTTTACGGTATATGCTGGTCTATCAGGCCAATTCGCCAAATTCGTCTCAAGGTCAACTTCTTGTTCGAACAGCGCGGTATCAGATCAATGACCGACTGATTCACGAAATTCAAGCTTATGTCGAAGAAGTATTCCCTGACTCTCAGGCAAAGGCCTGGAAGTTCCAGCTTGGTCCCGGTGGAGGTTCAAAAATTGAGGCGGAGTTTTCCGGACCTGATCCAAAGGTTTTACGCGAGTTAGCCAGTCAGGCCAAGACCATCATGGCGGCTGATCAAGAGGCGATTTTAATCAAGGATGATTGGAGACGACAGGTTCCAGTCATTCAGCCAATATACTCTCAAAACAAGGGTGAACGTCTAGGCATCACTCGCAAGGCAGTTTCTGAAGCACTCCATGAACACATTGAAGGACGCCAACGTGGTATCTACCGAGAGGGTGACAATCTGATTCCAATCATTTCACGTTCAGCCGAAAAGGAACGTCTGGAACCATGGAGTTTACCTTCGGTTCAAGTCATCAGCCCGATCAGTCAGAAACCTGTTCCGCTGGCTCAGGTTATAGATGATGGTGTTTTAACTTGGCAAGATGCAAGATTGCTGCGTACAGATCGGATTCTTTCAATCAATGTTCAGTGCGACCCGGCACTTGGCGTGTATGCAGACGATCTCTTTTCGCGACTGAAACCAAATATTGAAGCTATCGAACTTCCCGAAGGATATTCATTGCAATGGGGTGGAGAATTTAGTGATTCAGGCGAAGCACAAGCAAATCTGGCGAGTGCTATCCCGGTGGCATTTTTGGCAATGATTCTGGTCGTAGTTGTGCTGTTCAATGCGATCAAGCAAACAATTGTAATTTGGTCAGTGGTTCCCCTTGGGATTGTAGGCGTTATTGCAGGGTTGCTGATCACCAAAACGCCTCTTGAGTTCATCGGAATGCTGGGACTATTGTCACTAACTGGACTGTTAATTCAGAACTCAATCGTTCTGGTCGATTCCACCGATCAGACTATTGCTTCGGGAGTGCCCCGGTTCGATGCTCTGATCGAGGCCGCCGCAAGCAGACTTCGCCCTGTTACAATGGGCGCTTTCACTACCGTACTTGGGGTCTTGCCACTTTATTTTGACGCATTTTTCAAATCAATGAGCGTCGTAATAATGTTCGGATTAAGTTTCGCAACATTAATTACTCTACTCGTCACTCCAGTGCTGTATTCTTTGCTATTTCGAATCAACAGGATCGAGGTGGCCTCTTGAAAAGACATATGTGGATACATTGGATGTTTAGGTCGATAACGATCCTTCTGGTTTTGATTGGCTTGAGTTCATGTGGGGCGAATCGCATGCCAACCGACATCAACCAGGCGGTAGTCGACTCCTTGCCCGCAGTACCTGAAACTTGGGTTGCTGTCGTAGAGAGTGTTGGCGAGGTTCGGGTTGGCTGGATCGAACAGCTAGGAGATTCTGATTTGCTGGACTTCGTCAAGGAGGCCCAGACAGAAAATCGCGATCTTCAGGCTGCAGCCGAGAACGTAAGGCGATCATGGGCGTTGGCAGATCAGGCAGGAGCAGGTTTGTCTCAAACTGTATCTCTGGTTAGCCAAGCAGAACAAGGTGGTCTGATCGAAAACGGAGGTAGTGAAGCGAATTACAGTCTTGGCCTTCAGGCTAGCTGGGAGTTGGATGTGTGGGGCCGAATTCGTACAGGTGCCACGGCTGCCACCTTGAATGCACAGTCAGCAGAGGCAGATTATGTCTTTAGCCAGAACTCATTGGCAGCTGCTGTTGCACGAGCTTATTTTTTGGTGATTGAGTCCAATCAACAGGTTTCAGTCGCGCAAAAAACGGTCGATGCACTGATCGAAACCAATCGAATTGTTCATGCATTGGAACAAACCGGACTAGCCACATCACAGGATGTTGCCCTGTCAAGCTCAGATTTGGCTAACAGCGAATCGATCCTGCTTGCAACACAAGGTGCCCAACGAAATGCACTTCGCGCTCTGGAGGTATTGGTCGGCCGTTATCCTGCAGCTGAATTGAAGATACGGAATAACTTGCCAGATGTACCGCCACTCCCGCCAGCAGGTCTGCCTTCTACATTACTGGAGCGGCGGCCGGACATAGTTTCTGCAGAACGGGCGGTCGCCGCTGCATTCAACCGTGTCAAACAAGCCAAGGTAGCCCAGATGCCAAAAATCAGCCTGACAGGGAATATTGGTGGCGCATCAAGCGATCTGTCCAGTATTCTCCAGCCTGCGAATATTGTATGGCGGGCAGCGTCCAGCCTGCTCGCCCCGTTGATCGATGGGGGGCTGAACAAGGCTCAAGTAGAGCAGGCATCTGCAGAGCAAAAACAAGCCATAGCAGTTTACGCGCAAACAGTGCTCGATGCATTTGTTGAAATCGAAAACAGCCTCGACCAGAATGTTGTTCTGCAAGAACGTGTAATTTCCTTGAATCAGGCTGCCAATGAGGCTAATCATGCTTTACGAATTGCCCAACTACAATACAACGAGGGCGAAACCGATTTGCTGGATGTACTGACGATACAACGCCGAGCGTTCTCTACAGAGGCCGACCTTGCCAGAATGAAGCGGGCGAGACTTGATGAATGGATAGGGCTCAATCTTGCTCTCGGTGGAAGTTGGCATAATAATCCGTAACTTTGGGAAGATATCGACATGAATTTTGCCAAACACGAAATCACTACAGTATGCAGTGCATGAATTTGCCATGTGATACAATCGAAACGTGATTCAGAATTGCCAGGTTGAAAAGTCGATCTGCTCCCATGCTTAGCCGTTGTAATTGGCATGAATTCTGATAAAAATTCATTGAAATAGAAAATGACTATGCAATCGAATCGATATCCTACCCTAAGCAGTCTGTTATGGACTGACTCAGTACTGATCAGAAATATTGTACTGATCGCACTCGGAAGTGCTTTTTTGACTGCTTCGGCAAAAATCCAGATCCCGTTCTATCCAGTCCCATTGACCATGACAACTTTTGTCGTTCTGGCTTTTTCCATGGCCTGTGGATGGAAACTCGGAGGACTGACCGTAACCTCCTACCTTGCGCTAGGTTTCACAGGATTGCCAGTATTTGCAGGTACTCCTGAAAAAGGCATCGGCCTGGCCTACATGCTCGGACCAACCGGAGGTTACCTGCTAGGCTTTCTACTTGCGGCTGTATGCGTTGGCTATCTTGCCGAACGTGGATGGGATCGTAAATGGTACACAACGTTTTCTGCAATGTTGATTGGCAATATTGTGATTTACATACCGGGTCTGATCTGGCTAGGAAGTCTTGCAGGTTGGGATAAACCTGTTTTGGCTTGGGGTCTCATACCGTTTCTGATCGGTGATTTTGTAAAAATTATTCTGGCAATGATTGCATTACCGGCAGCCTGGAAAGCGGTCAATCGTCAGAACTGACAATCGCCAGAGAATTTCGAAATCTCAATTTGTGGGTTTTCTGCCCCCAATCACGAAGCTTTGAATTCCCGCATTGATTTGCAATTGGTCAGCCGAAAGATATCGGACCGTCATTTGGAGGCAGAATACTATCGTTCTTCCGGCTTGGGTTTTGACCAGTCCGACATCAGCTCTGACTCGTATGAGATTATCCGCAACCTGAAATCTCACGGTTATGACGGACTTTTAGTTGGTGGCTGTGTTCGTGATCTGATACTCGGACTAAAACCCAAGGACTTTGATGTAGTAACCGATGCTCTGCCACATCAAATCTGTAAAATATTCCCTCACTCGCGCATAATCGGACGTCGTTTCAAAATCGTCCATGTTCGCCAAAGGGGGCGGAGATACATGGATTACACTGAAGTAACCACATACAGGGCAAATCCTAAAGCATCCAATTCACGGGTGTCCAAGGTCTTTTCAAAACTCCGCAAAAACCGCAATCGATTTGATCGCGAAAATATTTATGGCACCCGGGAAGAAGATGTTTTGCGGAGGGATTTTACGATCAATTCGCTTTACTACGATCCCATAGAAGAAGAGGTCATCGACTATCTTGGGAGCATTCAAGACATGCAACAGCGGAATTTGCGAGTGATCGGGAATCCAAGGCAACGGTTCCTTGAAGATCCGGCAAGAATAATGCGTGCATTACGATTCAAAGCAAAACTCGGTTTTGATTTTGATTCCGAGATAAAGCTGGAGATTGAAGAGCACACAGCTTGGGTAAGCAGCTTGAACTCCTCTCGACTTTATGATGAGGTCGTGAAATTTTTCAATCAGGGTGCGGCCGAAACGTCCTGGGAACAAATTTTCCTGACTCCATTAGGTAAAATACTTTTTCCCCATATTGCATCTCACCAGAAAAGCGGTAAAGACCGACGATTTATCCGCTTTGTCCGTCAAGCATTGAAGAATACCGACAGACGAGTTCATGATGGACTGCCCGTCATTGACAGTTTTTTTATCGCAGTTGTATTTTGGCATCTGTATCAGAAATCCTTGCTTCGATATACCGGTAAAGATATTGAAGAGTGTGATGCGCATGATTTTGCGGTATCCGAGTGTCTAGTGAAGAGGACGGAATTACTGGTCATACCATTTCGAGTCCGTTACATTGTCCATGAAATTTGGTGGTTGCAAAAGTTGTTGGAACGCCGCGACAAGCGTGATATCCGATCAATTATGGCAAACCGTAGATTCAGGGCTGCGTACGATTTCCTGGTGTTGAGATCTAGCGTAGGTGAAGTGGATCCAAAATGCGTGAAATGGTGGACCGAAATACAGGAAGCCAATCCCAAAAAATACACATCAATGATCGGCCAGCTTCCAAAACCAAAAAACACCAGACTGAGACCAAATCAAGGGAAAAAGCGATTCGAGCAGTAACATGAACCAACACATAATTCAGTCACAGGCATGATGGAATGTCTCAGTACTTTCAAATCCACAAAATCAATCCTCAGACTCGTCTAATTCGTGAGGCCGTGAAGATCGTCAATACTGGTGGCATAATCGCATACCCGACAGATTCGAGTTATGCGCTCGGTTGTGAAATCGGAAACAAGGAAGCGATGCAACGGATTCGACAAATTCGCAAGCTTGATAATACTCGCAACTTTACCTTGGTTTGCAAGGATCTCTCCGAACTCAGCCTGTATGCAAAAATTGACAACGCTATCTACCGACTTCTGAAGCGGTTTACTCCTGGCCCGTATACATTTATTTTGAAAGCGTCACGCGAAGTTCCAAGACGACTGCAAAACCCAAAACGAAAAACCATTGGCCTGCGAGTCCCGGACGATCCTGTAGTCTCAGCATTGCTTGAGCATTTTGGACAGCCACTGATGAGTTCAACATTACTTCTACCCGGACTGGATTACCCGCTCAATGATCCGGCGGATATTCGTGAACATCTTGAAAATCAGGTTGATTTGGTTATCGATGCTGGACCATGCGATGCCATACCGACTTCTGTCATAGATCTGGTAGATGGAACACCACGGATATTGCGTCGCGGCAAAGGTGATACCAACATTTTTGAACCCGTTTCGTAAGCATAAGACATGGACAAGGCGATGATATTGAATACTGCGGAAAATACCCGAACCCTCTCTGGTATGCGACCAACCGGCAAGCTCCATCTCGGCCATTATCATGGTGTGCTCAAGAACTGGGTCAGGATGCAGGAAGATTTCGATTGTTTTTTCTTTGTTGCTGACTGGCATGCCCTGACCACCAGTTATGAAAATCCAGAGACGATGAGTGCACATGTGTGGGATATGGTCATTGACTGGCTCGCTGCCGGAGTTGATCCGGAAAAGGCTACTTTGTTCATTCAGTCCAGCTTGCTCCAGCATGCCGAATTGCACCTGTTGCTGTCGATGGTTACTCCTATCGGCTGGCTGGAAAGAGTACCAAGTTTCAAGGAGCAACAGCAAAAACTCAAAGACAAGGACCTGTCGACTTATGGATTTCTGGGTTATCCGCTGTTGCAATCGGCAGATATATTGATGTATCGAGCAGCCTATGTGCCGGTCGGAGAGGATCAGGTTCCTCATGTGGAGCTCACTCGCGAAATTGCCAGGAGGTTCAACTCATTTTTTGGGAAAGGCTCTGACTACGAACATGAATTAGAACAAGCCATATCCTTGATTGGTAGACAGGAATCCAGTCACTTTCGAAAATACAGAAGAAAATACAACGAACAGGGTGATCGTAGTGCCTATGAAAAAGCCAAAACTCTGATTCAAAATCAGGGGCGGCTTGATCATGAACAGAAGCAATTGTTGATCGGATACCTTGAAGGCAGGGGAAAAGTACTGTTGCCAGAACCAGAAGCATTATTAACAGAAGCTGCCAAAACCCCAGGTCTTGATGGACAAAAAATGTCAAAATCCTACAATAATATCATTGCAATGCGAGACGAACCAAAACGTGTCGAAAAATCTGTGCGGGCAATGCCCACAGATCCGGCACGAGTAAGACTGACCGACCCCGGTGATCCTGATCAATGCCCAGTCTGGCCGCTTCACCAGATTTATAGCGATTCCGACACGCGTGAATGGGTCCAATCAGGATGCCGAGCTGCTTCATTTGGTTGTGTACAATGCAAGCAACCATTAATCGAAAAAATTATCGAGGAACAAGAAGTGATTCGCGAGCGTGCCCAGCCTTATGTTCAGCATCCCGACCGAGTCGTTGAGATCATCCATGAGGGTAACAAGCAGGCGAGCTCTGTTGCCGATCAGACTATGGAGATCGTTCGCTCAGCTGTAGGTACCAAATATCTTTGACAAAAGTCAACTGGTTATGGACAAGACAAAAAATTCAAACAATAACGTAGTTCCGCTCAAGGCGGTTAGCAATGCACCTTCCACGAAATCTCCGATTCTGGTGCATGGCAAGGCCTATGAAGCCATTCCCGATGGACTGTACATATCTCAAGATGCACTTGAGGTTTTTCTGGAGACATTTCAAGGTCCTCTGGATCTATTGATGTACCTGATTCGCAAGCAAAACATCAATATTCTGGATATACCAGTCGCACACATTACAAAACAGTATATGGAATATGTTGATCTGATGCGTACCATGAGACTGGATTTGGCTTCTGAATATTTGGTCATGGCAGCAATGCTTGCTGAAATCAAATCGAGAATGCTGTTGCCGAAGCCGGTCGAGGACGAGGAAGAAGAGCAGGAAGATCCAAGACTGGAGCTGGTTCGAAGGCTTCAGGAATACGAGAGATTTCATCAGGCCGCACAAGATATCGATGCGATGCCCCGAATTGAAAGAGACTTGTACCTCGTTCCATGTCCATTTGAAGATGAAATGCCACCGGTATTGGGTCAGGCAAGCCTCAATGATTTGACCATTGCATTTCGCAACGTCATCGAGCGTGCTGAATTTAATCGACAACTTGTGGTTGATCGGGAAGAATTGTCAGTTCGGGAAAGAATGGGGTTTATTCTTGAACGGATCGATCGCGCAAAATCAATCCGATTCGAAAAGCTGTTTGACCCATCAGAAGGTCGTCAGGGAGCTGTAGTCTGCTTTCTTGCACTACTGGAATTAGCCAGAGAGCGAGCAGTCAGCGTTATTCAAAACGAGGCATTTTCTCCGATTTATGTCCGTAGCATGGAGTGTGAAAGAATTTGAATGGATGCAGAACTTGCCCACCCATGGCCGAGATAGGTAACCGTGCAAATGAATCAGGAATTGAAGAAAATCGTTGAAGCGTTGCTGATGGTTTCTGATACGCCTCTTAGCATATCGAAAATCCAGGCGGTTTTCGGTGAAGAAGCTACGCCAAGAAAGGAAGATATCAAGGAGGTGATTCAACATCTGGAACAGGAATGTGAAAATCGAGCGGTTGAACTGCAGAAAATTGATAACGGATATCGATATCAAACAAAATCAAGCTATGCGGTATGGATTCGCAAACTGCAGATTGGCCGACCGCCTCGTCTGTCAAGGGCGCAACTCGAAACATTGTCAATTATTGCATATCGTCAGCCTGTAACACGCGGTGACATCGAGGAGATACGAGGAGTTTCGGTGAGCCCCGAAATCATCCAGCGCTTACTCGAGAGAGAGTGGATCAAGCAGGTAGGGACAAGGGATGTGCCAGGACGTCCTGCTTTATTTGCTACGACCCCGGCGTTTTTGGCTTATTTCAACCTGAAGTCACTGGAAAATTTACCACCCCTCATGGAACAAAGGGATTTTGTAGACATTGCCCGTGATATTGATTCGCCATTGCCTGCTGATCTGCAATTAGCTCTGGATGGTTCGGCTATAGACCCGCAACAGGATATTCTTGAAGAACAGGTATTGAAAGCGCTAGTTGGTGAATCCAAATCGGAGGGAAATGAACCTCAGGATGACATGAAAGCACCATCCGATTAATGTCAAACGGAAAAAATATCGAGAGGTTGCAGAAATATTTATCCGGCATTGGAGTCGGATCAAGACGCGAGATTGAATCATGGATTCAAGCCGGCAGAATTTCAGTCAACGGTAAAGTTGCAATACTCGGGACCAAGGTTGGCTCTGAAGATACTATTCGCATTGATGGACGTCCAATTCGGAGCCGGACTCTCCAGAATGAGAAGTCAACCAGACCGCGAGTTATCCTCTACAACAAGCCCGAAGGAGAAATCTGTACCCGAAAAGACTCGCAAAACCGTCCTTCTGTTTTCAGTAAATTCCCGAAATTAAAGGGTGGAAGGTGGATTTTGGTAGGGCGATTGGATATCAATTCATGTGGCTTGTTGCTGATTACCAACGATGGTGATTTTGCGCAATCCCTAATGCATCCCTCGTTCGATATCGAACGGGAATATCTCTGCCGGGTCTACGGAAATGTCACTCCGTCCAAAATTAACTCGTTGCTTGAAGGACACGAGCTAGACGGGCGCATGGTCAAATTTCTCCGGGTTGAGAAACTTCGCGGACAAGGAAGAAATGCCTGGTTTTCAGTGGTTGTAACTGAAGGTCGATATCGTGAAGTCCGACGCTTATGGGAATCGGTGGGGTGCACAGTCAGTCGATTGAACCGAATACGGTTTGGAGATATTCACCTGCCGCGAGACTTGAGGGTCGGAAAGTGGGCTGAACTCGATCACCAGTCGGTTTATCGATTGATGAGACAGTCGCAACAGACTCGTTCAAAAATGGGATCAAATCGTCGTTCTCAAACTTGATTGGCGATCACGGACTTGATGGCGATGGCTCGTTGCAGGCGGTCTGCGCCCTGCAGGTTCAGGTATTCGGCCCTGCATCCCGATTTCAGGATGCGGTGCCAGTCCTCGATCCGGAATAGCTCGCCATACCCAACCGGACGTTTCGTTACTTTCGTGTGTAATTTCCTTTTTTGTGGATGCCGACCAAGAAATTATTGTGCCCTGGCAACTACTCGCCCCGATCAAGAAGATAGGCGCGGAAAGACGGGATCGGGCACACAAACCGGTCAACTGATTCCTTGTGCAAGGCCCCCTGGTGCATGAGGTGAATGAAGAAGGATTCCTCATCCATGTCGGCAGGAAGGCAGTATCTTAGGGGATCAGTGTCATGTAATTTTTTCATCAAGTATTCTATTTTGGCACGGCTGTGACAGGAGTCCAGCTCTGCCATCACTTTGGCGGTCAGGTTTATGGAGACTTGCATGTCATCCGAATATTGATTGTCGTAATACCCATCTCTTCCCTTCTTGATCTCATTGCCTATTCTTTCCCATTCTACCTGGTCGAGATCACCTCCTGTTCTCAGGGCTTCCCGGCCAAAGGCCTTGAGAACGATATGCAGATGGCGGGGCCAGCCATCACAAGGCTCCGCCAATCGCTCCACTTGATCCTCGAATCCGACAACGTCGATCCCGAAATGCGCACAGGATCTTGCCATGAACTCCTCAGCCTCAGGATCCGGAAAGCAACCGATATGGTGTTTCTGATCGGGCGGTATACGGGTCAAGCCCATCTGATTGGCCGAGTATTCCGTGTCGCTGAGACCGGCCAACACCAGGACTATCGGCAGGGCGCAACCATCATGCAAGCCTTGCAACAACTTGGAGAGGGGATCTTCCGAATCACGTTTAAACCGCTGTGCCTCATCAATGGCCAGCACGATCGGCCGGTCAAATCCACCCTGCTGCTCGACCCAGGTCCCGAAATTATCCCAGTTTGCATTCGGTTGCACACGCTCGACTCCGGTTTCCTTTTTGCGGGAGAATCGGAACAGGCCAAATCCAAAACCAGCCTCTCCTCCAGTTTTTTTGCTAATCCTTGCCAGGAATTCCTGGGTTTTTGAAGGATTGATCCTTGAGGCTAGCGGCTTGAGAATATCGATCGGCCCCTCAATATTACCAGACTTGAGCGTCACCACCAACGGGGCCTTGCCAACGCTCTCCGTACACAACCTTGCTGGATTCTGCGCGATCTCATTCACGATCGAGCTCTTGCCAGCCCCGGGAGCGCCCTGGACAATGCGCGTTGCCTTCTCCATACCACGCTGGCCCGAACCCGTGCCCCTCCAGACCTGTCCGGCCGCCAGCGCAATGTCCTCAAGCACCGCCTCCCTTCCGACAAACACCGGTGGCGGCGTGCCCTCCGTCTGCATGAGGAAGGATTCCAGTTTCATTTTCTGCTCATGATCCATCGGATACCACTCACCACTTTTACGCGTTCTCGAAATCATGCGTGCAGGTACAAACTAACGGTCGAAGCACAAGAACGAAATCTACGCAAGTCTGGAGTACATAACCATCGATTGAAACCTGCATCATGGCTATTATAACCTCATCAAGATATTCAACCTGTTCCCGGACTCCGACACTGCGGAGGCATGGTTGCCAAACAGCGGTGGAGCGATCAGCCGAAATGCCCTCAATGCGACTCGGTCAATGTACAGACCAACTGCAATCACGGCTCCATTCTTCGGATGCCTGCCTGCAATCCCCGCACAGCTACATGCAGGTTTTACGACCTGGGCCCGGAAAAGGATCGGAATATCCAGTTGCCTCCCACCTCGGAAATTCCCTGGCACTCTTCACAGATCACGATGCGGTTTTTTCGCGGACGTTTTTTTCTCGAGTTCAATACCGAGATGCTTCAGAAGATCGGCTTGTCTGACCATCTTTCATCTCTCCTATGCGCCGCACTGATTGCTGCAATGGCAATAGCAGACTCCGTTCTCAGTTACGCCGCAATGCAAGTCGCCCACGCAACTGCAGTTGCTGGAAGACTGTCCGCTACAGACTCCGGCCGGCAGTGCCGGCGGAGAGTGCCGGAAGACTGGCACAACTGGCAACCCCGCCCGAGATCGTGACTCGCTCGTTGCTGGAACAGTTGAGTTCGTTCAGCTGGTTCATTGTCCTCAGGCCGTGACCGTCAACCATATGCCCGGGAAACGTGGCATTGACAGGGTCATTGAGGGTCAAGCAGTTATTCGCTGTCCGTTTGTTTGGGAGTCAGAGTGAAGCAAATCAACGAGTACTTGAATCAGTCCGCAATCACTATCCAGTTTCGGTTTCTGGTTCACTTCACCTGGATAGTATCGAGTTCGAAGAGCGGACGGCATGTTCGAGATATCCAGGGTATTCACTCGGATGGATTGGGTCTCCCACTCCACTGCTAGAGTCTCACTTATATTCTCTATGCAAGCAAAGGCGGACCCAACAGCCCCCCAGTTTGCACGACCTCGGCGGCCAGCGCTCATGCTGCAAAAGACCACTGATGCACTACCGGATTTTCGAAGGAGCGGGTACAGCGAACGAACCAAAACCATCGGTCGAATGGCTTCTCGGTCATAAATTTGATACCAATCCGCGAGTTTGCTATTGATCACAGGGGCCAGTGGCCAAGCAGATAGTCCACAATGAACCACACCATCCAGTACATCCGTTAAATTGGCAAGCCCCGCCAAGAGACTCTGGTAGTTTTCTTCGACAGCCTTGACAAGGTCAAATTCAATGATGGTCGGTGTCGAGTGTTCATGTACTTCCAGCTGTTGGCATGCTTGTTCCATTTGTCGTTGCTTTCGATCCAGCAGGAACACTTTGGCGCCGACTCTGCTGACACCAAGACTACAGGCCATGCCCAAATCACCACCTGCCCCCGTAATCAGAACTGTTCGACCGCGGAGTTTTCCACAAGGAAATTCTGTATCCTTTTGAGGTGATTGAACTCTCATAGACATGGCATCTCATCAGCATGTAAAGGTTTGACCGATGTCTGAATCGTGAACTGTGGATGTCGCAAGAAAATCAGCCACCATGCATGGAATCAGGAAGCAAGTACCTCAGCAACCAGGTCTCCAAATTCAGATGTGCTGACAATCTGGACATGATCTGCAGCATGGGATAAATCACCCGTTGAATATCCCTTGGCAAACACTGCTGACATGGCTTTCCACAAATTGTCGGCTTCCTCATGCATTCCGAAACTCATATCCAACATCATGGCGATAGAACCAATCATGGAATATGGATTGGCGATATTCTTGCCGGCGATATCCGGTGCCGACCCATGAGAGGGTTCATAGTAGGCTTTTTCAGGGCCGAGACACGCAGACGGCATCAGTCCGAGTGAACCCAAAATACCGCCACCTTGATCACTCAAGATATCACCAAACATGTTCTCCATGACCATCACGTCAAATTGTGTCGGATTCAGGCACAAGGCGGTGGCAGCAGCATCGACAAGCATGTGTTGGACTTCTACCTCAGGGAAGTCTGTTGCGGTCTCCATGATGATGTCGGTCCACAAGATGCTGGATTTGAGTACATTGCTCTTATGGATGTTATGCAATTTTTTTCGCCGCTTCATCGCGGTCTCGAATGCGACCTGTACAGTTCTTTGAATGAGACCTTCATCATACTCGAGCACTTCACGAGCATAGCGTAGACCCTGTTCATTGGTGCCGACTTCTTTCTCTCCGAAGTAGATGCCTCCAACCAGTTCACGAATGATCATGATATCAATTCCTTCCCCGATGATTGCTGGCTTGAGTGGAGAGAAATGACTAAACGCTTGGGGCAAATACACCGGTCGAAAATTTGCAAAAGTATCATAGCGTCTTCGCATGGGCAGAAGCGCACTTCGTTCGGGTTGTTCATCAATCGGAATTTTGCGGGATTCTTCGTGACTGAGTCCTACTGTTCCTTTGACTATCGCGTCGGCCTGGTCGCATGTATCCCAAGTTTCATCTGGGCAGCATGTTCCAAATTCAAACCATGCGGAAGCGCCAAATGGTACCTCCATCAATTCAAAATCGACATCATTTCGTGCTTCAATCACTTTCAGCGCCTTAATGCCTTCTTGCATGATCTCCGGTCCAATTCCATCTCCCGGCATAATGCAAAGGCGATATTTTTTCATTTTTCTTTCGACCTCCAGTCAGGATTTCTTTTCTCGAGGAACGCATTGATGCCCTCAACAGTCTCTTCAAGCATCAGGTTATCGGAGATAACTTGAGATGTTTGTGCATAAGCGTCAGGGGTTCGTTGTTCGATTTGCTGGTAGAATGACGATTTGCCCAAACTTACGACTCGAGGTGGATGAGCAATTATTTTTCTAGCCAGGGTATCCACGGATTGATCCAGTTTGTCCGGTTCTGCAACCTGATTGATCAAACCGTAATTCAGCGCGGTTTCTGCTTCAATAAAGTCTCCCGTTAGCAACATCTCCATAGCGCGTTTGCGAGAGATATTTCGGGTCAGGGCGACGGCAGGTGTTGAACAGAAGAGCCCAAGCTTGACACCAGATACCGCAAACCTGGCATTTTTTGCAGCAACAGCCAGATCGCAAGTGGCGACTAGTTGGCATCCAGCTGCTGTAGCCATCCCATGAACTTTGGCAATCACGGGCTGCGGAAGATTCATGATCTTGATCATGGTCTCGCTACTTTTGCGGAACTTGCTTTGGTGTTGTCCCCTGTCAGAGCCCTGTTGCATTTCCTTGAGATCATGACCGGCACAAAATGCAGGTCCAGCACCTGTAATAATCACAACACGGATCGCAGGGTTGTTTGCAATTTCATCAAGCGTCTCTGACAACCGGATCAACAACTGTTCTGACAGAGCATTAAAGCTTTGCGGACGGTTTAGAGTCAGCGTGCAGATTCCATCACTTGTTTCACGTAATAGAACGGGAGAACGGCCAGTCATTTCGAGCGTATATTGAGGTGGATAAAAAGCCTGTCCAAAATAATCCTGGAAGCGTTATTGCGACCGTGATTGGTAGTTATTTCAGCTGTTCAACCATGTAATACACTGCTTGGGAAACTTCTTCATCAGTTAAATTCGTGAATCCGCCCTTGGCTGGCATCACGCCTGCACTACCTTGAAAGCCGTTAATTGCATGATCCAGTAGTACTTCCATGCCTTGAGCTAGTCGGGGTTCCCAAGCTGATTGATCACCAGTGATCGGTGCCCCGGCTACCCCAGCCCCATGACAGACTGTGCAATAGCTGGTATATACCTGCTTGGCGACTTCAGGATCAAGGACATAATCTCCGCCAGAACTACCGCTTGCAACTTCCATGGCACTTTCGGTCTGTTCCGATTCGGACACGGTCATATCAGCAATATCTGTATCGAGCAATTGAACCATGTGCAATACCGCCTGTTTTACCTCTTCATCGGATAAATTTACATTACCGCCTTTTGCCGGCATTACGCCTTTGCTGCCCTGAAAGCCATTGATTGCGTGATTAACCAGCGTATCAATGCCTGTATCAAGCCTTCCGGCCCAGTCATCGGCTTTACCGGTTATGGGTGCACCCGCGATTCCGGCATCGTGACAAGAAGCACAACTTGATGCATATATGGCAGGTCCGTCCATTGCACCGTCCCCCATGCCTGCGGTTGATGTTTCAACGCTTGCTGTTTTGGCGCTGCCAAAATTGATTGAACCGATCGGAGCAATCCGAGCTTCAATGGACTCGGCCGAATTGTGTGTTGCCCAGATGATACTTGGACTAACCAGAAGGGAAATAAGAACCACTGCGCGGTTGAGTTTTGTCATGTGTCTTACCAAGAAAGAATGCTAGTGCAATGTTGATGCCTGCTGTGTGGCACAGGGCTTTTGTTATTTCGGGCGTGATTATAACCGAAAGCGAGATTCTTCTATCGCCGGAAATTCATTTTATTGTGTACCCGTTTGCATATTGTTGTGATATTCCCAATCTCAAAGATGGTCTCCCGTGAATTGCAGACTAGCCCCGAATTGACCATCTATTCGGTAGTGGTTCAGTTTGAAAGTTCGCATATTTTCACAAAGCGAATCCAGAATCCAGTATAATGCTAAAAAACTATTATCCGTAAGTATCAATCTTGAGGAATAAACGATGAAGCAATTACGTAAATTACCCCCCCCCCCCTCGCTAAATTAGCAACCTTCTCTCTGCTGGCGATGCTGGCTCTGCCAGCACCCGTACTGGCACAGGTAGACTGGTCTATCCTTAACGGAACCAAAGGGCCGGACACCTGCCCGCCGGGGCAGAGTGAACGCAGTCCCAACGTGCTCTTGGTCGGCATCCCCTTAACGTCGACCTCGGTCGCAGTGACACTGGGGAACGTCAATCCAGTATTTTTCCAGGGAATTTCATCGTCAGCAAGTAACGTATATGTTAGCGTGCTGGAAGATGGAAAAATCCGAGTCGGACCTAGCTCGAATAACTATCAAGTGGGAAAGAAAAATACTGCGATAGCGTCACGCAATATTTCCATTGATGGCTTGAAGAAAGGAGTGCGCTACACTGTGGTTTTACACGTAGGATCGAACCCCACCATAATCGCGAACCAAGCCGCAAGGGCCTGCTTCAAGACAGAACCCGATCTGGAGATCCCCCTTGGCTCGGGTCGCGGCGGCGACGGTCCCGGCGATTCGTGGTCAAGCGGGTGCTACGCCTTCAGCAAGGACCCGAATCAGATCCGGGCTTGCTTCTGCGGAGCCAGGAACTCGTCGGGCAGCTGGGCGCGCACAGATGCCGAGGACGGCTACGAATATATGATGGACGCCGCCTGGAGACAGAACGTGGGATGCACGACCAACTGACGGGGCCCGAGGCGGCAGCCGCATGAATGCCCGACCGGCCCCGCGGCGATCCTCGGACCCGTCCGGAAAGCCCGGAACGCGGGACAGGGGGCGGCCTTCGGGCCGCCTTCTTCCCGGTCGGGCCCTGCAATGTTCAAACTGGGCTACTACCACCTATTAACCGAAACCGAGTACCCTTTCCCAGAAAATAATCTGTACCAAAAAAGGACAATTTGCACATGATGAATCGTGAAAACGATTGAAATAGAGAACTTCGTTTGTCTAAATTTGTTAAATTTGTGTATTACGTGTTTCTTTACAGTAAAATTATTTTACTATTAAGGGATGATTCCTGCGGTAGCGTTTGGAGTATTGCCAGCGGAACCCGGTTGGTATGACTGGCATTTCGGAATGCTTCAGGAATCACTTTTCAAGATCGCTCGAAACAGGTTCATTTGATCGGTCTTGTGAAAAGATCGACATGAAACATGTCCTATATCAACTCGAGTATTGGAGTAGCAATCGTTATGAGTCCAGAAGAGCTATACGCAGCAACAAGTCGAGCCAATTTATTGAACCTGGAAGTCTATTACTACTGGTGTACCGCCATCATGATACTGATTCATGCTGGTTTCCTGATGTACGAAATGGGCGCTTCCAGAGTCAAACATGTATTGGCCTCGGGAACAAAAAACATATTGGCATTTGCCTTCATGATTCCTACCTTCTTCATGTTTGGATGGTGGATTTATCTCGCCATGTACAACGGATTTGTTCCGGATTATGAAGCTGGAGCAGGAGGAATACCATGGGGAGATAGCATGGGGCCAAACCTGGCAGATAACGCAACCGGTGTTTTCTGGGGAGCATTTACCCTCTTTGCCTGCACCACGGCATCCATCATGTCGGGTGCAGTTATTGAGCGGATTCGGATGGCATCATTCATAGTACTTGCAGTATTGCTGGGCTCGGTGGTCTGGATTTTATCCGCTTCCTGGGGATGGCACGCATCTGGATGGATGGTCACGGATTGGGGCTATCATGATTTTGGTGCCTCTGGTGTCGTACACATGATCTCTGGATTCTTTGCTCTGGGTGTATTGATCAACCTTGGTCCTCGCGTCGGAAAATTCAATCCGGACGGATCTTCCAATAGAATTCGAGGACATAGTCTGCCAATGACCGCGACGGGCTTGATGTTGATTGTTGTCGGCTTTTTTGGCTTTCTCGGTGGCTGTGTCATTTTCCCCGGTACCGAGCTTAGTTGGTTCTCAGACCAGTGGGCAAATATTTACGGCATGCCAACCACTCTTTCAGCGATTTGTTTCAATACCTTGATGGCAGTCGCTGGAGGAATTATCGGCTGTTATGCCATGACACGCGATCCATTCTGGATGATGTCCGGCGCGCTTTGTGGAGTGATATCTGCAGCGGCCGGCCTGGACCTCTGGTACCCGGGCTTGGCTTTCGTGGTCGCTTTTGCGGGCGGTATTTTAGGCCCATGGGCGGCTGGCATATTCGAGCGTTTTGGCATTGATGATGCAGTCGGAGCAGTGTCTGTTCATGGTGTATGCGGAGTCTGGGGACTTCTTTCTGTCGGTATCTTCATGGGTGGATATCCTCCCCCAAGTGAGGACATACCTACGATTACATTTCTGGGTCAGTTCGTAGGCGTGATTGTCATGTTCCTGTTGGGCTTCATACCCGGGTATGCGGCATCATGGGTTTTCAACAAAGCGGGCTTGTTGCGCGCTAGCGAACCGGTACAAGAAGCCGGCATGGATATGGAAATCAATGCAGTGGCTTACCCGGAAGAAATCAAAAGTATTCACTGATTAATTTTTATCAAACCAAATCTAACTGGAGAATTGCATCATGATTAATTCAAGCCCTGTAGAAGCGTGGGATGCCGCAGAAGTAATTTTCACATTCGCTGGAACGGGAGGTGTACACCTGTGGTTCTGGGTCATGTGCTTACTGTGCCTTGTTCCGATCTATGTATCGCTAAAGGCAGAAAATGCCGTTGAAAGAGAGCATAACGGCAAAGGACAGTAAATTTCTTGTAGGTACCGAAACCCGTTTCCCCGGGTTTCGGTACCTTTTTGCCTTCTCGCATGACTACAACGAACCGGATCAGTTCCAGCTTCGGGAAAGGAATGAGGGTTAGTCGGCAGAACTCGAAGAGGTCGCCATCCGGTTAACCCGGACCACTTGAGTGGTTTCCGCTCTCGGACAAGGATTCCAGTATGTCTTTTTTCGCCTGGTGCAGGTGCTGAACCATCTGCGTCATCGCTCGGTCCATATCCCGTCTGGCAATCAGACGTACCAGTTTGGAATGTTGCTCGTTGTACATTGCAATTTTTTCCGGAGTTAAAATTCCTGTCTTGCGTTCCGCCCATTGTTCATGCGAGCGGATATCATTAATTCGCTCATAAATCCAGATGAGCAAGGGGTTTTTCGAGCACTCCGCCAAAGTCATGTGAAAAGCCTCGTCAGCCATGGAAAACCGATCGGGGTTTTGACGATACTTCTGTACTGTTCTCAGAGCGTTTTCCAGCGTTCCCAAATCTCGGTTGGTTGCGTTCGATATCACAAGACGTACGATATGTGTTTCAACAGCCATGCGGGCCTCAATTAATTCAAGAGGACTCGTTTCCTTGGGAATGTCGATTTGATCAAAACTTGAGGCGAAATTGACATAGGTACCGCTCCCAAACTTTTTACGAACCATATTTGCCGATTGCAATTGTTCGAGTGCTGATCGGACTGTCCCCCTAGCTACCCCATAGATTGTTGCAAGCGTTCTTTCGGGTGGCAACTTTTCATTGAAGCCGTAGTGACCATTGACAATTTGATCGCGGATTGAATTGAAGATTCCCGAGGCACCGGTTTGCGATCTTGGATATTCGGTATTCATGATTGTAAATCGACTGGTTCTGTTCTCATGTTTGAGCCACTGTTTCTATTCGTCTGGAGCTGACTCTCCTCGCAACTTATTATCGAAAAAGATGAATGGTAGTAAATTGGTATACCTAGATTCAGATGTATATCATACCATAAAAGTACCAGATATGCAAAATAACCCCCAATATCTGTCAATACAGCCTATTTTTTTGGCTAATTATGGCATATATGCCGATAATAAAATACAAATCATACATAGTCATACTATCATGAGTCGGAATTTGCTAACATATTCTACTTATCGCTTGAACCATAATCAATCCAAATTGGCAAATTATGACACATGTATAGAGGTTGAACCATGGCTATTCCATCCAATGTTGATTACCTGATCATCGGTGCCGGCATTCATGGTCTCAGCACTGCTTATCACTTGGCCGAAAAACTGAGAGTGCGGGGAAAAGCAGGCAGCAAGAGTATTTTGGTAGTTGACAAGACAGCAATCGGAGCAGGGGCATCTGGCATTGCTTGTGGTGTGATACGGAACAATTATTTTCAGCCGGCAATGCGTGAACTCATGGCGCAATGCGTTGAAGTCTGGGAAAGCGACTTGGAAGCATATAGCTATCATCCGGTTGGTTATATGCAAATCAGTCCAGACTGCATGTTTGAAGATGTCGCTTCAATCGCGGAACAGCAACGGAATATTGGCTATGAATCGATATTCGTTGATGGTGAAAAAGCGTCCATGGACTATATGAAGGGCTTCTTTCACGATTGGCAGGCTACTGGAATCACTTCGGTTTTGCATGAGAAGAGGGGCGGATATTCGAATAACACTCGTGCCTTGTATGGACTGGCTACCAAGGCCGAAGCCCTAGGAGTGCGAATTCTGACCGGGGTTGCGGTCACCGGATTCGAGTCGGCTAATGGAACGGGCGCAATCAATACCGTGAATACGAACAAAGGCGACATCAACTGTCAGCAGCTGGTCGTTGCCGCTGGTCCATGGGCGAAGACTTTCTGGGATATGCTTGAGCTACCCAAAACGATAGATATTCGATCAAACGGGACTGTTCACAAGGACATACCGATGTGGGTGTATTGGTCCTTGCAAGAGGGAACTTTGGGAGTTGACCCCGAGATACAAAAGACGAATGACGGAGATTTTCCTCCGGTTATTCATGTAGACTCCGACCAGCCCTTGTATTCTGATGTCGATCAGAGTCTGATCACCGATCAAATGTGGGGGATCTACTACAAGCCGGACTTGCATTTTAATGGCATTCAGGGAGGTGCAGCGCCTTACCGGGTCAAGACTGATCCAGACGAAGTACAGGTCGATCCTTACGGCGTTGATTCTCCAGATTTTATTGTGGGTGATGACTTCGTGCACATGTGGACCTCTGCACTTGCGCATTGTCAGGGTCGATTTGAAGGCCAGACCCCAAAGTACCGCAATGTTCCATCAGGGGGTATCGGTGCATTTACACCAGACAGTTTTCCGGTTTTTGATATATTTCGTGAGAACTGTTACTTGATAGCCGACTCCAACCACGGATGGAAGATGATCGGGGTCGGAAAACTGGTTGCTGAAGAGTTGCTAGGCGAGGAAAGCGAGTTGATCAAGCCATTTCGCTTCTCGAGATATGCACAAGGCAAGTTGCATCCAGTATCCAACAGTCCATTTCCATGGAGTTAGCTTGACATGTCTTGTTCATTTTTTATCATGGCTGCTCTAGCCGACTTAAGTTCACCCTATTCACCCATTGCTCATGGAGTCATCTGATGGCCGAAAATTCAATAGCACAGGATTCAACCGATCTGGAACGTCATGTCAACCAACCGGGTCGAGCAGACCTGGTCAACCAAGTTCGTGAAAAAATTAACGAATTAGGAATCGAATATATTTATTATCAGTTCATTTCCGTAACTGGTCGAATAGTTGGCAAAGGTATTCCATCAGATCACTGGGAGCGATCTGCTGAAAAGGGATTTCAGTTGGTCTATGGTTCAACTGCAAACCTGTTTATTGATCGCTACGGCAATTACATTGGGTATGGTCCGGAAGCCGCCGAGTTGGTCGGTATCCCGGATCCGGAGACGTTTTGTCAATTGCCATGGGACAAACGAGTTGCTCGTGTATATTGCACCTGTTTCAGAAACCGGGAAGAGCGAGAAAATCCGGGTGGTCATCTTGAATCGGATTGTCGTGGCAACCTTCGCATCATTCACGACGAATTCAAGGCAAAACACAACGGTTTGCACCTGCGTGCCGGAACCGAACCTGAAATGATGTGGTTGAAGCGCGGTGCAGACGGCAAGCCGGATGGCGGTTATTCGAATCCGTATTGCTATCACATCGACCAATTTGAATCTTTGCGTCCAGTCTCCATGCAGACGATTACCTATTCGAGAACAATGGGCCTGGACATGATTCAGGGTGATCATGAAGACGCGCCTGGCCAGCTGGAATTGAACTGGCAGTTTGACGATGTGCTGCGTAATGCCGACCGTTTGTCGACTTACCGTCAAATTTGTGCTCAGGTAGCCCGTGAGCACAATTTGATTGCCTGTTTCATGAGCAAGCCATTTATGGGGGTCTCGGCTTCTGGATGTCATCATAACCTGTCGCTGTGGACCGGTGGTAGCCAGAAAGTCAACTCACTGGGACTGCAGTCATTGCCAGGGCTTGAAGACAATTTCAGTTATCTTGAAGGTGGTGAAAACACATTTTTGCCCGATACCGATGATCCGCAAAAACCGGGAAAAATTGGCTTGCAGGCTGTGGGTGGTGTCATGGCTCACTTGGGTGCACTGACAGCTATTGGCTGTTCGACAGTTAACTCTTATCGGCGTTTGTGGGACACCGGCTTCTGGGCGCCGGTTTTTGCAGACTGGGGTTATCAAAATCGAACCACTGGTATGCGGGTGTCTGCGCCGGGGCGTTTTGAATACAGAGCTGTTGACTCGATGGTGAACCCCTATCTGATGGGTGCAGCCCTGCTCAAGGCATTTGATGACGGAATTAGCAATGATCTCGATCCGGGCGAGCCGGAAGAACGAAATATTTATGAGGCAATGGAAGCCGGCAAGCAAGTGAAGAAGTTGCCGATGTCGCTCGGTGATGCATTAGCGAGGCTTGCACAGGATGAGGTTATCCAGTCAGCGATGCCGGGTGAAATGTACAAGGTTTATCATTGGTACAAGAATGATGAATGGGAAAAATTCATGTCAACAGTGACCGATTGGGATTTGGACACCTACCTTGATTGTTTGCCCTGATTTCTATTGGAGAAACCGATGCTGGCTCAGAATCAAACGTCAAACAGTCGATTTACACCCAACAGTAGCAACTACACCTGTAATTGAATGAGGATAAAATTATGTGCGGCATAGCTGGATTGATACACCGCGGCAATAGTTCTGATATCGGTGCGGAGATGACGTCGATGCTTCAGTCGCTAAAGCATCGAGGACCCGATTCGACAGGATTTGCCTTGTATGGCAATGCGAATCCCGATCAATATGTGTTGCGATTCAAGGCGGCAGAACAAGAAGACATGAAAAATGGCTTTGGAATGCACAAGATCATTGAGGAGCGCAAGAAGCAAGCCGATGAACGGTTGGCAGAACTAGGTGCGAGCATTGAGGCTGTTGACCAGGCGACCGATTACTCCTGGCGTTATGTTTTTCGATTTGATGGCGATATGGGCAAACTTGCCGACTATATGGAAGATATTGAAGGAATCGAAATTCTCTCAATTGGCAAAGCACTTGAATTGATCAAGGACTTGGGTGATGCCAAGACGGTATCCAGTCAGTATTCCCTGGGAGATTTCCGCGGTACGCATGCGATCGGACACACCCGCATGGCTACCGAGTCGGATGTTGATATCCGATCAGCACATCCATATTGGGCTTATCCATTCAGTGATGTTTCGGTTGTTCACAATGGCCAATTGACGAATTACTGGACTTTGCGTCGGGAAATGGAGAGACGTGGACACCGCTTCATGTCCAATTGCGATTCGGAGTTGATAGCGGTATTCATTGCAGATCGAATAGCCGACAATGAAGATCTTGAGTCGGCGATGGTTCGATCCATTGATGAACTGGATGGAGTTTTCACATATCTGGTTGCAACTTCGGATCAATTGGGAATGGCGAAGGATGTTATGGCTGCCAAACCAATGGTTCTTTACGAAAGTGATGAATTTGTCGGTCTCGCTTCAGAGGAAGTTGCAATCCGCAGCATTTTCCCAAATGAAATCGAAACATGGGATCCTTATCATGGAGAGGTGAGAGTATGGCAAGCATGACCCACAAATCTCATGATATGGGATTGCATACCGAGCAGTTGACCGGTCGAACTCAGCAACGTTTTTTCAGTGCAAGCGAAGAAGAGAATTACACTTATCCCTGGTCGTTTGATGTTGATTTTGATCATCGTGCAGCATTTGATGCAGAATTGATGTCGTCAAGCGAGGTTAATCGAAAAATTCGTGAGTTGATGCAACAGGGTGTTGGATCGATAACCGTAAAAAATCCGCAAGCCAAGCATTCTTTGGGTGTCGGTATTCTCAATCGTTTGAAACTCGACTTTCAGGGCAGTCTTGGATATTTTGGTTGTGGGTTGAATGATGGGCCGAACATCCATGTTCGTGGACGTGTGGGCTGGTCATGTGCAGAAAACATGATGGCTGGTACTGTATTGATTGAACAGAATGCAGGTTCTACGTTCGGTGCTGCGATGCGTGGCGGTGACCTGGTTTGTCGTGGTGATGTCGGTTCAAGAACGGGAATTGATCAGAAAGGCGGGACGATCATTATCGGTGGCCGAAGCGGGGCATTTTCCGGATTCATGATGCAACGAGGACGGATGGTCATTTGCGGAGATGCTGGCAAGAATCTTGGTGATTCAATGTATGACGGAACTATTTATGTTGGTGGTGAAGTCGAAGATCTTGGTGTTGACTGTGTTGCTGGCGAGATGACCGATAACGAGCTTAAATGGTTAACCAACAAGTTGGGTATGTACGATATCGAACCGGCATGTGGTATAGCCAACATGAAGAAATTTGTAGCTGGAAAGCAGCTATGGAATTATGACAATCTGGAACCGGCTGAAAAGAAGCTGGTGCTTTGACAAAAATCGTCCAAGAGGAAAAATCCATGTCGAAAGTCAACAGAGATGTTAATCGCCTCGGGAAAAGTTTCATGTTTCCGCCTGAGGTGATTGATGACATTCACATCAAGTCCGAACTTGGTCGGTACAGGATGCGGGGATTTTCTCTATTCAAAAAAATCCCGACTTGGGACGACTTGACTTTTTTGCCCGGAACGCTCACTCGGTTTGTTATTGAAGGGTATCGGGAAAAATGCCTAACCGAGACGATTATCGGACCGAAAGCCAAGCGGCCATTGGTGCTGGATATTCCGGTTTATGTGACTGGCATGAGTTTCGGGGCACTTTCTTATGAAGCAAAAACAGCGCTGGCAAGAGGGGCGACCATGGCCGGCACTGCCACATGTTCAGGTGAAGGCGGGATGATTCCGGATGAACGACGTTATTCTGAAAAATGGATGTATCAGTGCATCCAGTCACGCTATGGGTTCAATCCCAACCATCTCAGGTTGGCTGACTGTGTGGAATTTTTCATTGGTCAGGGGTGTAAAGTAGGATTAGGCGGACACCTTATGGGACAAAAAGTCACTGATCAGGTTGCTGAGATGCGTTCATTGCCGGCTGGAATAGACCAGCGTTCACCGGCACGTCATCCAGACTGGCTGGGGCCGGATGATCTGGCCCTAAAGATCAATGAAATTCGTGAAGCGACCAATGGTGAGGTACCTATTCAACTCAAGTTGGGTGCGGCAAGAGTCTATGATGATGTGCGCATGGCAGCCAAGACTGGTCCTGATTCGATTTATATTGATGGTATGGAAGGGGGTACTGGAGCTGGTCCGCATTTGGCAACTGAAGAAACAGGGGTGCCCGGCATCGCCGCCATTCGCCAGGCTCGAAGAGCGCTTGAAGATGTTGGTCAATCTGGCAATATATCATTGGTATATGCTGGAGGTATTCGCAATGGTGGGGATGTTGCAAAAGCACTTGCGCTTGGTGCAGATGCAGTTGCAATTGGTCATTCGGTGTTGATGGCTCTCAATTGCAACAAGGCCATTCCGGAAGCAGATTTTGAAAAGGAAATGGGTGTAGAACCCGGTTATTGTTATCATTGTCATACGGGAAGATGTCCGGTTGGTGTTGCTACCCAGGATCCAGAATTGCGAAAACGCTTGAATCCAGACGATGCTGCAGAGCGCGTTTACAATTTTTTGCATACATTGGCGATTGAGGCACAAATGCTTGCTCGAGCCTGCGGCAAGACGAATATCCATTCACTTGAGCCAGAAGATTTGGCGGCTTTGACCATGGAAGCCTCGGCGCTCGCTCAGGTTCCGCTTGCGGGAACTCAGCATACTGTCGGCCATCCCGACATGACACGATTTTAGGAGAGAACGATCGATGGCAGATGATATCAACAAGTATCTTGAATCAGATGGTCTTGATTCCGATCGAGAGAAGGATATTGGACAGCATATTGGCTATCGGTACGATGTTAACCTGGTACCGGATATGGATCGATGTCCGCCCTTTCTAAAAAAATACATGGAGATTATGGGCTGGTCGGATCTCAATTGGCTTGAAGATGTGCATATGGGATATGAAGAGGGCAGTGCAGCCGTATTTGATCGAAATATCAATGGCTGGGTCACGATACCGGATGATATTGAATTGCCGGACAACCAGCAAGACCGCGATATGATTGCCCGCGAGTTACTCATCAAGTTTCAGATGTCCAAGTCTCATCCTATGGTTGACTTGATCAGAGCCTACTCCAAATTTTGAATGATTTCCCAGACTCTCCTTGCGAGTTTGGGTAGAGTCCAAGATGGTCAACAGAGGATTGCTCTAGTGGCGGCGGTTATCATTGTTCATCGTTTTCAGCCATGAGTCCGGACGAATTGAGAAGGCAGTTTATTGGCTGGCAGTGTAGAATCCGGCAATACTCCGTGCGCAAGGATCAGGGTAGGCCATCGCGAGGCATGTGCCCGCGCTTGGTCGTGAACAGGCAGGAACTTGGAGATGTGATTCTGGTTCTGGTGAAATCTGAAAGTGCCGATCTTACTCGCCAATTCAAATATATCTATCAGAAAACCCAGGATCCTGCAGATCGCTATCAGCAAGCCATCAAGTTATTGTCGGAGTATTACTATCAAATTCCGAATGAGTTCTCGGATGAGATGGTGGCGGTTTACCCTTTTGGCAGTAAATTTGTTGGGCAAATAACCAAGGTTGGTGAGGGTTGCTTGATTTTTGAACAGGGGAATCAGCGGTATACTATCGACTGCTTGTTGAGGGATATTCCAGAAACCGAACCGAAGTATCAAGCTGCCTATTGGCACAATCGGCTGTTTAATCCAAACTTGGGAAAGACAACAAAAATACTGGGTTTCGAACCGGTCTGGAAAACCTCAAAATTCACCGAACTTGACTGGTCTTACACTGATGACTCGGCTTAGTGTCAATTTAAACAAGATTGCATTGCTCCGTAATTCACGGGGTAGGGATTATCCGAGTGTTGCCAAATTTGCCGAGCGATTCATCGAGTTGGGAGCGGGCGGGATCACGGTTCATCCGAGGCAGGACGAACGTCATACACGTCGGTCCGATGTCTATGCTCTCGCGGAAATATGTCGATCACATGCACATGTCGAATTCAACATAGAGGGTTACCCCTCTCAGGATTTTCTTGACATGGTCTGCGAGGTGAGGCCCGACCAGTGTACACTGGTACCGGATAGTGTAGATCAGATCACTTCTGACCATGGGTGGGATGTTGAAAATTCTTCTTCAATGCTGTTTTCGGCGCTCGATCAATTACGAAGTGCTGGTATCCGATCTTCTCTATTTGTCGACCCGGATCCGCTACAGGTTGCGGGTGCGTCAAATATTGGGGCTGATCGAGTCGAGTTATACACAGAACTCTATGCTAGCAGTTATGATGAAGGTAATCAATCCCTGGTACTATGCTCTTATCAAGAGGTTGTTCAAGCTGCCCAACTGACCAAGATTGGAGTGAATGCCGGACATGATCTGAATCTCCAAAATCTGCCTGAATTTCTTGCCATCGGCAGTATTCTTGAGGTTTCAATTGGTCATGCTCTGACCATTGAATGTATCGAGTATGGAATCGAAAATGTAATGGCTCAATATCTGCAAATCTGCTCTCAAGTTTCATCGTAAAATAGTCATAACTTTTTTACGATAAGCAAGATAAAAGTCATGAGAAGATATTTGCAGGATCATTTCATAGACCATTATCGAAGATACCGGCAAATGGTCTTTCTATCTGGTCCGAGACAGGTCGGAAAGACGACTGTGGCCGAAATGTTGAGGAAAGAGTTTACCAGCAACCAGTATTTCAATTGGGATGATCAGGATGACCGTGCTTTGATTTTGAATGACCCAAAAGGAATTTCGGATGCGCTAGGGATGGGTCGTCTGACGGATGAGTTGCCGCTATGTGTATTTGATGAATTACACAAATATCGTAACTGGCGCGATTTCCTCAAAGGTTTTTTTGATAAAAACGAGAAAAAAACCCGAATTCTTGTCACCGGCAGTGCGTCTTTGAAAACATTCAGACGTAGCGGTGATAGTCTAATGGGTCGTTTTTTCCCATATACGCTTCATCCCATCTCTGTTGGAGAATGCAGAAATGTCAAAACAGAAGGATTAATATACCAGCAACCCGCCCTGACTGGAAAACATGAGTGGGAAGCATTATGGAGGTATGGCGGCTTTCCTGAGCCGTTTCTTCAGGCAAACCAGGAGTTTTACAATCGTTGGAAACGTCTTCAAATGGAACAGCTGTTTCGGGAAGACTTGCGTGATCTGACTCGTATACAAGAACTAGATCAAGTGGAAATGCTCGCGAAACTACTGCAAAAACAGGTCGGTCAACTTACCAGCTATTCCTACATGGCAAAAACGGTTCGTGTCTCCGTAGACACGATTCGGCGCTGGATTGCAACACTGGAATCTCTTCACTTTTGTTTTCGGGTCAGTCCTTGGTATAAAAATGTTTCCCGCTCGTTGCGAAAAGAACCAAAATATTACCTTTGGGACTGGTCTCAGCTCGATGATACAGGTGCCCGAGCTGAAAACATGGTGGCGAGCGCATTGCTCAAAACTGTTCACTGGTGGACAGAGACCGGAAAGGGGGAATTTGGGCTCTATTTTCTGCGTGACAAGCAAAAACGTGAAGTCGATTTCCTTGTCACAAGAGGCCAGGAGCCGTGGTTTCTGGTCGAAGTGAAATCCAGCAGAAGCCAGTTATCAAAATCACTCCAGTATTTTCAACAACAGACCCAGGCCGAGCATGCTTTTCAAGTTGCCATGGATGCAGATTATGTGGACAGGGATTGCTTCGAATTTCAATCTCCGATTATTGTGCCTGGAAAAACGTTCCTTTCACAATTGGCGTGATTGCTTTTTTCGGACATGAAATGGAATGAGATTTCTGAATTCAGTCAAATGACTGCAGGGTGGTCTAACTGGATATGGCTACAAGACCAGTTTTCATTATTAGTGTAGTGAACGAAATTGCAATACAAGCATGCAGATTTCCAATCGAATTTCATTTTCTCCTAAACTTATATCCCTGAAATAGAAATCATCGTTTTTTCGACGCTCATTCCGTACGAAGAAAATGATCAAATTAAATTGATTGGCAACTACTTACGCCATGAAGGAGGTGTAGAGAGTTATTTTAGGGAATGAAATACATTGGTACCCGAACCATGGGGTATGGCTCCGCCTGGAAACTGCCGGATCCGGCAGGAAAGGAGGCGGCCCGGAGGCCGCTCCTGAAATGTCGGCGTGTCCTCGGTCAGCTCGAGGAGCAGCCGTTGGCGGTTCGCCAGTCGGCGTCCATGATGTAGGTGAAGCCGTCCGCGGCATCGGTCCGCGCCCACTCGGTGTTGGCAGCGTTGCGGGCTCCGCACAGGCAGGCGATGGACTTCTCACGGCTGCGCGCGGAATAGTCTTCGACGAAGGCGAAGCAGCCGCTGCTCCCCCTGTCCGAAAACGGGGTGTTCATGTCCGCCGGAGCCAGCCCCGTTTTGAAGCAGGTGCTAAAGAGAACATTGTTGAGATTTCCGGCAACCAGATCCACGGCATGGCGCGTGTTCGACTTGAGGCCTTGGTATGTCCGGGTGAATCTTTCCAGCAGCGTGTCCGCCGTGAGTGAGCCGGTGCGGTCATCACTTTTGCGGACGCGGCCCTCGTATAACACTAAACTGACATCAACGCTTGTGCTGGTCATAAGTGCTGGAAACTGTTGTTTGACAAAACCAAGAGCTAATGCAGCAGTTGTATTGACATCGACCTGACCTGCTTTCACAGCTCCGGGCAATATTACGAGACTAGCACCACCAGCATGTTTCTTGCCCGGTGGGCAGTACTTCTGCCCTACCTCCCCGTCAAACACGGTGTCCCAGTTCACCTGCGCCGTCGCGGGCAGGGCCAGCGTCAGGGCCGCCAGGGCGGCGGCGACCAGTGTTGTTAATCTAGCGAGGGGGGGGGGGTGAAATATGGAATTTTTTCATAGGGGTTTCCTCATGATTTAAGTGTTCCTTCATTATACAGATCCTGCTTTCCAGTGTAAAGGCTGGTTTTCAGGTGGAACCCCTAACGGTGATCTTGTCCTGTTGCATGCAATTTTCTATTTGGAATTACCTCATTTCAAATCTGAATTCCAGATGATCAAATGATGGCGAAATCAAGTATTGTCAAATGCCGTTCTCTATGCCAACTTGTCATGAGTATTCGGCCAATTCCATGTAGAAACGTTCGTTCCTGACATTCCAGTCGCCTCGCCGAAGATGAAATGCTCGGATTGTAATTGGCTCGACAACTGCATCATCCATACAGTGAGTCGAGGCCAAAATTGCGGGATAGTTGTCCAAGGAAACCACCTGGAATGGAAAGGACCGCTATTGTCTGAGGGAGCTCGGGAGGCAGTGTTTCTGCGGTGAGAGTCTTTTGCCAGAACCTTGACAAATCACTAAAATAATTACAAGACAAACAACAGGCAACCGCTCCCATTATGTTAAGATGGTCGCATCATGAGTGAGCAAAACAAGATACCACGCCGTCCGCTACCGCTTGGCTACCAATCATTTGGCCGACTTCGAGAGAGAGGCTGTTATTATGTCGATAAAACGCCTCTGATTCGGCAAATGATCGACGAGGGCGATTTCTACTTTCTATCCCGTCCTCGTCGTTTCGGCAAGAGTCTTGTAGTCGATACCCTGCAGGAACTTTTTGAAGGGAACGAACCCCTCTTTCGTGATCTGGATATACACCCGTGCTGGGACTGGTGATCGGGTGTTCGTGTTTGATTTCAATATGGTCAAAGGCAAAAAAACATGGAAAGAAAGACCAGGGAACGTTCGGACAAGGCAATTGAACAAATTCGCACAAAAAAGCATGCCGACAAGTATCTCGACCGGCGGGGAACCGATTCGCCTGATCGGAATGGCTTGTGGCGAGAAAGCTCGAAACCTGCTGGATATTCGGGGGAGAAGCTCTGACCTTGCACAAATCTACACTATATCCATTTCCAATCATGTGCAAATTGGATTGTGGCTACATATGCTTGGCATAACCTTTGCGAATGCCGACGAAAAGAAAAGCATCGAACAAAACCATTGAACTCAAAGAGGACATGTAGCTACATAATACAATAAGCTCTGAACATGCGCCAAGCGACAGCACTTTTTCATGTTTTTTACAGGGCTGACCGAATATTTACAATTTGATCGATTTATCTATCTGCAATGGATACAAGCTTTTCCTCTAGTAAACGGTTGCGTGAACCTGGTCTTGGTCAAGACTGGATTGGTCAAGAACGGTATCCGCTCAAGGCTGGTGGAGTGATCGCCTTGCCCTTAATGGCTGGCGATCAAATTAAAATTGTCGACCCTGAAGGACTTCAGCCAGCACAGCTTTTTGCGTTCAACAGCAACGGGCAACCAATGACTGAAGCACTAGGAGTCAAGGCAGGAACTGCTGGCAGTACTCTTGCACAAATGCTTGAAGCTCCATTTACAGGTGCCAGAAAAATCAAGGAAAAATTGAAATTATTCTCAATTGACTTGGTCAATTCCTCTGTAGCGGAATTGATGGTGGGCGAGACCCACGCGGAGACTATGGCGCAACTTGTTAGTCCGGATGAATTGATAGCGCTATTCGCGGCTCCAGGTTCAACCATGCAGGTTGATCAGAGTTATCCCCCCACAGACTTGGTGATATTCGTAAAAAGAGCGGATCCGAGCAAGCAGACGACAAAGGAATTGCCAGAACCGCTAGCCGATGAAGTAGACAGTATCCATATCGAAGCTGCAACGGCCAAGGTCTATGAGGTGCGAGAGGGTGAGTATATTCAGGTTATTGATGTCGATGGACGGCAGTGTTCAGACTTTCAGTGTTTTGACAAGCGTGCACTGGATCAAGGCAGAACCCGAAATCTGAGTGCAACGACCACTCGCTCATTAATGGGTAATGCTTATCCGATGCCGGGGCTCTATTCCAAATTCTACGATATCGATTTCAATCCTTTGGTTGAGATCATCCAAGATACTTGCGGACGACATGATAGTTTCGGAGTAGCTTGTACCAGCAAATATTATGATGAAGCGGGCTATCCCGGACATGTGAATTGCTCGGACAATTTCAATCAAGCCTTGGCTCCCTATCCGATTGAACCCCGCAAGGGATGGCAGGCCATGAATCTATTTTTCAACACATTTTTTGACGAAGCATACTCGTTCACTTTTGATGACCCCTGGTCTCGTCCCGGCGACTATGTACTCATGAAGGCGATGACTGACCTTGTTTGCGTATCTTCTTCTTGTCCTTGTGACATTGATCCGGCCAATGCCTGGGTGCCAACTGATATCCATGTCCGAACTTATGATAAACAGAACCTATTCAAGCGGGCGATTGCTTACCGAAAAACGACTGATGCAGAACCAGAAATGACTCGAGAAACCAGCTTTCACCCGAAAACTTCGACTTTGACAAGAAATTTCACGGAATACAATGGTTATTGGCTTGCCAGTACATTCAATAATCTTGGAGTTGTTGCCGAGTATTGGGCGTGTCGAGAAAAGGTGGCTATAACGGACTTGTCGCCACTTAGAAAATATGAAGTCACTGGACCAGATGCAGAACTATTACTGCAAACCTGCATCACAAGAGACGTTCGACGACTCAGTGTTGGCCAGGTTGTATATACGGCAATGTGTTACGAATCTGGCGGTATGATTGACGATGGCACTGTTTTTCGTCTTGCACAACGCAATTTTCGATGGATTGGTGGCAATGATGCATCTGGATTATGGTTGCGAGAACAAGCCGGACGATTGGGATTGAAGGCCTGGGTGAAGGACTCAACCTCGCAATTACACAATCTCCAGGTTCAGGGGCCGCGAAGTCTAGATACCTTGGAAAAATGCATTTGGACTCGTCCTGATCAAACGGAAGTTTCCGAACTCGAATGCTTTCGATTTTCAATAGCAAGAATAGGAGGACCTGATGGGGTACCGATCATCTGTTCGAGGACCGGCTATACTGGTGAAATGGGTTATGAGGTATTTTGTCATCCACGTGATTCGCTGGTCGTGTGGGATGCAATCTGGCAGGCTGGACAGGAATACGGTATTGCGCCATTAGGTCTTGAAGCACTTGATATGCTTAGAATTGAGGCTGGATTGGCGTTTGCGGGGCAAGAGTTCTGCGATCAGACTGATCCTTTTGAAGCCGGGATCGGAGTTACCGTACCATTAAAGACCAAGCTGGATGATTTTTTCGGTCGCGAGGAGTTGATTAAACGTAAATCCAATCCGCAACAGAAATTGGTTGGTTTGGAATTGGCGGGTGAAGAACCGGCGATTAGCGGTGATGGGGTGTTCATTGGACGTGAGCAAGTTGGACTGATTACGAGTGCAATGATCTCCCCGATACTCGGTACAAATATTGCTTTATGCCGAATCAAGTCGATGCATGCAGAAATTGGCAATCATCTAGAAGTTGGCAAACTGGATGGGCATCAAAAGCGGATCCCTGCTCAAGTTGTTCGTTTTCCTCATTTTGATCCGGAAAAGCAACGGGTACGAGGAAACTACCAAAATGCTTCATCAGAGTAATTGGGGAACAAAATCTAGCCTGAAAAGGTAATTTTCTTTAGGGAATTTCGGGAGTTTTCGTCCCATGCGTGATCTGGTTTAGACTAAATAAGACAAGCAAACAAAAATACAGATTTGACAATGGATAGAAATAAAAAAACCCATGATGGATAATTTGTTTGAGCGGAGTTATGGTCGAAAGTAGTGCGTGGGGCGGAAAGGGGTTCATCCAGCGGCTACCGTGTTCGTGTCTGATTGTACCTCAATTCCGTCCTTGAATGGCACTCCCTCGATGACCTGTCCGAGCCTGCGGAACCCGCGCAGCCTTCGCCAGCGGGATTCCGCGCACTGGCCGAGCTTGAACATCATGTCGAGCATGGTGTCGCGGCCTGCCTCTTCTACACAAATAAGTTCTTGACATAACTCACCGGAAGGGCTATATTCCGGTGCATGGACGCACTGACCCCAATTCGCGAAACCCTGTTAGAGCCAGAACCATGGTCTTGGCTGTTGGCGCTATTGGAGTCGGAGACCTGTACCAGTCGTCGTCAAGTGGCCCGGGCCCTGTGCGAGCAGTTTGATTTCCAGGATGCCCGGGGATTGCCCCGGATCAGCAGTTGCAGTGCCGCCTTGGCGAAACTCGAGGCGTCGGGCAAGATCTCCCTGCCGGTCAGTCCAACCGGCAGCGGGGCTCGTGGTCATCCGAAAAGGCTGGAGAAGGCGGTTCCGAGTCCGCTCGAGGTGCCCGATCGGGTGGATCGGATTGCCGGGTTGCATGTATCTCGGGTCTGCGATGATCACCATCATCGCATCTTCAACGAACTGATGGCCCGCGAACACCCGATGGGGAGCGTGTTTCAAGCCGGAGCCCAGATGCGCTACCTGATCGGTTCGGATCACGGCTGGCTGGGCGGGTTGGGATTTTCCTCTTGCGCCTATCTACTGAAGGCCCGGGATCAGTGGATTGGTTGGGATACCGAGCATCCGCCTCGGCATCTGGTGACCAGTCTCAGCCGCTTTCTGATCCGTCCCGAGGTGCATTGTCAAAACCTCGCCTCGTGGGCATTGGCCCGGACGCTGGGCAGACTCGGGGAGGATTTCATGCGACAATACGGCTATCGTCCGGTGCTGGTCGAGACCTTTGTGAATGCAGGGCAGTACACCGGAGTTTCGCTGCTGGCAGCCGGCTGGACTCATGTGGGTGAAACGGCCGGTCGGGGGCGTTTCTCGCCCGCCGGACAACGGGTGCCGAAACGGGCCATCTGGTGTCGTCCACTGAGCGCCGACTGGCGAGCGGCTTTGGGTGTTTGCCCACCCGAGGTCGTCAAGCGGGACATGGCCGAGGGTCTGGATCGGTGGAGTTGGAGCGAACAGGAATTTGGCGGTGCGCCGCTGGGAGACAAGCGATTGAGCAGACGACTGGTCAGGAGTGCCCACATGATGGCGGAATCGCCCATGGACTCGTTTCCGGCGGCGGCCAAAGGGGATGCGGCGAGTGTGGCCGGCTTTTACCGCATGATCGAACATCCGGCCGAGTCGGAGGTGTCGGTTGAGAACATTCTGGCGGTGCATCGTGAGCGGACCATTGAGCGGATTGCGAAGCAGTCTTCGGTGTTGCTGATCCAGGATGGAACCGATCTGAACTTTGCCACCCACGGTGCCTGTGAGGGTCTCGGTCTGATTGGCAGGAACCGGTCCAGCGAAGGCAGTCTGGGGTTGCATCTGCACAGCACTCTGGCGGTGTCTGCGAGCGGCGTGCCGTTGGGTGTGATGCAGCTGGAGTTTGATGCTCCGGCTACTCGGGACGAGTCATGCAAGAGCGACTCAAACCACAAGACCCAGCGTTGGATTCGCGGTTTGCAGGACAGTGCTCAAGCGGCGCAAAGGGTGCCGGATGTGTCCTGCATTGCGGTCATGGACCGGGAAGGAGATGCCCATGAGATATTCCACCACTGCCGGCAGCTGGAGCATTTGGACTTGATTGTTCGGGCAAGACATGATCGCGTGCTGGGTGCGCAGGGTGCCCGTCTGTTTGACCGGATCCGTCAGGCTCCAGTCCAGGCCCGAGTGGAAATTGAGGTGATGCGGAGTTCGGCCCGCCGGTCGGCCCGTGGACAGCGGGAGAAAGCGTTACGGGAGGCTCGACTGGCAGCGTGCGAATTGCGTTGGCAGGAAGTGACGATCTTGGCCAACCCTTCCTCCTCCCGCTCGACCGGCGTGCCCTTGAACCTGGTGCATGTCCAGGAGACCTCGGTTCCCCGTGATGGCAGTGATCCTCTGGAATGGTTTCTGCTGACCTCGCTGCCGGTCGAGCATGCCGAGGCTGCCGAGCAGCTGCTGGACTGCTACCGCTTGCGCTGGCGGATTGAGGACTGGCACCGGATCCTGAAATCCGGCTGCAAGGCCGAATTTCTGAATCTGCAAACGGCCGATCGACTGGAACGTGCGATTGCGATCAAGGCGGTGATTGCCTGGCGCCTGCATGCCATGGTGCTGTTGGGACGGGACACGCCCGAGTTGCCGGCCGAGGTGCTGTTCTCCAATCTGGAAATCCGCATGCTGGAATTGGTTGCCCTCGACCGCAAACGCCCTCCGCCTTCGAATTTGGGTAGAGCGGTATTGACCATGGCCATGCTTGGTGGCTATCTGGCTCGGAACAACGACCCACCGCCCGGACACAAGGTGATCTGGACCGGCTATGTCGAACTCGGCGCCTACGGCCGAGCTTATGAATTGTTCAAGCGCCTGGATCCGGAATACCTGTATCCGAATTTACGTCCAGACAAAACTTGTGGCTAATAGGCAGGTCGCGGCTCAGGCAACCCCGGGTCGTCCGGGTCCGGTGGCGGATCGTGGCCAAGGTCGATTCAACCGGATTGGTGGTGCGAATGCTCTGCCAGTGCTCGGCCGGGAAGTCGAAGAAGTTCATCAGTTCCTCGCGATCCCGGATCAGCTTCACCGCGGCCTTGGGATACTGGTCCTGGCAGCGGGCCAGGAAACGGTCGAAGGCCCGGTCGGCCTGGTCCCGGGTCTCCGCCATCCGGATCTGCTGCAGTGCCGACTTCACCCCGGGATGGATGGCCTTCGGCATGGCGGCCAGCACATTGGCGGTCTTGTGCACCCGGCAGCGCTGGTGCCGGGCCTCCGGATAGACCTGGTCGAGTGCCGACCAGAACCCCATGGCACCGTCCCCGATAGCCAGTTTCGGAGCGTTCATGCCCCGTCCCTTCAGGTCCAGCAGCACGTCCTGCCAGCTCAGGGTGGACTCGCGCACCCCGTCCTCGATGGCCAGAATCGACTTCCGGCCCTGGTCGTCCACGCCGATCACCACCAGGCAGCAGAGCTTCGTCTCCTCGTTGCGGAGACCGCTGTACACCCCGTCCGCCCAGACGTACACCCACCGGTCCTGGCTCAGGTCACGCTGCGTCCACTCCTTCCTCTCGTCCAGCCAGACCCGCTTGAGACGCTTGACCACTGACGGCGAGAACCCCTTCGCCTGCTTCCCCAGCAGCCCGGACAGCACGCCGGCCATCTCGCCGGTGCTGACCCCCTTCAGGTACAGCCAGGGCACCCAGGCCTCCAGCGTGCGACTCTTGCGCACATACGGCGGAACCACCGACGAGCGGAAGGTCACCGGCTTGCCGTCGTTGGAACGAACCTTCGGAATCCGCACCGGGACCGAGCCGATCCCGGTCTGGATCGAGCGCTCCGGATGATGGCCACTGCGCACCACCAGCCGGAGATTCTGTTCGGTGCGGCGGTCTTCATGCTGCTTCAGGAACTCGCCCAGCTCGGCTTCCACTGCCACCTGCAGCAGCCGACGGGCACCCTCGCGCAGAATCGCGGTCAATTCATCCTTGAACTTGCCGATTTTTGAATAGTCAATAATGTTATCATCTCTCATAGTGGCGTACCTCTTGGTTAACTTTTTTTGTCAATGTAATAGTTAATCCGGTTACGCCGCTTTTTTCAACCCCTTTCCGCCCCGCGCACTACTTTCGACCATAACACGTTTGAGGAGGTAAGTAGGCGATTTCGTTTCCGATAATAAAAATTTTCTCCATGTGAAGGAGTGGTGACCCTAACTCTCGAATAGAGTGGTTTACATCAGGTTAAAAGTACTATGCTCAATAGGTTTCAGCTCTGGATTTAGGATCATGCATTGGGTGAAACGGTAGCCTCGAGTAACACGCAATTTATCACTTTGAAGGACAGTTAATGTTTTGCCTTTGTGAGTTTGAGAGTTTGAGGATAAGGTAGAAAATGCAGAGTTTTTGGATATAATGTATCTGCATCCATTGGTGAATATATGAATGGGGGATGTTTCAGAAATGCTTTATTTGTAGATTATGACAGGAAAAACAACAAGGTTTAGTCAAGAACCCAAGAGACCCTATCTATTTTTCCCAGAATCTTCTGATGCTGAAGGCTTTGCTAACTCAACGGTTTCTCATAACAAAGTCTCAAATATTGCTGAAATAGTCCGAGAGTTGATACAGAATTGCACAGATGCTTCGAGAGAAGCTGGACGCAAAATTACATATGTTAAGTTTGTGTTGGACAAACTTCCTGTTTCAGAAATACCAGGTATTGATAATTACAAGTCAGCTCTGAAACAAGCCAGAGATACCCATAGAGAAAGTCTAGAATCATCTGTGGCTATTCTTGAGCGTATAGACAAAATGCTGGGGATGGATGAAGTTCCCGTTTTGAATGTTATAGATAATGGAATTGGTTTAAATTTGGAAAGAATGCATAGTCTTCTTGGAAATGGGTTAACAAGCAAGACTGGTAGCCTGTCGAATTCTGGAGGCTCGTATGGTGTTGGGCATTTGGCTGCATTTTCGGCTTCAGATTTACACTATATATTGTATGGTGGCATAACGGAGGATTCACGAAAAACAATGACAGGACATGCCATTCTGGCTTCCCATATAACTACCCCTGACACCGCTAATTGCTACCCCCCCCCCCTCCTTTTCACGGGCACATACATTCCGAAAAAAGTTCACTTCGAAGTAAGGACGGATACTTTATTTCGGGATTAAGACCGCTACTTTCCTTAAACGAGCGGTTTGATTTCCCAAACGATAATGATGTTCCTAAATACATTAGGGACAAATTGAAACAAATCCAAAGTGAATACTCCTGCGGGTCAATCATTTCAATTTTGGGTTTTAACTATTTCCATCTTGATTCAGCCGATGATTACGTTGAAGAAATATTTAAGGCGGTAGCGCGAAATTTTTTTATTCGGATCAAATCGCAAAAACTCCTTGTTTCTTGTAATGGCTTAGAAATGACAGATTCTCTTTTAGAGATCAATATGGAAAGATATAAAAGTCAAAGGAGAAAAAACAACAAAATTGAGGTATTGAGTGGAAATAAAGCGTTTTGTGATTACAAGACAATTTTGCGAGAGCCAAAAGAGTTAATTTCCACGGAACTTGGAACGTTTGGTTTACAGATTAGAGAAGCCGAATCAAATGAACGAACTCGTATTTCTTTGTACCGACAAGGAATGTACATAACTGATGAAATACCATTCAATTCGCCAGCGAAATACAGTGATTATCAGCCGTTCAACGCGGTGATATCAATAGATGCAGATCAAAGTAATAGTGAAGTATTTCAGCTAATTAGACGTGCTGAAGGACCGAAGCACTTGGAATTGGATGAAAATCGATTACAACAAGGAAAAAGATATAAATTCAATAAATTTTTTTCCACGGTTAATGAGGAAATTGCCAATAGATGCAAAAAGGCATCAACAGAAACATTCGCCCCTTCAATTTTCACCTTTCTGACTGAAGACTCTAAACAATCTTCCAATAAGTCTGGTAGTACAAAAAGCACAAACACAAACAGCGAACAACTTGCTGAAGTGCCAGGAGGCAGTATTAGTTTTCCTACTGGCGGTGGCAGGAATGGGCCAAAATCTAAGCTAGGTCGAAATACAACAGTTCACAAAGACAGGTCTTCCCCAATAAAGGTTGTAGCCAAGCGAAATCAGAATCAAAACTCAATTGACTTAGTATTGCTTGCCGAAAAAAAAATCTATGACGCACAACTAAATTTGAATATACATAGTGGGTCAGATTCCAGTTGTATAAGCCCCTTGCCGGACCGACCAGTTAAGTATTTTATTAAATCAATTGATGGGATCTCTGTTGATAAAACCAAGAAAATTGGTCAATTGGAAGCTGGTCAGAAGAAGATGCTTTCTTTATCGGTGATTGAGAATCTCGAACCTAATGTAGTAATCAAGGTATCAGTTAATGATGCAGGTGAAAACAATTGAGTTTGCTAACTCCTTTCATCAGTAATTATCCAGTCATGGCTGATGGAAATATAGACTATTCTGACGGTAATGGCTACTCTGTTGAAATTAGCCAAGGTCAGTATAACGATGGAAACCGATGTGTGCGCCATACTCTTATCGGGAGAAATTTAGTCCGTTACCTGATTGATGAGCAACAAGCCAAATTTGCGTGTGTAGTTTCTGCTCCATGGTGCTCATATAGGGCTGTTGAATCTATTGGTAATATCATATCATTCACATCTGAAGAAATAATCTTTGAACAGTTCCTTAGTAGTCAAAGTGATCATTACGGTAATCCCGCAATGTTCCAGCCGATAGTTATTTCAACGCAAGAACTTAAAGAATTTCATCTTACAGAGGAACATGGAGTACACCAGATATGGATTGATGAAATAGTAGATTTTCCCAAAGGTGCTAAAATTGCAATTGGGCCTTTCTATCGTTCGGCATCTCTCGTAGTAAGCATCTTACAAGTCAGAATTGATAGCAGTTTGCCTTACGGTTGTTTCGAAGTTCGCGAAGATACAGAGCAAGGATTTTATTTTCGTGTCAATTGCTCTGAAGATTTATTCAAATCGCTGAAAAATCCAGGTAAATCTATCAGTCATCGCGACAGTATTTATTGTTTTGCACTATCGCAAGGTCTGGGCATTCTAAAAGAAAGCTATGCTGACGAAGATAAGTGGAGTAAATATGAAAACTTGAGGTTTTTATATCAACATCTGTCAGATATTGGAGCCGACACATGGGATCAAGAAGGGTTTAGTCCAAACAGATCTGTTGCGATATGGATCCCCCATAAGATTGATCCAATGGAAGATGATTAGTTTCATTGTTATTGCATAGAAGAAATGATAGTTAGCAAGGGTGCTTTCGCGTTGAAGTTAGTTCGAGCTGATGAGCTCTCCAAAGTTCGTTTGAATTTAACAAGAAAAATTGACGTAAATGGATTAAAGCGTCCAAATACAAATGATCAAAGGGAATTTGCAAAAATAATTGTATCAGCGAATGTCAACGAATTTTTCGAATACTTCGACGCATTTCAAAAGGAAGATTGCGAGATACAGGTTCAATTCCCAGACACTCATGAGAAATTAACAGAAAATGAATACAGCGGTCCTCCCTTAGAGGTTGAACAACAGTTCTATACCCTGCTTAAGCATGTTCCACCGAGAATGGCCGCATCTGCAACTTTCTGGACAAGTTATCAGGTGGAAATGATTAGGAGGGGAATAATCCAGCCGAGCTTTTTGGCAAAAAAAACGCAAGAATCTCAGTCTGGAAGAGCCAGGATGGAAAAGGCTCTACGGAGAGATGACGCAGATAGTATCGATAAAGTAGTCAGAACCGTTTTAAGGAGATTAGGTGGTCTGTATGAAGCGAGAGGCAGTTTATCAATATATGAGGACTGTAGACTGGCCCGAGCATGGTGGAGGGGATTTATCGCTGTCCAAGTTTCAGAGGACAGTGGGCATGACCCTAACCTTGTATGGAAACTTCTGCATCAATCTTCAGCACCTTACGAAACAATGATGCTGTATCAGCTTAGGAAATTGACAATTATTTCTGAACGAGGATTACGCTCCGCTTTTCTTTCTTACTTGTTAGAAATGAAAATTGGAGAAAAATCCAAAGAGCGAAAAGAGTTAGTCGAGAGAATTCTGAGAAGAATAGGTGAATTGAGCGCTTACCAAGAATTAGGATTTCTCAGTTACGAGGAAAACAAAAAGCTTATCAAAGAAAATCTAATTAAAATAAGCGCTTAATTGACGAAATCTTTATGAAAATACAATATCTTCAGCATAATCACTCTGAATTGCCGCATGTTCTGAAATTTTCGGGAGGCCGTTCCAGTGCCATGATGTTGCTGAAAATGTTGGAAGCAAAGCAATTGTCAGCTAAAAGAGGAGATGTTATTTTGTTTAACAATACATCAGCTGAACACCCTGAAACATACAAATTCGTAATTGAATGTAAAAAATATGCCGAGACGAAGTATCGGATTCCATTTTTTATTATTGAATTTCAAACATACGAAGATGCTTGGATTGGTCGCTGGAGAAGGGCGATCACTTATCGTATGGCGAAACCATATCCTTTCACTAATTTCAAGAATAAACGGTCTTTCGGTTATCGGCATAAAGGTGAAGTTTTTGAGGAGTTTGTTTCTTGGAATGGGCAGTTGCCAAATAGATTCACGAGAACATGTACCGAGTATTTAAAGCTAAGAACCAGTGCTAATTTTCTTGAGGATTGGTTTGGACGAGCAGATCTAATGTCAAAGAAGAGTTCTATTCATGGGCAAAAAAGAACCATAAGAACTATTGATGCTAACCCGAGATTGGGGCACTTTCATGATGAATCTCGAATGCCTCAACCTGAGTCATATGGTCTTCGGGCCAATAAGGTAATTTTTCATCTAAAGCAATCCACCATTAGAGAATCGCAGAAATATCAAGATTATACTTCAGCACCACTATGTGAAATTGATAATGAGATAGTGAAATCTTGTGTTTTTGATCAAAAGGCTAGGTTAAGGGGTGATGGGGCGTTGCAATATATATCGCTGGTTGGCCTTCGGGCTGATGAGCCCGTTCGAGTTGCACGATCACTCGCTCGCAATGGATTAACAGACAGCAATGGAAGGATTTCCGATGGGGAAATAGTTTATACGCCATTATTTGATCTCGGCATCGACAAAAATGCTGTTTTGGAGTTTTGGAAAACACAACCATTTCGATTAGAAATCCCTTATGAGACTAATCTATCGAACTGTGTGTTTTGTTTTATGAAAGGTGCAAAAACAATCCGTAAACTAGCAGGAAAAGGTAGAAATAAGGATGATCCTGCCAGTATTCAGTGGTGGGCTGATTTCGAGGAAAAGTATTCCAACAGTGCTTCTTCAAAAAAGCATCAGGGAGAAAAAACAGTTTTTGGTTTCTTTGGAGCTAACTCTCTAACATATAAGAACATCATGGATGGCGAAATATCGAAAAAGAAAGAAAGTGAATCATCATTTCTCCCTTGCGAATGCACAGACTGAATTTAAGTAAGATGTCAGAGTAAAGTCAGGTTCAAAGTTGAAACAAATATACTTGGATTACCAAGCATCAACTCCACTGGATCCCAGGGTTGTAGCTTCCATGGAACCTTTTTATCGGAAGGTCTATGCCAATCCGCATGCTACTACATATAAACAAGCTATATCTTCTGCACGAGCAGTCGAAACTTCTCGGATACAAGTTGCGAATGCACTTAATGTTGATCCAAAAGAAATCATTTTTACTTCTGGAGCTACGGAATCAAATAATTTGACGATATTGGGACTTGCCTCTTCAGAAAACAAACTGCGACGAAAAATCATAACACAGCCAACAGAGCATCAATCAGTTCTGGGTCCTGTAAAATACCTGAAAAAACAAGGTTTTCATATAGATATTGTTAAAGTAAACCGAAATGGTATTGTTAATTTGCATGAACTCGAGCGAATGATTAACCATCAAACTTTGTTAGTTTCCATAATGATGGTTAACAACGAAACGGGAGTCATTCAACCGATAAGAGAAATAACCGAGATTTGTGAAAATTATGGTGCAGTATTTCATTCTGACTGTGCTCAAGCTCTTGGTAAAGTTCCAATAGACATAAGAGATAATCGAATTGGTATGGCTACCTTGTCTGGCCACAAAATCTATGGGCCCAAGGGGATAGGGGCCCTCTTTGTTAGAAACAATTTGCAAAAAAAACTTAAACCTGTTTATTTGGGTGGAGACCAAGAAAAAGGATTTCGGCCAGGGACATTACCGGTGCCATTATGTGTTGGGTTTGGCAGGGCGGCAGAAATTGCTGATTTAGAGCAATTGGAATATCAGTCGAAAGCCATGTCATATATCAAGTCAATTCGAAAATCACTTGATTCATCTGTATTAGATGTACATTACCACGGCGATTTGGAAAATATTGCTCCAGGTTGCTTAAGTGTAGCAATTCCAAAATATCGAGCTGAGGACTTGTTGGAAAAATGGAGTGATTTGGAGTTTTCAACTGGTTCGGCTTGTGCAGCTTCAAAGCACGTATCTTCACATGTATTGAGAGCAATGAAAGTCCCGAGACATATCGTTGAATCAACGATTCGTTTGAGTGTGGGAAGATATACGACTGCAAATGATGTACAAGTGTTAGTAAAAAATATAAAAAATTTATCAAAACAATAATTCACTTAGCGAGGAACAGATAATAGTGCGGGGTGTAAATATTCAGCAATTTTCAATTGAAGATTGGTTAGGAAAGTTATCTTCAGAAGAAGTTGCTCTGCCCGAATTTCAGCGGGATTTTGTATGGACTAGGCATAGCGTTTGCAAATTTATTCGGGCAATTTTATGTAATCAGCCTGTAGGGTGTTTATTAATTCTGCCGATCAATGAAGATGAGAGCGAAAGGTTATTGCAGAGACCATTTGAAAGTATTTCTACCAATCCAAATACTCCATACAAACATCTTTTATTGGATGGTCAACAACGTTTGACAGCATTATGGCGAGCAGTGAATGATGAGGCAGATCCAAGTTACAGATATTTTTTAAAATTTGATCCCGATTGCAAACTTTCTATCGATACACTCGAAGTTGAATCATTTTCTAAATCTTATCATTGGGTAAATGATCCAAAAATCTGCCTCAATTATAAAAAACTAATTCCAACCTCTTTGCTTTGGGCCGATAAGCATGTCGACAATGATAATCGTATACGAGATTGGCTTGGATCAATCGAAGGTGATCGACTTGATCATTTTTTATGGATAAGAGACCGTAGCGAAGATTTACGAAATTATCGGCTACCTGCTTTGGAGATGTCTTCCGATACAAAAAAATTAGAGGCAATCAACACATTCATTGAAATTAACAGTTCATCTCAGAGACTAAAAAAATTCGACATAATTGTTGGGGAATTTCTCTCTAGGCAGAAAGGGCATTTGCGCGAAATTAGAGAAAATGCAATGGACAATATCGAAGCTATAGAGGATTATTTTGACTCCTCGATGGTTGGGGATTTGTTGCTGAAGATCTCCTGTCTTTGTGTTGGATTGATACCAACAGAAAATAACTATTCTAAAAGAGAGGTACTAGAATTTCTGGCAGAACATCATAAGCAAATTACGGAAGGTATTAAATGGACAATTCAACTTGTACGAACCGATAAAATATTTGACAAGAAAAGACTTCCTTCAGCGATTCCTTTTCGTGTCTTGCCAGCCCTATACTTGGAAACTCAAGTAAACGGCATAGAAGATACATATTTTCATACAGTTGCTAGAGCATACTTATGGCGAGCCTTTACAACAGAGCGGTATGCATATATAGCAAATAAATCTCTATCTGAGGATTATTTTAAACTGAAAGATGTTGTATCTGGTCCCAGAAAGCATTGTAGAACTGTTCCCATTTGGGACACGAATAAGTATCCCTTACCGACTAAGGAAAGACTTATTGAACAGACATGGCCTACTGCTGGAATTTTGTCAAAAGCGATTCTTGCAGTATCCCTAAGGACTGGCGCAAAAGATATAAATTCAAATTTTGAAGTTACCAAAGAAAACATAACAACACGCGAATATCATCATATATTTCCAAAAAAGTACCTCGAAAACGATATATGGGATAAAGAAGCGAACAAAGCCCTAAATTGTATTTTGATTGGTTCCAAAACGAACCGAAAAATAGCAGCAAATCCACCTATGGAATATTTCAAAAAACTATGTTTGATGAACTCAACTGGAATACAAGTCACAGATGGAGACATCATTTCGAGATTGAATTCACACGCAGTTCCTGTCTCCATGCTTCAAATTTCTGCTGATAGCAAGATAAGTGAAATATATTATAATTTTCTGAATGAAAGGGCGTTGCTGATCCGGTCTCATATAGAAAAACTTGCTAATGGTCATGAACCGGAAAGCTAATTCATGCATAAGAAATTCCGTTTGGCAGTGTTGATAACCATACTATTTTGTTCTATTTCCAAAGGTGTAGTGCTTCATAGTTGACTTGGAGCATAGAAAAACCGATTTACCTGAATTTATTTTGGAGAATACTAAGTGAGCTCGCTTACAGACAGCGCAACAAAGGTTGTAGCGAAGCAGCCTGGGGACTTTCCGTTCTACAACAGGCCAAGCGGATCCTTCACGATGCCAGCGCGGTTCTATACCGATTCGACCGTGCACGATTTGGAAAGAGAAAAAATCTTCTATCGCAATTGGATCTATGTTGGTCATGTCAGTCAGTTTCGATCACCCGGGGATTACCTGACCACTTCCATTTGCGACCAGAATCTGTTTGTAATTCGCTCCCGTTGTGGCGAATTAAGGGCTTTTTACAATGTCTGTGCTCACCGTGGTCATGAACTATTATGCGGGCAAGGAAGTACCAACCTGATAGTTTGTCCTTATCATGCCTGGTGTTATGACTCGGATGGCACGCTTAAGGTTGCTCGAAACTCAGAGAATGTAGAGGGGTTCGCCAAATCTGATTTTTCTCTCAAACCGATTCGGGTTGAAGAGTTCTGTTCGATGGTGTTTGTCAATCTTGATGATGACGCACTTACCTTGAAGGAGTTGAGTGGAGATCTGGGAAATGAGATTCGCAGTTTCTGTCCAGAAGTTGATCATCTGCAAATGACACAAAGGGATGTCTATAACGTTCAATCCAACTGGAAAGTCTTGGTTGATAATTTCCTGGAGTGTTATCACTGTGCGCCGGCTCATAAGGATTTTGTAGATCTGGTGGATATGAATACATATCGAACGGTTACCCGTGGAATCTATTCAAGTCAGATCGCAGGTGCACCTGGGTCTGAAACAAACCGAGCTTTTCATTTTCAAAGGGGTGAAATTGATTTTGGATATGCCGGGTGGTTCCTGTGGCCAAACCTGACCATCTGGATTTACCCCGGAGAGACAAACATGTCAGTTTTGCAGATTAATCCCGACGGGATTGGTCAGACTGTAGAGTTCCAGGACTGGTTCCTTCCAGAGCAAAAACCAACTTCTCAGCTCCAAGATGCAATGAAATATCAAAAGGACGTATTGCAACCTGAAGATATCGCCCTGTGCGAAAGTGTTCAACGAGGATTAAGGTCGAAAGGTTACAATCAGGGCCGGTTCATCATTGATCGTGATCTGACTGAATTGTCTGAGCATGCAGTTCATCATTTTCAAACCATGGTTATGCAGGCGATCGGCGGTGAGATCGAAAAATGAGCTCACCATATAACGATCAGAAAAAGAGATAGAGATCCGAATGAGTACTGCGAAAGAAGCGCTGAAAAAACTGAAAGAGGGTAATCGTCGGTTCGCTTCTGGACAACGAATAGAGGGTTTGTTTGATGAGAAAAGGCGCATTGAACTCACTCAAGGCCAAGCCCCATTTGCGGTGGTTTTGGGGTGTTCGGATTCCCGAGTGCCTGTCGAGCATATTTTTGATCAAGGCGGGGGAGATTTGTTTGTTATCCGAGTCGCTGGGAACTTGGTTGAAAAAACTCAGATGGGCAGTGTTGAATTTGCTGTTTCGGTTTTAGGAAGCAGATTGGTGGTCGTATTGGGGCACACGGATTGCGGTGCGATCAAGACTGCATTGAATGTAATGTCCAACCCCGCAGAAGATTTGACACCCGGTTTGCATTCACTGGTTAATGCGATTCGCCCTGCAATATCAACGATTGTTCAAACTTTGTCCGGCGCCGAAGAAAATACAATACTGTCTCAGTCAATTCGTAAAAATGTTGTTTATAACGTAGACAAGTTAAAAACCGAATCAAGATTGCTGGTACCTCTTTGTGATAGCGGTGAATTGATGATTGTTGGAGCGGAGTACGACCTCAAATCGGGCAAGGTCGACTTCTTCTATGGATAAAGCATGTTCAGTTCGGTTGAAAATATTCAATATGAACTGAGACAGAGGACAGGTGTCTTCAACCCGGATCCCTTCTCAATGCTTGACAGAGGCAGTGAACCCCACCGCCCCCCAAAGTAAACATTGACATATCTGGGGCAAAAACTTCAAACCCCAGAGCGCGCATTTTTTCGTTCAATTTCGGACTGCTCTGCATCGATAATACTCGATCATTGCCCAAAGCAACCAGGTTGACTCCGAGGTTTTTCGCTTCAGCATAGCCAACATCAACAAATTCGAAATGTTTTGAACGAAGCCATTTCACCACCCAGTTCTCAAGCGCATCAAGACAGGCGACAAGTAATTTAGGTGCCAACGGAACAACCAGCCCATCCATATGCACAAATTCTCTGGATATCGGCGCTGTCTGTGCTTCCCATCCGTGATTTCGAACCCAGGAGGCAACTTGCTCAGCACCTTCCTGTTCGGACCGTTCTCCACAATAACCAATCAATACAGAACCAGGTTCCAGTATCACGAAATCTCCTCCTTCGAAATGGCCAGCTGTGACATAGTTCCAGATTGGAATGTTATTGTTCTGGTAGAACTTGATTGATGTGACATAATCAGCTCGTCTGCATTTCAGTTGCATGTGGCAGATTAAGGCTCCCCAGGGAGTCATGGCACTTGAGTCACGGGCAAAGAAATTTCGATGAAGGACTTCATCCGATTCCAGATAATGACATTTCACGCCCGCATGTTCGTAGATTTGTACCATTTCTGCATGTTGTGCCTTTGCTGTATTGAGGTTGAATTTCAATCCGGTGTGTTGCTGATTTTGCAAGGTTCTCCGGATAATTGGTCCAGCATCTACCCAGCGGTAGTGATCGGGGTGTCCAAGCAAGACGTCGTGCAGGAGAGCGTAATCATTATCGATACCCCATGCTGATTGGGAAATTTCAGTTGATCCAGGTTCTTTCATGTCAATTTCTGATTCGGTTGCCGCAAGATAAATTGATTGCAGTTGAAATAATTACAAGTTTGGATAGTTTACAGAAGATTTTCTTGATGAGAGGTAAATTGCCGATTCACATCACAAGGATAACTGGATGATCACCAAAACCGTGAATTGGAATGATAACCGAGAGAAAGGCTTTATGATGCCTTGGTAGAGAATATCCATTTTTGAACAGATTGCCTTCTAAGTCTTGATTTATCGCATACATCAGAATGGTTGTAAGTATTAGGCCATTCCATGTAGAAGCGTTTGTTATTGGCATTTCAATCACTCTGCTTGCTACGAAATACTGAGCTAATAACTGACTTGATGCATCACCGATCACGGTTGAGTCGAGGCCAAAATTGCGGGATAGTTGTCCAAAGAAACCACTTGGAATGAAAAGGACTGCTGTTGTCTGAGGGAGTTCGGGATGCAGTGTTTCTGTGGTGAGATTCTTTTGCCAGAACCTCGACAAATCACTCAAATATTACAAGACAAACAACAGGCAACCGCTCCCATTATGTCAAGATGGTACATTTTGAGTGAGCGAAACAAGATACCACGCCGTCCGCTACCGCTTGGCTACCAATCCTGTTCTGACCTTCGACAGGACGGTTGTTACCATGTTGACAAGACTCCTCTGATCCGGCAGATGATTGATGAGGGGAGGTACTACTCTTTCTCGTCCCCGGTGCTTCGTCAAGAGTCTGCTGGTCAATACCCTGCAGGAACTGTTCGAGGGCAATGAACCCCTGTTTCGAGGTCTGGATATCCATTCGCACTGGGACTGGTCGATCAATTACCCGGTGGATCTGGAATCTCTGCGATGAACTGTTTCCGAAGGCGATCCAGATCGTCGACATCTACCACGTCAAGGAGAAACTCCGGGATCTCGGCAAACTCCTCCATGGAAACGATTCCGACCTCGCCAGGCGCTGGTCGGAAGAGCGGATCCGGCAACTCAAGGCCGGCGAGCTTGAAAAGCTGGTCGAGGTCCTGCAGGGCGAGTCATCCCGGAATGACTCGGTCAACAAGGTCATTGGCTACTGTCAACGCAACGCGAACGGATGCGCTACGCATCGTTCCGCGATCAGGGACTGTGCATCTCCAGCGCGGTCGTGGAAGCCGGATGCAAGAACGCCATTGGTGCCCGACTCAAGCGAGGCGGCATGCACTGGACCACCAGAGGCGCAAACCAGATGGCAGCTCTCCGTTGTTGCATCAAGAGCAATCGCTACGATGACTTCTGGTATCGCAAAATGGTCGGCTCCTGAAATTTACCTAAAATAGACGCAGATCCCTCAACCTGATGGCAAACGACCTCGCCGATTCTCGCTGTTCGTGAAAAGAATCGGGAATTAACGCTGGCCGCCTGATTTCAGCCAGGGCAGAGGCGATCAGGAGGACTTTTATCGGGTCTTGCGCAGCCCGACAATCCCGTATATGATTCCACTCATGGTGAGATTGCCACCACCACTGACTGGCATGGTCAGATACAGATGCTCATCTTGCACTCGCAGTAATACACACCGATACGATTCTGTTCATGGGTTCGCAATCGAGGGGTAGTGTTGCACTTCGGACTTGAGCTGTGGCCTTGAAGATGAAGACAGCTCACGAAGTTTGATGTTGCGATATTGCGACGATGGTGATGAAACTAGAACAGAACATTACTGAGAGACAGCAATCTAGGCAATTGAATACCCGTCAGCCTGGAGAATGGAGTGATGATGCGAGGTGCACCATTGGGTCGAGTTATTCAAAACCATGGCACCGTACGTACAGACCGAGCCAAACTGACTTAAGTAGAGTTGCTGTTGAAAATGTAGAGGTCGCGGTTGCTGAGCATGAATTCTGGCATTGGTATAGTACTGATTGGGAGCGTCGCACAGAGCAAATCTATCGACAGTTCGTAAAACCTGGAGGCCTGGTTCTCGATATTGGTGCTTGGATTGGACCGACAATCATATATGCATTGGCCTGCCAGGCTTCCCGTGTGGTGGCACTTGAACCCAATCCTGACAGTTTCGCTGCATTGGCTAAAATTGTAGATTCCGTACCCGCAAGTAGATGTGAATTGGAACTGTTAAATGTCGCAATCGATGAGAAAGAAGGAGAGATTTCAATGGGACTTCCCGAAGGTTCAGTCGACACTAGTCGGAGTGGTTGGGAAGGTCATGATTTCATTGTGCCGAGTATTACCCTTGACAAATTGCTTCGATCCCAAAATGTTCATGATCCGGATCTCGTCAAGATCGACATAGAAGGTGCTGAAGCAAATCTTGGTGAAGGGCTCGCGATGCTAGCTGAAGATTTGCCGGTTGTACATCTCTCAGTACATGTACCCTTCTTTCCTCCCGAATCAAAGATTGAGGAGTTTATTCATGCCGCTTCCGAGTTCAAGATTTTTGATGACCGTGGTCGTCATCTAAATCACCGCGAATTTTCCGATCGGGTTACGTCAACTGAACCATTTCCACCATGGGGTAGCCGAAAGGGAAATTTTTTCCAAGTCTTGATGCTGTCCAAAAAGTTCTGAGTTGAGCCGCTTCCATAGCAAGAGAAGGCCTCAGTAGATTGATTGTTATTTGATCTGCAAATAACTTTCCATTGAATCATCCAGTGCATCAACCCAAGAGGTATGGTGTGCCGGTGCCCGAGTACCGGTTAGCGGCGATACATAGCCATTATCCCGAAACGTCATGATGTTCTGTTTCTTGTGTTTCTTCCACTCGAAGAAGGCCTGATTCGAGGCATCAATATTGAATGGGGGATAATCGGTCATATCCATCAAATGCTTGGTATAGCGACCTTGATATTCAATTGCACCAAAGTCATCTGCAATATTGTCTTCTTCATCACGCCACTGCTGAATACTCTTTTCCATTTCAATTTGGTCAGGTACATCCAACCTCCCCAGCATAAGATCGCGTGCATACCAGGCTTGAGCATCGAACATGTTGAAGGTGTACCATTGGTCTTGCATGCCGAGGTAAAACAGCTTGGGGTTTCCAGCCCAGACTACACCATTGTAAAGATTGATCGGATAGAGCCGGTTGTTGGTTTTCAAGCGCAACTCTTCATCCATAAATGGAAAATGATGGAGATATCCAGTACATAAAATGATCGCCTGAATATCGGCAGTTGAACCGTCGATAAAGGTTGCAGTGTTTTTTTCCACCCTTTTCAGGAGAGGCACCTCTTTCCAGTTGTCTGGCCACTTATACCCCATCGGCGCGGTTCGGTAGGAGACAGTAACTGATCGACAACCATATTTCCAGCACTGGGAACCAATATCTTCCGCTGAATAGGATGTTCCAATAATCAGTATATCCTGATCCTTGAATTCGAGCGCGTCTCGGAAATCGTGAGCATGCAAGATACGGCCGTTAAAGGTATTGAACCCCTCGAATTCCGGTACGTTGGGCGTCGAAAAATGTCCCGATGCTACGACCACATAATCAAATTCTTCCAGATAATCCTCATCTTTTTCATTATTGTGAACGAGAACTTTGAATTTGCCGGATGTATTGTCATGGCTAACGCGACGAACAGTTGAATGAAATCGAATCCATTCTCTGATTCCGGCTTTTTTGACCCGACCTTCAATATAGTCAAATAGAACAGCACGTGGAGGATAGGATGCGATCGGTTTTCCGAAGTGTTCTTCAAATGAGTAGTCGGCGAATTCGAGTCCCTCCTTCGGTCCATTTGACCAGAGATACCGGTACATGCCCCAGTGTACGGGTTCACCAAATTCATCAACTCCGGTTCGCCAGCTGTAATTCCACAGTCCGCCCCAGTTCTGTTGTTTTTCGAAGCAGACAATTTCCGGTATATCAGACCCATTTTGTTTGGCAGATTGAAATGCTCGAAGCTGCGCCAATCCAGAGGGGCCTGCTCCGATAACAGCTACACGTTCAGTCATAATTGAATTCCTTGATAAAATAGTGAATTTGAGTAAAAAACCTGTTCAATTCGAGACTCTTGAAGACTATAGGTATTGTGGTTTCAATTATAGCCAAGCAAGCGTCTGACTGCCAGTTCACAATTTAAATATTCAAAAAGTACTTCGTATCGATAAGCAGAAAAATCAAGATGCTCAAACTGTAGAATAAGTCATGAGTGCAAGCTCGCCATCAGCAATCGAATTTTAGTGATCCACTGCCAAATTGGCTTAGACTGCACCATGGTTGGTTTTCTGGCTATGAAGAAGTTTCTGAATCAATTCGACAAATGTAGCGGCGATATGCCGTATTATTTCCGAGTGATCAGCCTTCATTTCTGCACAAGCTGGAAGAGATTGAATCAACTTTAGACCAAAGCAGTCGGTTTCTAATGCTATGATGTTATCTGATCATTGGATTGCGAGTATCTTGTTACCAGTAATAGACATTTATTCCCATAACTCCAACATTTTGAAACATCACCGTAAAAATTCCTTAGAGTGTATTTTTACATGATTCTCAGCGAAATCCTTACGCTCGTTTTGGACAAACAGAATCCGTGAGTAGATTTGCTTGGCGCTGATCAGAGTAAATCTTTCCTTTTGGCTTGAAAAGGTTTGGATTTGTGAAATCCTTTATAAGTTTTGAGTCCCCGGTAAACAAGACGCGAGTACGGGTATGTAAAGCCAAAGCCAAAATATGATGATCATCGGATTTCACTTGAGGATTATTACGAAGATTGTTTTCCAATTCCTCAAAACAATTGGACGATATAGAAGATGCACAACCAGCCTGAACGTAACTCGCAAGCTTGATTTTAGCTTTTAAACCAACTTCCTTAGCAAAAGATTGGTCTGTTGAGTAAACCAGATGGCCCGACTTTTTCAGCCATTTATGAATTGGAGCAACACTTTCCTCATGTGGCTCCATTAGGAATTCACCCATCCGGTTTGCATCCACGATTATGCACATAACATATCAGTTGGCTTTAATCCTCAAAACCCAGCAGGCTATCTGTCTCCCTGAGGAAAAAGGATCGGTAGCTTGCCGGAGCGTTCTCGATGTTTCCATCTTTATCCAATGTAATATTATGTATTTCCACTTTGTTTTTCTTTGGTTCAAAAAATATAATGGATACGTCTTCAGATTTGAGCTCCCCCTTTCGTACCAAGATGCGTATACGGTCAATAATATAATCGCTATGAGTTTCGATCATAAATCGATTGTGACCTGGTCTTTTTTTCACAACTTTTGCAAACAGATTAGATAATTCCGCCTGCCCTCGAGGATGCAGATGAACTTCAGGTTGTTGTAGAAGAAATGTATTCTCTTGTCCAAGATTATTTGGTTTTTGGCCATATTTGGACAACAACTCAACCAGTATAGGTAGACTCTGGCTAACCCCATAACCAACATCCATAATATTTGAGTATGTGCCTGACTGCACCTTAACCTGAAGCTGGAACGGGTCGTGAATCTGTTTTCCGTGCCTCCGAACCTTGATGTCGTAAAAAAGACCAGAATTCTTTCCAAACTCAACTAATTCATCATGCAATGATTTCCAGAGTTTTTTCTCTACATGATCAAGTCTCATCATCAACATTGGAATATGCTCCCCTCCGGGACTACTTGCTTCACTGACCGGATCATAAGTTCGCTTCGGTTTGGCGCGTAGAGGGGAAACTGGGACGATTCTCGAATTCAATAAAGCCATGCGGCGTAGACGATGTGAAAAAAGATAATTTTTTTTGTCAGAATTTTCAAAATTCAGCAACTCACGCATATAGGAACATATTGGTTCAGCATCCGGATTATTTCGTGTAAACCATTCATCAGCAAAGATTCGATAATTGAAAATAAACGGGTGGATCGTATTATTTTTTATATCTAGTTGAATTTCCCGGTCTGGAATAGTCACAATAACGTTATCATCGTTCTCACTGCATTGGATGTTTATGAAGTCCTTATCCTTATAGCCAAATCGATACAGACAGGATTTTGGTACGGGTTGTGAACCACCTTCTTCGAAAGTGGAAACTATCTCCGTGGGAAGTTCTTTTTTAGTTTTCTTGGGATCATCAATTTTGATACCCAGCTTGAATTCGTTTATCCTCCCAGTACGACCTTGTCGTGACCGCACAATATCTCTGAAAGATCCCATGCTAAATGGTTCTTGATTGAAATCTAATGGCGCTTCATTTCTTGATAGAAATGAATGTAGCGTTTGGTGAAAAACGGAAAAACAAGCGAGAAAAGTACTTTTTCCTGTACTGTTTTCACCAACTAAAAGCGTGATTGGACGCACATTTCCCCGTTGCTCTCCATCAAAACAGCGAACGTCTTGTAATATCAATTGTTCTTGTTTTGTCATTTTATGATGGGGTGCTTGATATAGTAATTAAAGGATCTAAGAACTACCAAACGAGTATCTTTTTTCAATATAGTCATGCTTAATATTTTCCTGTCATACGTGTCAGATTAGTGATAGGTCGAAAACCTCAGTCAATCTCACTTGTAATTCTGCCGACAAACATTTCTATTCGAATATCCACATAAACCCGTGTTCATAATCAAACCAGTCTACCTGCCGAGTTTGGCTGATCTCTATTGTTTAGATTGTTCTCGTAATGTTCATTTATTGTCGTTAAGAGTTTTTTCTGAGTTGTGGCTGAAAGTAGTGCGTGGGGTGGAAAGGGGTTCATCCAGCGGCTACCGTGTTCGTGTCTGATTGTACCTCAATTCCGTCCTTGAACTGCACTCCCTCGATGACCTGTCCCAGCCTGCTGTTATTTCCCACATTATTTTGGTCCTTCTTTCCCAGATTCATTTGCAGTAGATGAGAAAGCCTGTCCCAATTCATGCCAAAACACATGAATCATTTTTTTCAAGTAGAAATTGGGACGATTACCACCTCCAGATTGGCCAAGATGAGCGACCGACTCAAACTGTAGGCCCACGTTGGATCACCGCTCAGTCATTTCCTGCGCGAAATGCGAGAACAAGAATGGGCTCGAAACAGATCGGATAGCCCAATCTCAGTTTCTACCAGAAAAGAACAACATCAAACGCTTCAAGTTAATGCGGAATTTTCATCTGGAATAATGTGGGAAATAACACACGGCCGTCGCTAGCGCCACCGGACCTGACCGTTCGCGAATAGGCGGTTCAAGTCGGCAAACTGGCCGGATTCCTGCCGACCCGGAGACAGCCCTTGCCAGGCACCAGGCTGCCATGGCCGGGAATGGTCGAGTTGCTGGAGGGCATGCGAAGCATCCGAGCCTGCAAGCCACCCTTGATGACGGGAGTGGATGATGCCGTGTTATGTATGGTATGTCGATAGATGTTAATCAGTTATCTGCAGTGAATTTTTTCTTCTGTACTCCATTTTATCCAATCCGTTAACCTGAAGATTCATGAGTCTTAACTGGGCATAGCTGGAACTAAACCTTGTAAATACTTTTGTGCATTTTCTGAACATGTATTTCTGGGTAATGGATCAAAAAATAAGAATAGAATTTACATGTGATGGCTCAGAGTCTTGTAACTGATCCTTCAATATTCGTGAGATTCACGCAAGAGTTTGATCTACCCAAGCACTTTTTTAATGTAATATTATCTGATTCGCATGAACATAATGCGACTAGTGAAGATCTGCAATGGACATCAAATTCTCCTAAAGCAAAATGTTCGCAACCTCAAATGATATGATTGCTACTATGAGCGAAATTCTTTTCCCAAAGCCAACACCTGTTGATCCCATGCCATTGGACGCATGGTTAAAACGTACAGATCGTGCTGAATCTGGGCGTGAGGCGTTTTTTCAGGGTCGTGATCTTGAATATAAAGTATTTCAGGATGCGGTAACTAGTCTAAACCAAGATGTGATTGGCGGCGGCACCATGATTTTCCAGGGTGCACCAGGTGCTGGAAAGACAGCACTCATGGGAGAATGTATGGAAGCGGTCCGTCAACATTCGACGCTGGATAATCCTTGGGTTGCGGCATCAATATCACCTGGAACCCTGAAATACCCCAAAAATGTTGTTGGGTTATTGATTCGGGCTACCAATCAAGAAAATGAACGCCTACTGGAGGGAGTAACAGACTCGCGCTCCCGTTTGCTAAAGCAGGCACTTCACCAAGGGCAAAAATTGATTCATGAAATCCAAAACAGAGATATCTCCATTCAGGGTATTACTGTGGGGAGTAAAGATCAGTCAAATAGTGCTTCTGGATTGTTTATACATGCCTATTCTTTGTTAAAAAACTATCGTATCGTAGTATTTATTGATGAAGCCCAGAATGTAAAGAAACACGAAGCGACAGAAGATATTCTTGATTGTTTACACCGCGATACACAGGGTATCCCGCTCGTAACCGCTTTCTTTGGCTTGAGTGATGTTGAGACTATATTAAGTGAATGTGGCTTATCACGACTTCCCAGAGACAGAGTCAAAACACTCGGTGTTCTCTCACATAAAGAAACAGTCAGCGCTATTCAAAGAGTTTTTACCGCTTATAAATTCAATGGAACTTCAAAGAATCACGATGAATGGGTGGAAGCCTTGGCCACGCTTTCTCAAGGTTGGCCTCAGCATATTAACAGCGTATCCGTTGCAGCTGGTCAAATCATCCGTGAAAATCACGGGAATATGAAAGAAGAGTTACTACCTGAAGTTTTGGAGCGTGGCAAGAAATTGAAGAATGCGTATTATGTGAGTAGACTCAAGCGGTGTTCTGAGGAGCCGATTGTTTACCAAAATCTCGCTTTCGAAGCAAGCAAGGTGTCCGATGGTATATTGTCCCGTTCTAGCTTACGTAAACTGGTAGAACCTTTATTGGAGCATCCAACAACATTTGATGATTTTCTATCAAATGCATTGCATGCAGGAATTCTGATGGAAACAGAAGAACTTCCAAAGCATTATCAAATACCCGTCCCTTCATTGGGTGATTATTTGCAGGCTCTGCCATTAAAGTAGCCTAACCCATTCAATATTTTTAATTTACCCACCCGATTCACCATTAGAATTGTAATGTAAACTCTGTTTATCTGGACAGAAATTCAGGTGATCTAACAGCTACAAACTGTAAAAAATAAACGGCCTCTATTCCAGCCCTTTGTCTGGGACAGAGGCCGTACTTCGTGTTAACTCATCACTGAATGCTTTTCTATATTTCCTTCATTGTGAAACTACAAAAAATCAACTTCCCATGTTTTGCCGGATATTCAAATCAACAAGTAGTAAAGTAGTAACCAAATGGGATGTCAGAAAACAGCCTTCAACAATAATGTGGTCACTGATCGTCAGTTTGTTTCGTACCGAACCAGCCATTCAAAATTTGGTTTGAAGATGAATTAGTAGCTTCATACACCCCAGCACTCTCTTCCGCGGACGGGCCAAAAAATACCCCTCTAACATTGCCTTCGGCATATCCAGCCAATGCTCCTGTACCAACTAGGTTATTGGATGTGAAGCCTCCAGAGCTGATCAAAGCATTGAAAGTGGCACCACCTTGAACTGGACTAGCTTGTCCGTAACGTCCTGTCGACATTTTCAGGTCTGTAAATGAACCATTCATTGTGGAATCATTAAAGTTCATGCTTAAACTCACATCCCCATTGAACCATGTAGCCAAACTTGTATGAGAATCCAGAGCCTCGTCAGTCCGAACTTGGGTGGCCATCATCCTACCTTTATAGGTGGCACTTATTGAAGTTGGTACTGCAGTTGTAGGTGTCCGATTGCCGTGTACCAGCCAACGACTATCTTCCATTGTTTTCTCGTCTGGATTCACACGTGTTTCAAAACTCCAACCCTTAACGTCGAAATGCTCAAACTCGGGATTTCCAGTGAACCCCCAGTCTGTTTCACTCCAGAACCACTCCCGTCCACCTGCAACATCCCTAGAGTACCACCCAGCAAACCTTGATCCATAATCTTGCTTATCGCGCATTTCGATTGTTCTGCTATCCAAATTAATTTGCCAGCTATCAACAGTCCTTACCACCGATGCCATACCATACTCATTGAGAAGTTTCGTAGTATTTTCGGTGTATTTTCGTTGATTGCCAGTATTGATGGCGGTGCTTCCCAAAGAGCGGTTAGGCTTGAATTCAGTACCTCCAACAAACCCATACAGAACATAGTCATGATCTTCTCCATCAAGGTTCCTGCTTGCGTTAATTACTGCGCCAACTTCTTCAGCATTTGGACCAAAGAATTCACCCAAAATATGGCCCATATAACCTCGTACACTCTGATTAAAGGGGGTATTTTGGTTGCTATCATGGCCTGTAAGTACTGCTGTGAACTGACCATTAACAATTCTTCCATCTGAGATTGTGAAATAGGAGGTTGGCCATAGGACTCTGTCATCACTGGATGATTGCCCTGGCTGGCTTCCATGAATCCCATGTATTCTTCCCTCTAATTCACTCATATCAAAGTTTGCACTCAGGAATAATCGTCCATGATATCGAACCCTTTTAGAATTCTGAGCACTGGTCATCTTATTAAATGCATCCGCGCGAAATCTCGCAGAATAGGTAGCACTTTCGGTTGGTAATCTTTCTGGATTTATCCCGAACAGATAGATTGATCGATAACCGTCTGATTCTAAGTACTGAATTTCCATATGTTCAAACTCATCATACTGGTCAAATTCCATTGGATCCTGTGAAGTCCAGCTATCGATATAGACACCATCTTTCTGACATTTTGTGTAAGGTGCAGGATCTTCGAAACAATCTGCACTGGTCATGGTGACCGACTTGGTCTCTGAACCGATCATGTAGTTAATTTCCAAGCCGGCTTCTGTATTTGATATGGATTTTATGTAAAAATCAGTTGCAACAGCGGACGATTCTTCATCAAAATTTCTAGATATAGCAGTTGTCAAAGGAGAATATTCAGTATGATCTTCAGAGGAATCGGCAAAGCTACCGGATGAAGGATTTCTTACATCGTTTGAAAAAGAGGAGCCACCAGCAGAAAACAACCCTTTTCCATCAAGACTATGTAGAGTTTTAGACTTCTCACCGTTGGAATCTTTGTTATTAGTCGACCCGCCACCTCCGCATCCGGTAAGGCTAAGAGACAAAGCCAATAATGCGGTAATTAAAGCAGATTTAAGTCTTGAGGGGGGGGGGGTACATTTTTAAGTTTTTCATTTTATTGATATATTATATGGTTTCAATTTAATATCTACTACAAGAGTTATGGTCGAAAGTAGGAGTTATGGCTGAAAGTAGTGCGCGGGGCGGAAAGGGGTTCATCCAGCGGCTACCGTGTTCGTGTCTGATTGTACCTCAATTCCGTCCTGGAACGGCACTCCCTCGATGACCTGTCCGAGCCTGCGGAACCCGCGCAGCCTTCGCCAGCGGGATTCCGCGCACTGTCCGAGCTTGAACATCATGTCGAGCATGGTGTCGCGGCTCAGGCAGCCCCGGGTCGTCCGGGTCCGGTGGCGGATCGTGGCGAAGGTCGACTCGATCGGGTTGGTGGTGCGAATGCTCTGCCAGTGCTCGGCCGGGAAGTCGAAGAAGTTCATCAGCTCCTTGCGATCCTCGATCAGCTTCACTGCGGCCTTGGGATACTGGTCCTGGTAGCGGGCCAGGAAACGGTCGAAGGCCCGGTCGGCATGGTTCCGGGTCTCCGCCATCCGGATCTGCTGCAGTGCCGACTTCACCTTGGGCTGGATGGCCTTCGGCATGGCGGCCAGCACATTGGCGGTCTTGTGCACCCAGCAACGCTAGTGCCGGGCCTCCGGATAGACCCGATCGAGTGCCGACCAGAATCCCATGGCACCGTCCCCGATCGCCAGTTTCGGAGCGTTCATGCCCCGTCCCTTCCGGTCCGGCAGCACGTCCTGCCAGCTGAGGGTGGACTCGCGCACCCCGTCCTCGATGGCCAGAATCGACTTCCGGCCCTGGTCGTCCACGCCAATCACCACCAGACAGCAGAGCTTCGTCTCCTCGTTGCGGAGCCCGCTGTACACCCCGTCCGCCCAGACATGCGCCCACCGGTCCTGGCTCAGGTCACGCTGCGTCCACTCCTTCCTCTCGTCCAGCCAGACCCGCTTGAGACGCCTGACCACCGACGGCGAGAACCCCTTCGCCGGCTTTCCCGGCAGTCCGGACAGCACTCCGGCCATCTCGCCGGTGCTGATGCCCTTCAGGTACAGCCAGGGCACCCAGGCCTCCAGCGTGCGACTCTTGCGGACATGGGGCGGAACGACCGACGAGCGGAAGGTCACCGGCTTGCCGTCGTTGGAACGAACCTTCGGAATCCGCACCGGGACCGGGCCGATCCCGGTCTGGATCAGGCGCTCCGGATGATAGCCGCTGGGTGCCGTCGGGGAGAATCCCGGTCAAGGCGTCTTCAAATTTTCCGATTTGTGAATAGTCAATAATGGTATCATCTCTCATGGTGGCGTACCTCCTGGTCAGCTTTTTAGTTAATGGAATAGTTAATCCGGCTACGCCGCCTTTTTCAACCCCCTTCCGCCCCACGCACTACTTTTGACCATAACTCCATCACATCACAGAGATAGTAATCTGGTGAAACAACATTCTCAAATGCCTGGTCCATTCACGAATTGAGTTATGAGCGGTTTTCATCCTGCGGTCAAATCCTGGTTCACTCGAACTTTTCCGAAACCTACCCAAACACAACTGAGTGCCTGGCAAGCTATCTCCGACGGCGGGCATACTCTGGTTTCTGCGCCAACCGGATCGGGCAAGACTCTTGCTGCCTTCATGGTTGCCATTGACGGTCTTGTTCGTCAGGCTGAGCAGGGAATACTCAAACCGCAAACCAGTGTGATCTACATCTCGCCCTTGAAGTCTCTTTCAAATGATATTCAGAGAAATTTGCAGGTGCCACTACGCGGAGTCGAAGCGGAGCTCAAGGAAATGAATCAGCCAGAAGATTGCCTGCTTCCCGAGATAACAGCCGCAGTGAGGACTGGTGATACGACTTCAGGAGAACGGGCGAAAATGGTCAAGCACCCACCCCATATTCTGGTGACCACCCCCGAATCATTCTATATCTTGCTGACATCAAAATCGGGGCGGCAAATCCTATCCAGCGCAAGGACTCTGATTATTGATGAAATCCATACCATGGTTGGCACCAAACGTGGAGCGCATCTCAGCATCTCTATCGAGCGCCTGGAGCACCTGTGCGCTCAACCCTTGCTCAGAATTGGTTTGACAGCAACACAACGTCCAATTGAACTGGGTGCAAAATTTCTTGTCGGCAATTGTAAAAATACCTTGTGCCAAATTATCGATAGCGGAAATCAACGGGATCGCGATATTCGAATTTGTGTGTTTGGCGTTCCACTTTCTGCTGTCATGTCCAATACGGCCTGGGAAGAAATCTACTCGATGCTGGAGACCTTGATTCGTCAGCACAGTACAACCCTGATCTTTGTGAATACTCGCAGATTTGCTGAGCGAGTGTCCAAGGCACTAGGTGAGAGAATTGGTGATGATGCGATCACGTCACACCATGGCAGTCTAGCCAAGGAACATCGACTAATGGCGGAACAACGGCTGAAGTCGGGAACACTAAAGGCAATCGTGGCAACTGCCTCACTCGAGCTTGGCATCGATATTGGTGATGTTGATTTAGTTTGCCAGATCGGATCTCCCAGAGCAGTATCCATTCTGCTACAGCGTGTTGGTCGTTCTGGACATGCTTTGGGTCAGATCCCTAAAGGACGATTGTTTCCAACTTCTCGAGACGAACTGGTTGAATGTATCGGATTGATTGATTGCGTAAACCGGAACGAATTGGATCAGCTGTCCATGTATCCCAAACCATTGGATGTGCTGGCACAACATGTGGTTGCTGAAGTATCAACTGGACAAAGAGGCCTGGAAGAACTATTTCGCATGATTAAGAGGGCTGCTCCTTATGAAGCTCTCGAATACGAGGAATTCAGTGAAGTGATTAGCATGCTATCCGAAGGTTTCTCCGGACTCCGTGGTCGTCATTCCGCATACCTATATCTCGATGCAGTCAATGGTCAAGTCCGACCTCGCAAATCAGCATCACTTACCGCAATGACTAACGGTGGCACCATTCCTGATTTATTCGATTACGATGTTGTCCTGCACCCCGAAAATCTGGTCATTGGATCATTGAATGAAGATTTTTCTTTTGATTCAATGGCGGGTGATATCTTTCAACTCGGCAATACATCGTATCGCATAGAAAGGGTTGAATCCGGAAAAGTACATGTTCGGGATGCAAAGGGACAGCCGCCAACTATTCCCTTCTGGTTTGGAGAAGCTCCGGGAAGAACCGATGTCGTCAGTCAATCCGTGTGCAGAGTCAAAGCGAAAATCAGGAACCGGTTAGCCGGAAATCTTGCTGAAGCCAAACAGTATGTGGAACAGGAGTATGATCTGGAAGATAGCGTTTCGTTACAGTTGGTTCATTATCTCGCAAGTGCAAATGCGGCGCTGGGTGCATTGCCAGATGACAGAACGGTAATTTTTGAACGGTTTTTTGATGAGGCTGGTGATCAGCATCTGGTGATTCATTCATCATTCGGTATGCGGATCAATCGTGCTTGGGGGCTGGCACTGCGCAAGAGATTTTGCCGCAAATTTAACTTTGAGCTTCAGGCTGCCGCTCTTGAGGATGCAATCATTCTCTCCTTTGGACCGACTCACAGCTTCCCAATTGACGAGCCCGCACGATATCTTTCATCCGAAAATGTTACCGATGTGCTCAGTCACGCGATTCTCGATACACCATTTTTTGCAACCCGTTGGCGTTGGAATGCATCCATAGCCTTGGCTGTTAAGCGATTCTCTGGTGGTTCAAAAACACCACCGCAGTTCCAGCGAAGCAATGCTGAAGATTTGGCCTCTTTGGTGTTTCCTGATCATCTTGCTTGTGCTGAAAACATTTCCGGGAAGAGAGAAATACCCGACCATCCCCTGATTCGTCAGACGATGTATGACTGTTTGCACGATTTGATGGATCTGCCGGGTTTAAAGCGAGTTCTCGGGCGATTGGAAACTGGAGGCATAAACTTGGTTTGCAAAGACCTTGCTGCGCCTTCGCCACTTGCCGAGGAAATTCTGACTGCTCGGAATTATGCATTTCTGGATGATGCTCCTGCGGAAGAAAGACGGACCAGATTGGTGCGTAGTCAGATTCTCAACACTCCTCAGGAAGCAGAGGCATTGGGTGTTCTTGATGAAAGTGTAATTAATGAGATCAAGGAAGAGATATGGCCACAGGTCGATAATGCAGACGAATGTCATGACGCTTTACTGGTTCTCGGTGGAATCATTGCTGAGAAAGCAGAATCACATTTTTGGACTGAATTTTTACGCCATCTGGTAAAAGCGGGCCGAGCCTGCCAGATCTCAATCAAGACAGGTCAGGTATGGGTGGCGGCCTGCCTCTTCTACACAAATAAGTTCTTGACATAACTCACCGGAAGGGCTATATTCCGGTGCATGGACGCACTGACCCCAATTCGCGAAACCCTGTTAGAGCCAGAACCATGGTCTTGGCTGTTGGCGCTATTGGAGTCGGAGACCTGTACCAGTCGTCGTCAAGTGGCCCGGGCCCTGTGCGAGCAGTTTGATTTCCAGGATGCCCGGGGATTGCCCCGGATCAGCAGTTGCAGTGCCGCCTTGGCGAAACTCGAGGCGTCGGGCAAGATCTCCCTGCCGGTCAGTCCAACCGGCAGCGGGGCTCGTGGTCATCCGAAAAGGCTGGAGAAGGCGGTTCCGAGTCCGCTCGAGGTGCCCGATCGGGTGGATCGGATTGCCGGGTTGCATGTATCTCGGGTCTGCGATGATCACCATCATCGCATCTTCAACGAACTGATGGCCCGCGAACACCCGATGGGGAGCGTGTTTCAAGCCGGAGCCCAGATGCGCTACCTGATCGGTTCGGATCACGGCTGGCTGGGCGGGTTGGGATTTTCCTCTTGCGCCTATCTACTGAAGGCCCGGGATCAGTGGATTGGTTGGGATACCGAGCATCCGCCTCGGCATCTGGTGACCAGTCTCAGCCGCTTTCTGATCCGTCCCGAGGTGCATTGTCAAAACCTCGCCTCGTGGGCATTGGCCCGGACGCTGGGCAGACTCGGGGAGGATTTCATGCGACAATACGGCTATCGTCCGGTGCTGGTCGAGACCTTTGTGAATGCAGGGCAGTACACCGGAGTTTCGCTGCTGGCAGCCGGCTGGACTCATGTGGGTGAAACGGCCGGTCGGGGGCGTTTCTCGCCCGCCGGACAACGGGTGCCGAAACGGGCCATCTGGTGTCGTCCACTGAGCGCCGACTGGCGAGCGGCTTTGGGTGTTTGCCCACCCGAGGTCGTCAAGCGGGACATGGCCGAGGGTCTGGATCGGTGGAGTTGGAGCGAACAGGAATTTGGCGGTGCGCCGCTGGGAGACAAGCGATTGAGCAGACGACTGGTCAGGAGTGCCCACATGATGGCGGAATCGCCCATGGACTCGTTTCCGGCGGCGGCCAAAGGGGATGCGGCGAGTGTGGCCGGCTTTTACCGCATGATCGAACATCCGGCCGAGTCGGAGGTGTCGGTTGAGAACATTCTGGCGGTGCATCGTGAGCGGACCATTGAGCGGATTGCGAAGCAGTCTTCGGTGTTGCTGATCCAGGATGGAACCGATCTGAACTTTGCCACCCACGGTGCCTGTGAGGGTCTCGGTCTGATTGGCAGGAACCGGTCCAGCGAAGGCAGTCTGGGGTTGCATCTGCACAGCACTCTGGCGGTGTCTGCGAGCGGCGTGCCGTTGGGTGTGATGCAGCTGGAGTTTGATGCTCCGGCTACTCGGGACGAGTCATGCAAGAGCGACTCAAACCACAAGACCCAGCGTTGGATTCGCGGTTTGCAGGACAGTGCTCAAGCGGCGCAAAGGGTGCCGGATGTGTCCTGCATTGCGGTCATGGACCGGGAAGGAGATGCCCATGAGATATTCCACCACTGCCGGCAGCTGGAGCATTTGGACTTGATTGTTCGGGCAAGACATGATCGCGTGCTGGGTGCGCAGGGTGCCCGTCTGTTTGACCGGATCCGTCAGGCTCCAGTCCAGGCCCGAGTGGAAATTGAGGTGATGCGGAGTTCGGCCCGCCGGTCGGCCCGTGGACAGCGGGAGAAAGCGTTACGGGAGGCTCGACTGGCAGCGTGCGAATTGCGTTGGCAGGAAGTGACGATCTTGGCCAACCCTTCCTCCTCCCGCTCGACCGGCGTGCCCTTGAACCTGGTGCATGTCCAGGAGACCTCGGTTCCCCGTGATGGCAGTGATCCTCTGGAATGGTTTCTGCTGACCTCGCTGCCGGTCGAGCATGCCGAGGCTGCCGAGCAGCTGCTGGACTGCTACCGCTTGCGCTGGCGGATTGAGGACTGGCACCGGATCCTGAAATCCGGCTGCAAGGCCGAATTTCTGAATCTGCAAACGGCCGATCGACTGGAACGTGCGATTGCGATCAAGGCGGTGATTGCCTGGCGCCTGCATGCCATGGTGCTGTTGGGACGGGACACGCCCGAGTTGCCGGCCGAGGTGCTGTTCTCCAATCTGGAAATCCGCATGCTGGAATTGGTTGCCCTCGACCGCAAACGCCCTCCGCCTTCGAATTTGGGTAGAGCGGTATTGACCATGGCCATGCTTGGTGGCTATCTGGCTCGGAACAACGACCCACCGCCCGGACACAAGGTGATCTGGACCGGCTATGTCGAACTCGGCGCCTACGGCCGAGCTTATGAATTGTTCAAGCGCCTGGATCCGGAATACCTGTATCCGAATTTACGTCCAGACAAAACTTGTGGCTAATAGGCAGGTGGCGGCTGAACGGCTCAGTTATTGGGAAACGATTCATCCTGAACTCGATAAATCACCATCAATTGAAGCTGTTGGGCACGTAGAAGATATTGACCGGGATCAGGCAATTGCCGAATTGCTGAAATTGCTGATGCAATGTATCGGGCCCACCACTGAACTGGAATTAGCGAGATTCCTTGGAGTAGAAACTTCGGATATAACTCGTTCACTTGTTCATCTTGAACAAATTGGGTTCGCGATGCGTGGAGTATTTGATCAATCGAGTCAATTAAGTCCAGATCTTGAACAATGGTGTGAGCGCAGGCTTTTGTGGCGGACTCGACAACGTTCGATTCAATTCAGACGAAAACGTACATCACCCATTTCAATCAATACATTCATGAATTTTCTTTTTGAATGGCAAGGATTGACGGAATCAGCAAGAAGCTTGAGATCCGAGCAAGAGGGGTTGATGGAAGTTTTCGCGCAACTTGAAGGCCTTGAATTGCCGGCTGCTGTTTGGGAGGAAGCAATTATTCCCGATCGGCTGGACAACTATTCGCCACAACAACTAGATATGCTTTGCAGTTCTGGGCGTATCATTTGGACTCGGTTAAATAGTCCCGATAATTGCCGGCTAAAAAGTTCCAATCGCCAGTCTCCCGTTGCGTTTGTTCCTCGAAGTGCGCTTGCGCACTGGCTTATTCATGCTCGACCGGTTTCTTTTGACCTGAATACTTTATCTTGGCCAGCCCGACGATTAATGGAATTGCTAGAAAGCGGCGGTGCTCAGTTTTTCGAGGATTTGGTCAACCAGGGCGGATGGGTAGCAAGTGAAGTTAGAAACGGATTGTCTGAACTAGTTGGTTCAGGACTTGTCGTCAATGACAATTATGAAGGCATGCGCAGTCTGTATGGAAAATCTGCCTCGAAAAGACGGAAAAGGGGTCGATGGTCGTTGAACCCGTGCAACGATGGTGCCGGGCGCTGGTCTTTACTGAATAGACCAGATCAGCAATTCGAATTGCCGGACGACCATTCATTCGCAGCAGGGACTCGGTGGGAGAGTGTTGAGCACATTGCAAAATGTTTGTTGCGCAGATACGGTGTAGTGTTTCGGCGATTGCTTGATCAGGAATCATCTTGCCCTCCATGGCGTGATTTGCTGTATGTTCTGAGACGCATGGAGGCGAGAGGTGAAATTCAGGGTGGACGATTCGTAAACGGTTTCGCTGGTGAACAGTTTGCGCTCAGTGAAGCGGCGGGTCTCTTGAAGCAGTGTAGTCAGAAGCAAGTTGAACGAGTGCATTCGGTCAATACTTGTGATCCGCTCAATTTGACAGGTATCGTAATTCCAACAGACCGAGTGCCAATGAATCGCAAGGCCAGACTGCTGTTTTTGGATGGGAAGCCAGTTGCAAAACTGATTAATGGTCAAATTGAATGGTTGGCCGATCTCGATACCCAATCGAGAACTGTGGTAGTGAACAAGGCTCCAGTTCCTGTTCGGTTGACAAAGGGTCCATCAAATTCATTATATCCGATGTAGAATAGTGTAATGATTTATGTAATGCTAGAGATCTGGTTTTGGATCATCCTCGCTTTTGCTCTCGGGATATTTTTTGGTTGGATGTTCTGGGGCAGAAAGGGCTTAACCGCAGAACAACGGATTGAATATCGGGTTTTGAAATCCAGAGAAGAATCAAAAAAGCTGGTACAGGGCAAGTACCGAATAACGCCACTTAACGAAGATGTTATCCAGCAACTCGAGCGGAACAAGAAGCGTGACGGTCCTGTGCGTGCGAGACACCTCTAGGCATTCTGCAGAGGAGAATGAAATCCGGAGTTCAAGTCCGAAGTGCAACACAATCCCCCGCTTGAGAACCCGTGAATAAAGCTGTATTGGGGCATACTCTTACTCCGGAACTTAGCAACTTTGTTAATGAAATGGTAGAAGGTGGATGTTATGCCAGTATCAGCGAAGTCATGCGACAGTGTCTCCGCGCATTGCATGAGCTTGAACATGGCGAGGGAATTCCAGGTGATCCAGAGATCGTGCTGGGAGAAGCTCTCAAGGTAGTCCGGTCCAGATTGACATGAAATGCATTGTTGTGATTCGGCCGATCTTGCAAGTCTTGAGGATTTTCTCGAATTGACCATGAGGGCATTTGGTGGTGCACAAGATAAAAAATATACGAATGGTCTTGCGGAGCGATTGAGAGCTTTTGCTAGTGGTCAGCCACCTTTTCCCCGTCCCTGCACGGCACTTCTGCAGAGCAACCGAGACGCAACTTGTCTCAGCTACTTACGGGATGCTCGATATTACCTGATTCTGATGAATCCGGCAACACTCTTGAAGAGTCCTGCATGTTTGGCTTAAGGCCAGAATCGAAAAGGTCGGATTTCAAAGGGTCTTCATGGCTTGGGCAAGATAATCCCAAACATATTCCGCATAACTCCATCTTACCTGTATATCAAAGCTGGATGCTTTACCTCTCCGATCCAGCAGGATGCTGGCGTTACCGAAACGGGTTTGAGCACATGTCTCTACTGGAAATTTGCTGGAATGAAGGTCAAGCGGGCAAGCTTTTGCTAGTAGTATTTCTGAGTCTGTACCTTCCAGTCTGAGCACCGTATAGTAGTCCGAAACATCAACCAGAGCATGATGAAACTTGGCGAGTTTTTCGCGGCCAAGATCAATCAGGGAGTTCAACTCTTCTATCGGACAATGCAACAGCCATTCATCGGGTCCAAGCCAGTAACAGGTTGAATTGTCTGATCGGACGAGTGTATTTGGTTCATGTGGCAAATCAAGGCCAAAAGTCTGTCTAGCCGAAGTTGCAAAACGTGAATCATCGCTTGAGCCGCGGATATTGACTTTTCCACAGATCAACTGTTCCGTTAAGGTGTTTTTGCCAGTAATTGAAGCACGATCCCAAAGTGGAGAAGTAGTCATGATATTAACTCTTCAGGAATTATTCGTTCAGGAATACAGGGTCAGTCACAATCACCTGCTGGCTGGTTCCATTCATGAGTGCAACATTCAGGGTTTGTCCTTTCAAGTTGAATCCATCCTTGAGTAAAGCCATGGCAATAGAGCGTCCAACATTTGGGCTCATGTAACTTGAAGTAACATGGCCCAACATGTCCATAGGCGGACTACTCTTCAGTTTCGATACAACATGCGCACCCTCCGGCAATACAAATTGGGGATTATCTGTCAGTAGTCCCACCAGTTGCTTGCGACCTGAACGAGAGGTGTCGGTTCGGTCGAATGAACGTTTGCCCAGAAAATCCTGTTTTTTCTTGGATACGATCCAGCTCATGCCAAGATCCATTGGGGTTACGGTCCCATCGGTATCTTGTCCGACAATAATAAACCCTTTTTCAGCGCGCAGTACGTGCATTGATTCGGTTCCATAGGGACAGATATCAAATTTGCGTCCGACTTCCATCAACTGTTCCCATAAGACAAGACCGTGTCGTGCTGGAACATTGATTTCATATGCCAATTCTCCAGTAAAACTGATTCGGAACACTCGTGCTGGAATATTTGCAACCCGACCCTCTCGCATGGACATGAATGGAAATGATTCTTCGTCGAGGGGGATATCGGTTAACTCCTGTAATACTTCCCTTGCATTTGGACCATTTAGAGAGGCGACTGCCCATTGTTCGGTTACGCTGGTTGCATAGACTTCCAAGTCGGGCCATTCGGTCTGCAGCCATTCCTCAATCCAGTTCATCACGCGAGCGGCACCGCCAGTAGTGGTAGTCATGTGATAATGATTTTCAGCAATCCGAGTAGTTACGCCGTCATCAAAAACCATGCCATGTTCATTCAGCATCAGCCCATAGCGACATCTTCCAATTTCGAGCTTGTCCCAGGCATTGGTATACAGTATGTTCAGGAGCCGCCTGGTATCTTTTCCCTGCAGGTCGATTTTTCCGAGAGTTGAAGCATCAAGCAATCCACCTGTTTGTCGCACCTGACGACATTCTCGTTGAACCGCTGCATGCATTGTTTCCTTGCCTTGCGAGTAATACCATGGTCGTTTCCAGTCTCCTACATCCTCATAAACGGCATGGGCCTGATCATGCCAGGGATGCATGGGAGTTTTCCGTTTTTGAATAAAGAGCTCACCGCAATCATGTCCAACGATGGATCCCATGGATAATGGTGTATAGGGTGGTCTGAATGTAGTAACGCCAAGATCAGGGATGGAAAGATTTCGAATTTCAGACAGGGCAACTAGCGCATTCAGATTCGAGGTCTTGCCTTGATCCGTGCCCATTCCGGTTGTGGTATATCGTTTAAGGTGTTCAACCGACTCATAACCCTCCCTTACTGCGAGATGGATGTCTCCAATTGTGGCATCGTTGTGCAGTTCATGGAAATGTTTGGTTTTCCCCCGGCCGATTGGATGACTTCCGGGCAGAATCCACAGGGGTCGTTGGGGTCCGTATTCCAGTTGAGCAGTGTTGATCTCATCACATTTGTGGTCCGCATCGAAACCAGCACGTTTCGCCGCTTCACAACCGGCAGCATGACCCTCTTGCATGCAGTCTTTTAGAAACCAGGTTGTTTGACATGAACCGGCAAGAATCACGGGGTTGTTCCGTGAAGGTTGGTCAGCCACAAAACAATGATTGGATGGGTCGAATTTCAGTTTTCCCTTGGATTGGCTGAAAAGGTGGATCGTTGGATTCCAGCCACCGGATATGCCAACCAAGTCACAGAGCAGTTTTTCTTTCTTGCCGATGACTTTCAGTCCATCTTCAGAAAATTCCATTATTTCGAGATAGCGAAGCAGGCCTCTTGAATATCCTACGCCAGTAATTGAATGATTCTTGATGATTTTTATTCCGCGGCTAACAGCAGATTCGACCATGGCGCCACTGGGACTGGTTCGAATATCGATGATGCTGACCTGACTGCCCTCATCTGCAATATCGAGAGCAGTATGATAGGCCGAGTCATTGTTGGTCACGATCACGCAACTCTTGCCTGGAATTGTTGAAAATCGGTTGATGTAGCTGCGAATTGCGCTTGCCAGCATGATGCCCGGACGGTCATTATCTGCAAAGACCAATGGTCGTTCGATTGCTCCGGTTGCCATGACGACTTGCTTAGCGCGGATTTTCCATAAACGTTCTTTCGGAGAATTGACCGAAACTCTGGGACCAAGATGTTCATTCACTCGCTGATTTGCGACCAAAAAATTATAGTCGTAGTAGCCGATAACCGTGGTTCGGTTGAGCAACACCACATTCGACATCGATTTTAATTCGCCAGTCTTGGTGTCAATCCATTCATGGCATGGCATGCCGTTGATGAGCGTGTTTTCGCTCAGCAACGTTCCTCCGAATTCAAATTTCTCATCGGCCAGAATTACCCGACAACCACTCTGTCCGGCGGCGACTGCGGCTTGAATTCCTGCAGGACCACCGCCGATGACAAGAACATCGCAATGAGCATAGGTCTTGTCATAATAATTGGGGTCGGGCTCGGTTGGCGAGTGTCCCAGACCTGCCGCTTTTCTGATGTACTTTTCATACGTCATCCAGAATGAAGGCGGCCACATGAACGTCTTGTAGTAGAAACCGGCTGGCAACAAGCGGGAAAACCATGAATTCACGGCACCAAAATCAAATTTTCGCGAAGGCCAGCAGTTCTGTGAATGGGCGATCAAACCATCATAGATTTCGATTTCAGTCGCCCTCCGGTTGGGTTCAGTATAAGCATTTTCTTCCAGTTGGACTAGCGCGTTTGGCTCTTCCGAACCGGCGGTATATATACCTCTTGGACGATGATATTTGAAGCTTCGGCCAATCAGATGTATCCCATTGGCTAAGAGCGCTGAAGCCAATGTATCGCCTTCATAAGCATCATAGGCTCGATTGTCGAACCAGAAGCGAATCGACTTTCTGCGATTTAACCGAGCATCATGCTCAAGCCGGTTTACTTGTTTCTTCATCGGACAATACTGGTACTGGCTCGTCTGGACGGTAGGTAGCAAGAATATGGTCGGTCTGGGTATTGCGAACTACGTTGAACCATCGTCGACAACCATGGACATGAATCCAGCGCTCATAGTGAACACCTTTTGGATTGTTGCGAAAAAAGAGATATTGGCCCCATTGTTCTTCATCCAGTTCGTATGGATTTTCGGGGCGGACAATATGTGCTTCCCCCTGAGCCTGGAATTCACTCTGATCTCGAAAACCACACCAGGGACAACGAATCAATAACATTAGTGAGCTACCGCTGCTGCGGCCCCCTCATCAATCAGTGCTCCAGTATTGAATCGATTTATCGAAAACGGTTCAGCGATTGGATGCATATTTCCAGCTTTTATGGAGTGGGCAAAAACATGCCCGGAACCGGGCGTGGCCTTAAATCCGCCTGTCCCCCAACCGCAATTGAAAAACAGGTTCTTGACTGGGGTTTTTGATATCAATGGTGAACGGTCAACGGTAACGTCAACAACACCGCCCCATTGCCGGAGCATCTTCAAGCGCGAGAAGATGGGATACAGTTCAAGTATGGGTCCAACGGTGTGCTCTATAACGTCAAACCCTCCGCGCTGGGAATAAGATGTATAGGAATCGGAGCCAGCACCGATCACCAGCTCACCTTTGTCGGATTGACTGATGTAGGCATGCACAGCGCCAGACATCACGACACAATCGATAATCGGCTTGACAGGTTCCGAAACCAGTGCCTGCAGTGGAAACGATTCAATCGGCAGTCGAAAGCCTGCCATCTCAGCAAGTACACTGCAGTGACCTGCCACCACGCAACCGACCTTTTGTGCACCAATTCTGCCGCGCGTCGTTTCGACCCCCTTGACGGTGTTCTCTTCGATATGGAATCCAGTGACCTCGCAGTTTTGGATAATATCAACACCCAAATCATCTGCACCTCTGGCATAACCCCAAGCTACAGCATCGTGTCTTGCAGTGCCCCCGCGTTTTTGGAGAAGAGCGCCCTGAATCGGATACCGACAAGCCAGATTAATGAAGGGTACCATTTCCTTGACTTGTTGAGGGGTAAGGAACTCCGAGTCGATTCCATTCAGGTAGATGGCATTGCCTCTCCGTCCAATCTCCTGCATGTCATGAACCGAGTGCGCCAGATGCAATAATCCTCTTTGGGAAAACATTACATTGTAGTTCAACTCGCTACTAAGTCCCTCCCAGAGTTTCATTGCATGTTCGTATAAAGCTGCTGATTCGTCCCAAAGGTAGTTGGAACGAACAATGGTGGTATTCCGTCCAGTGTTTCCGCCGCCTAACCATCCCTTTTCGACTACAGCAACATCACGGATGCCGCATTCCTTTGCAAGATAGTAAGCAGTAGCCAAACCGTGGCCTCCACCACCGACGATTACGACTTCATATTGCTGTTTCGGATCAGGATTGCGCCAGGCCCTCTGCCAGTTCTGGTGATGACTGACAGCATTGCGGGCGAGGCTGAAAATAGAGTAAGTTTTCGATGGTGCTGCCATTTACGGAATGATCATGTAATTTTGTAGCGAGGCAGGTATTTGAGCAATGGTTGATTGAGACATCAGTATCATGCATTCAAAACTCAACACCCTGAACCGCTTTAATGCCCTTTTCAAAAGCATGCTTGATTTTGGTCATTTCGGATACGGTATCGGCGGCTTCAATCACTTCTATCGGGGCGTTGCGTCCGGTCAGAATCAGGTGCAGCCATTTGGGTTTTTCGTTAACAAGAAAATCGGCAATCTCGGCTCCGGGTATCCATCCGTAACCGCTACAGTAATTGATCTCGTCCAGCATTACCAAATCGTAATTTTCAGAGAGGATTTTTTCCTTGCTGAATTCCCAGATGCCTCGACTGGTTTTGATATCCTGTTCAGGATTTTTCGTATCCCAGGTGAATCCATCTCCGAGAGTATGCCATTCAATATTGTCAAATCGCTCTGCGGCTTGGCGTTCACCGGTCTTCCATTTGCCTTTGATGTACTGGATCACGCAGATATTGAGTCCCCAGCCGGCAGCTCGGAAAACAACGCCAAAACCACTGGATGATTTCCCTTTTCCTTCACCTGTATGTACTAGGGTAACCCCTTGTCTTCGCTCTCTGGACTTCATGATTTTCTGTGCAGTCTGACGTTTGTAGTATGTTGCGATTATATCGATTTAATTCAAGAGATAGTTTACCTTGGAACAACTTTTTTCGATTTCGCCTTGTTCTGTTGTCGACATCCTTTCCTGCAGCAATATGGGTTCCCAGCAATCATTGGCAATTGCGGTTTCTGCATTTCCTGGTGACTTGTTGCTGGACAAATCCGAGGTGTCGTCCTGATTGCAACAGGGACCACGCGAGTCAGTTGCAGCACCACTTGTGAGATCAATTATTTGATAGCAGTCGAAATGCCCGGAGTCTCAAACTGAACGTCTCTGGTTCAATATGAAATCGCCCAGCAATCCTGGAAGAGTTCTGGCAGTTGGGATGGTCCGGATTGTGAATCATGACCAACTCCAGTTCCAAAACGCAATCAGAAACGGAATAACGCTCACAGACTCGCGAAACGTCCGGGAATGCATGTGCAAAACACCGAGCAAGGCTTGCGAACATCAGAACTTAATATTATTATGGGAACCTGATTCCTAATATTCCATTCAAGGTTAAGGACAAACTTATCCAGGCTTCCATAATCATGTGGCGCCTACAAACCGTGTGGTCGGCAGTAAAGATATCCAAGATGCGCAAATACAAACAAGTACTGGTCGGTATAACAGGTGGTATTGCAGCCTACAAATCGCCCGATCTGGTTCGTCGTTTGAGGGATAGAGGCGCTGATGTTCGGGTCGTGATGACCGAGTCGGCTTCTGAATTCATTACCCCATTGACTCTTCAGGCAGTTAGCGGACATCCCGTACATCAATATTTGCTAAATGCTGAAGCAGAGTCAGGCATGGGGCATATTGAACTTGCACGCTGGGCGGAAATGATCGTGATTGCCCCGGGTACGGCTAATTTTATCGCCAAGATGGCATCTGGCAAGGCAGATGATTTGCTCACGACCTTGATTTTGGCTTCGGAAGCCGATATTGCTTTGGCCCCGGCCATGAATCGGCAAATGTGGCAGAGTCCGATCACTCAGGAAAATCTTGGGACGCTGATACAGAGAGGAGTGCGGATTATTGGTCCGGCTGAGGGTGGTCAGGCTTGCGGCGAGACTGGCCTTGGTCGTATGACTGAGCCGGACGAGATTGCCCAGGAATTGCTGGGTGACGGAATACCAAAATTACTTGCCGGGATGAGAGTCGTCATGACTGCAGGGCCTACCTGGGAAGCAATCGATCCAATACGAGGGATTACCAACCGGAGTTCGGGGAAAATGGGGTTTGCGCTTGCTCAAGCAGCAACTGACTTCGGAGCTGAAGTCATTTTGATTAGCGGGCCGGTTAGTCTCGAAACCCCCATTGGCGTTGAGCGAATTGATGTGGTATCTACTCAAGACATGTTTACCGCCGTACATGATCATATCAAGAATGCTGACATATTTATTGGTGTTGCAGCTGTAAGCGACTATCGTCCAGTCATTATTTCCAAACAGAAAATCAAAAAAGTCCAGGATTCCATGGAACTGAAACTGATCAGAAATCCTGATATTCTCAGTTCGGTAGCCAAGTTGGAGGATCCTCCTTTTACCATTGGTTTTGCCGCTGAGACAGAGCGCATTGACGAGTATGCAAGAACGAAACTCACCAGCAAGAAAGTTAATCTGATTGTTGCCAATAATGTAGCTGGAGAGGAAAGCGCTTTCGATAATGACTATAACCGGGTAACCATTCATGCTCAAAACCAGACCATACCGATTGAACGCAAGGATAAATATCAATTGTCAGTCGAATTGCTGGAAATTGTCGCCTCCTTGTTAGGGTGCAAGAATTCATGATCAACGATTCGAATGGGGTATCGAGTAAAAAACAGAACACTCGATTCCCCTGTCGCTGCTTTTCGGCCTTATCATCCCGGACCGGTCTGTGCACACTTCTCGTTGACTAGCAAGAGGGCACAACAAAATGCCTTTGGATATTCATGTCTACATTCATATCTTCCGCACCCTGACATAACCGTCCTCGGATTTTCGTGTTGATTTCAGTTTCCTGTTTTAACTTGAAGTAATGTCCGATGATAATGGCAGGTAATGAATGATCATCCCAGAATCAAGAACGGAGAATTTGTTGTCATGAAAATTGAAGTGAAAATACTGGATCGAAAAGTGATGTCGGACTTTGGATTGCCTGCATATGCAACCCGAGGTTCCGCGGGAATTGATCTGCGAGCCTGTATTGAGAACCCATTGGACCTGGAGCCTGGTCATTCGGAATTGATTCCAACGGGTATTGCGATTCATATTGGCGATCCCAAAATAGCTGCGGTACTGGTACCACGCTCAGGCTTGGGACATAAGCACGGTATCGTCCTTGGCAATTTAACGGGCTTGATTGATTCCGATTACCAAGGCCAACTGTTTGTATCTTGCTGGAATCGATCAAGCCAGCTATTTACCATCCAGCCAGGAGACCGGATAGCACAGATGGTATTGATTCCCGTGATTCAAGCCGACTTTCAGATCGTTGATGAGTTTACTTCATCAGACCGGGGCGACGGAGGTTTTGGGTCAACTGGTCGCAATTGAACGTTCACGCATTACCAAATGTTTCGTAACTCGCGCAATTTCAGAAATACCGTCTGTGCATCGGGTTTGGGTCCGATATCTGGAAATTTCAGAATTAACTGTTCAATCACTTCCGGATTGCTCAGGCGAAAAAATGGATTGACTTGTTTTTCAAGAGACAGGGTTGTGATCATGGCCTCTGCAGGGTCTTGATCGAATGTCTCATCCAGCAGGTTTTGCGCTCTGACATTGTTTGGTTCCCGATCAAGAGAGAATTGCAGGTTGTTGTGCAGATAGTCGTGCCCCGGATAAATCCGGGTTTCACCCGGCAGCTTCATCAACTGACCAACGAACGTTTCATAAAGTTCGACAGGATGGCCGCCGTTATGACAGTTGCCTGCCCCGGCGTTGAATAGCGTATCCCCACAGAATAGACTCGGGGTCTCGGTGTGGGAGAGCAAACATACATGACTCATTGTGTGTCCGGGTGTATCGAGAGCTTCGAGTTCTACGGTTTTGCCAACCTTGACCAAATCGCCGGCGGACAAACCGACGCTCATCTCCGTAATGGAAGCGCCTGCAGCATGGTGAGCCAGAACTTTGGCTCCTGTTGCTTCAATAACGGGTCGATTTCCTCCGATATGATCTTCATGTTCATGCGTATTGACAATTTGGGTAATGTTCCATCCTTCCTGACGTGCCAGGTCCAGGCATTTCTTGTGGTCTAGCGGATCGATTGCCATGGCTTCGCCTGTTTCTTCGCAGGCGATCACATAGTTGAAATTGCGGTATGCATTGCCGGTCCATATTTGTTTAACAATCATATTCATGTTTCTCCGTGAAAACGGTTGATATTGTGGCGTGAATTTTTTGGATGTGGACAAATGCCAGGTAAATTTTCTGAACAGACATCAAAGACGAGTTTCACTGAGCTGGTGGAAGCAGCAGAAATTCCTTCATCCATGCAAGAACAATTTTCGAGTGAAGAGAACATTCTTGCAGGGATTGAACAGCAGCTTCATAAACATCATCATTGATTAAATTGCTTGCATGCCGGTAATCCGCTCGAAACCGGCAGTAACTTGCTGTAAATTCCGGATGGCCCTGAATCCCGAGCATCGCGGTGTCGGCAATGATCATGCTGTTTGGACAGAATTGGTTGGTGGCGATGGTCTTGAACATCGGTGGTATCTTGACTACCTGGTCTTGATGTATAACCACTAGATTATAGTCATCACCATCAAGATCCTCGTAATCTGTCATCCAGACCTGTCGCTCCTGAATGGTTGCGGCCTGGATGCCAAACCCCCAACCCGAAACCGATTTCTCTGCATGTCCGCCAAGTGCATGCGCAATCGCCTGATGACCAAAGCAAACGCCAATCATGCGGACTTTTGCATCCCAGCAATCCCGAATGAATTCTAGCAGGTTGGTTATCCAGGGGAGATCATCATAGACACCATGCTTGGAACCGGATACTACATAACCCGAAAAAAGCCCCAAATCTTCAGGCAAGGGCTCGCCATCAAAACAGCGAATCGGTACCAGATTGATCAATGAACGACTGGCATCAAGGCCGTTCTGAAACATGTTGCAATAACTGCCGAATTCAGCCTGGGCGTCTTGATCAACATCATCACATAGGAGCAATCCGATTTTTTGCATGGTAAAACTCACACGTACGTGGCGGAAAACCTTCTTGAATTCAGAAAAGGCAGTTGCATGGCCTCGGGTCAATTCAGCAATCAATTCCATCTGCTACCTGCAAATTATAACGCCAATATTTTTGATCAAGGAATGCACAAGACGTTCGTTGCTCATAATCTCTGTTCTCAAATACAAATGCAAAATGGACTGCACAATTGCCGTGTACCTGAATTTGAAATGGTGTACTATTTGTGTCATCGAAAATGACACATATCGGAAAGAAAAAATGCTAGAAGGAAGTCTTGTTGCATTGGTTACACCGATGCATGGTGATGGTTCAATCGATTTTGAAAGTATAGCCGGTTTGGTTGACTTTCATGTTGCAAGTGGAACCAAGGCCATCATTTCAGTCGGAACTACTGGTGAATCGGCTACTCTGACCGCTGACGAGCAAATCGAAGTCGTTCGCAAAACTGTTGAATTTGCCTCTGGGCGTATCCCGATCATTGCCGGCACTGGGGCAAATTCAACAGCGGAAGCTCTTGAATTGACCGAACGAGCGGCCAACTGTGGTGTTCAAGCCTGTTTACTGGTAGTGCCTTATTACAATAAACCGCCTCAACATGGCTTGATTGAGCACTTTTCCTGTATAGCGAAACAGGTAGACATCCCGCAAATTCTCTACAATGTTCCAAGTCGAACTTCGCTTGACATGATCAACGACACAGTGGTGAAATTGGCCGAGCTACCGAACATTATTGGAATCAAGGATGCAACTTCAGATATTCCGCGTGTTGCTGATCTAAAACGGCGTTGCGGACAAGATTTTGTTGTCTATTCGGGGAATGATGATACGGCCCTGTCCTTGATAAAGGCTGGAGGCGATGGCTGTATTTCAGTTACCGCAAATGTAGCTCCGAGCCAGATGAGCAAGATGTGCGATGCCGCCTTGAAAGGAGATGTGGAGACGGCAGAGAAATTGAATTCCCAACTTGATCCACTGCATGAATCATTGTTTGTAGAAGCCAATCCCATTCCGACGAAATGGGCTTTGCAGCAAATGGGAAAAATCGATAATGGAATTCGCTTGCCATTAATGCCTTTGTCCGAAACATATTTTGAGCAAGTGCGAACTGCGATGCAAACCGCAGAGGTGATTTGAATAATTCGCTGTATTTTCGCAAATGATTTCATGGCTACTTGGGAGTGACGTTTATTCCGAGTTTCGCCTGAACAGTCTCATCCAAAGACTTCAAGAGTCTCTCGGCTGTTGCCAGGATATCCGAGTCCGATTCGTCTACTTTCTTGACCATAGGGAAATTTTCGAACCACTGGAACTGGAAAAAATTGGAGCACTGCTCGGGATTGAGAAACCCGAACTCAATCGGGACTTGGTTCAGGACGGGAATGATCAACTCGACTTTTTGGTTGTACCAAGAGTTGGCACGATTTCGCCTTGGTCAAGCAAGACAACCGATATTTTCCGACTTTGTGGACTACAGGCTGTTCGACGGGTCGAGAGGGGTTCCTTCTGGGAGTTGACGGGCATGGATTGCTCTCAGTCTTCGGCAATCGAGCAAACCCTGAGAGAGATCGTTTACGATCCCATGACCCAATCCATATGCGAGCAAATTGAAAGGATCGAAACGCTTTTCGTGCAAACTGGTCCAACTCCACTTTCGACAGTCAATGTGATTGGAGAAGGGCGTGAAGCATTGGCCAGGGCCAATCAGGAGTCCAGATTCTCCATGAATTCGGCCGAACTGGATTACCTGGCGGATTTATTCAAATCCCTATGTAGAAATCCGACGGATGCGGAATTGATGATGTTCGCACAAGTGAACTCCGAACATTGCCGTCACAAGATTTTCAATTCCAGATGGCGTATTGATGGCCATGACATGGAACACTCCCTGTTTGAAATGATTCGACAGACTCATGCGGCCAATCCGGCGGGTACGCTCTCGGCCTATTCTGACAATGCGGCTGTTGTTGAGGGCGATTGTATCCAACGGTTCTCGACCAAACCCAATGGCAAATATTCTTATGTTGAGGAATTGCAGCATTATACGATCAAGGTTGAAACGCACAATCACCCGGTAGCCATTTCGCCTTATCCGGGTGCTGCGACGGGTTCCGGGGGTGAAATTCGCGATGAGGCAGCCACTGGCAGAGGAGGTCGTCCTCGTGCCGGTCTGGTAGGTTTTTCGGTATCTCACCTGCACTTGCCGCAATTGCCCCATGCTTGGGAAATTCCAGAAAGTCGTCCAGACCGAATTGCCAGCCCTTTGCAAATCATGCTTGAAGCACCCGTCGGTGCTGCAGCATATAACAATGAATTTGGACGACCCTGCATTGCCGGATATTTTCGGGTCTTTGAGTCGCTAACCGCCAATGAATACGTCCGATACGGTTATCACAAGCCGATCATGCTGGCTGGTGGTGTAGGAGGAATTCTCCCTGAATCAATCCAAAAAATGACAATTCCTGCACATTCACCCATTGTGGTTCTAGGCGGTCCGGGAATGCTGATTGGGCTTGGTGGCGGGGCTGCTTCTAGTGCCACATCGGAAGAAACAAGTGAAGATCTCGACTGGGCCTCCGTTCAACGGGATAATGCAGAAATGCAAAGGCGCTGTCAGGAAGTGATTAACGCATGTTGCGAGCTTGGATATGAAAATCCTATTCTTTCTATTCATGACGTGGGCGCGGGCGGGTTGTGCAATGCCATACCCGAACTTCTGGAAGATTCCCGATGTGGTGGAGTCTTTGAGCTTCGCAACATTCCAAATGACGAGCCATCCATGTCTCCCATGCAAATTTGGTGCAATGAATCCCAGGAGCGGTATGTATTGGCTGTCGAACGGTCTGGATTCAGGAAATTCGAATCATTTTGTCAAAGGGAGCGATGTCCATATGCGGTTATCGGTGAGGCAATAGCCGATCGGCAATTATCGGTGACGGATTCAATGTTCGAGAATGAGCCGGACCCGATTGATTTGCCGATGAGCTCGATTTTCGATTTTATGCCGCGCTTGGTTCGAGATGCGAAAAGCAATAATTCGATAGCCACTTCCCATGCAAAATGGCAGCAACCACTTGAGGTTTTACTCGATCGAGTACTCAGCCATCCAACAGTCGCAGATAAAACGTTCCTGATCACCATTGGTGATCGGACTGTCACCGGACTCATTGCTCGTGATCAGATGGTTGGACCCTGGCAAGTTCCGGTAGCGGATGTGGGAGTAGTGGCATCGAGCTATCATTCGAATACTGGCCAGGCAATTGGAATCGGTGAACGTACACCGTTGGCAGTATCAAATGCCCAGGCTAGTGGTCGTATGGCCATTGGTGAAGCAATAACAAATTTGGCGGCTGCGGCTGTTGGTGATATCGAAAAAATCCGGCTGTCTGCCAACTGGATGGTGGCATCCAGCGATTCTGAGCAGGATGCCGATTTGTACAAGACTGTCCGAACAATCACGCAAGACATATGCATGGAACTGGGAATTTCCATACCGGTTGGCAAGGATTCGATGTCCATGAGAACGCTATGGCAAGATTCCGAGAAAGTGGAGAACAAGGTAATTTCTCCATTGTCGCTGATTGTCAGTGGGTTTGCACCGGTTTGGGATATTGGTCTTACCCTTACTCCACAATTGGTTGCCCATGACCCCAACACATTGCTGTTATTGATCGATCTTGGTTTTGGCAAAAACCGCCTTGGCGGGAGTATTTTGGCCGAGACTTTCCAGCAGGACGGAGGTGAGGTACCCGACCTTGACAACCCCCATTCAATGCGAAGTTTCTTTGAGTTTGTTCAATCGCTTGCCAAAGATCAGCTGGTGCTGGCTTATCACGATCGCTCGGACGGGGGATTGATTGCGACGGTTTGTGAAATGATGTTTGCCGGGCGTTGTGGAATTTCACTTCATCTCGACAATTTGCAAACGGGTCATGTGGACTTTCTATTTAATGAGGAGCTTGGGGCTGTTGTTCAAATTCAGCGAGATTCATTGCCGGAAGTCCTAAATCGGGCTTGTTTCCTTGGAATCGAAGATCAAATTAAGGAAATCGGTACCGTAAATTCCCAAGGTCGCCTCAATATTCATGTTGATGGTCATCAATTGTTGTCGCAATCACGAAGTGTTTGCCAGCAAGCATGGTCAAGTACTTCATGGCAGATGCAAAGATTACGTGATCATCCTTTTTGTGCAGACCAGGAATATCTTCGAATTACCGATCAGAAGGATTCAGGACTCTTTTGTGATCTTTCATTTGCTCATGATTCGGACACTCCGCCACGGTCCGCAAATCGAGTTCTTAAAAAGCCCAAGATTGCGATTTTGCGAGAGCAGGGTGTAAACGGTCATGTCGAGATGGCTGCAGCATTCGAAGCAGCTGGGTTTAGTCCATACGATGTAACCATGACCGATATTTTGGGAGGATTGAAACTGGATGCTTTTTGTGGTGTGGCGGCTTGTGGAGGTTTTTCATTTGGAGATGTGCTTGGAGCGGGTGCTGGGTGGGGAAAATCAATCTTGTATAACGACATGCTCAAGCAAGAATTTGCCGAGTTTTTTTCAAGGCCTGATACATTTGGACTGGGGGTATGCAACGGTTGTCAGATGCTGGCCTGCATTCGAGAGATTATACCCGGGGCCGAGCACTGGCCAGATTTCGTTCGCAATACGTCTGAACAGTATGAAGGACGTTTCATTATGGTCAAGATTGTTTCGGAGACATCGATCTTGACCAGAGGCATGCAAGGTTCGATGATTCCAGTACCGACATCTCATGGTGAGGGCAGGGTGAAATATCGAGAACCGAATCACCGTAACTTGCTAGAAGATCAGGAGCAGGTTTGCATGAGGTTTGTCGATAGTCACGGATATGTGACCGAGCGATATCCTCTGAATCCCAACGGTTCTCCAGAAGGAGCTACGGGATTCACCACTCGAGATGGGCGTTTCACTATTTTGATGCCTCATCCTGAGCGGGTGTTTCTTGCCAGCTCCAATTCCTGGCACCCAGAGCACTGGAAAAAATACAGCCCCTGGATAAAACTGTTTCAAAATGCCCGAGAGTGGGTCGGTTAATGCATTTCTACATGTTGGCATAATTCGGCCCCCCCGTTCCCTCCGGGCTCACCCAATTGATATTTTCACCAGGATCCTTGATATCACAGGTTTTGCAATGCACGCAGTTTTGTGCATTGATTTGCAGTTTTTGGGTCCCTCCACTTTCGACAAATTCATAAACGCCAGCTGGGCAATATCGTTGTTCCGGTCCAGCATATTTTGGCAGGTTCCACTCTACGGCCCTTGAAGGATCAGTCAAGCAGAGGTGTGCTGGCTGATCCTCTTCATGATTGGTGTTGGAAAGAAATACCGATGACGTCTTGTCAAAACTGATTTTTCCATCGGGTTTGGGGTATTCGATTGGCTGGAATTTGTCCGCGGTTTGAAGCGATTCATGATCGGGAATTGGATCGGTCAGTTTCAATGGCAGTTTTCCAGAGAACCAGTTTTGGTCGAGATAGTTGTACGCACCTCCCATCCAGGCTCCAAATTTGTGGATAGCCGCCCCAAAATTTCGTGACTGGTATAGTTCGTCATAGAGCCATGAAGATCGAAAGTGCTGTTCAAAATCATCTAATTTTGCCTCACCCTGAAGAGACTGAAATACCGATTCAGCGGCCAGCATCCCGCATTTCATGGCGGTGTGTGAGCCCTTGATCTTGGAAAAATTCAGAGTTCCGGCATTGCAACCGATCAGTAATCCGTTGGGCATGGTCATTTTCGGCAGTGCATGGATGCCACCTTTGGTAATTGCCCTTGCGCCATAAGCGATTCGCTCACCGTTTTCAAGATAATGGCGGATAGTCGGATGATGTTTGAATCTTTGCAATTCATCGAAGGGACTGATGTAGGGATTGTCATAACTCAAGTCGGTTATCAAGCCCATAGACACCAGCTGATCATTGAGATGGTATAGAAATGATCCGCCAGAAGCGTTGTTTTCCGACAATGGCCAGCCAGCCCCGTGCATAACCAATCCCGGGTTGTGTTTGTCAGCATCTATTTTCCACAATTCCTTGATGCCAATTGCATAGTGCTGAGTCTGGCTGGATTTGTCCAGTTCAAATTTGCGGATTAACTGTTTGCCGAGATGACCGCGACAGCCTTCAGCAAATACGGTGATTGCAGCATGAAGTTCCATGCCGGGCTCATAATTTTCTTTCACCTGCCCGTCTGCGCCCCGTCCCATTTCTCCAGTTGCGACCCCCTTGATACTGCCATCCTCATGAAACAGGACTTCTGATGCGGGAAAACCGGGAAAAATTTCCACCCCCAGGTTACTTGCCTGGTCAGCGAGCCATCGGCACAACTCTCCCAGGCTAATAATGTAGTTTCCTTGATTATGCATGGGTTTTGGAATCATCCAGTTTGGCATCCTAGTTGCCCTGTATTCGTTCCTGAACATGTAGACTTCATCACGGGTGACTGGCGTATTGAGCGGAGCCCCCATGTTTTTCCAATCTGGAAACAACTCGTTCAGAGCTTTTGGCTCAAACAGGGCTCCGGACAAAATGTGTGCGCCGACTTCTGAACCTTTTTCGAGTACCACTACCGATAATTCCTTATTGTTACTGGTAGCTAGCTGCATTAGACGGCATGCTGTAGCGAGGCCTGCAGGCCCGGCACCGACGATCAAGACGTCGATTTCCATTGATTCACGTTCGGGAGTATCTTGCGTCATTTCTTTTCCAAAAGTTGATAGTGTGAAATTTTTTATATTGTGCTATCGTTACGGGTAAAATTCCACATTTTTCAGCATTGGATTCTCAAATGTTGCCGAAACGATCGATCAGCGAAGACCAGTTTAATCAAGATGTTTCTCCTTGGAGGGAATTGCATGACCAGGTAATGATACCGAATTATGCGCCTTTAAGCATGGTGCCTGAACGAGGGAAGGGTTCCTGGCTGTGGGACGATGCAGGCAGACAGTATCTTGACTTTGCTGGAGGCATTGCCGTTTCTGCTTTGGGTCATGCCAATCCGGAACTGGTTGCCGTGTTGACCAATCAGGCTGAGAAACTCTGGCACGTTAGCAATATTTTGACCAATCAGCCAGCACTCAAACTGGCTCAAAAGTTAATTGACGCAACTTTTGCTGAAAAGGTGTTTTTTGCCAATTCGGGTTCCGAAGCCAACGAAGCGGCATTGAAAATGGCTCGTCGAGTTGCTCATGATTGTTACGGAGACCAGAAACATGAAATTCTCGCTTTCGAGAATGCATTTCATGGTCGGACCTTTTTTACGGTTAGTGTTGGGGGGCAGGCAAAATACAGTCAGGGTTTTGGGCCAAATCCTGCCGGTATCTCCCATCTTCCCTTGAATCAATCGCAGGCTGTGCTTGAGTGGTTTGAACAATACGGCGACAAGGCGTGTGCAGTAATTGTTGAGCCTTGTCAAGGCGAAGGTGGAGTAACTCCGATAACCAAAGAGTTTGCAGATACGCTTCGGGCCTGTTGTGATCAGTACAATGCGCTTTTGATTTTTGATGAAATTCAGTGCGGAATGGGACGTTCCGGTGCTCTCTACCTGCATGAAAAGCTTGAAGTTGTACCGGATATTCTCACTACTGCAAAAGCTCTGGGTTGCGGTTTTCCTATCAGTGCGACCTTGACCACGGACAAGGTGGCTGAACATCTGGTGGTCGGGACTCACGGGAGTACATTTGGAGGCAATCCAATGGCTTGTGCAGTTGGTGGCAAGGCCATTGATATTATCAGCTCACCGAATCTGTTGAACAATGTCAACCAGAGAAGCAAGCAGCTGGTTGCCGGGATTGAGGACATTAATCAGCGTTATGAGATATTTTCGGAAATTCGCGGTGCTGGTCTGTTACTCGGTTGCGAATTACTGGAGCAGTATTCACAAAAGGCCAGGGACTTGATGACTTGTTGTAATGAGTCCGGGTTGCTATCTTTGGTTGCAGGTCCGAATGTCTTGCGACTGGCTCCCCCCCTGAATATCAGTGAATCCGAGGTTGCAGAGGGACTAACTCGATTGGCGGAGGCAGTCCCAAGATTTGTGCAATCGGTCGAAGCATCTTCGTGATGTTGGCTTTTGCTCCAGGAGCAGGACGTTCAATTAGGCCACTCGGTCCTGAGGTTCTTGACCGCTGAAGAAGGCATCCAGATTAGCGAGAGCACGGAAACCCATGGCATCGCGTGTTTCATATGTTGCACTACCGATGTGTGGAAGCATGAATAAATTTTGGTGTTGAGCAAAGTTAGGATTGCCTCCGGGCTCGTTTTGAAAACAGTCCAGTCCTGCAGCGGCAAGCTTGCCGCTTGATAAAGCATCCAGCAGGGCATCTTCCTCAATCAGTGCTCCGCGAGCAGTGTTGATGACAATTGCATTATCGGGCAGTAAAGAGAAGGCATGCTCATTCATCAATCCACATGTTTCGCTGGTAGTTGGGCAATGCAATGACAGAAAGTCCGAGACTTGGAGCAAGGATTCAAGGTCTTGATGAAAGACAGCCTTGTTTTCAGTTGCGGGATCGAGGCGATTTCGATTGTGATAATGGATTTCCATTTCGAACCCGGCGGCTCGTTTCGCCATCACTTGACCGACTCGTCCCATACCGATGATTCCGAGTCGTTTACCGGTTATCTGGTGTCCGACCATAAATGAAGGGCTCCAGTGTTTCCATTGGTTTTTTCGCACCAGGGTATCGCCTTCAACAGCACGCCGAGCTGCACCTAGTAGCAGTAACATGGCGATCTCAGCTGTCGCATCAGACAGTACGTCTGGTGTGTTAGTCACCACGATTCCCCGAGCGGACAGGGCATTCAGGTCGCAATGATCGACACCGACAGAGTGATTGGCAATTATTCGCAGGCGTTGTCCGAGACGTTGGACAATATCTTGCGAAAAAACTTCCGAGTGGCAAGGCAGAATGGCATCGACCTGATGGCTTCTTTCCACAATTTGTTCGGGTGTGACCAGAGTATCTTGTGGATTTCGGATGAGCTGATAGTTTTGTGAAGCTCTTAATTCGGTGTTATCCGAGAGTTTCCGGGTTATCCACAATATGGGTTTATTGTTCATGATATGTTCGAGGTAAAAATTATGTCAATCCTGTAAAAATATGAAACAGAGCGCAACACTCAATTCGAGATCGCTTATAACCGTGTTTCATAAATGGTTTCTATTTTATTCGATAACAAATTTGGACTGGTTGAGCTAGCTTTGATCCAGCTATTCCAATTTTGATTGAGCCAGGCCAAGTTCTGGAATGTAGGACAACATGAAACAGTTGGAACCATTCATCGCAATCCAGAGGGCTCGACTCGCCGCGATGGATAACCCGACAGCATCACCTGACAGGGAGGCGACTTCAGGATATCCAGCAGCTCGGACATGATCCCGCTTCTCGTAGTCATGCCGGTAGCGGTAGTGCTCCGACACCTTGCAGGTGCTCTTCAGGTAAGACGGGTCCGCATACATCAGGGTGTTCTCGTCGACCTCGAACGAACTCAGGAACTTGCGGTAGCAGCCGCGCACTGCCTATTAGCCACAAGTTTTGTCTGGACGTAAATTCGGATACAGGTATTCCGGATCCAGGCGCTTGAACAATTCATAAGCTCGGCCGTAGGCGCCGAGTTCGACATAGCCGGTCCAGATCACCTTGTGTCCGGGCGGTGGGTCGTTGTTCCGAGCCAGATAGCCACCAAGCATGGCCATGGTCAATACCGCTCTACCCAAATTCGAAGGCGGAGGGCGTTTGCGGTCGAGGGCAACCAATTCCAGCATGCGGATTTCCAGATTGGAGAACAGCACCTCGGCCGGCAACTCGGGCGTGTCCCGTCCCAACAGCACCATGGCATGCAGGCGCCAGGCAATCACCGCCTTGATCGCAATCGCACGTTCCAGTCGATCGGCCGTTTGCAGATTCAGAAATTCGGCCTTGCAGCCGGATTTCAGGATCCGGTGCCAGTCCTCAATCCGCCAGCGCAAGCGGTAGCAGTCCAGCAGCTGCTCGGCAGCCTCGGCATGCTCGACCGGCAGCGAGGTCAGCAGAAACCATTCCAGAGGATCACTGCCATCACGGGGAACCGAGGTCTCCTGGACATGCACCAGGTTCAAGGGCACGCCGGTCGAGCGGGAGGAGGAAGGGTTGGCCAAGATCGTCACTTCCTGCCAACGCAATTCGCACGCTGCCAGTCGAGCCTCCCGTAACGCTTTCTCCCGCTGTCCACGGGCCGACCGGCGGGCCGAACTCCGCATCACCTCAATTTCCACTCGGGCCTGGACTGGAGCCTGACGGATCCGGTCAAACAGACGGGCACCCTGCGCACCCAGCACGCGATCATGTCTTGCCCGAACAATCAAGTCCAAATGCTCCAGCTGCCGGCAGTGGTGGAATATCTCATGGGCATCTCCTTCCCGGTCCATGACCGCAATGCAGGACACATCCGGCACCCTTTGCGCCGCTTGAGCACTGTCCTGCAAACCGCGAATCCAACGCTGGGTCTTGTGGTTTGAGTCGCTCTTGCATGACTCGTCCCGAGTAGCCGGAGCATCAAACTCCAGCTGCATCACACCCAACGGCACGCCGCTCGCAGACACCGCCAGAGTGCTGTGCAGATGCAACCCCAGACTGCCTTCGCTGGACCGGTTCCTGCCAATCAGACCGAGACCCTCACAGGCACCGTGGGTGGCAAAGTTCAGATCGGTTCCATCCTGGATCAGCAACACCGAAGACTGCTTCGCAATCCGCTCAATGGTCCGCTCACGATGCACCGCCAGAATGTTCTCAACCGACACCTCCGACTCGGCCGGATGTTCGATCATGCGGTAAAAGCCGGCCACACTCGCCGCATCCCCTTTGGCCGCCGCCGGAAACGAGTCCATGGGCGATTCCGCCATCATGTGGGCACTCCTGACCAGTCGTCTGCTCAATCGCTTGTCTCCCAGCGGCGCACCGCCAAATTCCTGTTCGCTCCAACTCCACCGATCCAGACCCTCGGCCATGTCCCGCTTGACGACCTCGGGTGGGCAAACACCCAAAGCCGCTCGCCAGTCGGCGCTCAGTGGACGACACCAGATGGCCCGTTTCGGCACCCGTTGTCCGGCGGGCGAGAAACGCCCCCGACCGGCCGTTTCACCCACATGAGTCCAGCCGGCTGCCAGCAGCGAAACTCCGGTGTACTGCCCTGCATTCACAAAGGTCTCGACCAGCACCGGACGATAGCCGTATTGTCGCATGAAATCCTCCCCGAGTCTGCCCAGCGTCCGGGCCAATGCCCACGAGGCGAGGTTTTGACAATGCACCTCGGGACGGATCAGAAAGCGGCTGAGACTGGTCACCAGATGCCGAGGCGGATGCTCGGTATCCCAACCAATCCACTGATCCCGGGCCTTCAGTAGATAGGCGCAAGAGGAAAATCCCAACCCGCCCAGCCAGCCGTGATCCGAACCGATCAGGTAGCGCATCTGGGCTCCGGCTTGAAACACGCTCCCCATCGGGTGTTCGCGGGCCATCAGTTCGTTGAAGATGCGATGATGGTGATCATCGCAGACCCGAGATACATGCAACCCGGCAATCCGATCCACCCGATCGGGCACCTCGAGCGGACTCGGAACCGCCTTCTCCAGCCTTTTCGGATGACCACGAGCCCCGCTGCCGGTTGGACTGACCGGCAGGGAGATCTTGCCCGACGCCTCGAGTTTCGCCAAGGCGGCACTGCAACTGCTGATCCGGGGCAATCCCCGGGCATCCTGGAAATCAAACTGCTCGCACAGGGCCCGGGCCACTTGACGACGACTGGTACAGGTCTCCGACTCCAATAGCGCCAACAGCCAAGACCATGGTTCTGGCTCTAACAGGGTTTCGCGAATTGGGGTCAGTGCGTCCATGCACCGGAATATAGCCCTTCCGGTGAGTTATGTCAAGAACTTATTTGTGTAGAAGAGGCAGGCCGCGCACCAGCTCCACCGGATGGTCGGTGGCGAAGCGATCGATCGCCTCCCAATCGAGATCGATCCCGATGTTGCGCATCGCTGGCGGCTTGCGCTTCATGATGGCGCCGGTCGCCGGCGCGACTCGATGTAGACGTTGTGCGGCGGCATCAGGCCGATGATCGCGTGGCACAGCCTGGCGGTCGCCTTCGAACCGAACATCGGATGACCCATTGCAGATTTCCGTCATGGCGAATTCAAACCGACGATAGAGCATCCAGACTGCAATGCAATCAAGCAGTCCCGGGACAGAAAATCCGGAAAAAATGCCCGAAATGGGCGGATTTGCGCCGCCTGCCGGCCTTTCTGGCCACTACGGAGCCGTTTCCTGCCTGAAAGTAAAAATAATGTCATTGTAAAACAATGTCTTAAAATCACCAGATAGGAAATATCTTCTAAAATCAGAATTACCGGCATGACTTTCAGATTCCAAATAATTAGTCATTCTACTTCATAGGGTAGGCACTTCAGGCTTGCGGGATACCGCTATCCAAAACACCTGCTCTATACGTGTCCACATGTCCAGCTTGAGGGTTGATTCAAAGCCAACTGATAAATGAAAAATTCTGAAAACACGAAAACACATGGGTGAAAGTCTGTTACAATTGCATGCATACCGTAATAAGCAAAAAAGGTTTATTGTTTACTTGGGAAAAATGGCAGTTTATGCAACAAAAGTAGAAGGACTAAGCCTAGGTGCGGGAGATGCAGATGTAAAGATGCTGATTGCGGATTTTCCGTTCGATTACGGCAATTTTCTTTCCAATGCATCTATACAGGGGATTGGAGAAATAGCTTCCGGAAAATTTGGGACGCTAGTTGCTGTTGTCGGTGGTGGAGTGGCGGGTATCACTGCCGCATACGAGTTGATGAGGCTCGGATTAAAACCTGTAATCCATGAAGACCAAGGGTTGGGATTAGGTGGCAGGTTTCAAAGCCGTCACCTGTTTGATGGCACCGATGCATTTGCGGAGATGGGAGCCATGAGATTCCCACCTTCTGCGACTGGTCTCTTTCACTATATTGATTTGCTCGGCCTGAAGACCGAGCCTTTCCCAAATCCGCTCACCAAGGCTGCCCGTAGTACTCTTATTGATTTGCTGGATGAAACATATTATGTCGAGGGAACGGGACCGGTGCCGGAGAAATTCGCAAGCATTGCAAATAAATGGAACCAGTCTTTGGAGAATTATTTTGAATTCACCCGGATGCAGACAGCCATCAAGGAGAACGATACGGAGACCATAAAGTCCATCTGGAATAAGAAAGTAAAGCAATACGACGATGTTAGCTTCCACCAATTCCTGGTTGAAGCCGGTTTTAACTATGATGAAATATACATTTTCGGACAGGTAGGGTTCGGTTCGGGCGGTTGGAATACCGACTATCCAAATTCCATCCTGGAGATTCTGCGGGTTGTCTATACCAATGCAGATGACAACCATCAAAGAATCATTGATGGAACTACGTCAATGGTGGAAAGGTTATGGGAGCGGCAACCAGGCAACATGAAGCACTGGCCAGCTGGAACCAGCCTGAAATCCCTAAATGGCGGTTTCACATCGCCAGCAGTTATTTCAATCAACTCCGGGCAGGGCGGCGGTATTGAGATTGCCACTATTAAGGGTTTGAAAACATACGAGGCGGCTATTATCACACCCGAGAAGCGGGTATTGCGGAGCGGCGGAATTAAAATTGACGAATCTCTATTCGGGAAAAACATAATTACTGCGATGGACAACACTCATTATGAATTGTCCGGCAAGGTGTTTTCTAGAGCACAGAGCCCAATCTGGACAGAGAAAAACGCGTCAGGGCGTTACAGGATGAGCATGACTCTCAGTGATCGCCTGACACGGGGAACCTACCTGTTTGATGAATCTGGAGGCAGTCCGATGGTCTGTCTGTCGTATACCTGGAATGACGATACTCTCAAATTTCTGCCATTCGGTGCCCAAGATCAGTTCAATCGATGTCTGCATATACTGCAGGACATCTATCCCAATGAATCTCTTGAAGCCCTATTTGAAGGTCAGCCGATCAGCGTGATTTGGGATATGGAACCGCAGTTCATCGGTGCATTCAAGAACAACCTTCCCGGTCAGTACCGGATACAAAGGGATCTCTTTACGGCATTCAGAGAGGATGATGTATCCATTTCAAAAGGCATTTTTCTGGCAGGTGACGATATATCTTGGACAGGCGGTTGGAGCGAAGGAGCGGTTCATTCTGGCATCAATGCCGCTTGGGGAGTATTGAATCATCTAGGAGGAAAGACTTACTCGAATAACCCTGGCCCGGGAGATGAGTCGGTTTATAGCAAGCTGGCTCCGATAAAACTGGGTGAGTGAGCAAAAACATCTTGAACAAGAAGGCGAGTTGTGTTAATTTTTTTTCGGCAACCCTGAGAACAATGTTTCTCAGTATTTGGCGATGTAATTTGGATTTATTAGGTGGTTATCATGAAAGAACTCAACAAAGCGAATAGTAAAAAATATCAGGCAGTCGAAGATGGCAATAGGCGAAAATTCCTTGCCGTATCGGCAACTACTGTTGCAGGTGTTTCTCTGTCGGGTTTTCCGATGCTGTCCCTTGGCCAGTCGCAACCTCTCAAAGTAGGTGCCTATGGCGGATACTTCAAGGATTCATTCGATGAGTTCATATTCCCGGAATTCACGAAAGCGACCGGTATCGAGGTGGAATCCATAGCCGAGCCTACGGGTGAGGCATGGCTGGCCCAGTTGAATGCGGCGGCATCGGCAGGACAGGCCCCGGCGGACGTATCCATGATTGCCCAGGTCCCCATGCTTAAGGGGCAGAAGACGGAACTGTGGATGCCGCTGGACGAGGCAAAACTGACCAATCTTACCAATGTCTCCCCGAATTTCGTGCATCGCTATCCGGATGGCCGTCTGGATGGCGTGGGGGCCGTAGCCTGGTACATAACTCTGGTAACAAACACCGATGTCTATTCGCAGAAACCCGAGAGCTGGGGCGAACTATGGAACCCTGAAAACAAGGATCGTCTCGGCTTGTTGGCTCTGGTGACCAATTCCTTCCTGCTTGAGATCACGTCCATGACTTATTATGGGTCAACGGATATCCTCAATGATGAGGCTGGACAGCTTGAAGTGTTCGGCAAGCTCGCAGAACTCAAGGACAATGTTGCTCTCTGGTACCGTGATGAAGCTCAATTTGAGCAGGCATTGAAATCCGGCGAAATCCCAATGGGACAGTATTATCATGACGTTGCAGGACTGGCTGCGGCCGACGGCTTTCCGGTCCGGACGACTTTTCCGAAGGAAGGCGGAGTGAGTGATTCTGGACTTTGGGCAGTATCGAGGGCATCGAAAATGGCGGAAGAGGCACATGTCTTTATTGACTACATGTGTCGCCCGGATGTACAGTCTTCGCTTTCTCGTAATGTCGGAACGGCACCCACTGTGCCGCGGAACATGTTGGACCTGACGGACGACGAATTTGCTTCCGTCGCCAGTGAAATCGCTCCGATCGTGCCACGTTACGACCTGTACGACGAGAAAGAGGAATGGCTTTCCCAGAAGTGGTCCGAACTGATCGCCAGCTGAAATCGGAACGGATCGGTCCCTCTCCAAGCGCCAGAGACAGGCAAAGGTGTCGAGCCTTAGAATTGAAGGCATCAACAAACGATTCGGAACGTTCGATGCCCTGAAGGATATACACCTCACCATCCCGTCAGGCAGCCTCCTCTGCCTGTTGGGGCCGTCCGGTTGCGGCAAGACAACCATTCTGAGAATTATTGCCGGCCTTGAGGTGCACGATAGCGGTAGCGTGCATCTTGATGATATGGATTTACTGGCCCTGCCTCCGCACAAAAGGGACATTGGAATGGTGTTCCAGTCCCATGCCCTGTTTCCTCACCTTAACGTGTTCGGAAACATCGCATACGGATTGCGACTTGGCGGAATGCAAAAGGATCGAATTTCGCAAAGGGTTGCCGAATTACTGGATTTGATCCGGCTACCTGATGCGGCAGAAAAATCGATTTTTCAATTGTCGGGCGGTGAACGACAGCGTGTTGCGATCGCTCGTGCGCTGGCTCGACATCCAAGGCTGTTCCTACTGGACGAGCCAACTTCTGCACTGGATGCGAACCTGCGCGAGAGAATGCAGATCGAATTGCGCCGATTGCAGCAATCTCTGGGTATCACAACCATTGTGGTTACTCATGACCAGTCCGAAGCCATGACCATTTCCGACCAGATCGCCGTAATGCGGCAGGGTACGATCGAACAGGTCGGATTTCCCATGGAAGTTTACGACCGGCCAAATACCGAGTTCGTGGCACGATTCATTGGCACAATGAACATTCTGGAATGCCGCTGGGAAAACAGCTGTGCATGGCTTGGGAATATCCGCATTGAAGCGGAAACCGAGAATCGGTTCATGAATCTCGCCAAATCCTCGGTGAGGGTGGCAATTCGCCCCGAAAGGGTCGAGTTCAGGAAAGTACATCAGAATGAAGATATCGGGATGGAGGGAGAGGGCGGAAACCGACTACGGGGGTTGATCAGCTTTGTCAGGAACACTGGCAATCTCGTCGAAGTCCACGCGAATTTCGGTTCAGCAAGCATCGTGCATGCCTTTTCCCCTAAATCTGGTGAGAATGCAGACTTCATTATCGGAGACAGTGTCGAGGCGTACCTGCCTCCTGAACACTGTCATCTCTATGGAGTTGAAAGCCAGTGAGTCGGGAGTTCCGAAGTGGACCCTTGCCCGGTTGGTACGCTTTTCTGATTCTGGGCCTGTTCTTTCTTGGTCCATTTGCAATCATGCTGAACTTCAGCTTCTATCACAAGATCACCGGCGGTCTGTATGAACCGGCATTTGTTCTTGAAAACTACGCAAGGCTGATGTCCCCGTTTTTCGGGCGCATTCTTCTAATGTCCACAGGGCTGTGTACATTGGCTTCCCTGATTGCGGTGATATTGGGGTTTACCTTGACTTACTGCATTTCGAATATGTCAAAACGAGGCAGGACGTTCTGGCTGATACTTCTTGTATCGTTACTGTCCCTTTCCGAAGTGGTGACCGGTTTTGCATGGAGTACGCTGTTTTCCCGTACTGCCGGCCTCGGCGGATGGCTGCATGCGCTTGGCTTGCTTGACCAGCCCAAGGCACTGTCGCCAGGATTCTGGGCTTTGCTGACGGCTTTGACTTTCATTTGCATTCCGTTTGTCGTTTTGGTGCTGTTTCCTCCCTTGACACGGCTGCCTCGAGACTGGATAGAAGCGGCAAGAACCATGGGTGCGACCCCGGCAAGGGCAATTGCTACGGTCATTATCCCAACGGTACGTCCTGCACTCCTTGCCGCTTTCATACTCTCATTCATTTATTCGCTTGGTTCATATGTATTGCCAATCATGCTTGGCAAGCCTAGACATTGGACACTATCTGTCCACATCACTGATCAAGCCCTTTACCAGTCGAACTTCCCCTTTGCCGCAGCACTGTCGGTATTTCTGATGGTCGCTTCATTGCTTCTGATTGCCCTGGTTTACCGGTTGCAGAAAAATTTTGAGTGATGATGGACTGGTTGCGCAATCTCTATCTAGGTGTAATGTTCACGATGTTCGTTGCGCCGATAATGGTTGTGACGGGGGTTTCATTCAACGAAAAAAAACAACTGCTGTTTCCGCCACAGGGGTTTTCATTCGAATGGTATCAGAGGGCATTTCAGGAAAGCAGCTGGTTATCTGCAATGACCACGAGTTTTTTTCTGGCATTCTGTGCTGCTCTGTTTTCACTGAGTCTGGCTACTCCACTTGCACTCTATTGCTGGCGGAGGCTGAACTGGCAGTCCAGGATATTGCATGGGCTAGGATTGTTGCCTTTCATGCTACCTCCTGTAGTCAGCGCTATTGGATTTCTGGTTTACTGGAGTTCTGTCGGGGGCTATGGGCAGATGTATGCCGCCGTGGTCAGTCACGGGGTCTTTCTCGTCACGCTACCGATGGTCATGTTGCTCATCGGGCTCGATTCGATTGATGGGAACCTGATTGATGCAGCAAGAATGTGCGGAGCCAGCAGGTCCAAAGTATATCTGACCGTAATCTTTCCAATCCTCCGGCCATTTCTGATTTTCGGATTCTGTTTCGCTTTTGTCCTGAGTTTCAATGAATACATTATCAGCTTCATGTTGATTGGATTCACCCATGAAACGCTACCTGTCAAGATTTTCAACAGTCTTCGATATGGTTACACTCCGATCATGGCTGTAGTATCGACATTCTTCGTTTTGCTAACAGTAGGGTTGTTGTGCGTTGTTGCTTGGTTTGGTGATCTCCCTCGGCTCTTTGGAGCATGGAGCAGTGAAGACTCCTGAACGTATTGCAACGGACACGAACTGGCGTTAGGCCACCCTCCACAGGCAACAGCAATTCTGATTTTAGAAGATATTTGCTGTCTGGTGATTTTAGTAACCCAATTTCACCATGAAGTACAACGCTCAGGAAGGTGTTTTCGTCTAGCAGTCGGCCAGAAAGCTTCCAGTTTCGGTTTTGCTTTTCATTCGATTTCAGTGAACAACCATTGTTCAAAATTCCAAACATTCACAGGACTGAATGACCGTCGCCCAGCAAATTCAAAAAACGACACCAGCACACTCAATCGGGAATGTTTGGGCACCTGTGAGTCAAGGTTGATCAAAGCCCCTAATCCTTAAATAGAAAATTTGAAAGTACTTCCAACGCCTTGTGTGGCATGGTTTTCGAACTGTTTGGCTTTTCACCCAATGGATGATTCTGATTCCAGCCCAAAATCCACAGTCCATAATGCTTTGTGCCCAATAAAGCAGTTTCTATTTAAAGATTAGGGAAAGCTATTCAAATATAGCTTCCGGGTCATCAAGGCTATCGGAACCTTCAAACTCAATACTTGCAAGATTCAAGACATTAACCGCATTTTCAATTTCTCTGGTTTGCTTCTTGAGCATTTCGATCGCTGTTTGTACCCTGCGATTGCCGGCCTCATTTCCATCGCCAATTTGCTGATCGTAAGCCTCTCCATCCTCTGCCGCATTGACTATGTTAACCATGGCCAGCATTGTCGCATCGAGAGCTGCAGTTAAGGAAATATCTGCTTCTACACTAGCTGCCGCCACCAGATCGGATACGCTCGGACCTTCTATTCTTGAACCGTCAATACGACTGTAAACCCCGTGATAAATATTCAGAATTCCCAATGCGTCAAAAAAATGCGAAGCATGAGTGTTATCACTGAAGCAGTCGTGCTCTTCTTCTGGATCATGCAGCAAAAGACCGAGTTGCATCCGCTCACCTGCAAGCTCGCCGTAAGAAAGGCTGCCCATTCCAGTGAAAATGATTGATAGACCTTGATTATTCCCAGCATTCAATACATTCTGGGTTGCCGCGCCATCAACACTCCACTGATCCACAATCCACTCCAAATCATCAACTAACAGGTCTGTTGCGGTTTGCAGATAAGTCGCCCTTCGGTCACAATTTCCATTGGTACAATTGATCAAATCAAAATCGCTAGCTGGCCGGTTACCAGCTCCCGGCCCAGTACCATTGAGGTCCTGACCCCAAAGCAGGAATTCGATTGCATGATAGCCTGTAGCAACGTTTGATTCCGACCCACCAAGCTCTTGCAGCGTTTCAGCAAGCAACTCTTTTGTAATATTTGAGACATCAATTGTCTCGCCGGAGACGATGACGTTCGTGTTGCCAATCACATTCGCCAGATATCCCGGATTTTCTTCTGACTCTGTTCCATAACTGTCGATGTGAACGTAGTCAAGCAATCCTTCATCAAGTGGCCATGCATTAACCTTTCCTTCCCAGTCGTCCACGATCGGGTTTCCGAAACGGTACACCTCGCTTTGCTGGTATGGAACTCGGGCAACTTGCCAAGCAGCTCTCGCTTCTGTTAGATTGTCTTCAGTCGGATTGTCAACAAAGTTGTTTACTGCACTTTGCAGTTCTCGAGCCGTAAAAAGCGCATCCTCATAGATGGCTTCCGCCAGTTTTGTATAATGGTCTAACACATCATTTGCTGATACTGAGGCAATGGAGGGAGTCGGTATCAGCACCCAGAAGAGTAGACTAGTCGCAAACAGTTTCAGAGTTCTCGTTTTTTTCAGTTTCATAATTCAATGGTCTAATTTCTGATAATCATGTAAATATTTCGATAAATCAATACGACTAGCCACTATTCAGTACTTGCACCTGACACACACGGGTCGATCGGATTTAATATTGTTTCCTGCAAGCCATCTCGATAAATCGACATTCACTTTTTCTATTAATTGAAAGTATAATGTTAACATAAACAATAATGAGAACTATTCATATTTAATGGCAGAATTATCAAAACAACAAGATAGACATGAACTTTTTTGGATTACGGATAAGAATGGCAATTGATTGAGAGAATGTTTGTGAAATTAAACAGAAATCACTATTCAAAAGCAGTTCTCTACTCGCCGCTGCGTATTTTGATCGCTGTCTGCTGTATTTTGACAATCGTGGTTGTTTCGGTTGCTAACGCAAAGTCACAATCGGAGCGTAATCGCATCGAATCGATCACCAAGCCTACGTCCGATTTTTCCAAAGCGGAAAAATATGAGACAAGGTCTGGAGGTGCCGCGACTGTTTTTGAGTTTCCGAATAACAATTCATTTTCCCATCCATCAGCCAATATGTCGTTTGAGCGAAAAGCGCAGTTTTTCGTCGGTAACGGACTTTTTCGCAAGTTCTGGGTATCTTCACCAAGCTCAACGAAATCCTCCGATGGCTTAGGTCCATTGTTTAATGCGCGATCCTGCCAGGATTGTCATGTCAAAGACGGTCGTGGCCAACCACCGGCACTCGGCCAAAAAGCAAAAAGCATGATTTTGCGGCTTTCGATTCAGCCACAGACGGATGCCGACAATAAACTGGCAACAAGCAATCGCAGAAAATCGATACCGGATCCCACCTATGGTCATCAGTTGCAAAATTTCTCCATTCAAGGAGTAAGTGCCGAAAGCGAGATGTCAATATCCTATCAAGAGATCCCGATTGAGCTGGCAGACGGCGAAATCATCAGTCTCCGTATGCCAAGTTATGCAGTCTCGGAATTGTCATACGGGCCTCTGCATCACGATGCAATGTTATCACCTCGTGTTGCTCCTCCAGTGATCGGAATGGGTCTCCTGGAAGCCATAGACGAAGATGATATTTTAGCCTTGGAAGATTCGGATGATCAAAATGAAGATGGCATATCTGGTCGGGCTAATATCGTCTGGAGCGATGAATACAATCGATTGATGCTGGGACGATTTGGCTGGAAGGGAGGCAATCCGACAGTTGCACAGCAATCCGCATCTGCATTCCTAGCCGATATCGGTATTGCAACACCACTCTATCCGAATCCCTATGGTGATTGCACTAAAGTACAACTTGCATGCTTATCGAGTCCACATGGTGGAGAAACCGCTGATCTACCCATTGAAATCAATTCCGAACTTTTGGATTTGGTGATCTTCTATACCCGCAATCTTGGCGTTCCGGCTAGAAGGGATGTGCAAGACCCACAGATTTTGGAAGGAAAAAAACTGTTTTATGAATCAAACTGCATCGCTTGCCATCGCCCGAAATTTGTGACCCGTCGAGATTCGCTAGGCGAAGAACAATCGTTTCAACTGATCTGGCCTTACAGCGATTTGCTCTTGCATGACATGGGGGAAGGATTGGCAGACGGGAGTATCGAGGGTAAAGCAAATGGCAGTGAATGGCGCACCCCGCCACTTTGGGGAATCGGTCTTACTGAAACCGTAAGCGGGCACACGTTTTTTCTGCATGATGGGCGTGCACGCAATCTTCTGGAAGCAATTCTCTGGCATGGAGGTGAGGCCGAAGATTCAAAACAAGAGGTCATGGCGATGACACGCTCTGAACGCGAGGCATTGATCGCGTTTCTAAATTCCCTGTAAAAAAGAGAACATTTGCATGTTAAGACTCTTTCATCTGAGTATTGTCAGCTTGATCATGGTGACCATGTCAGTGAATGCTGATCGGGTTGGTGATATTACCGAATCTGATTACGCAAAGGTCAACTCCTATTTGATCGATTCTCACGTGCTTCCACGCTACGAAGTCTTGGTCAAGAGTACTTCCATGTTCACAACAACAGTTCAGTCTTTTTGCAATGAATCAGAGATGACAGAACCGTCAGATCTTCAGGATGACTTTCACGCAGTCATGGATGCCTGGTTTGGGATTGCGCATATCCAGTTCGGCCCAATCGAATTTTTCATGCGTCAGTTTCGTTTTTACTTCTGGCCGCAAGCTCGCGGTAAAGTGGTCGCTTCCCTAGTTGAAACGATTGCTTCGGAAGCAATTGGGGATTTAAACGATTCCAATGTAGCAGTACAAGGATTGCTAGCCGCTGAGGCGCTGATTTTCCATCAGCGTTTTCTCGGTTCAGGAAACCAAGAACAGCCGGAATTCTGCAATCTCTTGATCGCTGTGGCTCGCAATATGCAAGCCATGGCAATTGGGATTTTGACTGATTGGCGTGATCATGATTCAGCCTACGCACAGTTCATGAAAACTCCAGGTGAAGACAATCCATTTTACGAAAGTCATGCGGCTGTGACCTTGAGCTTCTTTCAGAGCCTCTACAACAGCCTTCAGTTTGTACATGACATCAATATACAGCCAGTAGTTGGTGAGAGTGTAGACAAGGCACGTCCAGTATTGGCTGAATCCCGCTTCAGTCAACGGTCTACACGCAATCTAGTTGCAACTCTGATCGCACTTGAAGATCTTTATGGAGTGCGTGGAAATCTTGGGATAGGCAATTTGACCCAAAAAACCGATCCAGACCTTGATGCGCTGATGAACAAGGCCTTTGGTGCAACAATAGCCAATGCACAGTCATTAAACATTCCGATTGAGGTTGCTGCGATTGATCACGAAAAACGCACACAACTTGAAAAGCTCGCAAAGCAGGTGCTCGCAATGAAGCAGATCGCAAGAACAAGGCTGGCCAAAGCGATCGGAATGACGATCGGATTCAATGCGCTTGATGGAGACTGAACGAAGAAAATTTCTAGTGCTAATTGCAAGTATGCTGAAAGGCAGCCTCCTGTACACTGCAGCTCAATCGAGAATTGCATCGAATCAAGCGCCAATATTTACCAGCGCTTGCCAGAATCAACAAGGAGATTTCGCAGTTGTCAGTTTCTCTCCAGATAGTTCCAACGCATTTGAAATCAAGTTGCCCAGCCGCGGGCATTCAATCGCAACACGACCTTACGAACCTGACGCAATATTGTTCGCTAGACGGCCCGGCACATTTGCAATTGCTTTTCATTCGAGAAATGGCCAGCTGATACAAAATATTCAATCAGTTCAGAAACGGCACTTCTTCGGGCACGGTGTATTTGAATCAAAAGGACATTTACTCTATGCAACCGAAAATGATTATGAAAATGGTCGTGGCGTAATCGGCATTTACGATGCCAACAACAATTATCGACGCATCAGTGAAATTCCATCGCATGGGATCGGTCCTCATGAAATCAAATTATGCCCAGACGAAGAAACGCTGGTTGTTGCCAACGGGGGGATTCTGACACATCCACAAATGCCGCGCGTCAAATTGAATCTGCCAACCATGCAATCATCGCTGTGCTATATCGATCGAAATGATGGAAAGCTTCTTGCCAAATATTCTCTTCCAGATCAGTACCGTCAATTGAGTATTCGACACATTGACATCAATCCATCGGGGATTGTTGCAATAGCAATGCAATATCAGGGTCCGTCTGGAAATTTCGTTCCCTTGATTGGGGTGCACGATGGAAGAAGCCAGATACAACTTATCAATGAACCGCACTCGGTCATTCGTTCGATGAAAAACTATTGTGGAAGTATTGCGTTTGATGCAAGCGGTGAAATTATGGCAGTTTCTTCACCACTCGGAAATTGCATAACATTCTGGAAATCCAGTATTCCTGAGTTTCTCTCTAGAGTAGATATTGAGGATGCGTGCGGAATAGCACCCGGCTCGAACAATGGTGAATTCCTTGTAAGCGGGAGAGGGACATTGGCTTTTGTTCAAGCCCGAAGCGGCGACAAGAAACCTATTCTTCTACCCGGATATGAAAATGTCCAATGGGACAATCATTTATCGACCGATCTATTCTGAGAACAGGTCCTCAGTAGAAATCTGGATGGCAAAGATTCCTGTAGCGAACAGTATAACGGTGCATGAATGAAAGTATTTGAGATCGCAATCGGAAATTCCAACAGAGATCGTGGTGAATTGGGACCAAGAAATCCAGAGATAATTCGGAATTACTTGAAAGTCCGGCAGGAGTCATGTCAGGAAAAAATGGGAATTACATACGAAAGTAACGAAATAGCTACCCGCCAGTCCGGTTGGGCAGAGCGAGCGATTCGGGATCGGGCTGCTGGATCTTGACGGGCTGAAGGATGGCCCTTGGGAATTCACGTAGTGGGTCAGCTTGAAAATGGCCGAGCGGGGCCGGGAAAAGGGCGGCCCGCAGACCGCCCCTCCAGGGTGTCCGGTCGGGCAACGGTCAGTTCGTGGTGCAGCCCAGCTCGGTCCGGCGGGCGGCGGGAAGGATGTATTCGTAGCCGTCCGCGCTGTCCGTCCGGGCCCATTGGCCGGAACTGTTCCGCGCCCCGCACTGGCAGGCCCGAACCGCATTCACGCCGCCGCCCAGGCGCACGCCACCAATGGCAAAGCAGCCGGTCGCTCCGAGCGGGTCCGATCCGAGGTTAAAGCCTGGCTGCTGACCGTAGTTCAGACTGGGGCCCATCTGGAAGCAGATCCTTGACAAGTTTCTTGATCCGCCACCTCCCGTGGTTGTCCAAAGGGATGCAGAATAGGATTCTCCCGGTTTCAGGTTGGGAACGGTGATGGTTTGCCGCTGTACACTATTGTCGGCCGTAGCCGTTCCGAGACTATTATTTGCGATTGTATTTCCTCTTCCATCGTTGACCTCAAGTCTAAGGGTGAAACTTGTATTCAGAGGCCTTGATGTCACAATACGGAGCCAGGACAGAAGATATTGATGCCCTTTTATCTCGACCGAGGTTGCACCGGGTTCCGGTCTTGTGACGGTAAATCGACCAGCCTGCATTTGCGACACGCCCGATGGGCAGGCACCGGGCCCCATCTTGCCTCTAATGGGTGTGTAATCCACCTGCGCCGTTGCGGGCGCGGCCAGGGTCAGGGCCACCAGCAGGGAAGCGATCAGTGTTGTTAATTTAGCGAGGGGGGGGGGGCAATATCATTAACTTAAGCATTTTTCATCTCCAAATAGTTATGGATTGTAGTATTTCATACAGAAATGACCATGTTTTTCGGTCAATTTGGGCATTATCAACCGCCAAAGCCATACTCAAGGAAACAATTATTCCTTAAGTTAATGACATTGGGGGGGCAATGCAAAAAATTAATCATTTTTAGTCTCCAAATGAATCTGGATTGAAGTATTTAATTCACTCCCAAAAAAAATCGTCGGACTCGTGAAGCAGATTGTGAGATCTGAATATGGATGGTGGCTTGACTGAATCTGAACCTATTGATCCGATTTTTCGCGAATGCAGGAATCCCAGTAATCGTATGCAGCCATCGGCAGTACAAAGGCAATGATGAGTGCAAATGGCAGTCCGCCCAGAATTCCAGCGAATCCATGGGAGATACTCCACGAAAGGCCGATAATAAAGGTATACAGGAAAGCTAATCCTGCGAGTCCGGTTAGGATTGAAACAATTTTAGGAAGCATAGTGAATACATTTTAACAGATTGCCTAGCGATTTTCACTTGTTTATTTCGATAAAAATTTCAATAACCAGCGTGCTGTCCGAAATAATCTGTGATCCTGTTCTTTCGCGCCAATTAATTGTATCCCGATCGGCATGTCTTCTCTACCGATCAGCATCGGGATACTGAGACAGGGTAGTCCGGCCAACGTCCAGATCGTTGAACAACAGGGATCGCCCGTCCCTTGTTCAAAAGTGGGCGCGATATCTGGAGCAGAGGGCGTCAATATCGCATCATAATCATAGAAAAACCGAGTAAACCAGTCTTCAGATGCATGCATTGCTTCCAGAGCATTTTCATATTGATCTGTCGTGATGGCGTTCATGGTCTTTACCGCTTCTGTCAACGTGTGGCTGGATAAGTTTGACTCCAGAATTCCAAAATCAACCAAAGTTCGATGCAGTTCATATCCATAGATTATTCGATGACTTTCGATCAACCCGGCAAATGAAAGCGGTGCCTCTGTTCGCTCAATATGTCCGCCGATATTGGCCATGAGTTCTTCGCAACCTTGCACCAATTCTGTGGAAAAACGCGAGGCATAGGGTAAATCAAACCATAACAGAGTCGGTTCGATCGGAACCTCAGAACGATATCCCTCAAAACAAGCAGGTCGAGGACGCAGTGGGCACATTGAATCAGAAGCGTCATAACCGCTCAATGAGTCAGTAAGCAAAGCGAGATCTCCCAGGTTGGTTGCAAATGTACCAATCTGGTCCAGATGGTATGAGGTTTGAAGCACTCCTCTTCTGGAAATCATTCCTCGTGTGGGTTTGAAACCATATACTCCACAATGTGAGGCGGGTCGAATCACCGAACCATGAGTTTGACTGCCAATGGCCAGCGGGACTTGACCCATGGCAACGGCCGCGGCTGATCCACTTGAGGAACCACCGGGACTGTAATCGGTATTCCATGGATTTCGGGTAACCGAAGGATGCCTGTATGCCAGTTCAGTGGTAACGGTCTTTCCCATAATCACTGCTCCGGCTTCTTTCAGACGTTCAATTACAGCAGCATCCGCCTGGGGTTTACGGCCCTGAAAGAATTCACTTCCAAGTTCGGTTGGCAATTCCGAGGTGTCAATGATATCCTTTATCCCAACTGGAATTCCATGGAGTGTACCAGTTGGCATCCCGCGCTTTCGAAGTTCATCTCGATTTCTGGCCTGATTCAGAGCGAAATCATGATCCAACGTTGTCCATGCCTTGATTCGATCTTCAGATTGATCGATAACTTCAAGATAAGCCCGAACGAGCGTTTCCGAGTCGCTGGATCCCTGATCGAAAAGTTCAAGACATTGCGTAACCGACAGACTAGCTCGGTTTGAGTCGTCCCGCTGGTTTGCGGCCATCACTGATCAAGGAATATAGGGACCAAACAGGTAATCCGGGAACCAAAGTGCAATTTCCGGGAACATGTACATCATGAACATGCTAAAAATTACAATTCCGAGATACGGCAAGATACCCTTGAAAATTTCTACCAGTTCAATTTGCTTTTTCAGTACACCCTTCAAATAAAATGCGGACATCGCCATGGGCGGAGTCAGAAAGGATGTTTGCAGATTGAGAGCAACCAGCATTGCGAAAAAATAGGGGTTGACACCGAATGTATCAAGCATTGGCAAAAAGATCGGCACGAAAATAATCAGAATCTCAGACCATTCAAGCGGCCAGCCTAGAAGAAATATGATCAATTGAGCCAGAATCAAAAACTGCCACGGTTCAAGATTCATGGCTAGGATCCAGTGTTCAATTACATCGTGACCGCCTAGATAGGAAAATACCGATGCAAATGTCCATGAACCAACAAAAAGCCAGCAGACCATGGCGGTCGCCTTGGCAGTCAAGAAGACCGATTCCTTGACTTTTTGCCAGGTCAAGGATCGATAGCAAATTGCCAGCACTAGTCCGCCCAGAGCACCCATCCCGGCTGCTTCAGCTGGAGTCGCTAAACCACCAAGGATTGATCCGAGCACCAGCATGATTAAAACGGTTAGCGGAACAAATGAGGTCAAGAGTCCCAAGTAAATTTGCCCACGACTGATATTTTCATCGTATTGGGGTTTGGGGGCGATCTGTGGATTGATAAACACCCGGATGATGACATATACGATGTATAACCCAGCCAGTAACAAGCCTGGAAAAACTGCGGCAGCGTACAGTCTGAGCGGCGATAGTTCGGCAATCGCCGAATAAACAATCAACATGATTGATGGTGGGATCAGTATGCCCAATGTACCACCAGCACAGATTACACCAGCACTGAAATCCTTGCGATAACTCGCATTGGCCATCGCAGGAAATGCCAACAGTCCCATGAGCGTGACCACCGCTCCAACGATTCCACTGGCAGTTGAAAACACAGCGCAGGTAATCAGTGCTGCAATAGCCATGGAACCCGGCAAATTACGTGCCGCTAACTGGAGGGACTTGAATAATCGGTTTACGATATTTGCACGTTCTACCACATAGCCCATGAATAAAAATAACGGGATTGCCACCAGAACATCATTCTCCATCACCGAGTATGTGTTCTGGTTGAGGAGATAGAAAATCTGGTTGTTGAACGCGTCAGCAATTACCTGAATGGATCCGGCTTGATGATAGGCGTAATATCCAAAGCCTACTCCCATTGCGACAAGTGTGAATGCGATAGGGAAGCCGAGCAGAACCAGGAAGATAAACAACCCTAGCATCAATATCGCAACTTCAGGATTGGTCATGTTTTTATTTCCTGTAAATCAACACTGCATTGTTCATGTCAATGAGGGGTTTCAAATTGTAGAGATTCATGATCCAAAAGTCGCTGGTTTCAGTTCGAAACAGAAGAATCCAGCTCAAGTGAATCGGCCATATCCTCAGTTTCACGAACATCTTCTATGCGCTCAAGCCAATACCCTTGACGCATCGCAATCCAGCATCGCAACAACTCAGCAACGCCTTGGATGATCAAGAGACCGCCAGCAACAGGAATCAATGTCTTGAAGTAGTAGATCTGAATGCGAGCGGGGCTGTTCCAGCTGACTTCTTTATAACGCCAGGAATCAGAGGCGATTTCTGCGCCAAACCAGAATAAGGCCAGCATTCCGGGAAAAAAGAAAATCACATACAGAACGAAATCGATCGTTGCCTGTAAGCGAATCGGAAATAACCGGTAGAGGACATCGCCTCTTACATGACCATCTTGAGCAAGTGTGTATGCACCGGCCATCATGAACAATGCACCATACATCTGAACCATCATGTCAAAAGCCCAGACTGTAGGCGCATTCAGGACATAACGAACGAAGACTTCATAGGATACAGAGAGAGTAAGAATCAGTATACACCATCCAAAAGCTCGTCCAAACCAAGTGCTTAGGCTTTCGATAGAATGTATAAATCGAATCAAACCGACCTCCCTGAAAATCGAAATGTGGTCTTGAGGGGGAATTCCCCCTCAAGATAATAAATATTACTGTCGTTATATTAACCGAAGTAATGATCGTATGCCAGTCGATAATCCGGCTGATTGAGATGGAGGTAGTTCATCACTCTTTCAGCATAAGCTTTTTGCGAATCGATAACTCGTGCAAAAAACTCATCTTCGCTTGCAATTCGATTAATTACGACATCCCAAGCATTCAACTGGTCTTTCATGACCGAGTCAGGAGTTCGGTAGACATTGACATTATGCTCATCACGAAGTTTTACCAGGTCGTCCGCATAGCGATTGGTATTATGCCAATAGAAATTTGAACTTTCAGCTTCAGAAGCATATTTCAGGATTGCTTGTTGTTCAGCAGAAAGGCTGTCAAATTTGCCTTTGTTAAATGAACACTCGAAGAATTCCTGAGACTGGTGAAAACTCGCGAGGTGATAATGGGTAGAGACATCCTGCATACCGAAGTCTCGGTCTGAGGTTGGGTTGTTGAATTCGGCCGCGTCAATCAGGCCTGATTTCATCGCAGGCTGAATTTCACCGCCTGGCAACTGGACGACTGACATGCCCATTTCGAGAAGAACATCGGCAGCCAGTCCAACGGTACGATACTTCAGTCCATTCATCTGCGATGAATCGGTGATCTGCTCCTTGAACCAACCCATGGGCTGTGCAGGCATTGGGCTGTTAAAGAAACTGACGATATTCAAGCCGAGTTTGGCCATCAACTCATCAAACAGTTCTTGTCCACCGCCATAGTAAACCCATCCCAGTACTTCCTGGCTCGACCATCCGAAACAAGGTCCGGTTCCAAACAGGGAAGCAACTGGTGATTTCGAGTACCAGTAAGCAGGCACATAGTGGCATGCGTCAAGTACACCGCGGTGCACAGCATCTTGCATCTGGCTGGTTTTTACGACGGCATTCACAGGCAACAACTCTAGTTGCAAAGCGCCGCCTGCCATTTCGTTAACCCGGTCCACATAAGCTTGAGCATTTTCCAGGAAAATGCCTCCGCCCCACGCCGCTTGCATTTTTAGCGTAGTTTGAGCACGCACAATCGCTGGTGCAGCCAGAGTTCCAGCTGTAGCCGTCGCTGCTAGTGCAGTACCTTTCAAAAATTTTCGACGATTTATCGATTCTTTCATTATTTTCTCCTATCAATGAATGATTTTGATTAATGATATTTCGTACAGAACAACAGTTCTGTTGAAACACTAAAGTTAATTTATCCTCATAATTTTTTATGAAGACGGAAGCAATTATATATAAAATTTTATGATTGTGTAAAAATTTGGATTATCTGTGAACGGAAACTGAACAACCTGCTTAGTAGCATGCCTGCCTGAATCTTGAATATTATAAAAGCAATGATGGGGGATTGGTCAATAATTTATTGCTCAACAAAAGCACGTTCAACCACGTATTCTCGAAAATTCGATTTTCGAGTTTCGGTAAATCCCATCTCATCCAGAATGGATGTCATGCTCTTGAGCATTGACGGTCCGCCACAAATCATGAATCGATCGTCCTCCAGAGCTAGAGGGGGCAAATTCAGGTCCTTGCAAATTTGTCCGGATTTGAGAAGTTCGGTGATTCGTCCATAATTTTTGAACTCCTCCCGCGTTACTGCTGGGTAGTACAGCAATTTTGCTTTCACATCTTCACCAAAATAGGGATTGTTCTGTAATTCGTGAGTGATCAATTTCCTGTATGACAATTCATTGATGAAGCGACAACCATGGATCAAGATGACCTTCTTGTAATTCTCATAGACATCTGGATCTTTGATAACCGAAAGGAATGGCGCTAGTCCAGTACCAGTGCTCAGAAGATAAAGGTGTTTACCAGGGCGTAGATGATCCCATAACAATGTACCGGTCGGTTTCTTGCTAACAAAGACTTCATCCCCCACTTGAATATGCTGAAGACGCGATGTCAGCGGCCCATCCTGTACCTTGATACTGTAGAACTCGAGATAGTCTTCGTAGTTTGCACTAACCATGCTATATGCACGCATCAATGGCTTGCCATCAACTTCAATTCCAAGCATGATGAATTCGCCATTGCGAAAACGCAGGGAAGTATCCCGAGTGGTTTTGATCGTGAACAGTTTGTCCGACCAGTGGTGTATCCCGGTCACGCGCTCTTTATGTAATTCAGCCATGGTTTGTGAAATTGATCATCAAGCGAATCAGAAGAAAAACTTCCAGCCGCAATTATAACCTGTAACTATTTTACTCTACTTGCCAGCATAGGAGTTTCCCACGCTAACGCAGTCTTTTAGATTATTGTCCCGAGTTGCAAAAACATGCAAAAACATATGCCATGACAATACCAAAGTCCTGTCATTTATCGTTCTTTTCAATGGATTCATGTTCGAAATATTAGCGTGGGAACATCCTATTGCTAGCACTCAAACGAAAATTCGCAATCCCGAATTCTAAAATGGTACTCTGGGCATCATAACCGAATCTTTCTAGCCCAAGAGCTTCAACTCGCGATCTGAAATGGTCGCGTTGCGTAAAGCGTTAGTTCCATCGAAACTCACCATATGCGCGAAACAGGGTACATTTTGCCGTTATCTAGTGTCTGACAGAAAAGTATGGATGTGGCATAATTTTTCAATACAAACAGTAAAATACCTGATAATCCATGCTCGATACCGGTGCTGAAGATTTTCCGGGTCCGGCGGATTTTCAGTCGCAGGTCCGGTAAATCGTTTGCCGGACTCCGCTTTGGGGAAATCTTCATGTTCAACATGGACAAGTCATAGTCATTGATATCAATGCGTTATATTCGTATTTCGGGTTTTCTGGCAGACAAAAGTTACGTTAATTGATATACCATTATTATACCAAAACAATTCAATTAATCGTTCATTTCATAGGAATTTTATTTCGTAAGTGTAGTGTGGGAACAACCTAGGCTAATTTCTCTGAAACTTAAGCTATAATGCTTGAGCAAGTGGTTGAATTTTTTTACTCCTTATCATATATTTATACAGTCGGAAATTCATTTGAGTTTTTGTATGAGTGCAAGAATGAATCGACAAATTATCAACTTGGAGACTAATGAAATGAAAATATATAGAGCACTATTGGGATTAGGCTTGGCTATATCTTTTGCTGGTGTATCCGCGATGGCGTTTGGTCAATACTGGAAGAATTCACATGACTCGTTTTTATTGGAAGCTGTACAGGTCAACGAAGGCGAACCGGCAGTCTTCACTGTCCAAGTTCCAGAGAAATTAGATTTTATCGTGCGTTGGCAGTACTCCACTGAAGATGCGACTGCAAAGGCCGGTAGCGACTACATCGCGTCGCAAGGCACTATACAATTTCCTGTCGGTGAGCGGGTGAAGACGATCACAGTTCAGACGCTTGTAGATGAAACTACAGAGTATATGATCGAGTTTTTTCAATTGCACCTGGAAGATATGGAGATATCCTCAGACGGTGTAATCTGGGAGCGTGCGGGTTATATACCAGGACTTCCAGAATACGCGGCGACTGAGGGAGTCATTCGGGATCCGAATGTACCACTGAATTACTTTAACCCGCCCGATGGAGAACAGGATACCGAATCGGATCCCGAAAGTTCGGAAGAGCCATCCCAAGTCGAAGATGAGACCGAGAACGATCCCGGAGGATCTAGGGGTAATGAAGATGGCGCGAGCGGCGGTTCCAGTTCGAACTGACTTTCATTAACCAGAACACTGACTAAAACACGGTAAATATTGATTTTTTCAATATCCCCATTCAACTATGAGATACTACAATCTATAACTATTTGGAGATGAAAAATGCTTAAGTTAATGACATTGCCCCCCCCCCCTCGCTAAATTAGTAGCCTTCTTTCTGCTTACGTTGCTGGCACTGCCAGCGGCCGTGACGGCACAGACGACCGTGACCAGCAACGGGCGAGAAGGCCCCACGGCCTGTCTGAATCAAGAGGAGAGCAATGCTACGAATCTTCCCATCACGGCCCTAGACACGACCAGCGTGACCTTCACGACACCGGCTATCGCATGGAACGAATATGTCGGGCGGCTTGGCGATACGACACCACCAAACTCAGCAGTAATAGTTTCCGTTGTTAAGAACGCCCGCACAGATACGGAAGTGGGGAGAAAACCCAATCCAATCCTTAGAGGGGTAACGGTCCAAGGCGAAAGCCTAGCCATAAGTAACTTGGTTGCGAAGACGTCTTATTATTTGGAAGTTAATGCGACTTCATCAAGTCATGAAGACATTGTGTTTGCCCGACGCTGCTTCATGACCGGCGGAAGCTACATCATGAATGTGGCACCTAATACTCAGGGCCGGAACAGCGGGTGCTTCTCGATCAGTGAATTTAAGGGGACTATGGATACCATCCAGCATGTCCGCAACTGCTGGTGCGGGCGCAAGACCACCCTGCCCCTGTTCAGTTCAACCCAGGACAACACCGATTTCCTGAACCGGCGGGGATGCCGATAGCGGAGGGAGAGCCTGCACAGGGCCGAGGAAGGAAAGGGGACTTCCCTTTCCTTCACGCTGCTGAACGCCCTCATGGACAGACAGGGGGCAGTGTTGCACTTCGGAGTGGAACCGGGGCAGTTTATTGATATTGATCATTGACGGATCAATGTACCAATACCTGAATCAGTAAACAATTCCAGTATCAGTGCATGTTCCGTTCTGCCATCCAGAATCAGGGAGGATTCGACACCACCGTTGATGGCATCAACCGCACACTGAACTTTTGGGATCATGCCGGATTGAATAGTCCCCCGATCAATTAATTCCCGAATTTCGGAGACTGCCAATTCGGGGATCAGTGTACCGCTTTCGTCTAGTACCCCGGGCGTATCGGTCAGCAACATCAACTTGTTGGCATTCAAGGTGGCTGCAAGGTGCCCGGCTACAAGATCCGAATTGATATTGTAGGTCTTTCCGTCTGAACCTATTCCTATCGGAGCAATGACCGGTATAAAACGATGCGATTCGAGAACATGGAGAATCGATGGGTCCATTGATTCAACTTCTCCTACCTGACCAAAATCAATGATGGTTTCATCCTTTCTTGAGCTTTGACCTGGATTCCTTTTTCTGAGTCTGCGGGCTTTGATGAGGCTAGCATCTTTCCCTGTCAGCCCGACTGCTTGGCCTCCAAGAGAATTGATCATGTTGACAATTTCCTTATTCACCAGACCACCCAAAACCATTTCTACCACATTCATCGTTTCATTGTCGGTAATTCTCATTCCATCAACGAAGACCGATTCTTTGCCGAGACTATCCAATACCTGATTGATTTGAGGTCCTCCACCGTGCACCACCAGAGGATTTATGCCCACTAGTTTCATAAGGATCAGGTCCTGGGCAAAACTCTGCTTGAGGTGTTCATCAACCATTGCATTACCACCATACTTAATCACCAGGGTTGCCCCCTGGTATTGACGGATGTAAGGCAACGCCTCTAGCAGAATATGGGCGACCTGAACGGACTCATTATCGGTTTTGAACATGAAAAACGAAAAGTTTGAATCGAACAGTTTGAGAACTCGCCTCCGAGCATGAGCTGTTCGAATTTGTGACGTCTGGCAGCAAATTTTGATTACTACAATGGGGCGTGTATGGTACTATAAAAAATTGTACAGATGTTGACTTGCCCGAATCCACAAACAGAAAACGTGAAAATCTTCCAAGGTCTTGTGCAGGATGGTTTTGGAGGGGATGGCGTTTGATTGCGCAGATGATTAAAATTCCTGACCTGAATCCCACTGTGCATCAGGGGGTGCGCCGAATACCGAGAACTTGATCTTCGGTTTGAAGTATGCAAAGCGGATTATTTATAATACGCTGAGTTATTGATCTGATACTGCTCTGGAAATCGCATTTGAGTCATCCAAGTGACAAGAGCATGTTCTAGGTCTGGATTGTGCCATCTATATACAATTCATTTATTGGTTTACGCTTTGAATGGATAAAACTGCTACACAACAGTGAGTCGAATATCCAAATAATGTCTAATTCTTATCTATTTACTTCGGAATCCGTATCGGAAGGTCATCCCGACAAAGTGGCTGATCAAATTTCAGATGCAATTCTGGATACCCTAATTGCACAAGATTCTGCATCGAGGGTTGCCTGCGAGACTCTGGTTACTACCGGACTGGTTATGATTGCTGGAGAGATCACCGCAAACGCCAATGTGGACTATGAACAGGTAGCTAGACATCAAATCCAGAGGATCGGGTACGATTCTCCCGAATTGTATTTTGACCATCTGAGCTGCGATGTTCATGTGAAATTGGATCAGCAGTCTCCAGATATTGCGCAAGGAGTAAACGAGGGTGAGGGAGTTGACCTTGATCAAGGAGCAGGTGATCAGGGGTTGATGTTCGGCTATGCCTGCAAGGAAACCGATGTCTTGATGCCATTTCCCATAACCTGTGCACATCGACTGGTGAGGAAGCAAGCCGAAGTACGAAAGTCCGGGGTTCTAGAATGGCTGCGTCCTGACGCCAAGTCTCAAGTGACGGTGAGGTATGAGAATGATCAACCTGTTGCGATTGATACAGTGGTCATATCAACGCAACATCATGAAGATATCAGATCGGAAACGATCAAAGAGGCAGTTATGGAGGAAATCATCAAGCCAGTTATTCCGACCAGTATGCTTACCTCTGATACTCGGTATCTGGTTAACCCAACAGGACGGTTTGTAATTGGTGGTCCCCATGGCGATTGCGGGTTGACTGGACGCAAGATTATTGTGGATACTTATGGTGGTTCAGCACATCATGGCGGTGGAGCTTTTTCTGGAAAGGATCCCTCAAAGGTTGATCGTTCTGCTGCTTACGCACTACGTTATGTTGCAAAAAACATTGTCGCAGCAGGTCTTGCCGAGAAATGCGAAATTCAGGCCGCCTATGCAATTGGCGTGGCTGAGCCGGTTTCAGTCATGGTGAAGACATTCGGGACCGGCACGATTCCCAACGAACACATTGAAAAGTTGATCAAGATCCATTTTGATTTGCGTCCCAAAGCAATTTTGCAGGATCTGAATCTGTTGAAACCGATTTACAGTCGATCGGCTGCCTACGGACATTTTGGAAGAACTGAAGTGGAGTTTTCTTGGGAGAAAACCGACAAGGCCAATATTCTCAGGTCCGATGCTGGTTTAAATTGAATACTGATTTCCAATGAATAGAACCATGTCTACTCAACCACTCAAAGAAGTATCCTTGGACTACCATGTAGCAGATATATCCCTTGCCGAATGGGGTCGCAAGGAAATTCATATGGCTCGCTCGGAAATGCCCGGACTTGTCTCGATTTGCCAAAAGCATATCGAATCACAGCCGCTCAAGGGAGCGCGTATTGCCGGATCATTGCACATGACCATTCAGACAGCTGTATTAATCGAAACCTTAACATCATTAGGTGCCGAAGTCCGTTGGGCCTCCTGCAATATTTTTTCGACGCAGGATCACGCGGCAGCTGCGATTGCTGATCGGGATATACCGGTATTTGCATTCAAGGGTGAAACCTTGGATGAGTACTGGCAATTCAGCAATCGAATTATGGACTGGCCAGATGGAAAAGGGCCGAACATGATTCTGGATGATGGGGGTGATGCGACCCTGCTCCTGATTTTAGGGGCTCGAGCGGAAGATGATCGTTCAATCCTTGAGCATCCGGGCAATGAGGAGGAAACGGCCCTCTATGCCGCCATCCGCAGACAACTGGAAATTGATTCAAACTGGTACAGCCGTCGCCTGAAAGGAATCAAGGGCGTGACCGAAGAGACAACAACCGGTGTGAATCGACTGTACAAGATGGCGGAGAATGATGAGTTGCCGTTCCCAGCAATCAATGTCAATGACTCTGTTACAAAGTCCAAGTTTGATAACTTGTATGGTTGTCGTGAATCACTGGTCGATGGAATCAAGCGGGCGACCGACGTCATGATTGCCGGCAAGATTGCTGTTGTGCTTGGTTATGGCGATGTTGGCAAGGGCTGTGCGCAATCACTTCGGGGTCTGGGTGCAACCGTGTGGGTTACAGAAGTCGATCCGATTTGTGCATTACAGGCTGCCATGGAAGGTTATCGTGTTGTTGACATGGACGATGCCTGTTCAATTGCAGACATATTTGTTACGGCTACCGGAAACTATGAGGTGATCACGCATGAACATATTCTGAAAATGAAAAACGAGGCGATTCTCTGCAATATCGGGCATTTCGACAATGAAATCGAAATCGCAGCCTTGAAATCCTATGAATGGGTGAATATCAAGCCCCAGGTTGATCAAATTATACTGCCCAACGGTAATCGGATAATCCTGCTTGCTGAAGGGCGACTGGTGAATTTGGGTTGTGCTACTGGGCACCCGAGTTTTGTGATGTCAAACAGTTTTACCAATCAGGTGCTGGCACAAATCGAGTTGTGGAACAGGAGTGCCGAGTATGCAAATGATGTGCATGTCTTGCCGAAGCATCTTGATGAAGAGGTGGCAAGGTTGCATCTTGACAAGATTGGAGCGAAATTGACGACGCTCACGAAGCAACAGGCCGACTACATTAACGTTTCGGTCGATGGACCTTACAAGCCTAGACACTACCGATATTGAAAAGAGTCTGGTGGGGTAGGCTCGTTCAGAGTTCAGGAATGTTCGTGTCCTACATCTGCCCCGTAACGATGTAAGTGCCACTCATTCAATCCGATGCCTAATGGCTACTGTAGACGGGATCCCAATCAACAGCAGTGGACATGGATTGCCAACACCACGCTCAATGCGACTTTGCAGTTTTTCCCAATGCGTGGTTGATGCTCCAAACTTGTCAGCCACAAAATTTTTTGCCCAGACTGCCGCAAAATTTTCATCATTTTCTTCAACCATCTGCCTTTGGCGTATTGTTGGGGTTACCCCAAATTTTCCAAGGGTGGCATAGTTCGAAACCCGATTGTTTCTGGCACAAGTGTAAACAATTTTCACCAGCTGGTTTTGCAGCGATTTTCCACGTGTGACGACAATGCCCACACTAATTGCTCCTTCTGCATGCAGACGCTGAAAATTTTCGAGATCGCGGTCAAAAAAAGGATCCTTGTTGTTCCATTCGATTTCAAGTGCAACCGACCCTCTTTCAGTTTGCCTTACGTGGTCAATCTCATGCGTCGTTCCAGCACGATGTTCTCCATCGACAACCTTGCTGATTTCAATATTTCTCTTGTGCCATCCCAGATCATTAAAAGCCCGACGTAGTCGTTGAGTTGGGGCAGATTCACCACCACCGCCACGAATCAGTTCTCCATCGGCGATCTTGAAGTCCATAAGCACCATACATAACTCACGCAAAGGTTCCTGGAAATCTCCAGCAAGCACAGCCTCTACATGGTTTTGTGTTCGAACATCAAAGCCAGAGTCAGTGAGCGTGGAAAGATTCACGCTAGTGACGCAGAGTTGTGGGCATAGGTAGGCCAGTCTGGCTTGTAGTCGGGCTTAGCCTGATTACCCCAAACAGTCCAGTTTTCCCGCTGGCCGCGCCCAAAAAGCTCCAAGTATGGGCCTCGACTACAATTTTCAATTATTTCATACTGTTCATCTGGCTTGCGCGAATGTTCACGCTTTCTAGTAGCCATAAAATTGACTTGACATCTTCCAGGATCAAGCGTCCTTGCATTCTTACCTCGAACGCCAAACAAGATCAATTCGGTTACGTTACGGAAATAAAATCCGACGCCACGCCCGTCTGGCCCCCCATCTTTTCTTATCTTATGCCAGACTAGGTTAGTCTTGTATTCGAAACCCCATAACTCCACTCCAAGACCTCCAAACCCAAGGGTAGCAAGGCGTTAGGAACCCATAGATAGCAATGTGATGGCTCGTTTAAAAAATCCGTTACGGGCAATGCGGCGATTTCGTCGAAACTTAATGTTTCGTAGCGCCCAAGACGTCGATGTTCCGGTGCAACTTTACCAGTTCGATTAACAAAACGCCAAGGAGGGTCGGCAAGAATAGTGCTGAATTTTTGCCCATCGAGTGTTGTTTTGAGATCCTCGGAAGCAGTCACTTTATCAAGTTCTCAAGTTTCGGCATCTGACACTCCATTTTTTGGTACTGGCTAAAAGCATTATACATCAAAAAAAGTTCGGGTATCGGGCCTGGACTAGAAAATATTCGTTCTTACTAGCCAAAATCCCCACATTATCGAATGCAATAGAAGCATTGGATCAGATTTGCATTAATCGGCAATTCAGCGGCATATCCTCCATCCTCCAGCAGTCCAGACTGCCAAAGGTAAGGTCATTAGTCATTTCAGGACTCCATTCATGAAGTCTCGAAACAAAAATGTTGCATGCCATTGGTGCAACTAATTTTCCGCTTCATTGGGAATAACCTAGGATATATCAAGCGGCATAATGCGTTTCATGAAATCGTGAAAAAGCGGCACAGTGAACGCCGTGTCTCCGTGGGACGGACTGTATATCATTCCTCTGGAGATCAACGAATTGCGTGTAGGTGCAACCGTGGTGATTTTCCGATTCAACATATTGGCGATATCGCCGGATCGATGCGGACCGGGACCTAGTTCAGCCATGGCACGCATGTAGTTCTTTTGCAACGGAGTCAGTCGGTCAAAACGCACACGAAAAAAACTTGCGTCGAGTTCGGCGAGTGCAGTGACAGTAGCATGCCGCGTATCTTCGATTTGAATAGGAGAATTATCTGCTATTTCCCAGCTGTGCTTGCCCCATTCCTGGAGAAAATAGGGATATCCCTCAGTCTGCCGCAGAATGTCCGAAATTGCGTCTGCACTGTAAAAGACTCCCTCATTTTCAGCAGGTACGGTCAGAGCCTTGTGGGCATCGCTGTTATCTAGACGGTCGATATGAGCGAATTCAAAAAGCCGTTCGGAATAAGTCTTTGCATCGCCAGTACGCCCGATCATCTGCGGCAGACCCGCCGCAATCATGGCGACGGGTAATTGCTCCTGTGCGGTATTATGCAGTGCTGCAATCAGAGAGGCAAGCTGATCTTTAGGGACGTATTGCAGCTCATCAATGTAGAGCACGATTGCAGTATTTCTTTCGATCGCAGTCTTGCCCAGAGTTGACAGTAGGTCCGAGAGATCCATTTCGAGAATACTGCTGTCTGCGAGTCCGGTTTCGGATTCGATGTCAATGCTCAACTCGATATCTTGGTATTTTACTTTCAAGGCACGTGTGAAACCTGCCAGTGCTTTCATCCCCCTGAGCACATTGTCTTTGAGTGCACCGCCTCGACTGAAACGCAAAAGTGTCGAGCGTAGGGCTGGTATCAGCAAGGAGGGAAGCGACCGTCCCTCGGAAGCTTCCATTCTGACACTGGCAATGCCTCGAGCTTCAGCATCCAGACTGATTCGGTTCAGCAGGACAGTCTTTCCGACCCCTCGTAGCCCATGTAGTATCAGGCTCCGAGCCGACCTTCCCGCTCGAATGCGATCCAGAGCCACGGCGGCCCTTTCAATCAATTCATCGCGACCTGCGAGTTCCGGCGGCGGCGAACCTGCGCCAGGTGCATAAGGATTCTGTCTTGGGTCCATATCAAGTTGTTTTACCTAAGCTTATCGATTTTTGATAATATATGGTAAATTCGATATAAATCAACTCAAATTCACCAATTATGAGGTGGAAGAATGTTGGCCCCGACAACATCTTCAATTTCCCGAAAACTTATCGGGATATTTGGACTCCTGTTAGATTCAAGATGCTATTCCAGCGAATGGTCTTCAGACTGCTTCGTGGTTAGTTGCCATCAGTTACCGATGGAAATAACAGGTATACCTGACGAATTATGAAGAGTGCAGGGAAAATTTTGCTTTGATGAATCCGGCTTTCTCAGAACCGCATCGAGATGTCCCGATGTCTTGATAAACATCCAGCGACATCTTTAGCTAGTTCTTTATCAAGACGAGTTTGCAGACGCACACCAATTGTGCCCTTAATAGCATCGTCATAAGCTTGCAGGTCCTCCTGCAGGATATTTGCGGATTGTCTCCATGCCAATTCCTGATCAAGTTCCAGAAGAGCGGCCCGATAATGTTCTTTGGCAAGTCCAGTATCTGGCTCCGGCCTAGCTATGGCTCGTCGTGCATCGGTCAGGGAATTGCGGATGGCTTCAACCCCAGTCAAGGCTCCCAAATCTATTTCCGTTAATGTGAACTGCTCGATAACATTGTCGACATTTTCAGAGGTAATGTTGGTCTCTAGCAGTGATCGCAAACTTTCGATATCTTGTTTCATGTTGGTCAGTGCCTCTTGCTCATTCAATACGGCAAGTACCTGCTTGACCGGTTCATAGGCCGCATCAACATTTCTTCTGTAGGCAGTTAGATCTGAGGTACTGTTTTTCTCAAGCGCTTTGTGTTCGGCGCGCTGATTTTCCCAGTTTGTAGGCAGCTGGTCCATCAAGGTTCTGCGCTCAAGACCCAAATCATAGAGTGTGCTCTTGAAGCGTTCAACCTCTCGTTCGCTGCTACCACCCCTCTCGAGTCTCCGAATTCGATTTTCCAGAGACTTGATTCGCTGATCAATATTGCGAATTCTGATTTGGATTTGTCGGGTTGTTGCATGAATATCCTTGTAGTCTTGAACATAGTCTTCAAGAATAGTCTTTGAGGTCAGAGCTTGATTCACCAGACTAAATGTTTCTTCGGCCAACTCGAAACTGTTGCCAAGAGGAGTTTGATAACGTTCTGGAAGCGCGGAAATATCGACCTGTCGAGCGTTTTCTATGGCCATCACAATTCGCTCTTCCTCTTCCAGATAGACTGGGAAGATTTGTTCTTCTATACAGTGTTGAAGCCTTGGATTGACTGGAGGAGGAGCAGTATCCGCGGTCAGGAACGTTCGGTTTGGCATGTAGTTGACCAAAGGCGGATAATAGCCGACTATGGCCAAGCCCAAAAGTTGGAGCGCAATAAATGCAACAGCTCCTTTGTAGATTTGTGTGGTCTTGACACTTTTTGGAGCAACGCCTCTGAGATAAAACAGTGCAAATCCGAAAGGAGGTGTCAGGAATGATGTTTGTATGTTTAGGCCAACCATGACACCTAGCCAGACAGCGGTAACATTGGCTGAAGGATCAGCGAGGAGGATTGGGGCAACAATCGGCACGACAACAACAGCAATCTCGATAAAATCCAGAAAAAAGCCCAGCAGGAAGATGACCGCCATTACTACAATGAATTGAGTCCAGAATCCGCCGGGCAGACCGGTCAGAAAATCACGCACCAGATGTTCACCACCGAATCCTCGAAATGCAGCCGTCAACATGGCGGCCCCAAGCAGGATGATGAAGACCATGGTCGTGGTCTTGGCGGTATCTATCATTACTTCCCTGAGAGTGTTATTGATAATGAATGTGCGCCAGGTACTGAACAGTATGGAACCGACAAGAAAGGCTACGGCAATCAGAGCGCAGATCAATCCGAATGTGTCTTCCTGTGCATCAATATTTTTGATATTCAGATCAAAATTTCGTTGCAATAGGAATATGACTATCAAGGATGCAAGTGAAATTATCAGGGGAATGAACCGCCTAGGGCCTGGTGGTGACAGCCGATATCCGCCCATAATGATGGCTCCAACAGCACCGATTGCTCCCGCCTGGTTGACTGTTGCCACGCCGGTTACGATCGAACCTAAAACCGCGAATATCAAGACCAATGGTGGAATCAGGGATAAGCCGATTGACAGGAAGAAATCCCGGTCATAGCGGCCCTCATGCGGAACCGGTGGAGCAATTTCGGGCTTCAGGAGGGCGCGTATCAGGATATACAACATGTAAATTCCAACCAGTAGAAGCCCCGGAATCAGCGCGCCCATGAACATGTCACCGGCACTCGCAGACGTTATGTCCATTTCTGCCGGCATAGAGAATTCACCGGTTGATTCTCGATAATCGGCTTGTCTCATTGTTCGAGCCTGATCGGTAGCATTTGCTAGCTGATCAGCCAGTATGATCAGAACGATGGAAGGTGGGATGATTTGACCCAAAGTTCCAGAAGCACAAATTGTTCCGGTCGCAATCGGTTTTGAATAGTTGTGTCGGAGCATTGCGGGCAGGGCGATTAATCCCATGGCAATGACAGTGGCACCCAAGATTCCTGTCGTGGCGGCCAGTAAAGCGCCAACAAAAACAACCGAGATACCGAGTCCTCCTGGAATGGGTCCAAACAGTTGAGCCATTGCGACCAGCAGATCTTCAGCGATCTTCGAACGCTGGAGCATAATCCCCATAAACACAAACAAAGGTATTGCGATTAAGGTATCTCGCTCAACTTCCCAGTACAGACTCCTGAAATTTGTGACCCCGGCTGTGAGCCATTCAATTGGCCCATCTTGAGCAAAATACGAGCTGGGATCACCCGTAAAAACATATCCAAAAAACGCAGCCAGGGCGATTGAACCAATCGCAGAGCCGGGTAGTGCAAATGCAACGGGAAAACCTGAGCTTAAGGCGAGGATCATTAACAGGATCAGGATCCCTAAAAAAACCAATTCCATGGATCAAGGCTCGCTCATTGCGGTTTCAGTGGATGGTGATCGGTAATTCGAGATACTCTGAATGAGTAGCGCGATGAACTGAATGGCCATACTCGCAGCAAAGATAATCAGATAACCAGCCATCAGATATTTTGTGTACATTCCGAATCCACTTTGTGATATTTCGAAACTAAGTAATGGACTATTTATGGCACTGCCTTTTCCATGCATGCCCTGGTAGAGAATATTCCAGCAAAGAGGCAAGCCTAATAGAAGACAGCCAATGATATTTGCCAGTGATTTACCTCGGTCCGTGAAGTTGGCATAGAAAACATCCACTCGCACATGTCCATCATGCAATAGCGTGTAGGCACTGGCAAACAGAAACAAGCCGGCATACCAAAAGCGAACAAGATCTCCCATGAAGGCCTGTTCGTAGGAGAAGATGAAACGAGTGATCACAATCGAAAATTCGGCAGCCACGATCAGAAGAGCCAGCCATGTGAATCCCAGGCCACGATGGTAGAGAGCGATCAATGCTCCGATAGCCAGTAGCGGATAATGAACGAAGGTACCCCGAAAAACCGAACGTCCCAATTGAGTTGCTAAATGATCACCAACCACCATTGGCAGGAAGCCTTCAACTCGGAGGAAGGAGATTAGCATGTCGACAATGCCAATCAAGAGTGCTGCCCAGAAAGCCGCTCGCACGATATAGGCGGAAATACATGTATACAGTTCGGCATCATCATCGAGAGATCTTGATGGTGATAATGCACACAGCACGCCAATGCCGATGACGATCAGAATAAATCCTGAGAACTGCAACCAGCCAGAAAGAATTTGATTGCTGTTGAGTTCTGAAGAAGGCGGGGCAAACAGCCCAACATGGCCGAGAAAAGCCCGAAGACCCGGTTGCTCAAACCAGTAGATTAGAAAGTTGTCAAAAAGAAACAGGAAAACCGCGATTACTCCCAGAGCCGCGGCATATCTCAGAAAAAGATCAGAGAGATACTTTTGTTTTGACACGAAGGTCAAGTAAAAAGGAACCCGACGACCAAAGCCAAAATAGACATCGTCGTCGGGTACGAACTAGGTAAAAAAATCCGACTATAGCCCTAATACTCGGTTGCGCTGGCGCATGTATTCCTGATCTGAAATCTTCGCCCAACCACCAACTTTGGAGCGAGCATTTTCGAAACTCTGGTGAATTCGATTTGCCAAATCACTGTGAGCAACGGTTTCAGCGAACACCTCAGCAGCAGCTTCACCGAATGAATCATAGATATCATCGCTAAATCGACGCAATTCAACGCCTTGATCGGCGATCAGGCGGGCCAGTGCATCACCATTTTTGGCGTTGTATTCGGACATCATGACATCATTTTCGGCACTTGCTGCTGATTCAATAATGGTTTTGTCCGTATTTGAAAGTCCATCCCAGAAGGCTTTGTTGATGCCGGCGGCTAGCATGGCTCCAGGCTCATGCATGCCCGGAAAGTAGTAGTATTTGGCCGCTTCATAGAATTTCATGATTTCATCGTTCCATGGACCTACCCATTCTGTTGCATCGACCGCCCCGGATATCAGATTTTCGTAAATCTGGCTTCCTGGCAGTGAAACCGGTGAGGCGCCAAGTTTTGCCAGAACATCCCCGCCAAGTCCAGGTATACGCATTTTCAGTCCTCGAAAATCGGCAGCAGAATTCATTTCCTTGCGGAACCATCCGCCCATTTGGACACCAGTGTTGCCACACATCAAGTTCTTGAGACCGTATTCAGCGGCCAATTCATCCCATAATTCCTGCCCTCCACCAAAGCGGATCCACGCATTAATTTCGGTGTAAGTAAGTCCAAAAGGCACTGCTGTGAAATAAGCCCAGCCCGGATGTTTGCCTTTCCAGTAATAATCTGCACCATGGTAGATCTGGGCATTACCAGAGGCTACTTCGTCAAAAGAGTCAAATGCGCCAACTCTCTCTCCAGCCGAGAAGTATTCAACCACAAATCGTCCTTCACTCATGGTGGTCAAACGATCGGCAAACCGCTGAGCTCCAGTACCTAGACCAGGAAAGTCTCTCGGCCAAGTCGAGACGATTGCAATCTCGACTCGATCGGCTACAACAGCAGGGGCTTCGACGGCGGCCTGCTTCAGTTGTTCAATTTCTGCTTGGGCAAGTTCGAGCTCGGTTTTGAGTCTGGAAGCCTCTTCTTGTGCTTGCTTGGCAGCTTTATCGTCGGTACAACCGGATAGAGTAACAGCAGCGGCGGTTACTGTACCTCCGGCAGCTCCGATTAAAAGATCTCGACGTTTCATTATGCAACTCCGTATAAATATAGATATTTGTTGAATAAATTAACCGAAAAACTAGGTAGATACAATCCAATAGAAAGATCTACTATTTTTCACATGCTTAGTATCTCTTATTTTTTGATTGCAGTCAAAGAAATATTTACCCCTAATCCTTAAATAGAAACTGCTTTATTTGGCACAAGGCATGATGGACTGTGGATTTTGGGCTGGAATCAGAATCATCCATTGGGTGACAAGCCAACCCGTTCGAAAACCACGCCACACAAGGCGTTGGAAGTACTTTCAAATTTTCTATTTAAGGATTAGGGTTTACTTTGGGCGTTCAGGGCGGAGGACTGGAATTTTTCTCCAACAGAATACCCTCTTGTGCTGCATAAATCGCAAGAGGGCTTGAGTTGTAGCTATTATCGCTGTTAGTTATAAATTTATTCAGAGAACTTTTCCATGATTGCATGAATAGACTGTTTCCATTCCGGTGCTTGTTTATTGGCTGTTGCTTTGCATTCGATAATGAACTGGCGAAGCTGGGGTATTGCGAGCACCGATTCCATGCATAAGATAGGAATGGTTCAAAGTCATTCGTGTTTGAGTGTGACAATCTGACTTACAGCGTGAATATCAAAAATATAATGAATAGTATAACGGCACTCATGGGTATCAGAAGCCCCATCCAATCCTTGGGAGCATCCTTGCTGGCTTCGATCATGTTTCGTGTTCCGGGTAGAAACCACAATACCACCAACAGCATCAGAATGCCAATAATAATTTTTTCCCATAGTTCCATGCCGGTTTATTTCCCCCATTCAACTATGAAGTGCAACACCCTGTGTTGAGGGGGTGTTGTTTCGGTCATTGCCCATGGAGCTGTTGCAAAGAGCCAGCGGGTGGTAGACCATCCCGGTTTTGAAAACTTCATGGAGAATGATCATGTCGAACGAATACCACCAGCTAGCGTATAGCGAACGATGCCAGATTCAGGTGCTGTTGTCCAGTGGAAAATCGCAGCGCGAGATTGCGAAGCTGCTGAACCGCGATCCCGGCACCATCAGTCGGGAGGTGGCTCGGAACCGGGGTCAGCGTGGGTATCGGCACCGGCAGGCCGAGCAGAAGGCCGCCTGTCGTCGCCGGGAAGTCTCGAGCGTTCTGTGCAAGATGACGCCGCATAGGTGGCAGGTGGTTGAAGACCGGCTTCGGGAGGGCTGGAGTCCGGAACCGATTGCGGGTCGTGTCCGCGTGCAGGGCGAGGAGATGGCGAGTCACGAATGGATTTGCCAGTACATACGGCGCAACCGCAAGGAGGGCGGGGATCTGTACCGGCTGCTCAGACGGCGCGGCAAGAAGCCGAACTGGCGCGGTGGACGGCATGCGGGGCGGGGTCACATTCCGGCTCGCGTGGACATTTCGGAGCGTCCGCAGGTGGTTGAGGAAAAGGTCCGCATTGGAGACCGGGAGCTGGACACTATCATTGGCGCAAGGCACCGCGGGGCACTGCTGTCCCCGGTCGACCGGGCTTCCCGATACACCGTGCTCGAATGGCTGGAGGGCAAGGCCTCGAAGGCGGTCAGCGAGGCCCTGATCCGACGCATGCACCCGTTGCGGGACCGGGTTCTGACCTGCACGGCAGACAACGGCAAGGAGCTTGCCGGTCATCCGGCGATCGCGGCGGCCCTGCAGGCCGGGTTCTATTTTGCTACCCCCTGCCATTCCTGGGAACGGGGCCTGAACGAGCACACCAACGGGCTGGTTCGCCAGTACTTTCCGAAAGGCACGGATCCGAGCGCCATCCGGCCGCAACCGGTCCAGGCCGTGGAAGACCGTCTCCATCACCGCCCGCGCAAGTGCCTGGGCTACCGGACCCCGCATGAAGTCTTCCATGGGCTGGATGTCGCTTGAGTGAAAGACCGGCAGCGAACCCCCGCGGACTGACGATGACCACCGGAACGAACAGCCATTCTCCATTTCCCGCTCTTTGACGGGTTCGCCACTCCGGAGCGGCCTCGCCTGGTGCGTGCTGGCGTTCTGCCACAAGGGCAGAACCGGGCGCTTCGCGCCAGGCGACAAGAGAGAGAAATCTCCAGATGCCTTGGCCGATGCGGGACAGGCCTGACCGTGTCATCCGGCATTCCGGTTACTTTTCCTTTCCTGTCAACAGGTTACCCAATGGGACGGCAAGCGACCCCGTCGACTCTCGCTGTTGGTGAAGAGAATCGGGCGGCCTTTGCCGGACCTTGCGCAACCCGACAATCCCGTATATGATTCCACTCCTGGTGAGATGGTCACCACCACTGACCAGCATGGCCAGATACCGGTGCTCATCTTGCACTCGCAACCATGCCCACCGTTACAACTCCGTTCATGGGTTCGCAATCGGAGGGTAGTGTTGCACTTCGGACTTGAACTGGGGTAGTAAAAAATATAGAAACCAATATCAATTTGAGGAATCTGGTATGCGTGTGAGGTATAAGAAGCGCATTTCGGATATTACATGACTAATGTTACAGTGAAATGGGGAGTTCAAATAAGTCGATACGTCTCTTTGCAAAGTTAATATTGACTCGTATCTGGGATGGAAGCGTTCTTCCATACCTTCATCGTTAATACAATTCCACGACCGATCTGTGAATCAAATTCTTTTTCCTAAGCCAAAGCCTGCAAAACCTCTTCCTCTAGAAGAGTGGCTGGATTTGACCGACCGTGCTGAAGTTGGGCGTGAAGCTTTTTTTCGCGGCCGTAATGACGAATACGAAGTCTTCCGAAAAACTATCAACAGTCTTCATGATGGACATATAGGTGGAGGTTCAATCATTTATCAGGGAGCACCAGGAGCGGGTAAAACTGCACTGATGCTAGAGTGCATGGAGGCAGTTCGACTGCATTCAACCCCGGATGATCCATGGGTTGCCGTGAATATCAAACCTGAAAATCTAGAATCCTCAATCGAGATTGTTATGCTTCTAGTGGATGCAGCGAATGCAGAAAGCAAAAGACTTTCAGAAATATCATCCGGTATTAGTGTAAAAAAGTTAGAAAGAATAATGGAAATCGGTCGAAAGATGTATGAGGACCTTTTGGAAAGAGGAGTTGGCATTGCGGGTATTTCTATAGGTGGGAAGCCGAGTAGTGAACAGAAATCCAAGGTATATTCGCAACGTGTTTTTCAGGGTGTAGCAAACTTATTGAAAAGCTTCCGAATCGTGGTTTTCGTTGACGAGGCTCAGAACACTCCGGTGAAAAAAACAACTCAGGGAGTCGTGGACTGCTTGCACAACCCGCCCGATAAAATGCCTCTAGTAACCGTTTTTTTTGGTTTGAGCGATACTGAGGAAATTTTAAGCCGCTGTGGTCTCTCTAGACCGCCTGATGAGCGAGTGGTAACTCTTGGGTTGTTAACGCATGAGGAGAGTTCCGAAGTAGTAAGGAGCATTTTTCAGTCTTATAACTTTAGAGGTTCACAGGAAGATTTTGAGAAATGGGTGAAACACTTAGCAGAATTATCACAAGGATGGCCTCAGCACATCTGTCGAGTATCGGTAGCTGCTTCTCGTGTCATATCCAAGAACGGGGGTCAGATCAAGGAAGAATTACTGAAACAGGTCTTGGAAGAGGGTCAAAAGCGCAAAGAGAGTTATTACGCAATGATTATTAGAAGATGTTCTGGTCAGCTATGGATTTACAAGAAATTGGCTATGATGGCGCGAGAAAAGAATAATCTCTTGAGCTTGGATGATATTCTTCATATTGCTGAATTTGCACGAAATAAGAAAGCAGAGCCTATAGAAGATTTTCTGACAGAGGCCTTGCATGCTGGTGTTTTGATTGAAACAAGAGAACCCCCAAACCGTTATCAGATTCCCATTCCGTCTTTATGCGATTATTTGCAGTCTTTGCCGGAAGACCCGCCAGCGGGAGTTTAATTTCTCTTGTAATTACTCGCCCCCCTAAATTGTACTTGAAATAACACGATCGAAAAGTACTTGACAAATTTCTGATTTTTACCTACGGGATTTTTACCTATGGTACCGGTCTGAATCGTTCCATCGGTCTGTTTCATGGGCAAGGCCTGTTTGGGTTCCAAGGCGACGTCGGGTTTGTGTCTACCCCTGATTGGCATGATGCCGCCGCATGATGCGTACATCGAGACGCATTTGGGCGGTGACGCGATCATGCAGCGCAAGCCGCCGGCGATGCTCAATATTGGCTTGGAACTGGATCCTCGGGCCCTGGCGGATTTTTCCTGTGCCTGTCCGGTGCAGCTGATTCATGGCTGCTGTCATGCCTTCCTGAAGAGTTATCCGTTCGAGGGCAGGGAGCTGGTTTTTTCCGATCCTCCTTGTCTCGGGAGCACCCGCAAGGCTCCGGAGCGCTACCGATATCGGCATGATTACGAGGAGCAGGATCATGTCGAGCTGATCGGGATCCTGAAATCCCTGGCCTGTGCGGTGATGCTGTCGGGCTACCGCTCGGCATTACATGACGAGTTGTTGTCGGACTGGCGGCGGCTTGAGTTGCAGGTCATAAATCAGGCCAGGGTGGTCACCGAAGTGGTGTGGTACAACTTTGCGATTGACCGCTTGCACTGGTCTCGTCATGCCGGATCGACGCCGAATCAGCGTCAGGACATCAAGCGCAAGGCGGAGCGTTGAGTACGGCAGTGGTCGAGAAGAGTCTGTCTGGTCTGAAGGGCCAGTTTGAACAGCTCCGGGCTGCCGGCCAGTGTTCGGGGGAGGTGATCATGCTGTTCCAGTCGCTGCCGGCCCTGTTCGAGACAGTGCCGATGATGCTGATGGAGAAGAACGCGCCGAAGACCCCCGCGAATTCGGGCTTGCCGAGTACGACCGTCAGCCCGGACCAGACCGCCAGGTCGAAGATCCGGTCCGGCCATCAGCGGCGCAAGCAGTCGCATGACGACTGCAGCAATGCCCGCCTTGAACAGACCATGGAAATCTCGCTGGTTGAGCATGGTCAACACTGCGGTCATGACTTGACCCGCATCGCCGTACAGGATCATGAACGGCGGACCCTGATAGAGGTGGTGTTTATCACCCACGAGCATCATGTCGATGCCGAAATCAAGTGTTGTCCGATCTGCAACAAGACCTCTCGGGGCTCGTTTCCCGAGCATTTTCACGGTCTCTTGCAGTACGGCACCGGCGTGATTGCCCTGGTGGTCAATCTGCCGGTCTCGCAGATGGTCCCGGTGCGGCGCACCGCGCAACTGCTGAAGTCGATGACCGGCAGACTGATCTCGGAATCCACCCTGATTGAATGGGTCTTGCGGATTCATCGGGCGCTGGAGGAACGGGAACCGGTCGCAACCCAAAAACTACTGCAAATGCCGGTCTTGCACGTGGACGAAACCTCGATTCGGATCAACCGGAAAAACTACTGGATACACACCTGTACCTCCGGTGATCCCGGGCTGATGCTGGTGCACGCGAAGCGGGGTCAGGAAGCGATCGACGAAATCAACATCATCCCGCGCTACGGAGGCACTCGGAGCAAGGGCCAGGAAGGCGAACCGCATCATCCGGTACTGGTGCATGATCGCTGGGCCAGCTATTTCAACTATACCCGATGCGATCATTCAATCTGTCTCGCCCACTTGCAACGCGATCTTCAGTTCATCCTGGATGCGCACCAGCATCGCTGGGCAAAACGGATGCTGAAACTGCTGGTGAAAACCAATCAGGAAGTAGCGGAAAATGAGATCTTGCGCTTTGCCTGCAACCCGTTCTGTCCCTGCAGCAACAACGCCGCGGAAAGATTTCACCGAATGAGCAAGGTCAAGCAGAAAATGTCCGGAACCTTCCGCTCCGTGAAGATGGCGCAAGCCTGTTGTCGAGTCACCGGTTGCCTGCAAATGATGAGCCTGCCCGGATACAATCCACTGACTGCGATCGAACTGGTGCTGAAAGGGGACGCAGTGAGAATACTGGAAGAAAAACTGTAAAATACGGCAACACTTCAAACCCGTCGATATACACTCCACCCGCTACATCGGTTTTTCATGGGGCGAGTAGTTACGAATATTTAAATTGAGTCAATTACAACTGAAACTGGGTCAGAAAAGATCTCTAAGCGCCAATTTCATTCAACTTATGATCCAAATGAAAATGCATATGTTCAGAAATTGTAAAGCAACTTGCCCGTATAATCGCTTGAGTCTCGCCCGCTTATACATTTGAAGAATATACAAGACCATACATTCAGAAACAAAATTGAAAGGTTAACTGATGATGGACGACTATCCAGAATTCGAAGATCCGCTAACTAGACCGCGTTATACCGGATTGCCAAGTTTTATGCGTGCTCCATATACCGAGCAACTCACGAATATCGATATCGGATTGATCGGTGTGCCGTTTGATGGTGGTGTAACGAATCGAACGGGTGCTCGGCATGGTCCTAGAGAGATACGTAACCAGTCCTCATTGATTCGAAAAATGAATCAGGCTACTGGAATATTTCCACACGAGTTATGCATTGTGCGAGATATTGGCGACGCATGGATTCAAAAGCCATTTACTCTTGAGGGCAGTCATCAGGAAATCGAAGAGTATTATCGCAAAGTTCACGAAGCTGGAATTGTACCTTTATCCGCGGGTGGTGATCATTCCATCACATTACCTATTTTCAGGGCAATTGCCCGGGAGTGTCCAGTGGGCCTGGTTCATTTCGATGCTCATTGCGATACGGGAGATGATTATCTGGGATCACGATTTCATCATGGAGCACCATTTAAAATTGCAGTTGATGAAGGATTGCTAGATCCGTTGAGAACCATCCAGATTGGAATACGAGGCTCTTTGAATGATCCAGATGTTTGGAAATTTAGCCATGATTCAGGGATGCGAGTCGTCTATATTGAAGAGTATTTTGAGATTGGCTGGAAAAAAGTTGTTGAGGAGGCGAGACAGATTGTTGGTGATGGACCAACCTATATTAGTTTTGATGTTGATGCCTTGGATCCAGTCTATGCACCCGGCACTGGCACACCCGAGGTTGGTGGATATAGTACCCTTGAAGCCCAAATGATGTTGAGGGGATTGCGGGGATTGAATCTTGTGGGAGGTGATGTGGTTGAAGTCTCCCCACCATTTGATCCGAGTGGAAATACCGCTTTAGTCGGGGCGACAATGATGTTTGAAATTTTGTGCCTGCTTTCCGAATGTGTCGCTCATCGGCAGAAAGCATAATGATAACTGCTATGAAACCTTTGCATATTTGATATGCAGCTGAGCCAATATTCGAAAAAGAGATCAAACACCATATCCAATTTGCTTGAAAAGGAAAAATACTTCCATTTGAAATGTCAGAACAAAATTTATAACTATAGTGACATGTGCACTCTTGCAGCGAGTGCATTTGAATTTCTATATTTGGAGGATTGAACTGAGTGTTACGATATCTGAGGTCTCTACTTCGTGAAAATAGCATCTATTAACCCCTTCTCCGTTTCTAGGGTCATAGTAGAAAATACGCTCCTAATTAATTATGGGGTTTTTGGCTGAAATGATCTTCTCGGTTCAACTCCAAAGCGTTCAATCCTGTTGGCAAACATTGAGTAGATAGAAAATTCTTAAACAATGGCAATGGCTATTTTGAGGTGTCATATTTTGTGGTCAGTAAGGTGAGGTTATGAGTGAATGGCAATTTCCCGGTGCAAGATGGTGGAAGTTTGATTTTCACACACATACACCTGCATCAGCAGATTTTATAGATAAAAATAATACCCCTGAATCTTGGTTGCGTGGATTCATGGAAAGCGGTATTGATTGTGTAGCGATTACCGATCATAACAGCGGAGAGTGGATTGATTTACTCAAGCAAACACTAAATTCGCTTAATCAGAAACCATGGTATCGACAGTTACACTTGTTTCCAGGAGTGGAAATTTCAGCCCAGAGTGGTGTACATATACTCGCAATATTTGACCAGTCGAAAGACACAAGCGACATAAATACTTTCTTGGGAGCGGTTGGCTACAAGGGAGCGAGAGGATCATGTGATGATGAGACAGAAAAGTCACCTAATGAAGTAATCAACCTGATCGCAGAATATGATGGCATTGCTATACCTGCCCATGTGGATAAGAGAAAAGGGCTGTTTAAGTCCATGCAGGGGAATTCACTTCGAGCAATACTCATCAACTCAAATGTCCGCGCGATGGAATTGATCGATAAAGACTATTCCAAGCCGGAGTTGTATTACTCGATGAAAACTGATTGGACTGAGGTTCTTGGATCTGATTTTCATGGACGCACTAGATCAAATGCAGATGTATTTACGTGGGTGAAGATGGGGACACCTTCTATTGAAGGGCTTCGCCTTGCATTGATTGACGGAAGTGCCTCGGTCAATCGAGACATGAACTCAGAACCAAATCAGCATGCGGAATATGTCATTGAAAGTTTTCACATTGAAAATGCCAAATATCTTGGACGTCCAGATCCTCTGATTTGTCATTTCAGTCCCTTTTTAAACACCATAATTGGTAGTCGCGGCACAGGAAAATCAACATTATTCGAATTTATGCGCTTAGCCTTGCGACAGGAAAGGCAACTGCCTGATCGACTGGAAAAGGACTACCGACATTATTTTAATACAGAGAAAGACGGCCTATTAGAGAAAGACAGTTATCTGTGTCTTTACTATCGAAAGGGAAATACACGCTATCGTCTCAATTGGTCTGAAAATCCAGACACTTCTTCTTTGGAAGAACTGGATGAGGAAGATGGGGAATGGTATCAGAAAGAAGGCGAAATAGTCTCTTTGTTTCCGGTCGACATTTATAGCCAGAAGCAGATTTTCGAACTAGCAAGCAATCCGCAAGGATTGTTAGGAATTATTGACAGAGTACCTGAGGTAGGACATGAGCAATATCGCAAGGCATTCCGAGATTGCAGCAACAGTTGTAAGCAAATCTACCAGAAGAAGGCAGAACTAAAACAGAAGATCTCCGAAGAGAGTCAACTTAAAGGACAGTTACATGATCTTGCCCGACAGGTAAAACAGGTAGAGCAGGCTGGTCATCAAGACTTGTTGCGAAAATACCGGTTGCGACAGCAGCAGTTACGGGAAATTGAATATATTGAACAGCACTGGCAGGAGTCAATGGATAGGTTGCGCAGGGAATTTGAAGGAGTCGATATATCAGTGATTAATATGAGTCCGTTTGATAAGCACCCTGAAATACTCACTGCTCTACAAGACAAACAGGTTCGATGGCAAAAAAATATCAAACAAATTCTGAATATCATCGATAGGCAAGATGAAAGCCTACGACAATGGAAGGATGAGAAAGGAAAGAGTGAATGGATGAAAGCATTGAATCAGGATCTGGAGGATTATCAACAGCTATGTGCTCAGTTGGAGCAAGAAGGAATTGACCCGAACGTCTATCCTGAATTGCTACAGAAATACTCGTTGGCACAAGAAGAGTTGCAACGAATAAAGGGTTATAGACAACATTGTGACAGATTATCAAAACAATATAAAAAAAATACCGATGAGGCTGAACGCTATCGAACCGAATTCACTGATCGCCGAAGACGCTTTCTGGAGAGTGTATTAGATAGTAACAACTCAGTCAGGATATCCATTGATGCTTTTGGAGAACCTTGGATAAGTGCAGAGAAGACAATAAGGAAATTACTACAGGTAGAAAATCGCTTTCAAAGGGATATTGATGAACTAAAAGTTATTTTTGACTCGAGTAAAGATGGGTGGAGAAAAGTAAAGCAACGCATATTTGATATTCGGCTAGACAAGATGAATGCCCAGGACGAGCGCTTCAAGTCACACTTGAAGAACCTGACAAACGAGTCAATGATTGAAGTTCGGTTATGGTTCCCCGAAGATGCATTATATATTACCTATGGGGCGGATAGAAAAAATTTACGTCAGGGTTCTCCAGGTCAAAAATCAGCAGCATTATTGGCATTTATCCTAGCTTATGGGAAAGCACCCTTGTTGCTTGATCAACCCGAAGACGATCTGGATAACAATCTTATTTACAGTCTGATTGTGCAGACGATGAAATCCACTAAAACCAAACGTCAGATCATTGTGGTCACTCATAACGCCAATATTGTGGTAAACGGCGATTCCGAAATGGTGCATTGTCTGAAAGCAGTAGCTGGGCAATCACACCTGAAGTCGGAAAGTCTTCAGTGTACAGAGATTAGAAAACGTATTTGCGATACTATGGAAGGTGGTGCTAAAGCATTTGAACAGCGCTACAGGCGTATTCATCTGGAGAGTCAATTATGCTGACTGCCTTGCAGGTTATGGAAATGGTTCACGCTAGTGAAAATTCGGGGGTTGAATTCAAGGAGGTTCGCATAAATGATAACCGAGTTGTAGAACCACACCGTAATAGCCTTTCCGATGAAATAGCGGCCTTTGCTAATCAGTCCGGTGGTACAGTAATTTTTGGTGTTGCGGATAATACATGCCAAATTATTGGTATTGCCCCTTCAAATATCGGCGTACTAGTCCATTATATAAGTGAAATCTGCCATGATTCAGTCGATCCTCCTCTTGTGGATTTTTATGTCGGCGATGTTCTAGTGAAAGATGAATCGGGTGATGAAAAATATTTGGTTTATGTGCAGGTTGAAAAGAGTCTTTGGCTTCACAAGAGCAGTAATGGCTATTTCTACCGACATGGGGACAGCAAAAGGGAAATGAGTACAGAGCATCTGCTACGAGTAGGTCAAAGTCGTTCGCAGGTTCGCATTATTTCTTTCGACGAGCAAGCTGTGCCAAATACCAGCCAGGATACACTGGACAAGAACCTCTACATGCGGTTTGTTATTGATGACAAACAATCATCACTTCGTCAGCGTCGATTGCTGATATCTCATAACAATACTCTCCCCGCAACAGTAGCTGGGATATTAATGTGTAACCCTGTTCCTGATCTGTATATTCACAACAGTTTTATTCAAGCAGTTTTCTACAGAGGCAAAGATAGAGATGCCAATTATCAGATCGATGCAAAAGATTGTCGCGGACCATTGGACGAACAGATCATCAGCGCATATAACTTTGTTTACCAATACAATCGGTTGTCAGCGAGAAAGGAAGTTGGCAGGGAAGAAAAAACGCAATACAGCATGAGAGCAGTGTTCGAAGCATTGGTTAATGCCGTTGTCCACCGGGATTATTCTATCCACGGTTCCAAAATTCGCCTATTTATGTTTGCTGATCGACTTGAAATTCATTCTCCCGGAGCACTTGCGAATACACTTACGGTTGAAAGCCTGATTGACAACCAGTTTACACGCAATGAATTGCTGTCCCGTTTGCTTTCTGAGCTATCACTGAATAATGGGCTTGGGAAGACCGTGGAGCGAAGATATTTTCTGGAACGACGAGGTGAAGGTGTAGGTATCATATTCCGAGAAAGTGAGAGCCTAAGTGGTAGAAAACCTGTTTATGATATGGTCGATGGAGAATTGAAACTGACCATTTATGCGGCAGGGTCGCTATAGGGCTTGATTAACAAAAATATGGAGTTATGGCTGAAAGTAGTGCACGGGGCGGAAGCTATCATCTCCCCACACTTGACTTCGCAAATTCCCGAAACTCCAAACAGAGTGTCCTGCGATGGGTACAACCCCATATCTGTCGCACGTTTCGACTCTGCAACCGCAATCACCCACCGGGCAAAACGCCGACCCCTTCAAAACCACGATACCTGGAACTCTGGAGATGCTTTCCTGATTTTGCTTGAGGATCAGGAGAATTCATCATGCCCATTTTCCCGGCATCCTTAATTCACCAAGTCAAGTGTGGTTTGATGACAGGGGCGGAAGGGGGTCATCCAGCGCACTACTTTCAGCCATAACTCCCATAACCACGTTAACATATAGATTCATGATTTCAGAAGTTTTCCAGTCGGATCGTAGAGAGCTTTTAGATGTACTTGTGCCGTTGCCATTTTTCCATTGATTTCAACCTCCAGCAATTCTCCATCGTTTGCAAGATGAGTCGGAATATACCCAAGAGCCATGGAATGTTTGACATAGTGCGCATAGCCTCCTGATGTTATGTATCCAACACATTCGCTATTTTTGCACACCGCTTCATCATTGCTAACGTCGATAAGGCTGTCAATCGACATGGCAACCAGCTTCTTCTGCGGTCCGCTCTGAAATTCCTGAGCCGCGGCCGCCTTGCCAATGAAATCTTTCTCCCAATTGATAAAAACATCAAGATCCGATTCCGAGGCAGTAAAGTCTGGCCTGTAATCAAGTCCCCAAACTCCCCATCCTTTTTCGAGTCTGAGGCTCATGAGTGCTCGAGCTCCATACCAGCGAAGATCCATGTCCGTTCCCGCGATCTCAATTTCCTCAAACAGTTTGAGTTGATATTGCGGTTGAACATAAATTTCATATCCCAATTCACCAGAGAACGATAATCGCAGGAGTTTTGCGGGTACACCACCTACAAAGGTTTCACGAATGTCACGAAATTTCAAACTTTCGGGGCCAACATCATCCCGGCAAATTCGTTCCAGCAAGTTCCTGGAAAGTGGTCCTGAAATCCCAACACCATGATACCGGCGTGAGACATTCTCATAGCATGCATTGTAGCTTTTGGATTGGAGCAAGCTTTCAAAGTATCGGCGATGCGCGTTTTGATAGGCACCTGATCCAAATACCATAAATCGGTTCTCATCTAGACATGCGACAGTCAAGTCTCCATAAAGTCGGCCATTGCGTGTGAGTAGTGGAGTGAGAGTTATTCGCCCTGGTTTTGGAATATATCCCGCAAAAGTTGAGTCCAGAAATGCTCGAGCATCTGGACCTGTTATCCTATGTTTGGCAAAGTTTGCGATTTCAATCGCTCCAACTGCTTCACGCACGGTCTTGACTTCCCTCGCCACATAATCATGTGCACGAGAGCGAATAAAGGTTGGTTCTTCAAATGCATCTTCTGGGCCATCCGCAAACCAGAGTGCATGTTCAAGCCCATAGCTTGCATCCATCACAGCTCCTTTCGAGATTAATCGATCATAAATTGATGTGGTGCACTGACGTCTTGCTGCCGGCAAAGTTTCATTTGGAAAGGTTAGAATGAAACGTCTTTCATAATTTTCCTTGGCTTTCAGTGTGCCATAATGAGGCGAAGCAAAATCACCAAACCGCGCAATATCCATAGCCCATACATCAATTGATGGTTCACCTTCAATCATCCATTCCGCTATACATAGACCGACTCCACCAGCTTGGCAAAAGCCAGCCATGACCCCTACCGCAATCCAGTAATTCTGCATGCCGGGTACGGGTCCAATCATCGGATTGCCGTCTGGGCCAAATGTAAAGGGGCCGTTGATGACTTTGCGAATTCCGACACGCTGTAGAGCGGGAATTCTTTCGAATCCGATTGCCAGCTTCTCCTCAATACGTTCAAGGCAGGGATCCAGCAAATCATGTCCAAAATTCTGTGGAGTGCCGGATACTGACCATGGTTCAGCTCTTGACTCATAGGTGCCAAGAAGCATTCCCTTCTGTTCCTGTCGAAAGTAAATGTTGCCTTCATAATCAATTCCTGCCGGGAGTCGTTCGCCGTGTTCAACAATCTCTGGAATATCTTCGGTCAACAGATAATGATGTTCCATTGGCTGTACCGGCAGGTTTAGGTCAGCCAGATGTCCAACTTCCCGTGCCCACAGTCCCCCAGCATTGACTATAAATTCTGTATTGATGATGCCTTTTTCCGTTACAACATCCCAGCTTTTATCGGGTCTTTGGATAGTCTCGATCACTGGAGTATGGGTATGATACTGAGCTCCGAGAATTTGTGCCGATTTCGCATAGGCATAGGTTACTCCTGAAGGATCGATATCGCCATCAAGCGGATCCCAAAGTGCTGCGCGATATCGCTTGGTGTCAATAAGTGGATGCAGTTTGGCAAGTTCATCCAAGGAAATGAATTCCTGATCCAATCCCATATATCTGGCTTTGGATCGTTCACGCTTCAAATAGTCATACCAATCTTGATTGGAAGCCAGATAAAAACCGCCTGTATTGTGCATGCCGACGGATTGCCCGGATAGTTCTTCCAGCTCGCGATAGAGATTGATGGTATAGCCTTGAAGTCTGGAAATATTCGGATCTGACGAGATGGTGTGAATCTGTCCGGCCGCATGCCATGATGAACCCGAGGTCAACTCATTTCGCTCAAGCAGCACGCAATCTTTCCAACCGAATTTTGCAAGATGAAACAGGATAGAGCATCCGACAACACCACCGCCAATGACAACAACTTTTGCGTGATTTTGCATGGTCTGTATTGAGTGTTTATTTCTGATTCAGTATTTCGATTTCAATGAACTCAAATTCATGATCATTGATATTTATGACATTGTGTTCGACTCCTGCAGGGCGAGAATAAGATACACCTGTGGTTAGATCCATGGTTGTGGAGTCTTGCTTGGAGTCCGCCTGCAATTTACCAGAAGTCAGTGGCACTACAATGTAGTCATGAGCATGCCTGTGCCAACCGGTTTCGGCTCCGGGAGCGAAACTCCATCGAGTTACGATGATCTGGTCATTCTTGATCTGAATCGTTGGGACCGCGGCGGCCCTGGGTTTTTCTTTGGACATGATGTTTGGTTGTTTAATGGGATAAGTTCGACTGGATCATTGCTGGCTAGTACCAACTGTCTGGCAATTCAGATTTCCGTTTTTCAATAAATTCGAGAAGCTCTTCATTTTTTCCATCATCCATAGGTGGGATTTGATAGTTGTTCAAGATGTCATTCCATCGTTGATAGGCACGCTGTCTTGAGTCAAGGGATCCATGTTCCTGCCATTGTTCGAAACTGTCATTATCCGAAATGCTGGATTCGAAAAAAGCCGTTTCATAGTTTTGCAAGGTATGTTGGGAAGCCAGGAAATGCCCAGCAGGTTCAACTTCGAGGTAGGCATCCCGGGCTAATGCATTTTGATCAATTGGCATACCCGAGAGCATAACCTGATAGGCAGCAAGGCGGTCCGCATCCTGCATCAGTTTTTCATATCCGGTGACCAGCCCACCTTCCAGCCATCCAGCCGCGTGCAAGATAAAATTGGCTCCTCCAAGGATGGTCGAGAACATTGAGTCGGCGCTTTCGGCTGCGGCCTGAGCATCGGGTAGTTTGGATGCGGTTAGGGAGCCTCCACAACGAAATGGTATATTCAGTCTCCGAGCCAACTGTCCAACAACAAAATTCGACATAACGGGTTCAGGCATTCCAAAGGTGGGTGCACCACTCTTCAAGCTCATGGAAGACAGGAAATTACCGAGAATGAATGGAGCGCCTTTACGTACTAATTGCGTATATGCGCCTACTGCCATCCCTTCGGCCAGTGCCTGAGCTATGGATGCCGCTGTAGTAGCAGGTCCCATGGCTCCACTTAAAATGAATGGTACTGCGACAAGTGCCTGTCCAGCCCCACAATAAACTTCTGCAGCTTCGGTCACAACTTTATCGACCAATAGAGGAGAATTTGTGTTTACATTTCCCATGATGACGCAATTTTCCTTGACAAAATCATCGCCAAACAGAATCCGGGTCATGTCCACACTATCCTGAGCTCTGGACTTTTCAGTGATTGCTCCAAGAAAGGGCTTGTCACTGTATCGCATGTGCAGATACAGCATGTCCAAATGACGTTTGGATACTGGAATATCGCAAGGTTCGCAAATCACCAAACCGGTATGGTGGAGCGAAGGAAGCGAGCAGGCGATTTTGACCAGATTTTCCAAATCATGAATAGAACCATAGCGGCGACCGCCTTGTAAATCCTGTACGAATGGTGGTCCGTATACGCAAGCAAATACATGATTATCATTGCCAATTTCTACAGTTCTTGAGGGGTTTCGCGCGTGTTGCACAAACTTTTCTGGAATTGATTTGCATAAATCTCGAGCCATACCTCGCGGTATTTTTACTCGGGTATCTTGTACATCGGCACCGGCTTGTTTCCAAATTCTCAAGGCATTAGGATTGTCGCGAAACTCGATCCCGATTTCCTGAAGTAGCCAGTCAGCCTGGTCTTCCAGTGCATTCAACCCCTCTTCACTCAGAAATTCATAGTAGGGGATTTTGCGTTTGATGAAGGGGACTGTGTCGACTGACTTGGGCTGACGTCGTGCCTTTCGACTGGAAGTTCGTCTTGATCTCTTGCTTTGTTTCATCACACTCTCGATTCATGAAATGCGGAACAACTGGATACCCGAATCAATTTATAACTTGCGAGGAAGGTTTGAAGTGCTGTAGTTGGAGAACATCGAATTACTGAATGAAGGCCTATGGTCTGGATTGCTGTATGCAATCAAACCGTGATTTACATGATGCATACAATTGTTTACATCAACACCATTATCAGAGGGTTCATGACGGGGTATTGCGGCTTCGCGTGGTTCATGTGAATCCTGTGAAAAAGAAAATTTTTTGCGTAAAGTGAGTGAAAAATATAATTAAGCCCCATTCTACTATGAAGTGCAACACTCCTTAGGTCTGTGGTGTTCCTAATCCTTAAATAGAAATTGCTTTATTTGGCGCAAGGCATGATGGACTGTGGATTTTGGGCTGGAATCAGAATCATCCATTGGGTGAAAAGCCAACCCGTTCGAAAACCACACCACACAAGGCGTTGAAAGTGCTTTCAAATTTTCTATTTGAGGATTAGGGGTGTTGCAAACGGCTGGCATTCGGATGACAATCTCGCTGTTTTCAACCACCATGGAGAGCAGTCTTGTGCAAAAGCTACTGCCAGCTGGCCTACGATGAGCGATGCCCGATCAAGGCCCTGAAGTTAAGTGTGGATTGATGATAGGGTAGCCGCCCCTCAAAGCAAGGCAGACGTCCAGCAACCGGAAGGTTCGCACTGGTTTGCGTAATAGCTGGATCATTGCCGATTCCTTGAATGGAGTTCTCGGCATTGGGCGGAAAGGCATATGTGATGCGGGTTTCAGCTTTCGACCTGAAATCACCCAGTGGGTGATTCTGCAGACCTCTCGAAAATCACGCTACGCAAGACCCCGGGGTACTCTTGTGTTCTCTGTTTATGGATTGGGGGATTTGGTTTCCCTATTCAGCATGTTGCCCATACCCCAGCCCGCGAACATGTGGTTCCTTATGGAGCAACAAGCGAAGATATTCAAGCTCAGTCGCGTCCCAATCCATCGCCTTAGCTACAGCTTGATCCCAGAGACGTCTTACTTCACATTCCCCGTCTCGGAATTGCGGCACCTCACTATCCTTTGTGCGCTCCCAACAATCGGTCAGGATGGTCCGTACACGATCATCCCTGATGTCAGGAATACGAATATTGGATGCTTCGGCTGCGCTGTATGTTGGAAACGTAATCTTCCGTCCTGGATTTCTCATCAGTTGCATACGTCCGACTGTCGAATTGAGAAACACTGCTGTTGCCTTCGCCTCATCCAGAGACAGCCCTATTACCGGCATCCAGCTGTTGCCTACATATTTCTCATAACTCGCAGTTGCTGTAAGCCGTGCCGTGCTGTTGTCCTGACCGGCTGTTATCAGCAGGTATCCTGCCCTCTCCAGAATTGAGTCTGCTTCCGGATATGTTCCGCCGTTGTACCGTCGTTCATCTTCGTCCCGCTTTTTGGGAATCCAATGTTCGTCAGGCCGACTTTTAATCGCTCTCTGCCCACTTGTCCCGCTCTTGGACTTGAGGATGGGGAAAGATCCCGGAGTGCCGAGTTCTGCACGCTCGAAAGAACCGCGCAGAACTCGGCCTGTCGCTGCAACCGACAGGCCAAGTTCATCTTCCATTAATTTCAAGTCGGGATGGCATGCAAAATCAGTCGCAGCCTGAGCCAGGATGGGTGAGCGCCAGATTGCCGGTGTCCAGTCTCCTTCCTCTATACGATAGGCAGGCCAGTGAGAGACCTCGCCCCATCCATTTGTTATAAGTCCTTCCTTACATTCCAACAGGCATCGATGAAAATCCGCAACTTCACCTTCATCCACCGGCAACCGGTCAAGATTGATGAACCGAGTTGGCGGTTTGTCCCCGTCATGCCGACGCATGACCACGATACTCTCGTTGATTGCTGTATTCTGACTCAGATTGATGTTTTGGGGTTGATGCGAGGTTAGAACAGTATGGATATGAAAGCGGCGGGCAAGGGCAAGTCTCTTTTGCTGGGCAGAGGGTGCTGTGAGAGATACAGTTGGATTAATCATCGTGAGAACTCCATCGGATCGATCTAAACAGTGGTCAGCTAGACCGACGAAAAGTGGTTCGATGGAATTCCTGTCCCAAAATCCAGTTAAATCGGGATCCGCTTTCGTAAGTTCACGCTCCATCAAATCAGCTCGGCCTCGCAAAGCCGTTTGTATATTTGCAGGAAATTTCTCTCCCATCTTGGAGCGGCTTGTAAATGGTGGATTCATGATAACGATGCGTGCGTTCCTTGCTGCATCCACTGCATCTTCTAGTTCGGCGGCATCCGACTCCTGCCATGTCACTTTTGAATCGATGACATTATCGCTAACACAGTCCGACTGGTTTGAACTTTGGACGATCTCGCGTTGACTCAACAATTCAAGAGTGCCAGCATAGACTCTGTCAGGAGTATGTCTGTCAGGACCGTAAGGCATCAGGTGCAGCCCCATTCTGCGATAACTGACTTTCTGGTTTCCTGCGGTTAATTGCGATGCGGCCAATTGTAATGATACAGGATTGATATCCAGCCCTTTGATGGTATCTTCTACTGCAATTTTTTGAAGGGAAGTCAGTGTTTCAATATCTGCACCTTTCTCTGAGCCCCGGCGCTTCTTTTCGGTGAGCATGGCGGCCAATAGAGTTCCACTACCACACGCGATATCAACACATTTATGAGTTCGCCATACCTCAGGATCGGACCAATCTTGATCTCCACATATATCTAGTGTTAATCGTGCAGCAAGTGATGCAGCCACGGGTCTGGTAAAAAACGCACCATCACTTGCCTGATTTCCCATAACACGATTAAATAGCGGTCCGGCGTGATCTGCACCCATGTCTGCGTATGTTTCAGCGATACGTTCCGCTTCGGCTGCAAGGTGATGCAAAGCGCGTTGGAGTCCAGTCATCTTGCCTGTTTCTTCAATTGCATAAATCGCTTCCAGTGCTGGTTCAAGAACCGGACGAAAGTCATGGCGCATGATACGCTCCCATTCCCGACTCAACTTCTGAACAACATCAACTGCATTTTTTATGACCGAGAGATCGCTTACACCAGTTAACCAGCCACCATTAACAATACGTTGGTGCAACATTGCAGCGTTCATCATCAATAATGCAGCCGTGGTACAACCATTAGCCTGCATCTTGTCATTAGTCTTGAGCCTATCTACGCCAAAGTGTCGATTCAGCACAGACAACAACTCATCAGCTCGCAAGTGGCGAGCTGCTTCCCTGATGCCACCTTCCAGTATGTTCAGATCACGCATTACACGATTTCCGCTAAGACCAGACTTAGATAACAAATTCATCTTGATGGCACTGCCATAATCTTCAAGCCCAGTCAACTTAAGCATCGTCTGTGCGTGTTCCTCAGTTCTCTCCTTGTCAGATTTTCGAGGTTTACGATGACTGCCTTCAGGCAGGCGTATACCGCCCTCACCTGTGTTGATCATCTTTCGGGTTTTTGCTTTGGTTTTCCGTATATTTATGACACCGCGAACTTCCCCTGACTTTGGTTTATCACGAATTGGGGAATCTGCACGAAACTCAAACGTTCCATCTTCGTTCTTCTTTCCAGTGAGGACTTGTGTAATATCGGTGTAGGGCTCTTCTATAGGCACTATTCCAGATTTATCGACTTCTTTGCCATTTAATACTTGCTCAACAGCTTCTTGCGCAGCTCCGGGTGGGCCAGTGACTTCCCCGTATTGGATGCGCTTTTTTATCTCTATAGCAACTGCCACTAGCGTTCTCTCCTCTGGTGGGGGCTTGGGAATGTAGAGATGCAGGAGTTCCTCAAGGCTCTCTTCAATCCGTGAGTCGTGGGCACGCAAGGCAAGCAGTATTTGCCCCAATTCTTGCCACCCTTCATGAGCATTACTAGTGCTTAACCACTTCTCAGGATCGGCTGTAGGAGGAATTAGAATAGGGCAGATGATATAACCTAGTTTTTTACCCGGCGCGGTTCGCATTGCCCTCCCAACCGCTTGCACGACATCAATGGGGCTCTTTCGAGATTCTAGAAATGCAACTGCGCTTAATGAAGGAGAATCGGTGCCCTCTCCAAAGATGCCTACATTGATGATACCGTGAGGTCTTGATGCATCAGCAGAAGCTAATCTTCCCTTTGCAGTTTCTCGTGCTGTAGCGTTGTCGGAAGCATCTAGATGCTCAAGACTGTAATTGGAAGGAACCCTTCCATCAGCATTTTCGCTAAACCAGCTTGCGACCCAATCCTTCACCTTTTCGGTCTGGAGGTCTTTCGTCATGTTTCTGGACTTGTCCACCGTGTTCATGAAGGCAATGCATGACTTTATATCCACTTCTTCTCCTTGCGTTGCTCCGCCCATCGTCAGAGCAAAAGCTAGACCGCGCAAATAGTCTGTTGTTGTTAGTTGGCCTCGACCCGTGCTTTTGGTTTCTTTTGCTAGAGCGTTTGCGGTCTCGAAAGCCTCATGGTCAGCAATACCCATGGCGATAATGCGGTAGTCAGACAACCAACGGTTTTGAACGGCTTCAAGATAACTCTTGCGGTATAACTCTACCCCGAAAGTAGTCTCATCGTCCATTGATCGTACCATCCAGTTTTCATTACCAATAGGACGTTTTCCATCGTAGATGCGCGGAGTGGCAGTCTGATAAATGCGGTAAGTAACGGGAAATTTCTTATTGTCATGGCAGACGGTGAAATCACGTAGACGTTGTTCTTCTTCACTCGCGCTAGCGAATTTGGAATTCCTGCGTTTGAGCCCAGCCGTCCTGTGTGCTTCGTCAGCAATCATGACACAAGCCTTGACACCGGCACTCAACAATGCCTCTGATACTCGAATGCTACTCTGGTAAGTGCCGATAAGAATTTTGATTCCTGAAACGTCCTCTTGATCCATCCATTCGGCTATTTCTTTGGCATCAGTGGTCACATTTCCCTTCACTTCGGAAGCACTGAAATTGCTGTTATCAACGGTCGGATCGAGTGCCGAATTGCGAGTCCCCTCTCTTCTAGGATCATAGCCAGCTGTTACATCCGAGCAAACTGCTAGAACATCAATAGCCATGCTCGAATGTTGTAAATATTCACGCCTAATCTGTGCAACCAGTGCGATCGAAGGACAAAGAACGATAGATAACTTGCCCGGAGGTGTCAAATTTTCTATGATTCTGAGTGAGATCCGTGTCTTGCCCGTTCCGCAAGGCAAAATGATTCTTCCTCGTGCCTCACCTTCGGGTAAACCACCACACTCCGATTCCACTTGCTCTTGAAGTAGGTGAACGCTGTTAGTAACAGCTTCATCTTGCATGCTGGTTTTGGTTTGCCGACCATCTTTCTCCAAAAAATTCGATTGGCAGTCCTGATTCTCCTCTAATAAGCGATTTGCATGATATTGCTGGTGAAGATCGTACGTAATATTGATCAACTTGAGAGGTTTTTTGGTCATTGATACCGCTTGCACTGCACCACTGGCAAGCGGATTATTACCATTGGTAACAACCCATCGTTCAGCCCAGAATTCAGAGGCTGATGCACTATTAAATTTCGCTATCTCATCGTGCTTAATCGAGTCTCCATGTTCCGCTTCATCCAGTCGGCGAGACTTGCACTGAATAGCGATATATTTCCTGTCGTTGCGACGCGTAGCGACAGCATCTATCCCAATATCCAGCCTAGTTGTTCTAGGGAAATGCTCCTCTCTATCTGGCCATTTCTCCCACGCCCAACACTCAGCAATGTCCCATTCCCTGATAAAGGGACCCGACTCGACAGTAACCACTTCAAGCCACTTGCCATCGGTTTCTTGTGGGTTCATTTCTGTAGTTTTTTTGATTGCCTCTTCAATGATGTCTGGTTTTTTTGTTATGGAAGATTTCATTGCTTATTTTTTTCGACTGATTTTTAGGATGGTGATTGATCGTAAAGAATAGTAACCAAAGTTTAACATATAGTATTTTAAATCATTGATAAAATGATAATAAAAAATTGAGTAGCACTACAAGCCTATCAACATACCATACTTAACACGGCGGTGTTTTTTTCGTTTAATTCCTGAAGTTCAATTTATTTCGGGAGTTGGTCATGAAGACAGGCATGCGGGAATTGGACAGTCAGTCGATCGAGTGGTTCAAGGGTGCGGTGTCATCGGGGGATTATACCCGTTCCGGTCTGGCTCGGGGCTTGTGCGAGAAGTCCGGGTGGTGCAATCATCAAGGAGATTTGTGTGAAGCCCAGGCTCGCAAGATACTGTCGAGGCTGGCCTCGGCCCTGTCGGTCGAATTGCCGGAGCCGGTTGGTGTGTTCGCCGAGCGCAAGGAGCTGAAGTTCCCGGGTCCGGCACCGGAATTTCGGATGGAGTTGTCGGAGCTGGGGGAGTTGTCGGTGGTTCCGGTCAGGCCTGGAGAGTCGGGTGACTGGCATGCGATGATGCATTCCCGTCATCCGCCTGGCGATCCACAGGTGCCGGGCAAGTGCCTGAAGTACTGGCTCATGAGTGAGCATCATGGCGCTCTGGGGGGGGTCTGTCCTTTCATGCCGCGAGCTGGCATGAAAGGGAGCGTGACCGGTGGATTGGCTGGTCGCCGAGGGCCCGGGTTGCGCATCTGGAAGAGGTGCACGCTGGCAGGCCTGCTAACCCATCTTTCGAATTTATTTATGGCTTATTCTCTGGCTTATTCTCTGGCTTATTATTTGGCTTATTATTTGGCTTATTATTTGGCTTATTCCAATCTCCTGTCAACAAGACAATTCTTACCAACATACGCATTCGATATTTATACAAATGCAGATGGTAATTTTATGAGTTATGGTCGAAAGTAGTGCGCGGGGCGGAAAGGGGTTGAAAAAAGCGGCGTAACCGGATTAACTATTCCATTGAATAAAACAATTAACCAAAGAGGTACGCCACCATGAGCAATGATACCATTATTGACTATTCGCAAATCGGAAAATTTGAAGATGTCCTGACCGGGATTCTCCACGACAGTGCGCAGCGGCCATCATCCGGAGCGCTCGATCCAGACCGGGATCGGCTCGGTCCCGGTGCGGATTCCGAAGGTTCGTTCCAACGACGGCAAGCCGGTGACCTTCCGCTCGTCGGTGGTTCCGCCGTATGTGCGCAAGAGTCGCACGCTGGAGGCCTGGGTGCCCTGGCTGTACCTGAAGGGCATCAGCACCGGCGAGATGGCCGGCGTGCTGTCCGGGCTGCCGGGGAAGCAGGCGAAGGGGTTCTCGCCGTCGGTGGTCAGGCGTCTCAAGCGGGTCTGGCTGGACGAGAGGAAGGAGTGGACGCAACGTGACCTGAGCCAGGACCGGTGGGTGTACGTCTGGGCGGACGGGGTGTACAGCGGTCTCCGCAACGAGGAGACGAAGCTCTGCTGCCTGGTGGTGATCGGCGTGGACGATCAGGGCCGGAAGTCGATTCTGGCCATCGAGGACGGGGTGCGCGAGTCCACCCTCAGCTGGCAGGACGTGCTGCTGGACCTGAAGAGCCGGGGCATGAACGCTCCGAAACTGGCGATCGGGGACGGTGCCATGGGGTTCTGGTCGGCACTCGACCGGGTCTATCCGGAGGCCCGGCACCAGCGTTGCCGGGTGCACAAGACCGCCAATGTGCTGGCCGCCATGCCGAAGGCCATCCATCCCAAGGTGAAGTCGGCACTGCAGCAGATCCGGATGGCGGAGACCCGGGACCATGCCGACCGGGCCTTCGACCGTTTCCTGGCCTGCTACCAGGACAAGTATCCCAAGGCCGCAGTGAAGCTGATCCGGGATCGCAAGGAGCTGATGAACTTCTTCGACTTCCCGGCCGAACACTGGCAGAGCATTCGCACCACCAACCCGATCGAGTCGACCTTCGCCACGATCCGCCACCGGACCCGGACGACCCGGGGCTGCCTGAGCCGCGACACCATGCTCGACATGATGTTCAAGCTCGGCCAGTGCGCGGAATCCCGCTGGCGAAGGCTGCGCGGGTTCCGCAGGCTGGGACAGGTCATCGAGGGAGTGCGGTTCCAGGACGGAATTGAGGTACAATCAGACACGAACACGGTAGCCGCTGGATGAACCCCTTTCCGCCCCGCGCACTACTTTCAGCCATAACTCAATTTTATTCTTTGAATAGTTATACTTTCCGAAGATGTAGAAAGAACAACCATGAATTTTTTTATTAGAATTCTAACTGCTATTTTTTAAAGAGTGCTCCCACACTAATGTGATACCTTAGAATCATCGTCATGACTTACAAAATATGCGAAATATTTATGCCGTGACAATACCGAAATCAGGCTGTTTATCGTTCCTTTCAATGGATTCATATTTGATAAATTAGCTGGGAACATCCTAAAAATTAACCCGCATAAATTGTATAATAACTAACGTATAACTAACTTTATGTTAGTTATACGTTGTTTACTTTCATGCCAGAAAGTTACTGGTAGAAATGCGTCAGAGATTCTGAAAGGGGTTATATTAATGATCAATAACCGTCTCGGAAACTATTATCATAGTTCCATGATTGATGGAGAAAGCTATCGCGCATACATTCCTGCACCGATTCCTCCGGATCCACCATTGGACATGGCACGTCTATATCCTCTTCTCGATAAAGCGAATACTGCTCTTGGGCGTCTGGATGGAATGAGTATGATTCTTCCAGATTTGAACTTGTTTCTTTATATGTTCATACGCAAAGAAGCTGTCCTCTCCTCGCAAATTGAGGGTACGCAATCGTCCTTGTCCGATTTGCTCATGTTTGAGATTGATCTGGCACCAGGTTCACCAATGGATGATGTAAATGAGGTATCTAGCTATGTTTCCGCTCTGAACTATGGTATGAAAAGGTTAAACGAACTTCCACTTTCGCTAAGATTGTTAAAAGAGATTCATGCATGTTTGATGAACAATACTCGTGGTAGTAATAAGCACCCCGGTGAATTTCGGTCGACTCAAAATTGGATTGGCGGTACACGACCTGGAAATGCACGGTTTGTGCCTCCACCCCCGCATCAATTAATGGGGTGCCTAGATAGTTTCGAGAAATTTTTGCATAACAAGTCGGTCCAGCTCCCCGCGCTTGTTAAAGCGGCGCTTGCTCACCTGCAGTTTGAAACGATTCACCCCTTCTTGGATGGGAACGGTCGCTTGGGAAGGTTGCTCATAACATTGATCCTTTATGTGGAAGGGGTTCTACAACAGCCATTACTTTATTTGAGTCTCTATCTGAAAACGCATCGTGATCAATACTATGAATTATTACAATCGGTGCGTGAGAAGGGAAACTGGGAAGACTGGATTGAGTTTTTTCTTGAGGGGGTGATTGAAACATCAGAGCAGACGACTAGAACGGCTCAGTCGATTATCAAACTTTTCCAAGAGGATCGCAATACAATTGAAAACAGCAATCGGTCGACATCATCCGCTTTGGCAATTTATTCACTGATGCAACATCGTCCGATCCTTACGACCAGCCAGATTACCTTAAAGACGGGTAGTTCTCTCCCAACCGTTTTGAGAAACATGACCTTTCTTGAAGGTCTTGATATTGTCAAAGAAGTCACGGGTAAGCAACGAAACAAGATTTTTACATATGAAGCCTATCTTAAAATACTCAACCAAGGTACCGAGCCTTTGCTACGATAGTTGTTATACTATGGATATCCAAGTAAATTGTATTTATTGACTGATTTCCAGAGCAATCTAAATTTATTTCACTCTAAAGTAAGAAAGACTAAATATAACTATAAAACAATAAATTATAGACAGCCACCCAAAAATATTTTTCATAATTAGAATTGCTAGGAAACCTGCACAGGAGTTGCCCCTTCCGCCCCGCACACTACTTTCAGCCATAACTCGTTTCAGCTTGTGGGATGGATTGAAAACTTTCAATTCAATCAGTCATGCAGTCATGCATATTTTGATTTTATACATCATCAATACCAGAGATATCAAGAATGAATGAAACTGAATTAGCACTTACTTTCGACGATATCCTTCTAGTCCCCACAAAATCCTCCGTTTTGCCAAAAGATGTAAGTCTTGAGACCCGATTTACTCGGAATTTACGCTTAAATATCCCCTTAATATCTGCCGCAATGGATACCGTCACGGATGCGAATATGGCGATTACTATAGCCCAGGAAGGCGGTGTCGGCGTGATCCATCGTAATCTGACTCCAGCAGAACAGGCGAACCAGGTTCTCAAGGTCAAGAAATTCGAAAGCGGCATGATCAGCGACCCGTTAACAGTCGGTATTTCATCCCGGGTTGAAGATGTCATTAATCTCATGCGAGAGCATGATATTTCTGGAGTACCAGTTGTTGAGGGTACTCGAGTTATCGGAATTATCACTAGCCGAGATTTGCGATTTGAAGAAGATCTCCAGACCCCGATCTCTGAACTGATGACGCCGCAACAACAATTGGTAACGGTCAAGGAAAATACCTCAATGGATCAGATCAAAGGCTTGCTTCACAAGCACCGAATCGAAAAGGTATTGGTGGTAGGGGATGATTTCGAATTGATGGGAATGATTACTGCGAAGGACATCCAGAAATCCCGCGATTATCCTCAGGCATGTCGCGACTCAAGTGGACGCTTATTGGTTGCGGCAGCAGTTGGCGTGGGACCGGATTCCGATGAACGTGTTGAAATGCTGGTGAATGCCGGAGTCGATGCCATTATTGTCGATACTGCACATGGCCATTCTGCAAGCGTCATCGAGAGAGTCGGGAGCATTAAGAAACAATATAAAATTGAGGTGGTCGGAGGGAATATTGCTACTGCTGAGGCTGCCCGTGATTTAGCTGATGCTGGTGCTGATGCGGTAAAAATTGGAATTGGTCCGGGTTCGATTTGTACTACACGAGTAGTCGCAGGAGTTGGTGTTCCACAAATCTATGCGATTGATCAGGTTGCTTCATTATTAAAGGGAAGCGATATCGGAATAATCGCCGATGGCGGAGTCCGTTATTCAGGTGATATTGCCAAATGTATCGCAAATGGCGTTGACTCAATCATGGTGGGTAGCATACTTGCTGGATCGGATGAGGCGCCTGGCGAGATCGAAATGTTTCAAGGTCGACCTTATAAATCATTCCGAGGCATGGGCTCAATTGGGGCAATGCAAAAAGGATCCAGAGATCGATATTTTCAGGACAAGGTTGAGAGCGCAGACAAGTTGGTTCCGGAAGGGATAGAAGGCCGGGTTCCATACAAAGGTCCGGCATTCAATATCATTCATCAATTAATGGGTGGGCTTCGCGCCAGCATGGGGTATACAGGCAGCCCAAATATTTTTCACATGCAAGAGCATACGAAATTTGTCAGAATAACCAATGCTGGCATGGTTGAAAGCCATGTTCATGATGTTTCAATTGTCAAAGAGGCACCGAATTATCGATCCAACCAGCCATAACAGGAAATTTCCTGCACCAAAATGACACCGGTGAAAAGGCGAAAGGTCTGTCAGCCTTTTGGACTTGATTGTTTCTTGTTTGGAATTCACTTAGCCTTTCAGATTTCATGTCGCAAGTAAACTGTTCCGCTCAAAGCGGTGTCTTGATTCTCGATTTTGGTGCTCAATATACGCAACTCATTGCGAGAACTGTGCGTGAACTTGGTGTCTATTGCGAGATACTGCCTTACCACGTTGACTCTGCTCAAATCGAGGAATTCGGTTATCAGGGTATTATCCTCTCAGGCAGTCATGCCTCGGCTTATGAGGATCACGATATTCGCTGTCCGGAGTGTGTGTTTTCCATGAATATTCCGGTATTGGGAATCTGTTATGGAATGCAAACAATGGTGTCGCAGTTAGGGGGTGAGGTGGAAAGTGCACCGCAAAGAGAATATGGATATGCAAAAGTAGATCTGGTAGAAAAGAGTCATCTCGTCGATTCAGACAGTTCTAGTCTGGAAGTGTGGATGAGTCACGGAGATCGTGTCAAGTCCTTGCCTAGTGGATTTCGGGCAATTGGTCAAACCCCTAGCTGTCCTTTTGCAATCATTGCCGATTCAACGCGAGGCTTTTACGGGGTGCAGTTTCATCCGGAAGTTAGTCATACGGCCCAGGGGCGAGATCTTCTTGCCTGCTTCGTTCGCGATATATGTGGATGTGATAGCGACTGGACTGCAACGAATATCATCCATAATCAAATCGAGAGAATTCGCAAACAGGTTGGCACTCAAAAGGTCATACTCGGCTTGTCAGGTGGTGTGGATTCATCCGTGGTTGCCGCCTTGCTCCATCAAGCGATCGGAGATCAGTTAACTTGTATCTTTGTTGATACGGGTTTATTGAGACTGAACGAAGGCGATGAAGTCATGCAAGTATTTGCTGAGCATATGGGGATTCGAGTCTTACGGGTTAATTCAGAGGATGAGTTCTTCGAAAAACTGAAAGGTGAGCATGAACCTGAAGAAAAACGCAAGATCATCGGTAATCTGTTTATTGAGATTTTTGAACGCGAGGCCGAAAAAATCGAAGGTGCTAACTGGTTAGCACAAGGAACGATTTATCCTGATGTTATTGAGTCGGCAGCAGGGAAGTATGGAGCAGCTAAGCTGATCAAGTCGCACCATAATGTGGGCGGATTGCCTGAACGAATGAAGCTTAAACTTCTTGAGCCATTGCGAGAGTTGTTCAAAGATGAGGTCAGAAGGATCGGGCGTGAGTTAGGTTTGCCTGAAGTCATGATCAATCGTCATCCGTTTCCCGGACCGGGATTGGGAGTCAGGATTTTGGGCGAAGTTAAGCGAGAGTATGCAGAGTTATTAAGGCTGGCAGATGCGATTTTCATAGAGGAATTGAGAACTCACAATCTCTATGATGAAACCAGCCAGGCCTTTGCTGTGTTCTTGCCGATAAAATCTGTTGGGGTGGTTGGTGATAATCGAGCATATGATTACGTAGTTGCCCTTCGAGCAGTCGAGACAGTCGATTTTATGACTGCGAATTGGAAGCACTTGCCGTATGAACTTCTAGATCGTGTCTCTCATCGAATAATCAATGAGGTTCGAGGAATTAGCAGGGTGACCTATGATATTTCCGGAAAACCGCCCGCAACTGTAGAGTGGGAGTGATTCCACGTTTGAAAAACCATTGTGAGAACAGGGTGGAATGTTAAGGATTCAGCAGCGAATTAGATATCGAAGAATTGATCAATGTTGTTCCAAGTTAAGAAAGCTCGCTAAGCCAGTTGATCGGTGTTGCGCTTCATAGTTGAATGGGGGTAACAAAAGACCAGTAGCGATGCCGCTTCCTCCTGGCTCAGATGCCTCTCCGTCCAGCCTTCATAGGCCTCTTCAAATCTCATCAGTTTTCTCCTGTTGCCATCATGCCCGCTTCATGAATCTCTCCAAAAAGCGGACAGTTTATTTGTTAACAACATTGGTATGATCACTTGCTTTCGTAGATTTATGTTGCTCTTGACAATGGTGTTTGCTAGCTTATCTCCGGAATAAACCGAAAATAGTCAAAAACATTTCGTCGAAATACCAACAAACCTAGCTGTCTACCAACCTTTATTGAAGCAAGGATATTGCGAAAAATCGGTGTTGAAACAAGTATTCTTTCGTTATCAATGCGACTCATTTAAGCGAAACCATACTCCTGTTTCTGCCGGTCGGACCAAGCCACCAAAAGTCGATCAGCAGTCAGTCCGATGAAGGATACGCAAAGACCAATTACCAGTCCTTTGCCTCCATCATTAAATGTCAAAGCGCGGAATATTTCCTGGGACAGGTCCACTGTTCCTATAAACCCGGCAATCATCACCATAAACAGTCCAAACATCAGGGTTTGATTCAATCCAAGAATGATTTCTGGAAACGCCATTGGCAATCGCACCTTCCAGAGTACCTGATTCTGGGTACAACCGGAGGTAACTGCTGCTTCAATAATTTCCTGAGGCACATTTCTCAAGCCGAAAATGGTATAACGCACGATGGGGATACTGGCATAGATAATGATGGCAAAAATTGCTGATACATCATTGATTTGAAAGAGCATTACCACCGGCAACAGATAGATGAAGGATGGAAATGTCTGAAATGTATCACAGATATTTTGCATCACTCGTGTTGTCCAATCTCGACGGGAAGCCCAAATACCAAGAGGAATGCCAAGCAGAGCACAGATTAGCAGTGAGACGAGAACCATGTAAAGTGTGATCATGGCACGCACCCAATATCCAGACGCCGCGATAAAGAATACAAACAGACAGGCTGTCAAGGCAAGCCTCCATCCGCCCATCTTCCAGCCTAAGCAAGCGACCAAGGCAATAATTGCGATCCACGGAATACCGGTTATTGCTGAACGAACAGGAATGAGAAAATATATCAAGAAAGCATCTCGAAACGATGCTAGTGGGCCATAGAAGTGTAGGGTGATGTAGTCAACAATGCTATCCCAGAATGTTGATGTGGAAATGGTCAGATGTTCCGGGAATTTCGCAATAAAGGGAAGAGCAGGCGAGAGTACAAGGATTGCTACAACAAAGCCAATGAAGGTGGTTAGATGTGGTCGGCGTTTCCAGAACGGTCCTTCGGGTATATATGTTGGTTGTTTATTTGCAATGGCCTGGCTGAAACGATCCAAAGCAATGGCAATGAAGACCACAGCAATGCCAACTTCCAGTGCTTGTCCAATAGCCAATCTTTGCAGACGAGTCAAAAGGTCATGGCCAAGTCCTGATTGACCGATGAATGATGCGATGACTACCATGGCAAGGCATTGCATAATAATTTGATTCACTCCCAACATGAGTTCGTTGCGGGCTGAAGGCAACTCTACCTTGAACAACATCTGCATACGGCTGCAACCAGACATCATTCCCGCTTCAATGACTTCTGAACGGATATTTTGGAGTCCAACCAGGGTAAGTCTGGCCATTGGTGGAAATGCAAAGATGATGGTTGCGATCACACCTGCTTTGGAGCCAACGCCAAAAAAAATCGCTACAATGATCAGATAGGAAAAATGGGGTAAAGATTGAAGTACATTCAGGATTGGCCAGATTATGCGTTCGGCAGATTTGCGTTTGGCAGCCAATATACCGACCAGAATGCCAATCAAGCCGGCAATTGGAGCCGATACAGCAATTGCAGAGAGAGTTTGCATGGAAAGTTCCCAGATTCCACGCTTGCTAAACAATGCAAGATAGAAGAAGCAACCACCTCCCAATAGTGCGAGTTTCCAACCTCGTAAATACCATCCATAAATGATTGCGGCTCCAACCAGAGCAATCCAAGGTATGGAGCCAATGTTAAAGTCGGCAAACCCCTCGTGTAGTAAACCCTCGGTAAAGTGGAGCAGTGAGTCAATTACCCCAGATATGCTGCGAGTAATGTCTCGAAAAGTGAAAGCGCCAAAAAATTCATATTTACGAAGGAAGTTGATAACAGCGTTGACCCAGTCAACAAACGGAATCATGCCTTCTATATCAGCACAGCCGCCCAAGCAGCTTTTTGGTGGGATTTTCGCCCATCCGGGCAACCAAGGTTTGAATATGATTAGCAGAAAAAAAGGAGCAAAAACCAGTAGCGCTTTGTTGAGTCTCATTCTTCACTGCTATTTTCAAAGATGGTCTCCAACAACCGTTCTCGTTTCAACATCCCGATAACTTGATCTGTCTGATCGATAACAGATACATTGGATTCTTGGGCCAATACAGACCGAGCAACTTTTTCAATGCTATCATTTGCATATACGTGTACTTGGTCGGATACCTCTCCACTTATTGGTTCCATAATACTTTGCACGGAGAGTAACTTTGCCCTCGGGATATCGCGGGTGAATTCTGCGACATATTGAGTTGCCGGGTTGCTGATTAATTCTTCGGCAGTACCGAGTTGTACAATAACTCCTTCATACATAATGGCAATTCGATCAGCCAGTTTGATCGCTTCATCAAAATCGTGGGTAATGAAAACGATCGTTTTTCCAAGTATCGATTGCAAGCGAATAAATTCATTTTGCATTTCCTTGCGAATGAGTGGGTCAAGAGCCGAGAATGGTTCATCCAAAAACCAGATATCGGGTTCGACTGCGAGGGATCTGCCAATCCCAACGCGTTGTTGCTGCCCTCCCGATAATTCTCTTGGATAGTAGTTGTCACGCCCCTGTAGGCCTACAATTTCGATGATTTCTCGAGCTTTCTCTTCTCGGGTTGATTTGTCGATACCCTGAACCTCCAGTGGAAATGCTATATTTTGTAGTACTGTGCGATGCGGAAGTAGAGCAAAATTTTGAAAGACCATCCCCATTTTATGCCGGCGAATCTCGATCAGAGTTTTTTCCGACGCTTGCAAGAGATCAATCCCATCGAATTCAACTTTGCCCCAAGTTGGTTCAACCAGGCGGCTTAAACACCTGACAAGCGTTGATTTTCCAGATCCGCTGAGTCCCATGATAACCAGAATTTCTCCATCGTAGACATCAAAGTTTGCATTACGTACAGCAGGAATGTATTGCTCCGATTTGATCGCTTCATCCGATGGATTTCTCTGGTGTTTTTCAAAAAAATCTTGAGGATTGGAACCGTAGAGTTTCCAAATATCCTTGCAAGCAATCTTAATGTTTTTGCTCATTGAAATACCATGTAATTTGTTCGCATCCTATCCGAAGTTCATGCATGCTTTCGGCTGATGAATATCTGATTTGGTTCATTTCAAGTTACTTGCCAATACAATTTCCATGGATGAATTGTTACAGAATCAAATTTATCATTCCTTACAATCAGAGTACCAACTCTCATGCTTTACAAATCAATACTTTTTTAAAACTGCATGAATATCATGAACTCATAGATAGCTAATGTTATAGCAATTCATTATCAATCAGGTAAACTTGATTTTCCAATTTTTTTGGAACTCAAGGGTTTTCATCAGAGCGAAATCTTCTTGAACTGGTTTATGCAGGGCAAGCTTTGTTTCAAGTATCAACCATTTTCCTTGATAAGCATTGACTTAACCGTATCACTCTTGCTAGTTTTTATGAGGATCATGAGTTACGCTACTTCTCAATAAAAAGACTAACGGTCCTAGATAGACAAAGTTGCATCATTCATGATAAATAGGTTGTCGAAAAACCCACGCCAAGATTGCACCTTCTAGAAATCTAGTCATGATAACTGTATCGGAATATATACCATACAGAATAGTCAATTCCATGGACAGGATAGAAGCCATCAACTTAAAAGTTTCGGGCAATCTAGCACTTTGACATTGAAATTATGGTGATACAGAAAAGCCCGACTCGTTGACGAGTCGGGCTTTTCTGTATTAAATGGCAGTTTATTGTTTATTGTATCCAGCTTTGCCATGTGTTCTTGTGCTCTTCTAGCCAAAGATCAGCTGCTTCAGACACTTCCATTCCGTCAGTATCGACATAATTCGATTGCTTGGCAACATCAAGATTCGTGAAATTTATTTTTTGAGCTACTGCAAAAGCTTTGGGATGGGTGTCTTTGAATTCATGAGAGACACCGATTTTGAGATAACCACCTTTCGGGTTACCGCAATCGTAAAGTTTCTCGGAGTTAATGCCCCAAGCCGGATCTTCGGTACAAGCAGGATCATGTTCAGGAAACTCAACAAACTCTCCTTCATGAAGTGCTTCGATGAAATTCGGTGTCCAGTTGAAAACAACAACGGGCTTGTTTTGTTTGATTCCAGACTCCAATTCAGCCCAAATTGCTGCCGCTGAACCAGCATTCTTTACGACAAAATTCATGCCAAGAGCTTCAACTTTTTCGGCATCATGCTTAAGCCAGTCTACTGGACCGCCAATGAAAACTCCTTTTCCATTTGAATCAGCGCGTGCAAACTGATCAGAGCAAGCATCCAGAGCCTTCCAATCCGGCAGCCCTGGACACAAATCCTTGACATGAATCGGGTACCACCATTCTTCGCGTGTTTTGGCTTCATGAGTGACCAGGTCGATAACGCATTCCTCTCCGACTACTTTTTCAAAAGCAGCACCAAAGGCACCTTCCCAAACTTCGTGGACAATGTCAATATCGTTGTCACACATTGCCTGGTAGACAGTTTGGCTATCCATTGGTATGTATTCTACTTCCTCACCGACCATCTCAAATAATTTTCCGACAATTTCCGCGCCAACCAACTGGCTAGACCAGTTGTGAGTTGGTATTTTTACAGCATCGGCCTGAGCGGTGCCGACCGTCAAAAACAATGCAGATAGCAAAGTTATGGGCAAATGCATCGATCTAATTTTTTTCTTCAACATTCGATTCTCCTAAATAGTATTTTTCGGGGTTATATTTATAGCGTTAAATTTAGCTCAATTTGGCTGTTAATGCTATGAATGAGGCGAGTATCATGGATTATTTCATGCAAATCAATACAAGATGAAATAATTCAAGATTTTGTTGTAACATTCCTGTACCATTCCGATATCAAACAGCATTTCCAGTGTTCCGATGCTCAAATAATGGTTTCAAGGGCCGAGTAGACGGGGCTTGGTAACAACCACGTCTACTCGGCCCCAGGAAATTCTGTGGCATTTTGTGGTTATTTCAATTTTCTAGCATGTCTATGACATGATCCGCACAGAGAGAACCGGTCAACCACTAATGGAAATTGAAAATCTGCCTATTGCCAGATCAAGAACAAGTAGTTCTGATAAACAGGCGATGAATCAAAGAAAGCAGGACATTGAATTCATGTGGGCCGCAATTTCATTGGCGAAGCAGTCTCTGGCAGTTGATGAAGTGCCAGTAGGTGCTGTATTGGTTAAGGATGGCAAAATTATTGGTCAGGGTTTCAATTGCCCGATACAGACTCAAGATCCAACTTCGCATGCAGAAATCCAGGCGATTCGTTCCGCAGCCAATGCTCTCGGTAATTACCGTCTGAATGGAAGTACGCTCTATGTCACGCTGGAACCCTGCATCATGTGTGCTGGGGCTATATTGAACGCCCGAATAGAACGTGTTGTCTTTGCGGCACGCGATCAACGCTACGGTGCTGCCGGGAGTCAGCTCAATCTTCTTGACTCACCATTCATGAACCATCGTTGCCGCATTGAAAGTGGAATTCTGGAAGAGCAATCGAGTACTATGATCAAGACCTTTTTCAAGGAAAAAAGACCGTAATCAGGACGCTTCTGCATAAAATTCCAGAATCTCCATAAAGCGCGAGACCAAGTCCTCGCTATCGTGTGGAGGATGATAAATCGATGCCAATGTGTTATCTGGCGAGATCAGGAAGACCGAACCACTATGGGCTACCAGATAATTTTTATCGCCGGGCTCATGCTCATCAATGGAATAGGGGACTCCAAGTTGTCTAGTCAGTGAATCAACCTGGTCTTTGTTGCCTGTCGCCGCAATAAAATTGTTACCGTAGTATTCAATATACCGGCGTAGATGTTCAGGCGTGTCTCTTTTACCATCAACCGATACAAACAGAAAATTGACGGAATCGTTATCGATTGAAGGTTCTTCTTGGAGCAAGTCTCGCGACTCCCGCAATAGGTTCATGGTAATCGGGCAGATATCTGGACAATGGGTATAGCCAAAAAATACAAAATTCCACTTCGAACCCAGATTCTCAATTCCAAACGGAGAACCATCCGTGCTTACCATTTGAAATTCAGACAAGGTTTTTTGATCTGGCCAGAAAAAATTCTCTATTTCCGGCACTTCTTCCACATAGCGCAACGGTAGATTCAGCCCAAACAACTGAAAGTAAATTCCGGCAGCCAATGCTGTGGCTCCTAAAATGATCAAGCGAATATCAATGAGCATGCCAGAATGTCGTGTTGTAAAGTTTGTTGGATTGAAAATTCTTTTTTCGCTTCTCAATCTGGCTGTTGTAATTCCAAACAGATTGCGGATCCTCTTTCAGGTTGCCTATAGTCATAGATGGCATCAAAAATGAAAAAGTCCATAGATTGTCCGCCTGTTTTCGGCGCATATTCCTCTCCGAAGCCGGGTTATCGAGATGTGCAAACAAGTTGATGACGCACTGTACTTTGCAGGCGAGGCGGTTGCAGAACGGTACATGAATGTCGCACATGCACCTATTTGAGCATTATACCGACAGATAGTTTTGACCCGTCAAGATCAATTTGGCTAAAAGCGAGTGTTAGCTATTTCTTGTTTCGGATTATAGCCAAAAAATGTCTTTTACAGCATTTCCATGTCGGTACCGGGCATACAGATCAGGGATGCATTCCTTGTCATGCTTGCCTGATAGCTGGAGTCAAGAGACCGTGGATTCGGCTTTTCAGCATTGTGCAGTTTCCCGGTCATGTCAGTTTCCCTCAAATATGGATAAAGGCAGCATTTCCACTTTTACGGCAACATCTTCCAGTTTCAATTCAGACCCGCATACCCCTTCCACTTTCAAGGCCATAAGATGTTGCCTCAATTCCTCCACAGGGTTGTTTCGCTTCTGGATTATCTTCACTTGCGATGATTCAGCTGTTTTCCACATGGAGCTTTTGGGTGGTAGCGTATCTACCAGCACAATGTCATTCTTCCCCATTTGTTCAACCTTGTCCCCTACAACTTCCGTATTGCCAGTTCCAATCAGGCCAATTTCCATTCGGATCATGCCTCTGGGCGTTCTCATCTCACAATCCATCTGTCAGGCAACTTCATCATCTGCTCGGATGTTGACTTGGAAGTGCTCGCTTTCTTCCAGACCCGACACGGCGACTGGGCGAGCGGCTGCTTTGCCTTTGCCGATTTTGGACTTGAGGGAACCTAGTATGGTCAAGGTTGCAGCACCGCACTACATGAGTAGCGCAACATCCCGAGTCTTGATATGGCTTGGGTAGTTCTCTATTTCCTCAAGCATCATGTCAAATACAGACGGGTAATCACTCGCCTTGAGCCCCAGGTTCTGTGCAGTCTTCTTGCCCAGCCCAATCAGCCAGTAACGGATATTGTCCTTTCCGTTTCCCGATTTCTGAATCAGCTCACGGACCCTGGCCCGCCATTTCTCATCGTCATTCGGATATCTCTGTGAAATCTTGTGAAGGTCTGTATACGCTTTTAGCAACTGCCGTCTTGTAATCCCATCAAAGAACAGTCGGTAGTTCGTGCCTGTCAGTATTCTGGCTGAAGCATCCCGCAAGCCTTCGGCCGAAAAAGGGCCTCCCCAAATGGGAGTGTTCAAAAAACCGCTCCTGCAAAGTATTCATGATCGCAAATCTGCGGGTCATGTCGCATCAGCCCTGCATTGCCTGTCTGAAGAGCGAAATAATCAGGGTCTTTTTCAATCATGAGGAACCTTCTACCCAGATTTCCTGCAATCCGACCTGTGGTGCCAGTACCAGCAAAAGGATCAAGAACCAAATCGCCTTCAAAAGAGTAGTAGCGAATTACACGCTCGGCAAGGGCTTCGGGAAACACTGCCGGATGCGCCTTGTGAGAAGCAGGGTGAATCTTCCATATATTGGTTCTCTCGTATTCGCCATCAATGCGAGATTTCTTCACGGCATCCGGATCAGGATGGTTTCGCAAATTCCAGTCAATGAGCTTGTCTGTTTCCTTGCGATACACCATGACATTTTCAGTGACGGATACCGCCTTGTATTGCAGGGGTTGCCGATCTGCCGCGAAACGCCTGCCTCTACCGATATTCCAGCCCGCCCCCTCGGGCTTTTCCCAGATGATGTCATCAATAAAGTCAAAGCCGATCTTGGTCAGTATGCCGTGTAGGTCATACGGAACCGGAATTCGCTTGCTGGAAGCATTGCGGTTCGGTCTCTTCATTAATATCGGGCTGGTATTCACAACCAGAAATCGGCCCTCGCTCAAGACGTAATAACAACCTTCAAAGATTTCCCGAAGCAAGTCCAGATAATTCTCATAGTCTCGGTATTCAAAGCATTCAGGCTTTGCATTGAAGTATGGAGGGGAAGTAAAGACCAGTTGGGCAGTTCCGGGCGGGTACTCTGCCAACACATCCACAGCGTCACCAAGTATCAGACGGGATGGGATTGGGCGGAAGGATATTTGATGACTGGATTTTCTTACCCTGTCCCGTGAAGTGTTGTCAATGCGTTGCTTGATCAACTGCAAGTCGCTTGAAAAAACGACCCTGTTCCCTCTTACCCTCACTTCTCCGACAGGGGCCTTGCCGTTGTGCGGAGCCAGTAATGAAACTCGCCACAAGTCGCTACGGTCGTCATATTCGGGAAGCCCCAGGCCTACATTCACCCGTTTGGCATTTACCCATTCACGGACAATATCCCTAATATCCTTTGCAGTGGGAAGTGCCATGGCCTCCATCATCACGCCTCGCCATAGAGTACGTTGTCAGCGGCAAGGCCTGCATATCGAGGACACCAGCCCACTATTGCCCTGATAATGCTGCCTATCTGTTCGGTGGCGTCAAAACCCCGGTCGCCGTACCATCTGGAAAATTCATTGAAGTACCCTAATCCTTAAATAGAAACTGCTTTATTGGGCACAAAGCATTATGGACTGTGGATTTTGGGCTGGAATCAGAATCATCCATTGGGTGAAAAGCCAAACAGTTCGAAAACCATGCCACACAAGGCGTTGGAAGTACTTTCAAATTTTCTATTTAAGGATTAGGGAAGTAATGACCAAGAGGTTTTGACAAAATCTTATGGGGGGTTGCATGGTATTCAGGCTTCATCAACTTCCAAAAGGATTCGATCCCGTTCGTATGAGTCATGTCACGGGCATGCTCGAATGTGCCCAACTTGATACCCGCATGGACGAAAGGGTGCTGGGTCTTCTTGACCGTTGCCGAGACGACTTTTGCCCGAACCTTGTTCGTGCACCGACCCTTCATACCGGCAACGCCCCAGCCTCACTATACCAAAAGTGGACATTTCTGAATTGGATTGGCAGCAAAAAATGTTACTTTTCAATATGGCTCCTCTTGTTTGAGCGGCAAGCACTCGGTAGAGCAGATCCTCGCAATAGTTATCAATAGCAATATTATAGGGCTCTTCTTCAGGCCTGAATACACATGACTGGATTACTCCAGTTCGGATAAGGTCAACTCGATACCACTACGAAGCATATCAACCATTTCATCAATCTGTTCATGATTGATGATCAAGGGGGGAGACATCACGCACATGTTGTAGATGGGTCGAACCAGCAGACCTAGAGATTGACAGTTTCGATCAATGCTAGCTGCGATTTTGTAGCTATCAGCCATGAGCTCCCCATTCTTCGAATAGTCCATACACTCAATGCAGGCCATCAGACCGATACCACGAACATCTCTGACGATTGGGAGATCTTTCAGCTCCGCCAGTCTTTGCTGGAAATACGGTTCTATGGACCTTACATGTCCAAGAATATCCTCACGCTCAATAATTTCGATGTTCTTGAGAGCAGCAGCGCAAGCAACCGGATGTCCAGAATAGGTAAATCCGTTTGAGAACACGGCATCACGGTTTTTTTCTGCCAAGGTAGAAAGCAGCCGGTCAGAAACCAGAAAAGCACCAAGCGGGACATATCCGGAAGTGATCCCTTTAGCACAGGTGATGATATCCGGAATAATGCTGAAGACCTTTTCCGATGCAAAATAATGGCCAAGGCGGCCAAAAGCTGTGACCACCTCGTCCGAGATGTACACAACATCATGTTTTCTGCAAACTTCAAGACAGGCAACATGATATCCTTCTGGAGCAAGAAGAACCCCCCCTGAGGCCAGAACCGGCTCAGCAATGAAGGCCGCGACCTGATCAGCACCAACCTCAAGAATTTTTTGCTCGAGTTCTTTCGCTAGCTGATTGCAGTAATCAGCATCACTCATCCCGTCTGGCTTGCTAAGCAGATTTGGGTCCGAAATATGATGGAATGTATCATCCTTGTATTCCAGATTAATCTTGTCGCTCCATTTTCCCGATGCTGAAGCAGACAGATAAGTGCTACCGTGATAGGCATTTTTTCTGGAGATAATGTGCTTCTTTTCCGGTTTGCCCAGAGCACTATTCCGGAACATCGCAAATCTGAGAGCTGAATCTACAGCGGTTGAACCGCATGTAGTAAAGAAAACATGATTGAGATCTCCCGGGGACAGTTCACTCAATTTACGCGCGAGAATGGCAGCCGGACTATTGGTCAGACTCCATGGGCTCGAATACGTCAGTTGCATTACTTGCTCGGCTATGGCATCAGCCATTTCCTGTCGGTGATGACCGATATTGACGCACCACATTCCAGCGGGCGCATCTAGTAGCTGATTGCCGTCTGAGTCTTTGATATACACACCTTTTCCACTTGCGATGACGGTTCTGGCGTTTTGATCCAGTTGATCCAACTCTTCCCAGGGATGAATAAACAGGTTGTCTTTTTGTTGAAGATCGCGAGTTTCTATTTCGATCATGCTGATAAATCCAAAATTTTGAGTAAAGGAATATTTTAGCACTGGGGTTATTGCTGTAACGAAAATATTTCATCTGTCCTGATCGTCACTCCGGTCGATCTCAAGGTTATTTGTAGAGCGTGTATAGATCAAAAATGAAAAAACCGGATATGGTTATGGTTTTCTACTATACTTGTTAATACATTGGTAAATTTAGGTCGAGGTAGTCTTTGATCAAATTCATTCAAGAGAATGAGAGAATGTAGGCCTGTTTATTTCGACCTGTTCATCTGAATATACTTTATGGAGGTAAAACTATGAAAACCATAATTCATGCTGTAGCCTTTTTCTTCGTGACCCTGGTTGCTGGTTTCGCATTTGCCGATACGGTCAAATGGGACATGGCAAATGAATATCAGGATACATCCATACACGGACAGGCGCAGAAGGTTTTTACAGAAACCGCAGCTCAGGCCTCCAATGGGTCTATCGAAATCACCAACCACTTCGGTGGCTCAATTGGTTACAAGTCCAAAGAGCATTTTGATGCGGTTGCAGACGGAGCTCTACCAATAGCGAATACCTCAATGGGGCAGGTTGCTGGAATTGAGCCAATATTCCTGCTTTCTTCGCTACCGTTTCTGGTCGGTAGTGTAGAAGAGGCGGCTCTCCTCTGGGAGACTGCAAAGCCTGCTTATGAAGAAGTTTTTGCTCGAAACAATCAAGTGCTGCTCTATGCATCGCCATGGCCTCCTGCTGGCATCTGGGCAAAAAAATCAGTAGATTCCACTGAGGCTCTCAAGGGCCTCAAAATCCGTGCATGGGATGCTTCAGGTACAGCAACTCTGCAGGGTGCTGGAGCGGCAGCTATCCAGATGAGTTGGGCTGACGTAGTGCCACAACTTGCAACCGGTGGAATTGATGCTGTCTTGACCTCGGCAGAGGGCGGAGCGAATGCCAAATTCTGGGATCAGGGCCTAACTCATTTTTCAGCAGTAAATTATTCAATGTCCTTGAACATGACTCATGTCAACAAGGATGCCTGGGATGCTCTGACTGATGATCAGCGTGCAGCTCTGATGACTGCGGCACAAGCTGCCAGCGATGCCGCTTGGGGGGCATTAACCAATCGAGTCGCCGAGAACTATCAGGAAATGAAGGCTAATGGCATTACTGTGGTCGAACCGGTACCGGGCAATTTTCTGGCGGCACTCTCCGTTGCCGGCGAAGAGGTATATGCCGACTGGATCGGGAAAGTGGGTCAGGCCGGACAGAAAATTCTTGATGAATATCGTGCTGCCAGGGCGAACTGAGTCATGTTGGATCGGGAATCGGGAGCATAATTTGGACAAGACACCCCGATTCCCACGCCTCTTTTAAGAACACTCGCTCTTGATTATTGATCGTCTGGTTCGTCTGAACAACACATTAGGCACGGTGGCGATATGGGCCTCCAGCCTACTGCTGGTTTATGTGGTGATTCATATCACCATAGAAATTATCGCTCGCAGCTTTTTCGACTTGTCGACTCACTCAGTAGACGAGTTTGTGGGATATGCCATCGGTGCGATGACATTTCTATCCCTTGCCTATACATTTCGCAACCAGAAGCATGTCCGAGTAACGATTTTGCAATCTTTCGTTCGAGGAAAAACCGCAGTGCTTGCAGAGATTATCTGCATCGTACTGACTTTTGCGATAACTGCCTTCTTGGCCCGCTATGTTTTTCGTACTCTGGCTCGTGACTGGGAACGCGGTACTGTTAGTCCAACGCTCACCGAGACGCCAATCTGGATTGTCGACAGCTTAATCCTGCTAGGATTGGTTCTGTTCATGATCCAGCTTTTATCCAGCTTGGCACTTGCCATTCGTGACGGTGTTCCGGAAAAAATCTCGCAGGCCGGATAACAAATCGTGGAAAGTCTGCTTGTTGCTTTCGTTGTCCTGCTTCTGATTGTCTTCTACCTCGGTCTTGGTATCTGGGTATTTGCTGGACTTCTTCTGGTTAGTACAACAGCACTGGTACTTATGGCTGACATGGACCTGCACCGTATCGGTACCATCATCTCTCCCCTAATTATACGAAGCGCGACAGCATGGGAGTTGTCTGCCATTCCAATGTTCATCTGGATGGGAGAAATTATGTTGCGTACCGATATTGCTGATCGACTTTTTCGCGGTCTTGCACCACTGACTTATTACTTGCCAGGCCGCCTGCTGCATACCAATATTGCTGGTTCAGCCCTGTTTGCAGCAGTCAGTGGTTCAAGTGCCGCAACAACTGCATCGGTTGGAAAAATAACCATGACCGAACTCGGCAAACGGAATTATGCACGATCCTTGACTTATGGGTCTCTGGCAGGGGCGGGAAGCTTGGGCCTTTTGATTCCGCCCTCGATCGTCATGATTGTCTATGGGGTCCTGGCGGAAGTTTCCATTGCACGATTGTTTGCGGCCGGCGTTTTTCCAGGTCTCATGCTTGCGGGTTTTTACGCGATCTATGTTGGCGCTGTCTGCCTGATCAAACCGGAAATGGTGCCAGCCGATGATCAGCGACCTGGCTGGCGAGAAATGATCGTAGGTCTTTGGAATCTGCTACCCATTGCAGTTCTGATTTTTGTCGTGCTAGGTTCAATATATAGCGGTATTGCAACGCCATCAGAAGCCGCTGCAGTCGGTGTGGTGACAACCCTGATTCTGACCGTTCTCACCGGACAGTTTCGATTGGAAATGTTTTTCGGTAGTCTGATTTCATCGGTTCAGACTGGATGCATGATTGGGATTATTCTGATCGCTGCGAGTTTCTTGTCGACAGCAATGGGTTTTCTGCATGTACCGCAAGACGTTGCGACGGCCATTGGCGCACTGAACCTTAGTCCTTATCAGTTAATTACTATCCTCGCGGTTTTCTATGTGATTCTTGGAATGTTCCTCGAGGGTATTTCCATTACCGTGATGAGTCTTCCAATCACTCTGCCGCTGATTGTCGCCTCCGGGTTTGATCCAATATGGTTTGGGATTTTTTTGGTGATCATGGTTGAACTCGCGCAAATTACCCCTCCCATTGGTTTCAATCTCTTCATCATTCAAGGTTTGACCGACACGCCAATAATGCGTGTAGCACTATATGCGGCTCCGTTTTTTATTATCATGTGTTTTGGAGCAGCAATCATTACCGTCTTCCCGGAAATAGCACTCTGGTTCCCCGAAATACTGTTTGCAAAAAAATAATTCTCTTGCGAATTGTCAACATCATTCGTTTCCTGGTCGTGCCATTAAATACCCAGCTCCATTTGATGATACAGTGCAGGTTTGTTTTGTTAAAAATAGCACCATATTCATGAAAAAATCAAGTAGCACCTTGTATTTCTACAGTATTGGGCGGGGGAGAATCAATTTCTCAAAAGTAGTCGCTTTTTCGATTGTCCAGATCAAAATTACAGCTACTGTTTAAGAGCTAATTTCGAGATGCTCAGAGCAAAAAAGTGCTCTAATTGCAAGAAGACTGGCAAGTGACTCGAGATTTAAAAATGTCCCCCATGAGGATATATTCAGGAGTGCAAATCAAGTCTACTGACATTGAGAATACCAGATGAAGCGTAAATCGGAAAGAGCAGGAGCTGTATTAGCGGATTCACATCAGGATAACGATCTTTGCCCCCCCCCCCCACGATTTTGTAAGCATAAATCGCGCAAGCCGTGGTCGGCCCCGTACATCGGGAAATTGGACATCCGATCAACCGAAAGCTCAGGCTTATTTCCGAGCGAGGCCAGGGAAAACCTCTACTGTCATACTGTTCCGCCGACTCCATGGATACATGAGTTGACTTAATCATGTGGCGGGACCGCCCTACACACGGTTTTTCAGGTACGGATGGGCGGTTTGCTCCAATCTGGAATAGTAAACATGTAGATATGGGGTCCTATTGCTCTCGCTGGCCAGGATTGATGACTGAAGCAAGCGCGGAATACTAGTCCTTGCAATATTGCCTGGAAGTGATGATAACGAAACTCGGCAAGAAAAGGATTCTTCTTCCGCGCTGGTTGCGGACCTCTTTGCAGAGTTGGCAGAGTTAGTCGCAGATACTGTGGAATACACCGGCAGGTTGCGATATGCTCCCCCGGAATTTTGCCATGGAACTTTGGGCAATTCCAAACCAAATCCATCCGGTGGTTATTGATAGAACGGTTTCTCTCCTTTGGGGCGAGTCTTGAATCGCTTGTGGGACCAAAAGTATTGCTCGGGGGCAACATCAATCAGTTTTTCGATTATTCGGTTCATTGATGTTGCGTCTTCGACTGCATTTCCGGTTGGAAAATTCTGCATCGGTTTTTCAAACATGATCTCGATCCTTGTTCCCGTTCTTGGAAAAGTGGCGATACAGGGAATAACCACCGCTTGAGACATCTTTGCTATCCGACCAAGGGAACCAAATGTTGCCGTGGAAATCCCAAAAAAAGGGGCAAATACCCCCCATCCTCCAGAGTCTTGATCTGGCAAGTAGAACAACGGCATGCCTCGTCGCAAATCCTTAATCAATTCTTTTGGCATGTTGGTATGTTTATACAGTTTTCCTTTGAATCGACTTCGTCGTTTGCAAATGAAGTCATCTACCTGCTGATTTCGGTTCGGTTTGTATACGGCAGACATCTTGTGACGTGTAAATAGCCAGATACCAAGAATTTCAAGATTCGTGAAATGTGGAGCAAGCAAAATGATATTTTCTCCCTGCTTTAGGCATTCTTCTAGGTATTCGGCATCATGAACCTTGACCAGCCTATTGAGCCGGCGTTCTGATGCCCACCAAGCAATTGAAAGCGTCATGACTCCAATCAGCATTTGTTGAAAATGCGCGATAGAAAGTTGTTCAACTTCACGTTCAGACCGCTCGGGAAAGCAAGCGGAGATATTTCGTTGAGTAATTTTTCTTCGTGAGGGAAAAAATCGATATACCAGAGGGCCAAAAAGTTTGCCGAGCATGGAGCAGATCGGAAGAGGTAAAAAACTGAATCCTCGGGTGATCAAGGTAATGACAAGAACCTTCATGATGGCAGATCACGTATTTATCGGGATATGATGGTTCATCTTGCTAAAATAGAAATGCTTGATTGGTGATTTGAATTCAGTGTTTTGGGGGTCCATGACATGGTAGCCGCAATATGTGTACATGACAATTCACGAACGATGAAGAAAGGTCACTGAATTTAAGGAAATACTCGGTCAACTCTGTAAAAGCCACGAGAAAGTATTGTTTGCTTGGCGGAGATCGCATGTTCTTTTTTTATGAAACCGCACGTCCTCTTTGAGTTCAGCGTTTTCGTTCGACCTCAGAGCCTCTCCACCCGGATATCCAGCAGGTTTCGAGCTTTCTCGCCAAATACCATTCCGATCAGGTGAATCGGTTCTCCGCGGTCAAGATACTTGTCGGCATACTTTTTTGCACGAATCTGTTCGATCGCCTTGTCCAGTTCTTCTTTCGTCCTTTCCTCCATGTTTTCGCTGCCTTCCAGCACCTTGAACTCGAACACGAACACCTGATTCTCATGCAGCACCACCAGGTCCGAGCGGCCATGGCTGGTCATCTCCTCGGCCTTCAGGTCAACCGTGGTGGTCCGGAAGCTCATGTACAGCAAGCTTGCGAACCAGGATTCATGATGATCCAGGCTGCCGCTGTCCGGCCAGGCATGGGGAATCCCCGAGAGCATGGCCTTGATCTTCACCTGAAAGGCCGAGTAGTCGTTCTCTGCCAGAGCCTGGACCAGCACATTTCCGGCCTCTGCGATCTCCTGGCCCCGCTTGGTCAAGTGTTCGGCCAGTCCCATGCTGAAACTCCTCTGCACTTCGTAATTCGGATAGTGCAGATGGTACAGAATGTTATCCCCGTCCATTTCCTTTTCCTTGATGGTCAGATACCCAGACTGGAACAGCAAGGCCTCGGGACTGAACGTGCCCAGTTCAAACTTTTTCAGAGAGGAGGCTTCGACCACGAGGTTTTCCAGCTGCAGGGGACTGACCCGGTTCTTCTCCAGTATCCGATACAGATAACTCGCCCCTCCGGATTCGTACCAGTGCTCGGAAAATTCGCGACTCTTGAACAGATGCAGAATGTCGTGGGGATTGTAGAGCTTGTCCTCGCCCAGCCAGCTGTAGCCGTTGTACCATTCGCGAATCCTGTCCCGATCCAGACCTTCCAGCTCGGGAGCAAATACGGTCTCTAGATCCTGGTCCGTATAGCCGCAAATCGATGCCAGGGGTGGGTAGAGACTGATGTTGTCAAGATTGTTCAGGCCGGATGAAAAACTGGCTTTGGAAAACATCGTGATGCCGGTCACGAACACGAAGCGGATGTGTTTTTGTGCATCCTTCAGGATACTGTACAGATTACGGAGTTTGTTCCGGTTTGCCCGGGCTTTCTCTGTGTCTTCCAACACATTCAGGACCGGACGGTCATATTCGTCAACCAGGACCACTGCCTGTTGACCAGTCTTTTGGTGGAGTTGCATCAGAATGTGTCGCAGTCTCTCGGAGGAGGATTTCACCGGAGGAATCTTGAGGTCAAAATCCAGCTCAACACTGTACAGCTGACTTAATGCAGTATCTTCCAGTAGCTCAAGTGAATCGACTTCCCCACCAAAACTCAAGCGAATCACGGGGTACTTGACCGACCAGTCCCAGTGCGGATGAATGTCCAGGCCTTCAAACAAGGACTCATTGCCCTCGAACAGTTCCTGCAAGGTATCGACCAGCAGACTCTTGCCGAAACGGCGGGGGCGAGAGAGAAAGTAGTACCGCCCCTTATGGACCATCTGCCGGATCAGAGGAGTCTTGTCAACATAGTAGCAACCATCCTGTCGAAGGTCGGAAAATGACTGGTAGCCAAGCGGTAGCGGATGGCGATCTGCTGATGATTGTTCACTCATGATGTGACCATCTTAACATAATGGGAGCGGTTGCCTTTTGTTTGTCTTGTATATTTTAGTGATTTGTCGAGGTTCTAGCAAAAGACCCTCCCCACAGAAACACTGTTTCCCGAGCTTCCTCAGACAATAGCAGTCTTTCTATTTCAAGTGATTTTTGGAAAACTATTCCGCAATTAGGCCTCGACTCAAACTTGAACGGTCATGCATCAAGTCCATTAGAATCCGAGTATTTCATGGCAAGCAGAGCGATTGAAATGCCAATATCAAATGTTTCTACATGGGAATGGCCGAATACTTGCTAATTTAAGGTGAAAGTCTTTGTCGCACCTGTTTTATGCTGCTATTGCAAGAGTGCTCTTTGTTTCGGAGCCATTCAGACCAGATCGACTTCCAGCGGATGATCTGCGATTGAAAATATCGACAATTACTTGGTCCGTCATTACCACGATTTCCCCTAATTCTTAAATAGAGTTCTCGGTATTGGGCGGAAAGGCATGTGTGATGCGGGTTTCAGCCTTCGACCTGAAATCACCCATTGGGTGATCCTGCAGGCCTCTCGAAAATCACGCCACGCAAGGCCCCGGGGTACTCTTGTGTTCTCTATTTATGGATTAGGGATTTCTGGTTATTGGCCTGATGCAAGGAATCGGTTGCAATGGATGGCGGTTTCTGTCCGGAATGGTCTATAGACCGATGATGATTCGATATTGGCTGTTTTCGAAAATAGTTCAAAATAAAAAATCAGAAATGTTAATTATAGTTTACAATAACATACCAAAATAAATTATTTTGAAAGTTAAATTTACAAACAGTCATTTATTTCTCTGGATCATGCATCTGATTACCATTTTCCGACGAAAGTAATCCAAATATCAGTTCGTTTGATGTAATGGTATTCTATTGAAAACCTCGCCATAAGGGATAAGCAGGAAAGTGCCCGAACATCTACCGTTGACATTCGAGATTATCGGTGTGCTGACCATCCTGATGTTTACGATTTGTCTCTTTGCGTTTGAGGTGGTGAGGGTTGATGTGGCTGCCATATCCGTAATGGTGCTGATCGGGCTGACTTCACTGATTCCCGGATATGACGGGCTAGTCGATGCCGAGCAGCTTTTCAGTGGGTATTCCAGTAATGCAGTCATATCGATTATTGCCGTGATGATCATTGGTGCCGGTTTGGATCGAACTGGACTGATGAGCAAGCTCGCTAACTCCATTCTAAAGTTGGGTGGTAGTACCGAGGGACGAGTGATTACAATTGTTTCCGGATCCGTCGGAATAATCTCTAGTTTTTTGCAAAACATTGGTGCAGCCGCTCTATTTCTACCCGTAGTCAACCGCATAGCCAGACGCGGTAATTTGCCAATTTCAAGACTGCTTATGCCCATGGGGTTTTGTGCAATCCTGGGTGGAACCATAACCATGGTGGGTTCAAGCCCGCTGATTCTTTTAAATGACCTGATTATCAATGCGAACGAAGCCGCGTCAAACCGCCCTGAAATCGAGCAATTAGGGTTGTTTGCGGTTACCCCGATCGGGACTGCTCTGCTGTTGATGGGAATTCTGTATTTTCTTGTCCTTGGTCGTTTTGTTCTGCCAGTTGTCAAGGACAAGCCAGCCGAATCTGGAAACATGTTGCGCTATTTCCGAGAGAGTTATGGGATTGAGGGTGAGGTTTATGAATGTGTGGTTACCGACGAGAGCCCCTTCGTTGCACACAAATTACGAGAAATCGATGCGGCAGGAAGAGCAGGCTGGATTGTCGCTATTCGCTCAGGCAACGAGATGACCGTTGCACCCCGAGGCGACACCGAGTTCTGGGTCGGAAGCGAAATGGCAATTATGGGACAACGAGATGCGATTAATGAATTTGCGAATGAGTACGCGCTGCAAGTGAAAAATCAAATGAAGGTATTCGCTGAGGTATTGAGTCCGGGGAATGCCGGAATCGCGGAAGCGGTTATACCGCCTCATTCTTCCTTGATCGGAAAGTCAATCAAGGATGTTGGTCTTCGAAATCTGTATGGAGCTACAGTACTGTCTGTCTTTCGAGTGGATGAGGTGATCGATCGAGGTCTTGCAGATCTGGAACTCAAGGCGGGCGATACACTGGTCTTACACGTGAAGTGGGACGATTTGGGTACCATTGCAGATGCCAAGAATGATTTTGTTGTAGTCACTGATTTTCCGCGCAAAGACGAGAGACCGGACAAACTCACCTATGCCTTGGCCTGTTTTGCTCTTACCCTGTTCCTGGTTTTATTTACTGATATTCGTCTGTCAGCGGCATTGATGACGGGTGCGGTTGGCATGATCCTAACCGGCGTGATCAATATCGAGGAGGCCTATAACTCTATTGGGTGGCAATCAGTTTTCTTGCTTGCGAGTTTGATTCCACTTGGAATTGCTGTGGAAAACAGCGGGACAGCCGCATGGATTGCACATGAAGTCCTGTTTTATTTCCATGATGCGCCTTTTTGGTCGTTACAACTTGTCCTGGCGATTATGGCCACCTTGTTCACTCTTGTAATGTCAAATGTAGGTGCAACAGTACTGCTGGTCCCGCTTGCCATCAATATTGCTCTTGGGGTTGGCGGTAATCCCACTATATTCGCTCTCACCGTCGCATTGGCAACTTCGAATTCGTTTTTGATTCCAACACACCAAGTCAATGCATTGATCATGGGGCCAGGCGGCTACCGGGTGGTTGATTTTATTCGTGCAGGCGGCATTATGACCGCAATTTTTATAGCGGTTCTCATTTTCATGCTGAACTGGTTGTATTCGTAAATGAATATTTCACATGCAAGCGTGCCAATTACCCTCGGTTAGCGAGGAGGCTCTACCTGTTGACTCATGCGTTTAGCCCAAATTTCCGGTCCAGTTTTGTGAACCGCTTGACCCCGACTGTCGACCGCTACCGTAACCGGCATCTCCTCCACTTCGAACTCATGTATCGCCTCCATGCCTAGATCTTCAAAAGCCAGAATCCGCGATGACTTGATTGCTTTTGAGACCAGATAGGCAGCACCGCCAACTGCAATTAGGTATACACCTCCGTGCTGACTGAGTTTTTGGACTGTATCCGGCCCCCGCTCTGCCTTGCCAATCATCCCAAATACGCCAGCTTTCTCCAGCATCATGTCGGTGAATTTATCCATGCGTGTCGCAGTTGTGGGCCCAGCTGGTCCTACTGCCTCTTCACCAACAGCATCGACCGGTCCCACGTAGTAAATAAACCGACCTGAGAAATCCAATCCATCTGGCAAGGACTGTCCCTTTTCGAAATATTCAGCAATTCGCTTATGAGCCGCATCCCGGCCGGTTAGCAATTTACCTGATAACAGTAGGGTTTGACCGGGTTGCCATGCGCGAATCTCCTCCCGAGTCACAGTATCAAGATTCACCGGAAGGGTTTGATTAGAAGTTTCTAGGGTAATCTCAGGCCAATCCGAGAGTGTTGGGGGATCAAGGTAGGCAGGGCCAGAACCATCAAGAGTGAAATGAGCATGTCGGGTTGCGGCACAATTGGGTATCATGGCAATCGGCAGTGAAGCCGCATGAGTGGGGTATTCCAGGATTTTGACGTCCAAAACTGTGGTAACCCCTCCTAGTCCCTGTGCACCAATCCCTAGACGGTTTACTTTTTCGTAAATCTCAAGGCGCAACTCTTCTGCATGGTTTTGCGGTTCGCGAGCAATCAGTTCATCGATATCGATCGGTTCCATGAGCGATTCCTTGGCGAGCAACATGGCTTTTTCCGAACTGCCGCCGATGCCAATTCCAAGCACGCCGGGAGGACACCAGCCAGCACCCATGCCGGGCACGGTCTTCAGCACCCAATCGACCAAATCATCACTGGGATTGAGTATTGCAAAACGGCTCTTGTTTTCGGAACCACCACCTTTGGCCGAGACTACAATATCAACCTGATCACCCTCCACCATTTCAACATGGATCACCGCAGGAGTGTTGTCTTGAGTGTTTTTTCTTTCTCCGACAGGCGGCGAGACAATGGATGCTCGAAGTGGATTGGTGGGGTCCAAATAGGCTCTGCGAACCCCTTCATTGATCATGTTGTTCAAGGACCGACTTGATTTCCACTGAACAGACATGCCAACTTTGACAAAGATCACCACAATCCCGGTATCTTGACAAATTGGTCGCCTGCCCTCGGCAGACATGCGAGAATTAACTAGAATTTGAGAAATTGCATTTTTCGCACTTTCCGATTCTTCGCGGATCCAGGCACGGTGCATGGCTTGAATAAAATCTCGGGAGTGGTAGTACGATATATATTGAAGAGCGCTCGCAACGCTCTCGATCAGGTCACTTTCTTCAATGACAGTCATGGGGGGACTCACTCGTAATGGTTGTCTTCAATTTGGTGTGGCGTGCTTTTAAGGGCTCAAAACAATCGGCTTGTTTGCTCCTCGTAAAGTATTTCAAAACGATTGTAACAATAAAGAATTATTTTTTGCCATTTGTTCGACCAGGTGTTTCTCCTCTCTGATCGAATGTTGCATCGCTCGAAATAAAAATCGCTTTGTCTGTCCGTATAATATAGTTTACGATTCATGCCCCCACCCGATTGATTAGTCTTGTAAGCAAGTAAGTGAGAATTTTTGTTTGCCCAGTTGTTGCTACGCTGTTTTTATGTACTGCGGTCTTGGCAGTACCAGACAGTTCCCATGCCCATCACTTTCTCAACGATACCGAGTTGCACTGCGGCTCGGATTTTCCATGTCCGGAGGAACTTCATGGGCGAGTGATTTTCTGGGCTCATGTATTTTACAAATGGAGAAAAACCGACGCGGTTTTTCACGACCCTGATGTTCCAGAACGTGTCTATTCGGTCGTTGATACAGGGAAAGGATGCAGTAACTCAGTCAAGTCGAGACTGAACAAGGAGAGAAAACGACTGAAGACCGCTCTTTACAACACTGCGCAAAAGCTGGAATCGTCGGCACCGCTCTCGCCGGAAGAGCAACATTTGGCAAGCCTTTTTCCAGGCAGGAATCCAAATCTACTGCGAAAAAAATCGGAAAAAATTCGCTGTCAGACGGGCATCCGTGAAAGTTTTATCAAGGGACTCGAGCGTTTCAATCGCTATAGCTACATGGTTGACAATATTCTTGCGCAATACAATCTGCCTCCCGACATCCGATATTTGCCTTTCGTTGAATCCACTTACAACCCTCGCGCTTATTCAAAAGCCGGTGCTGCCGGTATGTGGCAGATCATGCCCAGCACTGCCAGAACACTTGGATTGCAACTCGATGCAACGATTGATGAGCGGCTTGACCCGGAAGCGGCAACTCATGGTGCAGCCCGATATTTGACCGAGTCGAGAGCATCATTAACCAAGCTTGCTCGGCACATTGATCCTTCTGTTAAAAGTAGCGAGATTAGCCCATTTGTTATTACTTCCTACAACTATGGCGTAAACGGCATGCGCCGTGCCATCAAGAAAGTCAATCCCGACTACATGGAGGTGCTGGAAAAATATCGATCTCCTTCATTTCGTACGGCAGTCAAAAATTTCTACGCCAGTTTTCTGGCTGCCCGTCATGTCGTCAAGAATGCAGAGCAGTATTTCGGCAAGGAATTGGCTCCCAAACCTGTTGAAGTCGTTACTGTGGTTTTGAATAACCCCACATCTCTTGATCGGATAAAACAGGTATTTGGTTTTTCCGAGCAAGACTTGAGGCCGATTAATCTGGGATTGACGCGATTCATTTGGAATGGATGGAGAATGGTTCCAGCCGGTTACAAGCTAAAACTGCCTCATCGTGATGATGAATATCGCAATGAAATTGCGTACTTTCGATCATTGCCTCGGGAAAATCCGATACCGGAATCAGGGACTTATGTCGTTCGGAAAGGAGATACTGCTTGTGGTATCGCAAGGGCGTTACAGATTAATTGCCAAGAATTGATCTCAGCGAACCGGCTCGGCAAGCGCGCACTTATTCGCATTGGGCAGAAGCTCGTCATCCCGGGCGGATTGTTTGCTCTCAACCAATCCGATTCTGCCGGGGTTGAGAGAACCGTAATCCAGCGTGCCTCATCGAGTCAGAATCAGCAGACTCATCGTGTCGTAAAAGGTGATACCGCTTGTGGCATTGCCAGCAAATACTCGGTCAGCTGTCGCGAACTGATTCGATTGAACAATCTTGGTCGTAAGGCGATTATTCGGGTTGGCCAGAGATTGGGGATTCCAAATACAGGTAATGCACAAAGGGAACTGGCAAGGCTGGATGAAAGCAACCGGTATTTGGTTGTGAAAGGGGATTCAGCATGCCGGATTGCCAAACGGTTTGATGTTGACTGTAATAGACTGATCCAGATTAATAATTTAAACAAAAGAGCGACAATATACCCAGGACAGAGAATCAAGATTCCTGGTTTCGAGGCTCCTCAAACCAACGAAACAGTGACGGAACTCGCTCAGCTGGAGCAAGCGATAGCGCAAGCGGGCTCGGGCGAGGTGGATACCCTTACGGGAATTGCACGACCCGAATTGAATAATCTGCTGGACACCATACCCGACTTGTCCGTTCGTATCTCACAAACCGCCAGTTCGCCCGTTTATTCAATTTTTGCCATGGCGGAGGAAACATTGGGTCATTATGCTGATTGGCTGGGAATTGGCTATCCGGGACCAGTTCGGAAATTGAATTCGATGAGCGTCGAATCTTCTTTGAGCATTGGACGCGAGATCAGATTGCCAATCGACTCGGTTGAACAAATCAGTCGTTTTGAACGAAAACGGATCGAATTTCATCAAATTCTCAATGAGGAGTTGAAGGAAAATTACCAGCTCGTTGAAATTCGGAAGCATGTTGTGAATCGAGGCGATACGGTCTGGAATCTAGCTGCTGAAGTCGGTTTTCCGGTGAGTTTGTTTTATCGATTGAATCCAGACTTGTTAAGAAAGGATTTGGTTCCAGGCCAGCAGGTTCTGATTCCGGTCCTCAGGGAAAGGGCATGAGCCATAATCGTACATGCGCACTTCATCATGTTGGTATAGTTGTATCATGGCGAACAAAATCAGAAACCGCACCGTCTGCCATCACTTGACTACCAATCCTTTTCTGACCTTCGAAAGGACGGTTGCAACCATGTTGACAAAACCCCTCCGAATGCCCGACGAAAAGAAAACCATCTGTCAAAACTACTGAGTTCATGGAGGACGACAAGTTGCAACTATGGTCATATTATTTTGAAGGTAGATGACAATCCAGCATTTTTCTTTCTCGGTTCTGTAATAGTTATTCCATTATGAAGAAATTCCAAGTGGAGCATATCCATGAGCAAGTTTTACGAAAAACTAAATGCTAGATTGCAATCAACCCAATCCATGCTATGTGTTGGCCTTGACCCCTACACAAGATACGATCTGAAGGGACGATATTCCCAATCGAAACACCCGTATTTTGATTTCTGCAAGGGGATGATCGATGCAACAGCAGAGTTCGCTTGTGCATACAAATTTCAATTTGCTTTCTTTGGCAGTCAGTGCATGGAAGAGGATTTGGAGTCTGCTATCCATTACCTCCAAGCGAATTATTCTGAAATCCCGGTTATCCTCGACTCAAAAAGGGGAGATATTGGTTCGACAGCAATGGAATATGCGCAAGAAGCGTTCTCAAGATACGGTGCTGATGCCGTGACCGTTAATCCGTATCTTGGAGGTGATTCGATAGAAGTGTTCACCGACTACGCTGATCATGGAGTGATCATTTTATGCCGAACTTCTAACCCGGGCAGTACTCAAATACAGGAACTACGATGTGGCAAAAGGATGTTGTTTGAGCATATTGCAGATCTTGCAGCCAATCGATGGAATAGAAACAGGAATATTGCCCTGGTCATGGGCGCAACATGTCCAGAAGCACTTTCAAAAGTGAGAAAAATAGTCGGGGACATGTTGTTTCTGGTGCCAGGGATTGGGGCTCAAGGAGGTGACTTGAGAGCGGTTTTTGAACACGGTTTGACCGAGCATGGGAATGGCTTGATTGTTAATGTTTCACGCGGCATCGCTGAGGCAGGCATGAAGGAGGATCAGGCGCTTGATTTGCAGTCTGTTCATGATGCAGCCCAGTATTATCATCTTCAAATGCAAGGAACAAGATCCAAACATTCATGATGGGACAAAACACATCAGAAAAATCCGCACAAGTAGCGCTTCTTGTTAGCTGTCTGTCCGACCTGTTCCGGCCACAGATTGCTCATGCTTCGGTTGAGTTAATCGAGCAGTTCGGTTATTCGGTAGATGTTCCCAGACAAACTTGCTGCGGTCAGCCTGCATACAATGCTGGCGAAAAAGACAAGACGCGAATGCTGGCGAAAAACATGATCAGCCTGTTTGAGCCTTATCGATATGTTGTTGCACCTTCAGGTTCTTGTGCAGCAACTCTCAAGGAGCACTACATTGGCTTATTTGAAGAGGGAACATCCGAGCATGATCGGTGCAGGAAACTCGCACAAAAAACCTATGAGCTGTCGACCTTTCTGGTCGATATTGTTCAGGCTGTTCTTGACAGGAAAACTGGGTTTGACGGACAACACGCACGGATTACCTACCATGATTCCTGTTCGGGCTTGCGTGAGCTCGGGATCCGTTCACAGCCGAGAAAACTATTGAAGGACCGACTGGATGTTGACATCAGAGAAATGTCGAACTCGGAAGTTTGCTGTGGGTTTGGAGGACTGTTTTGTGTGAAATACCCGGAAATATCAACGCGCATGGTCGATAACAAGATTGATGGAATTGAGCATGTTGAAGCAGATCTGCTGTTGGGTGGTGATCTTGGATGCTTGATGAATATCGCTGGCCGGTTAAGGCGTACAGGCAGTAAAACCAAAGTTTACCATTATGCGGAACTCCTGACTGAGACTGGCCCCGGCCCAGCAATCGGTTATCAGAAATAACATGCAGGTTCAATCGAAAAAGTTTTCGGCAACGGCCAAAGCGGCCTTGCTCAATGAAGATCTCCAAGCGGCAATGGGCCGAGCGGAAGGCGGGTTTGTCGATACTCGTAAACGAGCAGTTGAAGAACTCGATAACTTTCATGAATATCGCGAGTTTGCGCGTGATACCAAGAATCATGTTGTTGCTCATCTCGATTATTATCTCACTCAATTTGAAAGCAATGTCCAGGCTTCAGGGGGGCAAGTTCATTGGGCAGGCAATGGTGAAGAGGTCAATCGGATTGTTATTGATATTTGCAAGCGTCCCGGCATACAGAAGATCACCAAGGGAAAATCGATGGTCTCAGAAGAATTTGCCCTAAATGCAGGACTGGAGAGCGCAGGTTTTCAAGTTGTGGAGACAGATCTGGGTGAATACATCATCCAGCTGGCCAATGAAACTCCAAGTCATATCATTGCTCCAGCTGTACACAAGACCAAGCAGTCCGTGATTGATCTTTTCGATGAACATCATCGAGAAGCCGGATATCCGAGAGTAGTTGAACGGTTGGATATCGTGAATCAGGCTAGACAGGTGCTCCGTGATCACTTCTGTTCTGCGGATGTGGGAATTACCGGTGGCAATTTCCTAATTGCGGATACTGGATCCATAGCATTGATCACCAATGAAGGTAATGGTGATCTTACAGCCAACTTGCCAAAAATACATATTGTGGTGACCAGCATCGAAAAGGTCATCCCGAACATGCAGGCGCTTGGTGGATTTCTCAGATTGCTTGGTCGCAGTGCAACAGGACAAATTATGAGCGTGTATACCACGTTGTTCAACGGCCCGAAACGTGTCGAGGATCTGGATGGACCTGAGGAATTCCATGTAGTACTGGTTGACAATGGTAGAAGCGGAATTTTAGGTACGCAATTTCAGGATATTCTGCGTTGCATCAAATGTGGTGCCTGTATGAACCATTGTCCTGTGTATACCAGTATTGGTGGACATGCTTACGGGTGGGTCTATCCCGGTCCTATGGGGTCAGTTTTGACTCCACTGATGGTGGGTCGGAAAAATGCCCCCGATTTGCCTTATGCCTGCACCTTGAACGGTCGTTGCAAGACCGTCTGTCCAGTGATGATTCCGCTTCCGGATTTATTGCGCGAACATCGCAACAATCTGGTCGAGATAGGTGCAACCAAGCGCATGCAACGCTGGGGGATGTGGATATGGTCTCAAGCAGCTACATGTCCAGGTCTCTACAGCCTGATGACCAGCCTTTATGTATTCAAATTGAATCTGCTTGCAAGGTTAGCACCCGCTTTTCGACGCGGATCATTCAAACACATTCCAATGCTCGGCGCATGGACATCAACGCGGGATTTTCCAGTTCCCCCGTCCACCACATTTCAGACTCAGTGGAGAAAGCGAGGTCGTAGTGAGTGATTCCAGAACAACAGTGTTGGGCAACATCCGAAGAGCTCTGAACCGAACAGAGCAATCGGCCCTGTCCGATTCTCCCCCAATTGTGCCGCATCCTCGCTATCGTACGCCATTACCCGAATCCTTGGTTAATCAGTTTTCACTGATGCATCAACGAGTGCATGGTACATTTGAAGAAGTCGAATCTCTTCAGGATGTACCTCAGGTCGCTCGTCGTTATCTGATTAGTCAATCGACACCTCCAAAAGTTGTAATATCTCCTAATCCGAAGCTTTCATCCATGAACTGGAACGGATTGGAAGTGGAAATTCGAGTTGCAAATCGTGAAGATCGAAGCTCGGTTACGATGGCTTTTGCTGGAATTGCCGAAACCGGGACCTTGGTAATGGTTTCATCCAGACACTCCCCGATTCACCATCACCTTCTACCCGAGTTCAATATTGCTGTTCTTGAGCAATCGAGGTTGGTTGATAATCTGGAGGACTTGTGGCCGTTAATCAGCGAACATCCGCGAACCATCAATTTGATTACGGGCCCTTCAAAAACTGCCGATATAGAGCAGACAATTGTCTATGGCGCACATGGTCCGCGCGCATTACACGTCATTTTGGTGCGTAATGAAGGTTCGCCAAGTTCGCTTTGAGGCATGTTGAAGATTATCCATAGTCAACTTTTACATCAAGACCACCCTTTGGATTCAGCTCAAACTGACCATCAACAAGTGCATGACTCCAGATCGCGCTCCTACGCAGGCCTCCGAGTGGGTACATATGCATTCCGACAATGCCACTTTTCTGATTCGAACGGGAGTGGATAGCTAAATCCCTCACCAGAACATCAGGTGTCTTGATTGTCATGAGTTTCGATAAATTTTTCGCTTGACGGGTCAGGTATTTCATGGAAGGGCCAATTCCGCAAGCCTTGGCATGCATGAGCAAGGTTTTGACAGTAGCAAGCCCGGGTATGCCAATTCGGATTGGCAGGGTATTGCCTTCTTGTTGGATTGTTTGATCCCATTTGATGACGGGATCAGATTCGAACACAAACTGGGTGACCAGATACAGTTTCGCATCGGTTGTTTGGGAGTATGCATTTTTCCATTGCAGTGCGTTGTTTATGGATTCATCGGTCATGTCGGGGCTTCCTTCAGGATGACCCGCAACGGCAATCTGGCGAATGCCATGTCGATCGAAAAGACCCGTGTTTAGAATCTGCATGGAATCGGTAAATTGTCCTACTGGATTATCCACCGCTCCTGCAATACAGAGTACATGATCAACTCCAGCCTCACCTACAACGCGGGATAAATATTCGTTCAACGTTTCTGCATTGGCAATGCTTCGGGCGGCGAAATGAGGTACGGGTTCAAACCCCTCCGCCCGCAAGCGCTTTGCTACCTGAACCGTATCGACAAAATCAGAACCTGGCAAAAATGTGATGTAGACCGTTGTCCCTGCTCGAAGATATTCGCGAAAATTCGCGATCTTGGCGGCTGATCCTGGTGTAACCTCAGTACTGAAACCAGCAACGAATTGCTGAATGCTTTGCTCATGTCGAGTCATTCCCTTATCTCTGTCATGTCGGTCAACTCGATTCAATCAAGCTGACCTGAATTTCGTTACGCCGCAATACGGGTAAAGTCCAAGGCGGGTTGTAACCGGCGACTCGCCAATCTCCCCGATGAGCTATTCCTCTTTCATTCAACCAGGTTGCAAGTTTCGAACGATGGATTTCAACCGGAGCTGTTCGCAATCGCCCGGAAAATGTGAATGTTGCAACTTGTCTTGCTGGCACATCAACCAGTCTGATCCGTGAATCAGCAGGTATCGGCGAGTTGGATGCATTCATGCCCTTAGGCAGTACGAACGCAATCGTCCAGCCAGGTCGAGACTTGTCGATAACAGCGGTTTCCTGAGTGGATTTCGACTTGGTGTCTTGCGTGATTGAAATCATGGGAACGTCTTGTGGGATCACGAGCACCGGTGCCGTCATCTCAATTTTTGCAGCGGTAGTGTTGGCACCTGAGATGTAGTCAAACAAGCGATTGAAAGCAATTCGGGTTGCTGCATGAAAAGTCTCTTCAACGTCTGTTTCGGCGATGGAATAAGCCGCATAGTCTCTGATCTGGACATGATCTTGTTCGACAACGACCTCAAACAGGGGTTCTTCCGCTGCCGGTCCACCAAACATTGAACAACCACTCAAGGTGAGAGATATTGAGCCGGCCACGAGGCTGCCCAAAATGACAATAATGTAAGTTCGCATGGAATGTTCATGTGGATTGCAACTTAGGCGTGATAATACAGTATTATGTTGCTACTTGAAGCAAAATTAATACGAACCATATTAAGCATAGCGACATGATCCAAGTCGATCACCACTGTCCTGGTAAATCCCCGGGTTGTGGTTCGCTTGAAACTCGTGTTATTGGGTTCGATACAAACAGATATTGCCGAACCTTGTTTACAAAATTTGCTAATCGCGGTCCGTTCGAATCGAGATTCCATTTATTTTCTAAAGTTTTTCGGAGAAATTACCATGACTATTCAAGTCGGAGATAAAATTCCTGATGTTGCGATTGCTGCTGTCACATCAGATGGCGCTAGTGAAACCACCACTGACGAAATTTTTGGTGGAAAGAAAGTTGTGATGTTTGCATTGCCGGGCGCATTTACCCCTACCTGTACAGCTTCGCATCTGCCCGGCTATGTTGTCAAGCATGAAGAAATCAAAGCCAAGGGTGTTGACACCATTGCCTGTTTGTCGGTGAACGATCAGTTTGTCATGAAGGCTTGGGCAGAATCCCAAAATACGGATGGCAATATACTTCTGATCGCTGATGGCAGTTGCAATCTAACCCAGGCATTGGGTATGGAGCTGGATTTGACCGAGCGCGGGCTAGGTGTTCGTTCTCAACGCTATGTAATGATTGTTGACGATGGGGTGATCACGCACCTGAATCTGGAACCATCTCCAGGCGAGTTGTCGAATAGCGACGCAGATACTGTGCTGGGTCTGTTGTAGTAACCGGTGAAATTTCTCCAGCACTGAATACCAATCATGTTTGCGCGTATTGGCTACTTTCTTGCGACAAATCTGGCAATTCTTGTCGTGCTCAATATCACGGCCAGATTGTTTGGGTTTGATCAATACTTGTATGGTGCTGGTCAGAACATGGGTTCACTGCTCATCTTTGCGGCCGCGTTTGGAATGTTGGGGTCATTTATATCCCTTGCGATGTCCAAACGCATGGCCAAAAAGTTCTCCGGTGCAGAGGTCATTGAGACACCGCGTAATTCCCAAGAGAGATGGTTGCTCGAAACGGTCGAAAAACAATCTCGGAGAGCCGGTATCGGGATGCCGGAAGTGGCAATCTTCAATCATCCTCAACCCAATGCTTTTGCAACCGGCATGAGTCGGAACAATGCTCTGGTGGCTGTCAGTCAGGGACTGCTTCAGCATATGTCAAAAGCGGAAGTTGAGGCTGTTTTGGGGCACGAAGTAAGCCATGTAGCAAACGGAGACATGATTACCTTGGCATTGATTCAGGGCGTAGTGAATACTTTTGTGATCTTTCTGTCTCGTGTTATAGGACAGATGGTAGATCGAGCAGTATTCAAAAGCCGTTCTGGTATGGGCCCCGGATATTGGATCACAGTGATCATAGCCGAAATTGTTCTTGGTATTCTGGCGAGTACGATTGTCATGTATTTCAGTCGTCGAAGAGAATTTCGTGCTGATTTGGGTGGGGCAGAACTTGCAGGCCGTGACAATATGGTTTCCGCACTGAAGAGGCTTCGAGATCTCTATGAACCGCCCGCACTTCCAGATCAACTCTCCGCATTTGGCGTCTCGGGAAAACAGGCCTCTGGATTGAAGCATCTATTTAGTTCACATCCGCCTCTTGATGAACGAATCGAGGCTTTACAGAGACTCCAGTCCTTCTGAATGGATACATGACAGCCAAAATCGGTCAACTGCATGGATTTTTTCACGAGTTGTGATTCTTCTTTTGAGGAAGGGCTGGCCGAGAACGAAAGAGATCCAATCCCAATACTTGGAAATTCGTTGGTTATTCGATGAAATGCATTAAGTAAACCGTTGATCTTGAATGGGTTTGCTGATCGAAGAATGGGCGTGATCTACCGAGATTGAGGATGCATGAGAAAATAAGAGTTGCAGTCGTAGGTGTAGGTCATCTTGGTAGATACCATGCCCGGATTTATTCACAGATGCCGGGTGTTGAGCTGGTGGCTGTTATGGATATTGATCCAGTTCGATCCAGGGATGTGGCTGGTGAATGTGGTACAGAGGCACGGAATCAGATCGGATTGCTGCCTTCTGAGATTGATGCTGTCAGCATTGTTGTTCCTACTCATGATCACCTGTCGGTTGCGCGGAAGTTTCTTGTACAAGGAGTGCACACCTTAATCGAGAAGCCGTTGGCCCCGACCATTGAGGAGGCCCAGGAAATCATTGCGCTTGCACAGAACAACCGTGCTATTTTGCAAGTTGGGCACCTTGAGCGTTTCAATCCTGGCGTGATCAAACTCAAGGAGATGGCCAAAACCCCCAGATTTATTGAAGTTCATCGGCTTGGGCAGTTCAGTAATCGAAGTATAGATATTGATGTAGTCTCGGATTTGATGATTCATGACATTGATATTATTTTGTCGATGGTCGACTCTGAAATCTGTTCGATTCATGCAAATGGATGTCAGGTAGTGACCGATCGTGTTGACATAGCAAATGCGCGTATTGAATTTGCCAACAAAGTTGTGGCCAATGTTACCGCAAGTCGAGTTTCCAAGAATTCATTTCGGCGTATTCGGGTTTTTGCAGATGACCGCTATATCGGGTTGGACTTTCAATCCCAGCAGATAGAGGAGATTCGTCTCGGTGAAGCTGATCGCGATCAGAAAATTCCAGATTTGGTTCAAAATTCGATCAAGGTTGTGCCAGAGTTGCCGCTGAATGCAGAACTGGGAGATTTCGTCAACTGTGTAAAATATGGCAGGAAACCGATGGTCTCGGGTCAGGAAGGGCTCATGGCGGTCAAGGTTGCCGCACAAATTCAACAACGGATATCGAATTCAATTACGGATCAACAATGACAGAAGAATTATTTCGCAAAGACAGTTATATGCAACAATGCGAGGCGACTGTGACTGGTCATGCCGGCAATGCCTTTGAGGTTGATCGAACTGTATTCTATCCACTGGGTGGTGGGCAACCCGGTGATTCGGGCTATGCGGTTCGAGATCATGGTTCACCGATTCGAATTCAGGACGCACGAAAGGATCGTGAGCGGAATCGAATTTTGCATATTGTGGCAGAAGGGGGAGAATTACCGACCTTGGGTGAGAGATTATTTCTGCAAATCGACTGGGAGCGTCGATATCGGCTGATGCGCATGCATAGTTGCATGCACATGTTGTGTGCAGTTGTTTCTGCGCCAGTTAGTGGCGGTTCGATTCGTGATGGAAGCGGTAGATTGGACTTTGATTTGCCGAATCCGCCCACTCGAGAAGAGCTAGAAGTGAAGTTGAACCAAGTTATCGCAGGCAATCATTCGATGTCCTACATATGGATTACTGAGCAGGAAATCCAAAACCGGCCGGAGCTGGTAAAGACCATGTCGGTTCGTCCGCCGTCCGGGGAGGGCACAGTGCGGCTGGTGAAATTTGGCGAGGCCGATTTACAGGCATGTGGCGGGACTCATGTTGCCAACAGTGGTGAAATCGGCAAAGTCAAAGTTGAGAGCATAAAGAATAAAGGCAAACAAAATCGTCGCATCACAATTGAGTTTGCATGATGGTCGCTTACTTCTCAGATTGATCAGAGGCTAGTTTTTTTCGACAGATTTCCAGTTGTTCGGGAGTATTGATATTCTCGAACATATCAACACAGTCAGTGATCAAGACTTCCGTGAAATTGAATTCAGCGAACCACTTGTCGATTTTGCGCTCGCCTGTATTCAAAAATGCTTGAAGTGAGTCTCGTACTGAAATGTGAAGCAGAGCGTAGACCGGTTGTAACCGTCCTTGATCTTTTGCTACAGCAATCGGAGCACGAATTGATTCAGCTGCATGAAGCATGGATTCTGCATAGGAATTGCTCAAAAAGGGGCCATCGCAAGGTGCAGTCAGTAGCCACTTTGTCGACATTTCGTTTAATCCACTCAACATGCCTGCCAAGGGGCCTTGGAAGCCGCCAATTTGATCTTCTATGACTCTGTGGCCAAATTGGCGGTATTGTTCCAGATTGCGGTTTGCGTTGATCATTACACAACTGCACTGCTGGTCGAGTTTGCGAATGATTCTCTCGACAATGGTTTGTCCATGAATATCGATTAGCCCCTTGTCAACCCCGCCCATGCGGCGAGCCTGACCGCCTGCGAGTACCAGGCCAGTCATGCATTTTTTTGTTGTCAAATTATCGTTCATGAATGACGCCATTCTCGAGAATTAGCATACGATCTTGCAGTTTTTCAAAAGTTTCCGGGTTATGGGTGCAGACCAGAATTGATGTATCCTTCTGTTTCAATTCCTGCAGAAAATCCAGAGTCCGTTTCACTGAGACCGTATCCATGTTTGCCGTTGGTTCATCCAGGAAGAGGAATGAAGAATCGTTTAATGAAGCACGAGCCAGTGCAACTCTTTGTTGTAGTCCGCCGGAGAGGGTTTTTGCTGATTGATGCTTGAACTGTTCCAGTTCTGCTGATTTCAGCACTTCATTTATTCGTTTTTGTTGTGAAATCGAGGCGTCGCCTTGGTTTAGCGATAGCTTCAAATTTCGATACACGCTACCGCTAAACATATAGGGAGTTTGGTGCAAGTACAGAGTATGCTTGATTAAGTGTTTTCTAGCCTGCTTCCAGGCCAGTTGTCGTTGGCTGAGATTTACTTGACCTTGATCAGGACGAACCAGTCCAGTCATGATCTTGAGCAAGGTGGTTTTTCCGGATCCATTTTTTCCGCACAGAACGCTGAATTGTCCTGAGCTAGCCGTGATGTTCAGGGATTCTATCACGGGGTTTTTCTTCCATGATTTGTATAGTAAACGGTATTCAATCTGATTTGGTATAGTCAATGGTTAAGACTCCCTTTGCCTTGAAAGTAATGTAGCGTGGCGTTCAGAGAGAAAGCAAGTAACAGCAGTACCAGCCCGAGCGCAATCCCTTGCGAGAAGTTGCCCTTGCTCGTTTCAAGTGCGATTGCGGTTGGTATATTTCTAGTGTAATGCAGGATATTTCCCCCGACCATCATGGAGGCACCAACTTCGGCAATAATTCGTCCGAATCCTGCGAAAAGTGCCGCTAGCAAGCCGAATTTTACCTCATTGACGACCACAAAGAATGCTGTAGCCGGTGATTTTCCGAGAGTTCTTGCTGTTTCCCAGACCCTTTGATCGGCGGCCTGGAAAGCCGAATGCCCCATGGAAACCAGAATCGGTATGCATAGAATGGATTGTGCCATTACCATTGCGGTTTGTGTGAACAGCAGCTTCCAGTCTCCGAGCGGTCCTTGATTCGATAGCATCAGGTAGACCACGAGACCGACGACCACTGCGGGAAATGCCAGCAGGGTATTGAATAGGGAAATCAGAAAACGTCTGAGCGGGAATTCAAAGTAGGCGAGGAAGAATCCGGTCAGCAAGGCTAGCGGTGAAGAAATAAGAATGGCAGTACCGGATACTCGAAAGGAAATGCCAATAATTTCCCACAACTCCGGATCACCTGAAAACAGCAGATGAAATGCATCAAGGGTTGCATCGGTCAAAGATAACACGGTATCGGTATGGAAAAGGGGTGGTTTGCGCTAGTCTAGCATTATAAAATAGTTGTTCCAGGAAGATTGAATGTTCAAATCCTGAAGTTGATCATTCAGGTCGTTGAAAGCCGAGATTATTGAATAAAAGTGTCCAACCTGGGATGTGTAGATGCTGTTGTCTAAGGAATTTGTTTTATGGGTCATTTTTTACGTAAAATTTACAGATTGATGCTCGATACACGATCAGGGTTTCCAGTGATTATGGGAAGTGTAATATCCAAACCTGAGACAACTGATATTTATCGTGTCCCGAGTTCAAGTCTACAGTGCAACACTAGACCTCTTGACGGAGAAGTTCGAGTTGGGTAAAAAACCTGTCAAGTGAAAACCTCTCACCAGCCATTTCATATGCTGGATCACTCACATTCGTACGCATAGGGCTCTCGCACAAATAACCCATGCAATTATTGTCTGCGGATCAATTGTAGTTCCAATCGCCATGAAACCCGGTTCTGCGAATGTTGATGGCTTTCATTTCTTCATCAGTGACCTTGATCCCGAGAGGATACATGCCCTCATCCAGTTCAGTCCGGATGGTCAGCCCGCGGTTTTGCGCGGGTTGCGGCAATCAGGTTGACAATCACCTGATAGCTAGTCAAGGGCCGCCCTCGCCAGTTCTGCGTGATCCAGGCAAACATGCGATGCTCGATGCGATTCCACTTGCTGGTGCCCGGAGGGAAATGGCAAACTGATACCTTCAGGCCCTGCTGATCCGCGAATTCCTGAAGTTCGCGTTTCCACAGCCGGCTACGGCTACTGTTCGAGCCGCCTCCATCGGCCGTGATCAGCAGTCGCGAGGCATTCGGATAGGCATCACGGCCCATCTGCAGCCACCATCGACGCAGGGTTTCCACGGCCAAGGTGGCGGTTTCATGATCGATGTCCACACTGACCCAGCCCGAGTTCTCGGTCAGAGTTATGGCTCAAAGTAGCACGCGGTTATCGGAATTCGATCGGGTCATCAAGAACATTAATTTCAGGGACGGTATTGAGGTACAATCAGATACGAAAACGGTAGCCGCAGGATAAACTTCACCGCCCCGCGCACTACTTTCGACCATAACTCGCATCGGGAGCTTGCTGAACAAATCCTTCAAGAAAGACGATAAGGAATTAGCAACAAATCAAGATGGCACAACGGAAACGGAAAGGTACAAAGATTTGTTCCAACATGAGCGCCAAGCAGATTTGGGAATAAAAAGGGTTGAGTCTCATGTTGCTGTTCTCGGCCTACGCACTGATGAGATTCGGTTATCAAAGAACAATTCCCACATCGTGTTCGGGAATCACTTCGTCAATCGGTATCTTGTAACAGGTTCGTAATCTGTAACCCTTGAAGAGAGAGCGTCAAAGAGATCGTTTTCCGATACCGGGTACATGTTGAAATTTCGTGATGTCTGTCAGATTGCCCAGTCCATCGTCAAATCCCGGGTACAGCGAACGGGATGCCGGTTTCAGGCAATGATTTGTTTGCCTGTGTACTTGCGTGGTTTTCGGTGATCCGTTTTATTCTGTATACTATGTCTGCATGCATTCAGTAATCATGCCCGTGGCGAGGTGTAGCGATGAATCCTGATCAGAAAAAAGAGTTGGAGTCTTTCCTTGATCTGACGGAAGGAGCTCCCCCTCGAGTGTTTGTTGGACGGGCCGAAGTACTCGACGACATTGCAAAAGCGGCTAGACAGGTGTGGAAGGGCTCGGGAGACAACAAGCATGGCGCAGAGAAAGCGACGCGCATTATCCAGGGAGCGCCGGGGGCGGGCAAGAGCTCGATCTTGGAGGAATGAAAAAGAATCCGGAGAGACTGTATACGGAGAGCGTTGGCAAGGCTCCGTTAGTGGTAACGCTCAAGTCTGGCAAAATCCGTAAACCGATCAATATACTCAAGCCATTAGCCGAGGAGATCCATCCGTCCAAAACTCAAGAGTTCATGACTAGCATTAGCCAAAACACTGGTGGTCAGGCTGGCTTTGATTTTGGACTGTTCCAATTCACCCGCAAAAAGGAAACCGGCATCAGGCAACAGGAACCAGAAGTAGACTGGGACACTTTCGGGGCATGGGTTGAACAGAATGGTGGATTTGATCGTCCGATCGTGCTGGCCATTGACGAGGCACAGCGCTTTCAACGTGATTTCGAAGATCCTCTCTCCAAGCTGTTTCAGAGTCTCCATGATGGTTGTGGTTTGCCGATTGTATTGGTGTTGGCAGGTCTCAGCGATACCGAATACTCGGCTGACCAGATGGACCTGACCCGTATACCGCCCAATCAGAAACATAATATTGGTTGTTTTCCAGATCATGAAGTTCAGGAATTTATGGAAAAGTACTGTGCCCATTTCGGGATCGACATGACTGGATTCGAGCAGGAAATTGATCGGTTGATTCAGCCTTGCGACGGGTGGCCCCGGCATCTGCATATCGTTATGCAGGCATTGGGCGAAGAAGCTCTGAGAACGGAGGGCGATCTTAGCAAGGTAGAATGGGAAAGCGTACAAGCTGAGGTCAAACTCGGAAGAGACGGATATTACCGCAATCAATTTTCGCGACCGATGAAACAGTCAATCAATTTGACCGCCAGAGTGATGGAGGGGTTGTGCCGCTACCACAGCCAAGCCAACATTGAATATTTGATGAAAGAATTACACAAGAATGATCCCCAAACCTATTGCTTTCCAACCGGCATGGATGCGAACTCCTTCTTCATTCACTTGGTGCGCAAGGGGGCTTTGCATGAGGAATCGGTTGATCGATTTGTTTGCCTAATTCCGTCTTTTCGAACTTTTCTGCTTGATCGGGGCAGGATCGTGGAGAACTCGAACTTAGGAGTGCAAGTCATGTGATCGGATAACATCTCATGACCCAGCATATACCCGAGATCTGTTAACCGTGATTTAAATCTTATTTGAGTTATGGATGAAAGCAGTGCGTGGGGTGGAAAGGGGTTCATCCAGCGGCTACCGTGTTCGTGTCTGATTGTACCTCGATTCCGTCCTGGAACGGCACTCCCTCGATGACCTGTCCCAGCCTGCGGAACCCGCGCAGCCTTCGCCAGCGGGATTCCGCGCACTGGCCGAGCTTGAACATCATGGCGAGCATGGTGTCGCGGCTCAGGCAGCCCCGGGTCGTCCGGGCCCGGTGGCGGATCGTGGCCAAGGTCGACTCGATCGGGTTGGTGGTGCGAATGCTCTGCCAGTGCTCGGCCGGGAAGTCGAAGAAGTTCATCGGCTCCCCGCGATCCTGGATCAGCTTCACTGCGGCCTTGGGATACTTCTCCTGGTAGCGGGCCAGGAAACGGTCGAAGGCCCGGTCGTCCTGGTCCCGGGTCTCCGCCATCCAGATCTGCTGCAGTGCCGACTTCACCTTGGGATGGATGGCCTTCGGCATGGCGGCCAGCACGTTGGCGGTCTTGTGCACCCGGCAACGCTGGTGCCGGACCTCCGGATAGACCTGGTCAAGCGCCGACCGGAACCCCATGGTGCCGTCCCCGATCGCCAGTTTCGGAGCGTTCATGCCCCGTCTCTTCAGGTCCAGCAGCACGTCCTGCCAGCTCAGGGTGGATTCGCGCACTACTTTCGACCATAACTTGTCTGCTCTTGCGGTAGAGGTTCTCCTTGATCATGAGGATGTTGAGGTAGATTTTCAGGATGATCATGGAGCAACTCCATTGCATCATGCGGCAGTGATGGGTCATCAGAAAGTTGTCGAGAAGTTACTTCAGGCCGGAGCAGACCCGTTGTTGCAGGATTCATATGGTCGAATTGCATCAGACTATGCCCGAGGTGGCGGTCATGAGACATTGGCGGACCGTCTGGATACCTAGTTCTGGTGTATGGAAAGCGATACTCTTGAGCTCCCCAGTGCTTATGATCTTCTGGAAGTTGCCGAGTCCGGGGATATTCGTGAGCTAGCTGCAATGACTGCCAGTAACGGCGGTCATGAAGGAACGCTGATTTGGCTGAAAAAACAGACAGCGGGGCACGAATGGGATGGTCGCCCCTGGTTTAGCGGAGAGGGAGATTTGCATTGTTCGGTTTTGCTGGAGCCGGAGTTTGAGCAAAACCGCTATGGCGAGATACTTCTCGTGGCAAGCGTAAGCATGGGTCAGGCGTTGGCACAATATCTTTCACCAATGATTGCATTAGGATATGATTGGCCAGACAAGTTGATGATTGCCAATCATGTGGTCGGTCGCGTATGGATTCAGCATGGTGGCGGATCAACCCCATGGCTAAGTGTTAGCAGTTCGGTCAATATTTTGCATTCCCCCGAAGATTTTTCGATTCCGGCCATCAGTGTGCATGAAGCGGAGGGCACAACTGGGCTGAATGCGGAAAAACTGCTCCAGGCATTTGCTCGTGAATTTGTCACCTGGATCAATTACTGGAATGAACAGGAATTCATCGATTTGCTGGATCACTGGAAGGTTCGAGGGAATCAGCCCGGTTCTTCTTGTGTACATGGCTCGGTTTCAGGGGCAGTCCATGAAATCGACAGGAATGGAAACCTGATCATGGAGGTTGGTTCAACCCGGCGGGAGACCATTTGTCTTGACTCCTATGTCAACAAGTATTCAGGGTGATGGAACATGCAGAGTAAACCGTTTCAGAAAGGCAGGCGATCTTTTTTCAAGGCGTGTTTGTCGACGCTGTCTCTGGTTGGCGCCAGTCCTTGTTTGCTCGCTCAAGGCGAAGCGGTTGCCAAACCGTATAACCGAGTGAAATTGAAGTTGGCAAATGGTGAGGATTTGACGTCTGAAAGTTTACGGAAGTCGGATTATTTCTTGTTCAATTATCCTTATGTAACTACCCCGTGCTTTCTGATTGATCTAAAGAGAGCAGTTGATGCTCCCATGCAATCGAGTTGGCCAGGTGGTGTCGGAAAGTTTCGTTCGGTGGTGTGTTATTCGGCAATTTGTGCTCACAAGCAGACCTACCCGGCGAGAAGTTTCAGTTTCATAAACTTCAGGCCCGAAGAGATCACCTATCGTGATCGGGAGAACAATCTGGTGAAACGTTCAGGAATGATTTATTGCTGTTCGGAGAGAAGTGTATATGATCCTTCTCGGGGTGCCGAGGTCTTGAGTGGTCCGGCTCCGGTTTCACTGACGACAATCCTTCTTGATCATGATACGGAATCCGATCATTTCCATGCGGTTGGAACTTTGGGGGTGGAGCAGTATGAGGCGTTTTTTGAGCGATTTATGTTTCGTGTTGCGCTGGAAAACAGCATGGATGGTCCCGAAGAAACGCGCACTTTAGCCCAAGATTCAACCATTGTCTACACACCGCAGGAGTACAGCATGCAAAGTGTTGGATGCTGAACGAAAGCCTGTTCTATTGCCTATTCATGGTAGGGTTTTGGGTTTTAGGGGGGGGGCTTGCGTTTTAAACAACTTGCTATGTTGTGTTATCGAATTCATTATCCATATCGAGAGTTGCGTTGTGACGTACTGTCAGAGCTGTTTGGCTGTGTCATGATGAAGAGCAGAGAAAATGAATGCCATTTGTGGACATCAATGTTGACTGATGGACCGAATATTGAACAGGGTTTTTATTGCTCTGTTTGCGATTTGTGTACAATAAGAGTGTGCCGTGGGTTATGCTTCATACTGAAATCAAGGTTTTCGCAATCTTCCAGTAAATGAAATATCGCATTGAGGATATTGAGAGTCAGTTGCTGGCAGGAGAAGACAGCGACTGGGAATTCAAGCAAGTTGAATTTGAAGGCGACTGGCCAAAGAGTCCTGCTCGAAAGGACTGGGCCGATGAAATCACCGCCTTTGCCAATGCTACGGGAGGAGTGCTGTTAGCAGGTGTTGATGACGATGGGCGTGTAATAGGAATCTCCAGTACACAAATCAAGCTTCTGGATGATTTAATTGTAGAAGTTAGTAGTGATACGATAGAACCCCTGTACGTATAAGTACTTCTCATAAGAAAATGCCGGATGGTAAGCTGGTCTTATTGGTTCAAGTACCGGAGGGATATTCAGCTCATACAACCAAAAATGGAGCATATATCCGGGTGGGCTCTTCAAAGCGTCTGATGTCTGGTGATGAATATCTGCGTTTGGCTCAGCAACGCTCTCAAGCTCGCTTTTTGTGGTTCGATAAGCAACCAGTTCCTAACACTGGCTACAAGACGTTAGATGAAGACTTGTGGAAACCCTTGCTCAGTTCAAAGGGTGTGACTGATCCTGAGTCGGCGCTCAAAAAACTGGCACTTCTTGAAGATAAAGGCGGCATTCTTCAAGCCACTGTATCAGGTGTATTGTTATGTACAAAAAATCCAGATGAATGGCTACCAAATGCTTGCATTACGGCAACCTTTTATCGCGGAAGAGATCGTACAACAGAGCAAATTGATTCTAAAGAAATAACCGGTCCTCTGGATCAGCAGATTTCTGAAGCTGTTTCCTTTGTTGTCAAAAATATGCGAGTAGCAGCACGAAAGGATCCTGCAAGAATTGAAATACCGCAATACAGTGAGAGGGTTGTCTTTGAGGCCTTGGTTAATGCGGTTGTCCATCGCGACTATTCTATTCAAGGGAGCAGGATTCGGTTGTCAATGTTTGATAACCGTCTGGAGATCCAATCTCCCGGATCGCTTCCGAATAATCTGACAGTCGAGAGCATGTCGGCCGTCAATCCAGCCGAAATGAAGCGATAGTTTCCGTATTGTCTCGAATGTCTGTTGGGGAAATTCGTGGTAGCAGCCATAAGGAGTATTTCATGGAGCGACGAGGAGATGGTGTGCCTATCATCATCGAAGAAACAAAAGAATTATGCGGCAAATATCCGCAGTATCATGTCATCGATGAAGCGGAAGTTCTTCTTGTCATCCCTGCAACCAATCAGGAATACAATTCTACGTCTTGCGTAATTTCGGTGCGTTCAGGAAATCAGCCACTAGAAGGTGTCAACCTGTTACTTATATATCCTAATAAAACTTGGGTTCAGGCAACTACTGATGAGGAAGGAGAGGCAACAGTCCATCTCTATACATCCGACCTTCCCATGACGGTTTTTGCGGCAGCCCCAAAATATGCTGCCCATCTTGAGTTAGGCTGGATACCCAGCGAGCGATCTCTTGCCATTCATCTGGATAACTTATCAAAAGGGGGAAGTACGATATTTGCTGAATCCACTGGGTATCTTCCAGGATTGAAAGGTCGCATAAACCCCATTAAAGATACCTATGATCGATCTTGTTTATATGCATCAAATATTTCAATCAATGGTGGTCAGCAACAGCCAGTTCATGTAGTTCTCGGAGAGAAACTTGATTTGATAGATGTAAAGGGCAAAAGGTTATGCATACGCATCATCGAAATGATCGGGAGGTCATCTCTCATTGAATATTTTGATACAGGCCAGTAGAGCAATAGGATCGATATTGGCTACATGTACTAGCAACTGTGATCAGATAATGTACAAAAAGCCAGCGAAGCCCTTTTAGATCGTATTCCAATTCATATTAGACTGTGCATGGTTGGTCTTTGCAAGATCCCGTTTGAGCTGATAGTTTCATTTTTTTCACCACTCTCCGCTCATGTTGTTAATGACTCTGTGTTTGGGACGGGTTGCGAAAATGCAACAAGCACTGAACAAGCACATTTTTATATTCTGCTATACTTAACTACGATCAAGAAGTTATAAACACCTGGCATGACCAGAACCAAATCTTGGCATATCTTCTCATATGCTTTACACACGTATTTTGGCAAGTAACAAAGTGATAATGATTCCTGCTTGATCGAGATATTGTTTAGGAAGATAAATTGAAGAACTAAACGAATAGCCAGCATTACGATGCTTGAATCTGACAGAAAACTAAAGTACCTATTCCATCCAGGGGCTGGAAGAATCCCCCCGCTGTTAGCTGGAAGAGAAAAAGAAAAGACTTTTTTCCAAGATAGTGTGGATCTTTTAACTACCAATGTCTCTCCGAGTCAAGATATGATTGTATATGGCCCGCGCGGCAATGGCAAAACCGCGTTGTTGCGGTATCTGCAGGAAGCAACCCTGAAAACGGCTGGAGACAAGCTGGATATCCTGTGGATCACGCCCTCTCAATTCAAGGATCTAGCGCAACTTGTCGGGCTTATCGTGGGCAATAATCAAACCCTGTTCAAGAAAGCTCTGAAGCTGTTTGATGATATTAGCGCATCAGCCAGTATCGGCATGGCTTCGGTCCAAACAAGCTTTAACAACTCCACGTCTATTCTTGCGCTTGAAGATTTGTTATCGGAAAAATGCCAAAAGAAACCCCTGATCTTGATCATCGATGAAGCGCATACATTGCAACCCGATATCGGACATGTTCTTTTAAATGCGAGCCAGAATGTCCGTGCCGCAAATTCCCCATTTTTTTTTGTGCTGGCAGGCACCCCAAATCTTGAAACTGCATTGAACCAAGCTAGTGCTTCCTTCTGGGATAAAAGCAAAATATTTCCTCTCGGCCGCCTTTCCGAGGATGAGTCCCGCAAAGCACTGTCCAAACCCTTGGAATCTTGTCAAGTGGCAGGCACTGAGGAAGTCCTTAAAAAAGTCGTTGACCATGCTCACTGCTACCCTTACTTTATCCAGATCTGGGGAAATTGCATTGCCGGTCAACTGGCACTGACCGGTTCACGGGAAGTAACCATGGAAACCCTCTCGTCGGTGAAAGATGAGGTGATCACTGATTGTTCAAACATCTACATTCTTCGCCACGATGAATTGGATAAGATGGGACTAGTGCCATTGGCTGCAGATATCGGCAATGCTTTTGCAGAAAACGACAATCAACCCATCCCGGTACATGAATTAAACGATAGAGTGAGGGTATTTCTGGGAGAACCGGCTACTCACGAAACGATTCAGGAGGTTATGCAAAAGTTGTTGCATATCGGCTATATCTGGCAAATTTCAGTTATGGATAATAGCAAAGGTGAATATCCGTTGCTCTGCTATGAACCAGGTATTCCAAGCCTGATGAACTTTGTCAGACAGCAAATGCTGCCAAAGGCTGAAATGGCGGTCATTTTGGAAAGGTGCCAGAACAGCACAATGAATTAAACAAGAATCGTAACTACTCGCTCCTTGACTGTAGCTGAAATAACGGAATGTCGATGAATGCTTGTCATTCCCCCCGAGCGTATTTTGATTGAACCATTTGCTTAAAAAATGAGGCGACAGGAAAAGCTGGCCATTCCATAGCTCACAGTATCATTTTCATGATGCGAGTAGTTATTGCGCCAGGACAAGCCCTGGAATGATGATAGCGGCCGGGGCAGTGTTGCACTTCGGACTGGAACTGGGGGCTTGTTGCTTTATTGCAATTCAGAATTTAGATAAAATGATTACAGCACCTTATCAGGATCCAAAAGCGCAAAGATTTTTTTCACTGCGGTGGGCAAGCCTGTAGCTACTGACCCTTTTGGGTCGTGCCAGATCAAATCATGATTGTCGTTGGCCTGGACATTTTCGGGAACTGCGATCTCGCAAAGTACTGGTGTAATATCGAGCTCGTAATGCGAAAAACCATGCCGTATACGAGTTAGAGGATTGATTGAAGTAACTTCAAATTCCAGCATTTCCTTGCAGTACTGAGTCACATCACGCTCTGGATCGTCCAGTTGCGGCAGACTCCAAAGTCCACCCCATATTCCCTTGAGCGGTCGTTTGCATAGCAATATGAGGCCGTCAGGTCGGCGCAGAAGCAGCATCCGGCAGGATTTGAGTGGGCGAACTTTTTTCTGTTTACGGGCTGGATAGTTTGCAACCTGGTCTTGGTCATAAGCCAGACACCTGGAAGAGACCGGACATTCTTTGCACAAAGGGTTGCGCACCCGACAAATCAATGCGCCCAAATCCATAATTGCCTGAGTATAATCGGCAACCCTCGCTTGAGGAGTGTGCCGATCAGCGAGCTCCCATAAGCATTTTTTGGTAGCCTGTTTTTCAGGAGAACCGCTGACCATATGATAGCGACTGAGAACACGTTTGACGTTGCCGTCTAGGATGGGATGACGTTCGTTTCTTGAAAAAGCAAGAATCGCCCCTGCAGTTGAGCGTCCGATACCCGGTAAATCCATGACTTCGCTCAGAGTTTGCGGAAATAGACTATTGTGCTCATCGCGAATCCTGCGCGCGGCCTCATGAAGATTCCGCGCTCTTGAATAATATCCAAGGCCTGACCAGTGACTCATGACTTCGTCAAGATCGGCCTCAGCTAGAGTGTCTATATCTGGAAATCTGAGCATGAAATCTAGGTAATATGCAATTACGGTTTCGACCCGAGTTTGCTGGAGCATGATTTCCGAGACCCAGATTCGATACGGGTTTTTTTGGTCATGCCAAGGCAGATTGCTACGCCCGTGCCGATCATGCCAGTCGAGTACTTTGGTGATAAAATCCGCGGTATCTGAAAAAATGTTATTCGTCATTCACAGAACTTCCATCTTTCGAAATAATCCTGCAACAAAAGATATAATCGCCATTTCATGTTTGTCGTGAATCAGCGTAGGCGGTGTCTTTGCAATACTATTTGAGATTCTCATTTCCACATTCGACTTGTTGCAAACAGGTTGATTTTGTCAAACCCATGCTGAGTATTCGATTCTGGCTTCTATTGTGCCTGAGTGTCATTGCATCTTTAACACAGGCCGACTCAAACTCCAAGATTATACGTTCACACGGGATTGCGATGTATGGCGAGCCGAAATATCCCGCAGATTTTACGCATTTTGACTATGTCAATCCAAATGCTCCCAAGGGAGGTTCTTTTCGAACGGGCGCTACTGGCACCTTTAACAGCTTCAACCCATGGATCGATAAGGGCACTGCCGCTGGTTCTGCTGCCCATGAATCACTTATGACTTCCTCAGATGATGAAGCTTTTACCCATTATTGCCTGATCTGTGAACAAATCGAATATCCGGAAGACCGATCCTGGATTACCTTTTTCCTGCGTCCAGAAGCCCGTTGGCATGACGGCCAACCCATTACTCCAGAAGATGTAGTTTGGTCATTCAACACTCTTGTGGAACAGGGAGACCCCTTTTGGCGAGTGTATTATTCCGATGTCAGTGAAGTGGTTAAAACGGGTGAAAATCAAGTCCATTTCAAATTCAAGCTGGCCGGTAATCGAGAATTGCCAATGATTGTTTCATCATTTCCAATTCTTCCCAAACACTATTGGGAGGCCGAAGGTCGTGATTTCTCGAAAACCACACTTGAACCACCGTTAGGAAGCGGCCCATATCGAATTACCGATTTTGAAGAAGGGCGGTATATCGTGCAGGAGCGCGTACAGGATTACTGGGGTAACCATCTTGCAGTTAATCAGGGCAAGAACAATTTTAATGTATTGCGAACGAGGTATTTCAGGGACCGAATACCCTTGCGACTAGCTCTCAAATCAGGTGACCTTGATTACTACCCGGAGAATACCGCGAAGAGCTGGGCAACCGAGTTTGATATTCCTTCCGTTCGGTCCGGGTGGCTGGTTCGAGAGACCGTACATCACTCTGCGCCCCAAGGCATGCAGGCCTTTGTGATGAATCTTCGCAGGTCCCAGTTTCAAGACAGAAATATCCGCAAGGCAATCATTCTGGCGTTCGACTTTGGCTGGACAAACCAGAAAATTTTCTATAATCAATATGTTCGTTCAGAGAGTTTCTTCAGTAATTCTGAACTGGCTTCTTCGGATATGCCACGAGGCCTTGAACTGGAAGTCCTGAATGATTATCGAGATCAATTGCCGAGTGAGATTTTCGATGAACCCTTTGTATTACGAGAGACCGACAGTCAAGGTTGGCCTCGCGAAAATCTGCTTGAGGCTCTGGAATTAATCAGCAAGACGAACTATGAAATCGTCGACGGTAAATTGCTTGATCCCGGAGGCCAGCCCGTGCGGGTTGAGTTTCTGCTTTATAGCGCCTCTTTCGAGCGAATTGTTTTGCCTTACATTGCAAACCTGCGTCGTCTTGGCATTGATATGAGTGTTCGATTGGTGGACCGGAGTCAATACATCAATCGCCTGAGGGCTTTTGATTACGACATGATTGTTTCGGGTTGGGGACAAAGTGAGTCACCGGGCAATGAACAGCGAAATTACTGGAGTTGTCTGGCGGCAGAGCAACCAAGCAGCCGAAATCAGGCTGGAATATGCGATCCGGTTGTCGACGAGTTGATTGATGAATTAGTGGTTGCAAATGACCGAGAAGAATTGATCGCGATAACACGAGCATTGGACCGTGTCCTGCTTTGGCATAACTTCGTCGTGCCAAACTGGCATATTGCGGCTGATCGAATACTTTGGTGGAATAAATTTGATCGGCCAGCTATTCCTCTCAGGCATGGAGTAAGCACCAGTCGATGGTGGTATGATGAAGAAAAAGCCAATCAACTTCAGGAGGCTTGGGATGGTGGCCTGGTCCTGCAAAATGACACATCTTCCAGTTCCTCAACATATCCGACAGGCTGGCGTCTGGCCTTGCTGTTTGGCGTCATTGTGGCGGGAATCATGATCATCCGCAGAACCATGAAACAACGCAAGACAGAGGTCGGTTGACATGGGCGCATATCTGGTTCGTCGTTTGCTTCTGGTCATTCCAACCCTGTTTTTGATCATGCTGCTGAATTTCGTGTTTATCCAGTTCGCTCCAGGCGGGCCGGTTGAGCAGGCTATAGCAAACCTAACCGGAACTGGAGAATCGGAAACAGATCGCATCACCCGCAATGCTTCGGAGAATGTTTTGGCCGAACAAACAGCAGCAACCGGCGGTCAGTATCGAGGCTCGCAGGGGCTTGATCCGGAGTTTGTCGAGGAACTGGAAAAACGATTCGGTTTTGATAAACCGATGCATGAACGATTCTGGATCATGATCGGAAATTACCTGCGCTTTGATTTTGGAGACAGTTTTTTTCGAGATACCCCGGTCATTGATTTGGTTCTCGATAAAATGCCGGTGTCCATCTCGCTGGGCCTGTGGTCAACCTTGCTGATTTATCTGATAAGCGTTCCACTGGGTATTCGTAAAGCAGTCAAAGACGGCACTCGCTTCGATCTGACGAGCAGCATTCTGCTTACGATCGGGGTTGCCATACCCGGATTTCTTTTCGCTGTCTTGCTGTTGGTCATTTTTGCGGGCGGTGAATATGTGAAATGGTTTCCATTGGGTGGTCTAGTTTCGGAGAATTGGGACTCAATGAGTTGGCCGGCACGCATTGCTGACTATTTCTGGCACCTGACTTTACCCTTGGTTGCACTGACTATCAGTGGTTTTGCTACATTAGCCATGTTAACGAAAAACTCCTTTCTAGATCAGATTAGCCAGCAATATGTTCTAACAGCAAGAGCCAAAGGACTGAGTGAACGCCGGGTAATGTACGGTCATGTCTTTCGTAACGCCATGTTAATTGTGATTGCCGGTTTTCCAGTTGCCGTAGTCAGTATCCTGTTTACCGGAGCGATGCTGATTGAAATAATTTTTTCTCTTGATGGGCTCGGCTTGCTTGGCTTTGAGGCTGCGCTTGCGAGAGACTATCCAATTATGTTCGGAACGTTATGGTTTTTTACCCTGCTCGGACTCTTGCTGGGCATTCTTTCCGACCTCGTGTACACGTGGGTTGATCCAAGAATCGACTTCGAAAGCAGCGAAAGATGAATACGACGGTCACCACAGCCAATGAAAGCATGACTACAAAGGCAGATAGTCGATTTCGATTGAATCCTGTCAACCAGAGGAGGTGGGAACTGTTTCGAGTCAATCGACGGAGTATTTGGTCGTTGTGGATATTTCTTGCCATGTTTACCCTCTCATTGTTTGCCGAGTTCATTGCGAATGACCGGCCGTTCCTTGTCTGGTATGATGGTCAAGCGTACTGGCCCGTGATCGTCGATTACAAGGAATCCGACTTCGGAGGTCCGTTCCCAACCGAAGCTGTTTACCGTGATCCATGGCTAAGACAACATATTGAAGAGAAAGGATTTGCGTTGTGGCCACTGATTCCCTATCACCACACCACTGTTGACTGGGATTTAAATCATCCTGCGCCTGCCCCACCAGACGCTTCGCATTGGCTTGGAACAGATGATCAGGCTCGCGATGTCGTGGCGAGAGTGATTTATGGATTTCGAATATCAGTATTGTTTGGATTTATCCTTACTCTGCTTAGTGCCATAATCGGGGTTGGAGCTGGGGCCATTCAGGGATATTTTGGGGGTTGGCTTGACCTCCTTTTGCAACGCTTCATGGAAGTATGGTCCAGTATGCCTACACTTTATATTCTGATCATTTTAGCAAGTGTTGTAGAGCCAAATTTCTGGTGGCTGCTGGGGTTGCTGCTATTGTTTTCGTGGATGGGTTTTGTTGGAGTCGTACGCGCAGAATTTTTGAAGACGCGCAAGTTCGAATACGTGCGAGCGGCTCGTGCTCTGGGGGTAGGGGATACCCGCATCATCTTGCGACATGTACTACCCAATGCACTGGTTGCAACAATTACCTTCATGCCGTTTACGCTGGCTGGATCAGTAACCGTTTTGACCTCTCTCGATTTCCTGGGCTTTGGCTTGCCACCGGGCTCACCTTCACTCGGCGAATTGCTACAACAGGGAAAATCCAATTTGGGAGCGCCCTGGCTTGGCATTACAGGCTTCATGGTAATCGGAATCATGCTTTCTCTTTTGATCTTTATCGGTGAAGGCGTGCGTGATGCATTCGACCCTAGAAAACTGTTTCGATGAATGATCCGATACTCTGTGTAGATGATCTATCGATCAGCTTTCGACGAACCGAGAAAGGCGTTGAACAGGTTACCGATGTGGTGCAGGAAGTCGGTTTTGAGTTGCATGCTGGAGAGACATTGGCATTGGTCGGTGAGTCCGGGTCTGGGAAATCTCTGACTGCACTTTCGATACTCCAACTGTTGCCATATCCGCATGCCTTTCACCGGGCGGGGTCAATCCTGTACAAGGGCACAGAACTGATAGGAGCGAAACAGGAAACACTGGAACGGATTCGGGGTAATGACATATCCATGATTTTTCAGGAGCCGATGACAGCCCTGAATCCACTGCACCTGATCGAGAAACAAATCGGTGAGTCGCTCGCTCTTCACCAAAATATTCAGGGTCAGGAAGCACGCCAAGAAATCCTTTCTCTACTGGAGAAAGTCGCCATCGATGATCCGAAAACTCGAATTCGATCCTATCCACACCAGCTTTCCGGTGGTCAGCGTCAGCGCGTAATGATTGCCATGGCTCTGGCGAACCAGCCGGATATTTTGCTTGCCGATGAACCAACAACCGCTCTCGATGTGACCGTACAGAGTCGAATCTTGTCGCTACTGAAAGATTTGCAGGAGAGCGAAAATCTCGGCATTCTACTAATTACCCATGACCTCAACATGGTTCGCAAATTTGCCGATCGAATTCTGGTCATGCACAATGGGCGATTGGTTGAGCAAGGGCAAGCTGAAGCGGTATTCATGCAGCCTCAACATGCTCATACTCAGCAGTTAATCAAGGCCGAACCGCCATTGAGACAGACCCCGGGAAAACCTGGGGAGTGCATCTTTCAGGGTGAAGATGTCAAAGTTTGGTATCCGATCAAACGCGGACTTCTGAAAAGAACCGTTGGACATGTCAAAGCGCTGAATGAGGCTACGCTGGAATTGCAGACCGGTCATACCTTGGGAATAGTTGGTGAATCTGGCTCCGGCAAAACCACCCTGGCTCTCGCATTACTGCGTCTGATCGATTACGAGGGCCAAATAAAACTTGACGGTCAACAACTCCGCAAATCAAGCGGTCCAGCGATGATGCAAATCAGAAGAACCATGCAAGTCGTATTTCAGGATCCTTACGGGTCGTTATCACCTCGCATGTCAATAGCCGATATTATCAGCGAGGGTCTCGACGCACACAAACTCATGACCGATCCAAAAGAACGAGACCGAGAAGTAATCCGGATTCTGGAACAAGTTGAAATCGAACCAGATGTACGATTTCGCTATCCCCATGAGTTCTCTGGTGGACAACGTCAGAGAATCGCTATTGCAAGAGCATTGATACTGAAACCGAGAATTTTGTTTCTGGATGAACCCACTTCAGCCTTGGACCGAACCGTGCAGATACAGGTGCTGGAACTATTGACACGTCTCCAACAGCAATACGGTATGGCCTATGTTTTCATTTCGCATGACCTGTCGGTTATTCGTGCCATTGCAGATCAAGTGATGGTCATGAAAGATGGCGATGTTGTTGAACAGGGAGATGCGAAAACACTGTTTTCCAGTCCTCAGCATCCGTATACACAGATGTTATTCGAGGCGGCGTTTATGGGGTCAAAGGTCAGCGTTGCGAACTGACCTGCAAATTGCGCGATTCATCCGGTTTTGGCTGTCGCAATTGGTTGCGCTTGCACGGCTTGCCTTATCAGACTCAAGTTCCGACTGGATCAACATGCAATGGACTGATCGGTATAAAAACTGGCTGGTAGCCAGTTTCACGGAAGTCGAGGCGCAAAAAACGGATCAGGATTCAAAAGATGCTCAGAAGGGAAAATCTTCTCAATCATCCACCAAACACACGTCGCACAGATATTCCACCATAGAAATTGCGTTCCGGTGCAGGTTCATAGTATCGCGAACCAAAAGCATTGATTCGAATATTGCTGTTGTATTTCTCATCAAACAGATTGTTCACTCCTATAAAGGGTGATATTTCCCAGTCGCCGACAAATCTTTCCTGGCCAAAGCGCAAATTGCTGACCGTGTAGCCATCCACCTTGGTTTGATTGGCGTTATCGGCATACAGACTACCGACCACATTTGCATTCCAGATCAGATAATGACCGTTTTTGCCAAACCAGGACAAACCGAGATGCAGGAATTGTTCGGGTATGCCGGGAAGTTGCTTGCCGCTAAAATCATCGCCGTTGGCATTCGAGAAGCGATCAAAATTGAAATCGGAAAAAGTCAATGCAGATGAAAACTCAAATCCATGCCCCAGCTTTGTAGCATAGGACAGCTCAATGCCCTCTCGACTGGATTCACCTGCATTCTGATAGAAAGTGCGTCCTTGTTGGGTTGACAACTCATATGGGATCAGTTCATTTTTGACATCAATCGAGAACAGCGCAACTTCATAGCGATGCTGTCCAGTGAGCGACTTGATGCCTATTTCGTAATTGGTGGATTCCTGAGGTTCGAGTGTCTGGTTGAATCCTCCCCCAGCTGGATTTGCAAGTTCCGTAGTCGTTGGCGTTTCAAATCCACTGGAAATATTTGAATAGAGGCGTACGTCTCCGGTCAATGCGAAACTGATTCCAAGCATGGGGCTGACCTGATCAAAGGTTACGTTTCCCGAATCATCACCGTTTGAGGACGTGATGAAGCGATCCGTGACATCATACTTCACTTCATCATAACGCAGACCCACAGTCAGTTCAGTTCGATGGGTGATTTTGGTTTCGTTCTGGACAAAGAAACCGAGTGCCGTTACCTCCTCATTTTGATCGAGTACACGGTCTCCAGCGATTCCTCCTTGTTGATTTTGGAATCGAGAACGATCATCGTCCTGTCTGTCAAGATCCAATCCCGTCAAGAGTCGATTGGGCTTGCCACCAAGACTGCTATCCCAAGTATATTGGAGACCAGCTCCCAGAACATTGCGGTCAAATCTGACGATGCCATTGCCGCCTAACGGAAGGCTGGCGTCGAATTTCCGATCAATATGATGGACGCGAGCTTGCAGGGAATGCCCCTCGGTCAATTGGGTTCGCAGCATCACGCCCACGCGATTCTGTTTTAAAATTTCTCCGGTATTGAAGTGAAGGTTCCTGTCCCTTGCCTGCCTTCGATTTTTTTCAACGCTCGCTGCATTAATACCTCCCGGATCATTGGCAACAGGCTGATCGGTATGATGCAAGGTTGTAACAACTGTTGTATGTTCGGACAGGTCGACTTCAAGACGAGTGTTGAATTGTCGGTTTTCTGCTTCAGCGTGGTCTCGATATCCATCGGTCTTGATATCAGAGAGATTCACCATGTAATTTAGATCACCCGATTGTCCGCCGAACTTGAGTTGATGCTTCTGTAAGCCGTACTCGCCACCACTGGACCGGATTTCAGCGAAAGGTTCAGGTGGTCCTCGCTCACTTTCCACAATGATGGCACCGCCAGAGGCATTCCCATATAGTGAAGATGCTGGCCCACGGATCACGGTTATCTGTTCTGCCGAACCAAGATCAATTCCGTCAACTGATCCCTGACCGTCTGGAAGAGTTTCCGGTATTCCATCAACAATGACCTTGATACCACGAATTCCAAAGGCGGAACGGGCACCAAAACCTCGAATGGATGCTCGCAGGTCTTGAGCGAAGTTATATCGATTCATCAAAAACAACCCCGGCACGCTGTCAAGGGATTCATCTAGTCCAAGTTGTTCGGTGCCCAACTGGATATCGTCCTTGCCAATGTTGCTTACGGCAGATGGTATTTCCACGAGGTTTTTTTCGACTCGGGTGGCAGTTACGTCAACCGGTTCCAAAGTGATGACCTGGGCCGATGCAGGGACCCATGCGCATAAGTAGGTGAAACTGCTAAAAATCAGCTTTTTGAGGGCTGAATTGAATTTCATGGTGAAATCAGCTCGTGCAGAATTATGGAGACAGAAAGATTCTGCATGTGGGTTTGGAAATCATCATTGATCCGGAACGGTCACCGAGATCTTGATCGAGGCATACCAGGCAGCGAGATTCCGAATGTCCTGATCACTCAGGGACTGGGCAATAATCGACATTTGGGGGTGTTGACGCTTCCCGGAACGATAAGCCTCAAGCTGGATAACCGTGTAATCCTCTCTTTGGCCAGCGATATTGGGGACCATGGCCAGGGTTGCCAATCCATCTATGCCATGACATGTCTGGCAGGCAACCTCTGCTTTGACTCTCCCTGCTTGAGCATCTTCAGCCGATGAGACTTGAGGATATGCAAGACAACTTATGGTTACTGACAGAATCGGTATTAGGGTAAGGATAGATCGACTCAAAATTGGCACTCGAGATAAAGCAGCGGTGCCGATGAATACCGACACCGCTTGGCTGAGTTATCGACTAATTTTCGTAAGATATGCGGTAGATTGCACCAACCTTGTCATCCGAAACCAGAATTGATCCATCCACATATTGCTGTACATCCACGGGGCGTCCTGAGTAGACTCCATTCAGTTGCAACCATCCCTCGGCAAATGGAATCATTTCTTTCGCATTGCCTTCCTCATCCAGAAAGGTCACCATGACCCGGGCACCGCGTGGAACGACAGCATTCCAGGAACCATGCTGTGCACTAAATATTGCTCCCTTGTATTTTTCCGGAAACATGTCGCCGGTATAGAACATCATGCCCAAGTCGGCTGCATGAGCAATGGTTTCTACTTGGGGTGGGACGTAACGTGCAAGTTTATCAGCGGGAATTTCCTCATTCGCATACTCATTGGTACGTACTTCACCTCCTCCATAGTAGGGGTGGCCATACCACATGCCATCTTCGGGAATTCGGTTTAACTCTCCTGGAGGGGTTTCATCGCCCATGCCATCGACTTGGTTATCGGTGAACCACAGGGAACCGTCAGCGGGGTTAAAGGCGTGACCAACCGAATTTCGAATGCCGGTTGCGATCACTTCACGATCACTCCCGTCCCGATTCATGCGCAGCATTCCACCGATTCCGACCCGGTCGTACAGTTCCTGTTTTTCGGGCGGGGAGACATTATATGGTTGACCGAGGCTGACATATAACTTGTCGTTAGGCCCGATAGCACATACTCTGGCAGTATGATTGTAAGACTCTTCCTCCGTCGGAATCAGTTTACCCTGTGGGACAATCGGAATCGCAACTGTATCCGGGCTTTCCATAAAGAACTCGGCTGCAGGGAACATCAGGATACGATTTCGTTCGGCTACAAACAAAAAGCCGTCAGGGGTATAACAGACTCCATTCGGTATATCGAATTGAACACTTGGACTGAATTCTTCAACAGTATCCGCTACATGGTCGAGATCGCGGTCAGTAGCTGCCCATACCTTTGTCTTGCGTGTGCCAATCCATACAGTACCCTTGTTACGTCCGATGGCCATGTGACGAGCATCGGGGGCAAGCGCAAAAAGTTCAATTTTAAATCCTTCCGGCAGCGAAATGGTTTCTAGAATTCGCCTGACATTGTTCGCGAAATCACCACCCTGAGGAATCGTTTCACCTGCTCCTGTGCCCGTGGTTTTGAATGCTCCAAGTTTGCTTAGATTATCCTCATCGGAAGCAAGGACGCTGGCTCCAGTCAAGAGCATGAGTGAAGCTACAGCTGTTGCACTCAAGCACTTTGGAAATGATAGTTTTCTTTTCATGTTGGTGTTTTTTGTTTAATTGAGTAGTTCTGTTAATTTGGTAAAAAAGTTACAAGCTTGCCAAGCACCGGCATAAACCTGCACTGGAATGAAGTATACCTTACGCCTTTTATCGGCTCAATTCAATAAACAAAGTGAAAAAAAACAAAACTCAAGCAAACTCTTGTGATTTTCCGGCTGTCTTACACAGTTTCTGCCGGAAAACAGGGGGTTTTTCTGGCAGACGCTAGTCTAGCGAGGGGGAGTGGCAATTCTAAAATACCCCGTGCTTGATTTGTTGCCCTGATCCCACTTGTTCTCAGGACTTGAAAGACCAGAATGTACAATTTCTGAATCAACGAATTAAGCGTGGGGGAGTTCTGGTTCCTAACCTTCAAACTAGTAGCGTGTCTGTTATGAATGCACAAAAATCATTCGAACCGGTTGAGCCTAAGCCCAGATGTAAGAGAACTCGAATCGGATTTACCGAGTACCAGATCGGCAGTTGCTCGGCCGGCCCCTGGCCCGATACCGAAGCCGTGACCCGAAAATCCGGTCGAAATTACAAACCCCGGCAACAGATGGCACTCATCGATGACCGGTAGTTCATCAGGCATCACATCAATCATGCCTGCCCATGTTCTGGAAATCTTGATGTCAGCCAATTCCGGGAAGATAAGTCCCAGCCGTTTCCGAGCTTGCTTCAGTGAGGCATAATTGGGTTTTGGATCAAGAACGCGCTCATCCTCGAACGGGCTCCGGTGTTCAGAAGATGCTGTATTTGGCCATGACAGCTCGGTAAAAAACCGTCTTGTAAACTGCAATTTGACCATTTCCTTGGAAGCGCGATAGGTTGGCAAATAGGATTTTGCAAAGCGAAAAAAATCGGGAGTGATCGGACAATCTGCATTCCCGGCAGGAGCTACAATGTAACTGCCATCGGGACGGCTTCGAAGGCCTATGCCTTGACTCCACAACGCTGGACCGACCGTAAAATCGGTTGGCTGAGATTGCATAACCGAAGAAATCACTTTCAGTTGGGGTAGCCGAATACCAGACTGTCGACAGATATACTGACTCCATGCACCACCGCAACAGACCACGGCAGGTGCACGAATATGGCCATGCTCGGTGAATACCCCTGTCACTCGACCCGCTTCAATATCGATCCTGCGCACCGTACACTGTTCCAGAATCTGCACGCCCTCCTTGACTGCCAGTTGTCCAAAGGCCTGCATCGCGAGATGGGGTTCTGCACTGGCATCGCTAGGAGTGAACAATGCATCACGAGTTTGATTTTGAATTCCAGGAATGATGGCAAGGAGTTCCTGCACGCTCAGCATTTTCGAATCCAGGTCAAAGGCTCTCGCATGCTCCAGCCATTTTCGATTGGCTTCATAGCGTTTTTCAGTATTCGATAAATACAATGTTCCGTTGACCCGAAACCCGATGTCGCAATCGAATTTCATGACCAGGTCATGCCAGAGTTCGAGAGATCGGATGATCAGGGGAATTTCAGCTGGATGACGTCCTTGTTTTCGGATCAGCCCCCAATTTCGACTGGATTGCTCGCAACCAATCCAGCCTTTTTCACAAAGCACCACCTTGAGTCCGGCAAGTGCAAGGTAATAGGCTGTTGTACAACCAATGATACCGCCGCCGATCACTGCCACGTCTGCAGTTTGTGGCAAATGACCACGAATGCTCATGCAGAAAAGGGTTGTGCGAGATCTTCCATTTGTTGCGCAAGATCGAGATCAAGTTGTGTGACACCCTGGCTGCTATGGGTAGTCAAGGCTACTTCTACCGTCTTGTAGACATTTGACCACTCTGGATGATGGCTCATTCTTTCGGCCACGATCGCCGCGCTCATCATGAACCCCATCGCCTGTATGAAATTGCCAAATACAAATTTGCGACATAATTTATTTTCTGTGAATGTCCACTCTTGTGCCGATTGGCGGTTAAGTGCAGTGATCGCGTTTTCGATTGCTTGCTGATCAATCAGTTCTCTTGACATGGTTACCTCTTCATATGGATAAGTTGTTAGGCGAAAGGTCGAAAGCTGGCCGAAGCCCATACCTCGCCAGTTAACGGATCATTCTTGATCATGCTGCCGATACATTCGGCAATTTCCTGAGGGTGGATTTTTCGCCCAAGTCCGATATCCGGTTTCAGGTGCTTGTTGAAATACTGGTCGTCAACCTGATCGACCATAGGCGTATCCACAAATCCAGGATGGATGATTTTGGTCAATACCCCATACCGGAGACCCTCCTTGTTGAGAGTAACACAGGCTCCTCGAAGTCCGGACTTGGCAGATGCATAACTGACTTGCCCCCGATTTCCTCTGGATGATACCGAGCCGATCATGATATTCACGGCCTGCACGCCCATTTCAGGGCGCCACTTGTCGGTTCCCTCCTGTTGCAGCTTGCTGGCAATTCCGGCAATCGTTTCCATGGACCAGTATACTGGATGCATCAAGTTTACTTCCATCACCTGACGAAACTGCTGATCACTGTACAGTTCGATATCACCTGATTCCTTATGGACTTGCACGGCCAACCCATCACGCAATATGCCAGCTGCAGTTATGCAAATCCCAACTGAGCCGAACTCCGAGTCAAGAGTTCGAAAAACGCTATCTCGAAAATCATTGTCGCAGACGTTCCCGCAAAAGGGCCTGATGTTTGGATGACCGGTTGCCTTTTTCAGGGATTCTGCAATATTCAGACATTCATCTGCCTGATCGACCAGACCAATGGCCCGAATTTGCTTCTTGATCAAATAATTTGCGACCGAGAATCCAATCCCACCGGTTGCGCCGGTGATCACTGCTACCTTGTTTTTGATATCCATAGAGAGTTCCGTATCGTATCCGAGTTAATCAGGAGTCGAGTAAAGTCTGTTGCCTGGAATTCTGCCTGAGATGGTTGGGAGTTTCCCACGCTAACGTAATCTTTTCGATTCTTGTCCCGAGTTGCAAAAACATGCAAAAACATGTGCCATGACAATACCAAAGTCCTGCGATTTATCGTTCTTTTCAATGGATTCACATTCGAAATATTAGCGTGGGAACATCCTGGAGATGGTGGGTATTTCATTGATCGATTCTGTTATAATTCCGCCGGTCAAAATTATCATTTTCACCAGTTACACTGCATGAATTGAGATCATTTTGCAGTGCCACATTATATTTCAGAATCCAGAGGTTTGTGATGACAGATGAAGATGTCAATATCAAGCGGCGCCTGCTTACAATTGCCACGACCGGTTTCGGTCTTGCCGGTGCTGCCGGTCTGGCTGTTCCATTTGCAGGAAGTCTACTACCGAGTGAAAGAGCGAAGGCGGCTGGTGCCCCGATTGAAGTCGATATCAGCAAACTTGAACCAGGCCAGCAAGTTACCGTTGAATGGCGTGGCAAGCCAGTCTGGATCATTCAACGTACCCCGGAGGCACTAGAGTTGTTGCCGAGCATGGCCGATCGGTTGATTGATCCTGATTCCAGTAGCAATCAGCAACCCGAATATGCACAAAATCCTACTCGTTCCATTCGAGAAGACATACTGGTTCTAGTTGGCATCTGTACTCATCTTGGCTGTTCACCGCAATATCATCCTGAGATTGGCAGTGTGACCTTCGATGACGATTGGCGTGGTGGTTTCTTGTGTGTCTGTCACGGTTCCAAATTTGATCTTGCCGGGCGTGTTTATGCCGGTGTTCCGGCACCCACTAATCTCGAGGTTCCACCGCATCGCTATCTTGACGACAATCGCATTCTGATCGGATCAGACCAGGGGGCCACATGAAAGCCTTCATGAACTGGATTGATACCCGCTTCCCGCTTAGCAGCGTGGTTCGGGAACATATTACTGAATATTACGCGCCAAAAAACTTCAACTTCTGGTACTTTTTTGGCAGCTTGGCCATGTTGGTCCTGGTGCTGCAGATCGTGACCGGAATATTGTTGGCCATGAATTACAAGCCGGATGCGGAACTCGCTTTCGCGTCTGTCGAATACATTATGCGGGATGTATGGGGAGGTTGGTTTGTTCGTTACATGCATTCAACTGGCGCATCGATGTTTTTTGTCGTCATATACCTCCACATGTTCCGAGCCCTGTTGTATGGTTCATATCGCAGTCCAAGAGAGTTGATCTGGATAATTGGAATGGTGATCTATCTGGCGATGATGGTGTCTGCGTTTTTGGGATACTTGTTGCCGTGGGGACAGATGTCTTACTGGGGGGCACAGGTAATCGTGAACTTGTTCGAGACCCTGCCGATTATTGGGGGACCGCTTTCGGAATGGATACGGGGTGATTATGTCATTTCGGATATTACCTTGAACCGGTTCTATGCCTTGCATTATCTGGTTCCCTTTATTTTGGCTGCATTGGTATTTCTGCATCTTGTGGCATTGCACAAGTCAGGCTCGAACAATCCAGACGGAATTGAGATCAAGAAAGGTCCAAAGGGCAATCGCTGGAGCGAGAGTGCACCAAAAGATGGTGTTCCATTCCATCCTTACTATACAGTGAAGGATCTGCTGGGGGCTGTCGTGTTCATGGCGATCTTTCTGGCAATTGTATTTTTCATGCCGGAAATGTTTGGATATTTCATTGAAAAACCCAACTTTGAACCAGCAAATCCGCTCAAGACTCCTGAACATATTGCACCCGTTTGGTATTTCACGCCTTATTACGCGATATTGCGAGCGATCCCGAGTTTTGCCGGAACGCAGGTGTGGGGCGTACTGGCGATGTTTGTCTCGATTGCGTTGTTTTTCGTATTACCCTGGCTGGATCGAAGTCCAGTGCGTTCAGTTCGCTACAAAGGTCCGACTACCCGTCTGGCACTTGGCCTTTTTGTGATCACTTTCCTTGTGCTGGGCTGGTTGGGAATTCAGCCCCCAACCACTAGTCTGACCATTATGTCGCAGTTTTTTACCTTGTTGTACTTGCTGTTCTTTCTGCTTTTTCCGTGCTTTAGTTCTGCGGATCAACCGCTTCCGCTGTTTGCCAAGGGATTGCTTGCACTATCCGTTCTCTCGGCCCTTGCAACGATTGTATATTGGTGGTTTCTGTGGAGCGGCGGTCCGACCATGACGCAGAAAATCAGCTATACCGCGCTTACCGTTCTGGTATTGTACTTACTGGGTATCAAACCTCTCATCAAGCCAGAACCGGTTGGAACCGTCCCAGAGAGGTTGACCAAATGAAATACCGTTTATTCGCGTTGATCGTTGTTTTTCTGATGCCTGTTTCCATACAGGCTGCCGGCGGTTATGACATCAAGCTGGATCACTATGATTACAGTGACAAGGACAGGAATTCCTTGCAAAGTGGTGCTCAGCTCTTCGTGAACTATTGTCTATCGTGTCACAGTGCTCATTTCATGCGTTATAACCGAATGGCCAGGGATCTTGGCATCCCTGAAGAGGTGGTTCGGGATAACATGATTTTTGACGATCGAAAAGTTGCTGACCCAATGACCACCACTTTTAGCAAAGAGGATGGAGAGGCCTGGTTTGGGATTGCACCTCCTGACCTGACCTTGATTGGGAAGTTGCGAGATCCCGACTGGCTATATACTTTTTTACGCTCCTTCTATCAGGATGATTCCACGGTCAGCGGATGGAACAACTCGGTATTTCCCAATGTGGCAATGCCACATGTGATGTGGACGAAGCAGGGAATACAAAGGCCGATTTATACTACATCCGTTGATGATGCCGGATATGAAACCAGGAAAATTACCGGTTTTGAGTTGGTTCGTGAGGGAACGATGACGCAGGAAGAGTTTGACCATGCGATGGAAGATTTAACTAATTTTCTCTATTACATGGCTGAACCAAACAGGCAGGACCGGATACGATGGGGTGTCTGGACGATGTTTTTTCTACTGATATTTGCCGTATTGGCCTGGTTTTTGAAGAAGGAGTACTGGCGTGATGTCCATTGAAAATCACCAATTGGATGACAATTTGGATATTTCCGAGATGGATCGAAGGTCTTCGATGACCTTGTTATCCGATCCAGCCGATATATTCTGTCATTGCTGCCGAGCGGCCCTCTATGAAAAAGATATCGAGCTCAAGGTTGAGTATGTGTCTGAAGATGAAGATGCTGAACGAATCAGTACGCACAACCCATTCCTTGAACTGCCGGTTCTAATTGACCGTGAAATTTCATTGTATGACATGTCGGTCATTACCGAATATCTTGATGAACGATATCCTTATCCACCACTGATGCCGGTTGATCCGGTAGTACGTGCCAAGGCGCGCTTGCTGATCTACCGAATGACTCGTGACTGGTTGAACCCGCTCCATAACCTTGGTACAGGGTTACTGCAAAAACTACCAGGCTCGCTGAAGAAAAGTCTACTTGCTGGATTTGTCTCGATGGCTGAAATTGTTCAGGATCAGGAGTATTTTCTGGGTCCCGAATATTCACTGGTTGATGCTTACATGGGCCCATTATTATGGCGTTTACCGCACATGGATATTGAATTGCCCGCCTCAGCAAATGCAATCCTGAAATATTCCCAGAATCTGTTTAAGCGGGAGTCGTTTCAGCTAAGCCTGAGTGAAGTTGAGAGAGCCATGCGTTAAGTGATGGCGGGGTTGGATGACTGATAGCGGGATGAACAAGGATTTTACAGACAAATCACTGATGGGTACCAAGCCATATATTATTCGTGCGATTTACGAGTGGTCTGTTGACAACCATCTTACCGCACAGATTTTAGTCAATACAGACTATGCAGGTGTAGTCGTGCCTGTGCAGTATATAGAGAATAGTCGAATTATTTTGAATATTCATCCCGATGCCGTAGATCAGCTGATAATTGGCAACTTCGAGATTACTTTTGCGGCGCGTTTTGCGGGCAAATCGTACCGGATCGTCATACCGGTTGCAGCAGTGATGGCAATTTATGGACGGGAGAACGGCCAAGGAGTGGTATTTGAAGAGGAACCTCAACCGTTATCGGAGCGGGTCTCGTCAATTGATGATGACCTGGATACAAAGGATGTCCAGGATGGTGCTCCAGTCGAAGCCCCCCATTTGAAATTGGTCAAGTAAGTTTACTGCTTGGCGGCCAAGTCCCAAAGTCTAATCTCGAGAGAACCGAACAAGATGGATCAATACCATGGTACTACGATATTATCGGTACGCAAGGGAAATCATGTAGTCCTTGGTGGCGATGGTCAGGTTTCTCTTGGCAACACAGTTTTAAAGGGGAACGCGCGCAAGGTGCGCCGGCTTTACCATGATCGTGTGCTGGCTGGATTTGCCGGGGGGACTGCAGATGCATTTACCCTGTTTGAGAGATTTGAGGCCAAGCTTGAGAAACATCAAGGACAACTGGTTCGTTCCGCGGTTGAATTGGCAAAAGACTGGCGGACAGATCGGTTGCTCAGAAGACTGGAGGCGTTGCTTGCGGTTGCAGATAATGAAGCATCTTTGGTTATTTCCGGGAATGGAGATGTAATTGAGCCTGAGCAGGGTGTAATGGCAATTGGGTCAGGTGGAGACTATGCCAAGGCGGCTTCGATTGCCCTCATGGAAAACACCAGGCTAGATGCCGAACAAATCGTTAGAGCTGGTCTTGATATTGCCTCGAGAATTTGCATATATACGAACAGTAATGTGACTGTTGAGGTTCTGCGTGATCCAGAATCTTCGACCTGAATCGGGCAAAGAGATCTAGCCATGACTGAAATGACTCCCCGGGAAATTGTCGAGGAACTCGACAAGCATATTGTTGCGCAGAAGGACGCAAAACGAGCTGTTGCGATTGCTCTTCGAAACCGCTGGCGACGGATGCAGCTGGATGAATCCGTGCGTCGGGAAATCACTCCGAAGAATATACTGATGATAGGTCCAACCGGAGTGGGCAAGACTGAAATCGCACGGCGTCTTGCGCGTCTTGCGAATGCTCCGTTCATCAAGGTTGAGGCGACCAAATTCACGGAAGTGGGATATGTCGGTCGTGAAGTTGATTCGATTATTCGGGATTTGATGGATATGTCGATCAAGATGACCCGTGAACAGGCGATGGACAAGGTCATGTTGCTGGCAGAAGAAGAGGCTGAAGAGAAGGTGCTTGATGTACTGGTTCCCCCTGGACGCAAGGAAAATGCAGACAGTGACAGTGCTGCGCGGCAATCTTTTCGCAAGAAACTGCGTGAAGGCAGTCTCGCTGATGAGGAGATTGAGATTGAAGTGAACAACCAGAGTCTCGGCGTGGAAATTATGGCTCCGCCTGGCATGGAAGAAATGACGAGTCAGTTACAGGGGTTGTTCCAGAATCTTTCGGGTCAAAAAACATCAATGCGCAAGATGCGGGTTAGTGAGGCGCTCAAGGTCATGACTGAGACTGCGGCTTCAAACTTGATCAATGATGAAGACATTAAGGTTCTGGCGCTTGAGAAAGTGGAGCAAAACGGCATTGTATTTCTTGACGAGATTGACAAGATCGTTGGTCGATCAAGTGAGGGACATCGAGGGGTTGATGTTTCAAGAGAGGGTGTACAGAGGGATTTATTGCCTTTGGTTGAGGGTTCGACTGTTTCGACAAAATATGGGATGATCAAAACTGACCATATTTTATTTATTGCATCGGGTGCCTTTCAGTTGGCCAAGCCATCGGACTTGATTCCTGAATTGCAGGGTCGGTTGCCAATCCGCGTTGAACTTCGGGCATTGGCTATTGATGATTTTGTGCGTATTCTGACCGAGCCGGATGTATCTTTGACTGAGCAGTACACGGCGCTCATGAACACGGAAGGTGTGGAACTTTCATTTACTGAAAATGCGATAAGACGGGTTGCAGAGATTGCTTGGCAGGTGAATGAACAGACTGAAAACATTGGGGCACGTAGGTTGCATACGGTCATGGAACGTTTGCTGGAAGTTATTTCTTTCGAGGCTGCTGACAATTTTGGTCAGAAAGTCGAGATTGATGTTGAGTATGTGGATCAGTACCTGAACGAACTGGCTGACGATCAGGATCTGTCCCGTTATATCTTGTAAATGCCACCACATTGTTATTTGGTGCTTTCTTCCGGAGTCGTGGATACACTGGGGGGAGCTTTCAGCGGTCAAGAAAAACTTTCGGGGGTAATGCTTGAAAATTTGTTATTGGTCTCGACTGTATTTTCATTGATCGACCATGCTCCATGAATTCCAGTTCACGCGAATTATGGGAATCGTGATCTCCCATTCAGAAGTACGGGCTTGAACGTTGCTGCCACAACATTCATGGCCTCCGGGATTGGGACATCTCGGTGTAGAGGGGTGTGGCCGTTCGGTGCTGCATTGGTAGAGAGAGGGGGGATGTGCGTGCAATGGCATTCACATAAGGAATGAAGCTGTGCGTTAAGCAATGTTTCAGGCGGAAAAATGCCGGAAATGGCCGAAAAAGTCGCCCAGATTCTCTGAAGATCATGAAATTTCGAGTCATTTAGAGAGTGAAAACGCTTAAGTGAATGCCATTGGATGTGCGTGCTGGCCTGACCATTGATTTCGCCAAGTCTATCGTTTCCAACGGGGTATGGAATCTCCAGCGAGATTTCTGAAAACTCGCACTCCCAGAAAGGGTGTCATGGTCTGGACTTGCTGGAGTCAGCACTCGAAGCAACCTGACAGCAACCTGAATGCGTTGATATCAGATATTGGCACTCTAGGTGGTAGAGTGCTAAAATACGCATATTACATGAATACTTGAATGGAGTATTAAGATGACACAAAGTGCAACATATGATTTGGTCGCAAGCGACAATCTTGCGGGATATCTTCGGGCAGTGCATGCTGCGCCGGTATTGACCGCTGAACAGGAGTACGAACTCGCCACTCGATATCGCAATGAAGCTGATATTGAGGCGGCCCGCGAGCTGGTGGTTTCACACTTGCGTCATGTAGTCAAGGTCGCCCGAGGATTCATGGGATATGGTTTGCCCATGGCCGACCTGATTCAGGAAGGAAGCATTGGCCTCATGAAGGCAGTGAAACGCTTCGATCCGAATCGGGATGTGCGCCTGGTATCCTTTGCTGTGCATTGGATTCGTGCTGAAATCTATGACTATGTCCTGAAAAACTGGCGCCTGGTCAAGGTAGCGACTACCAAGGCCCAGCGCAAGTTGTTTTTCAACCTGCGCAAGTCCAGGCCTAAACTGGGCTGGATGAATGATAGGGAAGTTCAAGACATGGCTAACAATCTTGATGTGGATGCCGAGACTGTGCGGGAAATGGAATCAAGGATGAATGGAACTGACGTGGCCTTTGATGCCCTGGCTGATCCCGACCCTGAAAAAACGTCATTCTCGCCATCCCAACATCTGGGTGATATGCGTTACAACCCTGAATCCCTGTTGATGCAGAATGAATATGAAACGGAATCGCAAACCCAGTTGAGCAAGGCTCTGGAGCAGCTTGATGACCGTAGCAAGGATATCGTGGTCCGACGCTGGTTGAAAGAGGACAAGCCAACCCTGCATGATCTTGCAGAGGAGTACAACATATCAGCTGAGCGTATTCGCCAGATTGAAAAGCGTGCCATGGAAAAGATGAAGCACGTGATCACGATCCAGCATTGATCGTGTTGGGCGTAAAGCCCACTCCTGCAATAATTTCGGGTTTTGTTGAATGTATCCGGCTGGAAAGCCGGATACATTCGTTCAGATGTCCCACTGGTTTACCGGCAGTTGAGTCAGTCGAGTACCCCGTTGCTCAATTTCTTCAGAAAAAATTTTATTTTCTGCCTTTGTTAATTACTCCCTGATTATTCATGCCAGTTTGGGAATCCCCGATCATTGTCGACAAATTTTTGTATCCCGAGCTCGGTAAACTCACGCTAGATCATTCAGCTCTGCATTCCTAGCCTTGAATCGGGTTCAGTGCAGGAAAAATCTCTATAGCTCGTGACTTTAGTGAAGCCTTGGAATGGTTTCTGCTGACCATATTTTTGATCAAGGATCAGAACGATGTCGAGAAGATGCTTGGATTACTATCGCTTGCACTGGCGAATTGAGGACTGGCATCGCATACTGATATCAGGATGCAAAGCTGAATTTCCGAATCCCAAAGTGCAGGCAGCCTGGAACGGGCCGCCATCAAGTTCTTGATCGCTTGGTGACGGTATTAATGAGGTGGATCGTGTGCTGATTCATCTGCTTGACGAGTTCGCCATAACCAAAACCGTCTATCCCGATACAAACCTCAAGCTCGTTTACGAACTAACCGCAAGACAAAATTCACTGTTATGCAAATAAGAAGTGCAATGGAAAGTTAGCAGTAGGTCGGGATGTCTGAATTTATATACAAAATTTCAAGAATGTTTTTCTAGTCTGGTTTGAATTTCTACACATAGAGTTTTTAATTCAATCAAGAGAATATATATGCTCAAAGTAAATATCGGTCAACCCCGCAAAAACATGAAAAAGCGCTGTTCGCTCGACCAAGATCGCATGTCCAGAACTTTTTTGTTTTCTGCGGCTACTCGTCCTCTTTGAGTTCAGTAGTTTTGATAAGCGGTTTTCTTTTCGTCAATGATCACAGGGGTTCCACTCTGCATATGTAGACACACTCCAATTGGCAAATGATTGCAAATGAAAACGAATGAGAGTCTTTCAAGGTCAGAACTTCTCCGCGCGAATATCCCGCAGGTTTGGTCTGTCTTGTCAAATACCATGCCAATCAGGTGAACCGGTTCTCCGTGGTCCCGATACTTGTCGGCGTAGCCTTTGGTACGAACTTGCTTGATGGAGGCATGGAGAGTCTCTTCAACCGTCCTGTTTTCCTTCAGCATCCTGAATTCGAGGACAAACACCTGACGGTCATGCACCACCATGCCCGAGCGGCCATGACTTGAACTGTCCTCGGCCGTGACATCGACATCCAGGGCCTTGAAACACGTGAACAGCAAGCTCGCGTACCAGGATTCGTAACGGGCAAGACCACCGCCTTGATGCCATTCATGGGGAATGCGGGAAAACAAGGTCTGAATCTGCCCTTGCATGGCCGAGAAGTCGTTTTCTCCCGGATGCCGGAGCAGTTTCCTGCCCGTATCTTCCGCCATCTTGCCATTGCCCGTCAGATGCCGGATGAACCCCTTGTTGAATCGTCTCTGAATCTCGAGGTTCGGATAGTATAGCTGGTAGATCACCCGGTGCCCGTCTTCTCCCTCGAGTTCCCGGACAATGGTCAGATAGCCGGACTGGAACAGCAGGGCTTCAATGCTGAAGGAACCGAGCTCGAAACTGACGATGTCCTCTTCATCGACTGCCAGGTTTTCCAGATCCATGGTACCGGCCTCTCTCGTCAGCAGCATCCGGTACAGGCAGCCGGGCTGTCCCGACCTGAACCAGTGAGTCCGGAACTTGCGCTTCCTGAACAGGTGAAGGATGTCGTGGGGATTGCAGAGCTTGTCCTCGCCCAGCCAGCTGTAGCCGTTGTACCATTCGCGAATCTCGTCCCGATCCAGTCCTTCCAGCTCGGGGGCAAATACCGTATCCAGATCATGATCGGTATAGCCGCAAATCGATGCGTAGCGGGGATACAGGCTGATGTCCGTGAGATTGTTGAGACCCGAAGAGAAGCTGTCTTTTGAAAACATCGTGATGCCGGTCACGAACACGAAGCGAATATGCTTTTGAGCACTCTTCAGGACGCTGTAGATTTCTCGAAGGCTATCCCGGTTCGCTCGAGCCTTCTCGTCATCTTCCAGCACATCCAGCACCGGCTTGTCGTATTCGTCGACCAGTACCACGACCTGCTGACCGGTTGCCTGATGCAGTTCAAGCAGGATATGCCGAAGCCGTTCCGCAGCATACGTTACCGGAGGGCGCTCCAGGTTGAAGATCCTTTCAATTTTGTACAGCTGGCCTAATACACTATCTTCCAGTTTTTCTGGTGTACTGATCACCCCATCCAGGGTCAGGCGAACCACCGGATGCTTGACCGACCAGTCCCAGTGCGGGTGAATGTCCAGGCCTTCGAACAACGACTCATTGCCCTCGAACAGTTCCTGCAAGGTATCGACCAGCAGACTCTTGCCGAAACGGCGCGGACGCGAGAGGAAGTAGTACCGCCCCTCATCGATCATCTGCCGGATCAGAGGCGTCTTGTCAACATAGTAGCAACCGTCCTGCCGAAGATCGGAAAATGACTGGTAGCCGAGCGGTAGCGCATGGCACAGTGTCTTATTTTGTTCACTCATGATGTGATCACCTTAACATGGTTGGGCGAACGGTAGTCTGTTATTTGCCTTGTCCGTGGATAGACTCAACCTGCATGGTTAAAGCAGCTGTCGAGACAATTGTAATCTACGAATTTCATGGTCGGCCGAGCGATTAAAATTACAAGAACAAACGTTTCTACATGGGGTTGGACGAATACATGCTCCTCGAATATCATTCTCAAAATTAGAACCGTTGCACCGTTCGAGAAACAATACCAGTTTCCTGACAGGCATTATATAATTCTCTATTCATCTGGGATGATTTTATTTAATGCCTGCAAACTACAATATCGAAAAAGAAGTCGCGCTGATCGAGATTATCAATCTGCCGGGGGAAGGGTTCGTAGCCGAGCTTCGCATTGATAATGCGTCCTACATGTTTGACCGTAAAGGGTTGCAGTACCTGATTGTCGAGAAGGGAAAAAAAGGATTGAACGTTAGTGTTGAAGAGAATGCCCTGGCTCGGATCAACAGCTTCAGCTTGGCATTTGGGGAAAGATGAGTACATGACTTGGGGAGGTTGAAACACCCGCTAACCTGGGTATCCAGTGTTTCATGTCCATGATCTTGATTCAAGGAAAGACGATCTCTGGTTGGTCTTTACCGAAGACCATGCGTACGCTAATTCGATGATAACTTCTGGGTATAAGTCAGGAAATGCTTGCAAGAGATGTTATATCCAAAGACTTGTCAAGCACAAACTTACAAAACCGGGTGAACAGAAGCTTGACAATCTACCAAAGAAGTAACAACAAGTAGTTATAGCGAATAGTTGGATGCGTTAGTAAGCATGAACTCATTGCTGAGTATTGGAATCCGTTAAAGCATGATTGAGATTAGCCTTTTGTAGAATTCAGGCTTACTCAGTTAAAGTCAACTGTGTTCGGTCTGTTTGATGACGCACGGGCCATGTCGGCATTTGGTCTTGTAAACCGATCTCTGATTGAGTTGTCTATAGACGGTTCAGCAATACCTATGTGCAACTCGCTTGATCTCAATTGCCGCTACCATTTGAGACAGGTGCTTAATCCAACAACAATAAATAATAAATAATAGTTATTGTATAAATAAATATATATCATGAATAAATATGTTGCACTGCACAAATACTTCTGTTATGATGCACCGCACAAAATTATTCAACAATTAAAATATTAGAGGTAATTCTCATGAATACAGAAAAAATAAATAAGGCTTTGGCTCCGGCCGTTGAATTCAATCGCCTGGTCCTGAATAATATGAAGACTGTTTTCTCTATGCAGACAGAAAGTCTTAAGGCATACGCTGAATTAGGCTTTAAGAATCTGAACGATGGTCTCGATATTAAGAGCGTTGAAGATCTGAAAACCTATGCTGAAAGTCAGCAAACGGTTATCAAGGAAGTCAGTGAGCAAGTTACCCGCGATCTTGAGGCGCTCGGTGAAATGAATGCCAAATTTGTTGAAGAAGCACGCAAGTTGTCAGCCAACAAATAATACTTTCTGATCGGTCTGCTTTTTCAAGCATAAGACTGAAAAAACCCCCTTCCAGACTTTCAAGTCTGGAAGGGGGTTTTCTTTTGGGAATTATATATTTAAGTGGCGAGGCTGGTCTGGCGTGACCGGAGGCTGGTTCGGGGCTACTTCGACTTTTCGCGCCGAATTTTCACCGGCCGCATGAGCGCCTGGGCAAAGTTGCTTGCCCTTTCGTTCAATGTCCTGCCAGGCGCATCAAGCCTCGCCTTCTGCCGCAGTTCGGCCTTCTTCGGCTGGTACGCGGGGGGTCGGGCAGCGTTACGGGGCGTTTGGGTTTCATGGGTTGTCCCCTTTGTTTTGTTGTCGCAAAAATGATAACAGAATGGTAATTACCGGAACTTCTTCTCCAGTTGTTCCAGCACCTTCATCTGATCTTCACGCTTTGCACGTCTGACCTGGCTCATCAACCATTTCCATGTTGGAGGCGCGGAAACAAGGTTTTTTGCACCGCCATTGCATTCCTGGCACAAAACACGCAGGTTTGCATCATCATCGGGCCCGCCATATGAAAACGCTTCATGGTGATCAATGACCAGCTTCACTGGACGCCCAGACTGCGTCTTGTCCTCTACTCCTGCACCGCAGGATTGACAGGTGTAACCGTTTCTTTCCAGTACTCTTGCACGCTGCGCCCGCGATATGGTTCGGGCAAACCTGTAAGATCCCGGAGCCGGAGGATCGCCAGCCAATCGATACTGTCCAGGCTTCAAGTCAGATGCATCGTTATTGGTTTCTATTGGCCAACCCTCATCCATTCTCAACTCTCTGACACGTCTTGCCCATTCTGTTCGGCCGTCTCCTATTGCGGCTTGCAGTTGCGCAGAAGTCAGTATTTCACCCTTGTGTTGCAAAAACAACTCTTTCAGTATGGCTTTAATGCTTTTTTTCTTCATGGCACCAATATGCTCCATTAGTTGTTTTCCGATCCATTTTGTATAGGCTGGAGGAATCGCCTCGTTGATCTCCTTTTTTGTCATCCATTGAATGCCCATGGCATCTCGAGCAGATGCCACTGAGCAGTTCCCGCCCCCGTTTACAGATACAAAGTCCTTCCATTCGCAGGTTTTTCCATAGTGTGCCTTTCGCTTATCCAGCGTATGGCAAAGCGGGTATTGAGACCTGGGAATATCGGGAGGGGCCGCAAGAAAAAAGTTCGTTTCAAACAATCTGCGCCGAATTACACGAAGTCCAGGAAACATTGTCCCGCTTAAAACAACGGGATCAATCAGTGGTGCACCTTCCACATTTTCAATCACCCAGGGCTTGCCGCTTTGCTTCAACATTTCCCTGACCGGTCCAACCAGCTGAGGCCATTCATGGGCGTTGCCGTTTCGAGCGGCCAGATCCGAGTAGGCCTGACAGGGAGGAGAGGCGTGAATTACATCAAACTCCCGCAGGAATGACTGGGGAAGTTTCATGACATCGGCAGTCATCATCGGAAACGGATAGTTGGGTTGCTCGACAATATCCACGCCGTATACCTCGAATCCAGCATCATTGTATCCTTGTGCCGCTCCTCCGGCGCAGCAGAACAGGTCCAGCAGACGCGGCTGTCGCTTTCTGAAGTTACCGTTCATTTGCCGGTTTGCGTTTCATGCCTTCAAATCCTCATAACCCGGTTTGCTTTCCATGCCTTTGGCCAGTCCGGTCATCTGTTCGATGGTATTGTTGGGGCGGACGTTGTGCCTTCCGGCGAATTCATGGACATACCGATGCAGATGCTTGTGAGGCATCTTGTGGTAGGTACCGTGGTAGCCTCGCTTGAGCATTGCCCAGAATGATTCGATGCCGTTGGTGTGAGCCATGCCATTGACATATTCCGATACCGAGTGGTTGACCGATTCATGGGGCCGTTCCAGACCGTCGTAGGCAGAAGCGCCATCGGTGTAGACTAGAGTTGATCCATCGGTATTGTCCGTTACAAATCCCTGAAGCGTTCCGGCATCGGTGCCGTCTACCACTTTCGCGGTATTCTCGTTGGTTTCCCGGTCCTTCATTCCGACAATGGCAGTCTTTCCGACTGCGCCCCGGCCAGTGTCTTTCAATGCTTTCCGTTTGGCATTGCTCATGTTCTTCCTCTTGCCACCCATGAACGTCTCGTCCACTTCCACCGGGCCGTCAAATGGAACGTCTCCGGGCGCCAGGCCCTCGTGCAGGCGGTGCAGGAGATACCAGGCCGACTTCTGAGTGATTTCAAGATCGCGGTGCAGCTTCATGCTGGACACGCCCTTGAGGTTGGTCAGGAACAGGTAGATGGCAACGGCCCAGGTGTCGTAGGGCAGCTTCGAGCCTTCCATGACCGTTCCGGTACGCACCGGGAATTTCTTTTCGCAACCTTTTTCACGGCATCTGTATGGCATTGTGCTATGATTGCAGTTCGACTGAACGTTATCCGATCCGCAGTGGGGGCATACCGGCCTTCCATGCTACCGGTTCTCTGCAAACCAGGCCTCGGCGGTCTGCGAGTCCGGGAACATCCTGAATATCTGGGTGAGCGATATGCTTTCCCCGTAGTGCTTTCCTGGTGCGTTGTTGGACATTTTGCTTCCCATGTTTCTGTTTAACATGGAAGTAATGGGTGCATTTTATTATAATAGTGGCGATAGCGTCAAGCGTTTTATAGATATAAGTTGAGGAAATATGACAAACATTGCTAAAAATAGAACACAACAAGAAGAAGTTGACCGAAACTATAAAGTTTTCAAGAATATGCTTGATGATCTAATGAAATCTGACAATGGTCGATTTGCTTTATTTCATGACGCAGAGCTCATTGCTTGTTTTGATACTAATAGAGATGCAAAACAAGCCGCGGACAAATTGATAGGAAATAAACCGTATTCTGTTCAAAAAATAACCAGCAAAAAAGTTGATTTGGGATATTTTTCTCATGCCGGCATTGTCAGGTAAATTTAATCCTCAAGAAGGAGTTATTTGGAAAGTCGGGTTTATTGCCTGGAATCAGGAAGTTCCTAACAATATAGACAGAATACATATATGTTCTGCATTGGTAGACACAGGCGCAGATGTTACCTGCATATCGAAAAAAGTAGCTAAAGAGTTAATGCTTGAACCATCTGGAAAAATTGATATGCACTCTGCTAGAGAATTATCAGAAGTAAATACACATGATGTTCAACCAGCCATATTGTTTGGAGCAATGCCAAATTTAGAGGGTAATTTGCAGGGAGAAATGATGATTTTTGATCCAATTACCGCTCCTGAATTTACTCCTCACAGAAATTACGATGCGCTGATTGGGCGTGATGTTATATGCAAAGGAGTTTTTACCATGTCTTTTGATGGCCATTACACATTTTCATTTTAACTTCATTTTCGCCACTACTGTATATAATTTCCTTTCTTTTGGCCCCCATTCAACCATGAAGTGCAACACTCGGTGTTGAGGGGTATTGTTTCGGTCATTGCCCATGGAGCTGTTGCAAAGAGCCAGCGGGTGGTAGACAATCCCGGTTTTGAAAACTTCATGGAGAATGATCATGTCGAACGAATACCACCAGCTAGCGTATAGCGAACGATGCCGGATTCAGGTGCTGTTGTCCAGTGGAAAATCGCAGCGCGAGGTTGCGAAGTTGCTGAACCGCGATCCCGGCACCATCAGTCGGGAGGTGGCCGGAACCGGGGTCGGCGCGGGTATCGGCACCGGCAGGCCGAGCGGAAGGCCGCCTGCCGCCGGGAAGTCTCGAGCGTTCCCCGCAAGATGATGCCGGACCGAACAGCCATTCGCCATCTCGTGCTCTTCGACGAGTTCGCCACTCCGAAGCGGCCTTGCTCGGTGCCAGTGCTGGCGTTCTGCCACAAGGGCAGAACGGGGCGCTTCGCGCCAGTCGACAAGGGAGAGAAATCTCCAGATGCCTTGACCAATGCGGCACAGGCCTGACCGTGTCATCCGGCATTCCGTTCCTGTTCCTTTCATGTCAACAGGTTACCCAATGGGACGGCAAGCGATCCTGTCGATTCTCGCTGTTGGTGAGGAGAATCGGACATCACCGCTAACCACCTGATTTCAGCCAGGACAGAAGCGATCGGGCGGCCTTTTGCCGGGCCTTGCAAGCCCGGCAATCCCGTACATGATTCCACTCATGACGAGATTGTCGCCACCACTGACCAGCATGGCCAGATACCGGTGCTCATCTCGTACTCGCAACCATGCCCACCGATACAACTCCGTTTATGGGTTCGCAATCGGGCAATCGGGGATAGTGTTGCACTTCGGACTGGAACTGGGGGTTTAACATAACTGGTGCTGCCAGAAAACCCGAAAGTCCTAAGCCGCAGGAATGCCGGCGATCAGCACGCCCAAGATTGCGGTGGCCACTGCGTCCCGCCGAGAATCGTGATGAAGAGTCGGTTTTCAAGTTGACCATGTCCGCTCGTGCGCGGCCACTCCCCCCTCGTGGGAGTGATCGTCAATAGTGGACAATCTATTTGCTCTTAACACCGCTCGAGATTTGGTGACGTTCAAGAACAATCACGTCACGGATGCCCAGTCCTGCCAAGTGATAGGCCGTTGAACAACCCATGATTCCTCCGCCCACGACGATTACGTGGGACTTGTCCGGCAGCAAACTCATGCCTGTCGAGTCTCGAATTCCTGCATGGTGCTCTCGAACCGTTCAAGATTCTCTTCGGTATAGGAGCGATAGTCCACATCCAGAGTAGAATGAATTTCCGAGACCATGCTCCACATGCTTTCACGCAAAAGGGAAGCGCATTTCATGGCACTATAGGCGATCCATAAGCGCTCATCCACAGGTTTCTCGAAATAGGATTCAAGTAGCCAGTGCTCCTGTTTTTCGTCAAGGCCATTATTGGAGGCCAGGCCGCCCAGATCAAATAGCGGGCTGTTGAAACCAGCATAATCAAAATCAATTAGCCAAAGACGTTTTCCGTCATCAATGAAATTTGCAGCAAGCAGGTCATTGTGTCCAAATACAATATCCACAGGTCCTGTCGCTTCTTCAAGCTTCTTCGCAATCTTCAGTAGCTCGGGCAGTTTATGTTTCATGCGGCTACCGTCAGCTTCCAGTGTCGACGCATAGTCGCGAACCACATGAAAAACCCAGAACATCAATATGGGACCTCGAAGATACCGTGGAATCTCCCGATGGCAAGTTCTAATCAATGTCAGAACACGTTCTAGATTGTGGTGCTCGCAGACATCCTCTTCGCAAAATGTCTTCCCCACTATATGTTCCAACACCATTATACCGGGTTCGTGGTAAACGATCATCGGAGACAGCCCAGCCGCATGTGCTGCTTGACTTGCAGCAAGCTCGTTAAAGCGCAGTATTCCATGTACTGGAATATCCTGACCGGTGCGGACGAAGTACCGTTGGTCACCGGATTCGACGACGAAGTTTGCATTGGTGATTCCTCCTGAAACGGGTACCGGCTCTACCGGTCCTTCCCAAAGCTCGAGACTCTTGATTTGCTCAATAATGCTGGACATGACTAGATTTGATGAAAAAAAGTTCGAAATAATTCAGTTTTCGCCAAGTCCGGGCCTGGCGCGTTGTTGGGTTGCCAAGCCTTGATAAGACGGTCACAAGTGATGGCTATGGCAACCACTGATATGCGGGCAACTAAGCCGCGTACGATATCTGTCTTGGTCAGATCGATATAGATCTCTTGGCCGCCGCTATTTTTCAATTAAACGAAAATGCAATTCCCAGATTATATTGGACAGATATGGACCAGAATGTCCTGGATTGTGCTGGAAAGTGTCGATCATCTTTTTTCTCATGTGGTAGGGATTGCGATAGCATGGTCTGTATTAGTTGAGCAGATGTCTGTAACAAGCCAATGGGGGATGATATTGACCATTTTCAAGCAGTAGGGATTGAGTCGATGGTGCAGTCTTTGACAGGGGCTCAGGAAGTTCAATTGGGCCGGATCCCTGCGGTCAGTTACCCTAGCGGCATTGATTCTGGTTTGTCGGTCGAGCTTCCATATGTTCGGAGGGGTAATTGGAGGTCGAATGGTTGTGCACTCACCCTGCGGCTGGTATTTTTGTGATATTCCAGATCGTAGTAGGTCATTCCAGTCTTTTACATCTTCGGGTAGCGGTCTTGAGACCCGGTGGTCGGTTTGCAGTGCCTGATAGGCGAGTTGTGCGGGTGGATCGGTATCGTAGCCGATCAGATGCCGCCCGAAACTTTCCGTGGATTGCTTGCTGAAAACCACAAAAATCTCATAGCTGCTGTTTGATTGCAAGAGACTAGTCGGACTCGGTGGGAGTCATCGTCCATGCTACCTGGCACGTACGCTGCCGATTCTGTCGCCTCCGAAGTGCGTCCGAGTCTGGAGAAAATCAGAAGTGTACAATGCTGGAGACAACTGTGCGTACTCTTTTGCGGAGTCGGTCTGATTTATCCATAGCCCAATTCCTGAAAAACTTTTGCAGAAAGAGGCGGGTCAGGTGATGAATTTATGGGAAAATGGATGTTCGCGTACAACCCACTATTCGACTGGTTGGTTCAGACATGGGTTGCAGACCTCTTTTTTCTTGGTGCAATACGGTAAAATTCAAGGTACCTTGATTATTGCATTCTGCTTTAACGGGATTTCCAAGCGAGTTTCATGCTGACTGCGAAGACTTTATTATGCCAACCATGAGATTGTTGACAAGAACAGATAACTGAGATGACGATTCGAAGTGCCCAAATAAATATGATCGGACAGCAAATCCGAACCTGGAATGTGCTGGATCGAAATATTCTTCAGGCTTTTGAAAGTATCCTGCGTGAGCAATTTGTTCCCGATCTTTATCGTGCATTTGCTTATGCAGACATGGCAATACCAATCACCGAAAAACAAACCATGCTAGAGCCCAAGGTGATAGCAAGAATGATTGATGCACTGGATTTGACTTCGGATCACACGGTACTTGAAGTTGGCGCAGGAACTGGATATTCGGCTGCCGTCTTGGCCAGGCTTAGCCGGAAGGTCATTAGTCTTGAAATCAACCCGGAATTAGTAAAAGCTTCACGGGCCAATCTCGCGAAAGTTCATATCGATAATGTTGAGGTTGTCGAGACCGATTGCTTCAACTATTGCGGGGTTGACGCAAGGAACGTCGGAAAGTTTGATCGAGTCTTGGTGACCGGTTCGGTGCCCGAGTTGTCACCATTGTTTTTACCGATGGTAAACGAGACAGGTCGGATCGTGGGTATACAGGGACAAATCCCGACCATGCAGGCTGTTGTCCATGATGCAGATGGGACGATCAAGAGTCTGTTTGAAACCGAAGCACCGCGACTTGACCATGTTCAAGAGCCGGCAACTTTTGCATTTTAATGGTGATAAATAGGACATGCAGTATCTTTTGCGCAAGATTGGGAGAAGAATGAAGAGAGGTCTATGGTTGTCGCTTTCGGTCGCGGCAAGTTTTGGTACGGCTCAAGCTTCTTGGGACATCACCGAAGTGTATCAATTGGCGCTTGAGAATGACCCAGCCTACCAGTCTGAAGTTTTGCGTCATGAAGCAGTAAAACTTGATCCGGAAATCACCAGTTCCGAATGGAAGGGATATGTCTCCGTCGCTGGAAGGTTAGGTCATCAAATGACGGATGATACCGTGATGGATAATTGGGAAGATCATAAAGATCATTCCCTGGATCTTCGAGCCGAAGCCCCGATTTATGATCGTGAATTGCGAACACGAGTAAGACAAGCAGAAATCTCGAAAATGGCTTCGAGCATCATGCTCAAGAAATCGCATCAGGATCTGATTCTTCAAGTTGCCGAACGCTATCTGAATGTGCTTGCAGCTCAGGATCGTCGTGAAGTTGCAAGCGTCGATATTATTGCCATTCGCCGTCAACTGGATTTGACGGCGGGACGGCTTGAGGTTGGACTCGGAACTCAGGCTGACCTGTTCGACGCGAGGGCTCGACTAAAGCAAGCAGAAGCCAATGCCATACAGGCCGACAATGCCCTTAAAAACAGTATTTCGTTACTTCGCCAGATGATTGGGCAGACACCGCAATCACTGACTCCGCTATTGGGTAGTGTCACACTTTCATTTCCGGATCCAGAATCGATCGACGAGTGGATTGCACAGGCTGAATTGAGAAATCTCGATGTTCAAGTAAAAACTCTCGATCTCAAGTTTGCAGAATATGAACTAAAGAGACTAAAAGATGCCACCTATCCGTCCTTGTCGGTTCATGGTAATCGTTCGATCTCGATTGGTGGTATTGACGATTACACCAAAGACAATGCATCCATAAACTTGCAAGTGAACATACCTTTATTTACTGGTGGGTTATCAACTCGCTCTGATCAGGCTGGAATACGGTATAACCGTGCCTTGGAGGACCTTGAGCTAGCGAGAGTTAATGCCCGTTCCGAGGCGACCACGGCCTATCTGGATATTAACAGCAATATTTCTCAGGCCGAGGCACTCAGTGAAGCGATTACAGCTGGAGAAAGCGCCTTGGCTGCGAAACAGCAGGGATATGAAGCTGGACTAACTACCAATATCGATGTCCTTGATGCGCAGAGCAGTCTCTCACAGTCAAGGCGGGATTACCTGAATTCTCGCTACAATTACATCCTCTCAATGCTTGAACTCGAACAGGCTATTGGTGATCTCGACGAATACGATATTCAAGTTGTGAACAACTGGCTGGATCAGGGGGGCTGAAACAAGCCAAAGGTGGCATTCATCCTCTCCAAAAAACCGGAGCGAAAAGCACCAGCAGAGTGTATAGCTCCAAGCGTCCCAGGAGCATCGCCAGAGTTAAAATGAACTTTCCTATATTGCTTACTGAGGCATAGTTTTCGGAGACACTTCCAAGTCCGGGTCCGAGATTGTTTAGGCAGGCAATCACGGATGAAAAGGCTGTGAGCATGTCAAGTCCGGTGGCGAGCATTGCCAACAGCAAAATCGTGAAGGAAAATACATACAGGGACAGAAATCCCCATACCGCGTTATTTACATCTTCACTGACCGGCTTCTCTCCAATTTTGGTTGGTATGATGGCATGAGGATGTACCAGTTTCGACAATTCACGAATGCCCTGTTTGCATAACAGGATAACCCGAATGGTTTTCATGCCACCTCCGGTTGACCCGGCACATCCACCGCAGGTGCTTAGCAGAATGAGGAAAACAGGAATAAAGGTGGGCCACAGACTGAAATTCTGTGTTGTGAAACCGGTAGTAGTGGCGATCGAAACGGTTTGTACAAATCCATGAATAAAGTTATCCAGAATATTGCTATAGGTTTGATGTGTGAGCAAGGTAAGAATTGTTATTATTCCAGCAATTCCGATAATGCTCAGATAGGTACGGGCTTCCTGATCTCGAAGGTAGACACGAATCCAGCTCCCGATTGAGAACCGCCTGATTCGAATAGCCGTGAAATGCAAGGCGAAATTGAGCCCCGCAAGAATCATGAAAATACTCGCGACCAAGTAAATTGCACGGCTGTCAAAATGACCGAGGCTACTGTCATACGTGGAAAACCCCCCGATGGCAATGGTAGAAAAGGCGTGGCAGATCGCATCAAAAAGAGACATGCCGGCAACGAGATAGGCAATCGCGCAAATCAAGGTCAGCAACAAATAGATATACCACATTGCTTTAGCTGTATCACGAATACGCGGTGTCAGCTTGCGGTCTTTCATTGGTCCTGGAGTTTCGGCTCGGTACAACTGCAAGCCACCTACCCCCAAGGCTGGCAGAATTGCAACCGCAAGTACCACCAAGCCCATTCCGCCAAGCCATTGCAGCTGCTGACGATAAAACAGTAATGAATGAGGAAGATTCTCGAGACCGATCAAGACCGTTGATCCTGTGGTGGTCAGCCCCGAGGTAGCCTCAAACAATGCTTCAACCCAGTTGAGGTTCAATGCCGGTGATATGAGAAATGGAGTGGTTGCAAAGACCGATAGTACAACCCAGACCAGGACTGCAATGAGAAAGCCTTCTCTGAATCTTAATTCCCGTTGATAGTGTCTACATGGCCACCAGAATGCCAGTGCACTGAATGCAGTGATAACGAAGGCAGTGATGAAGACCCAGTGATGATGGTCCCGATAGAGAAGAGACACGGCTAGCGGAAGCAGAAAAGACAGTCCAAAATAGGCAAGCAGTATGCCTAGAATCCTGAATACGCCATACAGGGTCATAATGTGATGAAGAGGGGTAAATTAAATGAATGTGGCTGACACTTCAAACAACCGCTCGACCTCATTAACATGCGCTTTATCGACCATGAAAATGATCACATGATCACCATCTTCAATGATTACGTCGTCTTCAATTTCGATCAATTGTTCCTCACGCATAAGTGCGCCCAATGCAGTACCTTCGGGTAATCTGAGTTGTTTCACTGTGCGTCCCACCAGCTTTGATGTTTTACTGTCCCCATGGACTATGGCTTCGATCGCTTCAGCGGCGCCACGCCGCAATGTATGAGCAGCCACCACATCACCTCTGCGTACATGCGATAACAAAACGCTGACGGTTGATAGTCTTGGAGATATGGCAATATCTAGCATACTTTCGACTAACTCAATATACATTGTCTTGTTGATCAGGGACATGACACGGGTTGCCCCGAGACGTTTGGCTAGCATGGCCGCCAGAATGTTGGCTTCGTCTTCGTTGGTCAGAGCGCAAAACATCTGATTCGCATCGATGCTTTCCTGCCGTAGCAATGCTTCATCAGCGGCATCACCATGCAGCACGATCGTTTTATTGAGTTGTTCTGAAGCCCACCTCGCTCTCGACTCGTCTTTTTCAACGAGTTTGACTTGATAGTCTCCTTCTTCCAGTTTTTTTGCCAGTGTGTAACCGATATTGCCACCGCCGGCGATGAATACGTCTCGGCTGATCGATTCGACACTTTTCAATTCTTGCATCATCAGAGAGATATCATTGCGAGTTGCAATAAAGAATACCTCATCATTGGCTTCAATGATGGTCTTTCCGGTCGGTATGATTGCCCGGTTTTCACGATATATAGCTGCAATCCTTGAAGTTACCTTGGGCAAATGGTGTTTCAACTCCTTGATGGCATGTCCAACGAGTGCTCCACCATAATGAGCGCGAATTCCTACCAAACGAATTTTTCCATGAGCAAAATCGAGGACTTGCAAGGCTCCTGGATACTCGATCAATTTCATAATCTGATTGGTCAGAATATTTTCGGGGCTGATAATATGATCAATATCCTGCTCAAAAAGTTGCGGATGTTCCAGGTAACTCGCAGATCGAATTCGAGCGATTCGAGTTGGGGTGTTGAAGAGTTGGGTAGAAACCCGGCAAGCCAGAATATTTACTTCATCAGAGTTTGTCACCGCGAGTACAAGGTCAGCATCCAATGCCCCGGCTTGACTGAGGATTTCGGGTGAAGCGGCATCTCCCTGTACAGTCTGGATATCGATGCGGTTCTGCAGGTCAATCAAGGTGGATGCCTTGCGGTCAACGAGCGTGATGTCGTTATTTTCTTTGGAAAGGATTTCAGCAACCGATGTGCCGACCTGACCACAACCCAAGATGATTATTTTTTTCATTCGCCAGCTGTCAAAAGCGATTTTTGGATTTTACAATAATAAAATCCATCGCCATGCTTTTTACTCGGTAAGCGTTGTACTCCAAAACGTGTGCATATGCCCGGAATTTTGTCGATGGTCTGGATTTCGCAACCTGTCACCTGTTTTAAAAACACCTCAATGACCTCGTCATTTTCCCTCGGAAAGATAGAGCAGGTCACATACAATAGAATTCCGCCTGGTTGTAGCAGCTGCCAAACTGACTTTAGCATGGCTAGTTGGCGTAAGTGCAGTTTGCCCAGTTGATCCAGATTGCGGCGATACTTGATATCGGGATGGCGTCGAATGACACCACTTCCAGAGCAGGGGACATCGAGTAGTATGCGGTCGTAAAGATTGCCATCCCACCAATTCTGGGGTTGCAGCAGATCGCCGGCCACAACTTTTGCGTGAAGCCCAACCCTTGCAAGATTTTGCTGAATCAGTGTGCATCGGGAATGCAAATCGACTGCGGTGATCGTACAATTGTCTCGAAACAATTCAATCAAATGAGTTGTTTTTCCGCCTGGTGCTGCACAGGCGTCTAGTATATTCAGATTTTTGCTTACGTCCAGTTCCAGAGTAGCGAGTTGCGCCGATTCGTCTTGGACAGAAACCAGTCCTTGGTCGAATTCAGGAATCTGATTTACAGGTACGGGACAAGATACTATGACACCGGCAGGACTGTCATTGGTTGCTTCACATGTTATGGCATGATCCTGCATGGTTTGTATTGCTGTGTGTCTGGTCGTTTTGTTCAGGTTCACGCGCAAGGTCAGAGGGGGGCGGGTATTCGATGTATTGGCTATTTCCAGGTAATGTTTCGGCCAATCTGATTTGATCTGATCGAACATGGCTTTGGGAAAGGCATGGGCTTGATGTTCGGGCATCTTGGCCAGATCATATTTGTTGCGATTTCGGAGATAGTTGCGTAGTACCCCGTTAATGAGTTTTCGAGCCCAATCTCGATTCAACTGGGAGGCGGCTTTTACGGCTTCATTCAAGACTGCATGATTCGGGGTATGCATGTACTCAATCTGGTATATTCCAATTGCCAGTAAAAAATGCAGAACACGATCCTTGCCTCTGATCGGTCGTTCAATGAATACTCCAAGATACCAATCAATATGAGGAAAATGGCGACAGGTCCCATAGGTTATTTCCTGAAAGATCGATTCACCGGCCTGTCCTGATTCCTTGAACTGGGTCAGCTGCCGGTCCAGTGATTCTCCACGGTCAATCACACGCAAGACCGCCCTGGCAGCTGACGCCAAGAGGTGAGAAGTATGATACCTTGCGCCCATACTACTTGTATTCAATGGCCTGAATAATGTGTCTGCTGAAAGAAAGCGGGGTAATTAACTTGCAATGGAGTCTGGACTAAAAGAAAATGAAACATTGAATAGCGGATTTTCTGATGGAAATGCCTAGCATAATAAATTTGTGTGTATAATCGTTCGTAGTGGGCGACCATTCTGGAAGTAATTTTGGACAGAAATATTCAGCAGCTTGTCTTCAATGAATCGGTAATCCACATTTGATTTCTAAATGAATTTCTATCCGAACAGGAGGCATAATTTCTCATGCGTAATTTTATATTGCTATCAATATTGATTTTGATTTCGTCGATTACGGTTGCAGAGACTGTTGAAACTCCATTGTATCCTGGCGCATTCAAAATCTCTCTTGGGGATTATAGTGACTGGAATACACGTGCAGCCGGAAGCAATTGTCAAGATTTGGGTTTGGAATGTGTCTTAGATAATGACAAATATCGTGTGGTGGGAAATACAACATCTCATGCAAGCTCGGCAAGTGAACTCCGGGAGTTAACCTGGAAATTGGGGTTTGAGTGTCTAGACAAGGTAGCGGTGTTCATTGACAGAGGTCAGCACGTGTATCCAGATAAAGGGGAATATGGTGGTGAACTCTTTGCATATTTTCTAGCTGAGGGGAATCGGTGCTGGAATCACTACGATGGCATCTACGAGAAAAACAAAGACGAATATTGATCTGGTTTTGCAAGGGCGTTCTATCTCACTGTCATCGGATTCTCCGGATTAATCCACTTCAGGTTTGAATCTAGATCCGACCAGGATGAAGGTTTTGCCTTGCATGTTTCTGTCGCGGCGAGATTTTAAGCCTTAAATTCTGGAACTTCCTGCAATGGCGCTAAAACAGCCGGTACATTGGTTCCATTTGAAAATCCGCTCTATGGAAACGATGATGAAATACCTCAAGATACCCATTCCCAATCCCTTTGGTTTGGAATGATTGTCTCTTCAGCTTGGACACGATGGTAAAGAAGGCCGGAGCTGACCGAAAAATACGATCAATCCATTGTAAAGTACTACAATCTATATTCATTTGGGGTTTAAAATGGTTAAGTTGATGAAATTGCCCCCCCCCTCGCTAAACTAACAAAACTTCTGTCCGCCGTGCTGGCCAGCAAACTACAACGGTGACTGTTCATGGCCGGAATAACGGCATGAACGTCTCGGCAGTGAGATGGGTGCCCGATGTTGAAGTCGGTCGGTGGATAGTTTGAGTAGACGCAAATCCTCCGGCCATGCAAAAGGTTGCTGTTGGCCGATTGCGGAATGTCCTCCGAAACGATATTCTGGCTGATGAGGTGGAGATGGCCAAATATCTGTGCGTGAAATTCGCCCGCAATTACCATCAGGCCAATTGCGACTTCGCCGCCCGTTTACAATCACATATGGATACAGATTTGGGGGTGCTGGGACTGGCACCTGTATGCTCGGCCGGGTAGCAAAACCTGCGTCATGTTCTGGCTTCATGGCGATAACTTCCATTCGCCAGACGGGCACCCGGCCGTCATTAGCAATGGTGGCTTTGCACCCTTGGTTGACATATTGTTCGAGGGACCTGCTGCGCCTTCCCCCTGAGCAATTCACACATTCTAGGGGCGGTCTTCGGGCCTTCTCCTTGTTAGTTGGGTTCAGGCTGACCTGTGTTACCGGTCAATGGTACCATCGTAGATCATTCACTGAAATTGAGCGATCTGAATCAGCTGCAATGCATTTTGTGTTGAGAGCTTCAACTCCGAATCTGGAGTCATCCTTGGGGGAAACTCCCACCCTCTCCAAAACCATAAGGTCAAGATATTGTAGTACTTTGCTATTCGCAATTCACGAATTAGGATAAGTGGCTATCGATCCCAATGGTGTAGGGTCAAGGAGCATGCCAGAACGAACTGAATGTCCATTCAAGTAATCTGCAATCCGCATGATTTTGCCTCCAGGTTTTTGCACTTTCTCAATTCGGATCGCACCCTGCCCAGATTGTATGACTATACCGTCTAGATCGACTTTTAATATTTGTCCTGGTGTGTTCAAGCCGTGATGAAAAGTGGTTGACACCTGAAGAACCTTGAGGGTTTTTCCATCAATTCCAATCATGGAGCCCGGCCATGGGTCGAAAGCACGGATTCGTCTTTCGATCTGATCCGCACTCTCTGACCAGTTCACCCATGCTTCTGCCTTGTTTAGCTTGCTTGCATGGGTAACTTGAGAAAAATCTTGTGGTTGTTCCTTGAAATTCCCGGAAATTAGGTCTTGTAAACTCTGCACAAGTAAATCGGCAGCCAGATTGGCGAGTTGGTCATGAAGCCACCCACCAGTCGCGCTTTTGTTGAGTTTTATTCGAGATTGCCTGAGGAGAGGTCCGGCATCCAGTTGTTCTGTAATACGCATTAGACTCACGCCCGATGTAGTATCCCCTGCTTCAATAGCCCTTTGAATTGGGGCAGCACCGCGCCATCTCGGCAACAAGGAAGCATGCAGGTTAAAACAGCCGAGCCGAGGAATTTTGAGGTGTTGTTTCTTTAACAGCACACCATAAGCAACCACAATCATGAGATCCGGTTTGAGTGATTTGAACTCTGAGATTGACTCAGGGCTATCCATCTTTGCAGGCTGGAGAACAGGTATGCCCGCATTTAGAGCTATCGATTTGACTGGTCCAGGAAGGATCTTGCGGCCACGACCAGAGGGGCGATCCGGCTGGCAATACACCGTAACAAGATCTACCAATGAGGATTTGAGAAGAGCCTTGAGTGAGGGTACTGCAAAATCGGGCGTACCGGCGAATACGACACGCATGGATAAAAGAAATTGAAGAATTATTCAGGCTACTTGAGACTCGATATCTGAACGTGCCTTTATTAGCTTGTTGCGAATTCTGTCGCGTTTTATTCTGGACAGATAATCGACGAACACTTTCCCCTCCAGATGGTCGACCTCATGTTGAATACAAACAGCCATCATTTCATCAGCCTCCAGTTCAAAGTGATTGCCGAGCATATCTTGTGCCTGCACGAGTACCTTTTCAGGTCGTTTCACCGGTACAAAAAAGCCCGGCACCGAGAGACAGCCTTCTTCTACTTCCCTTATTCCCAGGTTTAAATCAATAATTTTGGGATTCACAAACATCTGTAGTTGGTTTCGTGTTTCTGACAGGTCCATTACGATTACGCGTTTCGGGACATTAATCTGGATTGCGGCCAGACCAATACCGGGTGCGTCATACATGGTATCTGCCATGTCTTCAATCAAAGTCTCAAGGCTTTGGTCAAACTCAAGCACTGGTTCACAACGAGTCCTTAACCTCGGATCAGGGTATGTCAGAATTTTTCGAACTGTCATGTGAATATCTCATAATTGGTCAAGCTCATGGAATTTTAATCCGTTGGTCTAACCAGCTCGGCTACAGGTCCAGATAAGTAATTTGCATCTGGGGTTTTGGTTTAGTTGTTGATTACTTATACCCCAAATCAACTTTGGGTGATTTATCAATTGTGAGCAATGTAAACAACTTTAACCTCAAGGTCAACTGCTCTTATCACTTTTTTCTAAACGGGATTCGAACCTGTTTCCAGTACTTGAAGGGGCTGAAATACTGGCGCAAAAAAAGAACCGTGATTGTATCAAATCGATTCGCCAATTAGGGCCATCCCACGCTAATAAGCTGGGTGAAAATGGCTCGATTTGCCGGAAATTTGCCTCAAGGGCTGGCTTTTCTTTTCCCCATTCCACCATGAAGTGCAACACCCTGGAGGTTGGCGGGGTGTTGCAAACGGCCGGCAGGCGGGTAACAATCTCCCTGTCAACAACAACGGAGAGCTGTCATGCACAAGTGCTACCACCAGCTGGCCTACGATGAACGATGCCAGATCGGGGTCCTGCTGTCACAGGGATTTTCGATGCGCGGCATCGCCAGTGGCCTGAACCGGAGTCCGGCCACGATCAGCCGCGAGATTGCGTGCAACCGGGGAGGGTGCGGCTACCGGCACGGGCAGGCCCAGGCCATGGCCAGTGCCCGCGGCAGCGAGGCGTCGGGTGTGCCCCGCAAGCTGACCGAGGCGCTGTGGCGGCGCATCACTGGCCTGCTGGGGCAGGGCTGGAGTCCGGAGCAGGTCGAGGGTCGCCTGAAGCGTCTGGGCGAGGAGACGGTGGGCCGGGAGTGGATCTGCCGTCAGGTGCTGCAGCCCTGCCCCAGCAGGGCCGGAATGTCGTCGCGGGACTTCGGGTTCAGCTCGATGTCCTCAATCCGGACCTCGCCGATTTCCATCCGGGGATTCTTCACCTGCCTCATTTCACCGCCTCGCAAAATGCCGAAGATTGGCGAAGATCTGCAACAATCACCGGATTTCCCCGGTTTTCGGGCAGAATCACCCGAAAATTCCCGGTTCATGCAAATCTTCAGTTCATGAAGACGTGACTATAGCACAAAATATCAACAATTTATACTCCGATTTCGGGTTTTCTGGCAGACACTAATTGCGAACATTATTTGTAGTGATGAGTTATGGCTCAAATATCGGCGTGTCCCGCAGGCTGGGACAGGTCATCGAGGGAGTGCAGTTCCAGGACGGAATTGAGGTACAATCAGACCAGAAAACGGTAGCCGCTGGATGAACCCCCTTTCAACCCACGCACTGCTTTCAGCCATAACTCTTCAATAAATCATGCCCGTGGCGAGGTGTAGCGATGAATCAAGATCAGAAAAGAAAGCTGGAGTCCTTTCTCAAGCGAACGGAAGGAGAACCGCCTCTGGTGTTTGTTGGACGGTCCGAAGTGCTCGACGACATTGCGCTTGCAGCCGAGCAGGTCTGGGAGGGCTCGGGAACCGATCAGCATGGCGCAGGGAAATCAACGCGCATTATCCAGGGCGCGCCGGGGGCGGGCAAGAGCTCGATCTTGGAGGAGATCAAAAAGAATCCGGAGAGACTGAAGACGGAGAGTGTTGACAAACCCCCGCTGGTGGTAGTGCTGGAGTCTGGCGTAATCGAGGAGCCGGTTGACATTCTTCAACCACTAGCCCGGAGCATCAACCCGACAGCCGCCGAGGAGTTTTTATCGTATTCCAGCCGGACATTCGATGTGGGGGGTGGGCTTGGCTTGGGTTCAATCCAAGTCACCGGCAAAAAAGAGACCACCATGGAGCCAGCAAGACCGCGCATACGGTGGGATGTGTTCGGGAAATGGGCTGAACAGCATGGTGGGTTTGACCGACCAATCGTGCTGGCCATCGACGAGGCGCAAAGGCTGGACCATGACCGAAAACATCCTATCTCGAAGCTGTTTCAGAGTCTCCATGGTGGTTGCGGCCTACCGATTGCACTGGTACTGGCGGGTCTCAGCGATACCGAATACTCGGCCGACCAGATGGACCTGACTCGCATACCGCCCAAACAGAAACACAACATTGGAAGCTTGCCGGATCATGAAGTCCAGGAACTCATGGAAAGGTCCTGTGCGCATTTCGGGATCGACACTACTGGATTCGAGCATGAGATCGATCGGCTGATCAAGCCTTGCGACGGCTGGCCCCGGCATCTGCATATCGTCTTGCAGGCATTGGGCGAAGAAGCCCTGAGAACGGAGGGGGATCTCGGCAAGGTGGTTTGGGAACGGATACAATCCGAGATCAAGGCTGGAAGGGACGGGTATTACGACGGTCAATTTTCGGACGAGATGGAAGATGCCATCAATTTGACTGCTGGAGTAATGGCCGAACTGGAATGCAATCGGAATCGTGCCCAGATTAAATATTTCATGAAAGAATTGCATAAGTCTGATCCCCACACCTATTGCTTTCCACCAGGGATGGATGTGGACTCCTTCTTCGTTCACCTGGTACACCAAGGGGCTTTACACAAACAGTCCGCTGATCAGTTTGTGTGTCCGATTCCGTCTTTCCGAACCTATCTGCTTGATCGGGGCGGGATCGTAGAGAACTTGAATTTGCAATCTCAAACTACATGATCGGATACTAGTGGGATGGCGGTAACTCTGTTCTCGTTGGATGTTTTTCTTTCAAATGCAATCAAGTGGGCAAGTAGTTACTGAAAAAGACTTGTTTTTGATATTTCCCCAGTTCCAGTCCGAAGTGCAACACTGCCCCCTGTCCGTCCCTGAAGGCCGAGAAGCAGAAACTGGTGGTCAGACTCAACGACGAGAAACAGCATGCGGTTCAGCAGATTTGCGAGATGATGAATATCTCGAAGCCCACATTGTATAAGTATGTTGAATCAGTGCGATCATGAAGTGGATTCTCGAGAACCATCTCATTCAACAACAATTTGCCTCAGATCAAACCGATATAAATCAAATCCCCTAATCCTTAAATAGAAAATCTGAAAGTACTTCCAACGCCTTGTGTAGCGTGGTTCTCGAACTAGTTGTCTTTTCACCCAATGGATGATTCTGATTCCAGCCCAAAATCCACAGTCCATAATGCTTTGTGCCAAATAAAGCAATTTCTATTTAAGGATTAGGGAAATCAAACATGAGCGCAAACCATCAAGAATAAGAGTAGAATATACTACATAATAATATAGAGCAATCTTGGGACAAACGTCATGTCAATGGTCAAAAAGAGTATTTCCGTGACCGACCAGCAGAATATCTGGATCAAGGCCCAGGTCGATACGGGTCGCTATGGGAATGAGAGTGAGGTCCTGCGTGAATTGATTCGGGAGCGTCAGATGCTGGAACGAGAAACACCTGAAGAAATTAGAGCTATTCGCGAAGCTCTCATTCAGGCCGAAGAAAGTGTACGTCAGAGGGGTTGTAGCCAGCGATCCGTCGATGAAATCTGGGAAGAGGCCAAGGATAGGTATAGGACTCGGCATGGGCAAATATGAGCTGGTGCCGGAGGCGGAACGAGATTTAATCGAGATCGCCCTCTATGGGTTTGAGAATTTTGGTCTGGTGCAATCCAAGCAATATTATGAAGGTTTGGTGTTTCGGTTTCAGGAGATTGCAAACTATCCTCAGCAACATCAGAGCGTCGATCATATCCGACCGCGATATCGACGTTGTGTCTATCGCTCGCACTCTATCTACTACCGTATACAGGGACAGAGAGTCTTGATCATGCGAATACTTGGCCGACAAGACACGGCCAAGGCATTTCACTCATGACGGATGAATCAATGGTATGACAAACCGAGACAAGATAGATATTTTGAGATGTTCACCACCCATCACAACCCAATCTGGTTGAGTTTGCAAAAATGATCCTGGTCAAGTTGTCACATTAGCCGATAGGCTCTATTCTCGACTTGCCGCAGTTCGAGTCCGAACCGCATCGCTGCCTCCCGACTGCGAACCCATGAACGGAGTTGTATCGGTGTACATGGCTGCGAGTGCAAAACGAGCAACTGCATCTGACCATTCTGGTCAGTGGTGGTGGCAATCTCACCATGACTGAAATCATGTACGGGATTGTCGGGCTGTGCAAGACCCGGCAAAAGGCCTGCACAGCAGTTGTCCTTTCTGCCGCAATCCGGTATAATTTCCTCATTCACAATTTTACAGCTGGAGGGCAGAGCCATGACACAGGAATCGCAGCCGAATCACGGTTCAAAAATTGGGGGGGCAAGACCGGAAAACGGGTCTGGCACCGTCCCACCGTCCGGCAGTTGCGTTTAGTCGGTGCTACGCGGGGCGGTCCTACTGACACGAATCTTTTTGAGTCTGCTAATTACAACCTAAACAACATCGATTGCGGCCGGTACCCGGATGTTTGTAGGGGTTATAACTTATCCTAGCTGGAAGACAATGCCAAGCAGTTCGAAAAAAAATTGAAAAAATATCCCGGAATGTGCCAGTACCGATACGGACTCTTCCGCAAATACTGATCCAGTTTCAACATTTCTATCGACTTGGCCTCGCCGGATGTACCGATCCGGTTCTCCCAAATGGACAGATCGACTTCGCAAGGGGGCGAGTAGTTACTAATATATAATTTTCAATATTCATCAATTTCATGATTGGTCTTGGTTTGGGGTGTCGTTTCAGTCATTGCTGGAGGGAGCTGGGTAGCCTCCCTGACAAAATTATCCAAGAAACCCAGGCATGGATCAGAGGATTTCGCGATTGAATTTCAAACTGAGTACTTTCCCACTTTAGAGTCAAACCACATGTGGCATTTGTCATGGGGCACGTCCAAATCCATTATGTAGCGATTTTTTTCGGAGCCCAGGAAGCAGAACAAGTCGTGAGTTTGGGAGTTTCAGTCTTGTTTCTTGTCCAGGTCTGATTGCGACAACTAGCAAGGCATGCCTGATCAAATCAGCGATACACGTTTTTCGAGTGCCTTGATGATTTGCCAGACACTCTCCGATACGGACAATTTTGAAGTATCAATGGTCATATCGGCATTTTTTGGGGGTTCGTAAGGTGAACTTATCCCCGTGAAATCCGCTATTTTTCCTTTTCGGGCCCGCTTGTAGAGACCTTTTTGATCCCGACTTTCACAAACTTCAACCGGGCACTTGCAGTACACCTCCAGCAAGTCTTCAGGGCGATCAAGCATCAATCGCACTCTGGAACGGTCTTGCTCAAAAGGCGATATGAAAGCAGCCAGGACAACCACACCTGCTTCAATAAAAAGTTTCGCTACCTGGCCAATTCGCCGGAGATTCTCTGACCGGTCATCTTCCGTGAACCCGAGATCCTCGCACAACCCATGGCGCACATTATCTCCGTCAAGAACGACAGTTCGAATGCCACGTTCATGCAGCTCTTTTTCAACAGCATGAGCCAGGGTGGACTTGCCGCTCGCCGATAGCCCCGTAAACCAGACGATGATGCTTCGATGATTGTTCATGCTTTCCCGGTCTTGACGTGCCACGCTTGACCGGTACCAGAATGCGTTCGACGATTTCATGTCATGGGCTGTTATTAATCTTCATTGTCGTTCAAAATTTGATCTGCTTGAGAATCCAAATCGTACCATTGTCCGCCAAGACTGCGAGTGTGAGATGAACCAGTGCACAACACCGTCATCGCATCAACTGCCTTTTCTGCAATATGCATAAGCAATGTCAATTCATGTAAAAAGGAATCTTTGTGTGCTACCCGATAGTACCAGACAGGTTAGACGTCCGGTAGCGCAAGCTCCGGTATCTATTCCGATGCGGTTGTGACGAACAACCGGTTCAGCCGCATAATAATGACCATGAACAATCACTTTACCATGGTCTCGCTCATCATCTGCAAAATTTTCACAGCCCCACATCAAATCCTCATCCTTCTGAACTGCAAGTTCTGTCCCCGGTCTGATGCCGGCATGCGTAAATCCATAGTCACCTTCGATATGCATGCTGGTCAATCCAGACAGGAAGCTCCTGTGACTAGCCGGCAAGACTTTCTTAAATTGCTTCCATGAATCCCCTATCTCCCCAGATCGGCAGGCAATCCCGTAGCTAAGCAGTGTGGCATCGCCGCCTACAGAGAACCAATACTCACCCACCAATTCATCTTCCAGATACTTTAGTAGTAATTCATCGTGATTTCCCTTGAGGAATACCGCCTCAAATCCGTGTATCGAGTTGGAAAGCAACAGGTCAATTACCTGACAGGATTGCAGGCCACGGTCCACATAGTCGCCCAGAAAAATCAAAACATGTCGATCCATTTTTCTACTTGCGGCATCCTGGCGAACCATGTCAAGCATCCTTGCGAGCAGGTCGACACGACCATGAATATCGCCTATTGCATAGACACAAGTATTGTCTGGGACTGAAGATGGCTTTAAAGACGACATAAAATTGCGTATTCCAAGGTCAGATTACGACATGCTGAAAGCCATCACTGGGAAGCATCAGTGTGGTAAGATGGATCATGGCTGTTACTAGGGGCAAAACTTCAGGAGCACTAGTGTTGAGGGGGGGGATAGCAGCTTAAAAGGATGTCAAATGTAGCATGCAAACTCACGATCTCATAACCGGCACGATCAACGTCCCTAACTCATACAGTCCAAGTTTTCCTGATATAGCAAGAAAAATATCATTGCGCACGCTGGAATTATTCTCACAAATGCTTTCAGTTTCCAGACCTCGGCTAATTTTCTGTATTGTCGCTTTGCCGAACCTGCATTTTATGATTATTTTGTGATAGTTTTACCTATTTCTTGTCTGAGGCTGCCATATTCGATTCTACTCACTTAAACTTATCGATAAATTTTTTTATAATAAATTCAATAACTAAAAAGACTCTTGAAGGTGAATTGCATAGTCAAACTCCACCCGTTACCGAGATTAATTGAGTCGATGTTGAATGATTGCGCTACAGGATTCGTCACTGCGCTGACAGGTACCGTTCAGTCAGTTTTTTTTGCGATTTTGTTTTCCGGATGCCTGTCATCAAATCTCTTCATCAGGAACAATACGGGTCGCAAAGGCAGATAGAGAAAAAACAGACCATCCGGAAGGTTAATCCTGCCGATATCATAGGGAGAAGCACTCAGTCTCAGTAACTCATGCCACAGTCCGCGCAGAGAAAGGTTAAACTTCAGACTGATACGGAGCTCGTCCAATCGACGGCAGGTACCTTGCAGACCTTTCCCCCCGCCCGGCCGTAACCAGAGTTTCCATGTAATGCGTCGCTGTTGCTCGACCCAGGGTCCGGATACCAATACTGATCTTGACTGCGGCAGATCCATGCAGAAGGCCTCGCCACACAGTTTCAGTGCAGTACCGAATAAAGCCCTGTCAGACAATCCCCGAGATTGGGCAAGCTTTTTCGCTGCTACATATCCGTTCTCTCCCATAATGTTTATCAATGCAACAATATCGCAAAGCCACTTCAGGCGGCTCCACCTGTGCAGCTGGCCATGTACGCACAGGTATATCAACAAGTCGCTGTTGCCCATGGTCCGGAAGGACGATCCATTGATATCGATCTGTATCGCCCTGCTGTTCAGTTCTTCAAAGGAATGATGTAGCAGGAATGGGTTGTTGGTCAGGCGATGGTGCAATTCAAGCACCCCGCCCGGACCGGAAAGTATCCTGTTCTTTACATACCGGTCAAAGTAGCGATTGCGAGACGATGTTGGCGTCCAGGATGGTGTACTGACCTTCCAGCCATTCATGCACAGCGCCTCGACTGCCGAATCCATGAGTGCCGGAGGAATCAAAAGATCAATATCATAGTTTTCCCTGACAAGCGATGTGCCGTACAAGTGTTCACTGAGTGGCATTCCCTTCAAAACCAGAGCAGGTATTCCATGTTGATCAAGGCGCTCAATCGCCGCTTTCAGCCCTGCAAGCTGTGCCAATCCTCTGGTATTCCAGGCTTGACGCAATGACATCATCATCTGTTCAGCCTCAGAATTCAATGTGTCAGTCTCTCTTAGACCTCGGCGAACTAGGGCAAGTACTCGGTGCCGCTCCGCCAGACGCAGAAAAGACGGCCAGTCATCGACCCTGGACAATATCTCCAGGTTCGACTGCCGGTCACCCATCCCCATGGCCTCGCGCAACCCCGCGAGCAACTGTTCAAAAACCTTTTCCATGTTCATGATTGAAGCATTCCAGGGAGACTTGGCATCGGATGCTTGCCAATAGCCTACATCATTCGGACAGAGTGCGTGCCACCTTCCTCACGTTTTTCTTGCGAAGTGAAAAAGTTGGAAAAGTCTTGTAGGATTCAGCTTCTTCACCTCCGATGACTGGCCTGCCGTCAACCGTTAGCCATGCGTGATATTGAAAATCATGATTTGCATTTATGTTACGCCGGACACCAAGTACCAATATGCTATGCACTCCGCGCCGTTTCAATATCCACTGCGTGGCCATTGCTTGTTGAAGGCAACGGGCATTAATCGGTAAATATCGGGCCACTTTTGCAACGGCACGCCCCAGCCTCGGGGGAAGAGCCGGGTCAAAAGAACCTGATTGAGCTTTTACAACATTGGGTGCCGGTTGTCCTCGGTCCATCATCTCAGTCTGTAGACCGACAATTGATGGGGGCTGATCAACTTCCTTGCATCCTGGCGTATAGGGCACATCCCGCATTTCAGGTTCAGCTTCAGTATGTAGCCACCGCAACCAATATCTAGCTGGTACGAATCCAGTGATCATCCGGGCGAGTAACAGTGCTAGGACAGTCTCAATTGCTAAAACCTGATTGACTAAGGACAGGTTGCCAAACCGTCGAATTCCGTCACATAATGTATGTACTTTCATATAGGTTATTCTCGCGTTAACGATTATTTCCCAAGTACCAAGAATAATGAATCACGGATTTTCCGGAATGAGTTCTTTTTCCAGATCGACAATCGCCGCAACCAGATTTTGAAAACTTGGGGATCGTTGATTTTTCAGATCCAAATACCGACCAATCGCCCTAGAACCTGCAATCTTTCTATACTTGTTCTTAGTCAAAGATGCAAGAAGGCGGCTCGGATTTTCCTGTTTATCTGGGGAGCGAAACCTTCTAGAATTTTGTTTTTGCGATATGCCCTTTACACCGAGTGCCTTTTCGACGGCATGCAACTCCGCCAGATAAAATGCCTCGAGTTCTCTGCATGCAATACGCACTCTGCATTTATCCGCCTTTTCTAATTGATTGCACAAGTTGAGCAGGCTGGACTTGACATGTTTACAATCCGGATCGCTGTCTTGGTCGCGCAGAACAATGAAGCGTACCGGTTTTTTCTGATAATTGCGAATCTTTCTCGCTAGTTGCTTTTCGAGATCCTGCTTACCCTCGAACGTGATGCACCGAAACTCTGTTCCATCCTTCAGTAATCGTGGCAACAAGGACTCCAGCATGGCCTTGGCAGAAGCTTCTTCCAGAAGAAATACAATCTCTCTCACCGTGGGCGAACACCATCGAAAAATCCTTGTCTCCACAGATAGCCTAGCTGATCTCCCTCTTTCATGTAAGCCGTAATCTGTGGATTGTCAATGGCCCTCTGTATTTGTGAACAACCCTGATCCTTGACTAGCCAGCACACTTCTTCCAATTCTAGGGCATTCAGGAAATCGGGAGAGTGCGTGGTAACAAATACTTGTCCTCCTCGGTTTGCGTATTCGCGGAATTCTTCTGCGAGCTCCAGCATCAACTCCGGGTACAGCTGATTCTCCGGTTCTTCAATACAAAGCAATGGATGCGGGGCTGGATCATACAAGAGCACCAAATAAGCAAACATCTTGATCGTTCCATCTGAGACATAGCGATCAAGAAACGGTGTCTTGAAAGAGCCGTCCTTGAAACGCATGGTCAAATATCCGTCATCCATTAATCTGGGTTCAACAGAAGAAAGACCAGGGATACGATGGCTCATGGTCTCAAGAATCCTATCGAAAATCTCTTTATGCTCCTGGTGCAGATAGCGCGCTACAAGCGGCAGGTTATCCCCATATTCAGATAAGTGCTCTGTCTCTCCTGCGGCATCCTTTCGTCCCCTCGCAGCGCTGATGTGAAAATCGGAAACATGCCAGTTTTCGATTAGACCTAGTAGAGCATTGGCTGCCTTGAAGCGTTCAAATTGCCCCAGTCCCTTGATTGCCAGAGTATGAGCGGCTACATCCTGTTCTTCCTGGTCAAGTTCCTCAGTTGGCTTGTTGAAGTCTTCCTCGTTTTTGATTGCGTACCCGTGACCATTGGTAAAGTCCAGAAAATGGAAAGGGCGGCCGTAGCGGCCGCGCTTGTAGCACAACACTTCTCTTTGAACTACCGGAGAGCCGTCTCTTTCACCAATTTCCAACGAGTAGGTTACGAGGCGTTCGGCTTCGGCGATGATCATGCGATACTGGATTTCAATCATGATCGTGTCCTGACTTGGATTGCAACCCCTGCTTAACACTTCAGGGAAACGTCCTCGTTTGTCCAACGCATGGCGGATATTTCCTCTGAGGCAGTCATGCAAGAACCCGAACGCATCAAACAGCGTTGACTTCCCTGTTCCGTTTGCTCCGACAAACGCCATAAAGGATGGAATATTCTCCAATCGCATATCGCGAAATGCCTTGAAATTCTTGAGATGAATTGTTTCAACTCTCATGGATTACCTTATACATGTTTGTTCTTTTGATTTGCAGATTATAGCAACAATTTTTGGACGAATTTTAGATGCTTTTTCATTACCCGAGTTCAAGATGGTGAAGGGCAAAAAAACATAGAAAGAAAAGACCAAGGAACGTCTGGACAAGGCGATTGAACAAATTCGCTCAAAAAAGCATGCCGACAAGTATCTTGACCGTCGGGAACCGATTCACCTGATCGGAATGGCATTTGGCGAGAAAGCTTAAAACCTGCTGGATATCCGAGTGGAGAGTCTTTGACCTTGAATGAGTCTCCTAAAGGTTCATGAATGTGTCTGCCAATGACTCTGACTGCTAGGAAGTAATTGACTGGTCATGGTTTTGGCAACTGACTTGCTTGGTCTCGGTAAAGCGAGGCAGAATACAGGTTGATCCGGGACAAGTCTCCAGGAATGGCAGAATTCGCATTCATCGTATTTTGTCTGAGGAATCGTATTACAGGGACAAGGGGTTTCGAGATCAGAACATCGCGAAATCGATAACAATGATGCAAGGCACATGTGCTGGCAATGAATTGCAAGCTGGATTGTCAATGACATGCTTGGCAGAACCCCTGCGGATGTCGACGTAGAGAAAACCATCTCTCAAAGCTTCCTAGCTGAAGTGGGCGAGTAGCTGCATCAAACAAGACAAACAAGTCCTAAACATGCGAACTTGGGCGAGCGATCAGCGCCTTTTCATGTTGTTTGCGGGGTTGACCGAATAATTGCGAACATTATTTGTAATGATGAGTTATGGCTGAAATATCGGCGTGTCCCGCAGGCTGGGACAGGTCATCGAGGGAGTGCCGTTCCAGGACGGAATTGAGGTACAATCAGACCAGAAAACGGTAGCCGCTGGATGAACCCCCTTTCAACCCACGCACTGCTTTCAGCCATAACTCTTCAATAAATCATGCCCGTGGCGAGGTGTAGCGATGAATCCTGATCAGAAAAAAGAGTTGGAGTCTTTCCTTGATCTGACGGAAGGAGAACCGCCTCTGGTGTTTGTTGGACGGGCCGAAGTGCTCGACGACATTGCGCAAGCGGCCAGACAGGTGTGGAAGGGCTCGGGAGCCAACAAGCATGGCGCAGGGAAATCAACGCGCATTATCCAGGGTGCGCCGGGGGCGGGCAAGAGCTCGATCGTGCACCAGATCAGGCACAATCCGGAAAGACTGTATACGGAGAGTGTCGGCAAGGCTCCGCTGGTGGTCGCACTGAAGTCTGGCGATATCGAGGAGCCCGTTGACATTCTTCAACCACTAGCCCGGAGCATCAACCCGAGAGCCGCCGAGGAGTTTTTATCGCATTCCATTCGAACATCCGGCGGGGAGGCCGGGATTGGCTTGGGTCCAGTCAAGGCCTTCGGCAAGCAAGAGACCACCATGGAGCCGGCAAGACCGCGCATGCACTGGGATGTGTTGGGGGACTGGGTTGAACAGCATGGCGGGTTTGACCGTCCGATCGTGCTGGCCATCGACGAAGCACAGCGCTTTCAACGTGATTCCGAAGATCCTCTCTCCAAGCTGTTTCAGAGTCTCCATGACGGTTGCGGGCTGCCGATTGCGCTGGTGCTGGCGGGTCTCAGCGATACCGAATACTCGGCCCGCAAGATGGGACTGACCCGTATACCACACGATCAGAAACACAACATCGGTTGTTTTCCGGATCATGAAGTTCAGGAACTCATGGAAAGGTCCTGTGCGCATTTCGGGATCGACACTACTGGATTCGAGCATGAGATCGATCGGCTGATTGAGCCTTGCGACGGCTGGCCTCGGCATCTGCATATCGTCATGCAGGCATTGGTCGAAGAAGTTCTGAGAACGGAGGGGGATCTCGGCAAGGTGGTTTGGGAACCGATACAATCTGAGATCAAGGCTGGAAGAGACGGGTATTACGACGGTCAGTTTTCAAGCGAGATGGAAGATGCCATCAATTTGACTGCTGGAGTAATGGCCGAACTGGAGTGCAATCGGAATCGTGCCCAAATTAAATATTTCATGAAAGAATTACACAAGTCTGATCCCCAAACCTATTGCTTTCCTACAGCAATGGATGCGAACTCCTTCTTCGTTCACCTGGTACACCAAGGGGCTTTACACAAACAGTCCGCTGATCAGTTTGTGTGCCCGATTCCGTCTTTCCGAACCTATCTGCTTGATCGGGGCAGGATCGTAGAGAGCTTGAATTTGCAATCTCAAACCACATGATCGGATACTGGCGGGTTTACGGTAACCCAGATCTCGCATGATGTTTTTCTTTCAAGTGCAATCAAGCGGGCAAGTAGTTACTGAAAAAGACTTGTTTTCGATATTTTTAAAAACGGGAAATCAATCGTTAGCCTCGAGATTGGAAATAGAGAGAGGATATTCATTCAAGGTTTTTAGCCGGGATGATTTTCTGAAAGTGTTGGAGTGTTACCAAGGAGGTAATGCAATCGTGCTTGATTTTCGACAACGTTTGACAGAAATGAACGAGGGATACCAAGAGTTTCGCAGTTGGAAGAAACTGAAAACCGACAACTGGACTTGGGATGCGTGGCAGGGGCTATTCATGGAATCAGAGGGACAATTGTTTGATATAGAGCAGGGTGATTCACTTTTATGGGGCTGGGATTATGTCCATAATCCAAGTGGGAGATTTCTCGGATTTTGGTGGTGGATCAAAGGAATGCCGGAAGATTGCGATGTCAAGCTACAGCTCGAATACGACAAACTTTGTTTGTAACTAGTGTCTGCCAGAAAACCCCTGTTTTTCGTCTGTTGAGAGGCCGAGTGCAGCCGACGGCGAAGCGGAATGATGCGGAATCCGGGGCGGAGCCGGTCATTTTCCGGCTTGTTGTGCACTGCATCACGAGAAATTCCAGGGTGCAGGCCGAGTTTCCGGAGGGCGAGCCATGGCCTCCCATTCCCGGCTTGCCGGGAGCGGGAAGGCGTTGCAGCAGCGGGCCCGCTCAGGCGGCGCGCTTCAGGCGCTTGCGCCGCTTGCGGACCAGCAGCAGGCCGAGGCGGTGGATGTTCGCCGCCAGTACCGCCAGCGCCACGGTGCGGGCAAAGCCCTGCGCACCGTGCGTGCGCACCCGATCCAGGCCGCGGTGCTCGAGGTTGTTGATCGCCGATTCCACCGCCGGATGCCGGCGGCGCATCTCCGCAAACTCCGGTGCCGACTCGCGCTCCCGGTCGGTCCGGCCCAGACGGCCCTTCTTCGGCAGTGCGGCGCAGTCCAGCAGCGCGTCCAGCCGGCGCCGGTTGTCCGGGCTGTGGAAGCCCCGGTCGAAGCTCGCCGCCCGCAGCTCCGGGAAGTGCCCCTGTGCGGCCTCGACCATCGGCACCGCGTAGTCCACGTCGGTGCCCTGCCACATCACCTGGTGGTGCAGCACGAACCCGAACTGATCCTCGAGAACGCATACCGGAACGCCCAGCTCGACCGGCGTGCCGGCCTTGCCTTTGGCAATCCAGCGGGTATGCGGCTCGAAGAGCGAGAACACCTTCTCCCCGTGCGCAATCCGCTCGCCCTTGAGCAGGCGGCGCTCCACCAGGTCCAGGTGCTTCTCCGCCTGCTCCAGGAAGTACCCGATCCGGGCCGTCAGGCGAGGGTCCGCGTCCTTGCCGGTCAGCCCGGCCAGCGTCTCCCCGGCGCGGTCCGCGAACTGCCGGCACAGCGCCAGGTACGCCCTGATCCGTTCCGGCGTCGCCCGCCGCCGGTTGCGCACGGAGTGGAACAGGTTCCTCACGCAACGCGTGTTGTGGGCGGACTGCCCCCAGCCCGCCAGGCCATGCGCCTTCGCCATCCCGGCCGACTCCCGGATCAGGCACCGCACCGCGTCCCACAGCAGACTGACGTCCGTCGCGTAGTGCACGTCGGTTTCCACCACGAACGAGTCCACGCGCCCCTGCAACGGCGCACCCGGCTGCTTTCCGGCCACCCGGTGGCCGCTCTCCGCCACCAGACGACCGACCTCGCACAGCAGCTCCGGACCCAGCAGCTCCACGTTGTCCATCACGGTCTGGAGGTGGTACTGCTCCTCGCGCGAAACGCTCGAATGCCCCAGGAACCGGCGCAGCGTCCGGTGCTCGTTCACCAGCTCGTGAATCCGGTCGTAGTCGCAGCCGAGACCCTGCTTGACCACGCCCATCACCAGAATCCGCCACATCTCCATGCCCGGACGCCCCGTCCCCCGGTCGCGGTCCGGCGCAATGTGCCTCTCCAGCAACCCGAACAGGCGGGCCCGCAGATCCCGGTCGCCGTACAGGTGCTGCAGCCCCGCCAGCAGAGCCGGAATGTCGTCGCGGGACTTCGGATTCAGCTCGATGTCCTCAATCCGAACCTCGCCGATTTCCATCTGGGGATTCTTCACCTGCCTCATTTGACCGCCTCGCAAATGGTCGAAGATTCGCGAAGATCTGCAACAATCACCGAATTTTCCCCGGTTTTCGGGCAGAATCACCCGAAAATCGCCGGCTCACGCAAATCTTCAGTTCATGGAGACAGGATTATAGCACAGGATATCAGCGATTTATACTCCAATTTCGGGTTTTCTGGCAGACACTAAATAGCCAACCTACAATTGGACTCTATGTACTTGGTGCTTCTTCTCAGATTGTGTAGTGTTGGGCTCCCATTCGCCAGATGGCTTTGTCTTCCCCGAATCAAGAGCCAAAACAGAATCAGCTTCTCTCAGTACGGCAACGCTATGGGTAATGACAATGACCGTTGTATTTCCTCGCAAGCCACAGAGAGTCTGAATCACATGGTTTTCATTGTTGGAATCGAGTTGGCCGGTCGGCTCGTCAAGAACAAGCAACTCTGGATTGCGAAGTAATGCAGCTGCTACTGCAACCCGCTGACGCTCACCGCCTGATAAGCGATTTCCACGATCTCCAACCAAGGTATTAAGCCCCCCTTTCAGGGTATAAACAAACTCTGCCGATGCCAATTGAAGCGCTTTTTCCATCTCTGATTCCGTTGCATCCGGATATGCCCACAAAAGGTTATCACGGATACTTTCATGCAATAGAAACGGTTCCTGAGCAACATAGGCAACACAACTCCTCCACTTTCTGGAATCAGCGTTTGTTAACTTAATGCCATCAACTTGAATACAGCCATGGGTCGGCTCCAACAAGCCTAATAGAAGATCTGCAAGAGTTGTCTTACCAGAGCCAGAAGGCCCAGTGATAGCGAAAATCTTCTTCGCCGGTATGTTCAATGAAACCTCAGTAAGAGCATACTCCGATGCTCCTGGATATTTGAATCCAATATTTTGTGTTGTTATCTCCTCCTCTACTTTAAAAACCAACTCACTTCCTTGATAGCGCTCGGTATTAACCCTTAATTCTTCCATCATAATCAATAGTTGCGTATAGGCAGGCATTGCATTTATCAACATTTGTGTTTGCCTTAATAATTTCAGCACATTTGGGATGATTCGTGAAAAAACTACAACTATCAAGGCTAACTCTGGGAGGGTTAGACTTGTACTAGTAGTCAAATACAACACAAGCCCCGCTAGTGATACTGCTGTAATGAATTGTAATGCAGCTTGAGTGCCTGAATTAAGAGAAGCAAAATTGACCTGTTTCTCGCGTACTTCGACAACTTGACGCTCAAATCGTTGGACATGGGCAAATTCGGCATTCTGGCTCTTAGCAAGTTTAAGACCATCAAGGAAGTCGGTCACATATCCCCGGAGTACACGTCCTTTCCTTGTCAGTTCCTCTCCTAGAGAGTGTGACCGCCTTAGCAAGGGGCGGCTTGCAATGACTAACCCAGCCCCTAGCAGCATAGCTACTATGGTTAGTTGCGGCGATACGATAATGGAGATAGTGAACTGTGCGGTAGCCATAATGACCGCAACAAACATTTGTAATAAATTGAAACCAGCATTTCCCACCCGTTGAACGTTATTGGTGAGCATATACTGGATATCCGAGCGGCGACGGTTTAGCAAATGTCCCCAAGAAGCATGAGCAACCGCAGTGTACAAATCTTCACTAATTCTATCTTTGAATTGGGTCTGTAGACGAACACTCAACATTCCGCGAGACCATGAAACGATTGAACGTATAGCCGCCAAAATAAGAAATATAGCCAGTACACTCTGAACAGTAAATGACAAGCCCACAGAGTTCGCTATTTGGACTGCTTTTTCTAAGATCGGAGAAATTTCATGACTATCATTAGTTATTCCTACCAACGTCAACAAAGGGATGATCAGCATCAAGCCAAACGCTTCGGTTATCCCCGAAATCAAAACAAGTAGCACTACAAGCAAACTATCCCTTGGAGAGGTTGATACCAGTTCAGAGATAAGCCGGGCGGCTTTAAAATGCAAAGCTGAATTAGAGTCATAACGACTGTTTATTGATCGCAAATCCACACGCATCTCCGTGATTTAATCTAAGCAATTTAGAGTAGTATAAATTGTTAACAAAGGCACGAATTTTCTTAGTCTCTATCCGACTAATAATGGTATGGTCCGCCCCGCCGGGCTGGGTTAACAAGTCGGTATAATCCGATCGGGTTGACCGGATCCGGATCGAGAGAGGTAGCCATGGCTCATCTCCTCAGGTTCGGCTTCCAGGAGCCCTGGCGATGCAATCAGTTCACGCAATATTGAGGAGAGAACTATGTCCAAAGCGAATCATAACACGAAATCCACCAAGCCCCCAGTTTGTCTTGGTATTGATCTGGCCAAGCGATCAGTCTATGTGCATGGCGTTGACGAGTCCGGAGAGACTTGTGTCGACCGCAAGATGACGATCAACCAGTTGAGGAGGTATCTGGGCAATCTGCCGCCCTGCAAGGTGGCAATGGAGTCCTGTGGACGAGCGCATCACTGGGGCCGGGAAGGTATCCGCATGGGTCATGATGCCAAGTTGATCGCCCCGAAGTTCGTCAAGCCGTATGTCATGAGCAACAAGAACGACCGGGCCGATGCTGCTGCGATCCGTGAGTCGGCACAACGTCCGAACACCCGCTTTGTCGGGGTCAAGAGCGAGGCCAGTCAGTCACATCTTGCCCTACACCGGGCCCGTTCGCTGGCGGTTGGGGAGCGTACTGCGCTGGGCAACCAGATCCGCGGTCTGTTGGCTGAGTTTGGGATTGAGATCGCCAAAGGGAAAAGCCACATTGCTCCCATGGTACAGCAGATACTGGGTGATGGGGGAACCCATTTGGTTACCTTGCATCCGCTGTTTCTGGACACGCTCAATGATCTGTATCAGGAACTGCAACACAAGGAGCGACGGATTGAAGAGTTCAACCGACGTATCCAGATGATCGCCACTCGGGATGAGCGGGCCAAACTGCTGATGACGATTCCGGGTTTCGGGCCGATTACTTCGACCGCACTGGTTGCGATGGTCGGTGATCCCGGAGTATTCCGGAACGGCCGTGCGTTCGCGGCCTGGCTGGGTCTAGTGCCGCGTCAGCATTCAACCGGCGGCAAGGACCAACTGCTCGGTATCAGCAAGCGCGGCGATATCTATCTGCGAACCCGGTTAGTACACGGTGCCCGTTCGGTGCTTTTGCAGCGATCCGGAAACCCGAAGTCAGACCGGCAAAGCCAGTGGATCGTCGAGCTGCCGAGTCGCAAGCATGGCCATGTGACGGCGGTGGCCCTGGCCAACCGCATGGCGCGCATTGCCTGGGCGATACTGACCACGAATCAACCCTGTCGGGCGGAGGAAGCGATGGCCTGATTGAAACGAATCGAGAGAATCCCTTCCTTGGGAAGGATCGTCACCCACCTGGGTTGCAAAGAGAAATGAACAGTGATGGCGGAAAAGGTCACCCTGCCGGCGCGAAAACCTGATAACTACAAGGGCTCATTATGAAGTCGAACGAATGATTAGGACGTACTGGCGCGGATTCCATCAGGGCCAGAGGGCAAAGCCCCTCATCAACAGGTCGGATATATGACAGCAACCTACTCTCCCCGAACTGAAAATATTTCTTGCAATTTAAGGGGCGGACCATATATGAAGTTACGATGCTGTTTATGCGAAACCCCCTCCTGATGCGAAACGGATTACCCGTGATCTTCGCAAGGTAGTAAAGGACTATCTAAAAATTCATTATTGGTCATTCCAATCACCCCGTCTACTATGAAATAATTGACGTATGATTGATCCAGCAACTGACTCGTTTCGTCTTTGTTGAAGCTAGGCTTAATATTACGAGTGTGCCAACAAGCATCAATGGGGATAGGTGTCAGTCTCAGCTACTGAATTTGCCTAAGAACAAGTGTTTCTGTGAGGAGAGACATATTTTACAGATCATGGCAAAATCATTAATGATTATTACAAGGCAAACTACAACCCAGAAACGGGATCGCATTAGCCTCAGCAAGGTGATGAGCTATTTCGTATGTTTGCCGAATAAAGTAGGTATCGCCCAATAATTCAATCTAATTGCGGAGTGTTTTTGACACCGACTCCTTGTGAAATTGCGGAATATCCAAAATTTTTCTCTCGCTATGACGCCATTAGGTAAGCTTCAACCTTCTGACCAATCGAGAAATTTAAGAGCACGCATGATTTTTCCAGGTTGCCTTTGCTTTTCGGGTAGTTCGGCCTGGTTTTCGAGATAAGCCTGCAACCTTGTCATGTCCAGATAGCCTGCACGGATTGGTAATTCCTGACGGGCAGACAATTGCTGACTGATCAAGGGGATTACCTCGCTATTCATCTCAAACAAGGGACGGTGGCGAGCCGGATCTGTCTTGGTATAATGTGAGATAATGTGCGGAGGCAAAACCGACTGCATGGCCTGGAGAAAAAACCAGCGCCTGCGGTTGCCGAAACGGAACTGTTGGGGGGGTAAGCCGAGAACGTATTCAATCAATCGGCGATCCAGTAACGGATAGCGATATTCGATTCCCATCCTCGCACCTCTGGCCGACCAGCTCTGGATGCGTTGCTCCAGATGACCCTGTTGCAGCATCATCAATTGTCTCTGCCGAACATTGACTGCCCTGCCCTGCCTCGTTTTCCGATGCTTCCTAGCCAGTGCCGGATGCACGAAAGAGGGCTTCCGACCACGCGGCAACTCCCCGCAGATCAGACTGTAGAGCGCCCTCTCCACGTTTATAGGAATCAGCGGTAAAACTGCGTGTTTTGCAATGAAGCGCAAGGGTGATTTAGGCCTTCGAACCTGCGCCTCCCTGAGCAACTGGCGAAAATGCCCGCTACACAGTAATCCGGTGTAGTATTCCGAACCACTACAGGAGGCAACTTCATCCCCTCCCCAACCGGAAAGTATCACACGAACACCCAGTTCTGAGGCACTGAGCTGCACCAACTCTTCATGTATCATCGTTCCATCGTAATCGCTCACCCGGGTGACATCGAGACTCATATGAGCCAGTATATGTTCTAGGGACAGGGAATGATAGCGTGGTTCCAGACCTTCCTGCGTGCAAACTGATTCGATGAGTTGGTATTCGGCAACTTCGTCCTCAGCCATGGAATCGCGTGGCGGTGGTTGCCAACAAAATGCATAAGGTCGACGTCCCGAAGAGCGAAGCTCCCGTGCTGCAAGTGATGCAATGCTTGAAGAATCCACTCCACCACTTACATGTACGCCGATCTCTCCAGGACCTTCCAACCGGTCGCGAACTGATCGACGGTAGTGGTCTAAAAATTCTTGCTGACAGTTTTCATCCGAACCGCCATGAATAACAAAGACAGTTTCCGGGTTCCACCAGCGCCGAACACGTTCCGAACAGGTGTCGATAGTGATGCTGTGCCCAGGAGGCAGACTGCATACGGAGAGGAAAAAGGTGCGATCCGAGTCGGGCACTTCACCCATAAGATAAGCGGTGGTGAAGGCTTCGTCGAGATCATCTCTCACATTGGGTATGGCGAGTACCGCATTGATGTCACTTGAAAAGACAAACATCGGGGCGAGTTTCTTTGAGTAGTAGAGCGGTCGAATGCCGACAGCATCTCTTGTGCAGAACAGAAGTTGTCTGTTGGCATCCCAAACTGCAAAAGCATAGTCACCATACAGGTACTTCGGGCAGTTTTCCCCCCAGCGTTCATAGGCTTTCAGAATTAACTCACAATCTGTTATTTGGAATCGATCCTGTCCTTTGAGATCAAGCGCATCGAAAATTTCGGACCTATTGTCAAGTCGTGCATCAACTACGGCGGATAGTCTCCCGACAGAGCAATAGCCTTGCTTTGGTGCATCTTCCCAGATCTCGCGGTATCCGAACGACGCTGATCCTTGGCCAGATCTTCCGATACCCCCCCGCCCCGGCAAGACTTGAAGCATAACTGAGACAGCCTCGACTGGGGCATCCGACTGACTCCCGTTCCTTTGAAATGACCCGCAAATCGATCGTGGCAAGGTAAATAGTCCTGTTAATGAAATGGGTCGATGTGCACGATGAAATTCACCCTAATAACAAATACAAGAAGCTGAGGACATAAACAGACGGTTTTTGGGAATTAGGATGCTAGTCTCTTTCTGTTTAGAACTGATAACTCGCAGGGCCGGAATACGAGTATGGGATATTACCTCCATAGCCTGCAGATAATGTTGAATACTCACCACGACACATCAGACGCAACATAGCGGTTCTTCAACTTCATTTGTCTGTTACATCTTTGCATTCATCGAAATATTGCACATTTTCTCAATAATCAAACAACCAGTTCAACCGCTCCTAGTTTCTTCCGATAGAGATCCGCTGAATGGTAGGCTTTTGCCCAGTGGGTTTCGGCACAGGTTACTACCACTTATTTATTAACTTGATCTTTTTTGAGCCCTGCATATTTATTGTTGAATGATTGTACATGAATTTATCCGAATTTTTTCGGTCAATAACGGGATTATTCCTCCGCTAATTTGCCAATATGAATTCATGGATATAAACATTCATTATTAGTCATTCCGATCACCCCAGCTACTATGTAACAATTGAGGTAATTGATACAGTAACTGACTCGTTCATCATGGTTGAAGCCGAGCTAATATCAGGTATTCACCCAAAAACATCACTGGGAATAGGTAGCAGTCGGAGTTACTGAATTTGCCTTGCGAGAGTCCTCCATACCCTTGAAATAGTCATACAGGGGACAATAGTCTTCCGACCTCAAATTCATCTTCTTTAATCAATATTGATCCACATCGGGCTGCTGAACACTTCAAAGCAACCGGCGAAAAACGGATCCTGGTCATCTATTGCGTTGATTATCAACCACACAATGCAGTTTATAACCGATCACCTAAAGGCACAACGACGATGATGTTGTTCCATTCAATTAGCGTATTGCATTATCTCTCACTAAGAGATGGAGAAAAAATAACTTATCATTTTCATGGAGTTATGGCTGAAAGTAGTGCGCGGGGCGGAAAGGGGTTCATCCAGCGGCTACCGTTTTCTGGTCTGATTGTACCTCGATTCCGTCCTGGAACTGCACTCCCTCGATGACCTGTCCCAGCCTGCGGAACCCGCGCAGCCTTGGCCAGCGGGATTCCGCGCACTGGCCGAGCTTGAACATCATGTCGAGCATGGTGTCGCGGCTCAGGCAGCCCCGGGTCGTCCGGGTCCGGTGGCGGATCGTGGCCAAGGTCGACTCGATCGGGTTGGTAGTGCGGATGCTCTGCCAGTGCTCGGCCGGGAAGTCGAAGAAGTTCATCAGCTCCTTGCGATCCTCGATCAGCTTCACCGCGGCCTTGGGATACTTCTCCTGGTAGCGGGCCAGGAAACGGTCGAAGGCCTGATTGGCATGGTCCCGGGTCTCCGCCATCCGGATTTGCTGCAGTGCCGACTTCACCCCGGGATGGATGGCCTTCGGCATGGCGGCCAGCACATTGGCGGTCTTGTGCACCCGGCAACGCTGGTGCCGGGCCTCCGGAAACACCCGGTCGAGTGCCGACCAGAATCCCATGGCACCGTGCCCGATCGCCAACCGGGGGGCGTTCATGCCCCGTCTCTTCCGGTCCGGCAGCATGTCCTGCCAGCTCAGGGTGGATTCGCGCACCCCGTCCTCGATGGCCAGAATCGACTTCCGGCCCTGATCGTCCACGCCGATCACCGCCAGGCAGCAGAGCTTCGTCTCCTCGTTGCGGAGACCGCTGTACACCCCGTCCGCCCAGACATACACCCGCCGGTCCTGGCTCAGGTCACGCTGCGTCCACTCCTTCCTCTCGTCCAGCCAGACCCGCTTGAGGCGCTTGACCACCGACGGCGAGAACCCCTTCGCCTGCTTCCCCGGCAGCCCGGACAGCACTCCGGCCATCTCGCCGGTGCTGACCCCCTTCCGGTACAGCCAGGGCACCCAGGCCTCCAGCGTGCGACTCTTGCGCACATGGGGAGGAACCACCGACGAGCGAAAGGTCACCGGCTTGCCGTCGTTGGAACGAACCTTCGGAATCCGCACCGGGACCGAGCCGATCCCGGTCTGGATCGAGCGCTCCGGATGATGGCCACTGCACACCACCGCCTTGCGACCCTGCCCGGTCTGGCGGCCCTCGAACTGCTTCACGAACTCGGACAGCTCCGCCTTCACCGCCGCGCACAGCAACTGCTGGGCGCCGTCGAGCAGAATCCCGGTCAGGACGTCCTCAAACTTTCCGATTTGCGAATAGTCAATAATGTTATCATTGCTCATGGTGGCGTACCTCTTGGTTAACCGTTTTGGAAAATGTACTAGTTAATCCGGTTACGCCGCCTTTTTCAACCCCTTTCCGCCCCACGCACTACTTTCGACCATAACTCTGTATGACCATAGACAAAGACTCAAACAGACTATATCACTACAGAGGATATGGGTTACGCATCGACTCCCCTATCCAATTACCTTGGCCGACTGAATCAAGTCGGAGTAAATCTGATCTATCAATATGTCATGTCGAAGTTCCCGCGACTCTTGATTCGGCGACGGATACTCGCGGCTATTTTCAAGTTTCAGACGGCCTCTGTCTGCTCAATGTGGAAGGTTTTGCTCGCTGTCTTATTTCAGAAAAAGGGACAAAGGCCCAGTTCGACACCAGAGGGAGCGATAAGTACCCGATCATCTGTATTCTCGACTCTGTACTTGCTGTCTGCCTGCACTTGCGTGGTATCCTTGCACTCAATGCGAGTGCTATTGCAACCAAGGAAGGGGCAGTTGTCTTCGCAGGGCCGACTGGAATCGGCAAATCAACCGTGGTTGCAGCTTTGTGCGATCTGGGGTACCCGCTTGTTGCCGATGGTATTGTTGCCGTCAGTCAGAATGATGATTTACAGCCCCATGTATTGTATGGATTCCCCCAAATCCTCCTATGGAAAAAATCCATAGATGCCCTTCAGGGATCTTGGAACGACCATGCCCGCCGGCAAATCCGCCCAGAACTTCAGGGATTTCTGGTCTCTGCTCCACACTTTCATGGTTTGAATATTCCAGTGCATTCTGTATATCTTCTTGGCAAGCATACTAGCTCGATTGAACGGGAACCCCTTGCTTCTGCAAAAGCCATGGCTCGCCTGATTCACCTGACTTGTCGCGCAAATCTGCTTCGTGGCCTTGGACAAGATTCCGTTCACTTTCACAATGTTGCCGCAGTTATTCAGCACTCCTCGGTTGAGTGTCTATTGCTTCCCGTAGTCAATTGTCCACCTGCTAAAGTTGCCAAGTGGATCTCGACAAATATTCCTCCTCCTTCTTGATCAGCATGTCTCTTTTTCTGCTGGCATCCTACCCCAAATCCGGTAATACATGGATGCGGGCACTTCTGTCAAATTACCTGTTCGGAGGTCATCAAGCTGTTTCGATCAACAATTTGGTGGATATAGGTCTCTTCGATCGACACTATTTCGATGAGAATCTGGGACTGTCATCTGCGATCATGACCTTTAATGAAATCCTGCGGCACCGACCAAAGTACCATGAATTGTTGGCGATGAATATTGAGTCCATTGAATTCGCTAAAACACATGAGCCATATATTTGTTCTCCAGAGGGTAACCCGTTATTCTCTTCAGATTCTATTAGTGGAGTTATATATATCGTACGCAATCCGCTTGATATTGTCATATCTTATGCACACCATAATCAATGCAGTATCGATCAGTCAATAAAACTCATGAATGACGGAAATGCAATGCTTTCAGACATGGAATCGGGTATTGCTATAGCTTTGCCTCAACTGGTCTGTGATTGGAGCCACAATGTAACAAGCTGGCTTGATCAGGATGCACTGCCGATGAAGATCGTCAGTTATGAGTCAATGCATGTAAATCTAGATCTAATCTTGACGGAAATTGTTGATTTTTGCGGTCTGGAACTGGATCTTACGAAACTAGGCATAGCTATCGAAAATTCAAGTTTTGAGAATTTGCAGGCACAGGAAGCAGTTGTCGAGTTCAAGATGAAACAGCCAACAGCCCCCAACTTCTTCCGTAAAGGCGACGTTGATGATTGGAAAAATACACTTTCGAAAGACCAAGTTCGTCGAATAACAAAACAACATGGTGATGTGATGGAGAGACTAGGTTATCTCGATTGACGGGATATTCATTACACCGGCCATGGATGACTATTAACAGGTAGTTTCGTATCCCTTATCTTTTGCCTTGTAATAATTTTGGAGATTTAGACGCATTTTGGAAAAGGAAACCCCTCACCACAGAAGAGTTATGGTCGAAAGTAGTGCGTGGGCGGAAAGGGGGGTTGAAAAAAGCGGCGTAACCGGATTAACTAACAAATTTCAAAAACCGTTAACCAAGAGGTACGCCACTATGAGAGATGATAACATTATTGACTATTCAAAAATCGGCAAGTTCAAGGATGAATTGACCGCGATTCTGCGCGAGGGTGCCCGTCGGCTGCTGCAGGTGGCAGTGGAAGCCGAGCTGGGCGAATTCCTGAAGCAGTATGAAGACCGCCGCACCGAACAGAACCTCCGGCTGGTGGTGCGCAGTGGCCATCATCCGGAGCGCTCGATCCAGACCGGGATCGGCTCGGTCCCGGTGCGGATTCCGAAGGTTCGTTCCAACGACGGCAAGCCGGTGACCTTCCGCTCGTCGGTGGTTCCGCCGTATGTGCGCAAGAGTCGCACGCTGGAGGCTTGGGTGCCCTGGCTGTACCTGAAGGGGGTCAGCACCGGCGAGATGGCCGGCGTGCTGTCCGGGCTGCTGGGGAAGCAGGCGAAGGGGTTCTCGCCGTCAGTGGTCAAGCGTCTCAAGCGGGTCTGGCTGGACGAGAGGAAGGAGTGGACGCAGCGTGACCTGAGCCAGGACCGGTGGGTGTACGTCTGGGCGGACGGGGTGTACAGCGGTCTCCGCAACGAGGAGACGAAGCTCTGCTGCCTGGTGGTGATTGGCGTGGACGACCAGGGCCGGAAGTCGATTCTGGCCATCGAGGACGGGGTGCGCGAGTCCACCCTGAGCTGGCAGGACGTGCTGCTGGACCTGAAGAGCCGGGGCATGAACGCTCCGAAACTGGCGATCGGGGACGGTGCCATGGGGTTCTGGTCGGCACTCGACCGGGTCTATCCGGAGGCCCGGCACCAGCGTTGCTGGGTGCACAAGACCGCCAACGTGCTGGCCGCCATGCCGAAGGCCATCCATCCCAAGGTGAAGTCGGCACTGCAACAGATCTGGATGGCGGAGACCCGGAACCATGCCGACCGGGCCTTCGACCGTTTCCTGGCCCGCTACCAGGACAAGTATCCCAAGGCCGCAGTGAAGCTGATCGAGGATCGCAAGGAGCTGATGAACTTCTTCGACTTCCCGGCCGAGCACTGGCAGAGCATTCGCACCACCAACCCGATCGAGTCGACCTTTGCCACGATCCGCCACCGGACCCGGACGACACGGGGCTGCCTGAGCCGCGACACCATGCTCGACATGATGTTCAAGCTCGGACAGTGCGCGGAATCCCGCTGGCGAAGGCTGCGCGGGTTCCGCAGGCTCGGACAGGTCATCGAGGGAGTGCAGTTCAAGGATGGAATTGAGGTACAATCAGACCAGAAAACGGTAGCCGCTGGATGAAACCCTTTCCGCCCCGCGCACTACTTTCGACCATAACTCACCACAGAAATACTTTCCTCAGACAAATTCAGCAACTGCGACGAATGCTATTCCCAGTGATGTCTTTTTGGGCGTACCCGCAATTTGGTCCAGCCTCAACCAGGACTAAGCAAAGTAAGTTGCTGGCTACAATCAGATTTTAGCGCTTAAAATGTTGGTCAGGAATATGCCAAAAGTGGTTTTCGATGTGCTTTGCGAGTTCGTTGGGTGGTATTCTCCCTTCAGGTTGCTTGATCTGGATTACTGGCACGTTCTTCGAAAATTCCGTTAAGGTGAGAAAATGTGTCTCTGGGTTCAACACGCTGATCAGATGGCTTCGATGTGTGTGCCTGTGCAAGATATGAATAGCCTTGCTAGGCTTGACTTGGCTAAATGCTAGATGTCGGTTGTTCTGGGCACTGAGCACATAAGCCGAATGAACTGTTATCGGCTTCGGTATGAAGCCTTTAATGGGTAACAGATATTTATTGCCACCTTCTTGCGCCAACTTCAGATTGTCAATTGAGAGACCGAGATGGCTGAATGCGTCATCTAAGAGTCGCAAACTCGGATAGCTCGGTATAGCCTGCAAGCGCCCCTGCGACATGATGCGTACAGGAGTGACATCGTCAGCAATAATATTGAAGCCCCGCGATGCCAGTGCTGCGGCGTGTGTTGACTTTCCGACACCTGAACGTCCTAGAAAAAGCACCGCTCCATGATCTGTACGTATCGAACTTGCATGCATCGTGAGAAGGCCTCGTTGCTGCAACAGGGCAGTGAAAGCAGATCCAGCGATGTAAGTTGCGGCGATTGTTCCAGCTCTTTCGGTACACCAAACTGTAATCTTGGTTCTATCGCTTACCCGAATGCGAAGTTCATCATTCACCCGCAAGAGACAGTCGCTGGGCGCAACGTCCCAGTGCTTGCCACTTTTCCTTGGGTTAGATAAATGTTGAGGTACTGAACCGTAGCGCACGATCACATCAGTTTCTCCCGGTTGTCCTCTCCCGAATTGAGGCAACACTAATTCCGACCAGATGCGCAAACCGTATGCGGTATAGTATCCAGTGCAGGTCACTTCCCTCTCATGCAGGCAGCTCCGTCAAACACCTCGAAAATGAAATGTACCCTGTCTTCGAACCCGCCATTATAAGCACCATGCGGTAGTTTGTTGTTTACTTCGTAGGCATAGCCTTTGTGCAGATGATGCACCACTTTGTTAACAGTAATATTGGCCGCCGCTTCAGTACGCACGGGGACGTGTATTTTGTGCGCACGGAGACTAGCTTTATCGGCATCAATGTGGGTATCAATGCGCTGACCAGCCGCAAGTGATGCAAACATTGCCTTGGGATACACCGGGTCAGCGAAACCGAAGACAGCACATGCCTGGTGCATAAGAGGCAACAGTGATCGACCCCAGATTCTCCAAGCAGGCTTGGAGTGAAATAACCGGATATCCTGAAAACTACAGAAACGAAAAATCATATGTCGGGTATGATGAAAACAGTCGAACTTGTTCGGTTTATGCTCATCTTCCATACGCCAAACATTCTCTGTGAGTTGTTTGAGAATGGTTTCAAGTGGTTCAATATCCACAGGACCAAGTGGTCTAATTCCAGGGTGCGGGGGCTTGAGAACTTTCGGTGGGCAATCCTGGCGATTCTCAGCAGATTTAAGCTTGGTGTTCAAAGTTTCCTGCTTACATGAAAACTCAGTCATTGTTTAACGTCCCCGTCTAAATCCACACTAACCAGTTCGAGTTCGATCAACCTTGAGACAAACTCGGCGAGATCGCTCAGGCAGGTTTCTCCGTCTACATCAAACTCATCAATCAGTGCATCACGCAACTTGATCATCGACGGTTCACCTTCCAGCATCATCCATATACGGGAACCAATAGAATCCAGTTCCAGATACTTTCCAGATCTGGTATCAAGCATCACCACTTGATCGTCAAGTTCAGTGAAAACCACCGATTTTTTGCGCATGAGGGGCACAGATGTTGGTAAATTCATTAAACTATTATTGTAACTACTCGCTCTCTTTGAGTACAGTTGTTTTGATCGATGATTTTCTTTTCTTCGACATCGGAGGCGTTTTGCAGGCCTGCGCATTGACAATCCAGTCTGCAGATAAGTGTAAAATGTATGTCAAGGAGATTCTCGCCAGGTCAGAGCTTCTCCACACGAATGCCCAGCAGGTCTCGATCTTCCCGACCAAACGCCATTCCGATCAGGTGGACGGGCTCCCTGCGACTGCGATACTTGTCGGCATGGCCTTTCTTCCGAATCTGCGAGATCGCCTCATCCAGGCCTTTTTCGGTTGCGGTTTTGCTCTCGACCATCTTGAGTTCCAGAACGAACACCTGCTTCGCATGCAGCAGCACCAGGTCCGAGCGGCCATGCCTGGTCATCTCCTCGGCCTTCAGTTCAACTTCGGTTGTGCGAAAGCACAGGTACAGCAAGCTTGCATACCAGGATTCGTAATCACCCAGCCTGGCCTGGTCATGCCATGCATGGGGAAATTCCGAGAGCAAGTCCTTGATCTTCTCCCGGAATCCGGAAAAGTCGTTCTCTGCCAGAGCCTGGATCAGTTCCTTGCCCAGAACTGCTACCTGCTTGCCCCGCTTGGTCAGGTGTTCGGCCAGTCCCATGCTGAAACTCCTCTGCACTTCGTAATTCGGATAGTACAGATGGTACAGAATGTTCTCCCCGTCCATTTCCTTTTCCTTGATGGTCAGATACCCGGACTGGAACAGCAAGGCCTCGGGACTGAACGTGCCCAGTTCAAACTTTTTCAGAGAGGAGGCTTCGACCACGAGGTTTTCCAGCTGCAGGGGACTGACCCGGTTCTTCTCCAGTATCCGATACAGATAACTCGCCCCTCCGGATTCGTACCAGTGCTCGGAAAATTCGCGACTCTTGAACAGATGCAGAATGTCGTGGGGATTGTAGAGCTTGTCCTCGCCCAGCCAGCTGTAGCCGTTGTACCATTCGCGAATCCTGTCCCGATCCAGACCTTCCAGCTCGGGAGCAAATACGGTCTCCAGATCCTGGTCCGTATATCCGCAAATCGATGCCAGGGGTGGGTAGAGACTGATGTTGTCAAGATTGTTCAGGCCGGATGAAAAACTGGCTTTGGAAAACATCGTGATGCCAGTCACGAACACGAAGCGGATGTGCTTTTGTGCATCCTTCAGGATACTGTACAGATTACGGAGTTTGTTCCGGTTTGCCCGAGCCTTCTCGTCATCTTCCAGCACATTCAGGACCGGACGGTCGTATTCGTCAACCAGGATCACTGCCTGCTGGCCAGTCGCTTGATGCAGAAGGTAAAGGACATTGTCCAGTCGATCTGCCGCTGAGTGCACTGATGGAAAGGTCTTCAGATCAAATTCCCGCTCAATCTTGCACAACTGGTTCAGTACATGATTTTGTATTTCGTCAGGCGTATCGATGTCTCCACCAAAACTCAAGCGGACCACCGGATGCTTGACCGACCAGTCCCAATGCGGATGAATGCCCAGGCCTTCGAACAACGACTCATTGCCCTCGAACAGTTCCTGCAAGGTATCGACCAGCAGACTCTTGCCGAAACGGCGCGGACGTGAGAGGAAGTAGTACCGCCCCTCATCGATCATCTGCCGGATCAGAGGCGTCTTGTCAACATGGCAGCAACCGTCCTGTCGTAGATCAGAAAATGACTGGTAGCCAAGCGGTAGCGGACGGCGATCTGATCGTGTTTTTTCACTCATGATGTGATCACCTTAACATGGTTGGGGCGAGTTGTTACCTATTATTCTAGAAATGCTAACAGGAAAATTACAATCTTGTTCGTTATGATTCAATTCAGCTCGAAAGTTCAAACTAACTCATATCCATACCACTCTGCTACTTGTCAGCGCATTAGGTCCAACTCACATTCGATATTAAGAAGGCACCAACTGGCACGGCTTAGAATGTTACGACCCGCAAGGATCCTGAAATTGATAAAATTTGCATAACGGTAGGGGCATTATAACTCCAGTTCCACTCCGAAGTGCAACACCGCCCCCAAGATTCTCTGAATATTAGAGAATTTCAAATTATGATCGAATACCTCGACAAACCAGCTATCATCAACCTCATCAATGATCGTTACTGACCATTTCATCTACATTCACGTTTCACGCACTGGAGGTACCTTCCTAAACAAGCTGATTTTGAGCCAGTTTCCGGGCGCTCGGATGCTTCAGTACCATGGTCATCTGGAGAATCTTCCACCCGTCTACGCTCATTTGCCAGTGATCGGTTTTGTCCGTAACCCCTGGGACTGGTATGTCTCGATGTTCAACGATTATCAACGCAAGCCGCAATTTGTCTTTCAGGCTCTCTCCAACAACAGCAGGCTCGATTTCCAGAATACTGTCACCCGGTTTCTCAATCTTGGAGATAAAAGCCTCGAAAGCCAGGAATTGTTACGCCAGCTTATCGAGTTGGCGCCAGAAACACTCGACCCACAACAACCCAGAGGGAACACATTACCTGGCCTCGAGAAGAAACACTTTGCTTGCTATCCAACAGGTGTCGGCTACTACAGTTGGCTATTCGAACTCATGTTTCGTTCCAAACACGAACAGCAAATACATCACGGCCTCTTTGAAAACCTGCGGGAAGATACACTAAGGCTGTTCGAAGAAACCGGAGTTACAATAACGAAACACATGATGGCATACTTGAAGCTGGAACCCCGCTCGAACAAATCGGCACGTCCAGTAGAATATACTGGTATATACAGTCCGGAACTTAGAGAACTGCTTGCCAAGAGAGAACAGGCGATTATCGAAAGGTTCGGGTACGAATTCGGCTGAACCAATAAGCCGAAAAACTGTTACAACTAGGGTATCGAAAGTTGTAATAACCAGAGGTATTATTCTAAACATACAAGAAACATAAGACGGTCCGGTTCACTCCATTTACTTGAAGTATCTAATTTATGTTAATATAAATCATATAGTTATACCCCCCCCCCCAAGATTTTAAATTATACAAAATTGGTAAATTGGCTTGAATCAAATGCATATTGAATTTAAAATACCCCGAAAGATACTCAAGTCATTATCTTATGGTTTACCCGAATGGCGAACCAACATGAACATTGAATATGAGGTGTTGAAGTGAAATCAAAAAATTGTAAATCAAGTTTTGTAGCAGTGATTGCTTCGTTATTACTCGTTTGTAATCAAGCGTGGGGACAGTCGACCGAGACAGATGACGGCAATCCCTCCATTGTTATTGAAACCCCGATCATTGTTTCGGATATTGCTGTCCCAGAAATAATAGTCCAAGCGATCGAGGATGCAATTGCTCAGTTTTCAGGTGATCCTGTGGCTCTGCAACAGGCTATCCGAGCAATCATTCAGGAGCATGCCTCAGGACAAGAAGACATCGCTTTTGCAACCGCAATCACTGCAATTGCAGCCTCGAGAGTGTCAGGTGATTCCCAGTTGCTGACCGCTATCGCACTTGGTGCTTCACAAGGAAATCCCGGTGTCTCTGGTGCATCCATGATCGCAAGCATCCCAGAATTACGTTCAGAACCTGGCCCCGAAGAGGTGAGAGCGGAAGAACGTGCCCTTTCCCAGGCTACTGTCGAGAATCCAGCTAACATCATCAGCCCAACGACTCTGGGTGGCTGAGCTTCTCATTCGCATTAACAGTGATAACATGCTGAGAACGCATAGTTCTCCAAGTTGGAATGAACTGAGTAATGGTAGAAACCACCAAGTTTCCCAAAGAATTTATGTAGCTGCAGGGCATCTCAAATTGAGCAACAAAGACAACGATAAAAAATTTAGCGGACTGGCAAGCACAGCAATTTTCCTCATGATAGTGCTTGCCCCGATTGGATATCTTGAAGCACAAGAACGTACATCGGGCGCATCCGCATTGGATGTACGGAATCGCATTCACCCTGATTGGAATCCCCTCGGAATCCGAGCGGGTGGGTTCCTCATACATCCTTCTGTCGAGGCAGCTGCAGAATTCGATGACAACATCTATCGTCATCACCAAAACAAGGACAGCGACACCATCTATTCCATACGTTCGCGTGTTTTCGGGATATCCCAGTGGAGTCGCCACCAACTTCAATTCGATGCATCCATAGATTCGGCTAACTATGCACAAGCTGACGGCGAAGATACAACGGACTGGGTTGTAGGTCTCGCTGGAAGGGTAGACATAAATCGCAATGCCTGGATAGATGCTGACCTAAGTTTTCAAGAAGATCACGAGGGGCGCGGTAGCCCAGAACAACAAGATCGAACGCTAGAACCCGTCGAGAATACAATCGCAGACCTTGGTATCAAGGGGACCTATCGCTGGAATCGCTTCTCACTGGCGGTTGGAGGACGATATGCTGAACGGGAACATGAAAATGGAGTTAAGGTGGTGGTGCCCCCCCCCCCCCCCACCTCCACGCCGCTTAACAATGTCAGCATACAAGATGACCGGGATCGAAACGAGAGGCAGCTTTCCATTCAAGCCGGCTACGATTTGTCGCCTGGAACGGAAGTTTTCGTGCGCGCAACGGATTTCAGACGCCGCTATGATAAGTTTGAAGATAGCGAGGGCAACAAGCGGAATTCTGACGGATCAGAGGGTGTAGTCGGTTTTCGATTGGATGTCGGTGCTCTGGTTGCCGCTGAGTTCTTCTCCGGGTATCGAACTCAAAAATATGAGGACGATCCGAATCTACCGGAAGTGGATGGTGTCACTTACGGCTTGAACCTGACCTGGAACCCGACTGCTCTATCCACGGTTCGTGCGGTTGCCTCTCGAAAGGCATATGAAACGGCACTTAACAACACGTCCGGCTATCTGTCTTCACATTTGAATCTCAGCGTAGATCATGAATTGCGACGTAATATTCTGATTGGCGGCGGCGTTGGAGTAACCACCAACAAGTACTTCGGGGCAGATCGCGAAGATGAAGTCGTTCAAAGCAATGTACAGGCGGAGTGGAAAATCAACCGAAATCTCAAGACGGAAGTTGGTGTGCGTGTTCAGCAAAGGAAATCGAATATTCCACAAAATGATTATGACAGAGACAGCCTGTATCTGAACCTGCGGTACAGTCTATGATCTGGATCAACGACCGGGACAAATTATTGCGAAAACGGACCGGTCAAGTCTTTGCCGTTCCGACTGTCTGTCTGTTTCTTGCCCTGTTATTATCTTCTTTTGCAGTAGCACAAACGACAGCAGAAGAAGAGGATGAGACGGAAGATGTCACGGCAGATTATGTACTCGGCCACGGTGATCGCATTCGGATTACCGTATTTGGTCATGAGAATTTGACCGGTGAATTCCTGCTTAGCGAAACAGACTCCGTCTCGTTACCCTTGGTAGGTGTGCTTGACTTCAACGGAGCTACGCTGAAAGAAGCACAAAACATCGTTGTAAACGCCCTAAAGCCGGATTATCTTGTCGACCCCAAGGTCAGTGTTGAAGTCTTTGAGTACAGACCCTTTTATATTATTGGAGAAGTGAATAATCCCGGCTCTTATCCATGGGTAAACGGAATAACCGTTATTGAGGCTGTCGCAATTGGCGGAGGATTTACTTACCGCGCCAGAAAAAAGCAAATGTTGGTTATTCGGGAGACCGATGAGACTCGAACAGAACAGGAAATCGAGCCAAATGGCAAAGTACTGCCTGGTGATTTGATCCGAGTTGCTGAACGTTTTTTCTAGGTAAGCAAGCCAATGAAGAATCGTTATTCCGAACAGCAGACAAGAAATATCCATTCACAACCTGCTCTATATTGCGCATTCGTTGTGTAGATATTGCCGTCTTCACATTGAGTTTCTGAATAACCTTATGGGGTTTGGTTTGAGTAATTCCGATTCAATGAATATTAACGGAATACATTCAGACCTGTGCAAATTGCTCAAATTCTCGCACTATGAATGATGGCCACTCTAAACGATCCTGATGCGAGCACTGGTTTTGTGTCTAGTTCGGTACAGAGATCAGTACCACCTGATGAACCATCGATACTAGACTCGTTTGGCCTCCTATGGAAACACAAGACGCTAATCCTGGTTGTGTTGTTAGTTTCGATGCTCATAGGTACTCTGATTATATTTCAGCTGACCCCCCGCTACACTGCAGAAGCCAGAATACTCGTAGGCACCCGTGCGACCAATGTGGTCGACATTAAAAATGTACTTGAAAGATTTCGACCAGATCGAAGCAAAATACAGGGAGAAGTAGAAATACTAGCATCTCGATCTCTAGCAGAAAAAGTGGTAAATGAGCTTGGACTCCTGAAAAATCCCGAGTTCAATCAAAGTCTTGTCGAACCATCTTGGCTACAGCAATCCTTATGGTGGTTGTGCGAACCTCCTACATGGCTCGACAATTCGCCGCAATTACTTCTTGATTCGATGCATTGGATCTACACCACTTTGTTCGGTACTAGCCTAGGTACTGCCTTGACACCAGAGGAGAGCGAGCGCCTAGTGTACGATGAAACAGTTACTACCTTAATGGAGTCCATGACTATTGAACCCGTCAGGGTGTCATACGTTGTTTCGATTATCGTCACATCCGAGGATGCGGAATTATCTTCAATCATTGCAAATACCTTAGGTGATATCTATCTACAGGAACAGCTTGCACAACAATTCGGAGCTACCGAACAAGCTACGAGCTGGCTAGATGAAAGGGTATCGACTCTCCGACAACAGGTAGAAGAATCGGAAAAAGCCGTTGAAGATTACCGAACATCCAAGGGATTGACCGAAACCAGCGACTTGAGTTTAACCGAACAACAAATTGCAGAACTCAACTCGCAACTGATTGTAGCCCGGGCAGCTACCTCAGAAGCAGATGCCAAAGTCAGTCGTACCCGTGAACTCATGCGTACTGAAAATGGTGTTTATTCTTCTCCAGAAGTACTGGCCTCACCGCTTATTCAGAATTTGAGACTACAGGAAACCAATCTAGTCGGTGAAGTCGCACAAATGGCCCAAGAATTTGGCCCTCAACACCCTAGGATGATTAATGCAAATGCCGAGTTAGTCGACCTCAGAACCAAGATCAAAGAAGAGGTCGGGCGAGTCGTATCGAGCCTAGAAAGTAGTCGCGAAGTCGCTCGAACTCGGGAAAATACGCTGAAAAACAGCTTGGATAAGCTCAAGGAAGAAGTATCTCAACTTACTGTCTCTCAAGCTCGACTTCGCGTTCTGGAACGCGAGGCTGCGGCAAATCAGGCCTTGTTTGATGTGTTCTTAGAACGTCAAAAGGAAACTGGAGAGCAGGAAGAGTTATTTTCTGCTGACGCTAAAATCATCACCTATGCCAAGGCACCTAGTAAACCATCGTGGCCAAATGTAACCGCTGGGCTGGGCATTTCGTTTGTCGCATCCGGCTTGCTATCCTTAGTGGTTGTCTTTCTAGTCGAACAAGTCTTTGAGCGGGGAATTCGCCATAGCGGACAGATTAGAAACGTATTTGGCGTTAATTCTCTGGGAGCTATTCCGTTATTGAAAAAAGACAAGGTCATTATTGACCATGTGTTGAAAAGCCCCATGTCCATCTACTCAGAGTCGTTGAGAATGTTATTCACCGCTCTGTTAGCCGCCTGTATTGACGAACCTGGCCCCCGATCAGTTCTTGTTACTTCTTCACTACCCGAAGAAGGAAAAACTACCCTATGCATTAACCTAGCGCGACTTGTTGCCCGTAGTGGACGTAAAACATTGTTGATTGATGGTGACTTCCGCCATGGACAAATCGGCAAGGTTCTGAATATCTCGACCGATACTGGATTCATGCACCTACTCATTCATGGTTTGAACGATATTGATCAAGTAATACAGCATGATGAGAAATCCGGGTTAGATGTCATTGTCGTAGGAAAATCTACCTCGATCACTACGGATATCATCCGCCAAGAAACATTCACCTCTATTCTTGAAGAACTAAAGACTCTGTATGAGCTCATTGTGATAGACACTCCACCTGTGCTACTTGTTTCGGATACGATCTCAATGGCTGCTTGTACTGATGATGTTGTGTTTTCAATCCGTTATGGAAAAACACCAAAAAAAGTTGTTGCAAGGTCTCTCAGCCAGTTATTTGCCAGCAATTTAACTATCACAGGTGCCGTACTGAACATGGCGCAAGGTACTCGCAAGGGATATTACTCATATGAATACGGCTCCTATGGATACAACCCTGAACCATATGCCTTGCATTCCAAATATAGCCGCTACTACTCTGACTAAATATGCCAATGAGCAAGCATACTGAACGATCTGCAGGTGCACCTGTCTTTTCTGTGGTAACAATTTTAATGGGAATAGTCCTAACTTTTTTAGCAATCCCCATAGTTATGTCTGACTTGTTGTTGCAGCCAGGCAATCTCGTTATAAAGCGACTCCAGAACGAAGAAAAAGTCAGTGAATGGGAGCTTCAAAGTCTTGTCGATACCCGGAAAGCCTCTGCAAAATGGCGCGATGTGAAAAAAACCCATATGGATATTTCTCTGGGTTATCTAATACTCGAAAATTATTTGAACAAGGACGGAGATGACAACCTTCAGCAAGCTGAGCGATCGCTGATCAAAGCTCTCACCCTCGCCCCGATGAGTCCCTATGGCTGGATGCGACTGGCGCAGGTACGCAACATGCTTGATGCGCCCGCTTCACAAATCGCAGGGCCGTTGAAGCTCGCTCTGAAAAGTGGTCAGAACGAAGACAGGCGCCACTTTATGCTGTTACTGATGGTTGAAACTGGTCTTGAAGTCTGGGATGAACTGAATGATCAGGAGCGTGAAATCATCGCAAATAAAACTCAAAAGGCTTGGGAGCGAGACCCTCGACGCACGGCTACTCTTGCCACTCGCATGGGGCGAAGCGAACTTCTCGCCAGAATACTGGAGCTCTGACTTTGCATATCCTGTTTCTGCAACCCGCTAGGCTTATCGCAGACTTGGGCATTGATCTGCAATCTTTCGGTGATCTGCCTCGTTATGGGGTGATTTCTCTCGCATCGCTCCCGCATAAATTGCGTGAAACCAGACTCGTTGTAACCTGCATCGACACTAATACTGCGGTAAGACGAATTCTGGAAGTTGCGGCTTCTTGCAAGGTGCCCCGGCTATACCTTTTTGACGGAATTTATGATGTTCAAAATGCTTACCAGAATCCGGCACATCGGTGCCGCGACCTGAATCAAATGGACCCACTTCTTTATAGTCATGTTGCTTGCGTGGACCGATGGTCACTTTCCTCGATGGCTGCGCTAGGAATTCAAACCCATGCTTGGCTTCCATCACGAGCCGAACCGATTAAAGATAAAAATCCCGATCAAAAGCATCGTGCAGAATTCCTAATCGCTACAGCCCGTACGCCTGCATTTGACAAGACAGAACGGGATAGACTTCAAAATCTTCTGCTTTTGGTCATCGCTAGCCTGAATCGGATTGGCGCTCAATATCGCTTTCGGACCAGTGATCGGGAACTGCTTGCTTCGATAGGTGCTTCTGAAGACGACAATGACATCAATACACCTTTTTCGGAGTGCATAAGCCACTATCAATGCCTGATCACGACACCTTCTACAATTGCTACTACGTCTATGCTCGAAGAAGTTCCAACTGCTACGCTTGACTATCGAGACAGCCCTCTAACACAACAAACAGGATGGCGACTACATCAGTCTATGGACATGGATAGTGCTTTATCTGCCATGCTGAATCCCGCCACTGACCGTATGATTTTTCAAGCCCGGGAAGTTGCTCATCTAGCAAGACGAACACCTGTCGAGGATTTCATTCTTGATGCGGCGGGCATTGCAGATCGCTCTCACTCAGCTCTTGTTAGCACTCGACGCATTCGATGGCCTATCAGTATCGACTATCCCCTGCGCTGGACTTGGATTCACTGGTTGCGAAGATTCAGGAAAGGGCCGTTTTAACAAATTAAACAATACCCATGTCGCACTGATTTCATAAGTTCATCCAATTTAATTCGGCCCAATAGTTACGACCATGCAATCGTTGTTAATCGACACCTGTGTAACCCCCGCATTCTCTTTGTTCAAAAATCTTCACTAACAGAATGTACAAACCCATTCCTTATGGAATTTCTATCGTTCGAGATATAGCGGTATTTATCTGAACTTCAAAGTTGTTATGTCACACTTAGATTTTGGATACAAACGCTACTTCGACTGCACATTATTGTGTTTATTGGGTATTTTGCTCGCTCCTTTTTGGGTCATGTTTATGATTGGTGTCGTTGTTGCCATCTTCCTGGAAGATGGAGGTAATGTTTTTTACCAGCAACAACGGATCGGGCTCGATGGTCATCGTTTCAACATAATCAAATTTCGAACAATGACGATCGATACTGAACGCGAGATATTCATGACAAGTGCTGTGTCTTCAGAACTGGGTGCTGTAGAGGACACGGAACGCATAACGCGCGTAGGCAAATTTTTGAGGCATCTACACCTTGACGAATTGCCTCAGGTTGTCAATATTTTCAGAGGTGACATGTCATTGGTTGGACCACGACCTGAAAACCCAAAAATTACGACAAAAATTCAAGAAAGCCTCCCATCTTTCGAAGATCGCCTAAAGGTGCCGCCGGGCATTGCTGGACTTGCGCAATTGCGTGGAGGACACGGAATCGCCGCGCGCAATAAGCTCCGCTATGACAAATTGTATATATCAAAAATGAGTCCTTTGGTGGATATCAAACTGGTTGCATTATGTATCGCAAAATCAGTCTTGCCCAACTCTTACCGATTTGAGCGCAAAGGCCATGTTCGCACTACTTCCGTAATTTGACAAACAAGTTTATTTTGTTTCAGTATGCCTTCAATTCCACACAGCAATAGTCGAATAAATCAACATTATTAAGCTACTGCAATGATTCAATTGCTATATATACATATCGCTAGCACAAGCTATGAGTTTCCTTTGAACTCATTGACTTTTCACGTCAAACATGCCAAGCATTTGGAATCTGAACAGAACAATACATGATTGATTGGTAGTTATCATGATTCATATTATCATTCTGATTTTTTCGATTTCAGTCGGTTGCATAGTTTGGCAATATGTTCGTTACCGAGAAATTATGCAGTTAGGCATTTTTTTCAACTTTTGTGCTATCGCCTATTTTGCCTTGGGTTTATCCATATCGATGGAAGAAACTGCCAAAGCCTTTCCGGACCATTTGCAAGAAATTGGTTGGATGGCGGTTGTAGCCGTAATCGGATTCAACCTTGCTTATATGTTTGCAAGATCACTACCATCCCGAATTACCAAATCTAATGGCGACTATCTTCCTTCCCGAACAACATTGCTGATTTTTGTTGGAATCGGACTCCTATTCGAGTTGTCGGCGATTCTGGTCATCAATTTTTCTGATTATTTTCTAACTGATAGAAATCATCGATTTATGGCTATTCAGCATAGAACCGAATTGTTGTATATCGCTAATCTTGTGGATGTCTGCTTACCCATGGCCATGGCTAGATACTTCAAGTTCAGGAACCGAAAAGACCGAAATCTTTTCTACTTTTTATTTTTTTATTGCGTGTTAATTGGCATAACCACTATCTCAAGATTTGATCTCACGGTCGCAATGATTTGTCTGCTTTATTTTCTCGACCAAGAACGAATTCTCCGAACATTTACGATTACAAGTATAATTTTTTTCGCTTTTTTTCTGACAATCATTTTCAAGCCAGCACTTTATCCTTTGTTAATAGGTGAATCTTATCTTGGCGGTAAAAATCTATTTGATGCAAACGAATATACCAACTGGATACACACCACCTTACTTATGATGACCCATCCAGAAGTAGAGTTGCCTCACAATGGTTATCTTCTGGCGCTCAAGTCACTGTTCGTGATAAGCCCGGAACAAGATGCATTATCGGAATGGTATCTCAAGGAGTTTTATTATGAACAAACATTGCTATTTCCGGGTACCGCTCGCGGATTCACTGGAGTATGGGAGGGTTATTCGACATACAGTCTAGCCGGTGTTGGTATGCATTTTGCTTTTTTCGGGGCGGTGTTCGGCATATTACAAAGGACTCCTACGGCAATGCGACATATCTTCATCATTTTTGCTATGATCCTAACCCATCGATTATTTCGATCAGAAGTGTACAATTTTGTCAAGACATACGCATGGTACTATGCTTACCCGATATTTGCTATTGTCCTTATTGATAAATTCCTTTTATGGTCTTCGAGAGGGAGAACAATATTTTTTGGTACAAGTTTTAACATCGAATCCCAAACCCGACACTCTGAAAGGACCTTCCAGAATTGGCGGCAATTTAGATAGGAATTTAGGCAATTGCTGTATGCATCCGAAACGAGATATGGTCAAAAGTAGTGCGCGGAGGGAAAGGGGGTTGAAAAAAGCGGCGTAGCCGGATTAACTATCAATTATAAACAAAGCTAACCATGAGGTACGCCACCATGAGCGATGATAACATAATTAACTATTCACAAATTGGAACATTTGAAGACGCCTTGACCGGGCTTCTGCGTGACGGTGCCCATCGGTTGCTGTGTGCGGCGGTGGAGACAGAGCTGGACCAATTCCTGCAGCAATTCGAAGACCGCCGCACCCGACAGGGCCACCGGGTAGTCGTGCGCAGTGGCTATCAGCCGGAGCGCTCGATCCAGACCGGGATCGGCCCGGTCCCGGTGCGGATTCCGAAGGTTCGTTCCAACGACGGCAAGCCGGTGACCTTCCGCTCGTCGGTGGTTCCGCCGCATGTGCGCAAGAGTCGCACGCTGGAGGCCTGGGTGCCCTGGCTGTACCTGAAGGGGGTCAGCACCGGCGAGATGGCCGGAGTGCTGTCCGGGCTGCTGGGGAAGCAGGCGAAGGGATTCTCGCCGTCGGCGGTCAGGCGTCTCAAGCGGGTCTGGCTGGACGAGAGGAAGGAGTGGACGCAGCGTGACCTGAGCCAGGACCGGTGGGTGTATGTCTGGGCGGACGGGGTGTACAGCGGGCTGCGCAACGAGGAGACGAAGCTCTGCTGCCTGGTGGTGATCGGCATGGACGATCAGGGCCGGAAGTCGATTCTGGCCATCGAGGACGGGGTGCGCGAGTCCACCCTGAGCTGGCAGGACGTGCTGCTGGACCTGAAGGGACGGGGCATGAACGCTCCGAAACTGGCGATCGGGGACGGTGCCATGGGATTCTGGTCGGCGCTCGACCGGGTGTTTCCGGAGACCCGGCACCAGCGTTGCCGGGTGCACAAGACCGCCAACGTGCTGGCCGCCATGCCGAAGGCCATCCATCCCAAGGTGAAGTCGGCACTGCAGCAGATCTGGATGGCGGAGACCCGGGACCATGCCGACCGGGCCTTCGACCGTTTCCTGGCCTGCTACCAGGACAAGTATCCCAAGGCCGCGGTGAAGCTGATCCAGGATCGCAAGGAGCTGATGAACTTCTTCGACTTCCCGGCCGAACACTGGCAGAGCATTCGTACCACCAACCCGATCGAGTCGACCTTCGCCACGATCCGCCACCGGACCCGGACGACCCGGGGCTGCCTGAGCCGCGACACCATGCTCGACATGATGTTCAAGCTCGGCCAGTGCGCGGAATCCCGCTGGCGAAGGCTGCGCGGGTTCCGCAGGCTGGGACAGGTCATCGAGGGAGTGCCATTCAAGGACGGAATCGAGGTACAATCAGACACGAACACGGTAGCCGCTGGATGAACCCCTTTCCGCCCCGCGCACTACTTTCGACCATAACTCTCCGAAACTTCTGCATCACATATTGCCAAAATATCGATTGCCTTTACCTATCGCATTGCCTATTTGGAAAATTTTGGGCATCCCGACAGATACGTTCGAGATCGTTTGAATATCGCTCCATTGAAAACCTTTCCAGTGCGTCAGCCTCTGCGGCCTTTGTGATTTTCTCGGACCAACCCGAATATTCTGACAGCAATATACTTGCAGAGTCCTTATTGTCGAACAGAAATCCGGTCTCGCCATCGCGTATCATTTCTTTGCTCCACTCTGCGTTTCGACAGAGCACAGGAACCTTTAGAAACATTGCCTCTATTATAGATAAGGGTGTACCCTCATAAATACTGGTCGAGAGATACACACATGCATCGGCTAAACACATCAGTGCTTCCTTGCTGTCAAGCCATCCGACAACGCTTACTCCTGCCTGTTGCAACAAGAGACGTAACCGATGGTCTCCGTCTCCGATCCACTCAAACTTCACTTCAGGATGCGTTGATTGTACAGAGCGACAAATCTCGGCAAATAATTTCGGATCCTTTTGTGGACAAATCCGCGCGCAAGTAATCACCTTCTGTAACTCTTTTCGCTTACGTACTGGATGCCAGAATTCTTTAATTCGATAATCGTCAACAGCATTCACAAGGACGTGTACAGGCACTCCGATATCTCTCACTATCACAATCTTCTCCTGTTGCGATGTGGCAACATATGTTGAGGGAGAAACAAACTGAGCAAACTTTTCCAAAGTAAGAAATAAAAGGCGTTGCAATCTTGAAAATTCAAGATGCATGAGGGAAATGCAATGAGTACAATACAACAAATCGCCCCTAAAATTCGGTCCTGCTGCCAGTCGCCCAAAGAATCCAGCGAAGGAGCCATGCAGAATTAATATATCTGGATTCCAGTCGCGAAGTTTATTGGCGACGAACAAGAACCACCCCGGCAGGTGAGGAAATAGTGGACGCATTCGCAGTTCAATCAAATCAATATCTGGGTGAACTCTAGCACGCAAGTCTGCTGGGGCACCTGGACGCTTGCAATATATGATAAGCATACGATATCCACGGGCTCGTTGCGTCTCGGATGCCAAGAGCATCATTTCCAATGCCCCAGTGGTACCTGACTCAATGACATGGCAAATTCGCTTACGACTTGGTACAGTAGAAATTGTCAATGAATCGCCCATTCAATTATGAAGTGCAACCCCTTCAAGTGCCGAGAGCAATCGGATACAAAATACATGAGGATACTGCAAGCTTAAGAAGAAAGTTTGGGAAATAGACTCAGGATAGTATCATACAGCCTTGACACATGGTTTCCGGTTGCAAAATTGGCGGCGGTCAACTCAGCATCAATCGCCAAGAATCCCTTTCCCTGATGCTCCCCATTTTTTACTGCAACAAAAACAACTGCATCAGCAAAGTTATAATCACTGGGGAGAAAGTCATTCGGGTCAACAAGTACTTTTCCATTCATAGGATGAGGATAGTCCATGGTCACAAACAGCGACCTTGCCCGGATGTCAATACTTCCGAAAATACATATTCCTTTAATGCGCAGGGATTTAAGAGCTCTCGCAAAACGGTCTCTATCAAAGTCATTCAAAAAAGTGATCAGAAAGTCTCTTGACATGCGTGGTTCTATCGTTCGATAGGGTAAGTCCAAGCAATCCAGAAATTCCGAATGATTTTTCAGGCGATAGAAAAATATAGGATTTTCAAATGGCTTTTGCGACAATCCTGTTGCAATTATGAAAGGGCAATTTTTCCAGCACATTAATTTTCCAAGCAAACAGTCATATTGCTGGTAAGCTTCTAACACTGGGTCTATTCCTCTTGGCACATGCCAGACAGGATTTGTGTAGGCTTCATTCTGGATAACTGATGATGAAAGCATGTAGTGATGTTGAACATGAGCTCCCGCGTTAAGAAACAATGATGCAAAATCTGGCTTTCTACTCCTAACCAGTGATTCAAAGTAGCAAAACAAGAGAATGTCCAGAAAAAGCGCTCTTCTCCATCTACTCGTCATCCCCCAAGTAGCCTTATACAATAAATTAGGGAAAGACCATAACGGAATGAGATTTAAAGCTACCAAACCAAAATCAATGGCCGACTGGAAACCCAATTTACCAGTCGCATTGTCATTGACAGTTTGCGCAATGGCACGAGTAAGCCGCTTTGATGATGAGCTACTATCAGGCTTTGTGGAAGTCCACGGATCTGGGATGAAAAACGCTGGATCATTTAGTCGATTGTCTGCGTTCATGGCACACATGACACCCACTTTGTAGCCCCGACCTTCAATATCTTCAAAAAGTTGACCGCCCTCGTAATTCACGATGTCACCTAGGCGAAATACGCCATGTTGTGCAAACGTAAGGCCTGTATGAACAGAAACCCATTGAATCCATGGTTCCAGATTTTCCTGTTCCTTTTCGGCATGCGTAATGAAAAGGCCAGATTCAATCAGAAACTTGAAGTTCGGCAATGCCTCGCCATTTTCAATATACTTCCTGACTAAATCGAAATTTATTTCATTTAATTCAACAAGGCATACAGTCATCTGCTTACTTAGACCTGATATTATTCCCAGCTTATTTTAGAAGAAGACGCCCATTTTGACCGGATTATTTTGGTTTAATCTGGGTCGGCATGATTACTTTTTCCCAAGTAGTTCTTGCAACACGTCCAATAACCAGCATCCATTTATTCTCTACCGTTACAGACGCGAATCGTTCCTGAATTCATCGCGCAAAACCGGATTCATGCCGGACTCATCCTAACAATGCAACCAGTCCGACTCATAGGGTCCCTCAACCCCATCTACCTAATCGCACCAGATGCTAGCTTAACAACCCAATCCTGTCCATTCTTGCCAATCAAGTTAATTTAATCTGTAAAAATGAGTTCTAAAGTTTGCACCCAATGGGCGCATTGTATAAATTGGTAATTTTCACACTAGTACTCTAATTTTACAAGGATTCATTCCTTTATGTTGATTTCTAATTGTCGATTAGGGGAGAATTACTGTACGGCATTCGGGATGGTATTGAGGTAAAATCCGAAACGAAAACGGTAGCCGCAAGATGACCCCCTCTTCCCTGACGCACTACTTTCAGCCATATCTCCATTATTCTTAGCAAAACCCTGATACCCAACTACATAACATGATTTAAAAGATGAGAAGTTAAATCATGATACCGACTTTTGTCATATAATTTCAAATTATCGAAAAAGCAAATAGTGAAATGAATAAATCCAAGGCGAAGCTGGCCAAATACAAATTCATTACGACATTTTCTAGGTCAGTTTGGAGAGAATTACCGGCGAAAGTATATGATGTATTTCACCGGCGAAAGTATATGATGCATTTCGCTCAAAAAGAGTTTTATTCAGCATTAGATCAAGTTGCGGATAAGGTTTGTATCGACTTGGGTGCCAACGTGGGTGAATATACTAGACTTCTTGCGAAGCATGCTAAACAAGTAATCGCTTTTGAGCCTGATCCATTGCTACTTGAACGACTTGGAGAGAATCTCTCAGGTCTAACTAATGTTCAAATTGAGAATACTGCAGTTGGGGTTGTTACAAAAGAAGTATTGCTTTACCGACATAAAGAATTCGAACAAGATCCGATTAAATTATCCCAGGCAAATTCAACACAAATACAAATGACTTGTCCTCACTTGGACAGCAAGAATTCGGTAAAGATATTACAAATCGACTTCCTACATTACCTCGAAAATTTGCAAGGATCCATTGGCATCCTCAAAATGGATATAGAAGGTGCAGAAGTAGAATTGTTGGAAGCGCTGTTTGATCGGACTGACCTTCTTGAGCGCATCGACTATATTTTTGCTGAGACTCATGAGCGACTTTTCAAAGAATCCAGGCCTCGTGTGAAAAAGTTGCGTGAACGGGCAAAACTGATTCAACGACCTCGGATTAATTTAGACTGGCATTGACAAGTAGTATAACTTTTCGCCACCCCCTGCAACGTGCCGATACTGCCACGATTGCGTCTAATTTGACTTCTTCGTTTCACCACCGAGATATGGTCAAAAGTAGTGCGCGGAGGGAAAGGGGGTTGAAAAAAGCGGCGTAGCCGGATTAACTATCAATTATAAACAAAGCTAACCATGAGGTACGCCACCATGAGCGATGATAACATAATTAACTATTCACAAATTGGAACATTTGAAGACGCCTTGACCGGGCTTCTGCGTGACGGTGCCCATCGGTTGCTGTGTGCGGCGGTGGAGACAGAGCTGGACCAATTCCTGCAGCAATTCGAAGACCGCCGCACCCGACAGGGCCACCGGGTAGTCGTGCGCAGTGGCTATCAGCCGGAGCGAGACATCCAGACCGGGATCGGCTCGGCCCCGGTGCGGATTCCGAAGGTTCGCTCCAACGACGGCAAGCCGGTGACCTTCCGGCCCTGATCGTCCACGCCGATCACCACCAGGCAGCAGAGCTTGGTCTCCTCGTTGCGCGGCCCGCTGTACACCCCGTCCGCCCAGACATACACCCACCGGTCCTGGCTCAGGTCACGCTGCGTCCACTCCTTCCTCTCGTCCAGCCAGACCCGCTTGAGGCGCCTGACCACCGACGGCGAGAACCCCTTCGCCTGCTTCCCCGGCAGCCCGGACAGCACTCCGGCCATCTCGCCGGTGCTGACCCCCTTCAGGTATAGCCAGGGCACCCAGGCCTCCAGCGTGCGACTCTTGCGCACATACGGCGGAACCACCGACGAGCGGAAGGTCACCGGCTTGCCGTCGTTGGAACGAACCTTCGGAATCCGCACCGGGACCGAGCCGATCCCGGTCTGGATCGAGCGCTCCGGATGATGGCCACTGCGCACTACCAGCCGGAGGTTCTGTTCGGTGCGGCGGTCTTCATGCTGCTTCAGGAATTCGCCCAGCTCGGCTTCCACTGCCACCTGCAGCAGCCGACGGGCTCCCTCGCGCAGAATCGCGGTCAATTCATCCTTGAACTTGCCGATTTTTGAATAGTCAATAATGTTATCATCTCTCATAGTGGCGTACCTCTTGGTTAACGGTTTTTGAAATTTGTTAGTTAATCCGGTTACGCCGCTTTTTTCAACCCCCCTTTCCGCCCACGCACTACTTTCGACCATAACTCGTTTGAGAAAGTTCTATCTTGTTCAAAAATAATTTTGCAACGAACCACTTGTCTAAAGTGAAAGTACCACCCAAATTTATTGCATTACCTAACAAATTATCACCGAAAACACCAACCGTAAAACATCCATTACAGTCGGAAAACTATTCAACTGGGAGGAGTTACACAACACTCTAGAAAGTTACCAAATCTAGAACTTAGTTCTTAAAAATGAATATGCAGAAGTCAGCTAAAGGCTGGGTTTTGAATACGATAGATTCTGGACTTAAGGTCTATACCAGAAAGCTAACATTCTTAAGAATAAGCGCAACAATTCGTGCACCAACCCACGCTGGGATGTGGCCGCCAATCTAGTTCGCATCTGATCCAATAAACGGGGGGCACCTTGCAAACCTTTTCCTCCCCCCGGTCTCAACCAGAGTTTCCATGTTACGCGTCTTTGTTTCTCGATCCATGGTCCAGATACCAATAATGCACCAGAATCTGGCAAACTCAAACTGAAGACCTCGCCACACAACTTCAGTGCTGTACCGAATACAACCCTTGGAGATAATCTCTGAGAATAGGTATGTTCTAGTGCTTTCATGTAGCATTCATCCGACATAATATTCATCAGTGCGACAATATCGCAAAGCCACTTTAGGCGAGTCCACCTATGTAGCTGGCCGTGTATACACAGATATATTAACAAATCACTATTGCCCATCGTCTGGAAAGACGATCCATTAATTTCGACCTGTATCGCCCTATTTTCCAGTTCCCCAAAAGAATTTTGCAATAAAAAAGGGTTGTTCGTTAAACGATGGTGCAATTCAAGCAAACCACCCGGACCGGTGAAAGTTCTATTATTTACATATCGGTCGAAGTAACGATAGAGAGGAGAGGTTGGCTGCCAGGGTGGTGAACAGGGCTTCCAGCCATTCATGCATAGTACTTCGACTGCCGAATCCATGACCATCGGAGGAACTAAAAGGTCAATATCGCTGTTTTCCCTAACAAGAGGGGCACCGTAAAGGCGCTCGCTAAGAGGCATCCCCTTCAACACTATAGCAGGTATTCCATGTTGACCAAGACAATCAACCGCTAAATTAAGACCCTCAAGCTGTGCCAAGCCTCTAGTATTCCATGCTTGACGCAATGACACCATCATTTCTTCGGCCTCTGAATCAAGTATATCGGGATAGTACAGACCACGTCTAATCAGAGCGAGCACTCGGTGCCGTTGCGCTAGACGCATAAAAGATGGCCAGTCATCGACCATTGCCAGGATCTTCAAATTAGATTGCCGGTCACCAGTTCCCATGGCCTCACGCAACCCAGCAAGCAACTCACCAGTGAGTTTTTCTATGTCCATAGATCGGCGGGGGTTTTCGAATTTGACATTGAACATCCGACAGCTTGCGCCTTTTAGCAAGGTGCTATCAGCGATGAATAACTAGGGTCGAGTTTCTGTCGACAATCTTTTATAATTTATCGCGAGGCGGAAAAGCTGGAAAAACCTGATAAGAATCAACTTCTTCACCTCCGATAACCGGTATACCGTCAACCGTTAGCCATGCGTGATATTGAAGATCATGATTCACGTTCATGTTGCGCCGGACACCAAATACCAATATGGTGTCCACTCTGCGATGCCTCAATAACCACTGCATCGTCATTGCCTGTTGAAGACAACGAACCTCAAACGGTAAATATCGGGCCACTTTTCCTGCAGCCCGCCCTAACTTTCGAGAAATATTTAGATCAAGGGAACTTCTTTTAGATTTTCTATTACACGCTGATGATCCTGTATGTATCACGGCAGGCTGTTGACCATTATCTGACAAGTTCCGTTCATTGGCTTTACCAAATACCGCATTAGGTATTCCACTCACTTCCGGTACGGCTTCTGTTTGCAACCACCGCAACCAATAGCGTGCAGGTAAAAACCGAGTTATCATCCAAGCAAAAAAGAGTACGAGCACAATCTCCATCGCCAAAATCTGGTTAGAAAATGATAGGCGACAAAACCGCCGAATTGCCTCACGAGGCATTTTCGCTACCGTGTAAATCATTCGGATTGCACTTGGAATCAAAATGATTGGCCATATTACACATCTGAGACGTCCAATTTGTCTGTACTATTATCGTACTTAGTTCCAGATCCTGCTTGAAAATCAATGTCATTTTAAACGAAATTTTAGTTGGCTTACAGGATATCGGAGAGTTATGGCTGAAAGTAGTGCGTGGGAGGTGAGATTCATCCAGCGGCTACCGTTTTCCGGTCTGATTGTACCTCAATACCGTCCCTGAACTGCACTCCCTTGATGACTTGAGCAAGCTTGCGGAACCTGCGCAACCTTCACTAGTGGGATTCCGCACACTAGTCGAGCTTGAACATCATGGAGGGAATGATACTATGGCTCAGGCAGCCCGGGGTTGCCTGGGCCCTGTGGCAGATCGTAGCAAAGGTTTCAGTACTGATATAACCTCCCTCCAATACCAATCCATTTTCCCATTTGGGGGTTTGGGTGGGGTTAGCAAGTGTCTTCTATTTTCCTGTTTGATTCAAATACAGCTTCACAATCCAGGCTTTACCTGCATTTAGCTATTGCATGCTGACAAAAATACCACGATTCCTCAAAATACCGAGAGTGATCAGGAAGGAGAGTATTCTGGACAGGGCGAAACCGAACAAAGCGGCTATCATCCCAAAATGAGGGATGAAAATCAGGAATGCGAGTTGCTGTACGGCAAGTGCGGTAGCTGTAGCCTTGAAATGAACGGTTGCCTGCCCCGTCATGGTTGCGAAATGACCTATAGGTACCCAGACGACTTGTGCCGCGGTAGCCAATATAGCGAACAGCAGGATATTGTACGCTCCGGAATAGGGTGTACCAAGCCAGTCCAGTATGAACGGCCCAACTAATGCAACCAGTATGGTTGCAACTCCTCCCCAGAAACCTGAAATGGTGCACACTCGTTTCAACTCCCCCACCAATGCACCGGTTTTTTCAGTTGCAAAAAAGCGTGCGAATCGAGGCGCAGCCACAGCGTTGACTGCATGGTCAATAAAAGTGATGCCGTTGGCCAGCCTTGTACAGATCATGTACACCGCTATCTCCTCTGCATCCAGCCACCATGTGAGCCACAAGATATCTGACCAACGCATGATTATGTTGCAGACATTCAGACCGGCCATTGCTAACAGCCCCCGAAGGTCCTGGTTCATTGCTGACTGCAAAGCTCGATCGAGATCGCCCTTGCAGAGTACATGATGCCATGATAGCGAAAATGTGATGGCAAATATCACAGCCAAGCCGGCCGAAAAACAAATGGCAACAAGCAGTAGTGAGTCATAACCGAAAAGTTGCATCACGATTGCACACAGGCATAATGATGTTTGCCAGCATCCGGTATCAAGAAACACTGCAGTAGCAGGAAGATTGCTAGATTTCAGCAATCCACTCAGCACATAAATCATGGCGAGAAAGGGGATGCCCAGCAACAAAATGATAAAGTTGGTGTCGGCTGATGCATAAAACGCGGGACCTATCCAAGAGCACAAACCCCATGCCAACGATCCGGAAAAACCCGCCGCACAGAGACAGTACGTTGTCACTCTATGCGATTTTTGGGGATGGCTTGCTACTTCGCGCATCAAATAGGTGTCAAGACCAAATTTTGAGATAGTAGAAGCAATGATCGCTACAGATAGGGCAATCGTGAACTTGCCCATTGCATCTGCTGTCAGAACATTTGCAAGCAGAATTCCATATCCTAGGGATGCTGCCCCACTGATACCTCTGATAGCGAACGTTCGTATTATGGGAGCTTGCAAATTCATTACAGCGTGATCTCAGCAAAAAAAATCGTGTCAGGCAATTCGCGTAAAACGATTTTTTTGCCTTGGTCGCATTTTTTCAGAGAAATATCAACCAGATTCCGTTCCATTAACCTTATTCAAATGGCTCGTGAGGGGTATGTTCAGGCATGCAGATTTGGGAGTGTCAGGGAATGATAGAGCGGACTATACAACGCATGATCAATCAAACGTTATTCCCCATCCACTGGTATCGTTCATAAATGGGTCTAATCTGGAATTTCTGTGAGACTACACCCAATATAAGGAGCAATACATGTATTGAATCTGAACAACGAGATGCTTCAAGCTTGTAAACTACGAAGCACATGCCGTGCCTTTGCCATGAGTGTTGCCACTGGACCGTCAACATACCAGACCATCATCAGCGAGTTGCGTTCCGTAGCTTCCGAGGGAATTACATCGACTCCATGCCAACTGTTTTTTGATACTGGAAAAGCGTATCCGGAATTCGGAAGAAAGGGTACAGCGACATCGGTCTTGAACTTCCCCACCTGATCACGGGTATATAAGTTCGTTCCCAGCTCCGACCACCGATCATCCTGTGGTAGATATATCTGGGTAGTAAGAAGCTTGCTTGGAATATCCTGATGCGGACGGATGAAGTAGCCCGGAAGATCTCGAACCAGTGACAGCCGGAGGATAACCCGACCCTTAAGTGGTGCATTGAATTCGATTGCCGAAAATTTTTTCATGAATGAATCTGCGATGCCTGGATGGTCGAGTATGCATTTGACATTTAGCCAGAACTGTCTGCGCTCCGAATCAAGTCGCTCAATCTGTTCATCCGTTAACAGAAACTCAAGCCGAGAATATGAGTTGTCTGGCATCTTGGCATCCTTGTGACGCAACTCCGCATAATCGCTTGAGGAAGGCAATAACCGCAAAATTTCCGGATAGTCATCCTGCTTGAAGACATCAGACAGACGTAAGTGAGTGAAAGGTCGGGTATACACTACCGAAGCCTCTATTGCTTTGAGGATATCTGTTGAATCAATCATTGTCAGATGTCTGATATTGCATTAAATGGGCTTGATCAATCAGAGTTTTTCTGTAACCGGATGAAATGCCCCATTCCTTCTCCAGATTGCGCCAATTACCGAGTGCAAAACCAATGCCTGTTGTAGCGACATGGGATCGACATTGGTATAACCAAAGTGGCAATATTGCTACGAACAGCCAAATCACTGGTGAAAATACTCGATCTGTTTCATTCGGACGAAAAAACTGGATCATTCTGTAGTGAACTGGTTGTAAACCATGAGCATGACGAACCATGAATCTTTGAGGGCTTTTTAAATAGTATTGCATAATAGGGTATCCTCAATTACTAAACCCTGTAACTTAAATCAGCCCAGCAGGTGATCACTGTTTTGAGTGGCCATTTCCAGCATATTCTGGTCAGAAATCACTTCAGTTTTTAGGTCTTCGCCCCCCCCCCCTGTCGATTGTGACTGCGTTACTGCCATTCCCAACAAAAGAGCAAAGGTAGCGGCAACCGCTGGTATTTGCATGCTGAAATCAACAAGTGAATGTGCTCCCACCAAAACACAGACCGCAAAGCCGAGTGCGGGGTATTCATAATTTCGTCTGCGAACCCAGACACCGTGAAGACAAAACCCGGCTAACAGAACAATTGGCAGTATGAGTAGGGCTCCGGCCGGAATGCCTAGTTCCAGAAACATTTCCAGGTAGTCATTATGCGCTTTTGTTACCCCTGGTCGGATGTCTTCAGTTCGATAGCTGCGATACACGCTGGCAAATGTGCCGAGTCCAGTCCCCAGGATTGGTCTGTGTTCAATGGCCATTAGCGTTTGCGAGTAGATTTCCGCACGAAGAGGAAAATCCACTCCAGTCTTCCAAAATTTTTGTACCAGGTCCTGTCCTGCCACGAACATCATCAAGCATCCGGCTGACACTACCCCAAACAGTCGAAACAGCAACTTGTGCAATGATATCTTTTGTCTTGTTAAAAGTACCAGATACATCGCCACCAGTGCTAGCCCGGTTGCTACGGTTGCCGCTCTTGAAAGACTGAGTAACAATGCACTAGCCATCATTGACCACGCGATCAGAATTAACGCATTCCGGGGAATGAATTCCACGAAGACAAAACGCGAATACTCGACAATCCCGACTTTGTCCTCTGTTCCAATGCGGAAATGCTTCATCAGCAAGGATGTAGAGCAAAGAAGGCCGATGCCACAATATGTAGCGAAAGAATTTGGGTTCACAAAAGTTGATGTGACTACATCCGTATAGATGGACTTCTCAAACCACAGTATACGGTCTGAACCCAGAAAAAGCACAGCAAGCCCATAGATAGCATAAAATGCAATGCAGATTGCGACTGCTTGCAATGTAAAGAATGTACGCTTGGAGTCTCGGCAGTACTGAAATGCCAGCCAGAATATGCCGACATAGGTTGTCATGCGCAAGAGACTGTCCCTGCCTGCTTTCGGGTCAATTGATATTGCTCCCAAGGATGATATTCCTAAAGCCTGCTCAGCGCCAGACCAGATGGGGTGATGCCAGCTTTCAGGGGTAAACCCCACCGTCTGGATGAATCCCCATAACAAGGACAGTCCGAATACCACCCCTGACCACCAGACCAAATGGTGAGGTGCAACAAAGGAAATGCGTCGAGATAGTACTGAAAACCCCCATCCGCACAACAGGATTCCGCATCCGAGCGACAGACTCGCCCATGCCCATGTTGGATAGGCGCCAAAAGGAAGGGGAGCAACGAGTACCAGTACAACGAGTGCAGTGTGGAGTTGCGATTTTCGTTGATGCCGATCACCTATGTTTCTAGCTGTACCTGCGAGCGAAGCCGATCTGTTCATGCGGACTAGAAAGAATGTTGCGTTGATAATTTCGCAACTACTCGCTCTCTACGAGTTCAGTTGTCTTGATAAACGGTTTTCTTTTCGTCGGCATTCGCAAAGGTTATGCTAAGCATATGTAGCCACAATCCAATTTGCATATGATTGGAAATGGATATAGTGTAGATTTGTGCAAGGTCAGAGCTTCTCCCCCGAATATCCAGCAGGTTTCGAGCTTTCTCGCCACAAGCCATTCCGATCAGGCGAATCGGTTCCCCGCCGGTCGAGATACTTGTCGGCATGCTTTTTTGTGCGAATTTGTTCAATTGCCTTGTCCGAACGTTCCCTGGTCTTTCTTTCCATGTTTTTTGCCTTTGACCATATTGAAATCAAACACGAACACCCGATCACCAGTCCCAGCACGGGTGTATACCCAGATCACGAAAGAGGGGTTCGTTCCCTTCAAAAAGTTCCTGCAGGGTATCGACTACAAGACTCTTGCCGAAACGACGAGGACGGGATAGAAAGTAGAAATCGCCCTCGTCAGTCAGTTGTCGGATCAAAGGTATTTTATCTACACAATAGCAATCCTTCGCCCGAAGGCAGCGAAATGTTTCGATTCCGATGGGTAGCGGACGGCAGTCGGTAAAATTTCGCACATTCATAATACGGTTATCTTAACATATTGGGGGCAAATGGTTGCTAAATATTTTTATTTTCGGTAGTGGGTCAGTTTGAAAATCCATCCTTTTCCGGTTGAAACAAATACAATGAGTGGAAACTCATTCGCCGAGGGGTGCATCATGTTTCTGGGCGAATATCGTTTTTGGCAGATATCAGGGGTTGCTGTTTTTTCGTGTCAGTAGTCATCCAACCGATTGATGATGAATGATCGAAGCAAGGCTATTCTGCTTGCGCCATTCTTGCTCCAGTACATGCCGCCTCGTTTCAGTCAGGTACCGATGACATTTTTGCAGTCGGTCTCCACGGCTCCGCTGGATACACATAGACCTTGTTCTCGGAACGGTTGATAGCACATTCGTTCACGGTTGCGTACGAAATGACCAATGTTGTTCTTAATCTCATCTTGGGGGGCTGTTATTTCCCACATTCATGTCATTGCATCCACCGAAGGAGGCCTCGGAAATGCGTTGCAAACCCAAATCCAACCAGCCGCCACACTTGATCAGGCCGATATCCAGTTAACAAACTGTTCATGGAGCTCTGACAGCGGCTGAAGCCTCATCCCTGCTGTCCCTGGCCAGCATTACGAAGAGTAGCGGGGATCAACATCATCACATAGGAGCATTCCGGAACCGCATGCTGCAACTTGTTGCGCCAGGGCAAGTTCTGGAATAGAGGTTAGCATGAAATAGCTGAAACCATTCATTACCATCCAGAGGGTTCGATTCCCTCTCGGAAAAGACCAGTCAGTCAGTCGGAAGCGAGTTTTACATGATGTTCGGTAACGGGCATCATAGAGCGTAAACAGCAGGTGATGAAGCGTCCTGTCGGGCCTCGAGATGGACAAACGACGGTGTTTCCACTTTCATGTTACTGGGAACAGCACTGCCAAGACCGCGAAGGCGATGGTTTGGCAGGCCGTCCGGGGTTTTTGGAACGGCGCAAAGTCACGGGATGGATGGTCAGGAAACCTGGGAGAGCCCGTATGCCCCACTGGATCAGGAGTTCCGGTCATGAGGCAATCGGAGAAGAAACAGTTCCGGCCTGATTGACAGTCTACGGTTGATCAGGAGCGCATGGACGGACACGAAGGAGTAGACGTAGGTGGTAGTGGTTGACGAATCAACAAGTCGAAACTAGGGGATATAGGCAGTAGTAGCGCTCGGATAGTACTGTAGACGATGGGGAGCCGAGTCCATCGGGACCGATTCGAGGGAAGTGGAGCATCATGGAAACAGAATCATTGGCGGGAAACGATGGACAATACACAGAGATTGACAAACACGTCCACGAAACAACAATGGATAGCCGAGCAGGCCAGGAAGCACCTGGAGCGGGTGCTCAGCTCGTTGCATCCGGTCATGAACATTGACTGGCTACGCGAGGCGTACAAGCGCGCACGCCAGGACGGCGCGGTCGGTGTTGACGGAGTGACGGCGCAGGCTTGTACAGAAGATTTGGAAGCGAACCAGTTGGATTTGCTCAAGCGGATCAAGTCTGGCAGTTATCAAGCTCCGCCGGTGCGTCGGCACTGGATACCGAAAGGTGATGGCAGCTCTCGAGGGTTGGGCATACCGACCTTTGAGGACAAGGTGGCACAGCGCGCAATTCTGATGGTACTGGAAGCCATTTATGAGCAGGACTTTCTGTCTTGTTCGTATGGTTTTCGTCCGGATCGGGGTGGTCATGGTGCACGGGATGCGATTCGCACCGGTATCATGGCAGAGCGTTGTCGTTTTGTGATTGATGCCGATATATCGAAGTATTTGGATAGTATTGAGCATGGACAGTTACGAGCATTTCTAGACCTGCGGATCAAGGATGGCGTAATCAGGCGCATGATTGACAAGTGGTTAAAGACAGGGATACTGGATCCGGGTTTTCTGAAGCGTAGTGAGTCTGGTACCCCGCAAGGCGGGGTAGTGAATCCCTGTTTATCCGATATATTCCTGCACCATGTGCTGGATCGTTGGCATAAGCAGGAAGTCAAGCCACGGCTACGCAGACGGTCCTGTCTGGTGCGGCATGCAGATGACTTTGTGCTGCTGTTCGAGTTGGGACACGAGGCCGGTCGGGTGTTGGAAGTATTAGCGAAGCAATTTGATCGATTCGGGTTAACCCTGCATCCGGTCAAGACTCGTTTTCTCGACTTCCGTCCTCCACAAGGCAAAGATGCAACCGGCAATGAGAACGTTGGCTTTCCAGGATTCACCCATGTATGGGGACGGTCATGGAAAGGGTATCGGGTTCTGTGTCAGGTCACCTCGAAGGTCCGTTTTGCGAGTGCGATCAAGACTGTGTATCAGTGGTGCAAGTGGAACCGTCATCGCCTGCTCATCGAGCAACAAGAACACCTCTTGCGAGTGATTCGGAGTCATTGTGCATACTATGGCATTACTGGTAATATGAAGAGACTCTCGATGTTTCGTTATCAGGTTTTACAGGGTTGGCGCAAAGCGCTATCCCGTCGTAGCCGTGACGGAAACTTGAACCGGGAGGATATGAATATGCCGCCATGCTGATATCCGCTAGCCCGAACCCGTGTTGCGCGTTCCATCTATGTTGCCTGCGCGAACCTGTTCCATGACGGAACCGAGTGCATCAATCGTGCATGCTCGGGTCTGTGAGGGATGAGGCGTGGTAACGCCCTCATCTACTCGGCAGGAAGGGAATCAAGGGGATCAGAAACATTTGAAGGATCGGGTTTGGTCAGCTGGCTTCGGCTTTGTAGGCTTCACTACGGAATGTAGGATAGGCACAACATTCGCCGGGTGGAGTACCAAGCGGTAATCCATTATGGGTGTTCTGAACGAGGATTTCCGTTATTTTTGGGGCTGTCCATGGCTTCTTAACCCTGTTTCGTTCCAAAGTGGGGGGGGGCTTATGGAAATGTTTCATGGTTTCTCTACGAAGTAAATCTGCATCTCGACCATAATACCCAATTCAGCGACAAATTGTCAAGCGACATGCAAGGCGAATTTATTCTTTTTTATTCGCTCATTTTTGCTCGGTTTCAGGGGGTGTTTTTCCATTTGCATGTGGTCAGGGGGTGTTGGGTAGACGGATATTCGGCTAATCCGGTGGCATTGAGCATCATTTCGCCAGGATTTCGGTGCTGTGGGCAACACCGGCACGAGCACATGCCTGGCGCCCATTGGGCACCACCGAAAATCAGCAGATATCAGTCGGTTGTCTCAGGTAGCCAGCGATAGCGGCCAACACTCGGTTGGTGACAGCCTTCCAGGCCGGATGTTGCCGGTCAGCTTGAGATAATCGAGCACGCGTCGTGGATGGTACTTCAGCCGTTCGATCTGTTCCGTGATCGGCTGACGATTGCGTTGTTGACAATAGCGCAGCAGGGTCAGGGCAGGACGTCGCATGCAGGCCATGTTTTCTGGACCATGCCCAGGGCGGATGCGACTGCCGTCTTCATGGAAGGCCTGCGGATTGTCCAATACATGATGGGCTGCTTCTACTGCCCAATGGCCTCTATTGGTAGTGAGAATTTCCTCTGCGCTCGACTCCTCCTTGCTGAGCGAGGTAATCCCATATACGATCTCGACACGATCTGGGTTTTTTCCCTTGGGGTCCTGGACGTTGCGCTCAATCACAAACACCTGTTGTACATGCGGGAATTTCACATGTCCATTCAACCGATCGGTTGTCCAGATCTTGCGTTGGGTGATCCGTCCATGCTCCTTTTCCAACCCCTCTTCGAAATCCGGTTCCTGAAACTGACCTTCCTGCTCATGCCAGACCTGGATATCCTCGAGCAGACCGGGCTGATTGCCCTTGACCGAAAAATGAAAATCTGCCCCTCTTTCCACCACATGATTGGCCGATTCAATTTGGGTATTCATCGCATCGGCAGTGATGGTCCTGCCCGCAATGTCGATCTGCTCAAGCGTTGGCGCAAAAAACTTGATCTCGTTCGACTGCTTCTCTTCGTCCGAGCCCTCAACCGGCAGGGTCCCTACTTTTTTTTTCGCATGACAAAAACCACTGTCATGCCCGATTGCATTCATGATCCGGGTCTGACGATGATCCGCTCCTTTCGAACCGCACAGCACCTTGCCATCAATCGCAAGTGCCTCAAAAGGCAAATCGAAATGCTGAATGCAGAACCGGTTGACCAGCTGTTGCAACCGGTCTGGATGCACCTCGATCATCGCATTGCGAATGCAAGTGATCGAAGGCGTGACCCGCCGGCCTCGTATCGGCGGAAGTGGAAATGCCGGCGATTGGCCTGCGACAACTCGTCGCACCAGATCCAGATGCCCTTGTACCCACTGGCTCCACTTGACATCGCCGCGGCGATCAGAGACAGCATGCTGGCCAGTTCATGCCGTCTGCCCTGCCGACTGCGAACATCCTCCATGCCTTGAAAATAGTCGTACAGGGAAACATGATCTTCGGGGCGCAAATTCATCTTCTTCACTCGATACTGATGCACATCCGGAAGCTGCCGTGATTGCAAGATCGCCTGGGCTTTCGGATGTAGTGGTTTGACAAATACCAGCTTGACTGATTCGGAAGGCGTTGGACTGTAACCCCCATGCACTCGCCGGTAGCCCTGGGTTTTTCCCACCAACACCCAGTTATCTGCACGGTATACAATCCCCTCATGGAAATCCGTATCGACAAAGGTCTCAAGCAATAACAAGGGTTGGGGAAAATGCCTCATCCAGTCGCTCGCCAGCCGCTTGCGACAGGCCGACAGAATTCGTGAGCCCAGATTCGGATAATGATGACCGGGCAAAATCAGGAAGCGCGAATTGTTCACCATGAACCGCAACCGGTCATGCTGGATTTGCGAGATCAGGCCAATCCATCGGTCCCGGGCGGCACACTTCAGTGCGGCCGGTGAAAAACTGACCAGTGCAATCCACCGTCCTTGGTGCTCAACCACATAGTGCAGTTCATGACCAATCCGCCGCAAGGAGCCTCGACGATGATGATGGGCCATCAAATTATCATATTGCGCCATTTCATCAGGTTGCACCAGGCGCAAATTGAGCACCGGCGGATAGACTTTCGAGAACTGGACTGGTTGGTTCATGTCGAGAGCATAACCAATTGAAATGCAAAAGTCCCGCTTGTTGTGTTATTGGTTTATACTTGAATATTTAGCCCTAAACATAAAAACGCCCTGAAGCGACAAGTTGGATGGATTTTCAAACTGAACCACTGCCGAAATTTTCTATCCTTCGTTGCTTCGCGTTGTGCAGTAAGCTCATTCATGTTGGCTGGTCGCATCACGTGATTTTGTGCGTTTGCCAGCTTTAATGAATAGCAAGGATCGGTCCAGCCAGAACTCCCTGCCAGCAATGACGGTAGTCACGATCATGCACCGATGGGTTGCCCCTCGATTGACACGGTTGAGTCCGATTGCTGGAATCACAATCCCGAGACCATCTAAGTCAGGAAGAATTGTCCAACCAGAACGATTGCCAGAATGACAAGTAGTACATGGAGCATTTTCTTGTAAATTTCCTTGCTGATGCGGCTACCGATTTTCATGCCCGCCCACAAACCGCCCAGAGCAGTTATTGTTGGCAAGACAGATTGGTAAATCAAGCCAGGATTTACCCAGCCGGCAAAGCTCAGGATAACTAGTTGAGTCACCTTGCCGATCAAAAAACAGATATTGAAGATCGGTAGCATTTTCGCGCGTGTCATGGATTGACCCAAAAAATAGATAATCAGTATCGCAACCATGACATTGGTAATTCCTCCAGAGATGCCGGCAGCGACTCCAAACCCACACATAACGGTCTTGTTGCGATGGGGTAGCCATTTTGTATATTTCGAAGACTGATTTCCGGTGAATAAATACAGAATAATCAGAAGAGCGAGAGCGAGTCTGAATGGTGATGGATCCATGGTTGCCAGCATCCAGGCACCGATGATGGACCCGGCGGTCGCTCCCAGAAACATGGGTGCATAGTCCTTGATGCTGCGCATTTGGTCGGAACCGCCAGCAATGGTGGCGACATTGACTGCAACAGTTGGGACCAGAGTCATCAATATGGCCAGTCGAACATCTAGAAACACCGCAATCAATGGCGTTGTAACCATCGGAAATCCGATACCCAAACTACCATGCACGATGCCGGCAAAGATCATGACGCCGAGCAAGTAAAGGGAAATCAGGGGTTCGTTTGCGATGAGTTCCATGGATATCGGATACTCATATTCTTTGAGCATTCTCAGGACTTGGCATGTATCCCAGAATCCAGCGCAAATTCAATATAGTTCTCTCGCATGGTTTTGCTTATTTGCCCCGGCCTTCCATTACCGATTGGAATGTCATCTACCCAGACAACCGGAAGAACCAGAGAGGCGGCACCGCTAAGAAATGCTTCCTCTGCCGCAAGGACCTCGTCCAGAGTAAATGAGCGCTCTTCAATCGAAATCTGACGCGAATTTTTCAATTTCATCAGAGCATTCCGGGTCACCCCCGGGAGTATGTCTGTGCCGAGTGGTCGGGTAATGATGCAGTGATTCCTGTATATGAAAAAGCTGCTGCTACCGCATTCTGTGATTGTGCCATCGGATTCAAGCATCAGTGCCTCATCTGCACCGTGATCATTTGCGGTGGATTTTGACAGGACCTGGCCAAGCAAATTACAAGACTTGATATCACGTCTTGCCCAGCGAATATCTGGAACAGTTTTGAGTTTGATGCCGCCTTGTAGTTTCGGGTGTTGCAACAAAGGCTTCTCTTGCGTGAACATGAAAAATGTAGGAGACAAGACTTCGTTAACAAGGAAATCTCGGTCCGCAATCCCACGACTCACTTGAATATAGACGACCCCTTCAGACAAGTTGTTTAGCAATACCAGCTTTCGAATTGACTTGAGCAAATCCTCAGCGCTGGTGGGGCAGGGGATGGACAAAGAATCCAATGAGCGCCTGAGACGTGAATAGTGACTATCGAAGTTGATAAAGCGGTCGCAAAGGACAGGCACAACATCATAGACAGCATCGCCGAACAGTGTCCCCCGATCAAATATGGAAATTCTAGCCTGATTCTCTCGCAGGTAGCTGCCATTCAGATAGATGAAGCGTTCCAAGGTGCTGATGCCCGACATCTCAAGGTTGCTCAAAGTATGTTGTGTTCATGGAGCAAAACCCGTTCTCGCTTGCTGACATGGGCCAGTGAATCTTCTGTGACCTGTTGGCCGATCTCGCTGGCGTAAGCATCCAGAAAATCCTGTTGGCTGTCGAACCAGAGTTCGGACACGGCATCTACTTCACCGGACCCAGATTCGGTTGAGAAGTTAAATGCAGCCTTGCGGATATTGGGTAATTGGCGGACAAGGGTTGCATGATGATTTAGCCAGTGAGATTGAAACTCATCAAACTCCAAGCCTTCACGACGTTTCAGGATGATCATTGCTTTAAACATGGTTTTCTCCAATGGTTCGAGTTGGTTATGTTATTTGCCAAGGCCTCATTGTAACGAAATCACGGACTTTCCGATAGCGTGAGAGCGGTATCGAATGCACTCCATTTGTTGACAATCCCACATTTGAAACAGCATTCTCTTCCTGTTCTGGCGCGAATAGGTAAGTATAAAATAACAACCCTCAAGCAATTCGCCCGAAACCAAGTCCCTGCCATGAACAAACTTACCATTCACAAAGCAAATCAGAACGGGGTACACAACAAAGTCATGTCGCATTTAACGGTATGAGTAGTGATTCAGCCACGACTGTCGGTTTGAAAGAGTCGGCAAAAGATAAAATTGCCAACAGCTGGATGCACTACATATTGGCAATCGTTATTGACAAGTTGATTCGCATTTTTGAGTCGACACTCCAGACTCGCCTTATTGATGGCATCATCTGAAAATGATGGAAAAATCAGAAACGATGTTAACTTTGATCCGACATGGACTTAGTGATTTTAATGTCGATGGGCGATTCCAGGGCTCTGGCGACCTAGCTCAGTTATCGGATTTGGGAATCGAACAGGCCAACCTTGTGGGTGAAGCACTGAGCGGTCATCCGATAGATGTAATTTATGCAAGTCGGTTGCTTCGTGCAAGGCAAACTGCCGAGATCATCGCCAAAGTTGTAGGTCATCGCCACCCAATTCAGTTTGATGATCGACTGCGAGAGGTGGATATCCCGGATTGGCAGGGGTTACGACACTCGGAAATTCAGCAAGGAAATCCCATCCTTCACAATACCTTTTATGAGAGACCCGAAGAATTTGAAGTGTGCTCGAATGGAAAATCAAGACAGCCGCTACTTGATCTTTACCACAGGGTATCCGAATTTATGCGTGAGCGAGTATACGGGTCGAATTCCCGAATTCTGGTAGCCTCTCACCTCGGTACCAGTCAGGCTTTGATCAATGTTGCCTTGGGTCTCTCAGTGAGCAGTCATCATCGTATACAGCAGTCCCAGTGTGCAGTTAGTCGACTGGAATTCGGTACAAACGGAACCGCTGAATTAACCAAGCTGAACGAAACCGGACACCTTGGTCAGGCATTGCCCAAAATCAAGTCGCAAAAGAGAGGTGCTCGGATAATACTGATGGGATTCGCAAAAGAAGCGAATTTTGAAGATTTTGACTTCAGTCTGTTGGGTGATCAAGAGAATGCTTTCTGGGTCGAAAGTGCTCTTGAGGACAATTTGTTCTTGCCGAATCAGTACCCAAGTCCGAAAAGCTTCAATATCACGGGAAACATTCATAATGGTTCAATTTCCAGGCAAATAAAACAGTTGAAGATGAGCCGGGATTTATCTTCGATGTTGATTGCTGTTCGTTCAGATTCCTTGCCTGAAGTTGTCGAAGGCTTTTTTGAGATGCCAAGAGTTCTTGTGGGGAGTGCTGTGAATGCCCAAAAAGTCACCCTCGTCGTGCATGAGTCCTCTGAACATGGCAAGCCGATTATTCAGATGCTCAATAGGATAGGGACAAATGCCGGGTGATTCGTCAAAGACCAAATATGCCAACTTCAGGTTCCATGATTACTGATTCACAGCAACAATTGGATTATCCTTTGCCGGAGAAGCCCATTCTGTCCATGAACCGTCATAAAGTCGGTGCATTCCATAACCGCAAAGGACTAGTGCAAGATTAATCACCGCTGCACTCACGCCAGAGCCGCAGGAAGTTATCATTTTCTGACCATCAGAAATCCCCCGATTTTCAAAAATCTGTTTCAGATCCTCAACTGGTTTGAGTCTTCCATCTTCAAGCAACTCGGTAAAAGGTAGTGAGAGTGCTCCGGGCATATGCCCACTTTTCAGTTCAGGACGTGGTTCGGGAGCCATGCCTGTAAATCGTCCAGCACTGCGCGCATCCAGAATGACGGATTCACCAGTCTCAAGATTCTCCAAAATGTCCTGCATGCTTGCGACTTTTGTCGAATCGAAATCAACAGTAAATTGTCCCGGGATAATTTCAGGATCTCGATTGCTTACTGGAAAATCCCCAGCTATCCATGCGGGTAGTCCACCGGACAGCAACCGAACCCCTTCATGCCCGAAGATGCGAAACATCCACCATACCCTAGCAGCAGAGAATAGTCCCCTGCCATCATATACAACCACTTGTGAAAGATTGGTAATTCCCAGTTTTTCGACTGCCTTGGCAAAAAAATCCGGTTTGGGCAGCATGTGCGGTAAATCACTATCGGGGTCGGAAATTTTGTCGATATCGAAGAATCTCGCTCCCGGAATATGCCGATTACGAAACTCGCGTAGAGGATCCCGGTTTTCTGCAGGCAAATACCAAGATCCATCCAGCACTACAAGATTAGGGTCTTCAATTTGCTCTGCCAACTCGTCAGGAGTGATCAGCGGTAATTTCGTAGGGTTCATGAAAACTACCCGGCATCTGGTTCTGTCTATTTGCAAATTCCCATTATTGCTGATTACCCATTTGATGCCTAGGTTCAAAATGCCCAATTTGTCTCAAGTCTGTCGATCCTTCATTGTAACCGACTTGTTGCATTTTGTCTGACATGTCCGACGCAATACTGTTCTCGTCTCCCTCCTTGATCGTAACCGAAATCTCAAGCCTGGCATCTCCACCACCAAGCAAAACCCCCCGAGTTGGCGAGACATCAGAGTAATCGCGCCCTCTGGCTAATCGAACATGGCGATGGTCGACGATGCTATTGTTGGTTGGATCAAACCCAATCCAGCCAATTTCCGGAAGCCAGAATTCAGCCCAAGCATGACTGGCTCCTTGAGGGCTTTGTTCACCGGGAGCACCTTCCAGAAATAAATAGCCAGATACATAACGACTGGGTATACCCCAACTGCGAGCCAGGGCAATCATGACATGGCTGTAGTCTTGACATACTCCTTTCCCAGTGGTGAGAATTTGTTCAATGGATGATTCGACGCTAGTACTATTCGGTTCGTAGGTAAATACTTCATGTAGCGTATTGCAAGCCTTCCGTAAACCTTGCAGTGGGTCCAGCATGGATGAAAGATCATGTTTGTTCGCAAAATCTGATAGCAATTGCGAGGGTTTGGTATATTTTCCATTGGTCAGATAGTCCCAGAAACCAGTGCTGTTGTGAATTTTTTGCAGGCATTCCTGGGCGTCGGGACCAAGTGATTCCGGCAAATTAGGAGAATCGGAGGTTTTCACGACTGAACGACTGTGAACAGTCGTGTACATGTGACTACGGTGAATATTGAACAGGTGATAACGATTTCCAAAAGAATCATTGCAGGGGATCGGCATAGCTACTGGGTCGATATTGATGTCAAAAGAGAGCAGTTGTTGGTTTTCTTCATGCAAGGGCTGCAAGTACACGGCCATTACGCTCCCCGTAGCCGGTTCGCTATAAGTATAGACAGAGTGATGATCGACAATAAAGTGTGATTGTGAAGACGATATCATGCTGGGGGTGTATCCTCGATCTCGTAAAAAAAGTAATTTTGTTCCAACTCATGATTCAGTAGTTGACAGGCATGGTTGACGCGATTGATGATCACAAGAGTTTGGTGATCGTCCTGTTTGTTCCGATTAGGCCATTGATCCTCGAATAGTGCCAGCGCATTTCGAATCTGAATCCCGGGTTTGTTTTTCTGGTCGGGGCAATGACTGGTCAATTCCGTCAGGATTTGCTGGATTTTGGTCAATGCCGAATATGCAGACATGGCCAATTTTTCATCTGCGAACAGAAATTCAATAACTTGATTCGGGTTGAATTTGATGGAATGCTGATTTCTGAAAGCGCTTCGAACTTCACAGATACCCAAAAGGGAACTCCAGTTCCACTCACGGTGTGCTTCCGAAGCGGGAAATAAATGGATATGAGATCGGAGCAGAGAGGTTATATTGATTGTTCTCTCCTGAAATATCCCAATTCTCAAAAATAGCCATCCATGATCTCGATACATGGTGCTGTCAGCAACTCCGTTAAATGTTCTTACGGCCAACGCTGCCTTGGCCAGAAAATCTTCAGGTTGCGTGTTCCATATGTCCTGTAAACGAACTTCACTCATCTCAAGATATGCAACATTGAGACAGGTCCACATTTCGTAGGTGATGTTATTGCGAATTTGACGGGCGTTTTCTCTGGCTGTTGCCAGGCAACTCAATACTGCATCAGGATTGTAGTTTTCGAACACCAGATCGTCGGTAAGTGTGAAAACATCAGCCAACATGAAATTTTCCTCATCCAGGCTCGAGTCTAATTCCACGCTGACCGGTTGAGTCCCAAGTGTGGAATAGAGGCGCTTCCAACCAGAATGGATATCTTCAAGTGGGCGGTCTTGAATCGCTCGCAACTGATCAAGAATCAGGCGACTGACAAAACCGGCACGCTCCATGTATCGTCCAATCCAGTATAGGCCATAGGCGTTTCTTGAGAGCATGATCTAATCCACGACTACCCAGAAATCCTTGCCGCCACCGCCCTGACTTGAATTCACAACCAAAGAACCCTCAGTCAGTGCCACTCGACAAAATCCGCCTGGGACAATCTTGCATTCCTTCGCCTGCAAAATAAAGGGGCGCAAATCAACGTGGCGAGGTGCTGCACCATTTGGCGTCAGGCAGGGCATTCTGGAGAGATCCAGAGTAGGTTGGGCGATAAAATTGGCCGGATCCTCGCGAATTTCCCGGGCATACTCATCACGTGCTTCAGGAGTAGCATGTGGACCAACGAGCATTCCGTATCCTCCAGATTCTCCCACCATCTTGACCACTAACTTTTCAAGGTTATCCAGAGTGTATTCAAGGTCTTCCGGATTTCGGCACAGATAAGTTTTGACATTTGGGAGTATGGGTTCTTCGGCCAGATAGTAGCGAATTATATTGGGCACGTAGTTGTACACGCTTTTGTCGTCGGCTACACCAGTTCCGGGCGCATTGGCGATTGCTACATTGCCGAGACGGAAAGCATGAAACAGCCCGGGAACTCCCAATTGGCTATCAGGCATAAAGGCTAGCGGGTCGATATACAAGTCGTCAACCCTACGATAGATAACATCTACGCGCTTCAAGCCACGGGTTGTTCGCATATAGACAAATCCATTGTGAACAAGCAAATCCTGGCCTTGGACGATTTCGACTCCCATTTCACGAGCCAAAAACACATGTTCATAAAATGCAGAGTTGTGGACACCAGGGGTTAAAACTACCACGCAGGGATTGTCGGTATTGTGTGGAGCAAGTTCATTCAGGGTTTGCCGTAGCAATGCTCCGTAATTCTCAATGCTTTGCACCGAATATTGTCGAAACAGTTGACGCAGGTTCGATTTTACCGCCTTGCGGTTGGCGAGCATGTAGGAGACACCGGAAGGAACTCGCAAATTGTCCTCGAGCACCTTGAAGCCATCGTTGTCGCGTACCAGATCGGTACCACAAATGGAGACATGAACCCCTTGAGGTAGAGTGATTCCACGCATCTCAGGTCGGTATTGCGGGCAACCGTAGATCATCTCGACCGGAATAACGCCATCATTCAGAATTTTCGCTTCATTGTAAATATCATGCAGAAACAGGTTAAGGGCTTTGAGCCTCTGTTTGAGTCCCGCATCAATATGGTTCCAGTCTCTAAGACTGATCAGACGGGGAAGGCAGTCAATGGGAATGATTCTTTCTGATTTGGCGTTTTCGCTTGCAACGGAAAATGTGATGCCATCGCGGCGGAATGACTGTTCAACCTGTGATTGCATCTTAAGCAGATTGTCAGGCGGGATCTGATGGAGGGTCTTCCACAACAATTCACAATGCGGGTAGGGTTTACCGTCAGCTGAGAACATCTCATCAAAGAACCGAGTGTCTACTGTGTAGTCATCAAATAATCCTTCGACCGATTCAGCATTATTTTGACTCGCTCCATCGCTGGTACTATTCATGGTGGTACAACTTTTTGAATGTGATTACATTCTAAGAATTTGTGTCTCTTGATTCAATAGTTTTGAATCCCCAGTTCAAGTCCGAAGTGCAACACTACCTCCCGATCGCGGACCTATGGATAAATGTTGTCTCGGGGTATCAATTAAGCGAGAAGCAGTTCTGGAATTGAATCATCCCAGACACTGGCACCGGAATTGAACGGGAATGAGTCGAAAACAGAATCGTGATTTCTTGATTGAACATACCTGTTCAGAATCTGGCAGCTGTTTCCTGAAGCTCGGTTCAACGTATACGGGATTGCCAGGTCAACCGAATTCGGTAAACTCATGTTAGAACAATAACTGTTCGCCCCAGTCGTCGGGACGAGCAGTATGGTAGATTACCAAGAATGTAACCGAGGTCCGGGATGAAAAAAGCAGGGCAGATGGGTCTCTTTGTTGTTGAATTGAGGATTGCTTGTGATTAAATCTATTTCATTTTCACGCATTCCCATGTCCCGGAAATATGCCTTGCGTTCAATGAATCTATTTCCCTGGAGCTGGGGTTTTTTATGTCCTTTCTTTTTCCACAGGCTTCCCTTGTTCGAATAATCGATACTGACAAATCAATAAATCATGAAAAAACAAGGGGATTATATATAAAGGTTGACAGCAGCAGAATGTGTTTCAATGATTCTTCAATTCTGTTACAATGCGTGATATGGGATTAGCACTCCCATATCCAAATCAACACTTAACCGAGATAAGGTTGAACCGCATGAGCGATTGTACAACATGCCGCAACATCACCTGCCGTCTCATTCCCGGTTCGCAATCCAGGGCTCGGAAACTCGCAGGGCAAGCCGGAGCCTGCCGTTTTGTCTGGAATCACTTCCTGGGCGAGAATCGAAAGCAAATGGAGTTGTGGCAACGTTATCCGGAGTTGACCGCCAAGCCGAAGACATCCTTCTTTTCGCTGGGTGTCGAGTTCACCCGACTGCGCAAGGAAGTTGACTGGCTGAACGAGTATTCATGCGCGATAACAAGACACGCTCTCAAACATCAATCAGACGCATGGCAAGCTTGTTTCCAGTCGGGCAAGGGCTTTCCCAGGTTCAAGTCGAAGCATGGTTCCAATCCTTCCTTTACCATTCCTGAAAACATCAGGATACAGGATGGCAAACTTTGCATTCCGAAGATTGGCTGGTTGCGCATCCAGCGCAAGGGCGGCAATCCCTGGCCGGAGGGCAAGCCGGTAAAAGCGGTCATCACCAGGCAAGCGGGCAAGTGGTACGCGGTTGTTTGCCATGAAGTTGAAGTCCAAGAAAACAAGAATCAGGCAACCGCCGGGGTTGATCGAAATGTCGGACAGGTTGCGGTAGTGGACAGCAACGGCAATGAAACCATCCACTGCTTGCCCGAGCTGGCGAAAAGACAAGCCCGCCTGAAACGATACCAGCGCAGGATGCAAGGGCAGGTCAAGGGTTCCAGACGCAGGCACAAGACCCGCTTGAAATTGCAGAAATGTTGCCGGCATCTGAAAAATGCCAGAGACAACTGGCAACATCAAGCCAGTCGCAAGATTGCTAACAATGCAGGACTGGTGGTACTTGAGGATTTGAACACGCAAGGCATGACCAAATCGGCAAAGGGAACGGTGGACAATCCGGGCAAGCATGTAAAAGCGAAGTCGGGATTGAATCGTGAAATCCTGAAAACGGGCTGGCATGGTCTGGAACAGAAACTGAATTACAAGGCAGAGGTCATCAGGATCAACCCGGCCTGCACGTCGCAGGCGTGCAGTGCTTGCGGTCATGTCAGCAAGGAAAATCGAACATCGCAAGCGGTGTTCAAGTGTGTGGCCTGTGGTCATGCCGAGCATGCGGAGCTGAACGCGGCCCGCAACATGCTGGCCTCCGGGATTGGGGCAACTGCACGGGGAGGGGCGTTGCCGTTGGGCACCCCATTGATCCGTGAAAAGATATATGAAGTGGCTTGATGTCAACCTTTGTATATAATTCCCAAAAAAAGGCTTGCGGCAGATTGACTTGGCCCGGAAGGCGTCTGTCCGCCAAGCATTGATATCAGATCTTGAGAATGGCTTAACTTCGGCCAGGTTCGAAACTGTGATCAAGGTGCTGGCCGCTTTGGACATGGACTTGGCTATCATCAATCGTCGCAAGGCCGGGTTTGATCCCACGGTGTATTAGAGTGCCCCGTTCTCGTCATAGATGCGTGCTTGATGCGTATATAGGCAAAAGCAAAGTCGGCATGTATTGCCGTGAACCCGGTGGCGGAACGTCCTTTCGCTACGCTTCGGAATGGCTTGAGTCTGGGAGACCTTTTCCCATCTCCATGTCCATGCCACTTTCTGACCGTATCTGGTCAGGTGAAAATGTGGCCTGTTACTTTGACGGACTATGCCCGACAGTCGCTTAACAAGAGAAAAAATCGCAGCTTGTGTACAGGCTAGAAGCACTGGAACCTTTGATCTCTTGGCGGCCGTTGGGGGTCCGATTGTGTTGGAGCACTACGCTTTGTTCCCGAGGACATGACCCTGAAAACTCGGTGAAGCAGAAATTTAGACTGGTAGATGACATGGAAATAGCTTCTCGTATCGCCTCTCTCGGAACTGCTCCCCTTGGTCTACTGGAAAGCAAAGAGGATTTCCGACTCTCAATTGCGGGTGAGCAAGAAAAAACCGCCTTTCTCCGCATCGGCGATCAATGGTATTTGCCGATTGGTTCAACGCCAACCTCTCACATATTCAAGCCGCCACCGCATCGCCAATCGTACAACGAATTTTCAGATATGCCTTGAAACGAACGGCTTTGCCTGGAATTTTGTCGTAACTTGGGCCTTGATACGACAATAGCTGAAGTTATGCTGTTTGATAACAAGCCCGTGATTGTGGTAGAACGATTCAACCGTGTCTGGCATGAAGGAATGATATATCGGTTGCCGCAAGAAGATATGTGTCAAGCACTGGAGATTCTGCCATATCGAAAATATCAAGCCGATGGCGGCCCTGGCATTTTGGATATTCTTGAGTTTCTGAATGGTGCGATTATCCCGCGTGAGTGTCGAGTTGCTTTCATGAAGATACAAATCGTTTACTGGTTGCTTGCCGCAATTGATGGTCATGCAAAAAACTTCTCAATATTTCTCTCGCCAGATGGATACCGACTTACCCCTTTGTATGATGTAGTATCCTCTTCTCCATGCCTCGAATTTCCTGATCAAAAAGTCAAGATGGCAATGGCGTGGGGAAACAATGATCATTACCGTCTCAATGAAATCCAGCTTCGTCATTTTTATCAGACGGGCAAAAAAGCAGGATTTCATGAACTGGACATGGAGAAAATCTTTTCCGATCTTCTCGACCGAATGGACGATGCAATGGTTACGACAGCTGACATGGCGAGCGATGTCGGAGTACCGACATCAACGGCAGAACCAATTCTTGAGGGTGTTAGCAAGAGGTCGCAATCTTTCACAAGGGGTAATTTTCAATTGAGCACCCTTCTCAAGACGCAGTGTCTTTTGAAACGCGACCAACCCCTATGCTAAGATTTTTATATCTGCGGCTGGAAATAAATGCACGGAACTCTTTTGAGCATGTTTCAGATAGCGATCAAATATCAATCGATTGCTGTTGGAAAAGGTGAATCCGCCATGCGATAGTCATTTGGGAACTTGTGATAGACCTGACATCGAAATTTTTCTTCCGGATAATACGAGCCTGATTCCTCAGTGGGAAGCATGCTACACAATGCGTCTTCTGCTTTTCCAATGGACTTTATTCTTGTTGTTGAACTATCCGACATCGACCACCAAAGGATTTGCCATATCCAGATTGGCCACCATCCGCCTCGCCTGAATCCCATTTGCAAGTCCCTAAAATCAGTTGAGTATGCCGGTTTGTAGTCTGGTCCCGCATAAATTCCCATGTACGGTTTTGGGAATTGATAGACGTGATTTTGGTATCGATATTTACAGTATAATTTTGCAAGCAAAATAGCTTGAAAAAGTTATTTTCTGATTCCTGATAAGGGGGAAACCGAGTTCTGAATCAACCCGATCTGTTCACTATCGATCTCACAAAAACCCTATAAAATCGCTCGGAGTTACATTCCGCATGTTTCTGATTAACCGAATAACTAATCACGATGTATAATTCGAAAAACACTTTAATTGGTTGTGCTATATTGGCCTTGAGTATTGTTGCTCATGCAGAGGATGTATCTATTTCCTCGGCATGGAGTTTGGCGCCTCCCCCCGCCTCGAAAAATGGTGCTGTATATCTTGTTGTAGAGAATCATGGTTCGGAAGCCGATATGCTGATGGGTGCTCATACTGATGTCGCCAACAAGGTTGAACTGCATATCACTTCGCATGATCATGGACAAATGAAAATGCATCATCACCATTCCTTTGAAATTCCTGGTGGTAGTTCCTTGATTATGGAGCCGGGTGGACATCACATCATGTTAATGGGTCTGGTTGAGGAACTAACTCCCGGTGAGAGTTTTGATCTGACGCTGAATTTCATGAATGGAGGTAAGATCAAGACGGTAGTAGAGGTTGTTGAGTCCCCACCAAGCAAATAAAGTGAGACGGTACTCTATTCATGATTGAGTTGATCGTTGGCGGCGCTCGAAGTGGAAAAAGTCGGTATGCGGAAGAATGCGTGCTCCAATCTTCTGATTCTCCAATCTACATAGCGACAGCTGAAGCCGGAGATCAAGAGATGGTAGAGAGGATCACTCATCATAAACGTCGACGCGGAAAGCAATGGATACTTATAGAGGAACCGTTGTATCTATCTACAATTCTCGACAATCTGAATCCTAAGGAATCTGCATTGGTCGACTGTCTAACTCTATGGTTATCAAACTGGTTATGTCTGGAAGACCATCAAGGTTGGATTGATGAACGACAGCGATTCCTTTCGGGTTTAAGGGACATGCAGGGTTCACTTTGGTTTGTTTCGAACGAGACTGGCATGGGAGTCATACCTCCCAATGCGCTTGGGCGAAGATTTGTTGACGAGAGCGGAAAATTACATCAGGAAATCGCACAACAGGCAGATGTGGTAACCCAGATGATATGTGGAATTCCCAAACAGATTAAATGTAATAATGCTAGATAAAGACTGGTTTACACATGCGATATCACCTCCTGATCAGAGTTCAGAGGCGGCTGCGTTGCAAAGACAGGCAACGCTTACGAAGCCTGCGGGTTCACTTGGTCAACTAGAAACTGTAGCAGTCAAAATGGCGGCTATGCAAGGTGCTCTTCGGCCGCAATCAACGCCATTGGGAATCGCTGTATTCGCGGGTGATCATGGCATCACGAAAGAAGGTATTAGCGCATTTCCTCCAGAAGTTACTGAGCAGATGGTGCTAAATTTCCTGAATGGTGGTGCTGCGATCAATGTGCTTGCGAAGCGAGCGAAAGCACAGTTATGCATCATCAATGCGGGAACCACGAGACAGGGGAGCTATCCAGAACCTGTCATTGACCGGCCAGTTGGTTATGGTACCAGGAACTTTCTTCAGGAAAGTGCAATGAGTAAGAAAGAAACCCTGTCTGCTTTGGTGCTTGGTAGACGTATCATGGATGAATACTTATCACAATGTCAGATTGTGATTGGTGGCGAAATGGGAATTGGCAATACCACTTGTGCGAGTGCATTGGCTGCCGCTTTTGGTGTTGACGAAGTCGCCACGCTTGTCGGGCCCGGAACCGGCCTTGATGAGCAAGGTGTTTCTCACAAGCTGTCAGTGATCGAAAAATCTCTTGCACGTATTGGAAATCAATCCGACCCGTTGCAGATTCTAACTGAGTTTGGCGGTTTTGAAGTTGCTGCCCTAGTTGGCTTTTATATTCGTGCGGCCATGCTTGGCATCACGATTATGGTTGATGGGTTCATATCGAGTGTAGCCGCTCTGGTTGCCTGTCGGTTAAATCAGGACACTCGTAGCTGGATGCTGTTTTCACATACCTCGCAGGAACCTGGTCATGCTAGCGTGCTGCAGACGCTTCAGGCCGAGCCGTTGCTCTCGCTTGGCATGCGACTTGGGGAGGGTAGCGGTGCCGCCATCGCCTATGATCTGATCGATGCGGCTTGTGAACTTCACAACAACATGGCAACGTTTGACGAGGCTGGAGTATCGGATCGTGACTGAATGGACATGTACTCAACTTGATGTCATTCGTCATGGCGAGCACGTGTTAGCTAGCAAAATTTGTGGAGTCACCGATCCCGTTCTCTCGCAAACTGGGTGGCAACAATTAGAAGTTCAATGCCGAAATCTTACGAAACTTGGTCATAACTGGGATGTAATTCTTACATCTCCTCGAAAACGGTGTGCGGAATTTGCTTTCAAGATTAGCAAATCCATTGGAGTTCCATGCGTTGAGCATTCTGACTTTGCGGAAGTCGATTTTGGCGAGTGGGAAGCGCTCACTTTTCAGGAAATCAATGAACGATATCCTGGGCAGTGGCAACAATGGATTAGTCATCCAGAAGAACCCGCACCGCATGGTGGTGAGAGTTATGGAGATTTTCTGGAAAGAGTGCAGAAATCAATCAATGACATCATAGAGAATTATCGCGGACAACGCATATTATTGTTCGCTCATGCTGGCGTGATGCGTGCCATATTTTGTTGTACTCTTGATCTAAAGTCGTCTTCACTATCGATGTTTGGTGTTCCATATGCCTGTCATAGTCGCATCAAGGTTTACCACCATCCAGATCATGAAGATTGGTATCAGCTCGACGTTCATAACTCATCTGGCACATGATTGAGGAGATAAAGCAAGCATTCGGTTTTTTAACTCGCATACCTTTGGGAAAGGAATTCCGTCATCAATCTGAAGTATTCGAGGCAGCTGTAAAATGGTATGGATTTGTTGGTTTGGCTATCGGCATGCTGCTGTCGTTGAGTGCGGCAATCATGATTGTCTGGTTAAGTATTCCGCATGCCGTTGCCGGCGCACTCGTTCTGGTGTTATGGATTGCAATTACGGGAGCGTTGCACCTTGATGGTTTGGCGGATTGTGGAGATGCGGTCATGGGTGGTTTCGACAGGGAACGCATATTGGCCATCATGAAGGATCAACAGATTGGAGTTGGTGCGGTGGCGGCAGTAGTGTCTGTGCTATTGATCAAATGGACATCGCTCAGTTGGCTATTTTTCAAAGGTGCTTTCATGGCGCCGTTATTTGCAGCAACCTTGTCGCGAATTTTGTTGACTTTGACGATTTTGGAAAGGCCATATATTCGTGAACAGGGTCTAGGTGCTGGTCTTGGGAGAGATGTGGCACGTAGAAATGTTCTGTTCGATGCTGGCCTGCTTTCACTGATCCTGATTTTGATCTCTTTTCTTGGTTATGCATTTTCAGTGATAGGGTGTTTGCTTGGCGCTGTACTGGTATGGTTTTTCATTGCTCGGAAAATCGGAGGGTATACCGGCGATGTTTACGGTGCTCAAGTCGAAGTTGCTGAAGCAGGCGTTCTTGTTATCTTGGCATCATTTCTTTTTGTTTAAAAGTTATTTCTCAGCAGAAGTCATGATCAATTATTTAGTCTGTCAATAAGGTCTTATCGAACGCATTCAACTGGATAAGATTCTTGTCAGTTTCGTTTCTGTATCATGATTGGACAAGGGAATGATTGATTGGGATTTTCTTGAACAAGGTTTGGTTTACTGTTAACTTTTGTAACTGAGTCAGTTTTTTACATGGCTGTTTCTTTGCACTGTCATGAAGATTGTTGGTTGGCAGCCACGCCATCCACTCATTCTGATTTCTGGACGCATGAATTCGAGGGTACTGTCAGGCACGACGACAGGTATCGAAAGCAACTGATTTCCATGATAAAGTCGAGTGACGTAACTTCCCGAGACGAGTGCTGGAACGAGATGGCTGATGTGTGTGACATGATATTCCTGCCTGTTTGAATTCCGATTGTCTTGCGGAACCAGATGCGATGCGAGTTTCACCCTGTATTTTTTGTGCTTCTGCCTTTACAGCACCCTCCGGTCCCGGCCATGCCTGCATGCGGAATCAGAACGCGACATTTTGAGCATGCATGGAAGGCAGCATTGATGGACGATCAGCAGAAAAGGGAACTGGAGTCCTTTCTGAGGCAGACGGAGGGCACGCCGCCGCCGGTGTTTGTCGGGCGGACCCGGGTATTTGAGGACATCGCGCTGGCTGCCGGGCAGGTATGGGAAGGCACGGGTGCAGGCAGCCACGGCATGGAGAAGGCACACGGATTGTCCAGGGTGCGCCGGGCGCTGGCAAGAGTTCGATCCTGAACGAGATCGTGCAACATCCGGAGAGGCTGTGCATGGAGGGCGGCACTGTCCCGATGGTGGTAACGCTCAAGTCCGGGGATGTCCTGGGCCCCGTCGACATTCTCAGGCCGCTAGCCGAGAAGATGCATCCATCGAAAGCCCGCGGATTCATGACCGCAATCAGCCGGAGGACCGGTAGCAAGGCTGGCTTTGTCCTCGGGCTGTTCCGTTTCGTCCGCAAGAGGGAGACCGGTGTCGAAGATGCGGAACCGGGCGCAAGCTGGAGTGCTCTCGGTGCATGGGCCGAACAACATGGCGGTTTCGACCGGCCGATCGTTCTTGCCATTGACGAGGCGCAGCGTTTTGATCGTGATTCGGAGGATCCCCTCTCCAAGCTGTTCCAGAGCCTCCATGATGGTTGCGGCCTGCCGATCGCTCTGGTGCTGGCTGGGCTCAGCGACACCGGACATTCCGCCGGCAAAATGGACCTGACCCGCATTCCGGCCGGGCAAGCCCACAACATCGGCCGTTTTCCGGAACAGGAGGTCGAAGAGCTCATGACCCGGTCCTGTGCGCATTTCGGGATCGACATTGCCGGATTCGAGCATGAAGTCGATCGGCTGGCCGAGCCCTGCGACGGCTGGCCCCGCCACCTGCACATTGTTCTCAAGGCACTTGGCCGAGAAGCCCTCGGAACGGGTGGCGATCTCGGCCGTGCGGAATGGGAAGGAGTGCGAGACGAGATCGGGACCGGAAGGGACGGATATTACGGACACCAGTTTTCACCCGAGATGAAAAAGTCCATCAACCTTGCTGTCAGGGTGATGCTGGAACTGGACTGTTGCCACGGTCGTGCCGGGATCGAGTACCTGATGGATGAACTGCATGAGTCGAATCCCCGCAAATACCCGTTCCCTGTCGGAATGGATGCCGACTCCTTCTTCGTTCATCTCCTGCACAAGGGAGCACTGCATGAGGATTCCATCAATCGTTTCGTCTGTCCGATTCCATCCTTCCGTGCCTTTCTTCTTGAACAGGGAGGAATCCCGGATGACCCCTCTGTTACGCCAGATGCCTCCAGGAACAGCAACCGGCTAGTGGAGTCTTGACACAATCCGGTCAATACATGATCCCGGACCGGACAGTCAACCTTGGGTCCTCTGCCCTCGACCTCGATGGCTCAACTGTACAGTAATCAGTACCCCCATACCCCCACAGCCCGACCGGCAAGTTCAAGGGGAGGTTGGCAGGAGTTATGGAAACACCACTCCCATGAATTCATGAAGCGTCATGGTGCCGGCTTGATGAAAACTCTCAACATCAACATGCATTTGCCCGGACATCGCGTAGCATAGAAACTCTTGTAAAAGCTAAGCGAGATGAACCGGGGCAAAATTGAATAGCAGTTATATTGCAAACATACAAAAGCTGATAGAAAATCAATATGCCAGCTACCCATGGAAATTTGACATGCTAGACTCAGAACCTGGTATCCAGAAAAAATGACTGGGAGAGAAGCGCGTCCAGACACAACTCACATATTTTTTCGAAGTTGCAAATAACATGGCAGACATAGTTAGTTCCTCTGTTCGGTCGCGCATGATGCGGTCTATACCTAGCAAAAACACAAAACCCGAAATTTTGCTCAGAAAAAAACTGTTTAAGTCCGGATTCCGATTTCGTCTTCACAGAAAAGATCTCGCAGGAAGACCTGATATAGTTCTGCCAAAGTGGAATGCTGTCATATTTGTACATGGTTGTTTTTGGCATCGTCATGAAGGGTGTAATTTCGCAACTATCCCCTCTACGCACAGACATTTTTGGCTGAACAAATTCGCACGCAATGTCGAGCGTGATAAATGCAATCGCACAAAATTGATTTCATTGGGCTGGAGAGTGGCTATTGTCTGGGAATGCGGTCTTCGAAAGCAATCGGACACTGTGTTGGACGAACTCATATACTGGTTGAAATATGATGACACTCAGTTTGCAGAGTTTTCTGATCAAACACAAGTTCTGAGATTATAAGTTCAGAAACAGCATTTGAAAGAAAAGGGTAAATGCGAAAGGTAGCAGTAAATCAGATCTTGTTCGAGAAAACCCCCAATCAATTATTCCTTTGCACAATCAGGATAGAGAAGTGAAACTGACGATAACCGTATCCTGTTGAATGTGTTGGATGAGGATGAGACTTTGGGATTTCAACGCGATATTGTGAAAATGGTCGAAGATGCGCGGACCGTATCAAATCACCCCAAAACGTATAAAAAGAAATCCGATATTTCAAACTGAGCCACCACCCGATTTTCGGTAGTGGCTCGGTTTGAAAGTTTGTCTATTTTCAGAAAGGGAAGTACTATATAATGCAGGAAGATATTAACCATGAGGAACAAAATCATGATCCAGAAAAACCTTAATTCGCCCCCCCCCCCTCAATAAGCTAGCAGCCCTCCTGCTGCTTGCAGTGCTCGCGGTGCCGGTGCAGGCACAGCTGGTTATTCCGGCGACGACTGGGACGGAAGCCTGTACACAGGGAGGCTTGACGCAAAAAAACCCTGCTGCGTTTTCCTTTGATGGCTTGCCTACACAAAATTCGGTGTCAATTTCCACGCCCAATATTCCATTAGCAACTGTACGCGCACTGTTAGGTCTGTCGACCGGTCAACTATTTACCGTTTGGCTTGATTTGGTGGAAGATGGGTCCGTCTTGACTTCCAAACGTCAGGGGGTCGGATCGACTACTCTAACAAATCCCACCATAAGTGCTAAAACGAGCAATATTACCGGCCTGAAAAAGAATACGCGCTATGTGTCCGTTCTTCATGTCCGATCCGCACTTCGGGAAAACAGTGTTCTCGCAAGGCGCTGCTTCAAGACCCGCGGCGAGTTCACGAATGCGGAGCAGAACCTGGTTGTTGTTGAGGGCGAGTTGCGACCCAACCTAGCCAAATATAACCGGACCGGGTGCTATGCGGTGGCCAGCACGCGGCAGGACATTCGGGACTGCTATTGCAACGGCAAGCGCAACGGAACACACATCCTCGCCGGCCAGACTGCGGCGAGCCAGGCGCAAAGGCAGTATCTCAATTGTCCGGACCTCGACAGCTGAGCCATCTGATCCATCCGGTTCTCGGGAGTGCGGGCCACGTGAGGGCGTCAATCCGGAACCGGATATCGCTGGAGGATCGCGGAACATCCCGAACACAGGGCGGCCTCCTGGCCGCCTTTTCCCCATGCAGGTTTTGCAATGTTCAAACTGAGCCACTACCGACTTCCCGGCGGCGACAGGCGGCCTTGTGCTCGGCCTGCCGGTGCCGATACCCGCGCTGACCCCGGTTCCGGGCCACCTCCCGACTGATGGTGTCGGCACTCCGATTCCGAATCTTCACCGTCTCGCGCTGCGATTTTCCACTGGACAACAGCACCTGAATCTGGCATCGTTCGCCATACGCTAGTTGGTGGCAGTCGTTCGACGTGACCATTCTCCAAAAGCTTTCAAAACCGAGATTGTCTACCACCCGCTGGCCCTTTGCAACAGCTCCATGGGCAATGACCAAAACAACACCCCTCAACACAGGGTCTTGCACTTCATAGTTGAATGGGGGAATAAATTAATATCAATCAATTTTTCATCTTCTCGTATAATTGTGTTGTTCGGGTGTTCTTGGTTGAATGAACCGAGATGAAACGGGAAATCGGTGAGTCCGACGGTTGAACAAATCGTTTATTACAAACCCGATACTGCCCCCGCAACGGTAAATGATTATTAGCCTGCTTTAGAAAAATTCTAGCCACTGTAGTTATCTGATACGGGAAGGTTGCAGGCATTGAAATCGGAAAAATCGATTTCAATTCATGAGTCCGGAGACCGGCCTGAACTGGGGCCCTGTTCATACAGGGTGAATGAATAATATGCACGGGCGGTGCATTTCCCGGAATTTCACAGATGAAATATTCCCCTTTTTGGGCCATTCTGGCCTTGTATGCCGGTATTTTTGTTATACCTTTTTCGGCTTATGGTGATGAACAGTTTGAAAATCCTTTAGCCATAGTAGTAACTTCTTCCAGAGTAGCAGAAACCGCCGATGAGTCAATGACTCCCATTACAGTGATTGATCGCGAACAGATCGATCAAAGTGGGAGCAAAAGTGTTATCGATATCCTTGCTCGAGTGCCGGGGTTAGTGGTCAATAGCAACGGCGGCCGCGGAGCTTCATCCAGCATTTTTTTAAGAGGCACTTCCAGTACAAATGTATTGGTACTGATTGATGGGGTTCAAATTGGGTCAGCTACTTTGGGAACGGCATCCCTGGAGCATATTCCTCTTTCTGTCATAGAAAAAATCGAGGTAGTGCGGGGTCCCCGTTCCAGTCTATATGGCTCCGAGGCAATCGGTGGTGTCATACAGATGTTCACCCGTCAGGAGAGAAAAGCATTGCGTCCGATATTTTCGGTCTCTGGGGGAAGTCATGATGCCTACGATGTGGAAGCGGGTGTTTCAGGTAGACACAATAAAGTTCGCTACAGTTTTCATGCTACCACAGAGGAAACAAAAGGTTTCAATTTTCGAAAAAAAAACAATCCTGATGAAGACGGGTATCAAAATCAATCGTTGATTCTAAAAGGCGGAGTAAACTTTTCGGATTATTTGGATTTTTCTTCCGGTTTGACGCTTTCAGATAATCAGACCGAATACGATGGATTTTCGAATACATCGGATTATGAATCAGAATCTCTATTGCGAACTCTATATGTACGAAGTGACTGGACCATAAATGACTTGATTTATGGTAACTTGGTCCTGTCGGAATCTGTTGACGAACGCGATGTTTTTGTAGAGGGAAAATTTAGCAATCGATACAACACTCGCAAGAAACAAATTTCATGGCAGAGTGTATTCGACTGGACAAGTCACCGCGTGGTATCTGGCATCGATTTCATTCAGGATCAAGTCGAAAGTTCGACCAACTACGATGTAAATGAACGGGATAATATCGGTTACTTTGCTTCGGTTCGCTCCGATTTCAATCTTGTCGATGTTGAAGCCTCAATCCGGCTGGATGACAATGAACAATATGGGAAAAGAACAACGGGCTCACTATCATTTGGCAGGGACTTTCGTGGAGGATGGAGGTTAATCGGTTCTTACGGAACAGCTTTCCAATCCCCGACGTTTAATCAACTTTACTGGCCAGCGAGTTGCAATTCCAAACTTACCGCGAGTCAAATGGAGAGAATTTGCCAAGGTAAGGCTGTAGTCCAAAATTCAAATCTAGCGCTTGCTGGTGAGTCTGCCACTACTCAACTATATCATCCGGGAGGCGACCCTGATTTACGTCCAGAGAAGTCTGCTACTGCAGATATTGGGCTTACTTATCGCAAGCCTAATTTGGAAGTGTTTATGAATATATACAGGACGGAAATTGAAAATATGATTGCAGGTTGGCCACCTTCAAATATCGACAAAGCGGTGATTTCCGGTGTTGAGGCAGGTTTTCACTCAACTTATAAAAATATGGATATTAATGGTAGTTTTACATTTCAGGAACCTCTGAATGACAGCGACAGCAATCGTAACAAACTGTTAACTCGACGTGCGAAACAATTAGCATTTTTGGATATTTCGCAAGACTTCAATCCTTGGGAAGCGGGTATTTCATTTCAATATAGAGGCAAGAGTTACGATGATGCGGCAAATACAAATCAGGTGGATGGATTTGAGCGTGTCGATACCCGCTTTATTCGATCCCTTAAACAAGATTGGAACCTTGAGTTCAGAATCAACAATCTTTTTGATAAGGATTACGAAACAGTTCGTGGATACAATCAAGATGGCCGGAATTATTTGATCACGCTTCGTTATACTCCCCAACAATAAAGCCCTGTGTAGAGGGAGAGCTATTTTGGTGAATATTGATCCAATAGGGGCCGCGTTTCACTGGTCTTGGATTTGCTTGTGATTTCGACTTTTCAACGCAATCTTCGAATTGTGCAAAATATTCCTTTCCTTTAAGGTTTTTCCTCAGCTTAGAGAAGTTGCATTTGTCCGTGTGTTTCTTTGACTGTTTTAGCCAAATTTATCTTGGTTTCTCTTGAATCTGGTCTTGGTCAGTACTTCGCTATTTTCCAGAGACCATGTTTTCTAGCAAGATATTTAAATACATAAACTATCTCCTGATACTGGTCTGAATTCAGATTAGACCAGCTGACGTTGTTGTCTTTCTTGGTTTGCTGATAACCTGAGGTACACTATCATTGCTTATTCCTCTTTGTAAATTAAGCTCCAGTTTTTCAAAGATTCCTTTTCAATACAACCATCACTGAGAGCGCTTATGCGTAGAAATCGAAAAGCCAAAGTCGTTGCAACATTGGGTCCAGCGAGTTCCACTTCAAACATTATCGAAAAACTTTTGTACGCGGGCGTTGATGTCTTCAGGCTGAACTTTAGTCATGGCAATCACCATAGTCATCTAGAACGAATCAAAATTATCCGCAAGCTGGAGGAATCGATTTCGCGGCCGATAGGCATAATGGCTGATATCCAAGGCCCCAAACTTCGTCTGGGTGAATTCATTGATGAAGGTGTCGATTTGCAAAATGACACATCATATCGGCTCGATCTAAATCCTGAGCCAGGCGATAAAGATCGGGCACCATTACCTCATCCGGAAATATTTTCAGCGTTGAAAATCGGTAGCGAGCTTTTAATAGATGATGGTCGAGTCAAATTAGAGGTTACTCATTGCGAAAGCTCCTATGCCGATACCCGTGTCATTGTTGGCGGCACGATCCGGGCAAATAAAGGGGTGAACATTCCAAATATTGTTCTTCCCATTTCCTGCATCACCGAGAAAGATTATATCGATCTTGATTTTGCCCTGCAAAATGGTGCTGACTGGATAGCGCAGTCATTCGTTCAGAATCCCGAAGATGTCGAGATGATGCGAGAGGTTGTTGGGGATAGAGCAAGAATCATGGTGAAACTGGAAAAACCTTCAGCTCTGGAGTCAATTGATCGAATTCTTGAACTTTGTGATGGAATGATGATTGCTCGAGGTGACCTGGGTGTAGAACTGGCTCCCCAACAAGTTCCCATAGTCCAAAAGAGAATCATTCGAACCTGCCGCCAAGTTGGAAAACCAGTAGTAGTCGCAACCCATATGCTGGACTCGATGGTGTCGAATCCACTCCCAACCCGTGCTGAAGCTTCAGATGTATCCACTGCCATTTATGATGGAGTCGATGCAGTTATGTTGTCCGCAGAGTCGGCAGCAGGACGATACCCTGTTGAATCCGTATTGATGATGAATAGCATCGTTGAAGAGGTTGAGCGGGATCCGGAGTATCATGCCATTATGCAAGCACAGCATCCGGAACCTTTGAATACTACCGCGGATGCAATCAGTAATAGCATCCAGAGAATTACTGACATCCTTGATTCGGCTGCAGCTACTGTGACTTATACCTCTTCTGGCAGTACCAGTTTACGTGTTGCTCGTGAACGACCTTTGTCTCCAATCTTGAGTATCACGCCGTCAATTGGCGCTGCCCGTTATATGTCATTAATTTGGGGAGTGCATCCAGTGGTCGTGAATGTGGCAAATGAAGAGGCCGATGTCTTGCAGGTAATTCATGCTGCCAAGGAAATAGCTGTCTCTGAAGAATTTGCTACGGAAGGGCAAGCAGTGGTCATTACCGCTGGTTTGCCTTTTGGAACCTCTGGAACCACGAATCTGATACATGTCTCTCGAATTGGGCAAGCGATTGAATAGCAGATAAGCAGAATTTTTGATCAGGCGTGTTTTTGGATCACTCAAAATGCTATTCTGCAGAACCACATTCTGTTTCGGTTTGTAGTTGCTTAAAACATCAAAAGCTGCATATCGTTGGGAGGCACCACAGATTCAAGCGAACAATAAATCAAGCATGGATTTTGCTTGCGCCATCGACTAATTCTGTGCCGATGCGGCATTTACGATTAAAATGTGGGGAATTATATACATAAGCAACATTTGACCATGCCTGTAAAATTGCATGTAATGCGTGATATGGGATTAACGCTCCCATATCCAAATCAACACTTAACGATCATAAGGCTGAACCGCATGAGCGATTGTACCGCATATCGAAACATCACCTGCCGCCTGATTCCGGGTTCGGAATCGAAAGCTCGCAAGCTTGCAGGTCAGGCAGGTGCTTGCCGTTTTGTCTGGAATCACTTCCTGGGCGAGAATCGAAAGCAAATGGAGTTGTGGCAACGTTATCCGGAGTTGGCCGCCAAGCCGAAGACATCCTTCTTTTCGCTGGGTGTTCAGTTTACGAAATTGCGCAAGGAGATTGACTGGCTTGACGAGTATTCATGTGCGATAACAAGACACGCCCTCAAGTATCAATCAGACGCATGGCAAGCTTGTTTCCAGTCGGGCAAGGGCTTTCCGAAGTTCAAGTCGAAGCATGGTTCCAATCCATCCTTTACCATTCCTGAAAACATCAGGATACAGGACGGCAAGCTGTACATTCAGAAAATCGGCTGGTTGCGCATCCAGCGCAAGGGCGGCAATCCCTGGCCGGAGGGCAAGCCGGTCAAGGCAGCAGTCAAGAGGGAGGCGGGCAAGTGGTACGCGGTTGTCTGTTACGAGGTCGAGTTTTCCTGCAACGACAATCCGATCACGGCAGGGGTTGACCGCAATGTCGGACAGGTTGCGGTAGTGGACAGCAACGGCAGCGAGGTCATCCACCACATGCCCGAGCTGGCAAGAAAGGAAGCGAGGAGAAAGAGGTATCAACGAAAGCTTGCCCGACAGGTCAAGGGTTCAAGACGCAGATACAGGACCAGGCTCAAGTTGCAGAAATGCTTCCGGCACCTGAAAAAAACCAGGGACAACTGGCAGCATCAGGTCAGCCGCGAGATTGCCGACAATGCAGGACTGGTGGTGCTGGAAGACCTGAACACGCAAGGCATGACCGGGTCAGCCAAGGGAACTATCGACGATCCGGGCAAGAACGTAAAGGCCAGGTCGGGACTGAATCGCGAAATCCTGAAGACTGGCTGGCACGGACTGGAACAGAAACTGCAATACAAGGCAGAGGTCATCAGGATCAGCCCGGCCTGCACGTCGCAGGCATGCAGTGCCTGCGGTCATGTCAGCAAGGAAAACCGGACATCGCAAGCGGTGTTCAGGTGCGTGGCCTGTGGCCATGCCGAAAATGCGGACCTGAACGCGGCCCGCAACATGCTGGCCTCCGGGATTGGGGCAACTGCACGGGGAGGGGCGTTATCGTTGGATACCCCTTTGATCCGTGAAAAGATATGTGAAGTGGCTTGATGTTACTTAAATATATAATTCCCAAAATGTAATATATTCATGTCGCAATAGAGCGTCTAAGTTACAATTGAACTTGCAGGTAATTTTGTATACTTGCACAACTTTTCTAACACTCAAGCTATCTCGATCAGAATATTTATTCATGCAGACGAATTCGAGTAAAGTCACGGCAGTTAGGTTCCGGAATTCTGATACTCGGAGAACCCGTCCCTATACCAAAGGTAGACAGGTTGATCAAAGAGCAAAAGCAAGAATCAGAACACTCATCGGCGATTCTCCCAGACGCGATCTTCTGATCGAATATCTGCATTTGATTCAGGATCAATATGGGTATTTGTCAAGTCAACATCTAGCGGCTCTCGCCGATGAGATGCATCTAGCACAAAGTGAAGTCTATGAAGTCGCAACGTTTTATGCTCACTTTGACATTGTGCATGAAGATGAGCAACCGCCACCACCTATAACGATCCGCGTTTGCGATAGTATTTCTTGTCAACTCGCAAATGCAGAAAAACTGATTCAGGATCTTGAACAAGAATCCATTGACGGAGTCCGGATTCTTCGAGCACCATGCATGGGCCGTTGTTCAACCGCACCGGTTGCCGAAGTTGGACATAACCATGTTGATCATGCTACGGTAAAACGTCTCATCAAGACTGTTCAAGCGAAACATATACATCCGACAATTCCTGAATATATTGGTTTTGAAGAATACTGTGCATCGGGAGGTTATAAACTGTCGGAAGCTTGCCGCAATGACGAGTATTCAAAAGAACGGATTCTTGATGACCTGGACGAATCCCAGTTAAAAGGGTTAGGTGGGGCAGGGTTTCCGACAGGCCGAAAATGGCGGATCGTTAGCGATTATGAAGCCCCACGGCTAATGGCAGTCAATATTGATGAGGGAGAACCCGGAACCTTCAAGGATCGCTATTATCTTGAGCGGGATCCGCACCGTTTCATTGAAGGCATGCTGATTGCGGCATGGATTGTCGGAATCGAAAAATCCTACATTTATATTCGAGATGAATATCCGGCTATCATCAACATCCTGAAGATGGAAATTGCAAAAGTGCAATCAGCAGGATTTTCCGATCATTTCGAAATCGAGATACGCCGTGGTGCGGGGGCCTATATCTGCGGCGAAGAGTCTGCAATGATTGAATCCATTGAAGGAAAGAGAGGATTGCCCCGCAATCGGCCACCTTATGTCGCAGAAGTTGGTCTTTTTGGACGCCCGACTCTCGAAAACAATGTGGAGACTTTGCACTGGGTTCGAGACATCATCGAGAAAGGTCCAAAATGGTTCGCGAATTCAGGTGCCAATGGATGTTATGGTTTGCGCAGTTATTCGGTTTCAGGACGGGTAAAGGATCCCGGCGTCAAACTGGTTTCGGCCGGAATTACTATCCGTGACTTGATTGATAATCATTGTGGGGGGATGCTGGATGGGCACGAATTCAAAGCTTATCTTCCTGGAGGTGCATCCGGGGGTATTCTCCCATCTTCAATTGATGATGTCCCATTGGATTTTGGTACACTTCAAAAGCACGGGTGCTTTATAGGTTCGGCGGCCATTGTTGTATTCAGTGATCAGGATAACATGAAGGATGTTGCACTGAATCTGATGCGGTTTTTTCGTGATGAGAGTTGCGGTCAGTGCACTCCTTGTCGAAACGGAACGGAAAAAGCAGCTGTTTTGATGGCAAAACCCGAGTGGGATATTGCGCTCCTTGAAGATATTAGTACCGTCATGGCCGATGCTTCGATATGCGGTTTGGGGCAAGCGGCAGGCAATCCAATTCACTGCGTTCTAAAATATTTCCCCGAAGATTTGTAGACGATGAGTAAGACGATCCGCTTTACCCTGAATGGAAAGACAATCGAAGCGTTGGAAGGAGAAACCATTTGGCAGGCCGCTGATCGCGAGGATGTGCATATTCCACACCTATGTCATCTGCCCCAACCGGACTATCGTCCAGATGGCAATTGTCGGGCTTGTGTTGTCGAAATTGAGGGCGAACGGGTATTGGCGGCATCCTGCCTTCGAAAACCAACTGAAGGAATGGTCGTCCGATCCGGTTCAATTCGTGCCAGAAAATCCCAATCACTGGTTATGGAATTACTCATTGCAGATCAGCCGCCCCGTGAACTTGCCCATGAACGAGACTCGAAGCTGTGGAAATGGGCTGAGACCCTGAATATGACTTCCAGTCGGTTCCCAGCACGAGACCATATTGAACGTGATTACAGTCACCCGGCCATGCATGTTGCTCTTGATGCCTGTATCCAGTGCAATCTTTGTGTTCGAGCATGCCGGGAGGTTCAGGTCAACGATGTGATTGGTATGGCCAAACGTGGTCATCAGGCAAAAATCGTTTTCGATTTCGATGACCCCATGGGAGCAAGTACATGCGTTGCCTGCGGCGAATGTGTCCAGGCCTGTCCAACTGGTGCATTGATGGAGTCAACCCGGGTCAATGAGGATGGCATCGATCAAACTCCTGAACTGGAACCAGTCGACAGTGTATGCCCATATTGCGGAGTGGGATGCCAGATCACTTACCAAATCCACAATAATGAAATTATTTCCGTTCAGGGTAGAAACGGCCCTTCCAATCGCAACCGGTTATGTGTGAAGGGGCGATTTGGTTTTGATTATGTAAAACACCCCCATCGACTAACCAAGCCGCTAATCCGAATTGATCAGACTGCAAAGTCGGCAGATCTTGCGATTGCCCCATCGAATTTCCGTGATTTTTTCAGAGAGGCGAGTTGGGAAGAAGCTCTGGATTATGCGGCAAGTGGCCTCAAACAGATTCTGGATGAACATGGTAGCCGTGCATTGGCTGGCTTTGGATCAGCAAAATGCAGCAATGAGGAAGCGTATATTTTTCAGAAGTTGATCCGTGCAGGTTTCGGCACCAACAATGTCGATCACTGTACTCGATTGTGTCATGCATCATCAGTCGCCGCGCTTCTGGAAGGTATTGGGTCGGGCGCAGTCTCGGCTCCATTTATGGCTGCTGAAGAATCGGATTGCATTATTTTGATTGGCGCGAATCCAACAAGCAATCATCCGGTCGCTGCAACTTTCTTCAAGCAGGTTGCAAGACAGGGGACAACCCTGATTCTAATGGATCCCAGAAAAACCCAATTGCAACGCTATGCTACTCACACGTTACAGTTCAACCCCGGAACCGATGTAGCCATGTTAAATGCCTTGCTTCATACCATTGTTGAAGAAGGGCTATATGACCGGCAATATGTCAGTCAAAATACTGAAGGATTCGAGAGTCTCCGCAAGCATATCCATGATTTCCCCCCCGAAAACATGCAATCGGTTTGCGGAATTGATGCACAGACGTTACGAACGGTAGCGAGAACATACGCCACTTCCAAAGCATCAATGATTTTTTGGGGCATGGGCATTTCTCAACACGTGCATGGCACGGATAACGCACGTTGCCTGATTGCCTTATCTCTCATTACCGGCCAGATTGGTCGACCTGGAACCGGTTTGCATCCATTGCGTGGACAAAACAATGTCCAGGGAGCTTCCGATGCAGGACTCATTCCCATGATGTATCCCGACTATCAACCGGTTTCTGAAGAAAGTCCAAAAACTCGTTTTGAAGACGCATGGGGTACAACCCTTGATCCAGAAAAGGGTTTGACCGTAGTCGAGATTATGCGGGCCATTCATCAAGGACAAATTCATGGCATGTACATCATGGGCGAGAATCCAGCGATGTCCGACCCGGATGTACAGCATGCTCGGGAAGCGCTGGCCAGTTTGCAACATCTGGTTGTTCAGGACATTTTTCTTACTGAAACGGCATTCCATGCCGACGTCATTCTTCCCGCTTCTGCATGGCCTGAGAAGGATGGAACGGTTACCAACACCAATCGCCAGATTCAGATGGGACGTAAGGCACTGCAACTTCCAGGCGAGGCTCGTCCTGACTGGTGGATTACCACTGAACTCGGAAAACGTATCGGCATGAACTGGGATTATCGAGGACCGGCTGAGATCTATCAGGAAATGTCAAGTCTAATGCCGTCTCTAAACAATATTGCATGGGAGAGAATTGATCGCGAAAGTTCGGTAACTTATCCCTGTGATGCACCGGATCGCCCGGGTAATGACATTGTTTTTGAAGACGGATTTCCTACACAAAATGGAAAAGGAAAAATTGTACCTGCGGGAATCATCTCCCCCGACGAATTGCCGGATGCGGAATACCCGATGATATTAAGTACTGGACGTCAACTTGAACACTGGCATACCGGAGCCATGACAAGAAGAGCCAGTGTGCTGGACAAAATCGAGCCGCAGGCTGTGGCAACTCTTTCCTCTGACACGTTGCAAAAACTGAATGTCATTCCAGGGGCACGTATTCAGATATCCACGCGAAGAGGCTCAATCGAGTTGGTCGCAAGAATGGATGATGCAGTCCCGGATGATATGGTTTTTGTGCCATTTTGTTATGCCGAGGCGGCGGCTAATCTTTTGACAAACCCTGCATTGGACCCAATTGGAAAAATACCCGAGTTCAAATTTTGCGCGGCAAAGGTAAGCGCGGCCTGATTGCTCGGAATAACTGAACAACATTCTTATCTAACGGATTCATATTCATGAGCGATATTGATATTGCGCGAGCTGCAACAATTGAACCAATCACCGATATTGCAGAACGACTCGGCATACCCAATGATGCATTGGTGCCTTATGGAAATACCAAAGCCAAAGTCGATCTCGATTACATCCAGTCTCTGCCTGACAAATCCGATACCAAGTTGATATTGGTTACAGCGATTACTCCTACGCCTGCGGGAGAAGGGAAGACCACCACATCTGTTGGCCTGACTGATGGGCTCAGCCAAATCGGAAAGAAGTCAATGGTATGTTTGCGAGAACCGTCGCTGGGGCCCTGTTTTGGCATGAAAGGTGGTGCGGCCGGAGGCGGTTACGCACAAGTGATACCCATGGAAGACATTAATCTTCACTTCACAGGAGATTTTCATGCAATAACATCGGCGCACAGTCTTCTTTCAGCTCTGATTGACAATCATATCTACTGGGGTAACGAAGTCGGTCTCGATGTGCGCAGAGTCAGCTGGCGACGGGTCGTGGATATGAATGATCGAGCTTTGCGCGAGATTACGAGTTCATTGGGCGGGGTGAAAAATGGATTTCCAAGAGAAGACGGATTCGATATCACGGTAGCTTCGGAAGTGATGGCAATATTTTGTCTGGCCAGCGACATCAAGGATTTGGAACAAAGATTATCCAGGGTTGTTATCGGTTACACACGAGATCGAAAGCCGGTAATGGCAGACGCTGTGAATGCGCCAGGGCCCATGACCGTGTTGTTGCGAGACGCTCTTGCTCCGAACCTCGTCCAGACCCTGGAACATAATCCAGCATTTGTGCACGGCGGGCCATTTGCAAACATAGCTCATGGCTGTAATTCATTGATTGCAACTCAAGCCGCCATGAAGATGGCGGATTATGTAGTTACCGAAGCCGGATTCGGCGCTGATCTAGGTGCTGAAAAATTTCTTGATATCAAATGTCGACAAAGTGGAATATCACCTGATGCCGTGGTACTGGTTGCAACGATCCGAGCACTCAAAATGCATGCGGGCATCGAAAAAAATGAACTGTTCAACGAGAATGTTGAAGCGGTTCGAAATGGATGCAGTAATCTTGCCCGTCACATCGAAAACATCCGTCGATTTGGTCTTCCTTTAGTTGTTGCCATAAACAAGTTTGAGGCCGATACGGAAGCTGAAATTGCTGCTGTCAAGGAAGTCTGTGCAGGGTATGGAATCAAGGCAGTGATGGCCAATCACTGGGCTGAAGGAGGTAAGGGAACGACAGATTTGGCAAAGGCGGTCGTCGACTTGATGAATATGGAAAAAGCCGATTTCACGATGACCTATCCAGACGACATGCCACTTTGGGACAAGATTGAATCTGTCGCAACAAAGATTTATCGTGCTGATGGTATTGCTGCTGACGCACGAACCCGCAGTCAGATTGACAACTTGCAAAACAGTGGGTATGGACATCTGCCTGTTTGTATTGCGAAGACGCAGTACAGTTTTTCCACAGATCCAACCAGAAAAGGTGCGCCCGTGGATCATACTTTGGAAATACGCGAAGTTCGTTTGTCTGCCGGTGCCGGTTTTGTCGTCGTGGTCTGTGGCGATATCATGACCATGCCGGGGTTGCCAAGAGTGCCAGCAGCGAACCAAATTCGCATCAATCAGCAAGGACAAGTGGAAGGATTGTTTTAGTTCCACGATTTATAAGTCATGGTCAACTCACCATGTCAAATAGCAGAAACTAGCTGGCAACGATCAAGCTCTTTCACGGCGTGAATATTCGATCAATCTTGCAAAGTTTTCGTTCCCGGCCTGTTTTGAACAAAAAGCTGGTTTTGCAAAGATGTTACTGAGTGTTAAATTTTGATAATGACGTGATCAAAACATGGTTTGATGCCCGAAATACCCTCAAGGTGGCGGTTATGAGATCGACTGCCGATTTTCCATGTACGATAACCGACCGAGTTGATCTCATGCGTTATTCCTGTCGTTTGGTTGCAACCAGATAATGAACCAGAAGCAAGATATGGGCTGAGTTTCACAAACCATGTGGATTGTGAGTCAGACAGGGCAGGGCATGACAAGGGTCTTGGTCGGGCGATTGAGAGAGTTTGCATTCGCTCCAGCATTGCCGGAATTTCCGGTTTAGACCAAGCCGAGAGTTTCCACGATCCGGATTTTGTTCGGCCGTTGCTTGCTATCGAGATCGTCAAAGAGGCAGAGAGGTTTCATTAGCAAGAACAATCCGAGTAAGTGGGCTCTGTAACAACTCCGTGTACTCGGACTTCACAATTTTTTTATCATCATGGTGATTGTATAGCTGTAAGATAATGGAAGAATCTGATCAAGTTAATCGGCCTGTTCGCGCATCCTTCACGCTTGGGACTGGCTTGCGGATCAGCCATGTCAAAAGTTGGCGATACCGAGGTGATGCATAGAAGCAAATCAAAACCACCCATAATGATGAATAATGCCCCTGAACTACTGATCAAGCGATTCATGCAACATGATCCATCCTTTTGGCAGGAAATCGATAATCCACCACTCGGCTGGCTTGATTCAGTCGAATTTATAGATGAACACGCTTGCAAACTGATGCAGTGGGCGAAGTTATTGGTAGCCGAACATCAAGTCAAGCACATGTTCCTGATTGGAATGGGAGGATCGAGTCTGGCAGCTGGAGTCTTTTATTCGGTTTTCGGCAAACAAGAGGGTTTTCCTGACCTCACGCTGCTGGATACGACTTCACCAGCAACTTTGCAACGACTGGAAATTGACGACCAGGCCATATTTATTGTCTCGAGCAAGTCGGGCACTACCATCGAAACGCGAAACTTGTATGCATGGTTGTTCGAAAAAGCCAAATCTCTGCAAGGACCTCCAAACAAGCGGTTTATTGCGATTACCGATTCCGATACAGAGTTGGTCAAGATCGCCTCAACCGAAAAGTTCCTCCGGTTATTCATCACTCCCAAGGATATAGTCGGTCGATTTTCCGCATTGAGCTACTTCTCGCTTGTACCAGCTGCCTTGTTGGGAATTGATCTGGTTCGGTTAGGCAAGCAATTGAACCGGTCATGGTCAAAATGCCTGGTTGGAAAATCCCCTGACTTGCTAAACATGGTTGGAGCCTTGAATGCATGCTCAGTATCCGGTTACGGAACATTGGGGATTGATTTGCAGACTCCATTATGTTCATTGTTTGGCTGGGTCGAGCAATTGATTGCTGAGAGCTTGGGTAAACAAGGCAAAGGAATCCTTCCTGTCAATCCAAAACGAATTGACAGTCGAATACTCTCGTCTGACAAATATCAATCGATCAGCATTGGACTACTCGATTCTCAAAATCCTCATGAAATGTGCGGTCAAAAAACCAATCAGACCATAATTACCATGCAGGATGAATACGACCTGGGAGCAATCTTCATGCAGTGGATGGCGGCAACATCAATCGTAGCTAATTGTCTGAATATAAACGCCTTTGATCAGCCAGATGTCGAACTATCAAAAAGGGAAACGCTACGTTTTTTTGAAAACAGCCAGCAACAGATATCCAATGCGGAAAGACCTGATTTCAGGAATGTCACATTACAGTGTGGCTCTGAATCTGCCAATGTCTCGATAGGCAAAATCGAAAGTTTCTGCAAACAGGCTGGAGAAGAAAGTTACCTCGCTGTACTTGCTTATCTGCCCGAGGAAAGGGCGGTTAAAAAATCTCTGGAAAATTTGGCTGATGCATTCCTGTCTCAATTCGACATTGTTACAATCGGGTTTGGACCAAGATATCTTCATTCCACAGGCCAGTACCACAAAGGAGGACCACAAATTGGGTGTTTCCTGGAAATTGTCGAAGATCATGAACTGGAAATCCAGATACCTGGTCGAGAATATGGATTCAGTCGTTTGCACCGGGCGCAGGCGGATGGTGATTTTCTGGTTTTACGGAAAAAACGACGACCAGTTCTTAGACTGCTGATCCAAGAAGAACGTGTAAAGGAGATTGATCAATTTACGCGATTACTGAACTCAATGAAGAGCAGCATGTAGCCATGACAATGTCATAATTGGATAGATTGGTAAAATTTCGAATGCTTACATTTCAGCAATTAATATTTTCATTACAGCAGTACTGGTCCGATCAGGGCTGTGTAGTCTTGCAACCCTATGACATGGAAGTAGGGGCTGGAACATTTCATCCGGCTACTTTCCTGGCCGCGATCGGACCTGAACCAATGCAGGCGGCTTATGTCCAGCCTTCAAGGCGTCCCACCGACGGTCGTTATGGAGAAAACCCCAATCGTACGCAACACTACTTCCAGTTCCAGGTTGTGATGAAGCCTTCACCTGAAAATTTTCAGGATCTCTACATTGGCTCACTGCGACATCTCGGATTTGATTTCCTAAGCGACGATATACGGTTTGTTGAGGATGACTGGGAATCGCCCACCCTGGGAGCCTGGGGACTCGGTTGGGAAGTCTGGTTGAATGGAATGGAGGTTTCACAATTCACCTATTTTCAACAGGTAGGCGGACTTGATTGTCGGCCAGTTACCGGTGAGATCACATATGGACTGGAGCGAATCGCGATGTACATTCAGGGCGTGGACTCATTGTTCGATCTAGTCTGGGTCAATGGCAAGTCAACCTGGACTTATGGAGATATTTACAGGCAGAACGAGTTGGAACAATCAACCTATAATTTTGAATATGCAGATATTGATGCTCTGCTGCATCAATTTGAATCAGCTGAAAAGGCTGCGTTGAATCTGGTTGAATGCAATTTGCCATTGCCCGCTTATGAACAGGTTCTGCGAGCCTCACATGCCTTCAATCTGCTTGATTCCAGACAGGCAATTGGTGTGACCGAGCGAGTTCGATACATTGCGCGCGTCCGTAATTTGGCTCGTAGTGTAGCGAGTGAATATTATGCGAGCCGTGAAAATTTGGGATTTCCAAGAAGAAACGGCAGGACAAGCTGAAGAGTCACATGGAAGCAACACCAGATGACCAGGAGCTCATGGATAGCAAAGCGCACACACTTCTAATCGAGATCGGTACAGAAGAGTTGCCGCCCAAGGCACTTAAGTCCCTGTCGGATGCATTTTCAGAGTCGATTGGCAACGCTCTGAAAGGTTCGGGCCTGTTGAGCAGCAGCAATAATTTGTTACGGGAATCCTTCGCTAGTCCAAGGCGGATTGGAGTCAAAATAGAACAAGTATTACGCGTTCAGCCAAATCAGCAACAACAAAGGAAAGGACCTTCTGTTTCGGTAGCATTCACGGAAGATGGTACACCGACCCCGGCAGCAGAGGGGTTTGCCCGTTCTTGCGGTGTTCCCGTAAGCAGTCTTGAAACACATAAGACCGACAAGGGAGAGTGGCTATCTTACACCAAAACAATTCAAGGCGAAGCACTCGAATCCATTATCCCGGAAATCCTGAATATTGCGATTCGTGGATTGCCAATCCCCAAGCGAATGCGCTGGGGTGATTGTGAGCATGAATTTGTACGTCCGGTACACTGGCTGCTTGCCTTGCATGGCGATATGGTGCTGAATTTTGAAATTATGGGCATGACAAGTGGCCGAATCACACATGGTCATCGTTTCCACGCTCCGGAGCAAATCTCGATCAACGATGCGGATCGCTATACCGATGAATTGCAGCACAAAGGTTTTGTCATCGCAGACTACACACTTAGAAAGGAGACGATTTGCGATCAGGTTAACCGTGTTGCTCAGCAAAATAGCCTCAAGCCAGTAATGGATCCGGATCTGCTGGATGAAGTGGTCGGTCTTACAGAGTGGCCAATAACTTTGGTAGGTTCGTTTGATGAACGTTTTCTCAGTCTGCCCAGAGAAGTGTTGGTTGAAACCATGACTTCGCATCAGAAATACTTTCATTTGGTCGATCAGAATAATCAAATTGCGTCGCAATTTATTGTGGTAACCAATATCGATAGCCAAGACCCGGACAGAGTCCGTAAAGGTAATGAAAGAGTGCTTGGTGCCCGGCTTTCTGATGCCGAGTACTTTTGGACAGTGGATCAAAAGATTCGCCTCCTGGATCGATTTGATCGATTGAAAACGTTGGTTTTTCACAATAAATTGGGCTCTATCTTTGATAAATCTCATCGCATTGTTGAATTGTCAAAAAAAATCTCAAAACACAGGGGGCTTGATGAAGCGGCTACTGATCTGGCTTCACGTCTGTGCAAAACAGATTTGGTGACCGAAATGGTTGGGGAATTTCCGAAACTTCAGGGGGTAGTCGGACGTTATTATGCCCATGCGGAGGGATATCATGCCAATATCGCTGAAGTGATTGAATCTCATTACTTGCCAAGATTTTCTGGTGATGAATTGCCAGCGGCAGGTATTGCAAGCAGTGTTGCGGTCGCGGATCGGGTTGATACCCTATGCGGGATTTTTGCATGTGGCGATGTACCAAGCGGAGAAAAAGATCCATTCAGTTTGCGACGTGCCTCTCTCGCCATTTTGCGCATTTTGATTGAAAACAAAATTGATCTGGATTTGGCAAAAATGATCGAATGGGGTATGGAACTGTATCAAGTTCAGGGATGGAAAAATATTGATACGGGGGATAAAGTCCGACAGGAACTTATCGAGTATATCCTGGCTAGATCACGACAACTCATCGCGAGTCAAGGCTATGAGACGAATCTCTGGAATGCGGTTATGGCCGGCCGGCCGACACGCCCGCTTGATTTCTTGAATCGAATTCAGACGACGAGTCAATTTCTGACGGAACAGCCAGAAATGACTACATCAATCATTGCCATCAATAAACGCATCTCCAATATTCTGAGAGACATGCCCAATGTATTTGTCTCCCCAAAAGAGATCGATCGGACTCTCGTTGATCACGAAAGCGAGCGAAAATTGGTCGAGGTTTTGATCGATATCGAATCGGGAGTGCTTGAAGACAAGCAACAGGGAGAATATCAAAAAGGATTTCACAGGCTTTATGGAATTTGCGACCATATTGATCAGTTTTTTGACAACGTTCTGGTCAATGCAGAAGACCCAAAGGTGCGAGTCAATCGAATGAACATCTTGCAATCAGTTCGATCCATGTTTTTTGATGTGATTGATTTCTCGCAACTCCGATTGGAAAAGCAATGAACAATAAAGACTCTTTCGCTCAGATGCTGCAAGCTGTTCAGGACTTTCATGACAAACATGAATTTGACAAGTATGTCGGTGAGGATATGGTCTATCGGGTTGCACTGATGGCCGAAGAACTTGGCGAGATATCAGCCTGTGTCAGCAAGGGCAAGAGCATTGATCAACTGTCGGAAGAATGTGCTGATTTGCTGATCCTGTTGCTCGGCAGTGCCATTGCAGCCAAATTTGATCTCAACGAGGCGTTTTGGAAGAAAGTGCAAGAATTATCTGGACGACCGTCCAAAATGATCAAGGGAAGAATTCGGGTCTCTCAATTCGAAGAATCCCATGAATAAGTTCAAGCTCATTATTCTTGGTCGCGATGGCGTGATCAACCAGGACTCTGATTCATGCATCAAATCTCCAGAAGAATGGGTTGCTATCCCTGGAAGTCTTGAGGCGATCGCAAGGCTCACTCGGGAAAACTACAGTGTTGTCATCATAACCAATCAGCCCGGTATATCCCTTGGCTTATTGACCATCAATACACTAAACCGCATCCATCAAAAGATGTTGCATGAACTATCGCGCTTTGGCGGTGAGATCAGCGCCATTTTTTTCTGTCCCGACAGTGAAAAGGGAACGAGTAGTTGCCGAAAACCGGCACCAGGATTGTTTTTGAAGCTGGCTGAACGCTTGAATATTGATTTGCAGGAAGTCTATGCGGTTGGCGATTCTCTCAGTGATCTGCAAGCAGCGACCAGAGCCTCTGCCAAACCCATTCTCGTGAAAACCGGCAAAGGCAAAAAAACAGCTGAGAAAATTCGCTTATTCGAAGATTTGAATCTGATAGATACGCCGGTCTATCCAGATCTCGAATGTTTTGTTGCCGAGTTATTGCATCAATCACATTGAACGGAAATATCCATAAATGCAATATCTCCGGGCATTGATCTACTTATCTGGACAGGTCGCAAGTGCTGTCGTCATATTTCTGCTGGCCGTAATGGCTGCTGGAATTTCATCGAGTCTAAAGGATCGAATTATTCTGCAATGGGCTCGATTCAATATTTGGACTTTGTCTGCAATCTACGGGATTACTGTTCATGTTCAGGGAAAGGAGAATATACCCAGCGAACCTTCAATCATCATCTCGAATCATCAGTCGGCTTGGGAGACATTGGCGTTTCAGTTGATTTTTCCGACTCAATCTTTCTTGCTGAAGAAAAGTCTCCTGAAAATCCCGTTTCTTGGCTGGGGACTTGCGATGACTCATCCAGTTGCGATCGATCGAAAACAGAAAATTCGCGCTCTGGATAGTCTGGTAAAACAAGGAACGGAGCGTTTGAAAGAGGGTAGGTGGCTGGTGGTCTTTCCAGAGGGTACTCGACACAGTCCTGGACAGCCTGGGAAATTTCAGATTGGTGGCGCCATGATCGCGGCAAAGACTGGTGCACCTGTTGTACCCGTTGCACACAATGCTGGCGTATTTTGGCCAAAAAACAGCTTGCTCAAGTACTCAGGACAAATTGATCTCATAATTGGTCCACCTATTCGTACGGAAGGAAAGAAAACACGAAAGTTACATTCGGAAATTGAATGCGAAATTTTAGGGAAACTGTCTCGATTGCCAGTTGCAAGAGGCTAGCTTGTTATGTCTGACAGGCGTAAATAATCGAGTGGATCAAGGTTCTCAGGGCGCAATGATTCGTCAATTTCGGCATGTAAAAATTGTTCCGGGACAATCATTCCTGAAAGAGCATTGCGTAGAGTTTTTCGGCGATTTGAAAACGCGGTTTTGACGATCAAATCCAGTTTTTGCTGATTTTTGGGCAATCTCGATGGATGCCTCGGTTGCATATGAATGACTGAAGATGTAACTTTTGGTGCCGGGTAAAAACTCTCGGGTTTCACATCGAACAGGAGGTCGGTTTCAACCTTCAAACCTGCCATGACTGAAAGTCTGCCATAGTTGCGACCACCGGCCTTGGCAACCAGTCTCAAGGCAACTTCCTTTTGCACCATGAACATCATGTCCTGAATAATGTCCAGGCTATCGAAAATGTGGAATAGCAAAGGCGTAGATATGTTGTACGGAAGATTACCGATAATCCGAACGCTGGAACTCTCGCCAAGAATTATCGGTGATTGAATATTAGTTTTGAGAATATCATTTTGCAGGATGGTCAAGGAATCATCAGAGTAGCGTTGACGTAACTGTTTTACCATGTCGCGGTCAACTTCAATGACAACCAGATGGTCCAAATGCTCTACCAGGTGCTTGGTTAGCATTCCCGTGCCGGGCCCGATTTCGAGAACTCGGTCACCCCGTTTGGGAGAGAAAATCTTGACAATTGATGAAAGCACGACTTGATCGATCAGGAAATGCTGACCAAATCGTTTACGAGGGTGATAGCGACTCAACTTTTACCCGATCTGCGTTTTGAGAGATCAATTGCCATATCCAAGGCTGCGCGCAGACTTGAATGTTCGGCTTTGCCTGTACCGGCCAAATCCAGAGCCGTGCCATGGTCAACCGAAGTTCGGATAATTGGCAGTCCGAGTGTGATATTGACAACTTCACCAAACCCGGAATGTTTGATTACTGGTAATCCCTGATCATGATACATAGCAAGTACAACGTCACATTCGTCGAGATTTTGAGGGGTGAAAGCTGTATCAGCGGGTATCGGACCGATTACAGAAATGCCTTCCTTCTGCATCGAATCAATCGCCGGTTTCAGAGTTTCAATCTCTTCGTCGCCGAGATGGCCCGATTCACCAGCATGCGGATTCAAACCGCATACAGCTATCCGGGGAATTTTCAGGGCAAACAGCTGTTGCATCTCGGTATGGATAATCTGAATAGTCCGGCAAAGATTCTCTCTGGAAATGCTTTCGGATACTTCACAGAGCGGCATGTGTGTCGTTGCGAGACAAATTCTGAGTTTTTGATTTGCTAGCATCATGACCGGATAATCACAGCCGGTTCTCTCAGCTATCCACTCGGTATGACCGGTAAATGCTATTCCTGATTCATTGATCACGCTTTTTTGCACCGATGCTGTGACCATGGCATCGCAAAATCCGTTCTTGCATAGATCAACGGCCATATCAATCAATTGAATGACATATTCACCGTTGGCCGGGTTCAATTCGCCGGCAATTACATGATGCGGGGCTTTGATCGGTAATATCTGCATGATTCCGGGCCGATGTTCAGGGATATCCTGATCAACATCGAGTTCCCGGATTTCGACTTTGACGTGCAGTAGCTCTGCCCGTGACTTGATGATGTTTGGGTCAGCAACAAACAAAATGCGGGCTTTGTGAGACTGCATGGCTGCTTTCAGGCAGATATCAGGACCAATTCCAGAAGGTTCTCCGGTGGATATTGCAATTGCCGGCGTCATGGTCTACCCGATTGTTGAATTGTCAAATTCAATAGCTTCTTCTTCAAGCAGATCATGACTCAGCGGCCAGCCATAATGTTCGAGATTTATGCGCCCGGAACTGTCGAATCCTACTCCCTCTTCCAGTAATCGGCGTTTTTGCTCAAGATCACCCTGACCATGTTTTCGCGAGCTAATCTCGCCTTTTGAATTGACTACCCGGTACCAGGGCAGATTCTGGTCCGGGTGGATTGAGGCCATTGCATAACCAACAATTCGAGCAGTACAACCGAGCAGATTTGCAATTGCACCATAGCTGACTACCTTGCCATGAGGAATCTGTGCAACAATTCGATATATTTGCCTATAAAGACTCATCGACTTTCGTGAGATAACAGGGTACGCAGTAACGGATTCCCCCAAAAATCGGTCAAGCAATCCAACATGGAAGCAGTGTTATTCATTCTACGGTTACGGATTTTGCCAGATTCCTCGGTTTGTCGATATCAGTACCCTTGATCAGGGCAACATGATAAGCAAGTAATTGCAGTGGAATGGTGAAGATAATCGGAGATGTTGTGCTTTCTACGGATGCAACATGAATAACCTGCAAGTTCTCTCGACTGGACAATCGGGTTTTTGAATCTGCAAATACGATCAGTTTACCACCGCGTGCACGAACTTCTTCAATATTACTCTTCAACTTGTCGAGTTGCGCATCGTTTGGTGCCACCGAAACTACTGGCATATTTCGATCAACCAGAGCCAAAGGTCCATGTTTAAGTTCTCCTGCAGCATATGCTTCTGCATGAACATAACTGATTTCCTTTAACTTGAGCGCTCCTTCCAGAGCGATCGGAAAATGAATGCCGCGAGCCAGAAACAATGCGTGTTGCTTGTCGGCAAATTGTTGTGCAATTTCCCGGATGGTGGGTTCCAGATTCAAGGCGGCTTCCACATTGGCTGGAAGTTCTCTTAATTCACGAATCGATTCGCTTTCCTTCAGATCATGTGATGAGTGGTTTCGCGCCATAACGATCGTCAGTAGACGTAAAGCGACCAGTTGAGTAATGAATGCCTTGGTGGATGCAACCCCAATTTCTGGTCCGGCATGAGTCATGAAAACCAGTTCAGAATTGCGTACTAGAGAGCTGTCGGGTACATTGCATATGGCTAGTGAATTGGAGTACCCACATTGCTTTGCATAATCCAGAGCAGTGAGAGTATCGATGGTTTCTCCAGACTGGGAGAGTGTAACCACTAGACAGTTTTTGGGAGTCGGATGTTTGCGATAGATAAATTCACTGGCAATTTCTACCTGACAGGGTATGCCAACATTTTCTAGCCAGTACTTGGCAACCAATCCCGCATGATAACTCGTGCCACAAGCGACAATTTGGATCCTTTCTGTTTTTTTGAAAATTTGTTTCGCTTCTGTACCAAAGCAAGCCTCAAGAATCCGGGAGGCAGTGATCCGGCCTTCAAGGGTATCCGACACGGCTTGCCCCTGCTCAAAGATTTCTTTTTCCATGTAATGGCGATGATTCCCTATTTCAGTCGATTGTGGATTCAAGTCACTGATTTGAATATCACGATGCTGAACTTGTCCGTCTAGATCGGTGATCTGAATATCGCCTTGTTGGATGTCAACGATATCCCCGTTTTCCAGGACGATGAATTTGCGGGTTTGTGCAATCAATGCCGCAATGTCGGACGCCAGAAAAGCACTAGTTTTGCCAATTCCTACAATCAGGGGCGAGCCGCGTCGTGCGCCGATCATTCTTCCGGGCTCATCAGCATTGACAATTCCTATGGCGAATGCCCCTTTCAGGGATTGAATGCTGGTTTTCACTGCAGACAAGAAATCCTGACCGCTATCCATGTGCAATCGTATGAGGTTGACAATGACTTCGGTGTCAGTCTCCGACTGAAATTCCATGCCTTGACCGACAAGCCAGTTTCGAAGCTCCTCATGATTTTCCACGATACCATTGCAAACAAGAGCAATTCGACCGCCACTGATATGGGGGTGTGCATTCTGTTCAGTCGGAGGTCCATGAGTTGCCCAGCGAGTATGAGCAATGCCCGTGCAACCATCAATATTTCCATTTGCATTGACGGTACGTTCCAGTTCAACCAATTTTCCCGGTGCACGCAATCTCATGAATTTGCCTGGTTCTACGACAATGGCGAAGCCGGACGAATCGTAGCCTCGATATTCCAGACGTTTCAGACCGTCGAGCAAGATCGGCAATACATTTGAGTTAGATATTGCGCCGATGATTCCACACATGGCTAGATGGAACAGATAGTGGCAAAGTTATCGTTGCGCGAGATTCAGATCAGGTCTCCTTTTCCTTGCTTCGTTGCCAGTTTGGGAAAGTTTGTCTTTGGGCGCGGGTGAGCACCAAAGTACCGCTGTCAATATCACGCGTGATACTGCTACCTGCTCCTATTGTTGCTCCTTCGCCGATATTCAGTGGTGCTACCAACTGGCTATCGCAACCAATGAATACATTGTCTTGGACCGTGGTCTTGTGTTTCCTGGATCCATCATAGTTTGCTGTAATGACACCTGCGCCAATGTTCACATTCTTGCCTATTCGAGCATTCCCAATATAGGAAAGATGACTCGCTTTGGTTTCCTTGTCAATCAGGCTTTCCTTCACCTCGACAAAATTGCCAATCTTGGCATGGTCTCCAATGAGCGATATTGGGCGTACTCGGGCATATGGTCCAATCCTGCAATGAGAACCGACCATGGAATTTTCGATCATGGAATTTTCAAGGATAACCGAATTGTTGCCGATTACGCTGTTTCGGATGATTGAGTTTGCACCAATAGTTACGTTATGACCAATTCTGACTTTCCCTTCAAGAATGACATTAATATCAATTCGGCAATCGAGTCCATGTTTCAGAATACCGCGCATATCAAACCGTGTTGGGTCCATGATGCTGACCCCTTCTTTCATCAGCTGGGTAGCAACACGCTTCTGATAAATTCTTTCAATGTTTGCGAGCTCAACCTGATTGTTGGCTCCGTAGATTTCTTGTGGTTCCGATGGCTGGATACATTGAATGTTGTGACCATCAGCATTTGCCAAAGCCACAATATCAGGCAGGTAGTACTCCTGCATTAAATTTTTGGTATTCAGTTCAGGGAGCCATTTTTTCATCCAGTTCGCCTTTGCCCCGAAACAGTTGACGTTAACCTCGAGGATATATTTCTGCGTATCAGTAGCATCCAAATCTTCAATGACGCGTGTTACTTTCTGATTTTTGTCTCGCAGGATTCGACCATAGCCTTTTGGATGATCGATAGAGCAAGCAACCATGTTCAGGTTGTTGTTCACTTCAGCCACTCGCGCAATCGTATCTGGCGTTATCAACGGCATATCTCCGTTCAGGATAACTACGGTAGTGTCATCGGGTATATTTGCAATGCCCAATAGTGCTGCCTGACCAGTCCCTTCAGGTGTAGGCTGGGTTATCCAGGCAATTTCAGTATTTGGGTTGGTCAGGTTCAGAGGGTAGCAGCTTACCTCTTCAACAATGAAATCTTTTGTTTTCTCCCCTACAACAATATTGATTTTTTTGGGTTGGATCGTTGCTGATGATTCGATGATATGGTGAAGCAAGGGTCGTCCTCCCAGCGTATGGAGAACTTTTGGTCGGCCAGAGAGCATTCGTTTGCCACTCCCGCCTGCAAGAATCACTATTTCAGTGTTCATAATTGGTGGTATACAGAAGGTTTATTCAATCGGGGCGATTTGTCGAATCTGCCAATTGCCGGATTCTCGTTTGTCAAACTGTGATTATATCTTAATATTCATCTCTACTTTATGGGAAAGAGAGCATCCCGGAATTTTTACGCCGTGGTTTTCGAGTAAACAAGGCGAGTAATCTAGCCATTCAAGATTGTGTTGACTGGCGCAGAATTGGAATTGATCTGCCGTCTTGAACTTCAACCCCTTTCACCCCACATATGAAGCACGAATAGCAATGTAGTGTAATACAGCGAGTATTGTTCAAATTTACATGAGAATAGATAAATTTACCACCAGATTTCAGATCGCCCTCTCTGATGCCCAAAGCCTTGCGGTAGGTCGAAGCCACGCAATGGTTGAACCGGCTCATGTAATGATTGCTCTGCTTGACCAGGATAATGGAGTTGGTTCATTACTATCGAGAAGTCAAGTCGACGTAAACAGTTTGCGCTCGGGCTTAAGTCAGATTATTGATCGCTTTCCTGAGATTGAGGGTAATGAGGGAGACATTGGCTTTTCGAATCAGCTTGTAAAGATGCTGAATATTTGCGACAAGCATTCTCAGGATCGAGGTGATCAATTCATTTCGATAGAAATGTTTGTTTTGGCAGCGGCAGCTGACAAAGGCGAACTTGGGAAATTGATGCGTAGTTCGGGCGGTTCACAAAAGCTGATTGAATCGGTAATTGACCAGATTCGCGATGGAGAAACGATTAACAGTCAAAATGCTGAAGAAAACCGTGAGGCGCTTGATAAATATACGGTTGACATTACTGAACGCGCTGAACAAGGAAAACTTGATCCTGTTATTGGCCGTGATGATGAGATTCGTAGAACAATACAGGTCCTGCAGCGAAGAACAAAAAACAATCCGGTTCTGATAGGTGAGCCAGGGGTTGGAAAAACAGCCATTATAGAAGGTTTAGCACAACGCATCGTTAATGGGGAGGTGCCTGAGGGAGTTCGCAACAAACGGGTGTTATCTCTTGATCTTGGCGCATTGTTAGCGGGCACCAAATTCCGGGGTGAGTTTGAGGAAAGATTGAAAGGGGTACTTCTGAACTTATCCAAGCAGGAAGGGCAGGTTATTCTCTTTATCGATGAATTGCACACAGTTGTTGGCGCTGGGAAAGCCGAAGGATCCATGGATGCGGGGAACATGCTGAAGCCTGCACTTGCTCGCGGAGAATTGCATTGTGTTGGGGCTACTACTCTGAACGAATATCGCAAGTATGTCGAGAAAGATGCCGCACTGGAACGACGTTTTCAGAAAGTCCTGGTTGATGAACCAACTGTTGAAGATACGGTTGCTATCCTGAGGGGTCTGAAAGAGCGTTATGAAGTTCATCACAGTGTGACGATAACGGATCCGGCCATTGTTGCAGCTGCGACATTGTCGCATCGATACATCAGTGACCGTAAATTGCCAGACAAGGCAATTGATCTGGTAGATGAAGCTGCCAGCCGAATTCGCATGGAGATTGATTCCAAGCCTGAACCGCTGGATCGACTGGATAGAAGATTGATACTTTTGAAGATCGAACATGAGGCCTTGAAGAAGGAAACGGATGAGGCAACCGAAAAAAGGAGAATGGATCTCGAGCTGGAGATTGGGAATTTGGAAAAAGAACATGCTGATCTTGAAGAATCATGGAAAATCGAGAAATCGGCTGTCCAGAGGAGTCAGCATATTCGTGAACAGCTTGATCGTGCTCGAACGGAATTGGAGCAGGCTGAGCGGAGTCGAGACTTGGAGAGAATGGCCGAATTTCAGCATTGGCGGATTCCTGAACTTGAGAAAAAACTGGCTCTAGCCGAGGACTCCAAGCAGGATATGTCTTTGTTGCGTTCCAAAGTTGGCGAGAATGAAATTGCTGATGTCGTTTCAAAATGGACTGGCATTCCGGTATCAAAAATGATGCAGGGAGAACGCGAAAAATTACTTGAAATTGAAGCCAATTTGCACAAGCGGGTAATCGGTCAAAATGAAGCGATCAGTGCAGTTGCCAATGCGATTCGACGTTCCAGGGCCGGTCTTTCAGACCCCGGTAAACCGTATGGATCCTTTTTGTTCCTGGGGCCAACTGGTGTAGGCAAAACGGAACTATGCAAAGCCTTGGCTGAATTTCTGTTTGACAACGAAGATTCCATGGTTCGAATTGACATGTCGGAATACATGGAAAGGCATTCGGTAGCAAAACTGACTGGCGCACCTCCGGGATATGTCGGATATGAGGAAGGTGGATATTTGACTGAGGCGGTTCGGCGAAGACCCTATTCAGTACTATTATTTGATGAAGTCGAAAAAGCACACCCCGATGTATTCAATGTATTTTTGCAGGTGCTTGATGATGGTCGGCTCACAGACAGTCAAGGACGCACAGTTGATTTCAAAAACACGGTAATCATAATGACTTCCAATCTTGGTTCAGAGAGAATCCAGGACTTGAGTGGCAAGAACGATTATCAATTCATGAAATCAGAAGTGATGAAAATCGTTGGTGATTACTTTCGACCCGAGTTTATCAACAGAATTGATGACATGGTCGTTTTTCATTCGCTTGAGAATGAGCATTTGAGAGAGATTGCCAGGATTCAAATCCAGCAACTGGTTCAGCGGTTAACTGAGCGCGACATGGCCTTTTCAGTATCTGATCAAGCGCTTGATTTGCTGGCTGAAGCAGGTTTTGATCCGGTTTATGGTGCACGTCCCTTGAAGCGCGCTATACAGCTTCGACTGGAAAATCCATTGGCGAATGAAATACTGGCAGGGAAATACCAACCAGGCGACGCGATTCGGGTCGATGCCAGTGAAGACGGGCTGGTATTTTCCTTGAGTGAAGAGAAGGTCAATTCACTCGTTGCCTGACATTCCAGTACCAAAATGATGTTGCGATAAACTGCTGAGTAGATGAAACGTGAAACGTGGCGGTGCTTTCATCTACTGAGCAAATTTTCCATTGTCGGATTTGACTATCTTCTATGGTCCCCCAGTTCCATTCCGAAGTGCAACACTGCCCCCTGTCTGTCCATGAGGGCGTAGTCCTCATGGACAGACAGGGGGGTGAATCAGGGGCTCGAAGCGTCCGTTCAGCCTCGAAGCGGTGAACTCCACAGGGAAAATCAAAACCAAATCAATGATAACGAGAGCTTGACCCGTAAATTCGCAGAATCAGTTTCGAATTTTGCTAAACAAGCCATTCCTTGTATAAGGAATTACATACGAAAGTAACGAAACAGCCGGGTCGGCTGCCAGCCGACCGGGGCCGAGATGAAGGAAAGGATCAAGATTGACATGCCCGGCCGTTAAAAAAGAAGATGGAGAGTTTCGGTAGAGGCCAGCTTGAAATTTCGCTTGCATTTTGCGGGCGAAGCCGGCACAATCGCCGAACGAACAATTTCAACCCTGGAGACATGATCATGAAACAGATTACCCCCCCCCCCATGCGGCATCGCACAACTCAAGCGCCTGACGGCACTGGCCGCCGCCCTGGTGGCCCTCGCCCTGGCCGCCGGAACGGCGGAGGCCCGGTGTACGACCAGCGATATCACGATGACCAAGGCCTTCCCCGTTGGGGATCTAGGTAGATTCTCCCCCAATGACCAGACCATCATCAGTTTCGAACTGCCCCTGCCCAGCAATTGCCCGATCACCAATCCACCTCTGGAGCTTTGCGTCGTTGTCTGGGACAACAGTCCATGTGATCATGTTGCTGACAGCACAAATCAGTGCGATGGGGGTTATGTGGGCGCCGCCGGCGTCTTAACCGGGACGGTGTGGACAACGAAGGGCCGTGCACAATTCTGCAGCAAAACGCTGCTTTCCGAAAGTCCCATTCCCAATGTGCCGGTTACCCGAGTGACTCTGCTGATCGGAACTGGTTTGGGTGATTCCAACAAGGCCAGAAGCCAAAAACGGCCGAGCTATCTCTCTCTCATCATGTACAACCCGACCCGATCCCTGGTCATCCCGATCTCAGATGATCGACCCTGAACTCTTGACAGGATGACGAGAACGGGGTGCGCATACGCTGACCGCGTCCCGAACGGACATATGCCAAGGGCGGTCTGCGGCCGCCCTTTTTCTTCGGCCCCGCTCGGCCATTTTAAAGCTGACCCACTGCTATAATTCCGCAAGGGCCATCCTTCAGCCCATCAAGATCAAGTACCCCGATCCGGAATAGCTCGCCCTGCCCAACCGGACTGGCGGATAGCTGTTTCGTTACTTTCGTATGTAATTTCCCTTGTATAGATCAGTGGTATAGCAAGTGTATAACTACTTGCTTCAGCCATGTTAAGATGATCACATCATGAGTGAGCAAAATCAGACACAACGCTGTGCGCTACCGCTTGGCTAGGAATCCTTTTCCGATCTTCGGCAGGACGGTTGCTACTATGTTGACAAGACGCCCCTGATCCGGCAAATGATCAACGAGGGTGATTTCTACTTCCTCTCACGTCCGTGCCGTTTCGGCAAGAGTCTGCTGGTCGATACCCTGCAGGAACTGTTCGAGGGCAATGAGCCCCTGTTTCGGGGCCTGGACATTCATCCGCACTGGGACTGGTCGGTCAAGCATCCGGTGGTTCGCCTGACCCTGGATGGAACAGTCAGCACGCCCGAGTCCCTGGAGAAAAACATACTTAACCAGTTGCACGAGACTGTGTTGGCGTTCGGTCTCGAATCCTTGCCTCCGGTCACGGATTCTCCCAACCGGCTTCGGAGCATTCTGACCCGCCTGCACCAGGCAACCGGTCAGCAGGTCGTGGTACTGGTCGATGAACATGACAAGCCGGTACTGGATGTGCTGGAAGATGACGAGAAGGCTAAAGCGAGCCGGGATAGCCTCAGAGAAATCTACAGCGTCCTGAAGAGTGCCAAAAACACATCCGCTTCGTGTTCGTGACCGGCATCACGATGTTTTCCAAGGCCAGTTTTTCATCCGCCTGAACAATCTCACGAACATCAGCCTGTCGCCGAGGTATGCGGCCATCTGCGGTTATACCGATCGGGATCTGGATACGGTGTTTGCTCCCGAGCTTGCGGGGCTGGATCGGGACAGGATTCGTGCATGGTACAACGGCTACAGCTGGCTAGGCGAGGACAAGCTCTACAATCCCCACGACATTCTGCATCTCTTTTATGAACGTGAATATACGGAACACTGGTACGAATCCGGAGGGGCGAGTTATCTGTATCGGATACTGGAGAAGAACCGGGTCAGTTCCCTGCAGCTGGAAAACCTCGTGGTCGAAGCCTCCTCTCTGAAAAAGTTTGAACTGGGCACGTTCAGTCCCGAGGCCTTGCTGTTCCAGTCCGGGTATCTGACCATCAAGGAAAAGGAAATGGACGGGGAGAACATTCTGTACCATCTGTACTATCCGAATTACGAAGTGCAGAGGAGTTTCAGCATGGGACTGGCCGAACACTTGACCAAGCGGGGCAAGCAGGTAGCAGTTCTGGGCAGGGAACTGATTCAGGCTCTGGCAGAGAACGACTACTCGGCGTTCCAGGTGAAGATCAAGGCCATGCTCTCGGGGATTCCCCATGCCTGGCCGGACAGCGGCAGCCTGGATCATCATGAATCCTGGTTCGCAAGCTTGCTGTACCTGTGCTTTCGCACAACCGAAGTTGAACTGAAGGCCGAGGAGATGACCAGCCATGGCCGCTCGGACATGGTGGTGCTGCATGCGAAGCAGGTGTTCGTTCTGGAACTCAAGATGGTCGAGAGCAAAACCGCAACCGAAAAAGGCCTGGATGAGGCGATCTCGCAGATTCGGAAGAAAGGCCATGCCGACAAGTATCGCCGTCGCAGGGAGCCCGTCCACCTGATCGGAATGGCGTTTGGTCGGGAAGATCGAGACCTGCTGGGCATTCGTGTGGAGAAGCTCTGACCTGGCGAGAATCTCCTTGACATACATTTTACACTTATCTGCAGACTGGATTGCGGATGCCTGGTTGAACCCCTCTATGTTAACTGCGATAGAAGAAAATCAAGATCAAATAGCCTGGATAAGAGCCAGGCCGTTATCAAGTTTCCACGATCAACCCTAATCGACAATTAGAAATCGGGAAAAATAGAAAAATCCTTGTGAAAATAGAGTATTAGTGGTAAAATAGGCGTTCCATAAACATCACCCGTTGGGTGAAAAAAATCAACCACTCCATTTCACAAGGATCATGAAAATTCTACCCTACAAAACCGCGAAAAGCAATCGAAAAATCACCGCCCGTGCCGGACTGACCGTTCCAGCAGCCCTGCTTGAGCGTCTCAAACTCGGGGCAATCATTGATCAACAGATGCCTGCCCCGGGCAGCAATCGAGGCTATCGACACAGTACCCTCTTTCATATCTTCATGCTGATGTTGCATGAAGGCGCCAAGCACCTCGATGACATCGTGCACCTGCGCAAGGACCGGAGCTTGATGAAACTACTGGGATTCCAGTCGATTCCCTGTTCCAGTACCCTGGGCAACTGGCTGCGTTCGGTCGGCAAGCATCGGGCCTCAAGGAATGTCTTGCCCGAGGTCAATCGTCAACTGTTGCAGGCGAGTCTCGGCACCCGTGATCAGGTGACCCTGGATATCGATGCGACGGTGATTCATGCGAAAAAGAAAACCGCAGATCGTACGTATAAAGGCAAGCGGGGATTTACCCCGATGGTCGGGCACATTGCAGAGACCGGTCAAGTGCTGCACGCGGAACTGCGCAAGGGCAATGTGCCGCCGTCGGCCCGCAATGTCGAGTTTTTCAAGCACTGTATCGAGGCCTTGCCAGAAGGCGTTCGGGTTGCCAAGTTTCGAGCCGATGCCGCTTCCTGTCAGGCGGCAGTCATCAATCTCTGCCGGGAACAGGGAGCCCGTTTTGCCATTCGGGCCAGGATGAGCCGGAATGTCCGTGCCTTGATTGCGGAGATTCCGGAATCGGAGTGGCAGCCGGTAGTCGATGAGGATGGTTCTCTCTCCGAGACCGAGTTTCTCGCCCGAACCTGGCATGCGATGGACAAGACTCCGGAAGCCTTTTGCCTGGTGGTGCAGAAAACCCGAGTGCCCGGCAAAGTCAAGCCTCAGGACCCCGATACTCCAGCGCAGCCGGAGCAGATGGAGATTGCGATGCAGGAACAGCAGTTGAATCCGGTGGATGGGGAAAGTGCCCTGAAAGACGGATTCATCTACCGTGCCATCGCGACGGATCTGGATCGGGAAGGGCTCGGCGATGCGGAGATCGTGTGGTGGTACAACCAGCGTGCAGACAGCTCGGAAAATCGTCTCAAGGAACTGCGCAGCGACTTCAGTGGTGCTCACTTGCCCTGCAGCACATTCCGAGCCAATGCGGTCTATCTGTACTTGAATGTGATTGCCTGTAACCTGCTGGTTCTGCTGCGCATGACACTCGGTCTCGAGTGGCATGGCAATCGGGCCGGAACGTTCCGAAGCCGGTTGCATGATATTGCCGGTCTGATTGTGCGTCACTCTCGGGAGTGGGTGCTGAAGGTCAACCCGGTGGATCTGAAACTGCTGGATGAAGCACTCTGGATGATCCGCACCTGCCGCCTGTTCTGATTCCCTGATTCCTCTGGACCCATCCAGGACTGGCCGAACAGAGCCATGGATTCGCACGCCCGGAATTTGCTCTGAGGCTCAAAACCCGCCGCCGCGCCACGATCTGGCAAATGAATGAGAATCATTCTTGATCGGAATCCGGCCGCCCGGACCATTCTGGACCATTTTTCCGCTCAACTGCTCGAATACCGGCTCATAACGGGTAAAATCATTTCTATTTAAGGATTAGGGATCAATCATTAGATTGAAATTTTGCATTTGATGTCTATAATATGGGTTGTGCTTCCAAGCGAAGGGTTTTGGATCTGTCTGCTTGCAAAATGTTGCTGGTACGTTAGAGTCATCAATTGAGGATTTGCCTAACCAGGCCAAGCCGATAGGAAATCTCACTCTGCTAGCATTTCGTTTCCTTTCGTGTTTTTGGTCGATCTTGAGGTAACCTTGAGATAGAAAAATTCTCAGGAATGCAATACATATTCTCAAACGGTCTAACATGTTTTCATTCGAAAAATCTCAATCGAAGTTCATTCTTGAAAAAATTGAATTTAAACATGCAAAAATTGATTTGAGTCTTTATAATCCGTGAATCGAAACCGACGAAATTCGGACAGTCGGATCCCGCATGTTATCAAATTTTCGTTCAACTCGTATGGCTACGGAGTTATCCTAACCCTTAAGTTATCCTAACCCTTAAATAGAAACTGCTTTATTGGGCACAAAGCATTATGGACTGTGGATTTTGGGCTGGAATCAGAATCATCCATTGGGTGAAAAGCCAAACAGTTCGAAAACCATGCCACACAAGGCGTTGGAAGTACTTTCAAATTTTCTATTTAAGGATTAGCGAGTTAGCAAATCAAGGATTTCATTTCAAAACGGGGATTGGCCCAAACTGGCTGTGATTAAATAGGGAATTATATACATAAGTAACATTTGACCATGCCTGTAAAATTGCATATGATGCGTGATATGGGATTTGCATTCCCATATCCAAATCAACACTTAAGAGAGTAAGGTTGAACCGCATGAGCGATTGTACAACATGCCGCAACATCACCTGCCGGCTCATTCCCGGTTCGCAATCCAGGGCTCAAAAGCTCGCAGGTCAGGCCGGAGCCTGCCGTTTTGTCTGGAATCACTTCCTCGGTGAAAACCGAGATCAGATGAATCGGCATCGGGTATTCCCCGACAATCACCATAAGCCAAGCATTTCGCTCTTTTCGCTGGGTGTCGAGTTCACCCGACTGCGCAAGGAAGTTGACTGGCTGAACGAGTATTCATGCGCGATAACAAGACACGCTCTCAAACATCAATCTGACGCGTGGAAGGCCTGTTTCCAGTCGGGTAGAGGTTTTCCCAGGTTCAAGTCGAAGCATGGGACTGATCCATCCCTTGCTATTCCCCAAGATGTCCGCATCAGGGACGACAGATTGCACATTCCCAAGATCGGCTGGTTGCGAATTCAGCGCAAGGGTGGCAATCCCTGTCCGGAGGGCAAGCCGGTCAAGGCAACCGTAACCAGGCAAGCGGGCAAATGGCATGCGGTTGTCTGTTATCAGGTTGAGATTCCTGAAAAGATGGACAACGGAGTGACCGCAGGGGTTGATCGAAATGTTGGGCAGGTTGCAGTAGTGGACAGCAACGGCAATGAAACCATCCACTACCTGCCCGATCTGGCGAAAAAGGAAGCCCGCTTGAAACGATACCGGCGCAGGATGCAAAGACGGGTCAAGGGTTCGAGGCGCAGGCACAAGACCCGCTTGAAATTGCAGAAATGTTACCGGCATTTGAAAAATGCCGGAAGCGACCGGCAGCATCAAACCAGTCGCAAGATTGCCGACAATGCAGGACTGGTGGTGCTTGAGGATTTGAACACGCAAGGCATGACCAAGTCAGCCAGGGGAACGGTTGACGATCCGGGCAAGAACGTAAAAGCCAGGTCGGGACTGAATCGCGAAATCCTGAAGACCGGCTGGCACGGACTGGAGCAGAAACTGGAATACAGGGCAGAGGTCATCAAGATTCATCCTGCCTGCACATCGCAGGCTTGCATTGCTTGCGGTCATGTCAGCAAGGAGAACCGAACATCGCAAGCGGTGTTCAGGTGCGTGGCCTGTGGCCATGCCGAAAACGCGGACCTGAACGCGGCCCGCAACATGCTGGCCTCCGGGATTGGGGCATCTGCACGGGGAGGGGCGTTATCGTTGGATACCCCTTTGATCCGTGAAAAGATATGTGAAGTGGCGTAATGTTACTTAAATATATAATTCCCATTAAATAAAGATCGTCGGTGCAGAAACTGCTGTTCAAGTAGTACGATCTTCGTGGACAATTTCATCTGTTAATTGGCCTTGTTTTTTGGTAGTATCCATCGCCTACACCACCGGTTAGAAATTGCCATGTGGCCATGCCAGATATGGCTAGTGTTTAGGCGAATGGCAGGCCCCTCTACGACAAGAAAATTTCTCAAACTGATTTATGCAATTAAGGATGCTCTCTAGATTGAAACTTACCACGATAATTACGACAATATTGGTTGCCATGAGTCTAGCGTTTTCCGCTCTGGCGCAGGAAGCTACTGGCGAATCATCTGAATCGACAGAGTCAGTTGTTCAAGTGTCGCCTATTGAAAACGCACAGTCGCTATTACAAGCAGGCCGTTGGGAGCCCGCCTTTGAAATTCTAAAGCCGCTCGCAAACGACCCGGAAGCCGCATCGTTGCTCTTCGATGTTGGCATGGCTACCCTGAATGCGGCCCATAATGCTGAACTTGCAGAAAAAGATCGCGAAGAGATATTGGATATTTCGATAGCTGCCTTTTTGGCAGTCCTGGCTGCCGATCCGGAACGTGTTCGCGTAAGACTCGAACTGGCCCGTGCATTCTTCATGAAAGGTGAGGATGGGCTATCAAAACGGCACTTTGAACGGGTAATGGCCGGTGATATTCCGCCAACTGTAGCTGCAAACGTTCAGCGTTTTTTGAATGCCATTCGTGCTCGCAAACGATGGACTGCATACTTTGGTTTTGCTCTTGCCCCCGATACCAATATCGGACAGGTGTCCGAACAACGGATAATTGAAATTTTTGGATTGCCTTTTACGCGTAATAATGAACCTCCAACATCCGGAGTAGGCCTACGGCTTTTCACTGGCGGCGAATATCATTATCCAATCAATTCACGTTCTCGACTGCGTATGGGACTTGATCTATCTCAACGCGACTATGAGAGAAGGCTTTATGACCGTACGGCTCTCTCCTTGCATGTTGGCCCACAGTTTCTGATATCTCAACAGACATCTGTCAGCTTGCTTGCAACTACTACCCGTCGATGGGAGGCGGGAAGGATCACTTCGAACGATCATGGTGTCAGTTTTGAAGGCAGGCACCAGACGGGTCCTCGCACTTTACTGAATTTTGATCTGTCTTGGGCAGAAAGATATTACCGGGAAGCTGATCCCCAAAACAACGGACACATTGTAGATCTCATACTTGGTGCAAGATTCTACGCCACATCAAACTTGTTTTTTTCCGGATCACTTCTGTGGGGGCGCGATCGACCCCGTTTCAAAGAAGGTCGAAACAAGAGCAGAGGCATATTTCTGGGTGTTAGTCGAGATCTAGCTCGTGGTTATACAGTTGGGCTGAATGGGTCATTACGCAGAACAAAATGGGATTCGGGGAATATCCGAACTGATGACGGAAGTCATCGAAAAGACAAAACCACCGATATCAGCGTCAATTTTCTCAAGCGGGATTTGACCATCTTTGGATTCAGTCCACGTCTAACGATCGGTCGTACCAAGCGTGATTCGAACAAGGCTCCTGATGATCAGGATTACACGCGTAGCTATGGTGATTTGAGTTTCGTGAGACAATTTTAACTGCATGCTACAAGATGAAGGATGAAGGACTCTAATGCATGTGAAAATAGACCAAAGTAATACAGAAATTCAATTTCAATCATGAAATCTGCATAATTTGCAACAATTCTGTTCATGGCTAGCTAAGGTCTGTTATAATCAAGGAACGTGCAGGTTAAGTCAAACTCGTCCCTCGTATACCTCCAGACTTCTCCTGTGCGTACTTTTCTTTCCCTCTACCTGCCATGCCGAATTTCCATGATAGTGGAACTTGTTTGATCAGCTGATCAGCGGGTTATTTTTCCACTGAGATTTGCCGCAAAGAACTGTTTTGGGAACTGGTACAGATATGAATTATGACGAAATCACATTAGAGCAGGCTCAAAGATCAAGGGGCATAAAGTGGACTCGATATGACCCTGACGTGATTCCTTCATGGGTTGCAGATATGGACTACCCAGTTGCAGAGCCCATTTCCGACATGCTCCGGTCCATCGCTCATGTTGGTGATTTAACCTATGCTCCAAAGATGGAGGAAGAGCATTTGGCGGAACTGTTTTCCAAGAGAATGCAGATCCGATATGGATGGACACCAGACCCTGGCGGTTTTGACTATATGACTGATATTGTCCAGGCAATCTATATCGCTGTATCCGTACTTTGCGAAAAAGATGAACAAGTGATCATGCAAACACCAATTTATCACCCAATTCTTTCAGCATGTCGCAAAATGAAACGAGAGATGGTGTTTAATCCACTTGTACCCGCAGGAGATGAATGGCAGGTAGATTTTGATCAGCTAAGAAAATGTATCGGCTCGAGAGCGAAATTGTTTTTATTGGTCAATCCACACAATCCCTCTGGTAAGGTGCTGCAAAAAGATGAACTGGATTCCATAGCGAATCTTGTTATGGAACATGATCTGATTGTCGTATCTGATGAGATACATTGTGATTTGAGATACTCAAATGCAGGACCGCATATTCCATTTGCCTCAATTTCAAAGGAGATTGCCGAGCGGACGGTAACCTTTAATTCTGCGACCAAATCATATAATTTGGGTGGAATTCGGTCTGCGATTGTGCATTATGGTTCTGAATTTCTACGCAAGCGGTTTGATCGGTTTCCCGAAGGTATTCGCGGGGGCGCCAATTCAATTGGTAACAGGGCTACTCGAATTGCCTGGGAGATGTGTGATGATTGGCTCGAATATACACTAGCGTATCTGGAGTCAAACCGAAATTATCTTTTTGATTATCTGAAGGATAACATGCCCGATTTGCGACATATTCCGAATCAGGCAACTTTTCTTGCGTGGGTTGATTGTCGAGCTTTGTCCATTGATCAGGACCCAGCAGAATTTTTTCTCGAGAATGCGAGAGTAGCAGCAGATTCAGGAGTGAAATTTGGACTTGGCGGTGAGGGTTGTATTCGAATGAATTTCGCAACCTCTCGACCGATTTTATCCGAGAAACTTAAACGCATGAAAAGAGCGCTCAGTGAAAATTATTGAAAATTGCATTTCTTTGCAATATTTTTTCTCATAAATGGATTCAATCATATAGAATTATCAATCGCTTGCCTTATTCATTTGATAGTTCATATAGAAATATTTTCTTGCAGAATACTATTTTCGAGTTATGCAATCCAGAGAAATCAAAATTGTTGATGTTACGTTGAGAGATGGTGAGCAGACACAAGGGGTGTCATTCTCACAATCAGAAAAGGTCACTATAGCGAAAGCTTTGCTTGGTTCTTTACGAGTAGATCGCATTGAAGTTGCCTCTGCGAAGATTTCTCAAGGAGAGTGGGAAGCCGTCTCGCGCATCACCAAATGGGCGACAAATCACGATTGTGTTCAACGTGTTGAAGTTCTCGGCTTCACGGACCACAAGTCCAGTGTAGACTGGATTGGCAGTGCTGGCGGCAAAATACTCAACTTACTAACCAAGGGCAGTGAGAAACATTGTCGAGAACAGTTGAGAATGACTGTTAGGCAACACCTCGCTGGTGTCGAGAAAACGGTTCAGTATGCAAAAGACAGCGGCCTTGAAGTCAACGTTTATCTCGAGGACTGGTCAAACGGATATGCTGACAACCGAGAGTATGTATTTGAAATGATGGAAGCACTTAAAGACATGCCAATTGAGCATGTCATGTTGCCGGACACACTAGGAATAATGACGCCAAAAGAAGTCAATCGAAGTATTTCTGACATGATTTCTCGATATCCTGATTGCCGGTTTGATTTCCATCCCCACAACGATTATGGCCTTTCGACCGCGAATGCGATGGCGGCGGTGGAAGCGGGTGTTGCTTCGATCCATTGCACCATAAATTGTCTGGGTGAAAGAGCAGGTAATGCTTCTTTAGCCGAGGTTTGTACGGTGTTTCGGGACAAAATGGATATTGATCTGAACATTCATGAAAGGGAATTTTACGCGATAAGCCAGATGATCGAAAATTTCTCCGGCAAAAGAGTGGCCGAGAATGCGCCAATTGTTGGATCCAATGTATTTACTCAGACTGCTGGAATACATGCAGATGGCGACAAGAAAGCCAAGCTGTATCAGACTCGTTTGAGTCCTGATCGATTCAATCGTTCGACGTCTTATGCACTTGGCAAGATGAGTGGCAAGGCATCCCTGCAAAAAAACCTGGAGATTATAGGAATCAGCCTGTCGGAAAAAGACCAACAAAAAGTTCTGGACAAAATTGTAAGTCTGGGTGATTCAAAAACAGAGATCACGCTTGAAGATCTTCCCTTGATTATTGCCGATGCTCTTGAATCGGGAGGTCATCGATATTTGGAGTTGCTCAATTGTACGATCACTAGCGGATTGGAGTTGAATTCAATCGTCAGTATTCATGCACAACTTCACGGGGAAAGATACAAGGCTACGGGAAGTGGTAACGGAGGGTTCGATGCATTTATCAATGCAATTCGAGTAATTCTAGATCAGACAGAGATCATCTTTCCTGAATTAATCGATTATCAGATAAGAATTCCAAAAGGCGGTACCACGAGTGCTTTGGTTGAGTGTCTTATCACATGGGAAACGGATGGTCGGCGGTATCGAACGAGAGGCGTTGATGCAAATCAGGTATTTGCGGGTATCAAAGCCGCGATACGGATGATCAACATGCAGTTTCGGGAATTGGATAAATTATCCAATTCAGAATCATAATCTGCAAACAGTTACTCAAGGAGTCCAATTGGGGTGTAGCCAAGCGGCCTAAGGCACCGGATTCTGATTCCGGCATTCGGAGGTTCGAATCCTCCCACCCCAGCCAGTTTCCAGTATTTCAGGAGTCTATATCGATTTCCGATGTGAAATTCTGCTGAATTCGAAGTTCTTGATCCAGAGTCGAGTTGGTTTCTTCAGATATTCTTCCATCTTCTTCTTTTGAAACCGGAGTGAAGATAATGCTGAACTCATATGAAGTTGGGCAGGGATAATTTGACACCATAATCTGTTTCCAGCTATGCAAGATCGGCATCATAAGGAAAATTGGTTAACAGTTCGTAGCCGCGCTTAGTCACAAGAACTTGTTGCTCAAGCTTGACGCCATCCTTCTCGCCTTTCGCGCCCATGTAGCTCTCGACGCAAAGAATCATGCCGCATTCAAGAGTATCATCATAGGGTAGGGGGCCTCGGTATACAGGCTTCAGATGAGGATATTCATCACACATACCAACGCCATGAACAAAACAGGGATAGGCTCCTTCTTGAAATTCCTCGGGCACCACAAAGGCGGATTGTTGAAGTTCCGAAAACCTAATTCCGGGTTTGATCAGTTCCAGATTGTGCTCAATCTCCTGCATGGCCATACGATACAGATATCTCTGTCTCTGGGTTGGTTTGCCTGGCCCACAGTGAAACGTTCTCGAAATATCCGCAAAATAACCCATTGGACCGATCATGTCGGTGTCAAATGCCACCAGATCCCCGGACTCCACTATTCGCTTGCTAGCTTCCTGAAACCACGGATTTGTCCGGGGACCGGAAGCGAGCATTCTTCCATCGTGCCAGTCCCCATTGTTGGCTAGATTGGTGTAATTGAGCAGCCCCCACAGTTGCAGTTCCGATATGCCCGGATTCAGTGACTCCTTGATCTTTCCAATTCCATGTTCTGCCACCGAAATCGCCCAGCGGATGCAGTTGACTTCATCATCAGACTTGATTAACCGAGCTCTCTCGGTAATCAAGATACCATCAATTACTTCAATATTGCGCCTGGTCAACGCCAGCGTGATGCTGGGGTTGACGTATTCGACAGCGACCTTGCGATTGGTTGTACCCATTTCAGAAAGGAAGCTGTCGATGTCTTTTGCAAGCAACTCTGCAAAATTTTCAAGATTGTCTCCACCATAGAAGTAGGAGATGGGATGGCCCGTGCGCTGATTTCGTACAGGAAGCCCAGGATCGAATCCATTATGCAGGATAAAGTTACCTTCAGCAGGATAGAACAGATAGGTGCAGGGAATGTGGGACATGAAAGCCGCATAATTGCGGTAATTAATCGCATAGCGGAGGCTGATCGGGCTGACCATTACACACAGGGCTACATCATGATGCCGCAATTCCTGCTTTAGCCGGCTTGTGCGGTATGCATGGAGTCGATCAAGATCAACATCCGGCTTTTTCCGGATTCGCTCAAGATCGCTCCAGTTTTCTTGCAAGACCAGTTCGTCAGGGGTTAACATTCTTCAGCCTGAAATTCACGCATAAAGTATACTTGTTCGTCCGGATAACAAAGCAAGTTTCTCAAGCCGACTTCACCACTACATTAGAGGCACTGCATTGGCTAAATTTCATGATAGTTGGGGGAATCCCATCAATCGCACCCTGTTGAACCTTCTGAAGAATATTCATTCCGACAAGCTACGGAGAATGATATCTCAATTGGACATTCCAAAGCCGCTTCCCACTCGGAAAGCAGACATGGCAGTCGTGATCTCAGGCCACCTCACGGGCGAATTTCTTCAAAGTCTCTGGAGTAATTTGGGAGAAATTGAGCAGCTTGCTGTCCGAGAGGCGGCCCATGATCCGTCAGGGGAGGTGAATTGGGGGAAATTCAGGGCGAAGTACGGTTCGGTGCCGAAACTACCGAGATATTACGAAGGATCAGAGGCCATAGAGTTTTTCATTTATCGAGGCTTTCATTCTCATGAACTAACGCTCATGCCCGAGGATTTAAAGGAGCGTCTGATGAAATTCATTCAGCCTCCTCCCAAAGTCGAAATAGCGATAGAAGTGGAATTGCCAGAGCATGTTGAACGGCGCGATAGTCGTTATGTTCCCAGTGGTGAAACGCCAAAATTCCACAAGGTTCCACTTATTTTTCGCAACATGGAGCAGACTGCGCTCAAGGAATTTCCAACGCAGCTACAACTGGTAGAAAATGGGCGTATTTCGGTCAGTGCCAAGACATGTCGACCTACATTAGCTACTACTAAAAGCATCTCGAATATTCTGGTTGGCGGCGATTTTTTCGAGCCGGATCAAAGAAATATTACATCGGAAGGGGTGTTGGGCCTGTTCGCGCATTCGCTTGGCCAATGCTATTGCAAGCCGGCAAGCTCGTGCAGCTTCGTGGTTCAAAGCTCGAATTGACCAAAGCTGGCCGTGCCGCATTCACCGCACCCATCGAAGACACGATACGGCTCCTTTGGACAAGGTGGATTGACAACAATCTTATTGACGAATTCAGCCGCATTGATGTTATTAATGGTCAGACTCGCGGCAGAGGCCGGAAAGCAATGACAGCCGCTTTCGAGCGCAGACCATTGGTGTTCAAAGCATTGGAGCAGTGTCCCGTAGGGCAATGGATCCGTTTCGATGAATTTTCAAGATTTATGCGGGCAGATGGATACCACTTTGAGATCACGAGTGAACCATGGCTGCTTTACATATCCGACCCGCAATACGGCAACATGGGATACTGCGGCTATCACGAGTGGAGTTTACTGCAAGGAAGGTACATCCGCTGTCTGCTGTTCGAATACGCAGCCACGCTTGGCCTTGTCGATGTCGCTTACACCCATCCAGATAATGCCCGCGACGACTTCCATGGCTTATGGGGGAGCGATGAGCTTAGCTTCCTGAGCCGCTATGATGGGCTTGAGTATTTTCGGCTGAATCCGCTTGGCGCTTACTGCTTGAACCTTGCCGATCGATATGCATCACAGTCGACGCATGAACATACTCCCATCCAAGTCTTTGCTGATTTGCGAATATGTGCGAACCAACCGCTTTCCGCACAGGAATCCCTTTTGCTTGAGACCTGGGTCAACGCCGAGGCAGAGGGAGTCTGGCGACTTGATCGGGCGAAGTCAGTTACAGCAATCGAGAAGGGCCAGGATGTGGACAGTTTACGTTCATTCCTTGAAGACAGAGATGATCAGCCCTTGCCAGAAAAAGTGGAGGGATTCTTGCGGAGTATTGAGCGGAATGGGAAAGCTTTGAGCGAGCAGGGTCGCGGATTGCTTGTTGAATGCGCTACCGAGGAAATCGCTGAAATGCTTTCCTCAGACAAACAGATATCGAAACTGTGCATCGCTTCGGGAAAGAAGCACTTGCTTGTAAGGGAAAAGTCGGAGGCTAGCTTTCGCAAGGTAGTTCATGCTCTTGGTTTCGGCATGCCGCGAAAATAAAAACTTCCCGGCATAGTCAGGTCGCTTTATCAACTTCAGAGCAATGAACAAAAGCTCCATGAAAGGCATAGTCTGCCCAATTCTTACTCCATTCAATGATGATTTGAGCTTCAATGGCGACCTGTACTTGCGGCATGCGAAAAGCTTGCTAGATTCAGGCATCCATTTGCTCTCTCCGTTTGGTACTACCGGAGAAGCGCTTAGCATGTCTGTCGAGGAAAGAATTGACGCAGTAGATTGTCTCGTTGATGGTGGCGTCAATCCATTGCAAATCATGCCTGGAGCAGGTCTTTGCAATCTTCCCGAAACTCTCCAGCTTGTCCGTCACGCCATGGACCGCGGATGTCTTGCGGTCATGCTACTACCGCCTTTCTTTTACAAGAATGCTAACGATGAAGGGCTGTATGCCCATTTTTCGACACTGATCGAGACTATAGACAGCCCGCATCTAAAAATCTGTCTCTACCACATACCTTCCATGGCTGGTATGGGGTTTTCGCCAGAGTTAACCGAAAAATTGAGCACCGCGTTCCCCCAAACTATCGTGGCCTACAAGGATAGTTCCGGAAAAATGGAACACACGTTGAGTATTCGCTCATCAGCGCCCAATCTGTCTGTTTTCCCAGGCTCTGAATTCTATCTCAAGTCAGGACTGGAAAATGGATGCACGGGTTGCATATCTGCAACCTGCAATATCAATTCACAAGCAATACGTGATGTTTACGATATGTTTTTGGGCAACAAACATGGTGATCTAGAAGCCATGAATGCAAAAATTCTAGACCTTAGGCGGAAAGTCGACACTTATTCGCCGATTGCGGTGATGAAGGGTTATCTAGCTTACGAGTGGCAAGAAGAACGCTGGCGAAATGTCCGTCCGCCATTGCTTCCCTCGACTGACCGGGAAATAGCTTCGTTGTTTCATGAAGCTAGCAGAAGCATCTGAGTGCTGGAACTCAAATTTTAGGGGATTGCATTCGCCTAAAATCATGTAGCCCGGGTTGACTGCTTGTTCTTGAAATTCGGGAAGCGGATGGAAATGACCTTCCAGCTCACTCGGCAATCGCATAGATGTGTAGGCGGTCGTGTCCATGACAAGGAGCAGATGGGGTAATCTTCAATTATGCGTCGGTAGCTTCGGCTGTTACCTTTCAGTCATATTGGCGCTAGTCGGGCCAGCAGACAACGAAGTTGCTCGGATCGTCGCCCGTGTCGTCCAGCCATTACTGACGATGTTGTCAGCCTTGATTCAGCCCTTGATGACGAAGATCGGATCGCTTGTGTCGTAGCAATTATTCAAGTTCGCCATATATGGGAAATAATCGCCGTTCCCGGATTCCAAAGAGTTGAGTCCACATTCCTGCTACTGCGATTAGAGTGAATGCAATCAATATTTTTTAACCTGAAAGCGCCATGTAATGAAGGCCAGTTCTGGCTTGCTTCAGGCGGCTTTATGGCAGAATCACCGAAATGTCCGAATAACAGGAATTAATTTCGGGTTGGGGATAATGAGCATTGACCACGGTCAGGATTAGGTTCGACTGTTTCAAGGTTGAGTAATTCCTTGAGCTTGTCTGCGCCGCCAACATATTCGTCATCCAGCCAAATTTGTGGAACAGTAACGGGTGTTCGCGGTCCGATGATTGGCTTTACTCTGGCCAGCATTTCGTAGAGAGAGCCGGGTGACTTGACCACGTCATGGTATCGGTATTTGACATTGGCCTGTTCAAGGTAGGCTTTGGCGTTAACGCAGTGTGGACAGGTTGCCTTGCCAAAGACATGATTTCCTTCAATCGGCTTGTTATGTACTGCCTGTTCGATGACAGACTGAGTAAGAAGCCCCCGATTAAGCGCTGCTCCTTGAGAAACCATTTTGCCATTGACCAGTACAATGGGAGCATGCCAACCTCCTTTGGGCAGTGGTTTCCACCATTCAGTGAGCCAATCCCGTAATTCAAGTTCCACATCCAATCCCTGAAGGTCGCTATCGATGCAGTCCTGAATAATGTCCTTGGTAAGAGAACACTCGCCACAGGGAATTTTGACTTTAAAGGGGCCCCATGCGCCTGCCCAACGGAATACGGTGATATTTACTGGATTGTTCATGGTGAATCAGAAATGGAAAAGTTCTATACAAAGAGTCGGCCATTACTTTCATACTGACAGTAGTGGCACAATTTTCATGCCAATATTGATTTTTTAGAGAATTATATACAAAAGTAAATACTCGCCCCCCCCCCCTAATTGTACTTGAAACAAACCGATCAGAAAGTACTGGACAAATTTCTGATCTTTACCGATGATACCGGTCTGAATCGTTCCATCGGTCTGTTTCATGGGCAAGGCCTGTTTGGTTTCCAAGGCAACGTCGGGGTCATGTCAACCTCTGATTGGCATGATGCCGCCCCATGATGTGTACATTGAGACGCATTTGGGCGGTGGCGCGATCATGCAGCGCAAGCCGCCAGCGATGCTCAATATTGGCCTGGAACTGGATCCTCGGGCCCTGGCGGATTTTTCCTGTGCCTGTCCGGTGCAGCTGATTCATGGCTGCTGTCATGCCTTCCTGAAGAGTTATCCGTTCGAGGGCAGGGAGCTGGTTTTTTCCGATCCTCCTTGTCTCGGGAGTACTCGCAAGGCTCCGGAGCGCTACCGATATCGGCATGATTACGAGGAGCAGGATCATGTCGAGCTGATCGGGATCCTGAAATCCCTGGCCTGTCCGGTGCAGCTGTCGGGCTACCGCCCGGCCTTGCATGACGAGTTGTTGTCCAACTGGCGGCGGCTTGAACTCCAGGTCATGAATCAGGCCGGGGTGGTCACCGAAGTGGCGTGGTACGACTTTGCGATTGACCGTCTCCACTGGTCGCGTCATGCCGGGTCGACGCCGAATCAGCGTCAGGATATCAAGCGCAAGGCGGAGCGTTGGGCGCGTCGTTGTCAACGGTGCATGATCGCTGGGCCAGCCATTTCAACTGTACCTGGCGTGATCACTCAATCTGTCTCGCCCATTTGCAGCGCGATCTTCAGTTCATCATGGATGCGCACCCGCATCGCCGGGCAAGACGGATGCTGCAACTGCTGGTGAAAACCGGTCAGGAAGTGGCGGAAAACGAGACCAGGGTGCTCGGCAAACCGCGCTGCCTGGCCGTGCGCGAGCAATGCCGTCGCATCCTGACACAAGGGATGAAGGAATGGCCCGCCTTGCCGGAACGGAAAAGTGCCAGAGGCAAGCCTCCGAAAACCACTGCGCACAACCTGCACGAAGCATTTCAAAATTGCGAAAACGGGATCCTGCGCCTTGCCCGCAACCCGTTCTGTCCCTGCAGCAACAACGCCGCGGAAAGATTTCACCGAATGAGCAAGGTCAAGCAGAAAATGTCCGGAACCTTCCGCTCCGTGAAGATGGCGCAAGCCTGTTGTCGAGTCACCAGCTGCCTGCAAGCGATGAACCTGCCCGGATACAATCCACTGACTGCGACCGAATGGGTGCTGAAAGGGGACGCAATCGGAATACTCGAAGAAAAACTGGAAAATACGGCAACACTTCAAACCGGCGGATAAACACTCCACCCACTACATCGGTTTTTCATGGGGCGAGTAGTTACAAAATTATTCCTCATAATCTTAGTTTCTTCGGTGACGGTGTCCCCGCGTCGCGGGGTTTATGACTTTTTTCAGTATACTCCCAAATATAGCGTATAATCTCTATTGAATGTATTTGAGACAAGTGAATTATGCTACAACCAAAAACAGTTGAAGGAATATGCAAACAGATGAAGCGTCTTGAAGAAGAAAAAAACCTGAAAAGAAAAGAATATTTTGCACAGTTTGATACTTCGCGAATGAATCCAAGGCTTGCGGAAAGAATAAAAAAGAATGGTTTAAAAGGATTAAAACCGATTGAGGAAATAATAGGGACTTAATGACCATTCTAACGGAAGCCAGAAAGAAAAAAGTAAAAGCAAGACAAGTTTCAGGCGAAAGAACATATCAGGAAGATTACAAGAAATACCGTTCAAGAAGTGATGTAGTCAAGGAAATAAGGAAAGTAACCCAACATTTCAAAAAGAGGGAAGACAACATCCTTGAATTAGAATATAACAAGCATGATCTCGATGAGCCGCTAAACGGTTATTCGTCATTGCGCTTATTTCCGAGTGAAACGGGAGACAGGGATGTTGTAATTATTTTAAGATGCGCAGAGATGACCATGTGGTTTTTCATGGAATTGGCAATCACGAACAGGCATATGACAGAAACAGGTTAGCAGAAAATGACTGAATTCATAGACAAGCCTATCCTTTCATATAGTCTCCGAGGCTGTATGGGATTAAGCCAATAGAAGTCATATCCGGATTACTGTGAAGGGTGAATATCACCAACCAACTCACATTTAATATAAAATCATCCGGATCATGAATATGCTTGACGTATAGAGGGGTAATCACTGTCCTTGGGAGTTATGATCAAGAGTTATCGGGATAAACGAACCCAGCAATACGCAAATGGTAAATTTATCCGTGCTTTTCAAGTTTTCAGATTATAGGCTGGAAAGCGTTTATAAATTTTGGATGCAACCTTATCGACTTACAGCCTGACGTAGTTACCTTGCAATTTAAGGTGCGGACCATATAGGAGAGAACTGGTCGAACGATGACAGCCATGGCAACCATCATTGGAACGGTCGGCCCCGACACCATGGCCAATTTGCCTCCGGAAATAGCCACAGCAAGCCGATTGTGATGGCAGAGTAAAGGCCGGCGATTGCTCTAACACCTGATGCAACGCCAAATACTAGAGCAATAGGCAGGGAGATTATTGCCGAAGTTGTCCCGCCGAATAATATCGTCTTTGAGTGAACTGAGACTGTATTTAATCACAAGAAGAAAAACGGCTCCCGGTAGTCGTCCAGTTCGTACCTTCCCGTGTGCCGGTCCCTGACCAGCGCATAAGAGCCGATCCAGTCGCGGTCGGGGCGGCAGTACCAGATGCGGAACGGACTGAACTTCCGCATGCGTAGATGGATGCCGCTCGGAAACTCGTAACGCGGCGGATCTCCGACCAGCTTGTGCATGCACATCGCCCGGTACAGCCAGCCCGGAACCAGCCACTGCATCGGTCGCGTCTCGTATGTCTGCAGCCAAAGTAGCTGGTACTGCCACGCCTCGTGCATCCACTCCTGCGGCGGAGCAACCTTGCGTACAACCTTCATTCGAACTCTCCGGCCAGAATGAACGCCCGGCGATTGAAATGCACGTTCTTCTCCTCCAGCCGGTCCGCAACGAAACTCTGGCGACAGGCCGGGATGCGGTTGTCCCGCACCCACTTGCGAACGGTATAGGCGGTCATGCCCATGATCGCCGCCACCTGTCTCGGACTGTCGAGCAGCTTGAGGTACTCGGTGTCGGTCAGATTGGTGTACTCCTCTCCCGCTTTCTCATGTCGCCACAGTCCTGCGCAGCTGCACGGTAAGTCACTTGTCCACTTGCGCGTCATACATCTGCGCCACCCCGTCATGCTCGACAACGCCTCCCCAGTATTCGAAATCGTCGCTGTCGTTCAGTTGCTCGATCAGTCTCTTCGCCTGCGCCACCTGCTCCAGCGAATGCAGGGTCATGCTCGGCAAGGCATGACCGCTGGCGGCCTCCTCCCAATCGGTTCCAAACCGCTTGATGGTCATCGTTCCCGCCGTTTCAGCGTTCATGGTCTTTCCCCCATATTTGGTTTCACAGGTTTGCCTGTTTCGCGCAACGCCAGAGCGTGAACGGTCATCAAATAAGGGGAATTATATACATTGTACCCCATGATTTTACCAAAAAAAGTTTGACATTCTGCTCATAATGGGGTACAATCTCCCACAAAAATTAAAAAACAGTACAACATCATGGCAAATTCAGCACCTGGAAAACATTATCGAACAGGTTTATCCCTTATGCAGATTATGGATTTATTCCCTAATAATCGCTATGCGGAGCAATGGTTTGAAGAGAATCGTTGGGCAGATGGTGTTATCTGCCCTCATTGCAAATCAAATAATATATATACTCGTCCTGAAGAAAAACGAAAAAACCAACCCCACCGATGCCGGGCATGTCGTTGTGATTTTTCGGTAAAAACAAATACCCTCATGCACAAGTCGAACATTGGCTATCGCGCATGGGCGGTTGGCATTTATTTGATGACTACAAACTTAAAAGAAATTTCCAGCTTGAAAATTCATGGAGAGTTGGATATTACCCAAAAATCCGCATGGATCATGATGCATAAAATCCGTGAAACTTTTAATGATGGTTCTTTAATCCAGTTTGCTGGCCCGGTCGAAGTCAATGAGACCTACATGGGCGGCAAGGAGTCCAACAAGCACCCTAGCAGGAAGCTGAAGCAGGGACGGGGACCTGCCGGCAAGCCGGCAGTGGTCGGCATGAAGGATCGCGAAACCAACGAAGTAACTGCCATGGTCGTTGACAGCACCGATGCCGACACCCTGCAGGATTTCGTTACTGAAAAAACCGAAAATAGCGCATTGGTCTATACCGATGATGCAAGGGCTTATAACAGCATTGAACGAATGCATGAAAGCGTCAGGCACTCGGTAAAGGAGTATGTTCGAGATAAAGTGCATACGAACGCCATCGAATCATTCTGGGCCAGGTTAAAAAGAGGGCATATTGAAACCTATCATCATATGCCTAAAAAGCACCTTAACCGCTATGTCAACGAATTTTCTGGACGACATACTATCCGCCCAAATGACACGATTGACCAGATGCAATGGATTGTTCGCAAAATGGATGGTATGCAGTTGCCTTATAAAGAGCTGGTCAAATGACCGATTGCAACATCCCAAACCGCACCATTTTCTGCCATGACAATCTGGATGTGCTGCGCGGCTTCAATTCGGAATGCGTTGACCTGATTTATCTTGACCCGCCTTTTAACAAGAACAAGAAATTTACCGCCCCTATTGGTAGTAGCGCAGAGGGAGCCGGGTTTTCAGACATATTCCGGGAAGCAGATGTCAAGAGCGAATGGCTGGTTACGATAAGGGAAGATCAGCCAGAACTGTTTCACTACCTCAGCGGCATACGAGGGGTAGGTAACCCCTACAACTTTGCTTATCTGTCGTATATGGCTATTCGGTTAATTGAGTGCCAGCGGGTATTGAAACCAACCGGATCAATTTACCTGCATTGCGATCCAACTATGTCGCACTATTTGAAATCTCTAATGGATTGTATATTCGGAGAAAAAAATTTTAGGAATGAAATAATTTGGCAACGACAATCAGGGCACAGTGATGGCGCACAGTTTGGACGGGTTGTAGATAGCGTCTTTTTTTACGGGGAATCCATCAATCGTGATTCTGTTCGCGTTCCATTGTCTGACGAACAGGCTAGCAAGTATTCATATGAAGATTCCCTTGGCCGATATGTCGCTGATAACATATCGGCCAAGGGCTTGAGCGGAGGGGGATACAAATACGATTTTCACGGGCATAAAGGACCATGGCGTTATCCTGAACAAAGAATAAGACAACTTGAAACCGATGGAAGAATACATATCCCAAAAAAAGCTGGGGGAGTTCCTCGTCTTAAAAGATATTTGCATGAACATAAAGGAATCATTCCAACAAGCATTTGGATTGACATTCCACCAGTTCAAAGCCATTCACCCGAACGCACTGGCTACCCAACTCAAAAGCCTCTTGCTTTACTTTATCGCATAATCAAAGCATCCAGCAACGAAGGAGACATTGTGCTTGACCCGTTTTGTGGATGTGCCACGACCTGCGTAGCCGCAGAGCACTTGAACAGGCAATGGATCGGCATAGACATATCAATCGTTGCATACGATTTGGTGCGGGATCGATTGACTGATGAGGCGGCCGATCCGGGGCATATTTTGCAATTCAGAAACCAGATTCACCTGAAAGCCGATCCGCCCAAGCGGACCGATCTGGATGTTGAATACCGGGAAAGGAAATTTGTTTATATCATTTCACACCCCGGTTATCCCGGAGAGTACAAGGTCGGGATTGCAAAGAACGCGCAATCAAGACTGGCAGCCTATCAAACTGGCGATCCTGATCGGGCTTATAAAATCAAATATAAATTGGAAACTCCGCATTTTCGAGAAATCGAAAGGCATATACATGAAATATTCCCAAACAAACATGAATGGGTACAGGGAGAATTAAACGACATAATCAACGCAATTGAAAGTTACAAAACAGAGTGAAACATGAAGCCAGAAAGAAATGAAAACAGAAAACTACCTGATTCTATTCCTAATGCTACTCCTGAACAGGTAGCCAAGAAAATCCTATCGCAACCGCCCAAGAAGGAATGGCGGTTTATGAAATCAAAATCAAGTAAAGGTTAATAATGGTAAAGAAAGGGAATTATAAAGATAGCTTGACACGGGGCAATCCTCCCACAATAGGGGTCATCATGGGCAATCAGCCCGGCATCGTCCCCCGCTTCACCCGTCCTTCACGCTGGCTGAGGTTGCCTGACCAACACGATTTCATCCTTGTTAAGTAATGTTTATAATTCCCTAAAGAAAAGAACAGTTATTTCAAATATTATTCATAACGTTTACTTAATTCACCTCCCGCTACCGAACTTGCCGATGGGGTACAATGTATATAATTCCCCGAATAAGCATCCTTATTGGATTGCTCGTTTCACGACTGGCTATGGAGCGATTGATAACTTGAACACAATCGCTTTTCGAGTGGATGCTTGAATCAACCCTTGCCCCGCCAGGGGATTGTCTTGTCAATCACGAAGCGCATGATTAAATCAAACAGCAGTCCTAGCACCCCCATTACAATAATCGTCATCCAGATGATTTCATAGTCCGATTGCTTCCTCGCTACATTCTCAACAAAGCCGATTCCAGTTGTACCGGCCAGCATTTCTGCAGCGACTAATGTGCCCCAACATACGCCAATCGATATGCGGATACCAGTGAGAATCTCCGGCAAGGAATTGGGAAGAATAACTTGCTGAATAATCTGCCGATTGGATGCGCCTAGGGAGTGTGCAGCATGAATTTTGGAGAGTTGAGTACCCGTAGCCCCAGTTCGTGCAGATATCACCATAATTGCAAATGCGACCATAAAAAGCAGAAAAATCTTGCCATCATCCTGAATACCAAAAATGGTCAGGATAAGTGGGGCCCAGGCTAAAGGCGGAACTGGTCGGTAAAGTTCGACAAGCGGGTCAAAATAACCTTTGGCAAATCGAGAAAGACCCATGAAGAGTCCTAAAGGTACGCCAAGCAAAATTCCTAGAAACAAACCAGCCAACACGCGCAAGATCGAATCCCAAATATGTCCGGTAGGTACAGGTATGGAAAAAGAATCAAAATCTCCAGAAGCAAAATTGTAGATCCTGTCCTTGAAACTATAGTCAATATTTCCATTTTCATCATGGTGACCGTATTCTCCGGGTATCCAATCGGCAATCGAGTCTGGAATGACAAAATCAACCATTTCGGAAACCGGCTTCATCTTGTACCAGAACAGCGGAAATCCCTTGTATCCTTGAGCGGGATCGGCCATCCAGATGAAGGTAGCGAGAGTGTCGGAAGGTTTTGGCAACCATCGCCCTGATCCTTGCTCGGAACAGGCATTATTGCCTGCCAGAATATCTCCTCCCGGAAGTGCCCACATATCAATAAATCGTAAAGATCCTTGTTTTTCTTGCATCACTTGTTCAAGTAGAACCAGGGAGGCTTCAATTCCTTGAGTTACTTGGGTAGGGAAGACCCTGAAATCATCAACCCGTTTCGAGATTTTTTCGATATCCTTCAAAACATCCTTGTGCGTTTCTTGAACTGCCAGGCCCTCCAATTCTTGGATTTTCTGACGTATATTCGCAATACGTCTCGTCAGCTCTGGTCCATCATTGCGGACTTCGCTGAAATCCTCTGTAATGCCCTCCATAATTTCAGCAGCTGCATCGAAAATACGACCTCGCTCTGTTTTGGGCAAAACTGGTATTTCCGTGCTGGATCTTCCCCAGCCTGGTTGGGCAAGGGCCTCGGTTATTTGTGCTTCATCAGCCAGTCCATGAAAATTTTCGTTTTGAAGATCTAGAGCCAGTTGTTCTATTCGTGTTGCAATCTCTTCAAATCGTTCGGGGACGTCTGGTGCCAGATACTCACTACTGGCCTGTAATACCAAAGCCTCACGAACCTGGTCAATTAACAGCAAAAAGTTTTCCCGATCAGTATCTGCCAATTCCAGTCTGTCCAGCTCCTCTGTCAATAACTCAATCTGATGCAAATCTCGGCTGAGAATTCGAGTGCCCAATAAATGGCGATTATCAAGAGGAAAGGCGGATCGAATGGGATTGAGAGCGCGATTCAGTTTCGCAACCTGACACAGTTCATTGGCCGAATTCGGAAAAAAAGCGCGCCCGGCATCCCATGAAAATGTAAACCAGATGAGCATCAGGCTAGATACGCCACAAGCTACCCAGTGATACCCCCCTTGAGTTCGAATTGGATTTCCAAATACGGCATCGGTTCGTTCTGTCCGAATGACCTTTCTTCCATGAACAATCGACCAGATGAAGATAAGCACTAATGCGATATATAGACCGCCAACAATCATGATTCAGGGTACCAATAACTTCGATTCATGCTGCTTCAACCTTGCCCATGATCTCTTCTTCCATATTCCAAATCATGGTAAGAATCTCTTCTCGGGTTTGAACGAATTTTTCCTCATTTTTTATTTCACGAGGATCTCCATCAAGGCCCATTTCCGCGAAAGGTAAACGATACTGCTTGTGAAGGCGCCCAGGTCTCGGAGCCATAACAAACAGTCTCTCACCCAACAGTAATGCTTCTTCCACCGAATGGGTGATGATCATGATAGTCTTGCCGGTTTCCTTCCATATTTTGAGAACCAGTGATTGCATTTTTTCTCTCGTCAGGGCATCCAATGCTCCGAGCGGTTCATCCATCAGGATCAAATCCGGGTCATTAATCAGACATCGAGCCAGAGCTACACGTTGCTGCATTCCCCCCGATAATTGATAGGTAGGAGTTTCTCCAAAGCCTTGGAGTCCGACAATGTCCAACCATTCCTCAACTTTCTGTCTAGTATCTTCCTTGTCAGCATTTTTCATTCGCAAGCCGAAATTCACATTATCAGCAACGGTTAGCCACTCAAAGAGTGCTCCTTGCTGAAAAACCATACCACGATCGACACCCGGTTTTTCAATAATGCTTCCACCCAGCTTGATAGTTCCACCAGTTGGATGCAGGAACCCGGCTACAATGTTCAACAGGGTTGTTTTGCCGCAACCAGATGGACCAAGGACCGATAGGAGTTCACCTTTTTTCAGGGTAAAAGTTACGTCCTTCAAAGCGTGAACGCTACTGCCGTCAGGCAGTTCAAAGACCATGTTGAGGTTGTCGGTAACGAGATCACTCATGGGAAAGGTAATTGTGATCAGGTCACATTAACGATGTTTTTGAATACTTGAATGAGCCGAGCATGATGCTCGGCTCATTATTGAGAGATACAACTTATTGCATATAGGAAGTATCAACAACTGAACTATAGTCGTCCAGAGCCGGATTTTCAGGTGTTGCAAATGCTCCACCAACCACAGAGATAGCTACACTGGCAATACCTCCATCGTTAAAGTATTTTGACAACTGTTCTGCGTGACTTGGGAAGTAGAATTCAGCCATCTGATTTTTGGTGGCTTCGACTGAAAGCCCAGCATCCTTGGCAATGACATCAATTTTTGACTGATCAGCAGCAAATGCAACATTTGCCTGCTCGGTAACTTCCAGAAAGGTCTTGACCATATCGGGATTTTCCTGAGCGAAGCTCTCAGTAACAGAAACAACATCAAAACTAATGATGCCAGCCGCTTCTTTATCTGCAAGAGTCAACAGTGGTTCGCCAACTTCGTACATTTTTGCCATCGAGTCAGCGCCAAAGCCACAAGCCATGGAAACTGCACCATCAGCAAGTGAAACAGCTGCATCAGCAGGAACCTGATCTACAACATTGACTTGATCTATGTCAACATCCAGGGACCGCATCATCATTCGAAAACTATAGTCAGCCATGGTTGCAAGTGGAACGGCAACTGACTTTCCTTCCAACTCATTGGCATTGCTCTTATCTATTCCTTCGCCGTTACGAACTACGCAGTCGTTGGCAGGGTACTGTACCGCAATTGAAACCAGTTTAATTGGGGCGTTAGCATTCACCGCGTTGATAAATGGTGCCAGACCTTGACTATAGGAAATATCGATGTCTCCAGCAAGCATTGCTTCCGTCATCTGTGTTCCAGCATCAAAGTTGGTCCAGTTAACCGGAACCCCCAATGCATCATCGTATTGTTTTTCGACTTTAGCGACTTGATTGGGAGTTGCCCACTCCAGAAAGAAAGCAACATTAACCTCATCAGCTGCATGAGTCACAGTTGATAGGAAAAATGCTGAAATAACAGAAACTAAGGATTTTTTAAAATTCATGATTTGCTCCAATTGTAAGGTAATTTGCATATTGGTATTTCATTACAAGACTTATGACAGCGCTCAGAATGGCTTTTCATAAGTATTAGCCACTCGGATTTACAGTCAAGACAAATATGTTCTTGTCGAAATACATTGATCTTGATTGAATATAGCTAATTGTAACTACTTGCCCTTAAAAATTTTAATTTTTTTGCGAATGATTTTCTTTAGTGCGGAATCCACAGTGGTTCCGCCATGCATGTCCATTTACAATCCAGCTTGCGATTCATTGCATGCACATTTACCTTGCACTACCGTTATCGATTTCGGAGTTATGGTCGAAAGTAGTGCGTGGGCGGAAAGGGGGGTTGAAAAAAGCGGCGTAACCGGATTAACTAACAAATTTCAAAAACCGTTAACCAAGAGGTACGCCACTATGAGAGATGATAACATTATTGACTATTCAAAAATCGGCAAGTTCAAGGATGAATTGACCGCGATTCTGCGCGAGGGTGCCCGTCGGCTGCTGCAGGTGGCAGTGGAAGCCGAGCTGGGCGAATTCCTGAAGCAGTATGAAGACCGCCGCACCGAACAGAACCTCCGGCTGGTGGTGCGCAGTGGCCATCATCCGGAGCGCTCGATCCAGACCGGGATCGGCTCGGTCCCGGTGCGGATTCCGAAGGTTCGTTCCAACGACGGCAAGCCGGTGACCTTCCGCTCGTCGGTGGTTCCGCCGTATGTGCGCAAGAGTCGCACGCTGGAGGCCTGGGTGCCCTGGCTGTACCTGAAGGGCATCAGCACCGGCGAGATGGCCGGAGTGCTGTCCGGACTGCTGGGGAAGCAGGCGAAGGGGTTCTCGCCGTCGGTGGTCCAGCGTCTCAAGCGGGTCTGGCTGGACGAGAGGAAGGAGTGGACGCAGCGTGACCTGAGCCAGGACCGGTGGGTGTATGTCTGGGCGGACGGGGTGTACAGCGGTCTCCGCAACGAGGAGACGAAGCTCTGCTGTCTGGTGGTGATTGGCGTGGACGACCAGGGCCGGAAGTCGATTCTGGCCATCGAGGACGGGGTGCGCGAGTCCACCCTCAGCTGGCAGGACGTGCTGCTGGACCTGAAGAGCCGGGGCATGAACGCTCCGAAACTGGCGATCGGGGACGGTGCCATGGGGTTCTGGTCGGCACTCGACCGGGTCTATCCGGAGGCCCGGCACCAGCGTTGCTGGGTGCACAAGACCGCCAACGTGCTGGCCGCCATGCCGAAGGCCATCCATCCCAAGGTGAAGTCGGCACTGCAACAGATCTGGATGGCGGAGACCCGGAACCATGCCGACCGGGCCTTCGACCGTTTCCTGGCCCGCTACCAGGACAAGTATCCCAAGGCCGCAGTGAAGCTGATCGAGGATCGCAAGGAGCTGATGAACTTCTTCGACTTCCCGGCCGAGCACTGGCAGAGCATTCGCACCACCAACCCGATCGAGTCGACCTTTGCCACGATCCGCCACCGGACCCGGACGACACGGGGCTGCCTGAGCCGCGACACCATGCTCGACATGATGTTCAAGCTCGGGCAGTGCGCGGAATCCCGCTGGCGAAGGCTGCGCGGGTTCCGCAGGCTGGGACAGGTCATCGAGGGAGTGCAGTTCAAGGATGGAATTGAGGTACAATCAGACCAGAAAACGGTAGCCGCTGGATGAAACCCTTTCCGCCCCGCGCACTACTTTCGACCATAACTCTCGATTTTCGAGATGTTGTGGTCTATAAACCCTTTGCACCTGAAATGCGGTACTTCAGACAAACTACGACCAATGCGAATTCCGCCATTCTTTGAGATTTGTCTTGAGTCAACACGTATTCTGCCTCACTTCACCAGGACTAAACAAGTTGGTCGCCAAAACAATGATCAGTCAATTATTTTCTGGCAAGCGGAGTGATTGAAATGCTCAATGATTGACAATTCAAGAGATTCATTCAAGGTCAAAACCTCTCCACCCGGATATCCAGCAGGTTTCGAGCTTTCTCGCCAAATGCCATGCCGATCAGGTGAATCGGTTCTCCCCGGTCGAGATACTTCTCGGCATGCTTTTTTGTGCGAATTTGCTTGATCGCCCTGTCCAGACATTCCCTGGTCTTTCTTTCCATGTTCTTTTTGCCCTTCACCATCTTGAACTCGAACACGAACACCTGATCCCCATGCAGCAGCACCATGTCCGAGCGGCCATGGCTGGTCAGTTCCTCGACTGCCAGGCTGGCGGTTGTCGTCCGAAAGCTCATGTACAGCATGCTCGCATGCCAGGATTCATGATGCCCCAGCTTTCCGCGGTCATGCCAGGCATGAGGAAGATGCGGAAGCAATTCCCGGGTTTTCTGCCTGAATGCAGAAAAGTCGTTCTCTCGGAGGCGGATTTCACCGAGAGAATCTTGAGGTCAAAAGCCAGCTCAACACTGTACAGCTAGCTGACTTACTGCAGTGTCTTCCAGAAGCTCAAGTGAATCGACATCTCCACCGAAACTCAAGCGGACAACGGGATACTTGATCGACCAGTCCCAGTGCGGATGAATCCAAGCCTTCAAACAACGACTCATTGCCCTCGAACAATTCCTCCAGTGTACTCGCCAGAAGACTCTTGCCGAAACGGCAGGGGCGAGAGAGAGAGTAGTACCGCCCCTCATCGATCATCTGCCGAATCAGGGGCGTCTTGTCAACATGGTAATAACCGTCCTGTCGAAGATCAGAAAATGACTGGTAGCCAAGCGGTAGGGGATGGCGATCTGTTGATGATTGTTCGCTCATGACTTGATCATCTTGGCATAGCGACGCGATAGTTGCTTGCAATCATGAATTCAATCAATTCCGATATAGGTCAAGAGCTCTCCAATTGAAATTACCTGTTGCAGATGAAACGGTATTTTTTTGTTTGTGAAATTTATTTTTCAGGTTGGTAGGAGTCAAATCAGGACCGCCAAATGCCTCAATAATTTCACTTTCCGAAATCGCCCCTTTCTCACCGCCAATCATCTCGCTTCCAGTTTGTTTACATATATTGCCCAGACGCCTGTAAAAATCCGACCGAAGCTGGTTGACATGCTCCCTTGCTGTATTCATCGTTTCAAGATGATCAGCAGCCATGGTTAATCTGTTGTGAGGATCGATTCCATAAGGATTCATGTGCCCATAAACAATCATTTCCCCACGTAATCCATTGGTCTCTTTGATGTATTGCTCCATTTCATCAACATAGCGTTTATTAATGGCCCATAAAGCTTCAGCACAACGAGCGGTCTGTTTTGGGTTCAGGCGAACATTGGCATCGGTATGATTTTTATAGCGATATTCAGCATGTGGGAGACGCATGCGAGCTGCATATGGAATTGCTTCGCGAAGTTCCCGCATCTCATTTGCCGTCCGAAAAACCTCAGCGTACTCAAGATCAATGCCTCCAATACTGATCGATTCGCTATCTGAGTCATCGATGAGCAAATTCAGAAATTCATCAATAGAATGATTCGTACATCCATTCAGGAACAACACTCCATCTGCGTTAATTTCCTTGCACTTGTCTGATAATTGTCTGGCACGTTTTGCATAAACATTATCAGAATAATCTTGAATTAATGGCTCCATTGAACCTGAAGTTACGTGCTCTATGCCAATAATTACATCTGGTTCACCGGTTAAGTTGATAGTCGAATCCTCCTCGAATTCGAAAAAACAATATCGAGTAAGGTGTTGTAGCAACTTTGCTATTTCGAGGGCATCATCGCGAACAGGTAATGCAAATGCAATTTCATTTTCCGGCAGTTTGTGATATCGACATCGAACTGCACAAACCATTCCAGTCCATCCATAGGTTCCTGCATAATGCACCAGTTGATCTTGATCAATGATTTCCAGCTGGGTTCCGTTGTGTAACAGGATTTGTAAAACACTATCGGAAAAATACCTTCGTTGCGGGCCCATGCCACCTGTCATAAAAGTGGAACCGACCTGAGCATAAGCATAACTTGTGAGATCAGAACCCGGAACTCGATAGGCTGGCGATAGTTTATCGGCCAAGGCCTGATTAAGTTGATCAATTGTTATTGCCGCCCCTGCGCAAACTTCCATATTTTCACGGTCGATAACGATCTCATCTAGAGATATCGTTGTCAGATTTGTAACACGGGCATTGCGGATTTTTGGGTTTGGTGTAGTCCCAACTAGAACCCCAATAATGGGTTTTTCACCGATTGTTTGTTGCTGGTAAACTTTGCCGGCAGCAGAGACTGCAGACAGTGGCAACAGACACGCATCTTTCCCGTGTTTCCGATAAATTTCACAGAATGTATCACTGATTCCTGATTCAGTAATCCGGTAGGCAATGTCCAGGAGAACCGGATTGTTTTCACCATCTTTAAATGACTGGTTTAAAGGTTTCATTCTTGGCACCTGCCTGAATTAACCGGAGTTGAATACGCTCGCGGCGTAAATGTAGGCTGTGACGGGTCGGATAGTTAACCGGATTAATGTTCAATCCAGGTACCGCGAGTTGGATAACGATTCTCCTTGATCCATTGCAAACCACTTGCAAGCGTCTCTAGATCAGGTCGAACGAAAGGGTTGTTCGATATGTCGACAATGTGCAAGTTCAGTTCACCGTTGATCACAAATAGCCCAGGTTCGGCATAACGATGATCGGTCTCGGTTTCTGATCGTGGAGTGGAAATCCGGAGTCCAAGTTCTCGCATCTGATCCAGGGTCAAGCCGTGATAAACGGGATAACTGATATTCAGTTTTTCGAGATGCTCAAGAAGTTGTTCTCGACTGTCTGCCGACACCGCAATGACTTCGATACCCTTATCTTTGAGTTGTTGAACGTATTCCTCGATCTTGTTGAGGTATTTGGTACACATGGGGCAGTGTTTGCCACGATAGACAACGATTGCACGCCATTCGGCATCTTTTGAAGGTTTGCCTATGTTCTCGAGATTGCCGTCTAGATTGGTAACCTCAATTTCAGGAAACGGTTTACCGGGATTGAGTTGATACATGTTATTCACTTCGATTTTCGGGTTGACAATTACCGCCACCGGATTCTACTTTGATACGTGCAGGAATCTAATCTTTTCGTAATTCATCCGGTATGGTACAGATGGGAATCGGCTGCATTTTATGTTGATTTCGCTGGTTCAGCTTTCGATAAATTTTCAGAACCTTCCGTTGTCGAGAGCTCAAGTGGTCAGTGTTTTCATCATCGAAAGACATGGCCCATTCGAGTTCTTCATAGGTAGCTCCGAGTTGATCTTCGTCAGTTCGACGTTTTTTGTAAAGGCCGTCGGTAGGTTGGGCAATCATGATGTCTCTGTCAATCCCTAGCGCTTTTCCAAGAAGGTAAACTTCGCTCTTGAGCAAATCGGCGATCGGGCTGATGTCAACTCCACCATCGCCATACTTGGTGAAGAATCCAACACCAAAATCTTCAACTTTATTTCCGGTTCCAACTACCAGATAGTCGTTAACTCCAGCATAATAGTAGAGAGTGGACATTCGCAACCGTGCTCTTGAGTTTGCCAAACTGACTTTGCGTTTACGCTCGTGTTCGTATCTGGGCAAAGCCTTGACGAATCTTTTGAATACAGGTGTTAAATTGACTCTATGGCTATCAACATTTGAATAAAAGGCTCGAAGGTAGTTGATGTGATTTACGGCGCGTTCTACCTCTCCCGGATTTTGGTGGATTGGCATTTCAAGAATCAACGTAGGCAGGTATGTTTTGGCTACGAGTTTAGAGGTAACTGCTGAGTCAATTCCACCTGAAACAGCTACAACAAAACCTCTTTTGCCAGATTCGGCGCAACACCATTTTAGCCACGCGACGATATGGTCAATAATTGAAGAAGTTTGCACGAACGACCTCTGGAGTTTCTAGTAACAATTCATCGAATTATACTTTGAATAACATCCTGTCGAAAGTTACAACTTCGATTTTTCGTTGGAGCAGGATTCTGCCTTGTTAAGCTCCGCCAGCCCAGTGTGCTGAACAGTCCTGTTTGTCAAAATCAAAGCCGAAAAATCAGAAGAAAAATCAATAGACTTTCATTGGATATTAAATGCCCAAGTTGGAATATGTAGTTAGCCAGCAGAAAAAATTTGCCATGATTTTCCCTTGCCTGAAATGCTGTCTTCGATTGGGTGCGTGCCGTTTCATCCCTACAACCTGCGTGATCAGAATTTCAGATCGATCTCCAAGCCCAAGACTTTCAGCCAATCATGCCAGTAACTGGAACAAGCTATCTCAAAATCGACCAGAATCAACCCGCAAATCGTCAGGACGCGCGACTGAAGCACTTGCCGGAAATCGAACAACAATGCTGAATTCTCCAGGATCGCCCAGTGTGGCTGACCAGTATGATAGCGAGCCTGTTCCTGGCGGGTCCGGAGAATTAGGTTCAATTGAACTTTGTTAGCCTCATGGAAGACGATGCCTTTGTACAACTCGGAATTGTCATGAAACTCATCCTCACGCAATACTTTCAGCCATGGTCCACATGACAAGCTTGAGCAGGGTTAGAGTCAGCCTTTGTTTTCAGTCCGTTGGACAGTGACCAGGGAGCCAACTTCATTGCAAAGTCAACAACTGCTTGTTTTGGATTTCTGAAATATCTACCGATGTCCAGGAATCAATTCACCTTTGCGAAATTGCTCTGCCAGATGCACTGATTGTCAAATCTCGGCAGAGGCAAAGATTGTGACGTTTCTTCAGGATCTGAATCCTGAATCACCAATTCCTCTTAGCGTTGTACTGTCTCATTCACTCTCCAGCCATCGGCAGCAATCTCAATATTCCATTTGCCTGGTAGTAGCGGGGGCAGATGCAAATGATAGATTTGGTCGAAGTATCGGTGTGCAGAAATCGTTTGATCAGAACCGGAACGGGTTGCATGACGGAATGATACGTCAAGACTTTCAGGCGGAGAGTACTCTGGACTCGAAGTAATCTGGACTTTCACCAGAGTATTGTCGGTAAATTCAATGGAAGCTTCAATGCCCAAATCCTTTGCACGAGCGGTTCGTTCAATTGACTGGTTTATTCCCATTCCCTTCTTGTAGTAATCGTCAACCACCAGTCCATCATAACTGACGATGGATAATGCCAGGACAATCACTCCAACAATCACGGCTACAGCCGGTATACCAACAATCAGCCAGACCATCGGAAGTCGCCATGGACTGTTTGGACTGAATTCAATCATTGTCGAGGGCCAACAAAGCGAGACTCATGAGTAATGGATTGATCTGGATTACGATAAGATTGCAGTTGAAACTCAAATCCAAAACCGTCTGCAGGGATGCTGTCTTGCGGTATCTGGGCACGAACCACTACTTCTTGAACCTGTCCGGCAGCAACATGCACTATCGAATCCGCCGTGAGTAAAGTGAGTGGTAATTCGCTATTTGCATCAAGCAGATATTGCTGCGATATTTCGGATTTGTTGATAATTTTGAGAGTAAAAACATTCTCTATAGTATCTCCTAAATCTCGATACAGTACATTTCGATCACGAATTACCTCCAGGGCCATGACTGGACGTTGACTTATCCCGATGATCGAAGCTGTCAATAGCGTAATCAGAACGGCTCCATAAATAATAACTCGGGGACGCAAGATTCGTGTACGTAATCCCTGCATGGCATTCTCGGTGGAATATCGGATCAGTCCTTTGGAATAACCCATTTTATCCATGACGTCATCACACACATCGATACATGCCGCACAACCAATACACTCGATTTGCAACCCGTCACGAATATCAATTCCGGTCGGACATACCTGAACACACATCGTGCAATTGATGCAATCACCGAGTCCAAGACTGGCAGGGACAGCTGATTTTCTCCGGGCTCCACGTGGCTCGCCACGCTCCTTGTCATAAGAAATGATCAAGGTATCACGATCGAACATTGCACCCTGAAATCGTGCATATGGACACATGTATGTACATAACTGTTCTCGTAGCCAACCGGCATTGCCATACGTTGCAAAACCATAAAAGAGAACCCAGAATGTTTCCCAGGCTCCAAGCTGAAATTCCGCAAACCGTTCAAACAACTCTCGAATCGGAGTGAAATATCCAACAAAGGTCAATCCTGTCCATAACGAAAGGGCAATCCATAATCCGTGTTTGACTGATCGTTTCGTGATCTTCTCGACTGTCCAAGGGCCATTGGCCAGTTTCATTTGCTGTGAACGGGTACCCTCGACTTTTCTTTCGATCCACAGAAAAACCTCGGTCCAGACCGTTTGAGGGCAAGCATAACCACACCAGAGTCGTCCGGCAATTGCAGTGAAAAAAAACAGTGAAAGGGCAGCCACAATCAACAGAGCCGTCAAATAGATAAAATCTTGAGGCCAAAATGTCAAAGCGAAAATATGGAATTTGCGATCCGGCAGATTCCATAAGACGGCTTGACGCACAACCTCGCCAGTATCGAGTTGGAGCCAGGGCAAGCCGTAGAAAATCCCCATCAGAAAAATTACCCCCGTTACTCTTAGCGAAGCAAAGAGACCTCGAACTTGTCTGGGGTATATTCGTTCACGGCGCTCATACAGCGATTGCTCGACCGCTGTATCTTGTGACTGATTCGGTTGCTGTGCCTCAGCCATTGGAACGCTGTGAAAGGGCGGATTCAGTGATTACTGGTTCTGCTCGCCCAAGCTCTGTACATAAGCTGCGAGAAGATAGACACGGTCTTCTCCAAGCAAGTCACTAAATGCGGGCATAACTCCATTCCGCCCTATGGCGATTGAATGGTAGATGTCATCATAGGTACCACCATACAACCAGATAGTGTCTGCAATGTTTGGGGCGCCCAGAAGAACGTTGCCCGAACCATTGGCCTGATGGCAGGCGATACAAAGTTGATCATATTTCACTTTACCGGCACTCGCGTACTCGGGATTATGCTCCTGCCCGCTCAAGTTCAGGACATGATGTGTTACATCGCGTACACCATCTGGGCCACCCAAGGGCGTCTCCCATGGGGGCATGGCCGCAACTCGTCCATTGATGATCGTTTGATAAATCTGTTCATGATCAGACCCCCACTGCCAGTCCTTGTCAACGAGATTGGGGAATCCGGGGGCACCATAAGCATCAGAACCATGGCACTGGGCACAATTGTTCAGAAACAGACGCTTGCCAGTTCGCATGGCTTCGGCATTCTGGATCAGTTCAGCTGGCGGCAAAGAGGCATATTCTTCAAATATCGGACCATACTGTTCCTTTGCAGTATCAATTTCTTTCTGATACTGATCCTTGGAAGACCAGTTCAATAGACCCTGATATGACCCAAGACCTGGATACAAAATCAAATAGACCAGCCCAAAAACCAGGGTGATGAAAAACAAGTTCAGCCACCAGCTAGGCAGGGGATTATTGTATTCGGTGAGATCTTCATCCCAGACATGATCGGATGTTTCAACAGCGCCTTCCGGCTTGTGCCCACGATTCAAGAGTATCAACGGAAACAGCGCAAGAATGCTGATAACCGTACCTAGAGCAATAAACCAGTGCCAGAATTCGCTTGTGAAATCAGCCATCTTTGTTACTTTCGTTGATTGGGTTATCGTCCTTGAGCGGGATATTGGCGGCTTCCTGATACTCTTGAACCCGTTTGCGGCTCCATGCCTTGATGAAAATCAAGATAAACAGGATCATCAATAACGCAGTCCAAATGCTATGAAAGACTTCCATTATTGGGCTTCCTGAAATGCTGTCCCTAAACGTTGCAGATAAGCGATGATTGCATCCATCTCCGTTTTATTCACCAATTCGTCCGCTGCATTTTGGATGTCTTCATCGGTGTAAGGTACTCCCAACGCTTGCAAGGCTCTGAGTTTGCGCTGAATGCTCAAGGTCGACAAGGCTTTGCTTTCAAGCCATGGATAACCAGGCATGATTGATTCTGGCACAACTAATCTGGGATTGATCAGGTGGATCCGGTGCCATTCGTCGCTATAACGACCCCCAACTCTGGCCAAATCAGGGCCGGTGCGTTTGGAGCCCCACTGAAACGGTCGATCATAGACATATTCGCCAGCAACGGAATAGTGGCCGTATCTTTCTGTTTCAGCACGAAACGGGCGAATCATCTGGGAATGGCAGTTGTAACACCCCTCCCGGATATAGACATCACGCCCGGCTAACTCTAGTGGAGAGTATGGTTCTAGACCAGTGATCGGTTCTGTAGTAGTGGTCTGAAAATACAGCGGTACAATTTGAATAAGTCCACCAACGCTGATCGTCAACAAGGTAAGAACAACCAACAGACCGATATTTTTTTCTGCTTTTTGCTGAAGTCCCATCGGCTCAGCCCGTTACAGTCTGTGTCCGGGTCTGATTTTGGGTCATCGTAACCGGTGAACAGATCGTTTTGTAGAGGTTGTAAGCCATTAAAAACATGCCCGCCAAGTACAGCAACCCTCCCAGAAAACGAATGATGTAAAAAGGATGCATGGCCTGTACGCTCTCAATAAAGCTGTAGGTTAGTGTTCCGTCAGGGTTTACCGCTCGCCACATAAGCCCCTGCATGATTCCGGATACCCACATTGCGGTAATGTAGAGAACGATGCCAACAGTGGCAACCAGGAAATGTATATTCGCAAGTCGAATGCTGTAAAGTTCGCGATTGGCCAGTCGAGGAATCAGATAGTAGATAGCCCCAATCGAGATGAAACCAACCCATCCCAGAGCACCGGAGTGAACATGTCCGATAGTCCAGTCCGTGTAATGCGAGAGTGCATTGACAGTTTTGATCGACATCATTGGGCCTTCAAAGGTCGACATCCCGTAAAAAGAAACGGAAACCACCAGAAACTTGAGGATTGGATCGGTCCTCAGTTTTTCCCAAGCACCGGAAAGTGTCATAATGCCGTTTACCATGCCTCCCCAGGAGGGTGCCAGCAGAATGAGTGAGAATACCATGCCTAGTGACTGAGCCCAGTCCGGAAGAGCTGTATAATGAAGATGGTGTGGTCCTGCCCAGATATAAGTAAATACCAAAGCCCAGAAATGCACTACAGAAAGGCGGTATGAGTAAACCGGCCGATTGGCCTGTTTCGGGATGAAGTAGTACATGATTCCCAAAAAACCGGCCGTCAAGAAGAAGCCAACTGCATTGTGTCCATACCACCACTGCACCATTGCGTCCTGTACTCCAGCATAAGCCGAATAGGACTTGAATAGCGTGACTGGCATTGCCGCACTGTTTACGACATGAAGGACTGCTACAGCAATGATGAAACCGGCAAAAAACCAGTTTGCAACGTAAATGTGAGGGATTTTTCTCTTGAGAATCGTGCCAAAGAAAACGACTGCATAAGAGACCCAGATTATCGTGATCAGAATGTCTATGGGCCATTCAAGTTCGGCATATTCCTTGCTGGTAGTGATTCCCAGGGGAAGGGTGATTGCGGCCAGCACGATTACTGTTTGCCAGCCCCAGAAAGTCAATGAAGCAAGAAAGTCGGAAAACAGTCGTACGCCACAGGTTCTCTGTACCACGTAATAGGAAGTGGCGAACAGCGCACAGCCGCCAAAAGCGAAGATGACTGCATTGGTGTGCAGGGGTCTTAATCGGCCAAATGTGAGCCATGCAACATCAAAATTCAGGGCAGGCCAGGCAAGTTGCGCGGCGATAATTACCCCCACTAGCATCCCGACAATACCCCATACAACAGTCATTATGGCAAACTGCTGAACAACCTTGTCGTTATATTTGACTGTTTCGTTCATCGCGATTTAGTATGTGAATGCTGGGCCAACCCCGAAGTCCCATAGAATCACTGAAGCAACCAATGTCGCGACCAGCGAGACCAAACTGGCTGCCAGTACTGCACTGGCAAACAGAAAACCTTGCTGATCCGATATGTTCATGATGATCGGAACTCCTCGGTAGAGAAGATAAACGGCGTAGGTCATTCCAATCAATCCAACCAACAGGTTTATCCAGAGTTCAGGGTATATCTGGGCAATGCCGGATAGAAGCAGAGGTATTGCGGAAAAAATCGCGAGCGCCAGACAGCGTGCCAGTGGCTGGCGTTTTCCGTAAGTCGACGACATCCAGTGAATTAATTTGGCGATAACATAAAATGCAACCAGTAAAGCGAGAAAGTAGAGGATCGCGATCGGTAATGCACTATCGGGAGTAAGCTTGACCGGAGGGTTGTTGCCAACCTGCCAGCCATGATGAGTGGTACCATAATATCCTGCAAGCGGGGGAATTAGGGAGAGGGGAATAACAACCAGTAAGTATAGACTGGCAACTGATGGTTTTTCAGTTCGCAAGGAAGCCCACACATCATCCGGTTTACTGAAGATGGAAAAAACGAGTTTGAACATTATTCCGTTTTTGAGTCAATAATGTGAACAGGCATGGCGATTAAGTCATAATGAACCGTTCTGTTTGTGCCAGTTGTCATGCGATCATTGTAATATTGATGCGAAAGAAATTCAACAAGGAAATTATTTGGTGATTGATCTTGTCAAGTCATAATCCTGACCACTCTGAATTCGATGACTCTGTCGCTCTCTCTGCGACCTTGACGGAACGTTATCTTGCCAGGAAGAGTGACACATTAACTCAGGTTGTATTGATTGTTTCCGGAATAACTTGTGGCGGCTGTATTCGCAAGATTGAGTCAGAGTTGCTCAAGTTGTCTGGGGTACGCACGGTCTCGGTCAATTCTGTCTCTCATCGAACAACGGTCAGTTTCGATCACAACTTGCTCACTCTGAATGACATTGTTGGCAAGCTGAAAAAAATCGGCTATTCGTCATCACCCTATGAACCTCGGCAGCAAGAGGTCAAAATGGAATCGGAGCGTCGGCAAGCACTGCTTAGAATAATGGTTTCTGGAGCACTTGGCATGCAGGTCATGATGATTGCTACGGCTCTTTATTTTGGCGAGGCCTATGGTATGGACGAGTCCCTGAGAACCATGCTCGAGTCCGTTGCATTGCTGTTGACTGTACCCATTATGCTGTTTAGTGCAAAACCGTTTTTTCAGCAAGCTTGGAATAATCTCAAAAACCGACAGCCCGGAATGGATGTTCCTGTCTCCCTGGCATTGATTGTTGCATTTTCGGGTAGTGCATGGACCACAATTGGCAATCCCGGTCAAGTCTATTATGAATCGATAGCCATGTTCGTGCTGTTGTTGTTGTGTGCGCGTTTTCTTGAGCTTTCGGCAAGAAGACAAAGTTTGGCAACGGTTCTCCAAATCGAAAAATCCATTCCGGAAAGTGCCATGCGGTTAGTCCATGGCCAGTCGGTTCAAGTCGATGTTCGTGAAATTCAAAAAGGCGATCTCATAGTTGTTCAACCCGGCGAAACGATTCCGGTAGATGGTGTCATTCAGACGGGTCAGACGACTGCGGATGAATCCCTGTTAACAGGAGAGAGCAAACCGGTCAGAAAAACTGAAGGAAATCGGGTTGTCGCTGGCAGCGTCAATCTTGAATCGCCCATCACCATTTTGGTCTCTGCATCTACTGCCGGTTTTGTGGTCAACCAGATCCTGCGTCTAGCTGAAACTGCACAAGCCGGAAAAACTCATACAGCGTTGATGGCAGACCGGATTGCCTCCTATTTTATTGTTGCGGTGCTGATACTGGCATTCACATCAGGCCTGACATGGTGGGTGATAGACCCGGCTCTCTGGCTAGCGGTAGTCATCTCGACATTGGTGGTAGCATGTCCTTGTGCTCTGTCTCTTGCAACGCCTACGGCTTTCATTGCGGCAATGGGCAGAATGTCACGGCAAGGGATTGTTACCCTGAAGAGTGAATTTCTCGAAAACATACGCAAACTGGACGTGGTTGTCTTTGACAAGACGGGTACTTTGACGAAAGGCATGTTTGAGTTAAGGGATATCGATTTGCGTGCAGGCTGGGAGAAATCGCAAGCTTTATCGATTGCTGCCTCGCTCAATCAATATTCACATCACCCTTTTGCAAAAGCATTCCGCGATGCGGTCGAGAAAAATGTCGATTTTGAATATCTTGAAATTGAGAATCCAACTTCAATTACCGGTTCAGGCATCACTGGTTCCTATCAAGGGAAAGAAGTCATTATCGGTTCAGCCCGTTTGATAGGTTCCTCGGTATCTGCATCCGATCGCTTGTTCAACAGCAAGCTGCAAACGGATAAAAGTGTTTGTTATCTGGCCTGTGCTGGACAAACAGTTGCAAGATTTGAACTGAATGACACTCTACGAGAAGATGCCAAAGATGTAATGCTGGAACTGAAGAGCAGAGGTTTGGATTTGGTTATCTTGTCTGGAGATAGCAGAGATGCGGTGGAGCAAGTAGCAAATGAGACTGGAATCGACAATTATCATGCCGAGATGTCGCCGAGCGAGAAACTCGAGTTTGTCCAACAGCAAATCGATGCAGGAAAACAGGTAGCCGTGATCGGAGATGGCATTAATGATGCGCCCATGGTCGCACATGCCCATGTTTCAATCGCCATGGGCGAGGCATCCGATTTAACCAGCCTTCATTCCGATGCAGTCCTTTTGAATGGCCGACTAACCGAAATTCTGGAAGTGATTGAAATTGCGAGGCGGACTCGCAGGACCATTCGTCAGAACATGTCATGGGCGCTTGGTTACAATCTGCTGGCGATTCCCTGTGCCATGTTTGGACTGATACCGCCATGGTTGGCGGCTATTGGAATGTCTACCAGTTCACTGATTGTGAGCGGTAACGCATTAAGGATGGGCAAGTTTCAATCTCGGCCCAAGCAACACCAAGCCTGAATTGACAATATGGATATTCTGTATCTCATGATTCCGCTATCCTTGCTGTTGTTGGTTTTGATAGTGGGTGGTGCTGTGTGGGCGGTTCTGTCCGGACAGTTTGATGATCTGGATTCCCCGGCGAATCGCATTCTTGGTGATGATGAAGAAATGGGTCCTGTCTCAAACAAACAAGATCAATAATATTCGCAGCCGAAATCTTCAATTTCGAAATGCGAATGATGAATTGGGGTGGTGTAGTCACTACCGCATCTGCATGTTTTCAGCATTCAGAATTCGGCCCGATGATTATCCTCGATATTCCGAACCATTTTCAGCACGAGGAAAAAATCCAATTCATCCGATGAAGTACTACACCTTCGATAGGATATCGTTTAATCAATTGCAAATTGGCCTGTGTAACAGGGAGGTGCGGGTGGTTGACAATTCCAGTATCAGGAATAAACGGATTTAACTGCTATTTGCCTAAAAATTCCGAACGCCACTTGCTCAAATTGGGGCTGGAATTATTCTGTCAATTTGGTGTAAGATAGGAGCTTTATATATTTGACATTTCAGGAGCAGTTTCATGAAGAAAACTATTGATCCCCAAAAGACTCGAGGAGAACTCGGTTATTCTGAGCTATCCCAGAAAGACAAGCTGCTGGTAGAAGATGCAGTTAAGTCAGGATACTCAAGACGACATGTTCTAAAACTGATGGCGGTCACTGGTGTATCGTTAGCGACCGCTCAGAATTTATTGAGTACCGGCGGCCAAGCTTTGGCAATGACGCCGAAAAAGGGTGGTTCTGTTCGAGTTGCAAGCAATGTCCATGGCCCGGATGATCAGCTTTTTCCTCAGCAATTCACATCATTTATTGATTATTCCCGGGGGCGCGCTACTTACAATGGGTTGTGTCAAATCGGAGAGGGCGTCATACCGCAACCGGAATTGGCGACTGAATGGTCTTCCAATTCCGATGCGACCGAATGGACTTTCCAGCTACGCAAGGGTGTAACTTTTCATGATGGCACGCCGTTCACTGCCGATGATGTCGTCTACACCATGAATCGACACTTGGCGGAAGACTCAACTTCCACGGTCAAGTCGGTCCTCAGTTCGGTCAAGGAATGGAAGAAAGTTAATAGTCATGAGGTGAAGGTAGAAATGAATTCTCCGAATTCAGACCTGCCGATTTTGATGGGCCTGTTTCAGACAAAGATTGTCAAGAATGGCTCTACCGGGGATGGTATCGGAACCGGCCCCTTTGTCATGGATTCTTTTGAGCCGGGCATCAAGTCGGTGCACAGTAAAAACCCGAATTACTGGCGAGAGGGAGCCAATCTGGACAACATCGAAATTACTGCAATCACTGACCCAGCTGCACGTGCCAATGCACTGTTGGCAGGTGACGTTCAATTGATCGTTGCTGTTGATCCGAAATCATTTCGGCAGATTGAAACCACCGAGGGTGCTGAACTGCTCTCGACGCCAGCTGCAGTGCAGCTTGGAATTTGCTGTCTGAAGAGTACCGATCCGGGTGCCAACGACGATTTTGTCAAAGGCATGCAGTACATACAGGATCGTGAGAGAATCGTCAAGAAGATTCTCCGTGGCAGGGGATCGGTCGGGAATGATACTCCGATTATGTTCGCCCATGGACGGGATTTCTGTGAAAATCTTCCACAGCGTGAATTTGATCCAGACAAGGCAAAATTTCATTTTAAGAAATCCGGATATACATCGGCGGAACTGCATATGGCACCGGTTGCATCGGGCATTGAAGACATGTGCTTGCTAGCCCAGGCGAATGCCGCGAAAATTGGATTCGATCTCAAGGTCAAGAAAGTTCCGTCAGATGGTTATTGGGGTGCAGTCTGGCTGGTTGAACCGATCAATGTGGTAACCTGGCTGCCACGACCGACCGTAAACTCCCAGATCGCGATTCAGTTCGCGCCAGGTGCCGCATGGAATGATTCACATTGGCATAATGACCGGCTAGGGGAGTTGTTGAAACTGTCTTTGGCCGAAACAAATTCCGAGAGGCGAGAGGAAATGTATTGCGAGATGCAGCAGCTGATTCACAACGGCAGTGGAATGGTGATTCCAGCATTTTCCAATATCAACGATGCCATTGCTTCCAATGTGATGGGAGTTCCTAACTTGCCGCTGGGTAATTTGGGCGGGGCAGAATGGCCTGAATTTATCTGGCTCTCTTGATCGGTATTTTCAGTCAAGACAACCATTGTCGCTCGTGGAGAGCATTGCTTTCCACGAGCTTTTCAATTCAAACGATCAGCCCGATCAAGAAATTCATCATTCAAAATCCACAGCATGGGCAAGCGGGGTTTCGGCCTAACTTCATGTGTTGCCATTCCATTGTCTTGCAGTCGAATAACCAGACAATACCGCATAGTGCCGGACTGCCAAGGAGCACATTGATTGCTTCCATTGCCTGCATGCTGCCAATAACACCAACTAGAGGTGCAACCACGCCTTCCATCTCGCAGGTTGCGCTTTCGATATTTCGGTCTGGATAAAGACACTGATAACAGGGGCTTTTCGAATTTTTCGGATCAAAAGAGGTAACTTGACCTTCCCAGCGTATTGCTGCGCCAGATACCATTGGGATTTGCATGTGTCTCGAGACCTCATTCAACTCAAAACGGGTTGGAAAATTGTCGGTACAATCCACGATCAGCGAGATGTCTTGAGCCTGTTCCATGAAATCATCGTAGCCAAGGGCATAATTCAAGGTTTCAATCTGAATGTCGGGATTGATTGCATGTAATCGGTTGGCTGCCGATTCTGCTTTATGTTGTCCGATATTCGCATGCTCATGAATGACCTGTCGCTGAAGATTGGATTCATCGACATGATCAAAATCGGCGATCTTCATGGAACCAACACCGGCTGCAGCCAAATACAGACCGACTGGTGAACCCAACCCGCCCATTCCGACAACCAGGACCGAAGAATCGCGCAGTCGCTCCTGTCCCTCAAGACCAATTTGGGGTAAGCGGATTTGGCGACTGTAACGCTCTCGAAAATTGCTCAAAGTCATCGGGTAATCTGGAATCACTATCACATCATATTATAAATGTTGCTCGGTGAGAAAACAGTCGAGGAATTGCAAGATGCAAATCATGTTTGCGCGATTTGCTCGCAGTATTGAATTAATGAATTAGCATAAATCAGTCTAATTTCTGTATACTTCACAATTCGTCATTCTGAATTGCAATTGATCGTTGACAAGATGGAGCTCTGAACAATGAAACAAAACGGTAACGGCAACCTGTCCGACTTGGGTTTTCTGAGTGGTGGAAACATGCACTATCTCGAATCACTGTATTCAGAAACCATGAAAGCGGAAGGGGCAGTCTCTGCCGATGATGCAGTTGACCATTGGCGCTCCGTTTTCGAATCGCTGCCGGTTATCGTTCCACGCGATATCAGCCTGGAAGGTTCGAAAACCTGGCTTGAAACAGCCGAACACAAGCAGGAGCGCGTAGCACGGCTGATCATGACCTATCGCATGCAAGGACATTTACGAGCGGACATCGATCCAATCGGAATCATGCCTAGAGGTGAAGCGACTGAACTTGACTTGTCCGAGTTTGATTTGAATGAGGCGGATCTCGACAGCGAATTTGATATCGGAGGGATGGGGCCCGGTGGAAGAATGGCTCTTCGAGATATTCTTTCGTTCCTGCAAAAAGTGTATTGCGGTTCCATAGGCTATGAAATCAATCATGTAAATTCTCGAGAAAAACGTTTGTGGTTATGCAGAAAAGTTGAAACAAAATTCCCGGAAAATTTCTGCTCGGATGATGAAAGGCTCAAGACTCTTGAGCGTCTGGTGGCAGCTGAAGGGCTTGAAAAATATTTGCATACGAAGTACGTCGGTCAAAAACGGTTTTCTCTGGAGGGTGGTGATTCACTAATTCCCATGGTTGCCGATCTTGTGCAACAGTTCGGCGCGAGAGGCGTCAAGGAAGTGGTTATCGGCATGGCACACCGTGGCCGCTTGAATGTATTGGTCAACATACTCGGTAAATCTCCCAAGGAACTGTTCAGCGAATTCGAGGGAAAATATGACTTTGAGGACGACAGTACCAGCACTGGCGATGTCAAATATCATCAGGGGTTTTCCTCGGATATTAAAACGCCTGCCGGAAATGTCCATGTTGCCCTTTCATTTAACCCTTCGCATCTGGAAATCATAAATCCCGTTGTTCAGGGTTCAGTACGTGCCAGACAGGAAAGAAGGCACGATACGCAGAGAAGCAAGGTCGTCCCGATTCTGGTGCATGGAGATGCATCTTTTGCTGGTCAGGGTGTAGTCATGGAAACGCTGAACATGGCGCAAACCCGTGGATATTCAACGGGCGGCACCGTTCACATTATCGTGAACAATCAGATTGGATTCACGACAAACACCCTGGATGCTCGTTCCACATTGTATTGCACCGAAGTCGCGAAACTCGTTCAGGCACCAATATTCCATGTGAATGGCGATGACCCGGATGCAGTAATGTATGCAACCCGTTTGGCAATGGAATATCGAATGAATTTCAGACAGGATGTGGTTCTGGATCTCGTTTGTTATCGGCGCCATGGACATAATGAGGCAGACGAACCGAGCATCACCCAGCCGGTCATGTACAGTATTATCCGAAAGCACAAGTCCCCTAGGGAAATCTATGCAAAAACTCTAATTGACGAACGGGTGATTGCTGAAAAGGATGTGCAAGACATGATCAAAGCCTACCGCGATCGCCTGGATCAGGGGAAAGTAGTTGCCGGTCAAGTTATTGATCCGAACAAAGCTCTTGTCACGATTAACTGGGACCCGCATCTTGGCGGAGAATGGCGGGAAGAGGTGAATACGCAAGTCGCGCCCAAGCGGCTCGGCGAATTGGCCGAAATTCTCTCTCGAGCACCAGATGACTTCGCGGTTCATCCAAAAGTGCAGTCGATTCTCCAGGACCGAATTGTCATGGCTAAAGGAGAGAAACCGATTGACTGGGGTTGTGCGGAAATGCTGGCTTATGCAACCTTGCTGGATCAGGGGTATCTGGTTCGGTTATCCGGGCAGGACACAGGTCGCGGCACTTTTTCTCATCGACATGCAACCTTGCATGATCAGAAAAACGCGAAAACACACATCCCAATGCAGTACAACATTGTTGAAAACCCGAGCAACTTTCTGGTGATCAATTCCCTGCTATCGGAGGAAGCCGTGCTGGGCTTTGAGTATGGTTATGCCACCACCGAGCCAAATGCGCTGGTTATCTGGGAAGGTCAGTTTGGAGATTTTGTGAATGGCGCTCAGGTTGTCATAGATCAGTTTATCTCAAGTGGACAACCAAAATGGGGGCGCATATGCAGTCTTGTCATGTTTCTTCCGCATGGCATGGAAGGGCAGGGGCCGGAACATTCATCTGCGAGGCTGGAGCGATTTTTGCAGCTATGCGCCAATAACAACATTCAGGTGTGCAATCCGACCACGCCTGCGCAGATATTTCATCTGTTGCGCAGACAGATGTTGCGAAACTTTCGCCGACCTCTGATTGTGATGACGCCAAAAAGCTTGCTCAGGCACAAACTTTCCGTATCTTCAAAGAACGATCTTGCCAAGGGTGGTTTTCAACCGGTAATTGGCGAGATTGATCAGGTCGATTCAGCAAACGTACATCGAATCGTTCTCTGTAGTGGCAAGATTTACTACGATATACTGGAGCAACGGCGTCTGAAAAAGATCAACAACATCGCAGTATTGCGGGTCGAGCAACTGTATCCATTTCCTGACCGTGAGTTGTTGCAGAACATTCAGCAATTCAAACGGGCTGAAGAAATAGTATGGTGTCAGGAAGAACCAAAAAACCAGGGTTCCTGGTACCAGATTTACTATTCACTCACCAGACTTTTGAAACAGGAACAGCATTTGGTTTATATTGGGCGCGAAGAATCTGCATCACCAGCTGTGGGTTACTATCAACTTCACATCCAGCAACAGCAGCATATTGTCAATGCAGCTTTGTCTCTCGAAGAACTATAGCTCGCGATATTCGAGTATAAAATAGCTTTTGCAATTTCATTTAACAAGTTATCCAGCATGATCGAAATTAAAGTACCCATTTTGCCCGAATCGGTATCAGACGCACTGTTATTGGACTGGCATAAATCAACCGGCGATTCAGTAATGCGAGATGAGATTCTGGTTGAGGTAGAAACCGACAAGGTAGTCTTGGAAGTACCGGCTCCCGAAGATGGTGTTCTTGCAGAAATCGTTGAACAGTCAGGAACCACTGTCAATGCCGAACAGGTGCTCGCGAAACTCACTCCTGGTGCGGTAGAAGCCAAGGCGCCTTCGGATGGCGGATCAGAAGCACCAGTCTCCAGAGAGGAACCCGACACTGAGACAGATGAGATTCGCTTGAGCCCCGCTGCTAGACGCATTGTCAATGAACAGGGTTTGAATGCTGCGAAAATAATTGGCACTGGAAAACATGGCTTGATCACAAAACAGGATGCCATTGAGTATTCGTCAGCGAATGAAAAACAGAGCCCCAGCGATGCGAGAAAAAATACCTCCCCGGCCGGAACTTCGACCTTGACGGATTCGCCACATTCAACCAGCCAGCCGACAGTGCAGGGAACAAGGGAAGAGGTTCGCGAACCGATGAGCCGGTTACGTCAGACCATCGCCAATCGTCTGATTCAATCACAACAAGGTGCTGCGCTTCTCACTACATTCAATGAAGTAGACATGCAAGCAGTAATGGAACTGAGAGCAAAATACAAGGACACATTCGAGAAGGAACACGGGGTTCGACTCGGTTTCATGTCATTTTTCGTTCGCGCAAGCGTGGTTGCCTTGAATCGCTTTCCACTGGTTAATGCCTACATTGACGGGACGGATATTGTACGTCATCTCTATCAGGATATTGGAATTGCGGTCGCCTCACCACGCGGTCTCGTGGTTCCGGTTCTACGAAACTGCGAATCGATGAGTAATTCCGACATAGAGAAACAGATCAATGATTATGGCATGCGAGCTCGAGATGGAAAAATAACGATGGATGAGTTGTCCGGGGGAACATTTACGATCACCAATGGTGGAGTTTTTGGATCATTGCTGTCTACTCCGATCGTGAATCCTCCTCAGAGCGCCATATTGGGCATGCATAAAATACAGCAAAGACCAATGGTGATTGATGGTCAAATCCAGGCCAGACCGATGATGTATCTGGCCTTGTCTTATGACCATCGGATTGTTGACGGAAAAGAAGCTGTTCAGTTCCTGGTTACGATCAAGGACATGATTGAAGATCCGGCAAGACTACTTCTTAATTGTTGATGAGCAAGCAAAGTTATGGCTGACAGTTTTGATGTTATTGTAGTTGGAGCTGGTCCTGGAGGGTATGTAGCTGCAATTCGCTGTGCACAACTAGGCCTGAATACTGCATGTGTTGATGACCAGATCAACCACAGGGGAGAACCGGCATTGGGTGGAACCTGTCTCAATGTCGGATGTATACCATCCAAGGCCTTGCTCGAATCAACCGAGCAATATCATAAGTTGCTGCACGCATTTCCGGCGCATGGAATCAAGGCCACAAAAATATCCGTTGATGTTCCAGCCATGCACAAGAGAAAGGAGACAATTGTTGAAGGGTTGACTTCGGGCATTGATCAGTTGTTCAAGTCCAACAACATTACCTCTGTTCATGGTTTTGGCAGGTTAACCATGGACAATACCGTGAATGTTCTGGATGAAAACGGAAAAATTAATCGTACGCTCATGGCACGGCACATTATTCTTGCTCCGGGTTCAATACCGTCACATCTGCCAAATATCCCTTTTGATCATGAATTTGTCGTTGATTCCACGGGAGCATTGAATTTTGAAAAAATACCAAAACGGCTAGGAATCATCGGTGCTGGAGTCATTGGGCTTGAACTGGGTAGTGTTTGGAACAGACTCGGCTCCAAGGTGACCTTGCTGGAAGCAATGGATAACTTTCTGGCCTTGGCAGATCATCAGGTAGCTGCCGAGGCGAAGCGACAATTTGCAAAACAGGGTTTGAATATCTGCTTGGGGACCAAGGTCAATAGATTGTCGAAAACCAAGGGCGGCTTGAATATCCACTATACGGAAAACGAAACGGATTCCTCGATTGAGGTTGACAGAGTGGTTGTGGCAATTGGTCGACGACCCGCTACTGAAGGATTGATATCCGCAGATAGCGGTGTTAGTGTTGATGATCATGGATTCATTTTGGTTGATGACGAATGTCGGACCAATATTTCCAATGTCTGGGCAATTGGTGATGCGGTTCGAGGTCCCATGCTTGCGCACAAAAGCTCAGAAGAGGGAATGGCAGTCGCAGAACGAATAGCTGGTGGCAAACCGCACATCAATCTCAATGTCGTTCCATGGGTCATCTATACATCACCGGAGATCGCATGGGTTGGCTCGACAGAAAATGAGTTGAAAACGGCGGGGAGCGACATTCGAACAGGTTCTTTCCCGTTTGCTGCTACCGGACGTGCTCGAGCAATGGAGGAACCGACGGGATTCATCAAGATGATTGCAGATGCAAGGACAGATCAATTGCTCGGTGTACACATGATCGGTCCGCACGTATCCGAGTTGATTAATGAATGTGTATTGGCAATGGAATATCAGGCCAGTTCCGAAGATTTAGCGCGAACCATTCATGCACATCCATCATTGTCAGAGGCGATCCATGAAGCAGCCCTGGCTGTTGACAAGCGGGCAATTCACAGAGTGAACTGATTTTTACGCTCGGTTTGAAAATCAGTTTCTGTCTATAGCCGTATCGCTGTATTTTGCCGAGTTGATCATGGCGCAAGTAGAGTCTGTTTGCTGTTATGTCTGAATGGCTCGGAATCACTCATTTGCTTGAGCTATCTACTGCAGAGGCAATTGCTGGCTTTTTTACTCCATTGGGCGTGTTTGCAGTCGTTTTCCTCTTGCAGATGATCCTGCCGGCAAAAAAAGTCCTCGGGTACGTTATTGATCCTGAAACAGGCAGACCTCGTCAATATCGCTTGAATGGGCTTTTGGTCTATTTGGTTCTCTTGCTGATCTGGGCTTTCGAGTTGTTTGGGTTGCCCCGCGACTGGTTTTATCGATCCACAATCTATGCGGTGGCTGGCGGTTCAGTTTTTTCAATCCTCTTTTTGGTTCTCGCAGTCTACACCCAGCCAAAGGGCAAGGACAGTACACCGGTCATGGATTTCTGGGCGGGCCGTGTACGAGAAATGTCTCTGTTCAACCAGCGCTTCGACGTCAAAATGTATCTTTATGTCGTGGGCGGCAGCATGTTATCGTTGAATGCCCTGTCAGCGTCAGTATGGCACTATCAGGAGTTTGGTTACGCTTCAAATCCCGGAATCTTCATCTATTCGGTTTTATTTAGCTTGTACATACTCGATTACTTCGTATTTGAGCGGGCGATGCTGTATACCTTTGACTTGATTCATGAGGGATTGGGCTTCAAGTTGTTTTGGGGAGGACTGATCGTTTATGGATGGATGTTCACCTCGCCACTATGGGGATTGGCCGCTCTACCGCATCCCGATTTTTCCTGGCAGGGGTATTCAATCGCAAATGAGAATCATGTCCTGTTGACTGACTTTGGTTATACGCACGGATGGACTGTTTTCTGGTTGCTAGGTACAACCGTGTTGTTCGTTGTTGGCTGGGGCATCTCACGTTTGACTAGTCTGCAGAAATACACTTTCAAACGCTGGCCTGAACGTAAATTTCTCGGCATCATTGAGCCGAGAGCAATTGTGGCAGGTGATCGAAAAATCCTCTGTAGTGGTTTTTGGGGTATCGCTCGACACTTCAGTTACATGGGTGAAATAATGCTCGCAATGGCAGTGGTCTTCATGTTTGGTTATCCGAGTAATCCATGGTCTTGGACCTACACGATCTTCATTATTCAAATGATGCTATTTCGACAGATTGATGATGACAAATTCTGTTCTGAGAAGTATGGACATGAAAATTGGGCGAAGTACAAAAAGATCGTGAGGTACCGGATTATTCCTGGTCTTTATTGATCTTGTCCTGCATGTTTGAAGTATTCAGATTTTTGCAATCAAAACCAATATGTAGAAACTAATGAGAATTATATAGTTATTTACAGTCTATAGGTTCAGAGACATGTGAGACTTTTCCGGCCAAGAAGGCGAGACGGATCCGGGGCATGAAAACAGGGTGATGCCCCCTCTCTGCGGAGGGGGAGATCCGGCGGCAGGAGGTTGCCTTGCGAACATGCAATGGCATTCACTTAAGCATTTTCACTCTCTAAATGACTCGAAATTTCATGATCTTCAGAGAATCCGGGCGACTTTTTCGGATATTTCCGGCATTTTTCCACCAGAAACATTATTTAACGCACAGCTTCATTCCTTAAGTGAATGCCATTGTGCGAACATGCCCCCCGGCATGCGCCTATCATCCCCCCACACTTGACTTCACACATTCACCAATCCTCAAAAATGGGGTCCTGCAATAGGCACAAAGCCATGTGTGCCGTGGGGTTTCAACTCCGGATCCGCAATTATTCGCGGGGTGCAACGCCGGCTCCTCGAAGACCATGAAACACCGGATGCTGGGGACGCTTTCATGTTTTCCGTTTATCGATTTGGTGAAGGAAGCACTCGGGTCCCCGGCTTGCTTAATTCATGAAGTCAAGTGTGGAATGATGATAGGGCATGCGCCGGGGAGCGGGTTCGGTTATCCTGTCGTCTTGCCAACAACTTTATGGAGCCGGGCCCATGCAGATCATATCCCCAGGAACCCATTCATTCCGCAGCTGGAAAGTCGCTGAAGGCCTGTCGAAGGAGGCCGCTGAACGCCTCGGGAAGCTCGAGAGCTTTGAGAAGCTCCGGGCAGAAGGCTGCCGCCCGGCCACCGTCCTGTCTGTGCTCGGCTGGCCCCGGGCCACCTGCTGCCGGTGGCGAAAGCGCTATCGGCGGCGGGGCCATCGCCCGTGCCTGCCCCACCTGGACGGCCCGCAAGTGCTCGCGGAGCGTGACCTTCATGGGCAGGACCTTCACCGCCAACCGCGGGTATCCGACGTGCAATGAAGATACGGACGAGAACCTGCCTAGCGATGGCCAGTACACTGGGAAGACGCGTAAACAGCAGACTGCTGTTCCTGACTCGATCGCCCGGACCCTGAGCAACGGCATCTTCAACATCCGGATCTGGGGCAACTTTTGCTATGCGGCAGGTGGGATCTGTCGCTCATTGAAGAATATCGATACAGCGCTATTGACTTCCTCTCTCGTGAATGAATACGGCTATGCGGCCACCTTTCGGCCTGCCTCCCATTGCGGCCCGGCGCGCTGGCCCTCACCGGAGATGCAGAGGGCGGTCCGGCCTATGCCGAATGGTGCGACGTCATGGTCGATGTGCGCTTCTGACTTCCGTCCGGCAACGCGCATTCAAGGGGCGGCCTGCGGGCCGCCCTCGAATGCGCAAACTTGATTTTCAAACCGAGCCACTACCAGGATTCCGGACCCGTTCCAAGCCAGTGGCCCAGGCGCATGGCCGTGTCGCCGGTGACCGAACGCTTGCCTGCAATAATCTGCGAGATGCGGTTCGGCGGCACATCCAGCTGCCGTGCAAGCGCCGTGGCCGTTATCCCGATTGTTGCCAGCTCGTCCTTGAGCACGATGCCGGGATGGACAGATCTCATGAACATGGCTATTGTCTCTAAAGAATCCGTAAGAAAGTCCATCAGCCCCACAGGACAAGTCAACGACCGAGGCCGATTTTACGAGGGATGCCATTATCTCTTAATTTTCCGGATTGTTAAGATGTGTAGACTTGCCTGACAAGTCTTTCATGAATTACCCCTGATTATACACACCTTAACCCCACAATAAAAAAGGGAATTATATACCTGACTACCAAAATGGCTTGTTGCTTCGATTCACTCTCGATAAGGCGCATTCAATACCCTTTGGACCTTGTCATGGTTCCTGCATCTGGATGATGCGCTGGATTAACCGGTCTTTGGCTGTTAGGTATATAATTCCCTTTTAATTGCCTTGTTTATCTGGACTGGAGATAGAACCAATGCCATTAGTTTGTTCAATGCAATCCTTCCAGTATCGGCATCCATCATTGCTTATTGGTTCGCAGGCAGAACCAATAATAAAAAATAACGGCACAATCGAAAGAAAGACAAAAAATGTTCCCCAGATTAACAAATAAGGAGACAGTTCCACTATTCTCTCTAACCCTTCAATAACCTTCATAATGTTTTCCAGAAAATAAAACTAACACCGTGTATTTATAACGGATGGTGATTTGGGAGACAATGGTTAGTATTGGTTATAATTCCTAATATTAATATCGATGAATTCTGAACAGAAGAGAAAGCTCGAATCTTTCCTTGATTTGACGGAAGGTGCACCGCCCCCGGTGTTTGTTGGACGGGCCGAAGTACTCGACGACATTGCGAAAGCGGCCAGACAGGTGTGGAAGGGCTCGGGAGCCAACAAGCATGGCGCAGGGAAATCAACGCGCATTATCCAGGGTGCGCCGGGGGCGGGCAAGAGCTCGATCGTGCACCAGATCAGGCACAATCCGGAAAGACTGTATACGGAGAGCGTCGGCAAGGCTCCGCTGGTGGTCGCACTGAAGTCTGGTGATATTGGGGGAGCTGTAGACATTCTTCAACCATTAGCCCGGAGCATCAACCCGACAGCCGCCGAGGAGTTTTTATCGCATTCCGTTCGGACATCCGGCGGGGAGGCTGGGATTGGCTTGGGTCCAGTCAAGGCCTTCGGCAAGCAAGAGACCACCATGGAGCCGGCAAGACCGCGCATGCACTGGGATGTGTTGGGGGACTGGGCTGAACAGCATGGCGGGTTTGACCGTCCGGTCGTGCTGGCCATCGACGAGGCACAGCGCTTTCAACGTGATTCCGAAGATCCTCTCTCCAAGCTGTTTCAGAGTCTCCATGACGGTTGCGGGCTGCCGATTGCGCTGGTGCTGGCGGGTCTCAGCGATACCGAACACTCGGCCCGCAAGATGGGCCTGACCCGCATACCGCACAGGCAGAAACACAACATCGGGCGTTTTCCGGATCATGAAGTTCAGGAACTCATGGAAAGGTCCTGTGCGCATTTCGGGATCGGCATTGCTGGATTCGAGCATGAGATCGATCGGCTGATTGAGCCTTGCGACGGCTGGCCTCGTCATCTGCATATTGTGCTCGGGGCATTTGCCAGAGAAGCTCTGAGAACCGGAGGCGATCTCGGCAAGGCGGCATGGGAGAGGATACAGGTCGAAATCAGGACCGGAAGAGACGGGTATTACGACGGTCAGTTTTCGGATGTGATGAGGGAGGCCAAGAGTCTGACGGTCAAGGTCATGGCTGAATTAAACAACCGGCATGAACGCGAGCAAATCATCAGACTCATTGAAGAATGCAGGGCAGATCCACAAAATTATGGATTTCCAGACAAAATGAACGCAAAAGAATTCTTTGTTCATCTCTTGCACCAAGGAGCTCTGCATGAGGAATCGATTGATCGATTTGTATGCTCAATTCCATCTTTCCAGACCTATCTGCTCGAGCAGGGCGGGATCGCAGAGAACTCGGACTTGCAACCTCAAGCCACCTGATCGGATACTGGCCGATTTGTGGTGAATCAACTCTCGCTCGATGCTTTTCTCTCATGTACAATCAAGTGGGCGAGTAGTTACTATTCATTTATGATTACTCGATCTGTTTTGAAGTATCAATCAGACGCGTGGAAGGCTTGTTTCCAGTCGGGTAAAGGCTTTCCCAAGTTCAAGTCGAAGCATGGTTCCAATCCTTCATTTACCATTCCTGAACAGGTCAGGATGCAGGATGGCAAGCTGCATGTCCCAAAGATCGGCTGGTTGCGCATTCAAGGAAAAGGTGGCAATCCCTATCCGGATGGCAAGCCCGCAAAAGCGGCAATCACCAGGAAAGCGGGCAAGTGGCATGCGGTTGTCTGCTGTCAGGTTGAGATTCCTGAAAAGATGGACAACGGAGTGACCGCTGGAGTAGATCGAAATGCTGGACAGGTTGCGGTGGTGGACAGCAACGGCAATGACAACATTCACTGCTTGCCCGATCTGGCGAAAAGACAAGCCCGCCTGAAACGATACCAGCGCAGGATGCAAGGGCAGGTCAAGGGTTCCAGACGCAGGCACAAGACCCGCTTGAAATTGCAGAAATGCTGCCGGCATCTGAAAAATGCCAGAGACAACTGGCAACATCAAGCCAGTCGCAAGATTGCTAACAATGCAGGATTGGTGGTACTTGAGGATTTGAACACGCAAGGCATGACCAAATCGGCAAAGGGAACGGTGGACAATCCGGGCAAGAACGTAAAAGCGAAGTCGGGATTGAATCGTGAAATCTTGAAAACGGGCTGGTACGGCCTGGAACAGAAACTGGAATACAAGGCAGAGGTCATCAGGATCAACCCGGCCTGCACGTCGCAGGCGTGCAGTGCTTGCGGTCATGTCAGCAAGGAAAATAGAACATCGCAAGCGGTGTTCAAGTGTATGGCCTGTGGTCATGCCGAGAATACGGACCTGAACGCGGCCCGCAACATCTTGGCCTCCGGGATTGGGGCAACTGCACGGGGAGGGGCGTTGCCGTTGGGCACCCCATTGATCCGTGAAAAGATATACGCTGTTAACAATGGTTAATATTGTAAACAACTATATAATTCCCAAACTAATTCGTACTTCTTGCAGTAGTTTTGAAATAGGTTCCATATGCAATTACCGATATAAAGCACCTATACAACAGGGCGTTGCACTTCATAGTTGAATTGGGGGATTTCAATGCTCATGCCTGACGAAATATTTCGAGCTTACGATATTCGTGGAGTGGTTGACAAGACACTCAATACCGAAATCGTTCATGCTATTGGTTGTGCACTGGGTACCGTCATGCAGATGCATGACTGCCACATTGCCACTATTGGTCGAGATGGACGAAAATCCAGTCCAGACTTTGCTGAAGCATTAAGTGAAGGTCTCATGTCTACAGGTTGTAATGTGATTGATATCGGTACAGTGCCAACACCCACGCTCTATCATGCGGCATCTCGAATTTCCTCTGGTACCGGTTTTCAGATTACGGGCAGTCATAACCCCTCACACTACAACGGAATCAAGATGATGATTAACTGGGAAACGCTCGCAGGAGAGAAAATCCAAATCATAAAAAACCGGGTGTTAGATAAGCATTTCACAGTTGGGCAGGGACAACTGTCCAGCATGGATGTACGTACTGACTATATCGATTCCATCCTCAAAGACATTGAACTGCAAAAGCCGTTCAAAGTAGTTATCGACTGCGGTAATGGGATTGCCGGTTCCATCGCTCCCGATGTATTCAGACGACTGGGTCTGGAAGTGATTGAACTTTATTGCGAGATTGATGGCGACTTTCCGAACCATCACCCGGATCCCAGTGTGCCGGAAAACCTTGAGGATTTGATCGATGTGGTGCAAAAATCGTGTGCTGACATTGGATTTGCCTTTGATGGTGATGGAGATCGACTCGGCGTTGTTTCTGCCAGCGGACAGATTATATGGCCGGATCGTCAAATGATTTTGTTTTCAGAATCAGTACTCAAGCAAAACCCGGGTGCCCAAATTATCTATGATGTTAAATGTTCTCAGTTATTGGCCAAATCGATTGAAAAAGCTGGAGGAAAACCAGTCATGTGGAAAACGGGTCATTCATTCATGAAGAAAAAAATGAAAGAGTGTGGTGCACCCTTGGCTGGAGAGATGAGCGGACATATATTTTTTAATGATCGCTGGGATGGGTTTGATGATGGAATTTATGCAGCAGCGAGAATGTGTGAATTGCTCGGCAAGGAGGAACTATCCCCCAGACAGATATTTCAGTCCATACCCAATACCGTCAATACGCCAGAAATGAAGATTGATCTCCAGGAAGGGGAGCCATTTAAAATCGTAGAAGAACTCGTGCATTCGGCGGTTTTTGAAGATGCTGAGGTCTCATTTATTGATGGTCTTCGAGTGGATTTTCAAGATGGTTTCGGACTGGTTCGTGCATCGAATACCACTCCATCCTTAATCATGCGATTTGAATCGGCCAACAACATTACGCTAAATCGGATCATCAATCGATTTCGAGACGAATTGAAGAACATTCGTTCGGATCTTGAGATACCCTATTAACGCTCGGATTCAATTATGAGATGCTCCGCAATCCAATCAATTCCTGGCAGATGCGCTGGACAGTTTCAACATGGCATATGAAAGCTTTGTTGCATACAACACGATCAAATGGAAATCCATGTTTGAAGCCAATATGGCAAGAAAAGACAGGTGCTGAAAGAGACATGGAACACAAAATCGAAATCTAGCAGCAAGATTCGCATGAGCAAGGAGGAAGAGGAAGCCATGGAAGAAGTTGTCGCATTTTCACTCTGCCATCCCAACGTTGAAAAATAATTCGTACGTTATTCGGCCATTCCCTATGTGGAAAAAGACGGTTATTGGAATTTCAATCACCTTGCCTGCAATGAAAGACTTAGATAATAATTGACTTGGTGCATCACCGATCAAGGTTGAGTCGAGACCAAAATTGCAGGTTTGTTGTCCAAAAAGCCGCTTGGAATGGAAGGGATTGCAGTTCTCCATGTGAGTTCAGGACTCGGTATTTCTGTGGGGAGGGGGAGGGTCTTTTGCCAGAACATGGACAAATACAAGGCAACCGCTTGCCCAACGATGTTGAGCTGATCACGTCATGAGTGAACAAACACCAGAAGACTCTAGCCGAAACGACGCGGACGAGAGAGAAAGTAGTACCTCCCCTCATCAATCATCCGCCCAATCAGATGTGTTTTATCAACAATAGCAACCCTTCTCACGGAGTTGGGGAAATGATTGAATACCAATGGGTAGTGGGCGGCGATCTGCTTGCTTGTCCAAATTCATAATGCAAATATCTTGACTCAGTGGGCTGTGTCGCTACAAATGGCAGAAAAGGTCAAGATTCGGGTCATGACAATTACAGGGTCTATCGAAGTATGAAAAGACAATTCCGGTAACTACTCGCTCCCTGTTGGAGGCGAGTAGTGTATAGGTTCAGAGACATGTGAGACTTTTCCAGCCAGGAAGGCGAGACGGATCCGAGGCATGAAAGCAGGGTGATGCCCCCTCTCTGCGGAGGGAGCGTAGCGACCTCCGCAGAGAGGGGGAGATCCGGCGGCAGGAGGCTGCCTTGCGAACATGCCCCCCGGCATGCGCCGGGGAGCGGGTTCGGTTATCCTGTCGTCTTGTCAACAACTTCATGGAGCCGGGCCCATGCAGATCATATCCCCAGGAATCCATTCATTCCGCAGCTGGAAAGTTGCTGAAGGCCTGTCGAAGGAGGCCACTGAACGCCTCGGGAAGCTCGAGAGCTACCAGAAGCTCCTGGCAGAAGGCTGCCGCCCGGCCACCGCCCTGTCCGTGATCGGCTGGTCCCGGGCCACCTGCTGCCGATGGCGAAAGCGCTACCGGCGGCGGGGCGTGCAAGGACTGGAGTCGAAAAGCCAGCGCCCGCATCGCGTCTCGACCGCCCGCTGGACGCCCGCCGACGAGGCGGCCGTGCGCAGGATGCGCGAGAAGTATCCCTTCTTCGGCAAGCGGCGGCTGAGGGTCATGCTGGAGCGCGACGGCCGGCACCTCTCGGAATCCACCATCGGGCGCATCCTGCGGAAGCTGGTCAGCCTGAACCGGGTCCAGCCCTGCCGGTTCTGCCGCGGACGCGTCAAGCCCCGCAAGCGCCGGGACTTCAGCACCGGCCATGCGCAACGCTGGACCGGGGATGGCCGGGAGGCCGGACCTGGCAGGATGGTGCAGATCGACCACATGACGGTCTGTCGCGACGGCCGGACGCTCAAGGAGTTCAGGGCGGCCTGCCCGACCGGCAAGTTCATGACGGCGCGGGTGTACTCGCGGGTTGCCGCCGGCCATCAGCACTTCTACAACTGCACGAGGCCGCACTGCGCCCTTGAACTCATGGCCCCAATGGAGTATGTTCAGCAATGTGCATAACCGAACCCCTCAGTCTCATATGTGGTGAACCCGCACAAGTAGTTGCAATTATTGTTAACTTGCCTTATAATACATCAAGAATCCTCCTATTAACACTAATCACTGGAGACTGAAAATGCTCAAGTTAACGACATTGCCCCCCCCCCCCTCGCTAAATTAACAACCTTTTTTCTGCTGGCAGTGCTTGCGGCACCGTCCGCGGCGCAGACGACCGTAACCAGCAACGGGCGAGAAGGCCCGACCGCCTGCCTGGACAAATCTGAGATCAATGCTGGGCCCATCACGGCCCTATCCACAACCAGCGTGACCTTCACGACACCGGCTATCACATGGAACGAATACGTCGGGCGGCTTGGCGATACTCCAGCACCTGCAAGCGCGCGTGTTTTTCATGATGTTTTCACAGCCGATACAGGGCTTCGGGAAAGTGTAGGAACGGGTACTATTTCCAGCGGTGGGCAGATCGAAGCCAGATCCATAACCGAAACTGGCTTGTCTGCGAAGACCGTTTATTATGTGGAAACTGCTGTTGTGGCACGAGATGCAGATAATCAAGTGATCTCGAGTATACCGGAACAGGTGTTTGCCCGGCGCTGCTTCATGACGGGCGGCAGCTACACCATGACTGTAGACCCTAATAGTACGCAAGGCCGGAACAGCGGGTGCTTCACGATCAGCCCCCTGACCATTCAGCATGTCCGCAACTGCTGGTGCGGGCGCAAGACCACCCTGCCCCTGTTCAGATCAACCCAGGACAACACCGATTTCCTGAACCGGTGGGGATGCCGATAGCGGCCCTTGCCGGACCCGGGCGTGGCGGCATCCGGACTGTCCCTGTCGTCGTGGGCCGCGAAAGCCGCCGGACTCGGCGAAGGGTTTAGCGGCCATTCTGGCCGGGCTGGTTTGGCTATCCGCATGACTCGCAACAAAACCGCCACCGAAGCATTACAGTACCGTAACTACTCGCCTCCAACAGGGGGCGAGTAGTTACCAATTCCGTTTAAATTCTGTTGCCAATATCGTCAGGAATATCCTCAGGGATATCGTCAACAGAGACGATTACACCAACCCGGGCATCCGACTGCTTCGATTTGTTCCTGGTATTCCTTCCTTTGGGGGATTGCGGTTTACGAGGCGTGTTCTGTTTTTGAGGCTTCGCTTCAGAGGGCTTTGATGACTGATTGCTGGTTCCTTGCGTTTTGCCATCCTGATTCGTCTTTTGCGAATCCGCAGATATTTTCTTGGAACGCTGGTTTTTTGCCTGTACAGCTTGTTCAGCATCTTTTTGAGAACTGCCAGGCTGCTGTTCTTGTTTCGTTCTACCCTGGGCGTTCAGACTTTTCTCCATTTCGGGATTGCCCTTGTTCGGTCTGGTGCCTGAACCATCCCGCTTTTTGCCGCCTCCCTGCTTGCTTTGCGGGATATTACCACCTTGCAGTTTTTGTTTTCCTTTGGCGGATTGCTGTTTTTGTCCGCTTGATGCTGTCTGTTTACGCCGTTTTTGTTCAGATTGTCCGGCCTTTTTGTACTTTCCCGTTTTCTTTCCGTTTTCCTTCTTCACAAGCTTTCCCTGCCTGGCAGATGGCTTGCTATCTGTGGTCTCACTGGACTTGAATGGAGAAACCAGACCCGAGATAAATTTTATGATACCGGATTTCTGTCGCGACTCTTCGACTTGACTCTTGGGCTTCGGAGCTGAAATCAGATCCATGTGTTCGGAACCAATCACAGCTCTTTCCGAATCCTTATGCTGCAACATCTGCTTAACTTTGTTATTGCTAATTCTCGAGTCATGCGGGATTTCAAAACTCATTTGGTCCTTCTCGGCATTGGTTCCCTTGTAGTCAATGGTCTTTACAGCAATCTCGCAATCAATGAGATTTTCTTCCGGAATAACCACTATCTTGCATCCAAACTTGCTGCGAAGTCGATCCAGTTCGGGGTTCATCTCATTGACCAGATAAATTGTGGTATCGGTTGGTACCCTGCACTGAACTTCTGCAACCATGGGCTTGTAGGCACTCTCTTCGATTTTCCGGAGCACGTTGATTGTTGCGGCTTCGACAGTCGGAATACGGCCAGTACCATGACATTTATCGCACAGGTGATGATTGGTATCAATGAGTGAGGTGCGTAAACGTTGTCTGGACATTTCAAGTAGGCCAAACTCGGATATTTCGCCAACCAAGGTTTTTGCTCGGTCTACACGCAACTTGTTTTTCAGTTCCTTGACTACCAGGTTGCGGTTGGATTTGTTGCCCATATCGATTAAGTCAGTAACAATTAATCCACCATGATCTCTTAGCCTTAACTGGTTAGCAAGCATTTCAACTGCTTCCAGGTTGGTTTGCAATGCGGTTTCTTCCATATCCGTACCTTTTGTCGCCTTGCCAGAATTGACGTCAACAGACAACAGTGCTTCGGTAGAGTCAAATATCAAATAACCGCCCGAAGGCAAATCGATCTTGCGATTAAAAACATCATTAACCTGATCCTGAATCTTGTATTTGCTGAATAGTGGTACTTTGCCGCGATGCAACTTCAGCTCAACCTCCTTGTCTGGCATGACCTGCTTGATATATCGCTCTGTACGTTCGTAAATCTCTTCGTCGTCAACAATCAGTTCAGCGATATCCTTGCCTAGATGATCACGTAGTGTCTGGGTGATCAGATCATCCTGTTTATAAATCAGGAAAGGTCCTTTGGTGCTGTTTGCTGCTTGCTCAATTAAATCCCAGAGCCGAGTCAAAAAGTCTAAATCCCACTGCAACTCTTCAACGGTTTTTCCGGCACTTTCCGTTCGCGCAATCAGGGCATGTTTCGGATCTAAATGAAGCTGTTTGAGGTTTTCTCGGACATCAGCTCGTCGGGCAGATTCGATAGTTCTGGATATGCCGCCGCTTTTCTGATTGTTTGGTTTCAATACGAAATAGTTGCCGGGAAGCGAGATGATGGTGGTAAGAGTTGCCCCTTTCTGGATTGAGCCCTCTCCCCGCTCATCCTTATCAACTTGGACGATTAATTCCATGTCCTCCTGTATGTTGCAAGGCGATTTTGAATCGCCCGGCTTTTGATTATCCCTGGAAGAATTGTACAACTCTTCGGAAATTTGCTTGAACGGCAAAAAACCCTGCCTGCCCCGGGAATAACTAACAAAACATGCTTCAAGGCTGGGCTCGACTTTGGTAATGACTCCCTTGTAAATATTGCCGACTTTGGTAACGGCCTCAGAAGGCCCTATATAGAGATTAAAAAGCGTCTTTCCATTGATTATTGCTACTCTGAGTTCTTCAGCATAAGTGCCGTTTATGAGTATTCTTTTCATTCTTTTGTCCTCAATCCAATACGTGAAGATTCAAGAAATGAAGAGGTGTACGATTTCGTCAAGACGTTCGTGTCTTGGGACGGAAAGCCGCTGATCGACAGAGTGCACAATCAGCACGGGCCAGAACCAGTCTCGGTTCCAGCATCGATTTCAGGAGGGCGTCATCAATAAAGTATAGGTTACCACTTCGGGTTATTACCTCGATAACGTGGTTAATTCATGTATGGCCTGCTAGCCATCTAAAACTTTGCTGGATTTATCAATTTCCAAATATATAAATTGTTTCGGCATATTGTATATATAAGTCTCATGCTGACGCTGTCAGGATTTGCCAATAATGAAAACGTTGATGAGCAAATCATGGTCATACAGAACCTGTTTATTTACTATACTTATGGACTCCATATAAACTGCTTTAGCAAATTTCGTCCTGATTGTTCTAATGCGGCTTTCCCGTCTTGGATAATCGAACCTCTTTCGGTTCGTGAATCAAAAATCTTGTTTTGTTGGTATTTCAGTCTTTAATCGAATCATGGATTTTGCTCATGAAACTGATTTCGAAAACTATTATTCTGAAAGTCTAGCCCTGAAACCCAAAACTCATGTCATGAACAATTTTACCAGCGTACGGCAAGAGAGTCAACTGCCAGAAAAGAAAATTACAAAGAATGGGAATTTTTTCATAAACTGAGCATGATAATGATTGAATTTCACGCAGCAAGGCTTTACACTCCGAAACCTTATGAAGGCGCGTAGCTCAGTTGGTTAGAGCACCACCTTGACATGGTGGGGGTCGGTGGTTCGAATCCACTCGTGCCTACCAGCTCATGATGACGAAAAAGCTCTAGCTTGAAGTATGCCGATTGCCAGCAAGGGTCACAGACGAAATTGATATATTGCCTTTCACTCTCTTAGATCAAGTAACAAGCGCTCTCCCGTATGGGGCGCCACTGTAGCAGGAACAAAAAAATGCCACAAATTACACTCCCTGATGGGTCTACCCGAAATTACGATTATCCCGTCACTATCGCCGACGTAGCATTCGATATAGGTCCCGGTCTTGGCAAGGCAGCGCTTGCTGGAAAATTGGGGGATAACGTGATTGATATTCGAACCCAAATCACCGATGACTGCAAGCTGCAAATATTGACCGCCAAGGATGAAGAGGGACTGGAGATAATCCGTCATTCTACCGCTCATCTCATGGCGCAAGCGGTCAAGCAACTCTATCCATCCGCTCAAGTTACCATAGGACCCGTGATAGCCGATGGTTTCTATTATGACTTTCACTATCCAGATGGATTTACCGAACAGGATCTGGAAAAAATTGAATTACGCATGTCGGATATAGCTCGCCAAGAGCTCGATATTGATCGAGAGGTTATGGAACGATCCGAAGCGATTGATTATTTCCAGGACTTGGGTGAGGAGTACAAGGCCGAAATAATCCGTTCTATACCTGAGGATGAAAAACTGTCCCTGTATACGCAGGGCGATTTCACCGATCTATGTCGTGGTCCGCATGTGCCGAATACTCGCCATCTGAAAGCCTTCAAACTAACAAAGATCTCGGGAGCCTACTGGCGTGGCGATCCGTCAAACGAGATGTTGCAGAGAGTGTATGGCACAGCTTGGGCTGATCGGAAACAATTGAAAAAGCATCTTCGGCAAGTTGCGGAAGCTGAAAAACGTGATCATCGGCGAATCGGTCGTCACCTGGATTTGTTTCATTTTCAGGAAGAAGCGCCGGGCATGGTGTTCTGGCATCCGCGAGGTTGGACTCTTTATCAGACTTTGCAGCAATACATGCGCGATGAACAGAAAAAACGCGGCTATCATGAACTCAATACTCCGGAAGTTCTTGATTTCTCGTTGTGGGAGAAATCCGGACATGCCGACAAGTTTGCTAGTGATATGTTTACGGTTGAATCGGAAGGGCGCGCATTTGCCTTGAAACCCATGAGTTGTCCGGGTCATGTTCAAATTTATAACCAGGGACTCAAAAGTTATCGTGATTTACCCCTGCGATTTTGTGAATTCGGTTCATGTCATCGGAATGAACTATCTGGAGCATTGCATGGACTAATGCGAGTTAGAGCATTTGTTCAGGATGATGGTCATATTTTCTGTACTGAAAATCAAATCCAAAGTGAAGTTTCAGACTTCATTGATTTCCTGCATCATGTTTATGAGAAATTAGGCTTTACGGAGACTCTCTATCGACTCTCTACGCGCCCCGAGAATCGTGTCGGCAGCGATGAAGTCTGGGATACAGCCGAAAAGTCCCTGGCCGATGCATTAGACAGCAAGCAGCTTAAGTGGGAGGAAAGTCCGGGTGAGGGTGCATTTTACGGCCCGAAAATCGAATTTTCGTTACGCGACAGTATAGGCAGGGTTTGGCAATGTGGAACCATGCAGGTTGATTTTTCAATGCCGGAAAGACTCGGTGCCTCCTATGTCGATGAACAGGGCGAGAAACGTACACCGGTTCTGTTACATCGAGCGGTGCTCGGTACATTTGAGCGTTTTATTGGGATTCTTATAGAGCACTGGGAAGGGAAATTTCCAGTGTGGTTTGCCCCAGTGCAAGCGGTTGTCATGAATATAACGGATCGACAGCATGATTATGCAAAATCTCTTGCGCAGCAGCTGGAAAAACAGAAATTCAGAGCGTTTGCCGACTTGAGAAATGAAAAAATTGGATATAAAATTCGTGAGCATACACTCCAACGTGTGCCGTATCTGTTGGTGGTGGGTGATCAGGAACTCGATACCAATATGCTTTCGGTGCGATCTTTGGAGGGCAAGAACTTGGGTACGATGACCATGGATCAATTCGTTTCGGATTGTCTGGCCGGGTCTCCAGGTCCTGATGAATCAAATATGTCAAGTGTGCAGTAGAAATTAATTGCTGTGCATTTGAACGAATTATATATAATTCGCAAGCATGTAACTTTACGAGGAACAACGAAATAGCAAAACAGAAACAGTTAAGGGTAAACGATCAAATTACCCAAGATCCGATCCGCCTCATCGAATTTGATGGTCAACAACTCGGAATTGTTCCATTATCAGAGGCTCTAGAAGCCGCCGAAAATGCTGGCGTTGATCTGGTCGAAATAGCCCCCAACTCTGATCCGCCGGTCTGTCGTCTAATGGACTACGGAAAATATCTGTATAACGAGAGCAAGCGTCGACAGGATGCGAAGAAAAAACAAAAGCAGATGACCGTCAAGGAAATCAAGTTCCGGCCGGGGACCGATGTTGGTGATTATGATGTAAAGGTTCGCAAATTGACCGAATTCCTGAATTCCGGTAACAAAACCAAAGTGACGATGCGGTTTCGGGGCAGGGAAATGGCTCACAAGGAACTTGGCATCCAAATGCTTGATCGGGTGCGGGATGATCTGGAGCCGATTTCTGATGTTGAACAACAGGCACAGATGGAAGGCCGGCAAATGGTGATGATTTTGACGCCAAAAAAACAGTCAAATTGATCAAAATCGCAGGGGGACTGTACCTCTGAAAAAACAAGGGCGAGAAGCAGTCATGTCCAGAACTGCAATCGCATGACAGATAAAACGGTATAGCCGATATTGATTCTGGAGTAAAGCAAATGCCAAAGATAAAGACCAACCGGGGTGCTGCAAAACGCTTCAAGCGAACGGCATCCGGAAAATTCAAGCGATCACAGTCGCATCATAACCATATCCTGACCAAGAAATCCACGAAGAGGAAGAGGCAGTTGCGTTCTGCTCAACTGATTCATCCTGCAGACCACAGTGCTGTGCGTCGATTACTTCCCAATCATTAAGGTGTTCTCATGCCTAGAGTAAAGCGAAGTGTGGTCGCTAGATCACGACATAAAAAGGTTCTTAATCAAGCAAAGGGTTACCGAGGTGCTCGCAGTAAAACTTTCAAGGTTGCCAAACAGGCAGTCGATCGAGCAGGGCAGTATGCCTACCGTGATCGCCGTCAGAGAAAACGTCAAATGCGCTCTTTATGGGTAGTGCGAATAAATGCAGCTGCCCGCGAACACGATATCAGTTATAGCCGTTTCATGTCCGGTTTGAAGTTGGCTGAAGTAGAGCTGGATCGGAAAGTGTTGTCCGATATTGCGGTTCACGATAAACCTGCATTCAAACTCCTGACCGACCAAGCCAAACAGGCTCTGGCTCAAGCACAGTAGTTACGTCTGCATTTCCATCTTTTGTTGTTGACGAATTCAAGCAAGAGCTGTGACTGGTGACCGGCCTTTAACTTGATCGGATAGTTTGCATTTTTTGCCAGCGAGTTTGTGATCTTCAATGTCTGTTGAAAATTCAATCCGGTCGATCGAAAATTCGGCTGCCGAATTAATCGGCCGTACTGATTCGTTGGACGACTTGGAGGCAGTCAAGGTTCAGTATTTGGGCAAGAACGGGATTGTCACGCAACAGTTAAAGCGAATCAGCTCTTTGCCTGCCGAACAACGAAAAGACTTCGGTCAGGCTGTAAACCGAACCAAAGTCCAGATTTCCGAACGGATACAAGCCAGACATGAATGTCTGGAGAAAATATCTTTGGATCAGCAGTTTCGCGATCAATCCATTGATGTGACATTGCCCGGACGTACTAGCACGCTTGGAACCATGCATCCAATTTCAAGGACATTGAGACGAATGGAGCTAATTTTTGATCGGTTGGGATTCAATGTGGTTGAAGGTCCAGAGATTGAGAACGACTACTACAATTTTGAAGCGCTCAATATTCCGGCCAATCATCCTGCCCGGGCGATGCATGATACGTTTTATATTGACGATCATGTTTTATTGAGGACGCACACCTCGCCAGTTCAGGTACGTTTCATGCAGGCGCATGAGCCGCCCATCCGAATAATTGCCCCAGGCAAGGTGTTTCGTTGTGACTCGGATGTTACACATACCCCAATGTTTCATCAACTCGAAGGTTTGTCGGTTGATGCAGATGTCACCTTTGCTGACCTAAAAGGCGTGATCATCCATTTCATACATGAGTTTTTTGAGGCCGAACCCAAGGTACGTTTTCGTTCCTCCTACTTTCCTTTTACAGAACCATCGGCAGAAGTTGACATGGGTTGTGTGTTTTGTGGTGGAACAGGCTGTCGAATATGCAAGCATACCGGTTGGATTGAAGTTCTTGGATGCGGGATGGTCCATCCCGAGGTGCTCAAGCACGGCAAAGTCGATCCGAACCAGTACACCGGTTATGCATTTGGATTGGGCATTGAGAGATTGACGATGTTGAGATACGGAGTCAGCGACCTTCGCTATTTTTTCAATAGTGAATTATCTTTTCTGCGTCAGTTTTAGGGTGAAGCAACATGCATGCTTGTGTTTCATGGCTGAAGCAATGGGTTGATCCTGGCGATATTGGAAAATTGACCGAGCAATTGACTCTTGCCGGTCTTGAAGTGGCTCGAGTCGGATCTGCTGGGGGACTGTCCGATGCGATCAATGTTGTCGTTGGTCAAATCATCTCTTGCGCTAGACATCCCGATGCCGATCGCCTGCAGATTTGCGAGGTTGATGTTGGGCAAGACGCAAACTTGTCAATCATTTGTGGTGCTCCGAATGCTCGAAAAGGCCTGCTCACAGCCTGTGCAAATGTCGGTGCGTCTCTGCCGAATATGCTTGTGAAGCTAACATCAATTCGTGGTCATGAATCGCAGGGAATGCTCTGCTCGGCCATGGAATTGGGTCTGGACACTTCCAGTGAAGGAATTGTTGAATTTGATGATGACGCACCGGTTGGTTCCAGTGTTGTCGAATATTTGAAGCTGTCGGATCCGATTATTGAGCTTGAATTGACTCCAAATCGTGGCGACTGTCTCAGCATGCTTGGGATCGCTCGAGAAATAGCCAGCATTCAAAATTTCACCCTTCAACATTCCAAGGTGCAGGAGGTTGTTGCAGGCATTACAGATGTCTTGCCGGTTGATCTCGAGGCAACTCGTGAGTGCCCAAGATATGTGGGGCGAGTTCTGACGGGGGTCGACTATTCCCGCAAAACACCCGACTGGATGGTTGAACGATTAAGAAGGTCTGGCATGCGCAGCATTAATTTGGTTGTTGACATCACGAATTATGTTATGCATGAGATTGGGCAGCCAATGCATGCATTCGACATGCGACGAATTCGTGGAAGCATACGGGTCCGCATGGCGACTCAAGACGAGCACTTATGTCTGCTCGATGGGAGTGAGGTCAAGCTGGATCCAAGTTTTCTGGTTATTGCAGATGATGAGCGCGCGATTGCACTTGCTGGCATTATGGGTGGTGCTGATACAGCAATTACTGGAGAATCCGATACTATTTTTCTTGAATCTGCCTATTTCGCCGCTGATGCAATCCGTGGAAAAGCGCGGGATTTAGGCATGCAAACAGATGCATCATATCGTTTCGAGCGCGGGGTTGATCCTGCAATCCAGATCAATGCGATCGAAATGGCGACGAAGTTGATAGTTGATATTGCCGGTGGCTGTCCTGGACCACTGGTCGAAGCGATTAGTGAAGAGAACATGCCGCAAAATAACCCGATCATGCTTCAACCTGATGATCTCGAGCGAGTTCTTGGCGATTCAATCGAACCCAATCTGTCAGAGTCCATTCTGCGTAATCTCGGCTTCAAAGTTGAGCGGGATCATGCAGGTTGGCTAACAACTGCCCCCAGTTGGCGTTTTGATATTCACAGCTCCTATGATCTGGTGGAAGAGGTCGGCCGTTGCTTTGGCTATAATGCGATACAACCCAGAGTTCGGACATTCTTGTCAAATACTGAAGGTCGATACGAGACCGGTGTATCAGTTCATGACATCAAACTCAGAATGATGGAACAGGGTTATCACGAAGCGGTAACCTATAGCTTTGTTGACCCAGCTGTGCAGGATCTTTTGTTTTCCAATGAGGACTGTTCAATCAAGTTGAAGAATCCTATTGCTGAAAATATGTCGGTAATGCGCAAAAGCCTATGGCCTGGATTGCTTGAAGCGGTTGGAAAAAACTTGAATCGGCAGGAAAAGCAGATTCGTTTATTTGAGGAGGGTGTCATTTTTGCCAGCGATCAACGAAATTCTGATGGCCGCCAGGAAAAGCGGATGCTAGCTGGTGTTGCCGGTGGACATGTCAAGCCACGTCAATGGGCTGCCAAAGAGACTTCCATTGATTTTTTTGATTTGAAGGGTGATTTGATAAATGTACTTTCATTGACTCGAACTCCCTCCACGTTTGTTTTCAAGTCAAGCAGTCATCCGGTTTTTCAGCCAGGGCAGGGTGCCGAAATCATGATCGGCGATCAAACGATTGGACAAATTGGCAAATTGCATCCAGCCCTTGCAAAACCACTTGACATCGAGATTGATTTATTTCTGTTTGAGCTGGAACTGAAATATTTGTTGCATTCGGAATTGCCAAAATTTATTGATGTATCGCGGTTTCCATCGGTTCACCGTGACTTGGCCGTGGTGGTCGAGGAAGATATGCAGATGAAATTTGTTGAGGACGAAATCAGGCAGTCAGCAGGAAACCTTCTGAAGAATATAACTTTGTTTGATGTATTTCGAGGGCAAAACCTGAAAAAGAATACAAAAAGCATGGCTTTTGGATTGACTTTTCAGTCAAGTTCCGGCAATCTTGTAGCTCAGGAGGTTGATGACCTCATCCAGAAAATTATCCAGGATCTGAAATTGAAAATGGATATAGAACTTCGGGAATAAATATTTCAAATGTTGGAAATTCCAGCTTGAATTCGGTATCATTACTACTACTATCAATCACTCGTGCAGACAAAGAAAAATGACAGTTACCAAAGCAGAATTGACAGAAGCCTTATATGACGAAGTTGGTTTCAATAGACGTGAAGCAAAAGATTTTGTAGAGTTATTTTTCGAAGAAATACGCGCATCCTTGGAGAGTGGAGTACCGGTCAAGTTATCTGGATTTGGAACTTTCAGTCTTCGGGACAAGAGTCGACGGCCTGGCCGCAACCCAAAGACAGGCGTTGAAATTCCAGTTTCTGCAAGGCGGGTGGTTACCTTTCGTGCCAGTCAGAAGTTCAAAAATAAAGTTCTGGAGAATACTGTTGCATTGTCCAGTAAATTGAACGCTGATTGATTTCCCCATGTTAGATGCAAAAGGTTTTGACCTTCCGCCAATTCCAGCGAAACGTTATTTTACGATTGGAGAGGTGAGTAAACTATGCCTGGTGAAACCGCATGTTTTGCGTTATTGGGAGCAGGAGTTTCCACATCTAAAGCCCGTGAAGCGAAGGGGGAATCGTCGCTATTACCAACATCATGAAGTCAGGTTAGTTCGTGAAATTAGGCGCCTTTTGCAAGTTGAGGGTTATACAATCCCAGGTGCTCGTGCCCGGCTGGATTCGACGAAAGAATTTGAACCCAAAGCCAAAAGCAAAAAGGTCCCAGAAATGGCAGAACCGAAGATTGATACGGAAATGCTTCTCTGGTTGAAATCCGAGCTGAAAAAAATCCGCAAGATTCTGGAATAAGCAGGAATCAACACCGTTTTTGCTTTACCCATGCAAAGCGTTTAATTTCGGGGTGTAGCGCAGCCTGGTAGCGCACCGCAATGGGGTTGCGGTGGTCGGAGGTTCAAATCCTCTCACCCCGACCAGTATCCCAACACCGACACTTTCAATCATCATCAGAATTTGCTGCTTCCATGCAAGTTATAACGCGTTTTCCTCCAAGCCCAACTGGATACCTGCACCTTGGCGGAGCACGAACTGCTCTTTTCAACTGGCTTTTTGCTCGACAATCTGGTGGCAAGCTGGTTCTCCGCATTGAGGATACCGATCGCCTGCGCTCAACAGATGAAGCAATCCAGGTGATTCTTACGGCAATGGAGTGGCTTGGTCTTGATTGGGATGAGGGTCCGTACTATCAGACGCAACGACTGGAACGATATAAAGAGGTCATTTCGCAATTGCTTGAACAAGGTGATGCGTATTTGTGTTCCTGCACCCCGGAGAGACTGGACAAGCTTCGAACGGTGCAAAAAGAGAAAGGCATCAAGCCACGTTATGACGGACATTGTCGAAATGCTGGGCTGAGTCGAAAGACCGCCGAAAAACATGTTGTTCGATTCAAGAATCCGCTCTCGGGTGTGGTCTCGTTTACCGATCGAGTACGTGGCACTGTTTCGGTGCAAAACAATGAACTGGATGATCTGGTTCTGGAGCGTAGTGATGGCATGCCGACCTACAACCTTGCGGTCGTAGTTGATGACATCGACATGAAAATATCGAATGTGATCCGTGGCGATGATCATATCAACAATACGTTTCGACAAATCAACATCTATCGGGCATTGGGGCATTGTTTGCCAGAATTTGCCCATGTGCCATTAATTCTTGGTTCTGATCGCAAACGATTGTCCAAGCGTAACGGGGACGTGAGTGTTCTCGATTATCGAGATCGCGGCATTTTGCCTGAGGCATTGGTCAATTATCTGGTTCGGTTGGGATGGTCGCACGGCGATCAGGAATTTTTCTCCATGGAGGAAATGATCGAGCTATTTGATTTTCGAAACGTCAACAAATCCTCGGCCGGTTTTGATATGGAGAAGTTGTTATGGATGAACCGGCATTATATTGGCCAGGCTTCAATCGATCGACTATTGCCGGAGGTAAGGAAACTTCTTTCTTCACGGAAGATAGATACGACAAATGGTTCTGACCTTGGGTCTGCAATAAATCTGCATCGAGGACGTGCATCGACACTTGTCGAACTCGCGAATCAAATTCAGTACCTGTTCGAGCCGGCAACAGAGTATGATTCACAGGCACTGGTCAAACATTGTGATGAATCTACTTCAGATTTGCTGAAAGAAATTTGTACGTTATTCTCGAATCTTGACTGCTGGTCACAAGAATCAATCGGTGCAGCTTTGAAGGCATTTGTAAAATCCAAACAAATCAAGTTTCCCCATGTTGCTCAGCCATTGAGAATTGCTGTTTCGGGATCCGATCAGACTCCATCAATTGATGCTATTTTGGCTTTGTTGGGATCATTTGAGACGATCCAACGCATATGGTCATTCATCGAATATCTCGACCAGGAAATCATTTTCCCAACTTTAACCAAATAAAAAATTTCTGCTCTCATTCATTTTGTGAGAGAGCTAGACATGAAGACATGATGTTGTCAGAAACTCGCAGTCAGGGACAGTTGTTCCAGGATATGGTGTTATTGCCGATACAAATTTCCCGAAACTATCGATCTAATTTCCCGAAATGTACTGATATAAGTTTCCCAAATTCAATACAAGTTGGCAAATCTTGCAATTTGTTCTTGATAATTCATGTCGTCATGAATAGAATAAGTGCTCCTTGGGGCCATAGCTCAGCCGGGAGAGCGCAACACTGGCAGTGTTGAGGTCGGCGGTTCGATCCCGCCTGGCTCCACCAGTTAAACTCGAGTAGAATGCACGGGTTTTGGACGGTCCCCATCGTCTAGTTGGCCTAGGACATCGCCCTTTCACGGCGGCAACAGGGGTTCGAATCCCCTTGGGGACGCCATATTTTTGGCATCGGTTTTTCTTGTCTGGATCACTCTATCGTTCATGAAGCATAAGTTTGGCCATATTATTCTGGCATTATCCCTTTCTTGCATGGCCTCGGCTGATATTAAAACGAGTCCCGAAGACGACAAGCAGTACCGCTATCTAGTTCTGGACAATTCATTAAAAGTATTGTTGGTCAGTGACCCATCAGCTGACAAGGCGGGCGTTTCTCTTGACGTGAATGTAGGATCAGGGTCAGATCCAGATGACTGGGCCGGCCTTGCCCACTTTCTCGAACATATGTTATTTCTCGGTACTCGTAAATATCCGGATTCAGGCGAGTATCAAAAATTTATCAGTACGCATGGCGGCACTAATAACGCTTATACGTCGCATGCTCATACCAACTATTTTTTTAGCGTCGGAGCCGACTATCTTGAGCCGGCCATGGACCGGTTTTCGCAATTCTTTCTTGAACCCTTATTCGACCCCACCCGAGTCGATAGTGAACGGGCAATCATAGAATCGGAATATCAGTCGCTTAAGAAAGATGAATTCAGGCGTCTTTGGGACGTGCAAAAAAACTGGTTGAATCCAGAGCATCCGTCTTCAAGGTTTTCCGTAGGTTCGCTGGAAACATTGAGAGATCGCGAAGCATTGTCAGCTCGGGAAAAGCTCATGTGGTTTTATGAGAATTACTATTCTGCCAATTTGATGGCCCTTGCTGTTGTTGGTAGAGATTCTCTGGATCAGTTGGAGAAATGGGTTGTCGAAAAGTTTTCGGGTATTGCCAACCATGAAAAAAGTATGCCGCACCATGAGCAATCTTACTTCAATCGTGAAATCATGCCCGCGAGGATCGATGCAATACCGGAGAAAGAGCTTTACAGCTTGAGTTTCTCATTTCCAGTACCTTCAACCTATACCGAGTACAAATCCAATCCCCTTGGCTATATTTCTCATTTGCTGGGCCATGAGGGACCGGGGTCATTGTTTGATGTTCTCAAACGAAAGGGCTGGGTAGAATCGCTCAGTGCAGGGTCCAGTTTCATGGACCGTGTTCAGGGCAGTTTTTCTGTATCCATGAATCTCACAAAGGCGGGACTAAGTGAAATTGCGAATATCGGTGAATTGCTATTCCAGAAGATCCATCTGATAAAAGAAATGGGGATACAAGAATGGATCTTCGATGAACATGAAAAATTGGGGCAAATCGCTTTCAGATATGCTCAGGAACTGGATCAAGGCAGGTTGGCACAATCACTATCTTCGCGGTTGCAACGTTATCCTTATGAAGATGTTTTAAGCGGACCTTATCTCACGGAACATTTTGATCCAGAACGAATTCGTGAATTACTGGATTATCTGACTCCGCAAAATGTAAATTTGCGCGTTGTTGCTCCAGATCTTGAGACAGATCAAGTGAGTGAACACTACGATGTCCAATATCGACTTTCCGATATCGGCCCTGAAATGATTAATCGCTGGTCGAATCTGGAGCATGAACCGCTTTTGTCCATTCCTGCTCCAAATCGCTTCATACCGACTCGTCTCGATTTGCTTGAGGGTCAAGTAGCTTCATCCAAGCCAATTAGGCTAGATAACCAATATGGTATTGATCTATGGTATCAATACGATGCTGAATTTGAAGACCCAAGAGCAAATCTGTATATCAGTTTCATGTCTCCGGTATCCAATCAAACCCCTGGTGATCGAATTGCTACAGAGTTGTATGTCCGACTTGTCATCGATCAACTGAGTGACATCGTATATGATGCATATCTTGCCGATCTCGGTTATGAATTGTTTTCCCATTATCGGGGGATCACGTTAAAGATATCGGGTTTCGAAGATCCACAGATCGATTTGCTGAAAGTGGTTCTAGATGCATTGATCAATCCGAATTTTGCACAACCTCAACTGGAAATTGTGCGGCAGAGCGTCGAACGTAGTCTGAAGAATATTTTTCTTGACACCCCCGTTAATCAGTCAATCCACGAGCTCTATCGAATTCTTCTGATTCCATACTGGACGGAGACTGATCGTCTGGAAGCGCTGAAGGATTCGAATATGGAATCTCTACGGAATTTTCAAAAGCGTTTTTTTCGTGATATGCAGGTTGTAATGCTTTCTCATGGTGATGTAAGTTCTGAATCCAGTTTGCAGAAAGCTGAAATGGCAGCAAAATTGATATCCGATCATCAGCCAAAAGCAGACACTCCACGAATTGAATTACGAAAATTGGATCGGGAGAGGTCATGGCTTCGTACCATCGAAGTTGATCATTCTGATGCCGCACTGGCAGTCTATTTTCAGAGTTCAAGCAATTCGCTAGACGAACGATCCAAAATGGCACTGCTTGCTCAGATTCTCAGGCCTGTGTTTTATAACCAGATACGCACCATTAATGAAGTTGGATATATTGTGCATTCAGGGTCATTGAACATTGAACGTACGCCGGGGTTATTTTTTGCATCTCAAAGTTCTACGCATTCTCCATCTGAAATGCTTGGCTTGTATGATGAATTTCTGGAATATGCTCAGGCATATCTTGCTGATATGCCAGATCAGGAGTTCGAAAAAGTAAAAAAGGGACTGATCACTCGAATTCTGAGAAAGCCATTGAAATTATCTGATCGTACTTCGCGACTTTGGCAGGAAATCGACTTGAGAGAATATGACTTTGATACCAATGAGAAATCAAGCGAGAGGATTGGCGAACTGTCTCTTGAAGAGATACAGGCCTTTTATGAATCGAGAATCTTGAATAATCAGGCTCGTTTGATAGTCCAGTCTACAGGAACAGATTTGCGGGGACCCGTTCAGGGAAATTTTCTTCCGATCGAGTCAACTTCATCACGAAACTGAATTGATGGCTGGATAGGCGAAACGCAGATCAAATGTTCAGCGATTCAGACCACGATTCTCTGTTTCAACTGAGTTCAGAAATTGGTAATGCGTTAATTGCAAACGGTCAGACCATCACCGCAGTCGAATCATGTACTGGCGGTGGTGTTGCTTATGCTTTGACCATGGTTCCAGGTAGTTCCGAGTGGTTCCATCGCTCATTTGTGACCTACACCAATCAGGCGAAAACAGAACTGGTTGGTGTGCCGGAAGAACTGTTGATTGCCCATGGCGCGGTTAGTCTTGAAGTAGCGACCGTAATGAGTCAGGGAGCGCAAAGGATTGCAACGGCTGATTACAGTATTGCTATTACGGGTATTGCAGGACCGACTGGAGGTTCCAGAGAAAAACCCGTGGGTACGGTCTGCTTCGGTTGGGCAACGCCGAATTCCAGTGTTAGTGTCGAGCGCATTCTGTTTGAGGGAGATCGCAAATTTATTCGAATTCAGTCTATTCATCATGCGCTTTTTCAGATGCTCAAACTGATCGAGCAGAATACTTAGTACTCGTTATTCTTGAAAATAATATATTCAAGCAACATATCTTTTCATAGCTTAAGGGGTGCTGACAGCAACCGCTCTCCAAGTTCAGAAGCCCAATCCAGGAGGACATTATATTTCAGGTTGTGTTCAAGTCCGCATGGTCGGCATGACCGCAGGCCAAGCACTTGAAAACCGTTGCGGTCCTCGGTCCCTGAAAATAGCCAGTAGCGCATGATTCGACATGTCATATAATTTGTCATGCGGTTCAACCGGATTGCAACTAATGGTTGATTTGGATATGGGATCAACATTCCCATATCACGCATTACATCATGTTAAACTAATGTAACATCATCAAATCATGTGCATGCACAAAAATGTTGCTTGAACACGTGATTCCCTATTTGTTCATCAGTGCCTTCAAAACATGATCAGGATGGTCCGACATGGCACTTACTTTCTTCCAGTGTTTAACAACATTACCATCGGGACCAATCCAAACGGTTGAACGAATCACTCCCAATCTCTTGATCCCGTATAGCATTTTTTCTCTGTAGGCATCATATTCGGTCATCATTTTCATATCCGGATCACACAACAGATCAAATGGCAGTTCATACTTGCTGATAAACTTGGTGTGCGAGTTTGGTTTATCTGGAGAGACTCCTAGCACCACCGAGCCGGTTGCGATAATATCGTTCCAGATATTCCGGAAATTACATGCCTGTTTTGTACAACCGGGTGTATTGTCCTTGGGATAGAAGTATATGATTACGTCCTTGCCGCGAAACTCTTCAAGAGTACGGGGCTTGTCATGTTGATCATTCAACATAAAATCTGGGGCGGGTTTTCCAACTTCAATGGCCATGGCGATAATCCTATTTCAAGAATACAAAATTTTAATAGAATGACAGGTTCATAAAGAATTTCGCGTCAGCGAAGAGTACAGGTTTACCTGTCATGCCGAGGTTAGAGGCAAAGTTCTGTTGGGCAAAGTCTATTTGACTTTCTTCGATAGATTCGCTAATTCAGACCAGTGTTACTCTGTCAACCTCGGGCTCAAATCCTGTGCGAGATTTCTGAATTCGTCAACATATTCTTAGAGTACCAGTCCTTTATTTGCAGTCAATGCAAAAGCAAATCATAACAATTCGATGGCGGCAAAGAGTCAAGGCACATGGTGCTCTAGGCACAGATGATCCGGTTGCTCGAGACTCTTTGCCATAAGTTGATTCATCCGAAAAATCGTCAGAAATTGATTATATCAGAAACCTGCATTACCAACGTTTTTTAGCACAAAATGAAATACTACGGTAAATTTCGTGGGCTTTTGGGACTACTTGGATAGAAATAATCGAGAGGGGTTTCAGATGGAAAAATTGGTAGATCTCGTGTTGTGCTTTGTACCCTTGTTGGCAATATCGAGCATTTGATCTGTCGCATAATGATGCCACCGTTCAAACTGAACGTCGAACCAAAACACGAAACGATCGTGAGCTTTTATATATCTGCCTATATGGCCAAAATTGTGCGAGGGGCATAGACCCTTTCTTTATCCGATTCTGGCTAAAATCAGAAAACAACATTTCATTGAATTGGGAATTGATGATCAGTGCAACCAATTGAGTTATGGCTGAAAGTAGTGCGTGGGGCAGAAGGGGGTTCATCCAGCGGCTACCGTTTTCGTGTCTGATTGTACCTCAATTCCGTCCTGGAACCGCACTCCCTCGATGACCTGTCCGAGCCTGCGGAACCCGCGCAGCCTTCGCCAGCGGGATTCCGCGCACTGGCCGAGCTTGAACATCATGTCGAGCATGGTGTCGCGGCTCAGGCAGCCCCGTGTCGTCCGGGTCCGGTGGCGGATCGTGGCAAAGGTCGACTCGATCGGGTTGGTGGTGCGAATGCTCTGCCAGTGCTCGGCCGGGAAGTCGAAGAAGTTCATCAGTTCCTTGCGATCCTGGATCAGCTTCACCGCGGCCTTGGGATACTTCTCCTGGTAGCGGGCCAGGAAACGGTCGAAGGCCCGGTCGGCCTGGTTCCGGGTCTCCGCCATCCAGATCTGCTGCAGTGCCGACTTCACCTTGGGATGGATGGCCTTCGGCATGGCGGCCAGCACGTTGGCGGTCTTGTGCACCCAGCAACGCTGGTGCCGGGTCTCCGGAAACACCCGGTCGAGTGCCGACCAGAATCCCATGGCACCGTCCCCGATCGCCAGTTTCGGAGCGTTCATGCCCCGTCCCTTCAGGTCCAGCAGCACGTCCTGCCAGCTGAGGGTGGACTCGCGCACCCCGTCCTCGATGGCCAGAATCGACTTCCGGCCCTGGTCGTCCACGCCGATCACCACCAGGCAGCAGAGCTTCGTCTCCTCGTTGCGGAGACCGCTGTACACCCCGTCCGCCCAGACGTACACCCACCGGTCCTGGCTCAGGTCACGTTGCGTCCACTCCTTCCTCTCGTCCAGCCAGACCCGCTTGAGACGCCTGACCACCGACGGCGAGAACCCCTTCGCCGGCTTCCCCGGCAGCCCGGACAGCACGCCGGCCATCTCGCCGGTGCTGACCCCCTTCAGGTACAGCCAGGGCACCCAAGCCTCCAGCGTGCGACTCTTGCGCACATACGGCGGAACCACCGACGAGCGGAAGGTCACCGGCTTGCCGTCGTTGGAACGAACCTTCGGAATCCGCACCGGGACCGAGCCGATCCCGGTCTGGATCGAGCGCTCCGGATGATGGCCACTGCGCACCACCAGCCGGAGGTTCTGTTCGGTGCGGCGGTCTTCATACTGCTTCAGGAACTCGCCCAGCTCGGCTTCCACTGCCACCTGCAGCAGCCGACGGGCACCCTCGCGCAGAATCGCGGTCAATTCATCCTTGAACTTGCCGATTTTTGAATAGTCAATAATGTTATCATCTCTCATAGTGGCGTACCTCTTGGTTAACTTTTTTTGTCAATGTAATAGTTAATCCGGTTACGCCGCTTTTTTCAACCCCTTTCCGCCCCACGCACTACTTTCGACCATAACTCCAACCAATTGAATCGTTTGTGCAGTAGAATGGTATTTAGCAAAAACAGTTATTTCCAATGAGTCTGACATTTTTAGAATTTGAAAAGCCAATTGAAGAGCTAGAGCAAAAAATCGCTGAACTACAACGCATTAACAAAGAAAGTGACCTGAGCCTAGAGCGAGAGATACAACGTTTGCAATACCGCAGGCTTGAACAAACTCGTGAGATATTCTCCAAATTAGGTGCCTGGCAGATCATTCAAATCGCCCGACATCCTGAACGGCCTTATACCCTGGATTATGTAGAAAGAATTGTCGATGACTTTCAGGAAATCCATGGAGATCGAATGTTTGCAGACGATCCGGCAATCATCTCAGGGTTGGGGTTTATTGACTCCTATCGAGTTGCAGTTATCGGACATCAGAAAGGAAGGGATACAAAGGAGCGTACACATCGCAATTTCGGAATGCCCAAGCCAGAAGGCTATCGCAAGGCACAACGCGTTATGGAATTGGCCGATCGATTCAACTTGCCAGTGGTTACTTTTATCGATACTCCCGGCGCATTTCCAGGAGTGGATGCAGAAGAAAGAGGACAGAGCCAGGCAATTGCGAGCATCATTAAGTTGATGACATATATTTCTACGCCAATTGTTTCTGTCGTCATTGGAGAGGGCGGTTCAGGTGGAGCTCTGGCTATCGGGGTTTGTGATCGGCTGATAATGTTGCAGTACTCAACCTATTCGGTAATTTCACCCGAAGGCTGTGCCTCTATTTTGTGGAAAAGTTCCGATAAGGCTGACCAGGCAGCCGATGCGATGGGATTGACCAGTAAAGATTTAATGGAAATGAAACTGGTCGATGAGGTTGTAAGCGAACCTTTGGGAGGCGCTCATCGAAATTATGATGATATTGCTGATTCAGTGAAAGTCTCATTGGTTGAAGCACTGGATTCTCTGAGTGTTATTTCATCGGATGAATTGCTCGAAAGACGCTATGGTCGTCTTATGGAATTTGGTGCGCTAAAGCCAAACAGCACTCGTTAGGAATTTGAATATATATCCTGAAGATCTTGAACGCATCTTATTCGCGGATTTGGGAGTAAGCAAAAACCAAAAATTCGTGATTGCCTACAGCGGAGGAGTCGATTCACAAGTACTTCTCCATAACATGGCAATGCTCGCCAGAAATCGGGGTTCAATGAATTTAGTAGCTGCGCATTATGATCATGGCCTGGAAAAAAACTCAAGAGAATGGGTTGGGAAGTGTCGTCAATGGGCTGAGAAAATAGGAGTGCAATTTGTCTCTGGCAGTGCGGGAAACCGACTAGCATCCTCATCAAATATCGAAGCTCGAAGTCGTGAACTTCGGTATCATTGGCTTGCCGATTTGGCTAACCCGAACGGAGTGGTAGTTACAGCTCACCATGCAGACGATCAGGCAGAAACATTTTTAAATCGAATGTTTCGTGGCGGTGATTTTGCGCAATTGGCAGGAATTCGCAGCGCAAGACCCATTTTTTACAATTCTCCTGTTCAGCTTGTTAGACCCATGCTTGGATTTAACAGACAGCAGATACAGACTTATGCAGTCAAGCATAGTCTTGATTGGATTGACGATCCTTCCAACTTACGCAATGACGCTGATCGTAATTTGCTGCGTAATCGTTTACTTCCAGCCCTATACGCAAGAGGCCAAATTACTCGGGATCGTTTGGTTGAAGCTACGGAGTTCTGTCGTCTAATCAGTCAGGAAGAAAACAGATTGCTGGCGAAAAAACTGTTAGAAATAGTTGAATCAAACTCAAAAAGTATCCTGTGCCTTGTTGAACCAATCAACCTGTCAAAAGTCAGTCGGGATGATGAGAGTTTTGTGATCAGCCTGTTGAGATCATGGATACATCAATCAGGACGTTCTTCCCCCTCAAATAAACAACTTAAAAGCTTTATTGAGCAAATGAAAACCAGTTCGAGCGGGTATGCAGAAGTTTCTCTCGATGATGGAAAACTTCGCTTTTTTGATCGAAAGGCTTATCTGACAAAGTGGATCAGGAATCACTTTGTTCAACCGGGAAACGTCTCCTGGAATGCAGGCATCCAAAACCTTCAAAAAATTGGAATGACCATCCAGTGGGTCAAGAGTGATGTTGGACTCCCCCAGAGCTGGATTACCCCCTCAAGTCAATTGGAATTATCTTGGCATTGCGGCAAAAGGTTCATCAAGATTTCTGAGCGAACGACTTCATCAATGATTCGAAAAATTCAACAGTCTAATCGCATTCCTCCTTGGGAACGCAGGATCATACCTTGTATTCTGTATCAAGGTCGAATTGTTTGGGTCCATGGTGTTGGAACGACAGTTGATAGTTGTATCAGCGATACTCTTGAGCAGAAATTACTACCCCAGTTTAGCTTGAATTCTAAGGATGGTACAGAGTTTTTGAGAGAACGTGTTGCATATTCGGAAAATCAAGCAAATGGCCGATAGCATACAGCGTCCTGAGGCTTGCGACTTTCGTCGTGTTGGGTCGTGAGACCCCACAGAACTGAATTCTTCGACCAAACCAGTTGCCGGGCCCTGATAGAACTTCTCGAATCCCGATCAGTGCGTCCATGTACCGAAAAGAATATGTAAATATTCGGTCAACCCCGTAAAAAACATGAAAAAGCGCTGGTCGCTCGCCCAAGTTCGCATGTTCAAGACTTTTTTGTCTTGTTTTATGCGGCTGCTCGCCCACTTCGAGTTCGGTGGTTTTCTCTATGTCGGCATCGGCGGGGTTTTGTCAAGACGTTCATTTACAATCCAGCTTGCAATTTGTTGCAAGCATATTTGCCGTGCACTATTGGTTATCGATTTCACGATGTTCGGGTCTAAAAACCCCCTGACCTGAAATGCGTTTCCTCAGACAAACCGGGACGAATGCGCATCTGTCATTCCTGGAGACTTGTCCTGGATCAACCCGTATTCTGCCTAGCTTTACCGAGACCAAACAAGTCAGTTGATACGTCTATGACCAGCTAATTTTTCCCGGCTGGCAGAGTGATTGGCTGACACATTCATGAACCTTTAGGAGATTCATTCAAGGTCAAAGCCTCTCCACCCGAATATCCAGCAGGTTTCGAGTTTTCCCGCCAAATGCCATGCCGATCAGGTGAATCGGTTCCCCGCGGTCAAGATACTTCTCGGCATGCTTTTTTGTGCGCATTTGCTCGATCGCCCTGTCCAGACATTCCCTGGTCTTTCTCTCCATGTTCTTTTTGCCCTTCACCATCTTGAACTCGAACACGAACACCTGATCCCCATGCAGCAGCACCATGTCCGAGCGGCCATGGCTGGTCATTTCCTCGACTGCCAGGCTGGCCGTTGTCGTCCGAAAGCTCGTGTACAGCATGCTCGCATGCCAGGATTCATGATGACCCAGCTTTCCGCGGTCATGCCAGGCATGAGGAAGATGCGGAAGCAATTCCCGAATTTTCTGGCTGAATGCAGAAAAGTCGTTCTCTCCCAGGGCTTCAAGCAGTTCCTTTCCCAGAACTGCTACCTGCTTGCCCCGCTTGGTCAAGTGTTCGGCCATTCCGTAGCTGAAGCTTCTCTGCACTGCAAAATTCGGATAGTACAGATGGCACAGAATGTTCTCCCCGTCCATTTCGGTTTCCTTGATGGTCAGATAGCCGGACTGGAACAGCAAGGCCTCGGGAGTGAATGTGCCCAGTTCAAACTTTTTCAGAGAGGAGGCTTCGACCACGAGGTTTTCTAGCTGCAGGGAACTGACCCGGTTCTTCTCCAGTATCCGATACAGATAACTCGCCCCTTCGGATTCGTACCAGTGTTCCGTATATTCACGTTCATAAAAGAGATGCAGAATGTCGTGGGGATTGTAGAGCTTGTCCTCGCCTAGCCAGCTGTAGCCGTTGTACCATGCACGAATCCTGTCCCGATCCAGCCCCGCAAGCTCGGGAGCAAACACCGTATCCAGATCCCGATCGGTATAACCGCAGATGGCCGCATACCTCGGCGACAGGCTGATGTTCGTGAGATTGTTCAGGCGGATGAAAAACTGGCCTTGGAAAACATCGTGATGCCGGTCACGAACACAAAGCGGATGTGTTTTTGAGCACTCTTCAGGACGCTGTAGATTTCTCTGAGGCTATCCCGGTTCGCTTTAGCCTTCTCGTCATCTTCCAGCACATCCAGTACCGGCTTGTCATGTTCATCGACCAGTACCACCACCTGTTGGCCGGTCACCTGATGCAATTCAAAAAGGATATACCGAAGCCGTTCCGCAGCATACTTTGCCGGAGGGCGTTACAGGTTGAAGTTCCTTTCAATTTTGTGCAGCTGGCCTGACACGCTATCTTCCAGCTTCTCTGGCGTACTGACAACCCCATCCAGGGTCAGGCGAACCACCGGATGCTTGACCGACCAGTCCCAGTGCGGGTGGATATCCAAGCCTTCAAACAGCGACTCATTGCCCTCGAACAGCTCCTGCAAGGTATCGACCAGAAGATTCTTGCCGAAACGGCGGGGGCGAGAGAGAAAGTAGTACCTCCCCTCATCAATCATCTGCCGGATCAGAGGCGTCTTGTCTACATAGTAGCAACCGTCCTGTCGAAGATCGGAAAAGGATTCGTAGCCAAGCGGTAGCGGATGGCGTTGTGTCTGATTTTGTTCACTCATGATGCGATCATCTTAACATGGCTGAAGCGAGCAGTTGCTGTTTATTGCCTTGTAATGTATTAGCTGACGAATCGATGTTCTAGTAAAAGGCCATCCCCATTGAAACACTATTTCCTGATTTTGCATGGATAACAGCGATCCATTCCAGGCGGTTTTTGGACAACTATCTCGCAATTCTGGTCGCGACTCAACCGGTATGGATGATGCAGTTGTCGAGTCAATTGCAATCCGGGGATTTCATGGCCGAAGGGGTGATTACCAGGAACGAACGTTTCTACATGGGATTGGCCGAATACTTACAAGAATATCTCGGGAGCAGCTTGTAAAGAAACTGAAAAAATCTTCAACTTCGATAATCAGGTACAGATCACCTTGCAAACCAAGAAGCTGCCCCGCTTACCATTGAGACGAGTTTTCAAGCGAATGAATCATGAATACATTAAATTGCATTATACTATTTGTCCATGCAGAGAGCTATTTTTGTATTCTATCTAGCCAACCGCCCGCTTCGGTTTTTCGGGTCGTATGACGACTCTGCCTTTCAGTCATTGAAGTTTGACCAAAGGACTGGTATCCCCATCTTGCTGACTCATGAGTAAAACTAAATTCATCTTCATAACCGGGGGAGTCGTATCTTCACTAGGCAAAGGTATCGCTTCCGCTTCTTTGGGAAGTGTGCTTGAATCCCGGGGATTGAACATAACCTTGCTCAAGCTTGATCCATACATCAATGTTGATCCCGGGACGATGAGCCCATTTCAGCATGGTGAAGTGTTTGTGACTGATGACGGAACAGAGACCGACTTGGATCTTGGACATTATGAACGATTTGTTCGTACCGTAATGAGCAAGGACAATAATTTTACGACAGGGCAGATTTATGAAACCGTAATCCGTAAAGAAAGACAGGGGGATTATCTTGGCGGAACTGTGCAGGTTATTCCTCATATCACCGATGAGATCAAAAACTCAATCCTGAAAGGCTCCAAAAATGCAGATATCGCCCTAGTTGAAATTGGCGGCACAGTCGGTGATATCGAGTCTCTGCCATTTCTGGAAGCGATTCGACAGATGCGAATCGAGTTGGGTCGCAAATCGACCATGTTCATTCATCTTACCCTGGTGCCGGAAATATCGGTTGCTGGCGAGATTAAAACCAAGCCAACGCAACATTCAGTCAAGGAACTTCGCTCAATAGGAATCCAGCCAGATATACTTTTTTGCAGAGTGAAAAATCGACTGCCAGACATTTCCAGAAAAAAAATAGCACTGTTCACAAATGTCGAGGAGTCCGCTGTAATATCAGGGGTTGATGTTGACAATATCTATGATATTCCCAGCTTGCTAGTCGAGCAAAAAATGGATGAACTAGTCGCTTCACAGTTCAAGCTGGATACCCCAAAAGCTGATCTCTCGCAATGGGAACAAGTTTGCAAATCAAGCAGAGAGCCAACACATGAGTTGACCATTTCAATGGTTGGGAAATACGTTAGTCTGGTTGAGTCATATAAATCATTGTCGGAAGCACTCATTCATGCCGGCATTCATACCAAAACTCGAGTCAATATAAACTATATCGACTCATCAGAACTAGAAAAGGAGGACTGTTCGAATTATCTTGCTGATACCGATGCAGTTCTGGTTCCAGGCGGATTCGGAGATCGAGGGATTGAGGGTATGGTACAAGCGGCGAGATATGCAAGAGAAAACAAGATACCTTATTTGGGGATTTGTTTGGGTATGCAGGTTGCAATCATCGAGTATGCCCGCAATGTTCTGAATATGGAGCAAGCACACAGCACTGAATTTGATTCCAAAACACCGTGGCCTGTTATTGCGCTAATAACAGAGTGGATGAATGATCAGGGAGGCATTGAACTTCGCAATGAACAGAGTTCACTTGGAGGAAGTATGCGCTTGGGAGGTCAGGATATTACGCTTTCATGCGAATCTCGGTATTTTAAGATCTATGGCAAGGAGGTTATTCGAGAACGCCATAGGCACCGATATGAATTCAACAACAACTTTCTGAAAAAAATGACTGAAGCAGGTATGCACTTTGCCGGATTTTCATCTGATGGCTTGGTGGAAATTATTGAACTGCCGAATCATCCTTGGTTTGTCGCCTGTCAATTTCATCCCGAGTTTACTTCAACTCCACGGGACGGCCATCCAATGTTCAATGACTACATAAAGGCCGGATTGTCGTATCGTCAATCGCTCCTTGATTTGGAATAGCGCATTTCAACAGTAGTGAGTAATGCAATGAATATTCCAGAGTTTCAAGGACGGGGCCATCAGCGGTTTTTTCTGTTTTCGGGTCCATGCGTGATTGAATCCAGGCAAATGGCACTGGATACCGCTCGCGAATTGAAGGAAATCACTGACCGTCTCGGTATTGACTTGATCTATAAATCTTCATTTGACAAGGCCAATCGGACTTCGTATCAATCACATCGAGGCCCTGGCAGGGAACATGGACTCGAAATTCTGACTCAAGTTCGCGATGAGATTGGAGTGCCTGTAATTACTGATGTGCATAACGTTGACGATGTTCAGGTAGCCTCTGATATGGTCGATGTACTCCAGATTCCGGCTTTCTTATGCCGACAGACAGATTTGCTCGAAGCAGCTGCGATCAGCGGTAAACCAATCAATATCAAAAAAGGACAGTTCTTGTCGCATTACGAAATGGAGCATGTAGCACGGAAAGTTCAGAATGCAAATCCCAAGTGTCAATTGTTGTTGTGCGAGCGGGGAAATAGTTTTGGATACAACAATCTCGTGGTTGATATGCGGGGCCTGAAAATCCTGAAATCATTCGGATTTCCTGTGGTGTTCGATGCAACTCACTCAGTGCAGCTGCCAGGGGCCGCGACGGGTAAATCCGGGGGGCAGAGAGAATTTGTTCCAACTCTAGCGCGTGCAGCTCTGGCAGTCGGAATTGATGGCCTGTTCATGGAAACGCATCCCGACCCCGCAAGAGCTTTGAGTGACGGCCCGAATTCATGGCCCTTGCAACAAATGGAAGCATTACTCGCTCAATTAGTCAAGATCGATGAGCTAGCCAAGTCTTTCATCAGTCTAGATGCCGAAGGGTCCAAAAATCAAAAATAACATGTCTATACAATCAATTAAAGAAATCATGGCATGGGAGGCACTAGATTCCCGTGGAAATCCCACAGTTGTAGCCGAGGTTATAACAAAGGACGGAACAAATGGCATTGCCGCTGTTCCTTCCGGGGCTTCGACCGGTTCCCTAGAAGCGCTTGAGCTTCGAGATGGAGATGAATCCCGTTATCGGGGAAAAGGCGTTCAAAATGCTGTCAATAATATTCAGTCGATAATACAACCCGCGCTTCAAGGCATGGATGCTGCTGACCAAAAAAATATCGACTCCAGCCTGCTCGAGCTTGATGGTACTGAAACCAAAAGTCGATTAGGCGCAAACTCGATTTTGGCCGTATCAATAGCTACAGCTCATGCGGCCGCAAATGCGCATAACTTGCCACTGTTTCGATATTTGGGTGAATTATATGGCAATGATCAATATATCTTGCCAATACCTCAGATGAATATCATTAATGGAGGCGCTCACGCTGATAATTTGATCGATTTTCAGGAATTCATGATCCTGCCAACCGGATTTGATTCCTTCCATGAGGCCCTGCGTTGCGGAGTCGAGATATTCCATGCGCTAAGATCAGTTTTGCTGGAACGCGATTACTTTACCGGAGTTGGGGATGAAGGAGGATTCGCCCCCCAATGCAAATCGAATGAAGAGGCAATTTCATTAGTCATGCTGGCCATCGAAAAGGCCGGTTACAGACCAGAGGAAGAAGTGATGATCGGATTGGATCCGGCGAGTTCAGAATTCTATCATGATGGATATTATTCGCTTAAGTCTGAAAATGCTACATTGTCTTCCGTTGAGTTTGCGGAATATCTGACCGCTTGGTCTGAAAAATACCCAATCCTGAGTATTGAGGATGGAATGGCTGAAAACGACTGGCAAGGCTGGCAGACCTTGACCAAGAAATTGGGACATGGCGTTCAACTAACCGGCGATGATTTGTTTGTAACCAATCCCAGAATATTTCAACAAGGCGTACGAGAGGGCCTCGGGAACGCGATTCTGGTGAAGATCAATCAAATCGGAACATTAACAGAAACCTTCGAGACCATTCAATTGGCAAGAGATTCATCGTACGGCTTTACAATATCTCATCGTTCTGGAGAGACCGAAGATACCACTATCGCGGATTTAGCCGTTGCAACTGCATCAGGTCAGATAAAAACAGGTTCGCTTTGCCGTTCGGAAAGGACGGCAAAATATAACCGATTGTTGAATATTGAGAGGATTCTTGGTGATAATGCAAGATATGCAAATATCGATTTCTTTGGACATTTTATTCAACAGTCGAAAGCATGAAAATCATGGGAATTATATACTTAATCAATATTTTCATGAATCAGCTAGTTGATTGTGTCCTATAAGTTGAATACAATAGCCATGATGCGGCTTTTGGACAGATCACTGCGGACCCATACCCGTCCGCAACAATGGCCTCCGGGATTGGGACATTAGCACGTGGAGAGGCATTGCCGCTAGGCACCTCATTGAGCAGTGAAAAGATATGTCGAGTAAATATATGATTCCCAAAATCATCAACTATTTCTCGCTGGTTTGCGTACTTGGACTAGCCTTGGCTTTTTGGCTTGGCGACAATAATTACCTTGAATTGCGCAAACTGGAAAATCAACTCAAACAACAACAAGCGCAAAACCAAGAGTTGAAGGCACGAAATGACAGACTTTTACGACAAGTAATGGCTTTCAAAGGTAGTGATGATGCTGTTGAAGCAATTGCCCGCTCCGAGCTTGGCTTGATTAAGGAAGATGAGGTTTTTTATCAAATTGTTGAAATTCAGGAGGTTGAGATAGATTCGTTCTAGTTAGTGTCTGCCAGAAAACCTGAAATACGGTGTAACATATGGATATCGATTGCCATAGATGTTCCGTATTGGAACATGAATATTTCCCAAAAACGGAGTTCGACAAGTGATTTACCGGACCTGCGACTGAAAATCCGCCGGACCCGGAAAATCTTCAGCACCGGTATCGAGCATGGATTATCAAGTATTTTACTGGTTGTATTGAACAATTATGCCACATCCATACCCCTAATCCTTAAATAGAAAATTTGAAAGTACTTCCAACGCCTTGTGTGGCATGGTTTTCGAACTGTTTGGCTTTTCACCCAATGGATGATTCTGATTCCAGCCCAAAATCCACAGTCCATCATGCTTTGTGCCCAATAAAGCAGTTTCTATTTAAGGATTAGGGCATACTTTTCTGGCAGACCTTTTCTGGCAGACACTAGTTACAAAAGTATTGTATACTGAAGACTACCTTAGCAGAAATTCTGGATATGAAACAAACTGCAGTAAAACAGGAAACAAGCAATTCAGGGACAGTCAAGAACCGCATACAAGTTAAGAATCCTGTCACAGGTCGATATGTCAAGGTTGATACGGTGACTGGCCGGGTTATAGGTCACAAGAGATCAAGGGGGCCATACAAGGGCATTGAGTCCTTCGAAAGCATTGAAAGAAATTAGTGATATTCATCTCTAAATGTCTCTGATTTTCTCTCCATTATCGGAGGATTTGCTAGGTCATTCCGAAGGGCCTCTCTATCCAAGGTCTGCGTTTCTGATACGTCAACTTGGCACCCCGCCAGAGCTTGATCAACAAATGACCAAGTTATTGATTAATATTTTTGATGATTCCGGCATTACTCCTATAGAAGCATTTTCGTCGACTGGAAAAAAGGATTTTCTTGAACGAATCCTTGACCTAATTCGAGGGTCGGGATTTGTTGCAGCAATATTTAGCGAGCACACAGGACCCAATACTTTTGCCAACATCGCGCTTGAACTTGGATTTGCCATGATGTGTGGAAAACCAATCATGATTGTCAAATCGAAAAAAGCGCGACCGCCGTCCGACCTTACTCGGACAGACTGGATTGAATTCTCTCCGAACGATATCGCAGGGTTTAAAGAAAAGGTTAATCAGGCACTTCAGGGCATTCATGAGCTCGCTGTTCATCTGAAACACCTACTGACAATCACACTCGAGGCTGAACGAATGGATTGTGCAATTGCATTAGAGCGGGCCCGGAAAGCTTATCTTCTGACTGGGTCGGTAGAGTATATTGACCACGCAAAGACCATTCTTGACAGGTTGAAAATGCCAATAAGCCCCAAAATGTCGATGACCTATTCCGACATCTGGATGAAACCAAGTTGTTTATTCGGCAAGCGGAACATTCTTCAGTAAATTCGCAAACAACGAAACTGGCCTAAGCGAGAACGAATTTGAAAGATCCGCCTCTCAATTTAGTATTAGAATCCCAATTCAAGTCCGAAGTGCAGCACTGCCCCCCGATTGCGAACCCATGAACAGAGTTGTACCGGTGGGCATGACTGCGAGTGTAAAATGAGCACCTGTATCTGACCATGCTGGTCAGTAGTGGCGACAATCTCGCCATGAGTGGAATCATATACGGGATTGCCGAGCTGTGCAAGACCCGGCCAAGCGCGACTGGGCGCTGTTTCTCAGCACCGATCATCAGATGAGTGCGGCACAGATGCTGGTGGTCTATGCCATGCGGCGGGCCATTGAGGTGTACTTCAAGGAATCCAGGCAACATCTGAAGTGGCTGGGCGAAGCAAGTCGCACCCATGTTGCTCATCTGGCTTCACTGCATTTGAGTTCCGCCTGTTATCTGATGCTGGTTTATGTCCGCTCGAGTCATGAAATGGAAAGTCTGGGGCATGTGCGCGAACACCTGTGCAATACGGTGATGAAATTCAACTATGACGCGAACCATGGCAGATGTTTCAAGTCATCATTCATCAGGCAATTGATCGTTTTGAGTCCGTGCTCGGCACTCAAACTTCTCTAATCCAGCAGGCGATAGACCAGCAAATGGAAGAATTTCTCACACAAATGCTGCAATTCGAACCGCACATCATTGACCAGGACACCTTCCTGTACAGGAGCCGCCTGATTGAAATCATGCAATTTGAACTCCGAAACTTGAGTTAGATAGTGTCCGCCAGAAAACCCCCTGTTTTCCGGCAGTCACTAGTAACCATTTTTCACCTTGCGAAAATTATTCAACAGGAACTTCGTAAGGCAGAACTCCGAAGGAGAGCTCTGGACCGTTTCCCGATTTCAGACTAACGTCTGGATGTCCACCATCACTATACTTGATCATTGCAGAGAGTTGATATTGGTTTTTCTCTGTTTCAACCGCATCAACGATCAACCCGGCTTTCTGATCAACCTGACCTTTCTCAAAAAGCGCTTGTCCTGGCTCAATCTTGTCTTCGCTAATCGCATTCGCAACACACAACCGGTATTTTGATTTCCCAAGATAACGAAGGCGTGCGATGATTTCCTGTCCAGGATAGCAGCCCTTGCTGAAACTGATTCCGGATACAAGATCCAGATTGATATGCTGGGGAATGCATTGCTCGACAGTTTGGGAGTAAATCTGCGGGAGTCCAGACAATATATCGCAAAGTCTCCAGTAGTCCGAATTTAATAATTGATCAACATTATTCACTGCCTCATATAGTTGTCTTGGCTCTCCAATGGCAATTGAACGATGAAACTTGTCGGTATATCGATAAGTATCCGAGCCAAACGATTCCTCCCCATCTCGAACCATGCCGAGCATTGCCAGTTCTTTCTCCACCTCTATCGTGACCTTTGCTCTCATCACGAAGATTTTCAGGCGCTTGACTAATTCATCCGACAAATCATTCGGGGCGATGATCCAGTATCCATGATCTGACCGCTTTATCAGATACATCATGGCAAGTATCCTGCCTTTCGGGTTGCAATAGGCATTCAGTTGAGTTTCGTAATTTGTCACCTTTGAAATGTCATTGCTGAATTGATTTTGCAAGAACTTTTCTGCATCCCTACCCTCAACTGAAAGTAGGGATAAATGATCGAGTAAAAACGCGATGTTGTTCGATTCCAAATTGTTCAACACCGAGCTGTAGTCCGACTCTTTGGGGCCAATTGGAGGAGATTGGGTTTGAATGATTGACATGCTGATTTGCTCAAGACTGATACACGATTAATATATTTTACGGATTCCGAATTGTACACTTGTAAGTGGACACTGGATCGAATCAGACAAACAATTGGCGGTCAACACTTCGGTACAAAACTTCTCGATAGGATCAAGGCGTTCAAATTCGCAAGTAGTGAAACGGGAATATGTCCCCAAGATCCCGTACATCCTAGTTTGAGAGGTGCTGGGATTTTACCCAATGAATGATTCTTTTCAGCGCATAATGCTTTGCGCCTGATTCAAACTGCCAAATTTCAGGATTAAAGAAATACCCGATTCCTGAAATGGAGTTCTCGGTACTGGGCGGAAAGGCATGTGTGATGCGGGTTTCAGCCTGCGACCTGAAATCACCCAATGGGTGATCCTGCAGGCCTCTCGAAAATCACGCCGCGCAAGGTACGGGGCACTCCCGTGTTCTCCATTTATGGACTGGGTTTTTTCGGAAGCGTATTTCAGGAAGAGTCTATTCCGGTCCGTCGGTTTTCAAGCAGTTTGCACTCCGGTTCCACAGGGGAAGACCGGGCTCTGTACATTGCAGAGTGAGAGGTACATGTGGCACATGCTGAAAACAGATGACAGAGGCTGGCTTTGGGCAGGTGAAAAAAACAGGATGTCATTTTTGACGCGCCGCACTGTCAATACTCCCGTTGTTTCCAGTTCATTCGCTTGATTCTCGGGTTTCCTGCCGGCTACCGTCCCTCGAAACGGAACAGGAATATCAGGAAATCGGTCATGTTGACCGGTGATTCCCTGCCCTTGGTCCCTGTCATGATCTCTATTTGAGGATTGGGGGGGAGGGTGAAAACCAGCCTTTCCCGCTTGAAATGTGTTATGATCGCTCGGCAATTATTTCACCATCACTCTGAAAAATGAAAATGATCATGATTACCCCCCCCCCCTCGCTGAGTTAACAGCCCGCCCGTTGCTGGCGGCATTCGCCCTGGCCGCCGGTCTTGTTCTTCTCGCTGGTCCCGCTCCGGCGCAGGTATTCAGGATACCCGGTAACTTTGATTTTTTTACGGTAGTCCTGGAGAACGAGGGCAGGGGCCTCGAGAACCCCGTGACCTCGCTGAACGGCTTCCTCACAAATCAAACCCCCGGTTTCGGGGAATATAGGGCTCCTGTTACGGAACTGGACATCGAGGCCCTGGACTGGCCCGCTACCGCTACCCTCGGTGTGGGAGCTACATCCCGGTGTGCCTATGGCAGTGGAGATGCAACGCGGCTGGTCGGCTTCCACAACGCGACCGGCACGTATACCCATGATCAGCCCATCGCCACAGCCTGCACGTACTGGGGTCGGCCAAAATGCTCGAGAACAGTGACCGTTCGCGGAAGGACATACACGGCCAATCGTGGATCCCCTTCCTGTGACAGCATGGACAATGTGACCGTCGCCCACATCGACAATACCGGCATGTTCACCGTCCGGATCTGGGGCAAGGTGTGCGTCAGCTCGAGCGGTCTATGTCAGCCGGCAAGGGAGCCAATACCAGCAGCTGACGCGCCAATCTACAACATGAATGGATATTTCGCCACCTTCAAAGGCGGGGGCAAGAACTGTGGACCGCCCATCTGGCCCACGCCAGAGCTACGGGCAACAGGTACCCCGCCCTATGCCGCGTATTGTGATTTCACCTTTGACATAAGGTGAAGCAGTACTGGCCGGAACAGGGAAGGAGCGGTCTCGGTCGCCCTTTTCCTTGCCGGTCTCGCCATCCGCTTCCGACCGGTTGCCAATCATTTTCTGATCTGCGAAAAGAGGGTTGTCGCCATATTGACAGGACCCCCTTGATTGGGGAGATGATCGGACAGGGGCGACACCGCTTTCTTTTTCGGCCTCGTCGCTTCGGAAAGGGTCTGCCAGTGTCGATACCTTGCAGGAACTGCCTGAAGGGAATGAAGCGCTTTTCCAGGGCTTGGATATCCACTCCCGCTGGGACTGGCAGGCCAAGGCATCCTCTTGTGTACGCGGCATGACTTTCAAGCCATCGACATGTTCAAGCATGCCTGCAGCCATGGACAGTGTTTCGAATCGTGGTCGGTTGCACTGGCTATTGCGCGATTGCCGGACAGGGAGAACCGCTACATGTTGCGGCGGTACTGCCCTCCCGCTTCACATGGAACATTGCAAATTTGGCCCGGCGGGCAATGCCTGACTGCATCGACCGGTTTTTCGAATCCGTTCTCATTGTCGATTCCGTCTTCACGAATCTTCTGCAGGGCATGAGGAGATGATTCGCGATTCGGCCGCTTGAATTCGGCAAGCCTGTCAATCTGAATCGGTTTTCCTTTCCGTCGATCGGGATCACTCAATGTTTTCCGGACCGGATTGCGGATTCGGGCAAATCGGGCGTACTCCGATCCCGCTTGCGACCGAATCCTAGCCTGCCGCAGGCAAAAAAGTTTCTATTTTTAAGATTAAGGGGGATACTGTTGCAAGATCATGACCGTTTATCCATAGCAATATCACGCCATGAATTCATGAGAAACAAGGATAAACACAGCTGATGCCACCGTGTTGTCGGCTGGCAAAATAACGGGTCAGATGACTGTGCAAAGTAAAATTGAGACGCTACTTGTCTCCAAAACTCCATTCTGGTGGTTTTTGGTTGACAACGGGTATCGAGTGGCTTCCATTGTCAAATCTTGTTATTTGCCGCATGATGATTGAAATCACGAAAATCGATCAGCGATATCAAAGTTGTTTGATTTTGTTTCGGTATAATTTCATTCTCATGCCATCATCAGTGCTCGGTTAGAAATCATGGGCAGAAGGTCGAACCGTCAAACCAGCAAACCATCGCAACGAATAGAGCAGCGTCCACTCTCTGAAATCATCAATCCTTATCCCCCTGTAGGATTAGTGAGTGAAGACGAATTACACGCTTTGCACGACAGTTCAATGCAGATTCTGGAGGAGATCGGGCTGGATATTCTCAGTAGTCAGGCAAAAGAACTGATGCTCGCACATGGTGCCGAAATTGATCCCGGCACTGGCAATGTAATATTGGATAGAAATCTGGTTGCAGATGCAATTTCGACCATTCCAGAAACCTTTACCCTGCATGCCCGTAATCCGAATTACAACCGAACCTTTGGCCGAAATCATCTCAACTTCTCTACTGTTGCCAGCGCACCAAACAGCTCGGATCTTGAGCATGGAAGACGTAGCGGCAACTTTGATGATTTTTGCAAATTTCTGAAACTGGGACAGAGTTTCAATGTTATTGGTTGTTTTTCCGGTTATCCAGTAGAGCCCACTGATCTCCCTTCACATACCCGACACCTTGATGCCTATCAGGCATTCATAACCTTGACTGAAAAAGCTTGGCCTGTCTACTGTCTGGGTAACGGTAAAGTGGAGGATGCAATCGAGATGATTTGCATGGCACGTTCTATTGATCATGAACAACTAAAACAGGAGCCCAGTATCATGACGGTAGTGAATACCAATTCACCGCTGAGGGTCGATGCGCCGATGCTGGATGGCTTGATTACAATGGCCAATCATGGACAGCCAGTGGTGGTGACGCCATTTACGCTAGCTGGAGCAATGAGCCCAATCACTCTGGCAGGAGCACTGAGTCAGCAAAATGCCGAAGCCCTGGGAATATTGGCGGTAACCCAGATGGTGAATCCCGGTGCTCCGGTTATGTATGGTGGATTTACCTCGAATGTTGACATGAAATCCGGATCACCCGCTTTCGGTACGCCGGAATATGCAAAAGCTGTCATAATTGGAGGGCAACTTGCGCGAAAATACCGGATTCCGTATCGCACATCAAACGTGAATGCGGCAAATTGTGTTGATGCACAGGCAGCATGGGAATCCGGGATGTCTCTCTGGGCGGCAGTCATGGCATGTGGAAACCTGATCAAGCATAGTGCCGGGTGGTTGGAAGGCGGTCTCTGTGCATCATTTGAAAAATTCATGATCGACATTGAAATGGTGCAAATGATGATTGAATTTCTTAAGCCGATTCAGGTTGCTGAATCGGAACTGGCTTTCGATATAATCCGAGAAGTAGGATCAGGCGGACATTTTTTTGCTACCAGCCATACAATGGAACGATACAGGAATGCCTTTTATCATCCTCTCTGTTCTGACTGGAGCAATTATGAAAGTTGGACAGAAAGGGGTCAGGTTCAAACTGCTGAACGCGCTCACATTCTGTATAAACAGGCAATAGACGAGTATCAGATTCCACCACTTGATAAAGCGATAGCCGAATCGATTGATCGATATGCATGCACTCGCAAGCAGGAACTAAAACCGGCATGGTAGAGCTTGATATCAGTCATTGCCATTTTTTACGGCAATTGACAAAGTCGGTATGAATCAAATGCGTAAACATGCTCAGGTAGTTATCATAGGTGGGGGAGTAGTCGGGTGTAGTGTTCTTTATCATCTGACGAAATTGGGCTGGAGCGATGTCATTTTGATCGAGCGTTCTTCACTTACTTCGGGTTCAACTTGGCATGCGGCAGGCGGCTTTCATACCCTGAATGCTGACACCAACATTGCCTCTCTTCAGAGCTATACCATAGAACTTTACAATGAACTCGAGACACTATCAGGACAAAGTTGCGGCCTGCATCATGTCGGCGGTTTGACACTTGCGGATAGCACAGATCGTATGGATTTCCTTAAAGCCGAGCAGGCGAAATTTCGATATATGGGGCTTGAAACGCATCTTGTTACACCCAAGGAAATCGAGGACTTGTCTCCGATAACCAATACCGATGGGATCATTGGCGCCCTCTACGATCCGCTTGACGGGCATCTTGATCCGTCAGGAACGACGCATGCCTATGCCAAGGCTGCTCAAATACAAGGAGCAGAAATATCGATCAACAACCAGGTACTTGCTACGAATCAAAATGCAAATGGAAGTTGGGAGGTTAGGACGGAAAAAGGCACTGTCAGGGCTGAGCACGTTGTAAATGCGGCAGGGCTCTGGGCTCGGGAAGTTGGGGAGATGGCCGGAGTTTATCTACCATTACACCCGGTAGAGCATCAATATATTGTCACCGATCGAATTGAAGAGGTTGCCAGTCAGCCGAAGGAATTGTGTCATGTTATTGACCCCAGTGCTGAAAGTTATCTCCGTCAGGAAGGTCAGGGAATTGTAATTGGTTTCTACGAACAGGATTGTACTCTGTGGGCTGTTGACGGTTCACCTTGGAACTTTGTCCATGAATTGCTGCCGGAAGATCTCGACCGAATCGATCATGCAATGCAACAAGCCTTCCATAGATTTCCGTTACTCCGACAGGCGAGAATCAAATCAATTATCAATGGTCCGTTTACTTTTGCACCTGACGGTAATCCTCTCGTAGGCCCTGTGCCCGGATTAAGAAACTATTGGTCAGCTTGTGCAGTAATGGCTGGATTCAGCCAAGGCGGAGGAGTGGGCTTGAGCTTGGCGGAGTGGATGGTAAACGGAGAACCATCAAGAGATGTTTTTGCCATGGATGTTGCCCGTTATGGGAATTATTGTACCCAACCCTATACCCGTGAAAAGGTTCGCGAATGCTACCAAAGGCGATTTTCAGTGCCTTATCCGAATGAAGAATTGCCCGTCGCTCGACCGTTTCGAACCACCCTGCCTATAGCATCTGGCAATCCAAAAATGCCGTATTCGGCTCTGTCTATGGCATGGAGGTTGCAAATTATTTCGCTAAACAAGGTGATTCACCATATGAAATACCATGCTTTCGAAGATCGAATGCCTTCGAAGTGATCGGTGAAGAATGCCGGGCAGTGCGCAATGCAGTCGGCATTAACGAGATCCACAATTTTAGCAAGTTTGAAATAACCGGGGAAAACAGTGAGGCATGGATTGCCAAGATTATGGCGGGGCGGGTACCTGATACAGGAAAAATCTCGCTGTCACCAATGTTAAGTCCCAAAGGTCGACTCATTGGTGACTTCACAATTTCAAGATTGAAAGAGCAGTATTTCCAATTGAATGCTTCATATGTAGCGCAAAGTTTTCATATGCGCTGGTTTGAAGCGAACTTGCCGGAAAAAGGGGTTCAGATCCGTAACATTTCGGATGATCTGATCGGTTTTCAGATTGCAGGACCTCTGTCACGAGAATTGCTCTCGCAAATATGCAATGAGGACGTTTCAAACGAATCATTTCCGTTCATGTCCATTCGCCATTTGCAAGTTGGTCCATTCTCTGCAATCGTTCTTCGAGTTTCGTACACTGGCGATTTAGGGTATGAAATTTATGTCCCTCATGACCACCAGGTGGGGCTGTTCGGGTTACTGGAAGCGGCTGGACAACCTCTTGGACTTCGACCATTTGGCATGCGAGCCATGATGAGTTTACGACTGGAGAAGTCATTTGGCTCATGGTTAAGGGAGTATCGCCCAGACTACGGCCCCATGGAAACGAAGTTGAACAGGTTTATCGATTATAAAAGAGAGACTGATTTTATTGGTAAGCAAGCAGCACTCCATGATCGAGATAACCCGCCAGACAGAAGGCTTTGTACATTGATTATTGATACGGAAGATACAGATGCCGTTGGTGATGAGCCGATTTATCTTGACGGAGATGTGGTTGGATTTGTGACCTCGGGCGGCTATGCCCATTTTTGCCAGAGTAGCGTTGCGATCGGATTTTTGCCGACCGGGCTGATTGATTCTGATAAAAAATTCGTAATCGAACTATTGGGCCAAAAGTGCCCAGCTACTGTACAAACAACAGCATTGTTTGATCCGGATGGTAGCAGAATGAGAGGATAATCGATTAATCGCTGTAATCAGGGAGTCCGAAGCAGGGAGGATCGAAGTTATGCAATCCATCCAAAATCTGATCTGCATCTTGATAACGGGATTTGTCCATATTGGGATCCGGTATGGCAATCACCCGCATACCGGCTGCCTTGCCGGCCGCTAAACCCGATGGTGCATCTTCAAAGACCAGAGTTCGACTTGCGTCAATACCAAGTTTGGCAGCGGCCACAAGGAAAATATCTGGTGACGGTTTACCGTGTCTAACTGATGGATCATCCGAAGTTACCACGACATCAAACAAATCAATCCATGAATGGTGACGTTGAATTTTGATTGCATAGAGTTCCAGGCTTGAACTGGTCGCTATGGCGATTGGTATTTTATTTCGGTGGAAATGTCGAACGAGTCTCTCAGCCCCAGACAATGGGTTGCATTCGGGTAGATATTTTCTTAACAGTTCTTCCCGTTCTTCAAGATACTGTTCAGGAGTCATTGGAATGTCCAAAGTTTCTACCAGGTGTCTGGACGAATCAATCGCTGGACGTCCGATCATGTTGGCTTTGACAGACCAATCGAAAATCTTTCCGTATCGTGAGACAATTTCCTGTGAGACTCGAGTATAGATTGATTCAGTGTCAAGCAAGAGGCCATCAAGATCGAACAGCACGCCGTCAACAGGATTTGAATTGAATGGTGCCGAATACGTTTTCGCAGTTGACATGTTGGGAAATAGTGGTGAAAAAATGGAAATTATCCCTGCTTTCTGAACATCTAACTAAAAGTTGTAACTACACGCCCTTAATGGGGGTTGATTGGTTGTGCTTTAACGAAGGATTGTACAGCATGCCTGTTTTGGTTTGTCTCGGTATGGTTATTCGCGCGCTAATCCTGAAAAGGAATGGTCTGTATGAGACGCAAAGCATAATGCATTGCGGATATTTCATTCTATACCGGATCTGAAATCATCTACCGGGTGAAACGCTAGCCTCCTTGAAAATCTCTCCATCTGCGAATTTTGGAGCATTTTGATCTTTTCCATTTCAGGATAAGGAGCTATAAAAAGAGTTGAAATGAAACAAATCGTGGATACAATATGTAACCCCGACAAAATCACCGAGTCTCTGAACAACAGGCTTTTGTCGATAATTTTGTCGATCATGTTCAATTTTCAGAATGATATCTGTAACTAACCAACAGTATGAAACAATGGCATTGACTGCTCAAGATAAAGCTGCCGTAATCAATGATCACCGGCGTGGCGATGCGGATACCGGATCTCCAGAAGTACAAATTGCCCTGACAACGGCAAGAATTCATGATTTGTCTAGTCACTTCAAAGTTCATCCACACGACAATCATTCAAGGCGAGGCTTGCTGAAGCTAGTAAATCAGCGTCGCAAGATGTTAGATTATCTTCGTAAAACCGATCTGGAACGATATCGAGCACTGATCAAAAAACTGGGTCTGCGCAAGTAACCCAACACCAACCATTTCTTGAGAAAAAACTTTGAACAAAATCATTAAGACCTTTCAGTATGGTCAGCACGAAGTGCGACTGGAAACTGGCGTAATTGCCAGACAAGCACAAGGTGCGGTAATCGCGAGTATGGGCGATACAGTGGTCATGTCCACAGTCGTCGGTCGCAAGGAACAATCACCCGGTCAGGATTTTTTTCCACTCACGGTGGATTATGAAGAGCGCTCCTATTCAGCTGGAAAGATTCCCGGCGGTTTCTTCAAACGAGAGGGCAGACCTTCTGAAAATGCGATTCTGACTTGTCGTTTGATTGATCGACCTATCCGCCCTCTTTTTCCAGATGGATTTTTCAACGAGGTCCAGATCATTCTAACTGTGTTGTCGCTGGATCCGGAAATCAATCCTGATATTGTTGCCATGTTAGGTACTTCTGCCGCCTTGCAAATATCCGGCATTCCGTTTGAGGGACCAATTGCGGCTGCGCGAGTGGGGTATGTGAACGGAGAATATCTCCTGAATCCCAATCAGTCGATAGTGCAAAATAAATCGGATCTGGATTTGGTGGTGGCTGGAACCGAAAACGCCGTGCTAATGGTCGAATCAGAGGCCAATATCCTGTCCGAGGAAGTCATGCTCGGTGCTGTCATGTTCGGGCACCGTGAAGGGTTGACTGCCATTCGCGCGATACGGGAACTCGGTCAAGAGGCTGGAAAAGAACCTTGGGATTGGCAACCAGCGCAAAAAGATGAAAGCATCGCAGACAAAGTGAAAGAAATTGCTGAATCTGGCATTGCTGATGCCTACGGGATTGCTGACAAATCGCAGCGACTCGATGCTTTATCCGAACTGAGAGACCGGGTGCTAGCGGAAATGATTGATGCCGAAACGGATCAGCCTTCTGCAACCGACGTGCTAAATGCATTGAAATCTCTCGAGAAGAAACACGTTCGGCAGTTGATTCTGTCCGGAAACTCCAGAATCGATGGAAGGGATACTGAAACCGTCCGACCGATTACGATCGAAACCGGAATTTTGCCAAGGACTCATGGGTCAGTAGTGTTTACCCGGGGAGAGACACAAGCGATTGTAGTCGTTACTTTGGGTACGGATCGAGATGCACAACTGATTGATGCTCTTGAAGGAGATTACCGTGATAGCTTCATGTTGCACTATAACTTCCCCCCTTACTGTGTTGGGGAAACAGGTCGTGTCGGTTCCCCAAAACGTCGTGAAATTGGTCATGGAAGATTGGCCAAGCGGGGCATCAAGGCTGTATTGCCAAGTCAGGAGGATTTTCCTTATACCATACGGGTTGTGTCGGAAATTACTGAATCGAATGGCTCTAGTTCCATGGCTACAGTTTGCGGTACGTCACTTGCGTTGATGCAGGCAGGCGTTAATACCAAGGGAGCTGTAGCAGGAGTTGCAATGGGACTGATCAAGGAGGGAGATGAATTTGCAGTATTGACCGATATTCTTGGCGATGAAGATCATCTTGGAGATATGGACTTCAAAGTTGCCGGCACCGCGGATGGGATTACTGCTCTCCAGATGGACATAAAGATTGATGGAATAACTGAAGAAATCATGTCGAAAGCACTGGATCAGGCAAAATCGGGGCGGATGCATATTCTGGGAGAGATGAACAAGGCCATAGATTCAGTTGGGGCGATGTCAGATTACGCACCGCGCATCATGACCATTCGCATTAAACCTGAAAAAATCCGTGATGTCATTGGTAAAGGTGGAGCAGTTATTCGCTCAATCTGTGAGGAAACAAATGTCAATATCGATATTGATGATGACGGCACGGTCAAACTGGCCTCGACTGACAATGCCGCTGCTCAGGAAGCAATCAAGCGAATTGAGCAAATTACAGCCGATGTCGAGGTGAATCAAATTTATGAAGGTAAAGTAGTCCGTATCATGGGTTATGGAGCCTACGTGAACATTTTACCGGGTCGGGATGGATTGGTACATATTTCTCAAATCTCAAACAAACGTGTAAATGAGGTGAGTGATGTACTCTCGGAAGGTGATATAGTACGAGTCAAGGTGCTCGAAATCGACAAGCAAGGCAAGGTAAGACTGAGCATGAAGGTACTGGAATCCTGAAGTTTTCGGTGAGTGTATTCATTATTTGCCGAATGGATCGGTTGCTAATCGGGTAAACTTCCAGAATGCACAGATAGCAAACTGGAAGATGAAGCCTGAAGTTGGACAAGTTAGAGTCGAGGAATTTCATTCAATTGGACAGGTCCTTCGCAAGTCTAGAGAAAGTCGGAAGCTTTCCAGAATAGATGTTGCTAATTCGCTCAAACTGGGACCTCGCTATATAGCTGCCCTGGAAAATGAACAATATGATTTATTGCCAGGTCATACCTACATCAGAGGCTACATCCGATCTTATTGTGCGTTATTGAAGCTGGATGCAGATGCTTTGCTTGATCGATTGCAGCTTGAGCCCGAAACTAATATCGGTATTGCTTCAACAACCAATCTCAATGTACCAGCCCAAAGTGCCACTCGTCCAAGGAAACGGAATCGATATCGCTGGTTAGTCTGGATCATATTTACAATAATTGCGATTAGTCTTGCGGCTTTGTATACAACTTTTCAATTTTTGGATCAGTCCAGAGTACCCACCCCCAATCTGCTTGACTCGAATTTGATTGAGCAGCAAGAACAGACGATTAACGAAGAGGGGCAGACAAATGATGAGTCCGTTTCATCTCAACCAGTACGTATAGAGGGGCTAGCTATTCCGGTCGAATAATCCGGCAATTCATATCGGTTCATCCTTCATGCGTTGAGGCCGGAAGCTTGCCCGGAATGTTAGAGTCGATTTATGGTGCGAGAGTGTTCGGGGATGCTTCAATAGGAATTTGCACGACCATGCGCATTCCAGGCTTGTTGTTTTCTGGTTCAATTGAACCTTTGTGCAGATTGACAATGGCTTTCGTCATGCTGAGTCCAAGACCACTACCTGGACTATTTCGGCTTTGGTCTAGGCGATAGAAACGAACAAAAATTCCTTCTTTTTCTGAATCGGGAATTCCCGGGCCGTTATCGGCTATGATCACTGTGACCTGATTGTCAGACTGGTTGAGAGAGACGAGAATCTTGCCGCAGTCCGACGTGTATTTGATTGCATTTTCCAGAATATTGGCAAACGCTTGGAACAGGAGATTTCGGTCGCCGTATGCTTTCACATTGTTTTCAATGGAGGTATCGAGGGTTTGCTGTTTTTCTTCTGCTAAAGGTTCATAGAAATCCACGATATCCTGAATGAGCTCGCTGATTTCGATTTCACAGAATCCGGCCTCAACTTGTCCGGCTTCGATTTTTGCAATACGAAGTAGAGCATTGAAAGTTGCCAGTAGCGAATCCGCCTCCTGAATCGACAGCTCAAGGTTTTCGGCCAGTTCCGAGTCAGGTTCCGATTTATTCAGACTTTCTTCCAGTTTATATCGCAAACGCGACAGGGGAGTGCGGAGGTCATGTGCGATATTGTCGGATACTCGCCGGATATCTTCCATCAAGGTCTCAATTCGATCAAGCATTACATTTAGGTTGGCTGCGACTAGATCAAGGTCATCGGCCTCTTGACTAAGCGGAACGCGTTCAGACATATTGCCAGACATGATGCTGGTTGTCGTCTGGTTTATCCTGTCAATTTTTTTGCTGGCTTTGCGGCCGAGTAATCTACCCCCTAAAGCACTCAGCAGAATCATGATCACAATCCCCCATGTGATCGCAGTCTGAATGCTTTGTTTAATATCGACCAGGGGCTGAACGATTTTTCCTACCAACAGTCCATATGGGCGTTCAGGGTCTCCGGGTCTGGGTAATTTGAAGATTTTGGCTTGTGCCAAATAGGAGTCGCCACCTGGCAGGTCAGATTGAAGAAAAAATTCGATCCATTTTCCTTTTTCTTTGGCGTTTGATGGCCATTCAGCTATATTTCCGACAATGGGTGTGGTGTTGTGGTTGACAAGCAGATAGATGGTGTTGTCTGCCTGACCATATCGTTCGACTCGAAAAAGGATGACTCTCTGAAGTCCTTCTATACCTTCTTTGTCGTAGTGTTCTGCCAGACCTTGAATTTCTGCATTGACAGCATCCTCAAGCTGTTGTTGCATGTATGCAGTAGAGAAAAGATAGAGAAAATAAAAGATGATCAGTGTAGAGATGCTGAAGATGATGATGTACAGAACAGTCAGCTTGGACGCATAACTTTTGAAAGGCTTGTTAACATTCAGCATCGCTCAACGTCCAACCGACACCTCTGATGGTCAACAACATTTGGATGTCAAAGTCCTTGTCGATTTTGCTACGCAAGCGACTGACATGCACATCTACCACATTGGTTTGAGGATCGAATTTATAGTCCCAGACATGGAATAGCAGCATTTCACGCGTAACAATCTCGTTGCTATGGCGCATGAAACATTCCAGAAGACTGAAAGAGCGTGGTTCAAGTTCGATCAGTTTATCATCGCGGCGAACTTCCCGAGTTATAAGATCCATTTTCAGGTTGCCCACTATCAGAACCGTTTCCTGAGTTTGCGACTGATTTCTCCGGTTGAGCGCATGCAGTCGGGCCAACAATTCAGAGAAGGCAAAGGGTTTTGTCAGGTAATCATCTCCTCCTGCATTCAATCCCAACACACGGTTATCCGTATCGCCAAGAGAGCTCAGAATCAAAATAGGAGTCTGATTGCCTTTCTCCCGCAAGCCTCTTATCAAATCCAGTCCGTCCATTTCCGGCAGCATCCGGTCGACAACCAGTACATGATAGTTTTCGTTCATTGCCATTTCTGCACCTTGATCACCGCGTTCCGCATGGTCGGCCTGATGACCTGTTTCGATCAGATTATTGATGATGTAGGCAGCAATTTCTTCGTTGTCTTCAATTATCAGAATATGCATGGATTGGAGTAGAGATTTATGTAGTTACCGTCATGTCGACAGTACTCTTCATGTTTTGATAAATGTCATATTGATATTATACAAACTCAACTGGCGGATATACTGAATATCCCCTAATCCAGAATTTGAGTTTCCCGCGCTTAATTCTTGGACGTGAAAATTGTACATCCAAGCTTCCAAAGATCCAGATCGATGCGGGATTTGAACAGTTGGCAACTTTGCTTTCATCCAGAATTTTTTATGGAGCAGTTTCCGATCAACCCGTCTAGCTTTCAGTGCCCACTACTGAGCAAGATGAACTACCAGACTGGTCATATCGTATAACTGGATTCGGATTGAGCTAGACCAATTGACGGGGCCCTTGATAACAAGCGCCATCCGAAGGAGGCAAGCAGAGTCGGAAGATCATTAGACTGGCATGAAGATCATTTTTCGATTGCTTATGACGGTTTTGCAGGGTAGTATTTTTCCAATCCTTGTTAAAGTTGGACCTGTTCAACCGTTTCCCCAACAGGCGCACCCATAAAGAACTACATATTAACAATAATCATATGATTATGAAGGATTAATTTGTTCCTGATTCTCCAATAGTGAACTATTGATCTTGAAAATCAAGATAGGTGACATGTCAATAAAAGAAAAAGAAATTGAAAACGAATTGATCAAGAAACTTGTCGAGTTGAAATATGTAAGGAGAGACGATATCAAGGACAGAATATCCCTCGAAGCCAATTTTCGCAAAAAATTCGAATCCCTGAATAAAGTCAAGCTGACTGACACTGAATTTGCTCGTTTGCTGAATGAAATAATCACGCCAGATGTATTTGTCGCGGCGCAGAGATTGCGAGAATACAACACTTTCCGGCGTGACGATGATACTCCACTTCAATATACTCTAGTGAATACCAAGGATTGGTGTAAAAACGAGTATGAAGTAGTCAATCAGCTTCGTCTTAATACTGATGAAAGTTATCAGCGCTATGATGTGACGTTGCTAATCAATGGCTTGCCATTAGTCCAGATCGAACTTAAAGGGTTGAAAATCATCCCGCACAAAGCAGTAAAGCAGATCGTCCGGTACAAGAATGAGCCAGGCAATGGATTTGCTAATACTCTACTTTGCTTTATGCAGATTTTTGTTGTGAGCAATCGTAGTACCACCTGGTATTTCGCGAACAATAAGGATGAACACTTCAGCTTTGATGAAGAAGAGCGCTTTCTTCCTATCTACCAACATGCAGATGTAAATAACCGAAAAATTACCCACCTTCATGATTTTGCAGATAATTTTTTAGAAAAATGCAATATTGGAACGATGATCAGCCGCTATATGGTACTGGTGGCAAGCGACCAAGAACTGATGATAATGCGCCCGTACCAGATTTATGCGGTCAAGGCGATTGTGGAATGCATCCAACAGAATCGAGGTAATGGTTATGTTTGGCATACCACAGGTAGCGGTAAGACTCTTACTTCTTTTAAGGCATCCACCCTTCTGAAAGACAATCCCGGTATAGCGAAATGCGTGTTCGTTGTTGACCGAAAAGATTTAGACAAACATACGCGCGATGAATTCAATAAGTTTCAAGAAGGCTGTGTAGAAGAAAACACCAATACCAATGTTCTGGTGAAGCGTCTTGTATCAGAAGACTATGCGAATAAAATCATTGTAACAACCATTCAAAAACTAGGTTTGGCACTCGATGAAAATAAAAGACCGGGTAACCAAAACCGACTAAATGCATTGCGGGACAAGCGGATAGTATTCATTTTTGACGAATGTCATCGTTCCCAATTTGGCGAGAATCACAAGACTATCAGGGAATTCTTCCCCATTGCCCAATTATTTGGTTTTACCGGTACTCCTATATTCGAGCAAAACGCCCTTTATAAAAGTATTGACGGTACCAAAGCTTCACATGTCACAACAGAAGACATCTTCCAGAAAAGACTGCATGAATACACGATCGCCAATGCGATTGACGACAACAATGTATTACGTTTTCACATTGACCACTTTACGAAAAAAGCCATACAAGAAACAAAGACTGATCGCCAGACAAGTTTTGATGAAACCAAAGTCAAGAAAAATGTAATTAACAGAATCCTGGATAAACATGACTCCGTCACGGACAATCGTCGATTCAATGCGTTCCTGGCCACCGATTCAATCAATGATGCCATTGAGTATTATGAATTATTTGAAGAAATTCAAAATAAGCATAAAACCACAGATGGGAGTTATACACCTTTTAATGTAGTGTGCATATTTTCACCGCCCGCCGAGGGTAACGGGGATATAAAGCAATTGCAGGCTGATTTGCCTCAAGAACGGGCAGATAACAAGGAGGACCCGCAGAGAAAGAAGAATGCACTGGATGCAATAATCAGCGATTACAACAGCCGCTACGGAACTGATCACAAGCTAACCGAATTTGATCGATATTCCAAAGATGTGCAGCAGCGCATAAAAGATCAAAAGTACAGCAATCGGGAACTGCCGTTTGAAAAGAAGATTGATATCGTGATCGTAGTTGACATGTTGTTAACCGGCTTTGACTCAAAATACCTTAAAGTGCTGTATGTAGATAAAGACCTCAAGCAACATGGCATGATTCAGGCCTTTTCTCGCACCAATCGCACCCTTAACAAAACCAAACCTTTTGGAAATATCCTTGATTTTCGCGGCCTTGAATCTGAAGTTGACGAAGCGATCTCCCTCTTTTCAGGGAGTTACGAGAGTCCTCCTCGTGAAATCTGGCTGGTAGAACCAGCCTCGGTTGTCATCAAGAAATTTGAAGAAGCAATATACAAGTTCAAAAATTTCATGAAGGATCAGAATTTGGGATTCAAGCCGGAAGAGATCAGCAACCTGAGGGGAGATGAGGCACGAATAAGCTTCATAAATCATTTCAGAGAGGTACGACGTCTAAAGAAACAAATTGATCAATACACCGATATTGAGAGTGACCAGCAAAAACATATTGAAACAATCATTACCACCGATGATCTGGATGGCTTCCACGGTAGGTATATCGAAACATATAAGCGTCTAAAGCCAAAAGAGTCGACTAGTGAGCAGGTGGAGTTGCTGGATTTCGAGCTTATATTGTTTTCCTCCACATTAGTGGACTATGACTACATTATGAAGTTGATCACCAGTTACAGTGAACAGGATCCAGATAAGCAAAAGATGACTCGCCTTCAACTAATCAATATGCTCAAGTCCAGCGCTAATTTGATGGACGAGCATGATGATATTGAGGCTTATATTGACACGCTTACTGTGGGTGAAGGTTTGAGTGAACTGGAAATCCGTGAGGGCTTCGCTAAGTTCAAGAAGCAAAAATCAAACAATGAACTGGTCGCACTTGGATCAAGTTATGGATTTGCAGATGGTGTCTTGCAGGATTTTGTGGATGATATTTTGGATCGCTTTATTTTTGATGGTCAGAAACTTACCGAGCTGTTTGCGCCTCTGAATTTTGGTTGGAAGGAACGCGTGCAAAAAGAGAAAGCATTCATGGAGCAACTGGCTCCATTTTTGAGAAAACAGGCTGAGGGGCGTGAAATATCCGGTCTAGAGGCCTATGAGTAAGGCGCGTCAATCAAATGTTCCCCGGATGCGCTTTCCCGAATTTAAGGGTTCGGGAGGGTGGGAATTGTGCAGCATGGATAGTCTAGTCGAGTTTCTAAGCGGTAAATATTTGCCAAAGAGCTCGCTTGATCCACAGGGTGCGTATCCTGCCATTCACTACGGAGAATTGCTCACAGTTTATTCTGAAGTAATCGAGGAAATCATTAGTCGAACTGATAATAAACAAAATATGTTCTTTTCGAAGGGGGGTGATGTCCTTATGCCTAATTCGGGTGAAACTCCGAATGCGTTGGCAACAGCATGTTGCGTGAATCAAGATAATGTAATCATTGGAGGAGGGACGATCGTAATGCGTCCCAATAGTAACAAAGTCAAAGGGGAGTTTCTATCTCGCTACATTCGTTTTCTCGAAAGAAAAGTCCTTCAACTAGTAACGGGGTCTACTGTTTATCATCTTTATTCCAGTTCGCTAAAAAAATTAAATTTATTCCTTCCGAAACCGATTGAACAAAAGAAAATCGCCGGTTGCCTTTCCTCTATCGATCTAATAATCGAAACGCATGAACGAAAACTTCATGCACTTCAGGATTGCAAAAAAGGGCTATTGCAACAGTTGTTCCCTCGAGAGAAGCAGGCTATGCCCCAATTACGCTTTTCATTATTGCATGGTGAAGAATCTCACGCTAGGGCTCTCGAGGATATATTCATAACTAAAAATGGCTACACACCGTCAAAGCAAAACAAAAAATACTGGAAAGATGGAACGATATCTTGGTTTCGTATGGATGATATCCGAACTAATGGACGGATTCTGAGTCAATCTCTGCAAAAAATTTCACCAAAGGCTATAAAAAGCGGTAATGTATTTCCAGCAAATTCAATAATTATTTCAACAAGTGCCACAATTGGCGAGCATGCTCTAATCACTGTACCATACCTTTGTAATCAGAGGTTTATCTCTCTTGAAATTAAGCCCGAATATGCTCATGCTTTGGATCTTAAGTTTATGTTTTATTACTGCTATATATTGGGTAAATGGTGTCGTGAAAATATAAATGAGTCTAGTTTTGCGTCGGTAAATATGGCTGGTTTTATGAAGTTCACTTTCAGGATTCCACCTCTATCCGAACAAAAAAAAATCGCCGGCTACCTATCATCTTTGGATGAATTGATCCTAGCTCTTGAGCAAAAAATCTATTTGCTGCAGGATCTGAAGAAAGGACTTATGCAACAACTGTTCCCAGTTCAATAAACCAAACATCATGACAAAAAATCAATCAAAACAACTGGGTAAAGTACTCTGGAATATCGCAAATCAATTGCGGGGTGCCATGAATGCTGACGACTTCCGAGACTACATGCTGTCATTCCTTTTTCACCGTTATCTTTCAGAAAATTATGAAGCGGCAGCTAAAAAGGAATTGGGGGGTGATTACCCGCAGTCAGATCAGAAAGTTCAATCTACGCCGCTAAAGACCTGGTACTCAAATGTAGATCAGGAAGATCAGCAGATATTTGAAGACCAAATGCGTCGCAAGACACATTATGTGATTCATCCCGATTATTTGTGGAGTGCTATCACAGAACTGGCGAGAACGCAGAGTCAAGAATTGTTGCTCACTTTGCAAAAATCTTTCAAATATATCGAAAATGAATCTTTTGCTAGCACCTTTCAAGGCTTGTTTTCGGAAATTAATCTCGACTCTGATAAACTGGGTAAAAAATACGAAGAAAGAAATAAAGCAATCTGTACGATTATTTCAAAGATAGCGGAAGGGGTCTCTGACTTCTCAACAGAAAGCGACATTCTGGGTGATGCCTATGAATATCTGATAAGTCAGTTTGCTGCAGGCTCAGGTAAAAAAGCAGGGGAATTTTATACACCACAAGAAGTGTCAAGCATATTGTCAAATATCGTTACTCTTGACAGCCAGAATCCTTCCAGCGGAAAGAGGGAAAAATTAAACAGAGTTTTGGACTTCTCTTGTGGTTCAGGTTCTTTATTATTGAATCTACGCAGTCAGCTTGACGTTCAAAACTTGGGCAAACTCTTCGGACAAGAGAAAAATATTACTACCTTTAACTTGGCTCGTATGAATATGCTCTTGCATGGGCTGAAAGATACAGAGTTTGATATTCACCATGGTGATTCGCTAGCCAATGACTGGTCAATTCTTAATGAGATCAACCCTTCCAGAAAATTGACATTTGATGCGGTAGTAGCAAATCCTCCATTCAGTTATACATGGGAGCCCAATGATGCAATAAGTGAAGATTTTCGCTTCAAGAATTATGCTCTTGCCCCAAAATCGTCAGCAGACTTAGCTTTTTTACTACATGGTTTTCATTTCCTTGACGAAAATGGAACAATGGCGATTGTTCTTCCACATGGAGTTTTATTTCGGGGTGGTCCAGAACTGACTATTCGAACCAAATTGTTAAACGATGAACATATCGATACAGTGATTGGACTACCCGCAAAACTATTTTTCTCAACGGGTATATCGGTGTGCATTCTGGTCTTGAAAAAATGCAAGAAATCAGATGATGTGCTGTTTATCAATGCAAGCGAATATTTCAAAAAAGACGGAAGGCTTAATCGTCTGCGGCCAGAAGATATCGAAAAGATAGTTGATACCTATCAATATCGAAAGGAAGAAGACCGTTACTCGCGCAGGGTATGCATGCCGGAAATTGTAGAGAATGACTACAATTTGAACTTGCCACGCTATGTTAGTACCCGAGAGCCAGAGCCCGATATAGATCTTCATGAAGTTGTTAAAAGTATCAAGCAAATTGATGAGAAGATTCATGGAGTGCGAAATACTCTCAACAAATATACTGAGGAATTGGGTTTGCCCAGAATTTGAACATTCTACAATTCGAGGACGATATTAAATTGACCTCATAACTCCGTAATCTTGGAGCACGCAATAATAACAATGACGAAATCAGGGTTGGCCGGTATGTTCAATAATACCTACACCGATATTGAATATGATGAACTATAAGGAATCCTGAGAACATCCAGCAGGTCAATGCTGGATGGTAAGGAGGTATTCATCGTATGGTCGCAACTATCCGACAAGACCGAGCAGAAACGCTGCGAGCGTTTCGAACGTACGATGAAGCAGGCCGTTGCTGTTGTAATCACGATCAGGAAGAAAGTCATAAGGGCCTTCTTGCAGGGTGTTTATCAGAACCGCGCCAATGAACGACAGGACAGCGATATCGATGTTTGCGTACTCTGTGAGGAAGTGTTTTTCCACGATCCTCGGCCTTGTTTGTTTTCAACAAGTATTGGAGCTGTGCCGACAACTTGTCAGTTTAGCCATAACAGGATTGATGTCGAATAGAAGGATCCCGCACTAAACTATGAGATTTGGAATTAGCCAGATTACCAAAGCTAGTTGGCAATACCAGTACATGTTCCGTTTTATTGTAGAATTACTCATGCGGTTCAACCTGATTGCGGTTGATGGTTGATTTGGATATGGGAGTCATGATCTCATATCACGCGTTTAAAACTCATGTGATTTAGTCAACCAGCTCATTCATGAAAATGTTGCTTAAGTTTAGAATTTCCCTCAGTTTCATGGAGTGATAGTGCAATAATAGATGCCGAGGTGGCGGAATTGGTAGACGCGCTAGCTTCAGGTGCTAGTGGGCATTAGCCCGTGAAGGTTCAAGTCCTTTCCTCGGTACCAGCAACGGATAGAGATACGCCGAGTAAGTCAATACACTGCAAATCTGCAGTTGTAAACATTCGGTCAACCCTGTAAAAGACATGGTAAAGCGCTGTCCGCTTGACGCATGATCAGAGCTTGCTGTTTTATGCAGCTACACGTCCTTTTTGAGTTTGGTGGTTTTGATGAATGCTTTTCTTTTCGATTGCTACAGGCAAACCGCCAAGGTTGTCAGGCTAACGCACCCTCATGCTGCAATAACCAGCGTTGACGGTCGGTTCCTCCAGCATAGCCGGAAAGTCCGCCATTTTGGTTGATAACCCGATGACAGGGAATGATGATTGATATCGGATTGTTCGCGTTTGCGCTACCGACTGCACGAGTAGCCCGAGGTTGCCCAATTGCCTCTGCAACACTGCTGTAGGACCGTGACTCTCCAGCAGGAATTCCCTGTAACGCTCTCCAAACAGTTTTCTGAAAAGGAGTTCCTGAGAGTTTGATTTTTATCTGATGGAAAACATCCAACTCTCCCCCAAAATAAGCATCAAGGGACATCTGAATTTGTTGAGGACAAGCAACATCCCGTAAAGAGTAGTTGCTATAGCGCTTGTTTAGCAGATTCCCTCTCCGTTGCTTGTTTTCATCGAAATCCAGAAAAACCAGAGAGCCTTCATCCATCACAATACGAATATCGCCAATCGGCCCATGATATACCGAACTATCGAGTATTTTCATATTGTTCACATTTGATTGAATGTTTTGAAGTTGGTGGATGATTGCCAGGAAATTTCCTGCAGTTGAAAGTTACAAAATACCCTTGTACAACGGGAACCTCGAACAGACATCCAGCACTTGTTCCCGGACTGCTTTTTCAACGGATGCATCTCCAAGATTGTCTAGTATATCGCAAATCCAGTTGGCTATATCCTGTGCCTCCTTGGTGCCAAATCCTCGAGTTGTTATTGCTGGAGTACCCATCCGCAAACCGCTTGTTACAAACGGTGAACGAGGATCATTTGGAACCGAATTCTTGTTCAGCGTGATATTCGCTCGTCCGCAAGCAGCATCACCATCTTTGCCAGTGATATCCTTGTCAATCAGGTCAAGAAGAAACAGGTGATTGTCCGTTCCTCCCGATACAATCTTGTAGTCACGTGCCTGGAATCCCTCAACCATCGCTTTGGCATTATCCAGAGTGTTCTGTTGATAGGCAATGAATGATGGGTCTAAAGCTTCCTTGAAGGCCATGGCCTTGGCTGCGATCGCATGCATTAGTGGTCCGCCCTGGGTGCCGGGGAAAACAAGTGAGTTCAATTTTCGAGTTATTTCCTGATTGGCTCTGGCCAGGATCATTCCACCACGAGCTCCCCTCAGTGTCTTGTGTGTGGTTGTGGTTGTTACATCTGCAATTGGGACTGGGTTGGGGTAGAGACCCGCCGCTACCAAGCCAGCAACATGAGCCATATCGACAAACAGATAGGCATCAATTTGATCTGCAATTTTGCGAAAACGCTCCCAGTCCATGAAACGAGAGTAGGCTGAGAATCCGGCTACGATCATCTTTGGTCGATGTTCCATTGCTAATTCTTCAACTTGCTCATAGTCAACCAGGCCGGTTTCAGAGTCTAGGCCGTATTGAACCGCTTGATAGATTTTTCCCGAAAAATTGACTGTTGCTCCATGAGTTAAGTGTCCACCATGAGCCAAACTCATGCCCAGTATTGTATCGCCAGGTTCCAACAGAGCCATGTATACAGCTGCATTTGCAGAAGAGCCTGAGTGTGGTTGAACATTGGCAAAGTCAGCATGAAACAGGGTTTTGGCTCGTTCGATAGCTAGTGATTCAGCTACATCAACGTGCTCGCAACCACCGTAATACCGCTTGCCCGGATAACCTTCCGCATATTTGTTGGTTAATACGGAACCCTGAATTGATAATACACGTGGACTAACGAAGTTCTCCGAGGCGATCAGTTCTATATGATGTTCCTGACGGCTTTTTTCATTCTCAAGAGCTTCCCAGAGTTCCGGGTCAAGCTGTGCGATCGATAGATTCTTGTCAAACATAGATATGTCCATGCAATAAATTTAAAAAACAAGGTGAATAAAGATTGTATTCGATAATCCAGTGCCAAGTTCTTGATGTGCCAGGGTCAAATTCCACCGGGAAAATGAATTGATAAACCCTTGCTAGACTCTGAGCATGACTCGACCAGCACCTGTTAGTCAACTGTCAGTGAAAACCGGAGAGAATACCCAGTGTTGCAAGGCTTGAACTAATTCTATATCAGGACACTCTTGGCATGCTCACTTTTTTTGCTGCAAACCATGAGTGTTTCGCGAGAATGATGGTACCTGCCAGAGTTTCGTTCTATTTTCAATCTTCTGGACTGTCTTCGTGAAAGGAATTGGCAAAGTCCTGAAATGTGCCCGCCTCAATTGCCTTGCGAATACGGTTCATAAGTTTCTGATAGTAATGCAAGTTATGCAAAGAACACAGTCTGAGCCCCAAAATCTCATTTTTCTGAAACAGATGACGAAGATAGGAACGGGAGTAGTTGCTACAGGTATAGCAGTCACATTGGCTGTCGGCAGGCTTCAAGTCCTGGCGGTATCGGCTCTGCTTGATTTTTACGATACCAGTTTGCGTATACAGCCAACCGTTCCTTGCATTTCGGGTTGGCAGCACGCAATCGAACATGTCAATTCCATATTTAACTCCGTTGACCAGATCACTTGGCGTTCCAACTCCCATCAAATACCGCGGACAATCTGCAGGCATGCGGTGGGCGACTTCCGACAATATGCGAAGCATGTCCTCTTTGGGTTCGCCTACCGATAGTCCACCAAGCGCATAACCTTTGAATCCGATCTCAGCAGCTTGCTCCAGAGATTGAAACCGCAAATCCTCAAATATTCCTCCTTGAACAATGCCGAATAGCGTTCCATTGCCGTGATAACTCTCGACACATCTGGAAGCCCAGCGAGTGGAACGCAACATGGAATCGGCTGCTTGATCATAAGTAACTGGATAGTGCGTGCATTCATCAAATGCCATCACTATGTCGGAATCGAGTACGCTCTGTATATACATTGATTGCTCAGGCCCCATGAAAATCCGACGACCATCATGCGGTGAGCGAAACGTTACGCCTTTCTCGTCTAAACGTCTTAAATCCTGTAGACTCCAAACCTGGAAACCACCCGAGTCAGTCAGGATTGGACGGTGCCAGTTCATGAATGAGTGAAGACCATCATGCAAGCGAATGACTTCGGGGCCGGGTTGGATCATCAGATGAAAGGTGTTGCCGAGCAGTATATCGGCTCCAGTTTGACGGACCTCCTCAGGTGACAGGGTTTTTACGGTGGCAGATGTCCCTACCGGCATAAAAGCGGGTGTTTCAACTGTGCCTCGAGCAAGTTTCAATTCCCCGCGTCTTGCTTGTTGATCAGATGCCAGTAACGTGAACTTCATGAGCGTCTCTCCACAAACATGGCATCGCCATAACTGTAAAAACGATAACCCTGATTGATCGCGTGTTGATATGCCGAAAGTACAAACTCCCGGCCAGCAAAAGCACTGACTAGAACCAGTAAAGTGGAGCGGGGCAGATGAAAGTTGGTAATCAAGGTATCAACAATGCGAAACTGAAACCCCGGTTTTATGAAAAGATCGGTATCACCCGTGAAGGCTTGCAATTCGCCGCTTAGAGCAGCACTTTCCAATGCTCTCACCACAGTTGTACCAACCGCAATGACTTTGTAGCCGGAGCGGCGAGTGTCGTCAATCTTCTGGCAGGTCTCGTCATTCACTTCCAGCCATTCCTCATGCATGTGGTGATCCGGAATATTCTCGCACTGAATCGGTTTGAATGTGCCGGCCCCGACATGCAGGGTAATTGCGGCAACCCCCACCCCCATACTGGTAACTTCATCTAGCAGCTGTTCATCAAAATGAAGTCCAGCAGTCGGTGCAGCCACTGCGCCCGGATACTCGGCATACACAGTCTGATAACGTTCCTGATCCTGTTCTTCGGCCGGCCGATCCACATAATGCGGTAAGGGCATGGATCCAGATTGTTCAAAAAGAGTTCCGATAGACTGTCCATCAGCAGTCTCTACAACAAAGAATTCCTGCTGATTTTTCTTGACCGTCAGAACGTGTTTTCCTACCAGCAATTTTTGGGACTCTCGGACCGGTCTGTTGGAACGTAGTTGAACTTGGGCTACTGAATGATTGAGAATCCTTTCCAGCATGATTTCCACCTTTCCGCCTGTCGGCTTGATTGCAAAAAGACGAGCAGGCAAAACACGAGTGTTGTTGACCACCAGCAAATCACCCGGGGATAGCAGGGCCGGCAATTCATGAAACTTCATGTCATGGAACTGGCTCGATCCGGTTTTCGCCAACAGCAACCTGCTATCTCTTCGCTTGAGTTTCGGATACTTCGCAATTTGAGTATTGGCCAGTTGATAATCAAAATCACCAAGATTCATAGTTCACGGTCCAAAACAGGAGTTCACCCAAAAGAGGCATTGCTTGAGTTTTCTTGCAATGCAACATTGCGATTCGGACATGGGCAAATAGGTAGATTTGCAGGGGTTAAAAAAGGGGAATTATATAGTTGTTTGCAATATCAACCGTTGCCAACAGCGTATATCTTTTCACGGATCAAAGGGGTATCCAACGATAACGCCCCTCCCCGTGCAGATGCCCCAATCCCGGAGGCCAGCATGTTGCGGGCCGCGTTCAGCTCCGCGTTTTCGGCATGGCCACAGGCCATGCACCTGAACACCGCTTGCGATGTTCGATTCTCCTTGCTGACATGACCGCAAGCACTGCACGCTTGCGAAGTGTAGGCCGAGTTGATCTTGACTACCTCTGCCTTGTAATTCAGTTTCTGTTCCAGTCCATACCAACCTGTTTCGTTTATTTCACGATTCAAACCAGACTTCGCTATTCCATTCTTGCCCGGATTGTCAACCGTTCCTGCTACTGGATACCACTACGGGCGGGAAGGTTCAACGAAGGGCGACCGTCTGAGACGCCGACCAACCGTCCAGAAATTAGTTACTGAGGGGGTGAGTAAATAATTTCCGGTCATATTCCAGTCAGATTTATTCCGTCATAATACTTGACTGGTGTGCTGAACTATAATAAAACACCTCTAAATCAACTGAATGTTCAGGTTGGCATGCTATACCTGTATGCCATTTATCTGAGCATTCTTTAATAGCAGTTATGACATGAACACGACACGAAATAAATGGCAGTGTCTGAGTTTGAAAATAGAATTTGCCTTCGAGTCGCTCAAGCTTCTAGACTGCAGGACATTCACACGGGTGACCTTACCATGCGACACGTGAGCCCCCCTAATGTCACTAACTTTAGGAATTGTTGTTTCCTTGAGTATGGCTTTGGCGGTTAAAAATGCCCAAATATCTAAATATTACGAAAAACGAGAGCATTTTCGTATAATAATGATCTCAATCTTTTAATAATTACTACAATCGATAACTATTTGGAGATAAACAATGCTTAAGTTAATGACATTGCCCCCCCCCCCTTGACCGCCTGACGGTCCTTGCCACCGTGCTGGTGGCCTTGACACTACTGCCCACCCTGGCCACAGCCGAGGTCGTTCGCGCCCACAACAACTACAAGCCGGTCATCGTGCTGGTCAATACCGGTCCCAATGTGCTGACGGGGTGTGGCGAGCATGGACGGGTGGCGACCTTGCGGCTGCGGATTCCTCCGTCGCAGAGTGACGGGAATGCGTGGAGTGGGACCCATATTCTTCTCATACAAGCCAATAACAACTACGAAAAATTCGAGGTTCGCATACCAACAGCAACAGCAAACGACTCCTATTTAAGCGATTGGAATTCCTTCAATCCCGAAAATGGACGAGTAGCGTTGCCTAAAACAATCATCCGCAAAGGTCATCAGCACACGATTGAGATTCGGGCAAAGAGCGGTCAGAACATCACCTTTGGTGACGGATACGAAATGTACCTCACGCTAGAGAAGGACAGTTTGAACTACCGCGACAAGGACAAGCACGAGATCTACAGTCCTGCAATGCGCCTCATCGCTCTTGGCGGCAAGGGCTGCCAGACACTGGAACAGAACCCGACCTGCAGAGGCTTCTGGGACTGGAGTGGGGGAAGCCCCACCTGCCTGCTGGAGTGACGCCAGTGTCGTAGCGGGCCGCAAGCCGACCGTCCCGAAACCTTGCCGCAAAAAGAAAATTTCAAACTGATCCAGTACCTGCTACTGATTTGGTCATGCCTTTTATGTTCAAGTCTTCTAGCACTACCAAACTGGCTTGATCGGCAATCTTACGGCTGGTTTGATGTTGCCAGTTGCTACGAATGTTGGATATATTTCGATGCGCCTTTTGCACTTTTCGTTTGGAGCTTATATACATTACTTGACAAGGATGAAATCGTGTGGCTAAACAGCTTCAACCAGCACGAAAGTCTCAGAAGGTGGGATCCGATAGACAGTTGATTGACCATATCGCCCCCGATTGTGGGAAAGATTGGCCTGTGTCAAGTAATGTATATAAGCCCCTTTCGTTTCGTCTTGTATCTGCGGTTTGAACCTTTAACCTGCCTTTGCATCCTGCGCTGGTATCGTTTTAATCTGGCTTCTTTTTTCGCCAGATCGGGCAAGTAGTGTATATGCTCATTGCCGTTGCTATCCACCACTGCAACTTGTCTAACATTTCGATCAACCCCTGCGGTTACTCCGTCATCCATCTTTTCAGGTATCTCAACCGGATAACAAACAACGGCATACCATTTGCCCGCTTGCAGGGTTACGGTTGTCTTGACCGGCTTACTCTCAGGATATGGATTGCCACCTTTTCTTTGGATTCGCAACCAACCGATCTTTTGGATGTGCAGTTTGCCATCCTGTATCTTGATCTTTTCAGGAATCGCAAACGAAGGATTAGATCCATGTTTGGACTTGAACTTTGGAAATCCTTTACCCGACTGAAAACCAGCCTTCCACGCGTCCGCTTGATCTTTCAAAACAGATCGAGTAATCAAACAGAAATAGTCATTCCGCCTATCGATCTCCAGACGCAATTTTGTAAATTGAACACCCAACGAAAAAAAGAAGTTGGCGGCTTAGGGTGATGATCAGGAAATACTCGATGCTGATTCATTTGATCTCGGTTTTCGCCCAAGAAGTAATTCCAGATAAAACGGCAAGCCCCAGTCTGACCTGCAAGCTTGCGAGCTTTCGACTCCGAACCCGAAATCAAGCGGTAAGTGATGTTTCGATATGTGATATTATCGCTCATGCGGTTCAACCTTATCTCTGTTAAGTGTTGATTTGGATATGGGAGTACGAATCCCATATCACGCATGATAACAGAACGTAAGAATAACTCAAACACAACTTTACTACTGTCAAACTTGATTTGCAAACCTTCGGTACAATTCCCTTTTAATTCATATTTTTCATTCCAAATCCGTAATCTCTAAATCAGAGGTTACCATTACAAATGCAGGGTCATTAGACTCTGCACCTGTGCAATAGGGACACTATCCCATTGCACTGATGTTCTTTCGTTCCTCCATATGTATCTATTACTTCAAATATCGAGAAATAAACCGTAAAAGAATATTCTGAACACAGTGGTCAATCCGGTCCGTATGCTCAATAACATGCAAACACTGAAACCCAGAAAAATCAAATCGAATCGCGAAACGATTCACTTAATAAGTCACTCATTCCCATTTTTTTGATCAAATCAGTAAGAAATCACAGATAACATGATTCAATATTCATCGATTGCTAGTGAATACGTTATCGATTTATTGAAACGAACTATATTGAGAACAAACCCGTCCAAAAATAAAATTCAATATGCGGTGTTAATTTCAGCTGATCTGGACAGAACAAGCCATTCCATTTACTGTAGTGGGATAGTTGATAGACGATTCGCTCAGCTGCTATTCATACGATCATAGATTCAAACTGGTAATACCTGTGACAACGGGAATAAATTAACCGATCATATGAGATCGAAACGACTATTTTCAGGTTTCTGGTGTAGGTAAGTATTATCAGGTGTTGTACAATCGACTAGTCAATCACCCAATGCTGGTACAACAATATGACAGAGGTTTTAACCAACGGTTCAGTGCTTCAGCACTTGCATTGACTTTGGTGATGTGCTTCGATTGGTGGTTTGTACCTGCAGGTATGATTTCGAGAAAGCATAAAAGCCGGTGAGTAGTATCGATGAATGAAGATCAAAAACGAGAACTGAAGTCTTTTCTCGGGTTAAACGAAGGTGATCCCCCGCCTGTGTTTGTTGGACGGGCTGAAGTCCTAGGCGACATTGCCCGGGCAACAAAACGGGTATGGAAAGGTACCGGAAGCGAACAGTATGGGGGAGCGAAAACAACCCGTATTATCCAGGGTGCACCCGGGGCGGGCAAGAGTTCAATCGTGAATGAGATTAAGGAGAATCCTAAGACGTTGTATACGCAGAGTGTTGGCAAAGCACCGATGGTGGTGGCACTGAATTCCAACGGAATCAAGGGGCCAGTCAATATTCTCAAGCCACTAGCCGAGAAGATCAACCCTTCAAAAGCCCAAGAATTTATGGCAAGGATAAGCAAAAACACTGGAAGCAAGTCTGGATTTGGATTTGGACCGTTCCGATTCGGTCACAAAAAGGAAACCGGTATTGAAGGTACGGAGCCGGACGCAAATTGGTATACTTTTAGGACCTGGGTCAAACAGCACGGTGGATTTGACCGGCCGATTGTGCTGGCTATTGATGAGGCACAGCGGATTAAACGTGATTCGGACGATCCCCTCTCCAAGCTGTTGCAAGGTTTACACGATGGTTGCGGATTGCCGATTGCATTGGTGTTGGCTGGTCTCAGCGATACCGAATACTCAGCCAATCAGATGGACTTGACCCGTATACCTCCTGAGCAGAAACACAATATTGGTTGTTTTCCAGATTCGGAGGCTCAGGAGTTCATGGCAAAATCCTGTGCGCATTTTGGGATTGATCTAGTCGGATTTGAGCATGAGGTTAATCGACTGATTGAGCCTTGTGATGGTTGGCCCCGCCACCTGCATATTGTGCTCCGGGCATTTGGTAGAGAAGCTCTAAGAGCCGGAGGCGATCTCGGCAAGCTGGAATGGAAAAAAATAAGCGACGAAATCAAAACCAAAAGAGATCTGTATTACGACCATCAATATTCAGATCAGATGGAAGATGCCATCAATCTGACTACGAAAGTAATGACAGAACTGGATTGCAATCAGAGTCGTTCCCAAATTAAATATTTGATGAAAGAATTACATAAGACTGATCCCGAAACCTATTGCTTTCCACCCGGGATGGATGTGGACTCCTTCTTCGTTCATTTGGTGCATCAGGGAGCTTTGCACAAAATATCAGCGAATCGATTTATGTGCCCGATCCCCTCTTTTCGTACCTATATACTCGATCTGGGCAGGATGGTAGAGAACTCAACCCAACTAGCCGATACCGCTATTCGCAACGAATCTTCATCGCTTAACTGATCTCTTCAGAGTTATCCACTCGTTTCCTTTTCAGAATGAGTCAGCATCTTTGGATGGTTTCATATCCAGATTATTAGAAACGGAATATTTGATTATTCCCGTCGATGATTTTAAAGCAGGTCCAGACTAACCCGCTCAATGACAATGAATGAAGTTTCTATTCGGGAGTTTTATCTCAATGCCGATAAGACTCCTGAAAAACGGGACTGTCACGGTTTTTCAGTACTGGTGATGAAAATGCGTACAACTCAAATGCTTGAGGTTTAAGCTAGAGTTATGGTTGAAAGTAGTGCGCGGGGCGGAAAGGGGTTCATCCAGCGGCTACCGTGTTCGTGTCTGATTGTACCTAGATTCCGTCCTTGAATGGCACTCCCTCGATGACCTGTCCCAGCCTGCGGAACCCGCGCAGCCTTCGCCAGCGGGATTCCGCGCACTGGCCGAGCTTGAACATCATGGCGAGCATGGTGTCGCGGCTCAGGCAGCCCCGCGCACTACTTTCAGCCATAACTCTTTAAGCTTGACTGGTGTGCTGAACTATAATAAAACACCTCTAAATCAACTGAATGTTCAGGTTGGCATGCTATACCTGTATGCCATTTATCTGAGCATTCTTTAATAGCAGTTATGACATGAACACGACACGAAATAAATGGCAGTGTCTGAGTTTGAAAATAGAATTTGCCTTCGAGTCGCTCAAGCTTCTAGACTGCAGGACATTCACACGGGTGACCTTACCATGCGACACGTGAGCCCCCCTAATGTCACTAACTTTAGGAATTGTTGTTTCCTTGAGTATGGCTTTGGCGGTTAAAAATGCCCAAATATCTAAATATTACGAAAAACGAGAGCATTTTCGTATAATAATGATCTCAATCTTTTAATAATTACTACAATCGATAACTATTTGGAGATAAACAATGCTTAAGTTAATGACATTGCCCCCCCCCCTTGACCGCCTGACGGTCCTTGCCACCGTGCTGGTGGCCTTGACACTACTGCCCACCCTGGCCACAGCCGAGGTCGTTCGCGCCCACAACAACTACAAGCCGGTCATCGTGCTGGACAATCCCGGCCGCAACGTGCTGACCGGCTGCGGCGATCAGGGGCGGGTGGCGACCCTGCGGCTGCGGATACCGCCCAAGCAGGATGACGGCAATGCGTGGACCGGGTTCAGCGCCCTTTACATGCAGGCCACGGGCGACCACAGATTCTTCGAGTTTCGGAACAGGAGAGGGGCAATAACGGGATGGACGAACTTCTATAGCAACGGAAGAGCGTCGTTGGGTACAGGATTGATAGGCCAGCACACGATTGAGGTTCGGCAGCGCACCGGCCAGAACATCGGCTACGGAGGCGGGGGTGAGATGTACCTCACGCTGAATAAAACCGCCGACAGTCGCGAATTCGACAAGTACAAGGTCTACAACCCGGCGATCCGCATCCTGGCCGGTGGCGGCAAGGGCTGCCAGACGCTGACGCAGAACCCGACCTGCAGAGGCTTCTGGAGTTGGGCCGGGGGCGTGCCCACCTGCCTGCTTTCAGACTGACCCAGTACCTGCTACTGATTTGGTCATGCCTTTTAAACATCTGTATCGGGACCCGAATACACGCCAGGCCTTGTTTGCCCTGCTGGACCAGCACATATTGCCCGGCAAGGACCGAAACAACGGTCGTCCGGGCATGGAGTCATGGCGGATTCTGGTAATGGGAGTGCTCAAGCAGGGTCTTGGTTGCGACCATGATCGGCTACATTGAGTTAATCAATGAACACCGGACAGTGCGCCTGTTTTTGGGACATTCCAGTCTCTCGAAGCATGACCAGTATGCACTTCAGACGATCATCGATAATGTCGAGCTACTGACTCCGGAGCTGTTGGCAGAGGTCAATCCACTGGTGGTAGACAGTGGTCACAAGGTGGCTGGAAAAAAGTCTGGCGTGCCCTTGCTCGGGCGCTGTGATTCCTTTGTGGTGGAAACCGATGTGCATTACGCAACCGACGTCAGTCTACTGCGGGATGCGATTCGTGGTCTGATTCGCGAGACCGCGAAGGCGGTCAAGGCCCATGATTTGAAAGGCTGGCACCAGTCAGCTCACCTGACCCGGTCGGTCAAGCAACTGTTCAATCGAGTACGCAAGACCTCGCAGGCGAAACCGGATCCGATTGAAACCTATTTGAACCGGTGTCAGGAATTCATCGAGCGTGCGGAGTCAACGCTCCGCATTCTGGTTGAGGAATTCGATCGTCCACCCTGTGTTGCAGTGATCGATTATTATTTGTACTATGCTCGGCTACATGTGGATTTGGTTGACCGTCGTTTACTCAAGGGCGAGAAGATCCCGCAGTCAGAGAAGGTGTTTTCGATCTGCCAGCCTCACACTCGCTGGATTTCGAAGGGCAAGTCTGGAACGCCGGTCGAGTTCGGTGTTCCGGTGTGTATTCTGGAGGACCAGCATGGTTTTATCCTGCATCATGAGGTGATGTGGCAAGGTACGGATGCAGACTATGCGGTGCCGATGGTCGAAGCGACCCAGCGGGCCTATCCACAACTGCGTGGGGTGAGTTTTGATCGGGGTTTTCACAGTGTCACCAACCGTCGTCTTGACGAGTTGCTCGATTACAATGGATTGCCGAAGAAAGGGGGTCTTGGTCAGGCTGACCGGCAACGGGAGAGCGAAGAGGTATTTGTGGCTCAGCGTCGCCATCACCCGGCGGTTGAATCGGCCATTGACAATCTGGAGCACCGGGGTTTGGATCGGGTTCGTACTCATGGTGCGGATGGTTTTGCCCGCACCGTAGCCTTGTCGGTACTCACTCTGAATATTCATCGGATGGGTCTACTGCTTCGCCGGAAGCAAAAGAAGCGCCTGCGCCTCGCCGCTTAGCGGCTCCAATTGAAATCCGTTTGGCCTCCCGGTTTGCTGGGACTGGAGAGCTATGTCTGGGAGGTTTTTATGCTTGAAAAAAACCCGTCTGTTTGGCACAATATTCATATTGTGCGCCGCACAATTCATGAATTTATAGACGAAATGGTCCCATCCTGAGACCGTTTCCGAGTAAAATTTTCCTGCCGTCGGCGAACAACAGGGGTTTTCTGGCAGGCACTAAATAACTATATAATTCCCTAAAAAAGACATGAATAATGTTTGAAAATCAGTAGCTGTCAGGATAAAATGACAACAAGTTTGTGATTGTACCGAGCAATCACATCTTAAACCGGTATGGCCCGCATAGCTCAGTTGGCAGAGCAGCTGATTTGTAAATCAAAATTGCACCTTGATCAAGGAAACTGGTCAAGTGGAGGCGGCTAAAACGGGGAAACCTGACTCTTCTTGATGAAATTGATCCGCGCCAAGACGAATGGCAATCCCGTGCTAAGTATCGATGTTTCGATATTGAGTGTAGAGACTTTACACCGCCCACCTAAGCCATCACAAGATGCATTTGTCTTGAGGTATGGTGAAGAGAAAGTCCAGACCCCAAACCAGAGAATCTATCTGGGTCGTGAAAACGATAGCGGGCAAGAATCAGCAGGTCGGGGGTTCGAATCCCTCTGCGGGCTCCAGATCTTTGCATCAGGACCGGATCCAGAGGAAAACAGGGCGGAGTTGAGCTAATACTGAATCCAAGTCGGATCAAGGTTCTTTGCTTCATGCAAAAAATATTTTTTTAACCATTGACAAAATTCTCAAGATAAGTCAAAATTGAACGTTTATCTGTATCTGATCGGAGGGATTCCCGAGCGGTCAAAGGGGGCAGACTGTAAATCTGTTGGCTCAGCCTTCGGAGGTTCGAATCCTCCTCCCTCCACCATGAGTGGAATCGGGTGCATTGGATTTGTGGCAAATTGGGATACCGATTGTTCTGTTTGGGGTATTAACGGGAGAAAAGTATAGGTCTTTATTGCGGGTGTAGTTCAAAGGCAGAACCTCAGCCTTCCAAGCTGATGATATGGGTTCGATTCCCATCACCCGCTCCATGAACTGAACTTGTAACGGCAGGCAAATTGCCCACATAGCTCAGTCGGTAGAGCACTTCCTTGGTAAGGAAGAGGTCACCGGTTCAAGTCCGGTTGTGGGCTCCAGTTTGATTTGAACACTGTGTTCAGCATATGACAAGGTTTTGAAGATTTCTTCTCGATTCAGGCAGTCAACCGACTAAATATTTATCAGGTTAAAGTTTAACTAGAAATCAATAACATGGCGAAAGAAAAATTTGAGCGTACGAAGCCGCATGTGAATGTAGGCACGATAGGTCATGTGGATCATGGCAAGACGACTTTGACGGCGGCGATGACGCGGGTGTTGTCGGCGCGTTACGGTGGTACGGAGGCGAAGGCGTTTGACGAGATAGACAATGCTCCGGAGGAGCGTGAGCGAGGGATCACGATTGCGACGGCGCATGTGGAGTACGAGACGGAGTTGCGTCATTATGCGCATGTGGACTGTCCGGGTCATGCGGACTATGTGAAGAACATGATCACGGGTGCGGCGCAGATGGATGGTGCGATTCTGGTTTGTTCGGCGGCGGATGGTCCGATGCCGCAGACGCGCGAGCACATTTTGCTGGCTCGTCAGGTAGGCGTGCCGCACATGGTGGTGTACTTGAACAAGGCGGACATGGTTGACGATGAGGAGTTGCTGGAGCTGGTGGAGATGGAGATACGGGAGTTGCTGGACACGTATGAATTTCCGGGTGACGACACGCCGATTGTGGTGGGCAGTGCGTTGAAGGCTCTGGAGGGGGAGGATTCGGATTTGGGCGAGGGATCGATTCAGCGTCTGGCGGAGGCGCTGGACAGTCACATACCGGAGCCGGAGAGGTCGGTGGACGGTGATTTTCTGATGCCGGTGGAGGATGTGTTCACGATTTCGGGTCGGGGTACGGTGGTGACGGGTCGGATTGAGCGGGGTGTGATCCGGGTTGGTCAGGAGATAGAGATTGTGGGCATTCGTGATACGGGTTTGACGACTTGCACGGGTGTCGAGATGTTTCGCAAGTTGCTGGACGAGGGTCAGGCTGGAGACAATGTTGGTGTGTTGTTGCGTGGTACCAAGCGTGATGAGGTGGAGCGTGGTCAGGTGCTGGCGAAGCCGAAGTCGATCACTCCGCACACCCGGTTTGAGTCGGAGGTCTATATTCTGTCGAAGGAGGAGGGTGGTCGTCACACGCCCTTTTTTCAGGGATATCGTCCGCAGTTCTATTTTCGCACGACGGATGTGACGGGTGCCTGCGATTTGCCGGAGGGTGTGGAGATGGTGATGCCGGGCGACAATGTGCACATGGTGGCGGAGCTGATTGCTCCGATTGCCATGGAGGAGGGTCTGCGGTTCGCGATTCGCGAAGGCGGACGAACCGTCGGAGCCGGCGTCGTTACCAAAATCCTTCAGTAGCAGTCGCCACTTGATTGGTTAGCAAAGGCAAATAGGTCAGTAGCTCAATTGGCAGAGCAGCGGTCTCCAAAACCGCAGGTTGGGGGTTCGATTCCCTCCTGGCCTGCCATTTGACTGCATGATCGACATAGAGGATTCCGGATTGTTAGCAACTGATAATGTCAAAATTGCTGCAGCAGTACTGGTTATTGTTGCATCAATCGGCGCCTATTATTATTTGGCCGATTTCATCCAGATTGGACGGGTAGCGATTGTAGTGGCCGCTTCAATTGTTGCAGTTGGATTGGCTTTGACTACTGAAGTCGGGCAATCAGCCTGGTCGTTCATGAAGGAAGCCAATGTCGAACGCCAGAAAGTCGTATGGCCCGGCCGCCAGGAAGCTCTTCAGGTGACGATCATGGTGCTGATTTTAGTCGTCATACTCGGCCTTATGATGTGGTTGTTTGATGCCCTCTCGTTTTGGGCAATCTATGATCTGATTCTGAAAGTGGGGAGTTAAATCGATGATGGTGAACGAAAGTATTGATACGGAACTCCACGACAAGACCATCGAAAAAGAGGAGCAAAATCCCATGCAATGGTATGTCTTGCAGGTCCACTCAGGGTTTGAGAAACGAGTTCAAAGTTTGCTTGACGTGCATATCAAGCGCAGGGGCATGGAACAGTATTTTGGAAAAATACTGGTGCCAACCGAAGAAGTGGTGGAAATGAAAAGTGGTCAGCGAAGAACGAGCGAGCGGAAATTCTTCCCGGGATATGTATTAATTCACATGCAAATGACTGCTGAAACCCAGCATCTGGTGAGGGGTGTACCGAAGGTCTCCGGATTTATCAGCGGAGTCGATGAAAAAGGCGATGATCGAAAACCCGTTCCGATTTCGGATCAGGAGGCAGATGAAATCATTCAGCAAATGTCCGATAGCGTGGACAAGCCAAAGATGCGCTTTACTTTTGCGCCGGGCGAGATCGTGCGTATTACCGATGGGCCATTCCAGGATTTCAACGGCATTGTTGAGGAAACCAATTTCGACAAGGCAAAGCTGAAAGTTTCGGTCACGATCTTTGGACGTGCGACTCCGGTAGAGTTGGATTTCACTCAAGTCGAGAAGGGTTAGACGAATCGAATGGAACATCCCGAAGCTTCGTTTGCTAACAACTCATAACAATTATTGAACGGAAAAAATGGCAAAAAAAGTACAAGCATATGTCAAGTTGCAAATTCCTGCGGGGGATGCCAAGCCCAGCCCCCCTGTTGGGCCAGCACTTGGTCAGCAGGGCATCAACATTATGGAATTTTGCAAGGCATTCAATGCTCAGACACAAGACATGGAAAAAGGGATGCCTATCCCGGTTGTAATTACGGTTTACGCCGATAAGAGCTTCAGCTTTATTCAGAAAACGCCACCGGCTACGGTTCTGTTGAAGAAAGCGGCCGGGGTCACCTCTGGCAGCGGAGTACCGAATCGCGACAAGGTCGGACGTGTCACGCGTGGTCAGTTGGAAGAAATTGCTCGCATCAAGCAGCCTGATCTAAATGCTTATGACATCGAGCATGCTGTGCGAATCATCGCCGGCAGTGCTCGGAGTATGGGACTTGAAGTGGAGGAAACTTGAATGAGCAAACGGAGTAAACGAGTTCGTTCCTATCGTGAACAGGTTGATCCGGAAGCACTGTATCCGTTGAGCGATGCATTGAACATGGTAAAGGAGCATGCAAGCGTCAAATTTGATGAAAGTGTTGATATTGCGGTGAATCTGGGTGTAAATTCCCGTAAATCCGATCAGAATGTACGTGGTGCAACCGTGCTTCCAAACGGAACCGGAAAGGATTTGCGTGTTGCAGTGTTTGCGACTGGGGACAATGCCAAAGCGGCTGAAGAGGCAGGGGCAGATATTGTCGGTCTCGAAGATTTGGTACAGAGCGTAAAGGCAGGAAAAATTGATTTTGACTTATGCATTGCTACCCCAGATACCATGCCTATGGTCGGTCAGCTAGGTCAGATTCTAGGCCCGCGTGGAATGATGCCCAATCCGAAAGTGGGCACTGTAACTGCAGACCCTGCGACGGCAGTCAAGAATGCAAAATCTGGTCAAGTCAGCTTCAGAATTGATCGTGGTGGCGTGATTCACTGTTCAGTCGGCAAGGCTTCCTTTTCAACGGAGGGTCTACTCGAGAATGTGAATGCGTTGATCTCAGCCCTGGTCAAGGCAAAACCGGCATCTGCAAAAGGCCAGTTTATCAAACGGGTTTCGGTGTCCAGTACTATGGGCCCAGGGGTACGAGTGGACCGGCAGAGTATTTCTGCGATTCACTGATTTTTAATTATTGAAAGAAAGAGTCCGGTAGAGCGAGCATCTGCCAGACATGTTGTCAAAGACCGCAGGTGGACTGAAAGTCCATAATGGCGCGATTCGACTTGCTCTTTGGAGCAAGCCAAGCAAAGCCTGTGCAGACGGTGTTCGGACTGGGTCAAGGGCCTGATTCCTGACACCATAAGATGGGAGATTGTAACTATGAGTCTAAGTCTTGAACAGAAAAAAGCGCTGGTTGGTGAGGTCGTTGCCTCGATTGACAAGTCCAGTGCTGGCGTTCTGGCTGAGTATCGTGGAATGAGTGTTCAGCAGATGACCAGTCTGCGACGCATTGCACATGACGAGGGCGTGTGGATCAAAGTCGTCAAGAACAATCTTGCAAAGCGTGCGATCAAGGATTCCGATTTTGAGTGCCTGACAGACTATTTTGTCGGACCGATATTGTTTTCGCTCTCTAAAGACCCGGTATCGCTCGCCAAGGTGATTACCAGGTTTGAGCAAGATAACAAGGAATTCAAGATATCGGTAGGGGTGATGAGTGGTTCTCTGATTGATCATGAAACCATCGTTCGCCTTTCCAAGACCCCTTCGCGTGAAGAGCTGTTAGCGAAGCTGGTTGGCGGGATGAAGACTCCCCCGGCCAAGCTTGTATCCACGTTAAACGAAATTCCCGCAAGGTTTGTACGCACCCTTGCCGCGGTCGCGGCTTCCCGGGAATAGGTCTCGCTAGCAGGCCTTCTACCCTTTATATCTATTAACATTGTCTAACTTTCAGGAGTAATGAAATATGGCTTTAAGTAAAGAAGAAATCCTTGATGCAATCTCTGAAATGTCCGTTTTGGATCTGTCCGAGTTAATTAAGGATATGGAAGAGAAATTCGGTGTTTCAGCGTCCGCCGCTGTTGCAGTTGCTCCAGCAGGAGCCGGTGGCGATGCCGCAGGGAGTGCTGTTCAAGCCCAGGAGAAAGATGAAGTGAATGTCGTTCTCACAGGTTTTGGTGACAAGAAAGTCGCGGTGATCAAAGTGGTCCGAAGTGTAACCGGGCTTGGTTTGAAAGAGGCGAAAGACCTGGTCGAAGGGGTACCGAGTCCAGTAAAAGAAGGGATCTCCAAAGCCGATGCAGAAGAGTTGAAGAAGCAGCTGGAAGAATCGGGGGCAACGGTCGAGCTCACCTAATCGTTATGTGAGTGTTTGTTATCTGGAAGCTCTGTTTGTTCAGTAAGGCTTCGATAACCGTTCAGGATTTTCTAGTTATTTCTGTCAAGAGGTCAGCATGGGTCATTCATTTACCGAAAAGAAACGTATCCGGAAGAGTTTCAGCAAGCGTACCGATGATTTTGAGTTGCCATATCTGTTGGAGACTCAATTGGAGTCATACAAAAAGTATTTGCAAGCGGATACGCCACCCGAGCAACGTATTGATCAGGGAATTCAGGCGGCTTTCAAGTCGGTATTTCCGATTGAAAGTTATAACGGTAGCGTAATGCTTGATTTTGTTAGCTATCGTCTCGATAAACCGCGTTTTGACGTCCTCGAATGCCAGCAAGGCGGTCATATTTATTCTTGCCCGATTCGTGTGAGGCTAAAGCTGGTCATCTTCAATAAAACGGGCAGCAGCAAGAAAGTCAAAAACTGGATCGATCAGGAGGTGTATTTGGGTGATATGCCTTTAATGACCGACCATGGTACTTTTATCATCAATGGCACCGAACGGGTTATTGTCTCGCAACTGCACCGGTCACCCGGGGTGATTTTTGATGATGATGGCGGGAAGACACACGCTTCGGGCAAGTTGCTGTTTTCATCCAGAATCATACCGTATCGAGGTTCCTGGTTAGATCTTGAATTTGACCCGAAAGATCTTCTTTACATGCGTATAGACCGTCGTCGAAAGATGCCAGCTACCATAATTTTGAGAGCGCTGGGCTATACCACGGAAGAAATCCTCTCGATATTTTTCGAGAATGATCGATTTGTGCTGAAAGATGAAGAGTCGGTCATGATGGATTTGGTGCCGGAGCGGTTGCGCGGTCTCAGGCTGGAATTCGATATTACGAATTCAAGGGGTACAGTACTTGTCGAAGCTGGAAGGCGAATCACTGCCCGACACATCAAGGAGATTTCAAAATCCAGGCTACGTCAAATCAAGGTGCCAAAAGCCTATGTTCTTGGCAATGCTCTCGCAAGGGCGATCGTTTCTGAGGAGACTGGAGAGGTTCTTTTCGAAGCGAATCAAGTTGTTACCAACGAGATGATCGAGAAAATTGAGGAAGAGAACATCCGAGATTTCGAGACAATTTATACCAATGACATTGATTGCGGGCCTTTTATATCGGAGACGCTTCGTGTCGATTCGACAACCAATGCTGATGAGGCACAAGCTGAAATCTACCGGATGATGCGGCCAGGAGAGCCTCCGACCAAGGATGCCTACTCTTCACTGTTTACCAATTTGTTCTTCAATCCCGAAAGGTATGACTTGTCAGCGGTTGGTCGAATGAAGCTGAATCGCCGTTTGGGAAGGGACTCTGAAGAAGGCCCAGGTACGCTAAACAAACAGGATATAGTGGATGTCATTCGCAAAATTGTTGCCCTGAAGAATGGCAAAGGAGAAGTGGATGATATTGACAACCTCGGCAATCGGCGAGTTCGCTCGGTTGGCGAGTTAGTAGAAAATCAATTTCGGATTGGCCTGGTACGTGTTGAGCGTGCAGTGAAGGAGAGATTGAGTCAGGTCGAGAGTGAAAATCTGACGCCGCAGGATTTGATTAATGCCAAACCAGTGTCTGCCGTGGTCCGGGAATTTTTTGGATCCAGTCAGCTGTCACAGTTTATGGATCAGACCAATCCGCTTTCGGAAGTTACTCACAAGCGTCGGGTTTCGGCATTGGGTCCGGGTGGTCTGGCACGAGAGCGAGCGGGATTTGAAGTGCGTGATGTGCATCCGACTCATTACGGCAGGGTGTGTCCGATTGAGACGCCGGAAGGGCCAAACATCGGTCTGATCAACTCCATGTCCTGCTTTGCAAAGACCAACGAATATGGTTTTCTGGAGACCCCGTATCGGAGAGTGGTTGACCGCAAGGTAACTGACCAAGTCGAGTATCTCTCGGCGATTGATGAGCATAAGCATGTCATTGCTCAAGCCAATGCCGCTTTGGACAAGAATGGCCGGTTTGTTGATCAGTTGATTTCCTGCCGACATAAAAACGAGTATTCATTATCGAGTCCTGATCAGGTTGATTATATTGATATTGCTCCTCAGCAAATTGTCTCTGTGGCCGCTTCGCTGGTCCCATTTCTGGAGCATGATGATGCAAACCGTGCATTGATGGGTGCCAATATGCAACGTCAAGCTGTGCCGGTTCTAAAGAGTGAAAAGCCACTGGTTGGTACGGGAATGGAGAGACCGGTAGCAGTTGACTCAGGAGTAACAGTAACCGCGCGGCGCGGCGGGGTGGTCGATTTTGTTGATGCCGGTCGAATCGTGGTTCGAGCGAACGATGAAGAAAACATTGAAGGCGAGTCGGGCATTGATATCTACAATCTGATCAAATTTCGACGTTCAAACCAGAATACCAATATCAATCAAAAACCCTTGGTGGTGCCCGGCGATACGGTCAACAAGGGTGATGTGTTGGCAGATGGTCCGTCAACCGATTTGGGTGAACTCGCACTTGGTCGCAATGTCCTGGTTGCATTTATGCCGTGGCACGGCTACAACTTTGAGGATTCAATCCTGATTTCCGAGCAGTTGGTCAAGGACGAGATTTATACATCCATTCATATTGAAGAATTGGTCTGTACCGCTCGTGAAACCAAGCTTGGTTCAGAGGAAATTGGTCGAGATATACCGAATGTTGGCGAACAGGCACTCTCGAAGCTTGACGAGTCCGGGATTGTCTATATTGGCGCGGAAGTGCATCCGGGCAATATTCTGGTGGGCAAAATCACTCCAAAAGGTGAAACACAGCTCTCGCCTGAAGAGAAATTGTTGAGAGCCATTTTTGGTGAAAAGGCCTCTGATGTCAAGGATACTTCACTTCGCATGCCGTCGGGCATGAAAGGAACGGTAATCGATGTTCAGGTATTCACCAGAGACGGAACCGAAAAAGATGAGCGGGCCAAGTCAAATGACAAATCGGAAGTTGAAGCCGTGCGCAAGGATTTGGAAGATCAGCAACGCATCATGGAAAAAGATGCTTATGCTCGAACCAGTGCATTACTGATGGGCCAAACGGCAACGAGTGGCCCAGACCTGAAAGCTGGGGCCGAGATTACCGAGGAGCTCCTCAGTGGCATGGAGCGCAAGAAATGGTTCAAGATTTCGGTTGAGGATGAAAGTGTCAATCGGTCTGTAGAAAAGATTCGGACCCAGATGAAAGCGCAGAAAAAGGAATTTGAGCGGAGGTTTGACGAGAAGCGTGAAAAGATTGAAGCAGGTGATGATTTGGCACCAACGGTGCTGAAGATCGTCAAGATTTTTGTTGCAGTCAAGCGTCATCTGCAACCCGGAGACAAGATGGCGGGCCGGCATGGAAACAAGGGAGTCATTTCCAAGATCGTTCCAGTTGAAGACATGCCATACATGGCCGATGGTACAGCCGTTGACATTTGTTTGAATCCGCTAGGGGTTCCTTCGAGAATGAACGTAGGTCAGGTGCTTGAAACCCATCTTGGCTGGGCCGGCAAAAAGTTGGGAGAGCAGATTAACGAGGCTCTCAAGCGCAAGAAAAAACCGACGAAGACACAGCTTCGAAAGATGCTGGAAAAAATTTACAACACTTCAGGAAAGAAGGAAACGCTCAGTGAATTTTCAGAAGAAGAGTTGTTTGAATTGGCCAGCAACCTGGTCGATGGTGTACCCATGGCGACTCCGGTTTTTGATGGTGCGCAGGAAAGTGAAATAAAGAAAATGCTCAAGCTCGCGGAATTGCCGGAAAGCGGTCAGACCACTCTCTATGATGGAAGGACGGGTGAGCCGTTTGATCGTAAAGTAACCTGCGGGTACATGTATATTCTAAAACTCAACCACTTGGTTGATGACAAGATGCATGCCCGGTCAACAGGCCCCTACAGCCTAATTACCCAGCAACCACTGGGCGGCAAGGCTCAATTTGGTGGTCAACGATTTGGAGAAATGGAAGTTTGGGCGTTAGAGGCTTACGGAGCGGCTTATACGCTTCAAGAAATGTTGACAGTGAAATCGGATGACGTATCCGGTCGATCCTCGATTTATGAAAGCATCGTTCGGGGTGATCAAGGAATTTATGCTGGTATGCCGGAGTCCTTTAATGTTCTGGTCAAGGAGATTCGAGCGTTGGGGCTAAGCCTTGATTTCCGCGAGGATAGATTAAGGTAAATCATCTCATGATCATTGGTTTATCGTGTAGTAGCAGTTTGCAACTGAAAACAGGTCCCTCGGGTGTTATCCGAGACAACCGACGGAAACAAGAGGCAGTAAATGAAAGACATCTTTAATCTATTCAAGCAGGCGCAAGTTAACGAGGAATTCGATTCAATTCGAGTCGGAATTGCTTCTCCGGAAAAAGTACGATCCTGGTCATATGGCGAGGTCAAGAAACCTGAAACGATCAATTACAGAACTTTCCGTCCAGAACGAGATGGTTTATTTTGTGCCAAATTGTTTGGTCCAATCAATGACTATGAATGTCTATGTGGTAAATACAAGCGTCTCAAGCACCGAGGGGTGATTTGTGAGAAATGCGGGGTTGAGGTAACGCTTTCAAAAGTTCGCAGGGAGCGAATGGGTCATATTGAACTGGCTGCTCCGTGTGCTCATATCTGGTTTTTGAAATCATTGCCATCCAGACTTGGGTTGTTGTTGGATATGACGGTTCGAGATATGGAGCGAATTCTGTATTTCGAAGCTTATGTGGTGATTGATCCGGGCTTGTCGGATCTTGAACGTGGTCAATTGTTGAACGAGGAAAGTTATCACGAAGCAATAACAAAATTTGGCAGTGATTTTGAAGCGGCGATGGGTGCCGAGGCTATTCGTGTATTGCTCAAAGAGACTGATCTCGAAATTGAAGCCGAAATCTTGCGTGAGGAGCTTGAACTGACCAAATCGGAAACAAAGCAAAAGAAACTCACCAGTCGATTGAAAGTAATCGAGGCCTTCTTGAACTCGGGAAACAATCCAAGCTGGATGATTATGGATGTGTTGCCGGTCCTCCCTCCTGACCTTCGACCACTGGTTCCGTTGGAAGGAGGTCGATTTGCTACATCCGATCTGAATGACTTGTATCGACGGGTCATTAATCGAAATAATCGATTGAAGCGTTTGCTGGATTTGAATGCACCTGATTTGATTGTGCGCAATGAGAAACGCATGCTTCAGGAAGCGGTTGACGCGATGCTTGACAACGGTCGACGAGGCAAGGCGATTACTGGTCCCAATAAACGTCAGTTGAAATCGATTTCCGACATGATCAAGGGCAAGCAGGGCCGCTTCCGTCAGAATTTGCTTGGCAAGCGAGTTGACTACTCGGGCCGGTCGGTCATTGTAGTTGGACCTACGCTGAAGTTGCACCAATGTGGATTGCCCAAGAAAATGGCACTGGAATTATTCAAACCTTTCATCTTCAGTAAACTCGAGGGTCGAGGGCTAACTACGAATATCAAGCAGTCCAAGAAGATGGTTGAGAATGAAAGTCCGGAAATCTGGGATATTCTGGCAGAGGTAATTCGCGAACATCCGGTTTTGCTGAATCGTGCACCAACCTTGCACAGGCTTGGCATTCAGGCCTTTGAGCCGATTCTGATCGAGGGCAAGGCGATTCAGTTGCATCCCCTGGTTTGTGCTCCGTACAATGCCGATTTCGATGGCGACCAGATGGCAGTTCACGTACCCTTGTCGATTGAGGCGCAACTTGAAGCCAGAAGCTTGATGATGTCCACCAACAACATCCTCTCGCCGGCCAATGGTGAACCGATTATTGTGCCATCACAGGATATTGTGCTTGGTCTGTATTACATGACCCGTGAGGATATTCAGGCGAAAGGTACGGGAAGTTGTTTTGCGGATGTCAACGAGGTGCGCAGAGCCTTTGAAACGGGTCAAGCCCATCTGCATGCTCGCATAAAAGTCCGATTGCCAGTGTATGACGAAGAAGGTCTCGATACTGGGCAGTCAAAGATGGTAGAAACAACCGTCGGCCGAGCAATGCTATCAGAAATATTGCCTCGTCAATTAAGTTTCGAGTTGATTGACAAACCAATGAAGAAAAAAACCATCTCGGGTTTGATCAACACCTCCTATCGGCAGGTCGGCTTGAAAGAGACAGTAATATTTGCCGATCAGTTGATGTATGAAGGCTTTCGCATGGCAGCTTATTCCGGAATATCAATTGGTGTTGACGATATGGTGATTCCCGGAAGCAAGGCTGGAATTCTGGATAATGCAGTGGCCGAAGTGGTTGAGATCAAGCAGCAATATGATGATGGTCTGTTAACCGATGGTGAACGTTACAACAAGGTCGTTGATATTTGGACTCGTACCAGTGAACAGGTCGGAAACTCCATGATGCAGGAGATTGGGATTGACCAAGTCACGGATCAGGATGGAAATGAAGTTGAGCAGGATTCGTTCAATTCAATCTACATGATGGCGGACTCTGGTGCTCGGGGTTCGCAGGCGCAGATTCGGCAATTAGCCGGAATGCGCGGGTTGATGGCCAAGCCTGACGGATCGATTATGGAAACTCCGATTACCGCTAACTTTCGGGAAGGGTTGAATGTATTTCAGTATTTTATCTCTACTCACGGTGCTCGTAAGGGTTTGGCAGATACTGCGTTAAAGACCGCAAACTCGGGTTATCTGACTCGACGCCTGGTTGACGTTTGTCAGGATTTGGTCATTTTAGAACATGACTGCGGTACTTCGAATGGTCTATTGAGAGAAGCTCAAGTTCAAGGTGGTGATGTGGTTGTGCCTTTAGCCGACCGAATTCTTGGACGCTTGCCTACTGAGGACCTGATTCATCCTGAAACGGGGGAGATGCTAGTTGCCAAGGATGAAATGATTGATGAAATGGCGATTCGACGCATAGAGGACGCGAACCTGCATGAGGTTCGAGTCCGTTCGGCAGTAACATGTGAAACTCGTTATGGGGTTTGCTCCATGTGTTATGGACGAGATCTTGGTCGTGGACATCTCATCAATGTCGGAGAAGCGGTTGGCGTGATTGCTGCACAATCGATTGGTGAACCGGGCACACAGCTTACCATGAGAACCTTCCACATAGGTGGTGCTGCATCCGGTTCTTCGGTAGTTAGTAACATTATCTTGAAGAACTCGGGAAAAGTTCACCTGAAAGGTGAAAAGCTTGTCGAGAATACGGATGGCAATCAAGTTGTCGTCATTCGCTCTTCAGAATTGATTGTTCAGGACAATCTCGGGCGAGATCTTGAGCGCCATAAATTGCCCTATGGTGCTGTGTTGAGTGTGAACGAAGGAACGCAAGTAAATGCGGGTGAAATCGTTGCAACTTGGGACCCTCATACACATCCAATTGTTACTGAGGTGGATGGAAGAGTCGTATTTTCGGGTCTTGAGGAGGACGTGACCGTCATCAAGCAAACCGATGATCTAACTGGCAAGAGTACTTACGTGGTTATCGATCCTCAGCGTCGTCGAGGTAGTGCGGTCGACATCAAGCCGATCATTTCCCTGGTGGATGATGATGATCGCCCGATCAAGATACCGGGTACGGATGTTGATGCAAGTTATCATCTGCCGTCCGACTCAATTGTAATGGTAGAAGATGGACAGCAGATACACATGGGGGATGTGATTGCAAGGATTCCTCAGGAGTCTTCCAAGACTCAAGATATTACTGGAGGCTTGCCTCGCGTGGCTGAGTTGTTTGAGGCACGCAAACCCAAAGAACCGGCTATTATGGCTAGTCGTGATGGTGTGATTTCGTTTGGAAAGGAAACCAAAAGCAAGTATAGATTGCTGATTTCCGGTGAAGATGAAGTCGATTCGATGCTGATTCCAAAAACAAGAAGAATTGAAGTTTTTGAAGGGGAAACCGTGAAAAAGGGAGATGTTGTTGTTGAGGGTCCACCATTAGCCACGGATATTCTAGAGCATCGTGGTGTCATGGCTTTGACCGATTACATTGTGAATGAGGTTCAGGATGTCTATCAGTTGCAAGGAGTGACAATCAATGACAAGCACATAGAGGTAATTGTCCGGCAAATGCTGAGAAAAGTTCGCATTGTGGATCCGGGTGATAGCAAGTACTTGCGTGATGAGCAGGTAGAGAAATCGTCAATCTTGGTAGAGAATGAGAAATTAGAGGAGGAGGGGAAGCGCCCCGCAATTTTTGCTCCCGAATTGCTGGGAATTACAAAAGCATCATTGACCACGGAATCATTTATATCTGCGGCATCGTTCCAGGAGACTACCCGAGTGTTGACCAATGCATCAATCAATGGCAAGGTCGATAATTTGCGAGGTCTCAAAGAGAATGTAATTGTAGGACGTTTGATTCCTGCCGGAACCGGTATGGAGCATCATGAGGCAAGAAAACGCGCGAAATTGAATGGTCTCGACGCTGAAAGTGAATTTTCACAGTTATTTCCGGAAATGAATGTTCTGGAAGAGGATGAAACCGATCTTTTGCCGCTACAAGATACGGCTTCGACAGAACCGAGTGGAATTAACGTAATCCAAACCGAACCACAAGAAGATTTGAGCGAGTGAATCGTTATTCAATTCGCAGTAACTGCCGAGTAGATGGGGCATGATCAAGCTCCCCTGCACCCGGCTATATAATAATGATTGCAAGGCATGCAGACCAGTAGCAATGAATGTTCGGGCTGACTAGTCTTTCCTCATGAAAACGATGTAGTCGGCTATTGGGTGTTTCTCCATTCAATAGCGAGTAATACTGAAATCGACATGTTTTCTTCGAGCATTCTCTTGCATCCTCTTATCGTACCAGTCTGATCACATTGCTGATCTGCATTTGTGTCTGTCCATGCTCTCGAGAAATTGGATCAGCTGCGTGGCCAGTAGTGGGAACAAAACCTGCCATTGGTCTGAGAATCCGATCACGGCGCGCATCTGCTTCCAATCGTGAAAAGACGATTGCTTAATGGCTGCTGATACCAGAGTGGTCCTGTTCACCGGTGTTGATTGAAAGATTCGAAGAAATTCCAATCGATGACAGAGCTGTACATCGAGCTTCCAGATGGTAGATATTCATTCCATAGACCTAATGCATAGGGGCGAGTAGTCAATAATCGGCTTTTTCTCAATATATTGATTTATTTGGTCAAATGGAACTTTTTCGGAAATTAGGCTGTATCCGCACTCTCAGAAGCGAATCAATTGCCATGAAGATCGGTATCAGGAAACCATCCCTACCATTGGAATTTCTGGTGTTGTACAAGTTTGTCAATGTCCCATGCTTTCGAAAGCAAAGCCAGTAGAGCAAGAAGGTACATTCAACTTGAAACACCATGGAACACCTTGTCTCCACAATATGGTTTCATGAAAAAGAAATGAATCCTTAAGCTTGAAGGGCTTATGATGTCGCCAGTGCTATGGGAGTTTACCGCACGATCAGGTTTAATGATCCCGATGGAAGTGTCAATCAGGTTTTGTAATGCTGCGAATTGTCAAACTGCAAGGTCAAAGCAGCTGGACGACAAATTATCAAGATTTCGGTTGGTGGAAAATAAAATAACCAAATGGAAAAGGCTTGAACAATTTTCTGAAATCAGAGTCATGATGTGCTTATGACCTGCTGCAAGGGAATTCACGGGATGGGAAATATCGCAGAGGATGTGACTGGGGGCTGGCAAAAGGCATTGTTCACTAGGTCGGCTGAATATCACAAATCGCCAGATTCGGATGAAATGCCAGCTTTCTCGAAAACCATATTATCAAGAATTTCGGAGTATTTTGAGCGGTTGTTTTGCCGCATGAAAATCCTCTGGCTTGCCGATCAAAAAGAAGTCGAAAAAAAACGGGATAATTTCTTGACAAGAATCGCTTCATGGAATAGAATCTGCGCCTCTAATTTTCGGAAGCTGGTGATATAGCAACTGAATCCTGTTCAATCAGGGTTGTATATTGCTTGAATCATGCTGACGAACCGATTTAGCCTGGATTAAAACAACAGAAGTATGCCGACATTAAACCAATTGGTTCGGTCACCGCGTCGTCGTCAGATCAAAAAGACGAACGTACCAGCCTTGCAATCTTGCCCGCAGAAACGTGGGGTGTGTACCCGTGTTTACACCACTACACCGAAAAAACCCAACTCTGCTCTCAGGAAAGTTGCCCGTGTTCGTTTGACCAATGGCTATGAAGTAACAACCTATATCGGTGGTGAGGGACACAACTTGCAGGAACACTCTGTTATTTTGTTGCGTGGTGGAAGAGTAAAGGACTTGCCAGGTGTTCGATACCACACGGTGCGTGGGGCATTGGATACATCCGGTGTTTCAGATCGGCGTCAGGGACGCTCAAAATATGGAGCGAAAAGACCAAAATCCTGAATGGGCCTGATGCTTGAATATGATTTGAGAGAATCTTGATCATCCCCCCAAGTCTGACCCGGGTGGGATAGCACTGGGTCCCGGAATTGAATTGAAAGCCCTCGTTTGGGCGAATGGTGTAAGCCAGATGAGTTTTTGATGTTGACAACTGGGCAATCCTTCGAGATGCCCCTGTAATTTATCATGATTCAAGCGATAAAGAAGAAAGAGAGATACGGTATTTGAAATGCCAAGACGAAGAGAAGTACCAACGCGAAAAGTACTGCCCGATCCGAAGTACAAGAATGTAACGGTCGCGAAATTCATCAACATCATGATGCATGATGGCAAGAAATCTGTGGCTGAAAAAATCATGTATGGAGCATTGGACATCATTCGAAAAAAGGGCAATGAAAACCCGGTTGAGGTGTTCGATTCCGCTTTGGAAAACGTCAGCCCAACTGTTGAGGTAAAGAGCCGGCGTGTTGGAGGCGCGACCTATCAGATACCTGTTGAGGTTCGTCCCAATCGTCAAATGGCGCTGGCTATGCGTTGGTTGGTGACCGCAGCTCGACAGCGAAATGAACAATCCATGACGGTTCGATTGGCAGGGGAATTGCTTGATGCTTCGGAAGAGCGAGGTAATGCGGTCAAAAAGCGGGTGGATACCCACAAAATGGCGGAAGCAAACAAAGCGTTTTCTCATTATCGATTTTAACCTGAGTCCACATCAAGATGTCACAACCAAGCACGCCGCTCGATCGTTACCGCAATATTGGCATTATGGCCCATATCGATGCCGGTAAAACTACGACAACCGAGCGTGTATTGTTCTACACCGGTATTTCTCACAAGATCGGCGAAGTACATGACGGTAATGCAGTGATGGACTGGATGGAACAGGAACAGGAGCGAGGAATCACCATCACTTCGGCAGCAACAACCTGTTTCTGGTCAGGCATGGACGGCAACCGCGAGCAACACCGAATCAATATCATTGATACCCCCGGTCATGTTGATTTTACCATTGAAGTTGAGCGTTCATTGCGGGTTTTGGATGGAGCAATAGCTGTTTTTTGCGCCGTCGGCGGGGTAGAGCCCCAATCGGAGACGGTTTGGCGTCAGGCGGATAAATATCAAGTGCCAAGATTGGCTTTTGTGAACAAGATGGATCGGACTGGGGCTGATCTTGAACGAGTTGTTGTGCAAATCAAGAATCGCCTGAAAGGTCGTCCAGTGTTGATGCAAGTGAACATCGGCACGGAAGATGATTTCCAAGGCGTGGTCGATCTGATCAAGATGAAGGCAATCTACTGGAAGGCCGAAAACATGGGTATCGAGTTTGAGCAAGCAGAGATCCCGCCTGAGCTAGTTGCTGAATGTCAACAAGCTAGAAGCGATCTTCTTGAAACTGCTGCAGAAAGTAACGATGAACTCATGGAGAAATACCTGGATAGCGGTAATTTGAGTGAATCAGAGATCCGTGACGGATTGCGCGAGTTGACCCTGAGAAATGAGATTGTTCCAGTGTTTTGCGGATCCGCTTTTCGAAACAAAGGCGTGCAAGCCCTGCTAGATGGAATCATTGATTACCTGCCGAATCCGCTGGATATCCCGGCTATTGAAGGGATCAGTGTGGATGGAGAATCCAAGGTCATTCGTAAAGCCGATGACATGGAGCCCTTTGCCGCTTTGGCCTTCAAATTGATGTCGGATCCATTTTTTGGGCAATTGGTCTACATGCGCGTGTATTCCGGGAAATTGAAAACCGGAACGACGGTGTTCAACCCGCTAAAAGGCAAGAAAGAACGAATCGGTCGGATTCTGCAAATGCATTCCAACGATAGACAGGATATCGAGACCGTATCCACGGGAGACATCGTTGCAACAGTGGGTCTCAAAAGCGTAACCACTGGAGATACCTTGTGTGACCCTGCTCAGCCTGTCGTTCTTGAACAAATTGATTTTCCTGAACCGGTCATATCTCAGGCCGTAGAGCCCAGAACGCATGCCGACCAGGAGAAGCTGGGGGTGGCACTGGTCAAATTGGCGAGAGAGGATCCCTCTTTTCGGGTCAGTTCTGACGAAGAGTCCGGCCAGACCATTATTTCAGGAATGGGCGAGTTGCATCTTGACATTATTGTTGATCGCTTGAAGAGAGAGTTTAATGTCGATGCAAACATCGGTCGTCCACAGGTCTCCTATCGGGAAACCATCTTGAAAACCACTGAACAGGAATACAAGTATATCAAGCAGACCGGAGGACGTGGTCAGTACGGTCATGTTTGCATTCGTTTGGAACCGGGGCAACCCGGATCGGGTTACGAATTTATTGACCGGATCAAGGGCGGAGTAATTCCCAAGGAATATATCCCATCGGTCGACAAAGGCATCAAAGCCAGCATGCAGGCTGGAGTTGTAGCCGGTTATCCGGTGATTGACGTCAAGGTGATTCTGTTCTTTGGTTCTTATCATGAAGTCGATTCCTCTGAGCAGGCTTTCAAGGCGGCAGCATCGATGGCTTTCCGTGAAGCATCACGCAAAGCAGATCCGCAGCTACTGGAGCCAATCATGGCTGTTGAAGTGGTTACCCCGGAAGAATACATGGGCAATGTGAACGGTGATTTGAGTGCACGCCGTGGCTTGATTATGGAAATGGAGGATTCACCGGGTGGCAAGACCATTCGTGCAGAAGTCCCGTTATCCGAACTATTTGGTTATGCAACTACACTTCGGTCAGCAACTCAAGGTCGTGCCAGTTACTCGATGGAATTCAAACGGTATACACAAGTTCCCGAGAGTGTTGCTTGCACGATCAGGAATGCTGCATAGATTCTCGAAATCAACCAATATTTAGTCGATACTCAGGAGAGACAAATTCATGGCGAAAGAAAAATTTGAGCGTACGAAGCCGCATGTGAATGTAGGCACGATAGGTCATGTGGATCATGGCAAGACGACTTTGACGGCGGCGATGACGCGGGTGTTGTCGGCGCGTTACGGTGGTACGGAGGCGAAGGCGTTTGACGAGATAGACAATGCTCCGGAGGAGCGTGAGCGAGGGATCACGATTGCGACGGCGCATGTGGAGTACGAGACGGAGTTGCGTCATTATGCGCATGTGGACTGTCCGGGTCATGCGGACTATGTGAAGAACATGATCACGGGTGCGGCGCAGATGGATGGTGCGATTCTGGTTTGTTCGGCGGCGGATGGTCCGATGCCGCAGACGCGCGAGCACATTTTGCTGGCTCGTCAGGTAGGCGTGCCGCACATGGTGGTGTACTTGAACAAGGCGGACATGGTTGACGATGAGGAGTTGCTGGAGCTGGTGGAGATGGAGATACGGGAGTTGCTGGACACGTATGAATTTCCGGGTGACGACACGCCGATTGTGGTGGGCAGTGCGTTGAAGGCTCTGGAGGGGGAGGATTCGGATTTGGGCGAGGGATCGATTCAGCGTCTGGCGGAGGCGCTGGACAGTCACATACCGGAGCCGGAGAGGTCGGTGGACGGTGATTTTCTGATGCCGGTGGAGGATGTGTTCACGATTTCGGGTCGGGGTACGGTGGTGACGGGTCGGATTGAGCGGGGTGTGATCCGGGTTGGTCAGGAGATAGAGATTGTGGGCATTCGCGATACGGGTTTGACGACTTGCACGGGTGTCGAGATGTTTCGCAAGTTGCTGGACGAGGGTCAGGCTGGAGACAATGTTGGTGTGTTGTTGCGTGGTACCAAGCGTGATGAGGTGGAGCGTGGTCAGGTGCTGGCGAAGCCGAAGTCGATCACTCCGCACACCCGGTTTGAGTCGGAGGTCTATATTCTGTCGAAGGAGGAGGGTGGTCGTCACACGCCCTTTTTTCAGGGATATCGTCCGCAGTTCTATTTTCGCACGACGGATGTGACGGGTGCCTGCGATTTGCCGGAGGGTGTGGAGATGGTGATGCCGGGCGACAATGTGCACATGGTGGCGGAGCTGATTGCTCCGATTGCCATGGAGGAGGGTCTGCGGTTCGCGATTCGCGAAGGCGGACGAACCGTCGGAGCCGGCGTCGTTACCAAAATCCTTCAGTGATTCTGATTGATTCAATGGCAAGGGGTAGGAAGTGATGGTTGAGAATCAGAAAATTCGAATTAGTCTCAAGGCTTTTGATCATAAATCGATCGATCGCTCTGCGTTTGAGATCGTCGAGACTGCCCGTAGGACTGGTGCCCTGGTATTGGGACCGATCCCATTGCCAACCAAGATAGAGAAGTACACGCTGCTTCGGTCACCTCATGTCGACAAGAAATCGCGTGATCAGTTTGAGATTCGGACTCACAAGCGGATTCTGGAAATTGTGCAACCGACAGACAAGACTGTCGATGCATTGATGAAGCTGGATCTTGCAGCTGGGGTTGACGTAGAAATTAAATTGAATTGAGTCGGTTATCAGGAGACAAATCATGTCAGCGGGTCTTGTAGGCAGGAAAATTGGAATGAGTCGGGTCTTTACGCCCGAAGGAAACTCGATTCCCGTTACGATTATCGAGATATTGCCAAATTCGGTCACTCAGGTCCGAACCAAAAATATCGATGGCTATGATGGAATTCAGGTGACTACCGGAGAGCGCAGACCAAATCGAGTGAGCAAACCGATGAAAGGGCATTTTGCAAAAGCCGCAGTTGAACCGGGACGAGGTGTCTGGGAATTTCGTTTGGATCATGAGCCTGAAGTTTCCCCTGGTTATGAGCTGACCGTTGATCTGCTCAAAGAAGGAATGAAAGTTGATGTTAGCGGTCGTTCAATCGGTAAAGGTTTCAGTGGTGTTATGAAACGTTACGGATTTGGTGGCGGACGCGCTTCGCATGGAAATTCAAAAGCGCACCGCCTCGCCGGTTCGATCGGCAACGCACAAGATCCCGGTCGCGTATTCAAGGGCAAGAAAATGGCTGGCCATCAGGGCGATCAAAATGTTGTGCAGCAGAATTTGGATATAGTCAAGGTAGATGGTGAACGGAATATCGTATTGATATCAGGTTCCATTCCCGGATCCAAAGGCAGTGACGTCATAATCAAGCCTGCCATCAAGAGCAAGGAGAAAACGGATATTTTGGCTGACATCACCGAACATTCTGACTGGTCAAGTCCGGCATCTCTTGATCCGGTCGAAGAGAATACGCCAGAAATCACAGAGACGGAAGCTCCGGAAACTTATCAGTCGACTGAAATGCTTGATGCTGAGAAAAGCAATGATACCTCGGCGTCAGACGTGGCAGAGGATTCGAAATCAGCCGAATCGACAGAAGTGCCTGAACGAGAAGATACGAAATCTGGCAAAGATGGCGATGCGGTATCAACGGAGACATCGGAATCATCCCCTTTGGCCGAAGAACTCGATGATCCAGAGAAATCGGAGGGTGGAAAGAATGCCAATTGATCTAGCCATTACCTCGGTCATTGCAAATTCTGAAAGCGGCCCAGAAACGGTCTCGGTTTCTGATTCTGCATTTGGTGTCGAGTTCAATGAGGTCTTGGTTCATCAGGTGGTGGTCGCCTATCAGGCGGGTGGGCGTCAGGGAACTCGTGCCCAGAAAAATCGCTCGCAGGTTCGAGGTGGTGGTACAAAACCCTGGAGACAAAAAGGTACCGGCCGCGCTCGTGCTGGTACCATCAGAAGTCCGTTGTTTCGTGGTGGAGGTCGTGCATTTCCCGCTTCAACGCGTGATTTTTCACATAAAGTGAATCGAAAAATGTATCGGGCAGCCATTCGCTCGATTCTTTCCGAACTGAATCGTCAGAATCGTTTGATTGTAGTTGATGGATTAACCATGTCCGAACCGAAAACCAAGACCCTGACCAAAATATTGAAGCCAATGGATGCTCTTCAATGCCTGATTGTCCTGTCTGAATCAGATCGTAACCTTGAGTTATCATCGCGCAATCTACCCGGTGTATCCGTTAGTACTTCACAAAACCTAAATCCGGTAAGCTTAATTTTGCATGACAAAGTAATGATGACCGCTGAAGCGATACAAGCGATCGATAAAGTATTGCAATAATTGCTTGATGAAGATGAATAAGGAACGACTGTACCAAATAATTCAGGAGCCATTGATTTCTGAGAAATCAACGCGTATGGGTGATAACAGCCAGATGGTTTTAAAAGTCTTGCCCAATGCGAACAAGAAAGAAATACGAACTGCTGTAGAGACTCTGTTTGAGTTGAAAGTAAAGCGGGTTCAAATTTCAAATGTTCGAGGCAAGGTCAAGGGCTTTGGACGCAAAAAAGGCAGGCAAAACGATTGGAAAAAGGCTTATGTATGCCTGGAGCCTGGACAGGATTTTGATTTCCACAACATGGATGTTAAATGAAATTATTTTCAATGTGAAGACAAAGAACAATGGCGCTAGTTAAACAAAATCCAACGAGTCCGGGACGTCGCGGCATGGTCAAGGCGGTTAATTCGGACCTGCATAAAGGAGGACCACATCGTGCACTTGTTCAGCAAAAGATAGCGATCAGTGGACGAAACAATAGTGGCCAAATTACTGTTCGTCATCGAGGTGGTGGTCACAAGCGAAAATACCGTTTGATTGATTTCAAGCGCAGGAAAGATGGCGTGCCGGCGGTAGTCAAACGACTGGAATATGATCCAAACCGGAGTGCGCATATTGCCTTGCTCTCTTATAAGGACGGTGAGTATCGGTATATTATTGCTCCGCGTGGCCTGAAGCCTGGGGATACTGTAATGTCTGGGCCCGGAAGCGGATATAAAGCAGGTAATGCCATGCCGATACGCAACATTCCGGATGGAACTCTCATTCACTGTGTCGAGTTAAAGCCAGGTAAGGGTGCTCAAATCGCTCGTTCTGCCGGTTCCTATGCACAACTGCTTGGAAAGGAAGGTGCTTATGCGCAATTGCGTTTGCGTTCAGGTGAGGTACGGAGAACACATCTTGACTGCCGTGCAACAATCGGACAAGTGGGTAATTCCGAGAACAGTTTACAAAAACTGGGCAAGGCAGGTGCCAAGCGATGGCGGGGTATTCGGCCTACCGTACGGGGTGTTGCCATGAATCCGGTTGATCATCCACATGGCGGTGGTGAAGGTCGTACCTCAGGTGGTCGGCATCCGGTATCTCCGTGGGGCGTTCCAACTAAAGGGCATCGAACCCGCTCGAAAAAAGCTTCCAATTCCATGATCATTCGTAGACGTAAGAAATAAACATGCCACGATCCATTAAAAAGGGACCATTTGTAGATCATCATCTCTGGTCGCATGTTGAGCAGGCCCATGCAGAAAATTCACGACGTCCAATAAAGACTTGGTCAAGACGTTCTATGATCATGCCAGAATTTGTGGGCTTGACGATTGCGGTACACAATGGCCGTCAGCATGTGCCAATTCTGATTACCGAGAATATGGTCGGTCATAAGCTGGGGGAGTTTGCCCCAACTCGTACTTATCGCGGTCATGTCGCGAACAAGAAAACCAAGTAACAGATTGTCAAAAAAGACTAATCCAGCTGTTTGAAGGATAAGAATACGATGCAAGTCAGAGCCACAGCAAAATATGTCCGGCTTTCACCACAGAAAGCTCGCCTGCTGGCCAACCAGATAAGAAACCTGCCAGTCGAGCGAGCAGTTGATTTGCTGAAATTCAGCAATCGAAAAGCGGCTCTGCCAGTTCGCAAGACTTTAGAGTCGGCAATTGCCAATGCCGATCATAACAAGAATTTGGATGTCGATGAACTCTGGGTCAGTCAAATCATGGTGGATGAAGCGCCGACCATGAAGCGATTTCGTGCACGGGCGAAGGGGCGAGGAACCCGCATCTTCAAACGAAATTGTCACATTACGGTGTCGGTCAGCGATGGACCAAATCGAAATCGCAAGCAACGCAACTAACTAAATTATCGGGCAAGAACATGGGTCAGAAAGTACAACCTACTGGATTTCGTCTCGGGATTGTCAAGGACTGGAATGTCAAATGGTTTGCGAACAACCGCAACTATTCGACAACCCTTGCAAGCGATCTCAAGATTCGAGATTTTCTGAACCGGAAGCTGGTCAATGCCGCAGTAAGTCGAATTACTATCGAAAGACCGGCCCAGAATCTGAATGTTACGATTTATACGGCACGTCCAGGCATCGTGATCGGTAAAAAGGGAGAGGATATCGAACGACTCAGGCATCAGCTAAGCCAGATTAACGGCAGCCCTGTGCAAGTTGCTGTTGAAGAAATACGCAAGCCAGAGCTGGATGCAAAACTGGTAGCAGAGAGCATCTGTCAGCAGTTGGAAAAACGCATTTTGTTTCGACGTGCCATGAAACGGGCAGTACAAAACGCCATGCGATTAGGTGCTGAAGGTGTCAAGGTAATGATTTCAGGCAGACTGAATGGCGCAGAAATTGCGAGAAGCGAATGGTACCGCGAAGGTCGAGTACCGTTGCATACGTTGCGAGCCGACATTGATTATGGTTTTCATGAAGCGTTGACTACTTATGGAATTCTTGGTGTAAAGGTATGGATTTTCAAGGGCGAGATTTTCGAGGAAGAACCAGTCAAACCCGAAATTACAGAAACTGCAACAGTTCCGGGAGCCTGAAACCATGCTTCAACCCAAAAGAACGAAATTCAGAAAGCGGCACAAGGGCCGCAATCGTGGCTTGGCTACTCGTGGTAACCGAGTCAGTTTCGGAGAATTCGGATTGCAATCGAATACTCGAGGAAGGCTGACTGCGCGGCAAATTGAAGCGGGGCGCCGAGCGATAACCCGCCATGTCAAGCGAGGCGGGCGTCTCTGGATTCGCATTTTTCCAGATAAGCCTATTTCAAAGAAACCACTTGAAGTACGGATGGGTAAAGGTAAAGGCAATCCTGAATTCTGGGTAGCGTTGGTTCAACCCGGTACCATGTTGTATGAAATTGAGGGTGTCAATGAAAGTCTTGCTCGCGAAGCATTTCGGCGCGCCAGTGCAAAATTGCCCGTACAGACAAATTTCGCAAAAAGGCAGGTTGGCTAATGAAAGCATCGGAACTCAGACTTAAAAGCATTGAAGATCTCAAGTCCGACTTGATTGGACTTCGCAAGCAGCAATTCAATTTGCGTTTTCAGTTAAGCAGTGATCAGCTCGCGAATATTTCAGAATTTTCTCGAGTCAGAAAAGACATTGCTAGAATTAAGACTGTCTTGACTGAAAAAGCGGGACAGCAGAGTTAGGGAATCCAATGAGCGAACAATCAAATACAATGATCGAAAAGTTTGATGCCGAGACTATCCAGCAGGCCCGGGAACGTTTTGGATATGACGATGCAGAAAAGCAATACAAGATTCGTGATTTGTGTGATGTGCTTTTGCCGGACCGCACACCCGATACAGCATCACGTCTAATTCGCAAAGAAGTTCGTGCCATTCAAGATGCAGCAGGAATAGAAGCACCATCCGGCCAGTACAAGTTTACCGCTGATGAAGCTGCCGTATTGAGCTTGCAAATTCAAGAGAAGTTCTCAAAATATGATGAAAAACAATTCATTTCAAAAGAGAAATCAAGCCTATCCGAAAGCGAAGATACAGCGGAAAAGGTTGTTGATGGTGTTGAAAAGAAGGCAGAAAATGAACAAGATTCTGCCAAATTAGAGACTGAGTCTGATCCGGCGGAGACCGAAGCGACCGAGGTCGAGTCTGATGCCAAGTCGGAACAAACAGAGCCACTGCAATCAGAATCTCTGCCAGAGCCAACGGAGCCCGAACCGGTCAAGGAAGAGCCATCATTGATTGATGCAATTCCTCAGGCGGTCGGTGATGGCAAACGCCAAATACGTGGCAATGTAGTGAGCAAGTCTGGCCACAAGAGTATCGTTGTGTTGGTTGAACGAAAAGTCAAGCATCCCCTGTACAAGAAATACATCAAACGCTCGAACAAGCTTCATGCTCATGATGAAAACAATGAATCTTCAGTAGGGGATATTGTCAGTCTTGAATCCTGCCGTCCGATTTCCAAAACGAAATGCTGGCGTCTGGTTGAAGTAGTATCACATGTGCAATAGGGATTGAGGGAATAAGCAATGATTCAGATGCAAAGTATGCTGTCGGTTGCCGATAACAGCGGTGCTAGAAAGGTGATGTGTATCAAAGTTCTAGGTGGGTCGAAGCGTCGCTATGCCAGAATCGGTGACATTATCAAGATTACTATCAAGGAGGCTATGCCAAATAGTCGGGTCAAGAAAGGTGATGTGTATGATGCGGTAATTGTCAGAACGAAGAGTGGCGTGCGCCGTCCGGATGGTTCCCTGATTCGCTTTGATCGAAATTCAGCAGTATTGCTGAATAATGCACATCAGCCGATTGGTACGCGGATATTTGGCCCGGTTACTCGTGAATTGCGTTCGGAAAAATTCATGAGGATCATCTCTCTTGCGCCAGAAGTTCTGTAATCCAAATTCCATAGTTCAACTTGACTGGATATGCAAATGCAAAGAATTCGTAAAGACGATGAAGTGATCGTGATTTCAGGCCGTTACAAGGGTAAGCGGGGACAAGTATTACGTTTGACAAATGATGGTCGTGCCTATGTGAATGATGTTAATCTGGTCAAAAAACATAAGAAAGGAAACCCGGACAAGAACGAAAAAGGCGGGATTATTCAACAGGAAGCACCGATTCATCTGTCCAATCTTGCCTTGTACAATCCAACTACGAAAAAACCGGACCGAATTGGTTTTCGAACACTTGAGGACGGCAAAAAAGTACGATACTTCAAGTCAAATCAGGAAGTTGTCGATATTGGTTAATGGATAGCTGGTGAATGAACATGCCGAGACTAAAACAAAAATATCATGCAGAAATTGTTCCGGGTTTGCAGAAAGAATTCGCATATGCGAGTGTCATGCAAGTCCCGCGGATAACCAAGATCACGTTGAACATGGGGTTAGGTGAAGCTGTAGCCAACAAGAATGTGTTGCAAAGTGCGCTGTCTGATTTGGAAAAAATATCTGGACAGAAACCTATGGTTACAAAAGCCAGGCGTTCTGAGGCAAATTTCAAGATTCGCACAGGTTGGCCAATCGGAGCCAAAGTAACCTTGCGCCGGGACCGGATGTATGAATTTCTGGATCGCCTGATTTCGGTTGCAATTCCCCGTGTTCGTGATTTTCGGGGTTTGTCTGAGAAGTCGTTTGATGGCAGGGGGAATTATTCATTTGGTATACGCGAGCAAATCGTTTTTCCTGAAGTTGATTATGACAATATTGATGCATTGCGGGGGCTGGATGTCTGTATCACCACTTCTGCAATCAATGATCGTGAAGCGGAATCCTTGCTTAGGGCTTTCAATTTTCCATTAAAGAACTAACGCGGGAGATTCTTATGGCCAAAAAATCAATGATCGCACGGGAGTCGAAACGGCGCAAGCTGGTTGGGCTGTATGCGGAAAGGCGGACTGAAGTCAAGTCAAGGATAATCAACCCCGAGCTCAGTATGGAAGAACAATTTCAAGCCATGCTTGAACTGCAGAAGTTCCCACGCGATTCGAGTCCTTCACGAGGTAGAAACCGCTGTGGTCTAACGGGAAGATCAAGGGGATACTACCGAAAATTCGGACTTAGTCGGAGTAAGCTTAGGGAGGTCATCATGCGTGGTGAGGCTCCGGGTGTTGTGAAGTCCAGCTGGTAAATCAGTTCATGAAACGGGAATGTGAAATATGAGTATGTCTGATCCAATTGCTGATATGTTGACTCGAATTCGTAATGGTTTTCGATCATCAAAGAAGTCGGTATCAATCCCGGCTTCGAAAAGCAAGACCGAAATAGCCAAAGTGCTGCTCGATGAAGGTTACATCAGCGGATATGATTTGCAAGGCGAGGGCGCAAAACGGAATCTGAACATTCAGCTGAAATACTATCGGGGCGATTCAGTCATTGAAGAAATCAAACGCTTGAGCAAGCCGAGTTGTCGCGCTTATGTATCCTGTGATCAAATACCTTTGGTGAAAAATGGACTGGGTGTGGCGTTAATATCTACTTCACAGGGACTGATGAGTGACAAGCAGGCGCGTCAGGCTGGTGTTGGTGGCGAGGTTGTGTGTTCGGTTTTTTAATGCAATATTCGATTGGATAACTAGACAAATCAAAGTTGAGCAGGTTTTATGTCACGAATAGCAAAAATTCCGGTTAGTGTTCCAACTGGCGTAACGGTTGACATTTCGAATGGGCAGATTAACGCAAAGGGGCCGAAAGGCGAATCCGGATTCAGGTTGTTTCCGGGCATGGCTGTCCAGAAAAACGAATCTGAACTGTCGGTCGAGATCAATGTCAAGGATTCGGAAATTGACAAGCAATTGCGTTCGATGTGGGGAACGACTCGGGCTTTGATTGACAATCTAATCACAGGTGTTTCTTCAGGATTCAGTAAGCGACTCTTAATTACTGGTGTCGGGTACCGAGCACAGGCACAAGGTCGCAGTCTCAATTTGAACCTTGGGTTCTCACATCCGATTTCCTATTCACTGCCCGAGGGTATTGAGGTGAATACACCAAGTCAGACTGAGATTGTTGTCAGTGGTATTGATAAACAGGCTGTTGGACAGGTAGCTGCTGAAATAAGGGCGTTTCGTCCACCCGAACCCTACAAGGGCAAGGGAATTCGATATGCAGACGAGTATGTAGTTCGAAAACAGGCCAAGAAGAAATAACAATCGGCAATTCGGTAGTTTGAGATTAAGAGAGATGGCTAATAAAAATCAGGCAAGAATGAAACGAGCCAAGCGATCGCGTTACAAGATTGCTCTGCATGATGCAATTCGCTTGTCGGTATTTCGAACCTCGCGACACTTTTATGCTCAGGTTTATGATGTTTCAGGTGGAAGAGTGCTGGCATCAGCCTCGACACTGGATCCATCGATACGTGAATCAATTCAGCACGGAGGGAACTGTATTGCTGCCCAGGCGGTTGGAGCCCTGATTGCGAAAAACGCACAATCTGCCGGAGTAAGCAGCGTTGCTTTTGATCGTTCGGGATATCGCTATCATGGTCGGGTTCGCGCCTTTGCTGATGCCGCCCGAGAAAACGGACTTGCTTTTTAATTCTCAGAAAATTTGACATGGTTAAATCGAAAGACAGGAGGGAGGCGCCTCCACAAGATAATTTACATGAACATCTGATTAACGTTCGGAGAGTAGCCAAGGTTGTCAAGGGAGGGCGAATTTTCGGGTTTTCAGCGTTGACGGTCGTGGGCGATGGCGATGGTCGTGTCGGAATCGGGCGAGGCAAGGCTCGCGAGGTTCCTGTTGCGGTACAAAAAGCCATGGAAGATGCAAAGCGCAACATGTTTCGAGTGAGTTTGAATGGCAATACGATCCAATATCAGATTACTGGTCGTCATGGTGCAGCCAAGGTGGTCATGCGACCGGCCGCTGAAGGTACAGGAATTATTGCCGGTGGTACGATGCGCGCTGTTCTGGAAGCGGTAGGTGTCGAGAATGTATTGACCAAGGTGATTGGTACCACCAATCCGATCAATGTCACTCGAGCAACCATCAACGGACTCAGTCAACTCAAAGGCAAGAAGTACATTGCGGCGAAACGTGGCAAAAAAGTCAAGGAGCTTTTTGATTCGCCAAAACAGGGTGAGCAGGTTCGGCAATAATGATCGATTATTTTGAATTGGAAGAGAGCATGTAACCAATGGCTGTCAATGAACAGAAAATTCTCAAAGTTACCTTGATCCGGAGTATGCATGGGCGGATTAAGAGACATCAGGCATGTGCCCGTGGATTGGGCCTGCGTCGGATGCATCAGACTGTTGAAGTATTGGATACACCAGAGAACCGGGGCATGATCAATAAAATTGGTTACATGTTACGTTGTGAAACAGAGTAAATCTAGCGTAAACCATGAACCGTATTGCCGATGATTTATGCGTACAGATATTAGGCAAGGATTTATCCACATGACAATCTTGAAACTTAATCAAATTCAATCGGCCCCAGGCGCACGGAAAGTCCGTAAGCGAGTGGGTCTTGGCCCTGGTTCCGGTACCGGCAAGACGGCCGGTCGTGGACACAAGGGTCAGAAATCAAGATCAGGCGGATTTCATAAAATTGGATTTGAGGGCGGACAAATGCCGCTTCAGCGTCGCCTGCCAAAGCGCGGTTTTCGCTCGCGGACCAATATTCACCATGCTCAAGTCCGTTTGGGTGAATTGAACAGGATTGAAGGAGATTTGGTCAATCTTGAATCACTGAAGAAAGCGAAAGTAGTTGGTCGCGCGATTACCAGTGCCAAGATCATTTTAAGCGGTCAAATTGACAGGTCTGTTGCCGTGGATGGCGTTTTACTGACCAAAGGTGCCGAAGCTGCGATTATCGAAGCTGGTGGTAAAGTTGAAATATCCGGCAAGAACTAGGATCAAGTAACGATGGCGAAGTCAAAGGCAGAAAAAAGAGGTGTTCCGAGTTCGGGAATGTTCGGAAGTCTGTCAGATTTAAAGCAACGAATCCTGTTTATGCTCGGAGCACTAGTGGTGTTTCGACTGGGCACTCATGTGCCCGTGCCTGGAGTTGATCCCGCTGCAGTAGCTGCTTTGTTTGAGCAGACGCGTGGATCAATTATCGATATATTCAATATGTTCTCGGGAGGAGCGCTGAGTCGCCTTTCGATATTTGCATTGGGGGTGATGCCTTATATTTCTGCATCCATCATCATGCAGATGATGAAGGCGGTAATTCCATCTCTGGAGCAATTGAACAAGGAGGGTGAAGCTGGGCGAAGAAAAATTACACAATACACCCGTTACTTTACTGTAGTACTGGCCTTGTTCCAGGGTATTGGAATTTCTGTAGCAATAGAAAGTCAGCAAGTAGCCGGTTCACCGGTTATTCTGATTCCCGGACTCGGTTTCAAGATTGTTGCGGCGGCAACATTGTGTGCAGGTACCATGTTCCTGGTATGGTTGGGTGAGCAGGTTAGTGAACGTGGTCTGGGTAATGGCATTTCACTAATCATATTTGCTTCTATCGTGGCTGGTCTCCCTTCAGCAGTTGCTGGTACACTTGAATTGGCTAGAACTGGAGCCTTGTCTGGCGGATTTGTTTTGATCCTGTTTGTTGGTGCCTTGGCTGTTACTTATTTTGTGGTTTTCGTAGAACGTGGTCAACGGCGAATTACGGTGAACTATGCCAAGCGACAGCAAGGAAGAAAGATGATTGCTGGACAATCTTCACATTTGCCATTCAAGCTGAATATGGCGGGCGTTATTCCTCCGATTTTTGCCTCTAGCCTGATTTTGTTTCCTGCCAGTTTGGGTAGCTGGTTCGGTCAGTCTGAAAGCATGGGATGGATGACCGATATTGCGACCAAGCTCCAGCCGGGGGAGCCGATCTATACCTTCCTGTATGGAGGAATGATCATTTTCTTTTGTTTTTTCTATACCGCTTTGGTGTTTAATCCAGTTGACATAGCGGACAATCTGAAAAAGTCCGGGGCATTTATCCCGGGAATTCGGCCTGGTGCTCAAAGCGCCAAGCACATTGATGGTGTCGTGTCGCGGTTGACCATGATTGGCGCTATCTACATTACCTTTGTATGTTTGATTCCGGAATTCTTGATTGTTCAATATAGCGTTCCGTTTTATTTTGGAGGAACATCGTTGTTGATTATCGTTGTGGTCACGATGGACTTGATTACTCAAGTCCAGTCGTATCTGATGTCAAGACAATATGAAAGCATCATGAAGAAATCACCATTTCAACGTCCTCAGGGTGTGCGTTAAAGAAAGATATAGATAGGAGGTTTGAAATGAAAGTTCGAGCATCGGTCAAGAAGATTTGTCGAAACTGCAAAATTATTCGAAGAAATGGTGTTGTTCGCGTGATTTGTCGCGATCCGCGTCACAAACAAAGACAAGGATAAGATAGCTCAGCAATCGGTCGTGCACCTTGATTGGAATTACCAAATCTGATAGAATCGCTGGCTTTTTGACAGGGCTAGTTTTTCGTTCTATCTAATTGTTTCACATTAAATATTGAGTCTAGAGTAAAGAAACATGGCGCGTATCGCAGGTATAAACTTACCTTCTGACAAGCACATTGAAATTGGCTTGACAGCTATTTATGGGATTGGCCGTCCTCGCGCACAGGCAATTTGTGATGCTACCGGCGTGGAACGTACCGTCAAGGTTCGCGATTTGAATGAAGAGCAAGCCGAGAAATTGCGATCGGAAGTAGCAAAATATCAGATTGAAGGGGATTTGCGTAGAGAGACATCCATGAATATCAAGCGGTTGATGGATTTGGGATGTTATCGAGGGATGCGACATCGACGCGGGTTGCCGGTTAACGGACAGCGCACCAAGACCAACGCCAGAACTCGCAAGGGACCCCCGAGACCGGTCAAGAAATGACCCTGCTCATTGCATTATCGACTATCAGGTTAATTTATGTCCAAGCATACACCGACAGGCAGATCAAAAGCGAAGATTCGCAAGAATGTCAGCGAAGGAATTGCCCATATTCATGCAACTTTCAACAATACCATTATTACCATCACAGATCGGCATGGTGATACTCTGTGCTGGGCTTCAGCAGGCAATTCCGGGTTCAAGGGTTCAAGAAAGAGTACTCCTTACGCTGCGCAAACTGCTGCCGGTATTTGCGGCAAGAAAGCTCAGGAAATAGGTGTTAAGCAACTTGAAGTCAAAGTCAAAGGTCCTGGTCCTGGTCGGGATTCTGCGGTTCGTGCACTGAATGCATTGGGACTTGAGATTTATTCCATCTCTGACATCACGCCTATACCGCACAATGGTTGTCGGCCGCCCAAAAGGCGCCGAGTCTAATGGTTTAAATCTATCTGAAGTTCTGGAGAAGCCAATGGCAAGATATACAGGCCCGACCTGCAAATTATCGCGAAGGGAAGGTGTTGACCTGCTCCTGAAAGGGCCCGAGCGAACGATCGCGGACAAGTGTAAATTCGATCGTATTCCCGGCGCAAAAATTGCTGGTCGTCGTCCCAAGTCCAGTGTATACGGGATCCAGCTTCGTGAGAAGCAGAAAATGCGCAGAATGTATGGCGTACTTGAGAAACAATTCAGGAATTATTACAAGGAAGCAGCAAGAATTCCTGGTTCAACGGGGTTTAACCTGTTGCTCTTGCTTGAACGTCGTTTGGATAATGTTGTGTTTCGGATGGGTTTTGGTTTAACTCGTGCAGAAGCTCGTCAATTGGTTAATCACAAAAGCATCATGGTGAATGGTCGTAAGGTGAATATACCCTCGTACAGGGTCAGTATAGGAGATGAGATTGAGGTCGTGGACAAATGCAAAAGCCAGTTGCGAATACAACATGCTCTGGGCATATCTCAGCAAATGGACGGCTCATCCTGGATTGATGTAGATGCAGAGAAGTTCAAAGGCTTATTTCGGGCCTATCCGGAGCGAGTTGAGTTATATGCTGATCTCGATGAAGCTCAGGTAGTTGCTCTGTATTCGAAATAGCCCTGATTCCAGTTTAGTTGATTTTTTATGCATCACGATTGCATAAGTTATGAGGTATGAAAATGCAGGATCCAACGGTTGACTTTCTTCGACCCAGACTAATTGAGAAAGATCAGATTGACGAGCGTAATTCGCGAGTTGTAATCGAGCCTCTTGAGAGAGGTTTGGGCCATACACTGGGCAATGCCTTGCGACGAATCATGTTGTCGTCAATGCCCGGCTGTGCCGTGACTGAAGTACATATTGAAGGCGTACTCCACGAGTACTCAACGATTGAAGGGGTACAAGAGGATGTTATCGATATTCTGATGAATCTGAAGACTTTGCCAATCATTATGCATACTCGAAACAAGGCCGAGGTTAGGCTCACCAAGAAAGGGCCAGGTGTGGTTGCAGCCAAGGATATCGAACTAACCGATGACATTGAATTGCCGTTTCCTGATCATCACATTGCTACGCTTTCCAAAGATGCAAACATTGACATGTATCTTCAAATCGAAAGAGGCAGGGGTTATCTCAAGGCAGAGAGCCGCGAACGGGGAACGGATGAGTTAAATCCGGTAGGTTTGATCCCGCTGGATGCATCGTTCAGCCCAATTAACAAGATTGCATATTCAGTGGAAAATGCCAGGGTTGAGCAATCCACGGATTTGGATCGGCTGGTGATCGACATTGAGACCAATGGAACGATTGATCCCGAGATCGCTTTGCGTCGAGCTGCAACAATTTTGCATGATCAAATCTCCGTTTTTGTCAACTTGGAGGAATCGATTATTCTGAATCAGATTGAGGAAAAACCGGAAATAGAGCCGGCTTTATTGAAGCCTGTTGATGATCTTGAATTGACGGTACGTTCTGCAAACTGTCTCAAAGCAGAAAATATCTACTACATTGGCGATCTTGTACAGCACACTGAGAATGAGTTGCTGAAAACTCCGAATCTGGGCAAGAAATCGCTAACCGAGATCAAGGATGTTCTGGCACAAAGAAACCTTGAGCTTGGGGTGAAACTAGAAAACTGGCCGCCGCCGTCTCTGGTGACTAGTGATGACGGAACACGCATGGGTTTGAAGTAATTATGCGACATAGAAAATCAGGACGTTCACTCAACAGGACATCAGCGCATCATAAGGCCATGTTCTCCAATATGGCCAATTCCCTGTTCTTGCATGAACAGATTCGAACAACCTTGCCAAAAGCCAAAGAGTTGCGGCGATTTGCAGAGCCGTTGATTACCTTGTCCAAGAAACCTTCTTTAGCAAATCGCAGAATTGTTTTTTCAAAGTTACGCAATCGGCGGACTGTAACTAAGCTGTTCGAAATTCTTGGCCCGCATTTCTTGAATCGGCCAGGTGGTTATCTTCGCATTCTCAAGTGTGGTTATCGGCGTGGAGACTGTGCGCCGATGGCGATTGTCCAGCTGGTTGATCGTGATTATCATGATGATCCTTTCGACGATGAAGACAAGTAGCTGTCCAAAATGAAGCTGGATGAGCATCAATTAGTGCCCATCACTTGTTAACCATCTGTCGGTCCTTTGAGAATGAATACACATCAGTAGCGAAACTAGGTTCGCAATCGGGAGGTAGTGTTGCAATTCGGAATTGAATCCGGGTAAGTATTCGGGTGTATTTTGCCGCGTAATCGAACCAAATCGAAATCTCGAACCTGGGCAAGAAATCAGAATCGAGATCGGTATGTGCGTGAAGCAAGAGCTCAGGGTTTTCGTGCCCGCTCAGCTTACAAGTTGAAGGAGATCAATGAAAAACACCAGTTGATCAAACCCTCTTACCAAATCGTAGACTTAGGTGCCTCGCCTGGAGGCTGGACTCAGTATGTTTCGTCAATCTTGTCGAAGCAAGGTCGAATTGTTGGCGTAGATCTTCTTGAAATGTGCCCGATTGAAGGGGGGAAATTCATTCAGGGGGACTTTACCGAGCCGTCCATTCAAGAGAAAATCATTGATTGTTTTGAAGGACAATCGTTAGATCTTGTTTTATCCGATATGTCCCCCAATATATCAGGTATTGCAACGATTGATCAGGCCAACATCGAGAGTATCCAAATTTCTATTCTGGAATTCTGTTCCGAGATTCTAAGAGCCGGAGGGGTCGTGCTGGTCAAATATTTTGAAGGCAGTTCATCTTCAAGTATAAGAAAAATGTACTGCGAGAAATTTAACCAGATATTTGTAGTCAAACCCCGGGCATCCCGATCAGAATCCAGAGAGATTTACCTGTTGGGGAAGGGTTATATAATTTAATCATGAATGAAATGATAATTTCAGGTTGTAGCCAGCTTCTGGCTTATAATTTAACGCATGTTAATTGTCAAGTTGATATCTGAGGAAAAGATCTTTTGTCTAATCTCGCCAAAAATTTAATTCTATGGCTAATCATTGCCATGGTTCTGATGTCGGTGTTTAATAACTTCACCGGCAATACATCGCGCGATGTAAGTGAAATCGGTTACTCCACTTTTCTAGCTGAAGTTAAGAGCGGCAAGATATCAGCTGTTGAAATCGACAATGAGGTCATTCGTGGAACCACGCAAAATGGTCAATCCTTCATCACCTATGCGCCCAACGATCCTAAGCTGGTTGATGACTTATTTAGCAATGGGGTTGATATAAAGGCAAAAAAAGCCGAAGAGACATCTTTGTTCATGCATTTGTTGATCAGCTCATTTCCAATTTTACTCTTAATCGGAGTATGGATCTTCTTCATGCGTCAAATGCAGGGAGGTGGACGTGGTGGAGCCTTGAGTTTTGGCAAGAGCAAAGCTCGCATGCTAACCGAAGACAAAAATCACATCACTTTTGAAGATGTGGCGGGAGTTGACGAAGCCAAGGATGAGGTTGAAGAGCTGGTTGAATTTCTTAAGGATCCCTCTCGATTTCGAAAATTGGGTGGTCGGATACCTCGAGGAGTCTTGATGACTGGAAACCCGGGAACAGGCAAGACTTTGCTAGCGAAGGCAATTGCTGGCGAAGCAAAAGTTCCGTTTTTCACAATTTCCGGTTCGGACTTTGTTGAAATGTTCGTTGGTGTTGGCGCCTCAAGGGTAAGGGACATGTTTGATCAGGCGAAAAAACATGCGCCCTGCATCATCTTCATTGATGAAATCGATGCGGTTGGTCGTCAACGTGGCGCCGGCCTTGGTGGCGGACATGATGAAAGAGAACAGACTCTGAACCAGTTGCTGGTCGAAATGGACGGATTCGATGCAAGTGAGGGTGTTATTGTGATTGCAGCAACAAACCGTCCGGATGTACTGGATCCCGCATTGCTCAGGCCCGGTCGATTTGATCGTCAAGTGGTTGTACCCCTGCCGGATATACGTGGACGAGAAGCGATTCTCAAGGTCCACATGAAAAAAGTGCCTTTGCATAAAGATATTGACCCTGCCATCATTGCCCGAGGTACGCCGGGATTTTCAGGAGCTGACTTGGCGAACCTGATAAACGAGGCAGCCTTGTTGGCAGCTCGCAAAGGACTCAAACTCGTCAGCATGGAGCAGTTTGAACTCGCCAAAGACAAGGTTCTAATGGGAGTAGAGCGACGATCAATCGTGATGCCAGAAGAGGAACGAAAAAATACCGCTTATCACGAGTCTGGCCATGCTGTAGTTGCCAAGGTTTTGAAAGAGCATGCTGATCCTGTTCACAAGGTGACTATTATTCCAAGAGGCAGGGCGCTCGGTGTAACCATGCAACTTCCTGAAGAAGATCGCTACAGTCATAATCGAGAATATTTGCTCACTCGGATTGCCGTATTGATGGGAGGACGGATTGCAGAAGAGATCTTCATGAATCAGATGACCACTGGTGCATCCAATGATTTTGAACAAGCTACGCAACTAGCTCAGAACATGGTGTCGCGTTGGGGAATGAGTGATTTACTCGGTACAAGAGTTTATGGTGAAAATTCAAGTGAAGTATTTCTGGGGCGCGAGATGGCCACGCATAAAAACATTAGCCCGGAAACAGCAGAAAAAGTCGAGTCTGAGATAACCCGAATCATCAATCAGGAATACGAGCGTGCCAAGAATATTCTCTCAGAGAACCGGAAAAAAGTCGAGGTCATGGCGAAAGCATTGCTGGAGTGGGAGACTCTTGATGCAAATCAGGTTGATGAAATTATGGAAGGTAAGAATCCCTCACCACCTGCCAAGTCTTCAGCAAAAAATACGCCCAAACGTCGCAAACCCAAGAATTCTGCCAAGCGAAAACCAAGAACTAGCATTGGAGACGATAACGTCAATATTCCAGATCCGTTATAGAAACAGCGAGAAAGTAACTGTACGGTGAAGAGGGAATGGCTCTCTCATTATTTGGGACCGATGGTGTTCGGGGACGGGTAGGAATCGAGCCAATCACTCCATATACGGTACTCAAACTCGGTTGGGCGGTTGGAAAATACCTGAGAAATACTGGTCAATTGGGCCATGTGCTGATTGGCAAAGACACACGGTTATCGGGCTATTTGCTGGAATCAGTGCTGGAAGCTGGTTTGTGCTCGGCAGGTACAGATATCGTTCTATTGGGACCACTGCCAACCCCGGGTATTGCTCATCTAACCCATACAGCTAATGCCGGTGCTGGTATAGTAATCAGCGGTTCACATAATCCCTATTGCGATAATGGCATCAAAATCTTCTCATCCAGCGGAGACAAGATGAATGATCAGTCTCTGGTTGCGATTGAAAAGCTCATGGACGAATCTCTTGACTGTGTTGAGGCAGAGCAATTGGGAAAAGCTTCCAGAATGGATGATGCCCGTGACCGCTATATCCATTTTTGCAAGGAGACAATTGACTCGAAAATTTCACTGAAAGGCATGCATGTGGTGGTGGATTGTGCAAATGGAGCTGCTTATGATGTTGCCCCCAGAGTGTTTTCCGAATTAGGAGCACATTTGACTGTTATGCATGCTGATCCGGACGGCTACAATATCAATCAGGAATGTGGCTCAATTGACATGCGCAGCTTGCAGTCAAGAGTGTGCAAGGAAGGTGCCGACCTGGGTATCGCTTTCGATGGTGATGCAGACCGAATTCTGATGGTTGATGAATTGGGAACAGAGGTGAATGGTGATCAACTTCTTTACATTCTCGCATGTCATCGAAAGCGTGTTGGCAAGACCGTGGCTGGTGTAGTCGGTACCATCTTGAGTAATCTGGGTTTGGAAGAATCGTTACAGGAGATCGGCATTCCCTTTGATCGTTCGCAGGTTGGTGACCGTTTTGTGCAAGAGAAAATGATTGCGAATGATTGGGATCTTGGGGGAGAGACTTCAGGACATATCATCTGTTTTGACAAGTCGAGAACTGGCGATGGCATTGTATCGGCTCTCGAGATTTTGGTCGCGATACGTGAGACTGGAAAACGGTTAAGTCAACTTGCAAGAACGATGAAGATGTATCCTCAACATGCCGTGAATGTGCCGATTGAAGCCCGACAGGTCTGTTCTATAGAGGAACATCCAGCAGTCAAAAAAGCAGTCCTTGAAACTCAGGAGAAGTTGGGACTGTCTGGACGGGTAATATTGCGCGAATCAGGAACCGAGCCATTATTTCGGATCATGATGGAAGGAGAGAATCCAAAGCAACTGGAAAGCCTGACGAATAACCTGGTAAATGCGATTCATCAGGCCACATCTGAATAATCGAAGAATGTGGTACCGAGGGTCGGATTCGAACCGACACTGAGTTTCCCCAACCAGATTTTGAGTCTGGCGCGTCTACCAATTTCGCCACCCCGGCATAGATTTTGAAGATATACAATACAACTTTCGGTTGCGAAGTATCTCTGAACGAGACCGGTGCGGCGTTTTGCGCCGGTCCCTAGCATTCGTTGCTTACCAAGTATTCGTAAGCTCGGCGCATCTTTGCTTCTTGTTCCCGACGCTTACCCAGATTTTGCAAAGCTGCTCCAAAATTTGCCATCGCTTGACCTACGTTCTGAGAGTGCCCTGAATTTACCGGCCTGTCGGCTCTGCTTTCTGCTCGGTCAGCTTTTCTCTCCGCTCGGCGCGCTTCTGCGCGGGAGTGTTCGCAAGACAAAAATTCAGGGGCTTGGTTCGAATATGCGTTATGCCCACCGCCACTTCCACAACCAGAAAGAACAATGCTCAAAACTGCAAGCGACAATAACGCTACGAATGAATATTGATGGTTCATTGTTTCCCCAATCCTTTTGCAAGATATCACGTTACGCTGAACATCGCTGCCACGGTGGTTCATGCAAAGAAAAAAGACCGAGAAACTCACTTTCAAGGGACTCAATTTGCATCCCGCGAATGCTTCCAAATGCAACTTTACTGGCAAGCCTGCTATCGTATCGGAAAGCAGTGTTGCACTTCGAAATTGAGATTGGGGTTGCATATAAACGAATATGCAACCCCAATCTGAACCGCCACCTGAAATCTTTAATTTCCGCTTGGGAGTTGTCTTCATGTAAAAATGGTTTTTCTACATGTACGGTGTGTCTCGGCCTTATTCGCCCCCAACCCGACCCGTGTAGCCGGTACCGTATTTCTGGCTCTCGTAACTCGTGCCACTGTAATCAATGATCGTTGCGTTGATGACCCGGGTGCGCGGCAGACGGTCGAACGCTTCATACCACTTGCTGGGACAGGGCTGATAGGGATTTTTCCAGGCATCATCCCAATCTGGCGTCCAGTTCACCTGCGGGGAATGCAACAATAGTGAAAATACCTCGCTTTCTTCTCGAAGATGATCTCTCAAGGTTCTTACTTGGACAGTCTTGGATGTCTCAAACGGATTGAAAGTCAGCATGCCGTGTTTTGTTTCATAGTCCTGCGCACCTGCAGTGCCATTTTTGGTGTTGTACCGGTAGCGAACAGCGCTATAGGTCTGACGGGGTTTCTTGATTGTAAATGTGACAGTTCCGCCCTCTTTCACCGACTGGGACGCAGTTACTATGGGGTTGACGAGCTGAATGGGCAAGCGACAGTTTTTGGCGCCTTCCTCCAAATAATGTTTGACCGTAGGATTGTACGATGTCCAGAAGGCAGATGCGGACATCGGAACCAGCATTGCATAGAGAAATGCAATGATAACAGCTATTCGATTGAATGGTTTCATTTTTAGTACTCCATAGTTTGTAGACCCCACGGATTGTAAAACATTTCTGGGTATTTGTAAACAGCAATTCTAAATCCCTGATTATCAAATGGAACAGGTGTAGCAGAGCGAGGTTGACGAACTGGTTATTGGTGATAATGATGAACGAACCGATTATGGCCCGGGGATCATGACTGAAACAGTCAGGATTCTTGGCAAAACCCAGTGCGGGAGATGATGGATCACCTGTACCATCAGTCGCGAGGTAGTGTTGCGCTTCGGACTTGAAACGGGGTTTTTCTTAAATATCAATGATTGAGAATCTGGCTCAAAAACAATTGGGTACGTTCATGTTTCGGATTATCGAAAAATTCCTGCGGCTTGTTCTGCTCAATGATTTCTCCTTCATCCATGAAAATTACTCGATCAGCGACAGTTTTCGCAAACCCCATCTCGTGAGTTACGCACAACATGGTCATTCCTTCATTTGCTAGTTCAACCATGACATCGAGTACTTCCTTGATCATTTCCGGGTCTAGGGCAGAGGTGGGCTCATCAAACAGCATAACGCGCGGTTTCATGCATAGTGAGCGTGCGATCGCGACACGTTGCTGCTGTCCTCCCGACAGTTGACCTGGAAACTTGTTTGCCTGATCCGGTATCTTAACCCGTTCCAGATATTCCATGGCTGTGGCCTCGGCTTCTTCCCGAGGTTGCTTTCTAACCCAGATTGGAGCGAGAGTACAGTTGTCCAGGACCGTGAGATGCGGAAATAAATTGAAGTGCTGGAATACCATGCCAACCTCACGTCTGACTAGCTCCACATTTTTAAGGTCGTTGGTGAGTTCAGTGCCATCAACAATGATTTCACCATCCTGATGTTCTTCGAGACGATTGATGCAGCGAATCAAAGTGGACTTCCCTGAGCCGGAAGGTCCACAGATCACGATTTTCTCTCCCCGTTCAACATTCAGATTGATATCTTTTAGAACGTGAAACTGTCCATACCATTTGTGCATCTTGCGAATGACAATCACAATTTCCTGTTTGGTATTGTCGGTTGACTTGTCTGCAGTTTCGTTCATAACCAAATCTCTTTAGCGTTCGTGGCCCGTTGCAAGTTTCTTCTCGAGATACAGGGAATATCGAGACATCCCAAAACAGGAGATGAAGAAGAAGATTGCGACAAATAGGTACATTTCATTGGACAAACCTGTCCATTTTGTATCAGCCAGTGAAGATCTTCCGACTCCGAGAGGATCCAACAGTCCGATAATAATCACCAGTGTTGTGTCCTTGTAGAGCCCAATAAAGGTGTTAACAATGCCGGGGATCGATATTTTAAGTGCTTGAGGCAGGATGATCAGCCTCATGGATGTCCAGTACTTGAGCCCCATTGAATCCGCTGCTTCATATTGTCCACGAGGCAGAGCCTGTAATCCGCCGCGAATCACCTCAGCCATGTAGGCCGAAGCAAATAGTGTGACCATGATTAGTACCCGAAGCAGCAGATCGAATGTGGTTCCCGTTGGCAAAAAATAATTCAGCATGGTCGATGCAACGAACAACAGTGTAATTAATGGAACGCCGCGAAAGAACTCAATAAAGCCGACTGACAATACTCGTACGACGGGCAAATTGGATTGTCTTCCCAAAGCCAGCAGGATACCAATCGGTAATGAGAATGTAATGCCCGTGACTCCAATTACTAGCGTCAGCATGAAGCCACCGAATTCATCCGTATCAACCGGTGTTAGTCCGAAGCCGCCAAGCAACAGCCATCCCGCTACAAATGGGAAAGAGCATGCAAAATAGAGTCCAAGTTTACGAAACGGACAACGGTCCCAAAGTACGGGAAGCAATGCCAGGCACAACAGTACAAATGCTACATCGATTCTCCAGCGCTCTTCAGCAGGATAAAAACCATAAGTGAACAGATTGAATCGCTCACCGATAAATGCCCAACATGCACCGCCAGCTTTTGCACGACATTCATCTCGACTCTCTCCGGTAAATGCCGCATCCAGAAAAGCCCATTCCAGAGTCGCAGGCATGATTTCATAGAGGAACCAGATTGACAAAATGGTCAGAACGATATTGGTTGGAGAAGAAAGCAGATTTTCACGGACCCATGCTATGGGGCCTACCATATTCGAAGGTGGTGGGAGGTTAGGATGTTCTCCTGGTTTGTATGCAGATTGTTCCATTGTCCGTATTCTACCTTTCAACCAGTTTGATACGCTTGTTGTACCAGTTCATGAACATCGAGATAATCAACGACATCACGAGATACAGGGCAAGCACTATTATCATGCACTCCATCTCCCGGCCAGTCTGGTTCAGAGATATTCCACCTATAGTGGCCACGATATCCATGTATCCGATCGCAACTGCAAGTGAAGAGTTTTTCATCAGATTGAGATACTGAGAGGTCAAGGGTGGCACTATGATGCGAAGCGCCTGAGGGATGACTACCAGAGACAGGGTTCGTCCGCGGTTAATTCCGAGTGCATAGGAAGCTTCTGTTTGACCGTAATAGACACCAAGTATTCCTGCACGAACAATCTCGCCAATGAATGCAGCTGTGTACAGGGACAGCGCAAGCAGCAAGGCGATGAATTCGGGGCGAACCACCATGCCACCAGAAAAGTTAAATCCTTTCAGCTCGGGCATATCCCAAGTGATTGGACTTCCCAGCAGAAAAAAGGAAACCAGTGGTAAACCGAGAATTGCACCGAGGCCAATCCAGAATACAGGATAGTGTTGTCCGGTTTCATCTTGAACTTTTTTTGCATGGCGCTTAAACCACCACATAAATCCCAGCGCCAGGAAAACCAATGCAATAACGACCAGGAATAGGGGTTCATAGATCGGTTTTGGAGAAAAAACCCCACGGTTGGTCAAAAAGGTCACGTCGCCGACAGAAATTGCCTGACGCGGTACCGGAAATGCATGGACAATCAGTCCATGGACCAACAAGATATGCAGAAGGACCGGCACATTTCGAACATACTCGATATAGCAGTAGGCCAGTCGATTGATGATCCAGTTTTTGGATAAGCGCAAGACACCAAGCACAAATCCGACAATGGATGCCAAGATGATCCCGCAGACCGCTACTAAAACCGTGTTTAAGATGCCAACCAGCATCGCCCGAAAATGAGTCGACCTGGAGTCATAATCGATCAGATGTTGGTTGATGTCATAACTCGATGGCTGCCAGAGGAAGTTGTAGCTAAATCCCTTGCCTATGGCTTGAAGATTAACCACAGCGTTATGAATTATGTAGGCCAAAAAGCCAAACACCAGAGAAATCGTGATGACTTGAATAATAACGGAACGAGACTCCTTATCGTTCCAAAGGCGGGAAATGAAGTTGCGTTCGGGTTGGGGGGGGGCAGCAACTGCATCTGTCATAGTTATTTGCCCATGCAGTCAGTTGTAATATTCAGGATCATACTTGTAACTCATGATCTGCTTCGAAGCAGACATAGTAAAAATAGGATCAGTAATGTCCGGAGCAGTCCTGAGACTGCTCCGTTTATCAGAATTATGCACGAAATCGCAACAGACGACTTCGCAAGAAAGCATGTGGATTACCGTATCGGTGCGGCATACAGTATACCGCCATCTTTCCACTGGGCATTCAAGCCACGCTGAAGTGCCAGGGGAGTATTTGGGCCGATATGACGCTCGAAAATCTCTGCATAGTTCCCAACAGACTCAATAACCCGAACCGCCCATTTGTTGTCAAGGCCGATCCAGGATCCGGCATCTCCTTCAGTGCCGCACAGGCGATTGATGCTGGGATTGTCACCTGCCGATGCACACATTTGTCCTACATTGGCTTGGGTTACGCTAAGCTCTTCCGCATTGATAATTGCGTTAACTACCCATTTGCCGATATCACCCCATTGATCATCTCCATGCCGAACAGCACCACCAAGAGGTTCTTTCGAGATAATTTCAGGAAGGATAATATGAGCGTCAGGATCGTCAAGCGCAGCTCGAGTCGAAGCAAGTCCCGAGGCATCCGTAGTGTACACATCACATCGATTTGCTGTGTAGTTCGCAAGCCCCTCTTCGTTGGTTTCAATGTTGACCGGCTCATAGTTCATGTTGTTGGCACGAAAATAGTCTGCCAGATTCAATTCGGTTGTGGTGCCGGTCTGGATGCAGACTGAAGCGCCATTCAACTCGCTAGCGGAACTGATTCCCATATCTTTTCGAATCAGGAATCCCTGGCCATCATAGTAGTTGATGGGAAGAAAGGTCAGTTTCAGGTCGGCATCCCGGCTCATGGTTTCAGTGGTGTTGCGAAACAGGATATCGCCTTCACCGGAATTCAGCAGCGTGAAGCGGGTTTTGCCAGTAGAGGGGATGAATTTGACTTTTTCAGCATCACCGAGTACAGCGGCAGCAACAGCGCGGCAAAAATCCACGTCAAAGCCTTCCCAACGTCCATTTTCATCTGGTGCGGCAAAACCGGCAAGCCCAGTTGTCACTACGCAATTCAACTCGCCTCGTGCCTGTACTTCGTCAAGCGTAGCAGCATTTGCTGAAAATCCTGCTACAGACAGTGCAACAGCAATTACCGAGATCTGTAAAGATTTAAACATAATTTCGATCCTCCGTATATAAAATTCGATGTTATTCTGGATAACTAGAATAACTTGCATCAAGTTATCTCAACAAAACTAAAACCCAAATTCTAACACAGATACATGCTGATTGTTGAACGGATTTGGTCGTTTTCAAGGCCTCCATTCCACTCCGAAGTGCAACACTGCCGGTTCTCTGGACATTATTTGGCATGCATTACCCGCTTGAATTTTTTATTCATGACCACGGCCGGAAGTTACAGTTTGCATGGAACCACCCTGCTAGCCGACTCATGAGCCTGCAAATCCGCATGATAAGAGGATCGAACCATAGGCCCTGAAGCGACATTGGCAAAACCAAGTTTACCTGCCAAGTCACCAAGCTCATTGAATTCATCGGGAGTCCAGTATTTCAAAACCGGCAGATGATGGCGGCTCGGCTGCAGGTATTGCCCAATCGTGATCATGTCTACATTGTGTTCTCGCATATCGTGCATAACCTGTATGATTTCTGCGTGGGTTTCTCCAAGCCCCAACATGATCCCGGATTTTGTCGGCATGGTCGGCCATGTTGCTTTCGCTTGTTTCAGCAAGGTTAACGAGAACGAGTAATCCGAGCCTGGTCGAGCTTGTTTATACAATCTTGGAACGGTTTCAAGATTATGGTTGAAGATGTCAGGAGGTGCCTGATCCAGAATATGCAGAGCAATATCCATTCTTCCGCGAAAATCCGGGACTAGGACTTCAATTCGAGTCTTGGGACTTTGCTCCCGAATCGCCTGAATACAGTCGGTAAAATGTTTTGCTCCTCCGTCCTTGAGGTCATCCCGATCGACTGAAGTAATCACTACATACTTAAGTTCCATGTTCTGCACGGTTCTTGCGAGCGTATCCGGTTCATCGGGATTCAATGGATTCGGGCGGCCATGGGCAACATCACAAAACGGACAGCGTCGAGTGCAGATATCTCCCATTATCATGAAGGTTGCGGTACCATTTCCAAAACATTCACCGAGGTTTGGGCAGGCTGCTTCCTCGCATACCGTATGGAGTCCTCCTTCCCTTAGTTTCCGTTTCAGCGAAGCGACTGCCTCTGTGCCGGTAAAACTTGCGCGTATCCACTTTGGCTTTCGCAAGAGTTGATCTCTCGGCAACGGCTCAAATTTGACCGGAATACGGTCCATTTTTGCCTCTCCTCGTAATTTTTCTCCTTGAACAATTGGCCGAGGGCGAGGCCGTTCCGATTGGATGAATTCAGTCATTGTCGTGATTCTGCTAATTTACTCATATTCCTGGATTGGCGGACAAGTGCAAACCAGATTGCGATCGCCATACACATTATCAATGCGTCCAACTGGGGGCCAGAACTTGTTCGTTTTGGTTTCTCGAGTCGGAAAAAACGCCCTTTCTTTGCTATAAGGACGATCCCAATCTGTCTCGGTTAGCAAATGATAAGCATGCGGTGCATTGGTCAACAAGCTGTTTTCGAGTGAGGTCTTGCCCTGTTCAATTTCGGCGATTTCCTCTCGAATATGAATCATGGCATTGCAGAAGCGATTCAATTCATCTAGCGATTCACTCTCGGTCGGTTCAATCATCATCGCATCCGGAACGGGCCAAGATACGGTAGGTGCGTGAAAACCGTAATCGATTAAACGTTTTGCAACATCCTCTACGGTGACTCCTGATTTCTCCTTTAGATGAGCGAGGTTGATTACGCATTCATGTGCAACCCGTCCCCGTGCGCCCTTGTAAACAACCGGATAATGAGGATCAAGACGATGAGCAATGTAGTTGGCATTCAGAATTGCGATCTGGGTTGCTCTTCGCAAGCCATGTTTGCCAAGCAACCGAAGATAACACCATGAAATTAGGAGAATGAGAGGAGAACCAAGTGGTGCGCTTGAAATCGTGCCAATAGGCGCAGAACCATCCTGATTGCAGGAGACGACCGGATGACAGGGCAAAAAAGGCCGAAGGTGGTTTCTCACGCCGATTGGACCCATGCCCGGTCCTCCACCGCCATGGGGTATCGCAAACGTCTTGTGTAGATTAAGGTGCATGACATCTACTCCCATTTCAGCCGGTCGGCAAAACCCCACCATGGCATTCATGTTGGCACCGTCCATATATACCTGGCCGCCATTTTCATGTACCACGCGACATAACTCCAGAATTGACTCTTCAAATACGCCGTGCGTAGAAGGATAAGTAATCATGGTTGCCGACAGTTGATCTCCATACTCCTCGGCTTTCTCTCGAAAATCCTCGATATTGATGTTGCCATCGTCATCGCAGTTGACGACAACGACCTTCATGCCAGCCATGATCGCGCTAGCCGGATTGGTTCCGTGCGCGGAGGAGGGGATAAGACAGACGTCTCGCTGCGGGTGATCGTTGGCATGATGATAGGCCCGAATGCACAGTAATCCGGCATACTCTCCCTGAGAACCAGCATTCGGCTGGAAGGAAAAACAGTCAAAACCCGTGATCTCGCAAAGCATCTTCTCGAGCGAACGGATACACACTTGATATCCATTCGTGTGTTTGGCCGGTGCAAACGGGTGGATGTGTGCAAAATTTGGGTTGGAAATCGGTTCCATTTCGCTAGCCGCATTCAACTTCATGGTGCAGGAGCCGAGCGGAATCATGGATTGCGCAAGGGTTATGTCCTTGCTGGCTGTTCTTCTCAAGTAGCGCATGAATTCCGTCTCTGAGCGAAAATGATGAAAGATTGGATGTGTCAGATACTCACTGGCTCGGATCAGATGTTCAGGAATTGAACCCGGCAGATCAATATCAAACAAGTTGCCTCGAATCTGGCCTGTTGTCAGTCCTTCGAAAACTTCAAGCAAACCAACTACCTTTTCTCGGTTCGTTGTCTCATCGAAACTGATGCCGACATGATCCTGATCAATCAGCCTTAGGTTATACCGCGCACGCTCTGCCTTGTCGATGAGGCTTGTAGCCTTACCCGGAATGCGAATTTTCAGAGTATCAAAAAAATGGTTGTGAACGACTTCAAATCCGAGACACTCTAGTTCCGATGCCAAAACCCGAGTCAAGCGGTTGATGCCCGAGGCAATTCGGTACAGCCCCTCCGGCCCATGATACATTGCATAGACAGTAGCCAAAATCGCGAGCAATACCTGTGATGTACAAATATTGCTTGTTGCCTTGTCTCGACGAATGTGCTGTTCGCGAGTTTGCAGTGCCATGCGGTAGGCAAGATTGCCATTTGAGTCAATGGTGGTGCCAATCAGTCGCCCGGGGATTGCACGCTTGTATTTTTCATGAGTAGCCAGATAGGCCGCATGCGGTCCACCGAATCCCATTGGCACGCCAAATCGCTGCGTGCTTCCAACAACGATATCAGCTCCCATCTCACCGGGTGATTTAGTCATGACAAGCGAGAGCGGGTCGGCAATGACAATAGCTAGTGCTCCCTGTTCATGAACTTGTTCAATCACTGGGGAGTAATCTCGAAATTGACCGTCACCTGCCGGATTTTGCATGATGACTGCAAAACATGGCTGGTTTACTGATCCATTCTCCAGATCGCCAACCATCACCTCGATACCCGCTGGTTCTGCGCGGGTCTGGATAACTGCCAGAGTTTGCGGGAATATGTTTTGGTCAACAAATACCCGGTCTGGCTGTTTGAGATTGACTCGTCTTGCAACCTGCATGGCTTCGGCAGCAGCAGTTGCCTCATCAAGTAACGACGCATTGGCAAGGCTCATCGAGGTGAGATCGGTAATCATGTGCTGGAAAGCCATCAACACCTCTAGCCGAGCTTGACTGATCTCGGCTTGGTAGGGAGTATAGGCTGTATACCAATCTGGATTCTCAAGAACGTTTCTGCGAATCACGGGAGGAGTTACAGTTCCATAATAGCCCATGCCAATCATCGATATTGCGACATGGTTCTCTGATGCAATAATGCGAACTTCCTTGTTTAGACGATTCTCATCAAGTGAGCGGGGCAGAGAAAGACCATGTTTGCTGATGATCGCATCGGGAATGGTCATCTCGATTAATTCGTCGAGAGAATCCAATCCCAGCTCGCTCAGCATTTGTGATATCTGCTCAGGTGTTGAGCCGATATGCCGTTTCGTGAAGTCATCGGCTCTGGGCATGCTATCCTCTTGAATTGTGAATCGGTTTCAGGACGAGGTGCAGCTCAGGACAGTTTGCGAAGAAAGGCCTGATATTGATGCGCATCCATGAGGGCATTGAATTCATCATCACTGGCGCATTTTATCTTGCAGAGCCAGCCCGAATCTTCCGCAGATTCGTTCACCAATTCCGGTTCTCCGTCAAGCTCTTCGTTAATTTCCAATACAACCCCACTAATGGGTGACTTCACTTCACCAGCGGCCTTGACCGATTCAATAACGGATAATTCTTCACCCTTGTTGATTTCACTATCGGTCTGTGGCAATTGGACATACACAATGTCTCCAAGTTGATCTTGTGCGTAATCAGTGATTCCAATCGTGAAGATATCATCATCATGTTGTGTAATCCATTCATGTTCTTCGGTATATCTGGTTTTCATGCTCGTATTCTCCGCTTTTACATGTTTGCAGAAATATAATTATTGTTTAAGGGTTTCTAAGGCTTTCGGGAACTCTGTAATAGCGATGTTTGACAAATGGCAATGAACAAATAGTTGTCGCTCTCAGACGTTCTCGAACACTGGCATATATTGTATTTCCAATCGTTGAATGTTTGCTTTCGATTATCGCAAGACATATCGGGTGCGCTAAACTTGGACTATAGCCTCCACTTGTTACATGTCCAATCTTTTTGTTATTGGAATCCATGAGTTCAGTTCCAGATCGGATCGGAGGGCGTCCTTCAGGAACCAAGCCGACCAATTTTTTCTCTGGAGGCCCAGACAAGGCATCGAAAAGCGGTTCGGACCCCAGGAACCCTCCCGGACGCTCACCATCGGGCCTTCTGGATTTTGATACAGCCCAGAATACACCGGCATCCAGCGGAGTCAGGGATTCATTCATTTCCTGTCCATACAAATTCAATCCAGCTTCCATTCTCAAGGAATCGCGAGCCCCAATTCCAATCCACTTAACTCGTTCGTCCGAAAGAAGCTTGTCGGCGAGTTTTTCAGCGAAACTATCCTTAACGGATATTTCGAACCCGTCTTCTCCAGTGTATCCGGAGCGGGATACATAACAGGCCATGTCCTCCAGGTTCATCTTTTGACATGTCATAAAGCCAATCGTGGATGTATGTTGTCCCAATCCTTGCATGACGGAGGCCGAATCCGGCCCCTGCAAAGCCAACAGGGATTCGCCAGATACCATTGCAATATCGAGTTGATTTCCAAGGTAACGGGTTAGGTGTTCGAAATCCTTCTCGACACATGCCGCATTGACGATAAGAAGGAATTTGTCAGGATTGGTTCGGATGGCAATAAGATCATCGATGATGCCGCCTTGGGTGTTCAGGAAAAACGAATAACGGAGCTGGTCAAGCGGAAGATTGATCAGGTCGGTTGGCAGAAGAGACTCGAGCAGTTCTGCACAAGATTCTCCCTTGACGAGAATTTTTCCCATATGTGAAACATCGAAAAGACCGGCGTGCTTGCGGGTATGTTGATGTTCCTGAATAATCCCCAATGGATAACTTACTGGCATCTCATGGCCGGCAAAAGGCATCATTTTTGCGTTGGCTCTCAAATGATGATTATGCAAAGCCGTCTTTTTTTGTTCAGTAGTCAATCTGCCCTCTATGACCAGAATCGAATCACTTGATGTATTTTAGAGTATTTTTTCGGTAGCTTGTGCATTTGCCCAGGTACTGTTTGGTACTAACTGGCATCGGTACACGAACGTTGGCAATCCAGGTGATCAGATTCTTGCCTGCGCACAGCAAGTTGAATCCAGTCTTGATATGTTGTTCCAGGGTTGTGTTGGCATGGTTCGGGATTTTGGGCTGGAAATTTAGAATTTTCTCGCCGTCTGCAACAAATTCCGGCCAGATTCGAAGGTAGTCCGGGTCGCTTCTCAAGATCTCGCTTTCAGATTTGGCGACTTGAATGAAGTCTTGAACCAAAGGATACGAACCATCAAACCAGGGCAAGGTGCAAATGGTCATGTTGATGATGTCACCGATCTGGTCAATCTCTTTCATGGCCTGGGCAATTTTCCGATATCGACTGATATAGTAATCAGCCATCGACATCGTGAAAACTTTTACGGGCTCCCCCCACAATTCATCAACCCCCTCTTCGCCGCTGTAATGCTTAACATTACCGCATAATGACAGTGCTTCGGTCAAGCAATTCTCACACTGTTTCATCAGGTCATCGTCCTCGTTGACTACGATACCGCGTTCTTCAAGATCGACAATTGCCGTGAAGATGTCGGTTGCCCGATTGAAGAGCGAGCCGGCAAGCATTGCTGCGTTGACCCGTTTGCGTTGTGGGTCGGTTTCCTTGTTGTATGCTTCACGTACTTCATCGAGTCGATCTCCGGGCGTGTTGATTCCTGGTTCGGTATGATGGAAGGTCCGACGGGTCAGGGCGTCCAGCAGTTTTTTCTTGGCACCGAATGATTCTGCCGGGGGTTCATAGTAACGAATCCAGTATCCATCATAGAAGATTTTCTGGATTCCGTTCGTTTTCTGCAAACTGCCGTTGACCAATGTCTCGGGATTTGCCTGTTCCAGTTTTGAACGCCGGGCTGATTGTGTCATCAGGATGGTGGACAGACTCAGGATTCTGGATAACTACAAATCCTCAACTCCGAACGGCCAGGCATTGCTATTGGTTGAGAGCGTCCTGCGTTTGGTTCAATGTCTTCAAGACCAGTCCATACATCTCGTCAATTTGCTCGCGCGTGATGATCAGGGGTGGGCACATAACCATGGTATCGCCAATCGCTCGCATTATGATGCCATTTTGGATTGCGATATCTCGACAGGTTTTTCCGGCGGTGTTGTTCTCATCATATTTTTCTTTGGTCTCGGCATTCTTGACCAGTTCCAGCGCGCCCAGAAAACCGCAACCTCGTGCTTCGCCGATTAACGGATGTTGACCAAGCAGGGAGATTTTCGATTGCAAGTAATCAAGGGTGTTTTCCCTGGCATTTTCGATAATTCTTTCCTCTCGCATGATCTGCAAGTTCTTCAGTGCGACTGCACAGGCAACCGGATGGCCAGAATATGTGTAACCATGAGTGAATTCGCCTCCCTTGTCATCCAAAACGTCACCAATCTGCTCGGAAAAAACCACAGCGCTGATTGGCTGGTAGCCGGAAGACAGTCCTTTGGCCAGTGTCAGGACATCGGCGTCAATTCCGAGAGTTTGGGAACCGAACCAGTTGCCGGTGCGGCCAAACCCGCAGATCACTTCATCCGCACAGAGCAATACGTCATATTTTTTGCAAATCCTGTTGATTTCGGGCCAGTAGTTCTCGGGTGGAATGATCACGCCGCCGGCTCCTTGGATGGGTTCGCCGATAAAGGCGGCTATACGGTCTGGTCCGGTCTCGAGAATCAGTTTCTCGAGTTCCCTGGCCCGTTCGAGTCCAAATTCTTCAGGAGTCATGCCCTCACTTTCCCGAAAGTAATAGGGTTGGTTGATATGCATGATATTGGGGATTGGCAATCCGCCTTGAGCATGCATGGAGGTCATGCCACCGAGGCTGGTACCTGCAATGGTTGAGCCGTGATAGGCATTTTTTCGGCTGACGATGACATTTTTTTCCGAGTAGCCTTGACAGGCCCAGAAGTGTCGAACGAGGCGTACGATCGTATCGTTGGCATCGGAACCGGAGCAGCCAAAAAATGTTCGATTGAGTCCTTCTGGAGTTAACGAGGCCAGCATTTCGGACAACTCTACGGCAGGTAATTGAGCGGTTTGGAAGAAACTGTTGTAATAAGGAAGTTGCTCCATTTGCAGCTTGGCTGTTTCTGCGAGTTCGTGTCTTCCATAACCGATATTGACACACCACAATCCGCTCATCGCATCCAGATAGCGATTGCCATCGCTGTCATGGATGTAGACGTTATCTGCCCGGGTGATAATTCGTGTACCTTTTGACCACATTTCCGGATGATTGGTAAAGGGGTGATAATAATGCTTGTGATCAAGGTCTTGTAACAGGGCGGTATCGTAATGTCGCATGATGAAAAATCTTGGAAAATGACTTGCTATATGGGATTATGATATTGCGGTTGCTTCTCGCATTAAATAGGGTAGATATGATACTTCATAGATTCATAAAGTCCAACCATTCAAACGTCATTTCCTTGCTGCTGATATTCATTGCTTTTGCCTTGGGTTCGACATTCCTGCATCAGGTGGTTATTTGGATGAAGTTGAGCGGTTTGCCTTCGTTCTTGATCTATACAATACCATTTTGGGTTCTGATTTCATGGTCTACAGTTGATTCAAATGAATCGCTGCTTCGATCGCTGCTTCGTAATGGACTATGGGGCTATTCGGTTCTTCTTGGAATTGCGGGTGTGGCCTTGATCATTGGCTGAATGTTACTTCTTTTCGACATCCATGAAAATCGGCTTGTGATTGGAAAACGAAACGAGATGAACAATTGAAACTTCATTTTCGGAGAGTGCACACCGCATCAAGGAAGCTGTTTCCGTTTCTACGTTGGACCGGAAACCTTGATCGCGGTACGGTCCAAGCTGATTTTTCGGCCGGTCTGACTGGGGCGGCGATTGTGTTGCCTCAGGGTGTGGCATTTGCTGCGATTGCCGGCATGCCGCTTGAATATGGTCTGTATGCCAGTATAGTACCGGCGATTGTTGCCGCTTTGTTTGGCTCATCTTGGCACCTGATTTCCGGACCAACCACAGCGGCATCCGTGATCATGTATTCCTCGTTAAGCGTACTGGCTCAGCCGGGCAGTCAGGAGTATGTGACCTTGGCGATAACCTTGGCGTTCATGGTGGGTGTAACCCAGTTTGTCATGGCCTTGCTCAGGATGGGGGTGCTGGTTAATTTCATCTCTCATTCGGTCATTGTTGGCTTTACAGCAGGGGCTGCTCTTTTGATTGTTGCCAAGCAGCTCAAGGATTTTCTGGGGCTGGAGTTTCCTGAGCAAAACAACCTTTATGAATCTGTTGGATACCTGATGGAAAACTGGGAAGCCTTCCATCCATTGGTATTATTGATCAGTTTGATCACGATTGGTGTTGCACTGTTTTTTCAGAAAAAGTGGCCCCGGTATCCCGGCATGATCGCGGCACTTGTGATTAGCAGCCTGATTGCGGTTTTGCTGAATCGGATATTTGGTTCGAACATGACTGGTATCGAAATGGTCGGTGCCCTGCCGCAGCGCCTGCCTCCGATTTCTGCTCCAAACCTTTCGATACAAGTGCTTCAGGAATTGGCGCCTTTGGCATTGGCAATGACTTTATTTGCCCTGACTGAAGCGGTATCGATTTCGCGGGCTCTCGCTCTTAAATCCGGTCAGGTTGTAAATAGCAATCAGGAGTTTTATGGACAGGGGTTATCCAATATTGTCGGCAGTTTTTTCTCGTCCTACGTTGCGACCGGATCGTTCAATCGAAGTGCCGCCAACTATGAATCTGGTGCGAAAACTCCACTTTCAGCGATCATTGCAGGAGTTCTCTTAATCCCGTTGATTTTGTTGATTGCTCCGTTGACCGCGTTTTTGCCGGTTGCTTCAGTTGCGGCATTGTTAATTCTGGTTGCGCTTCGATTGATCAACATTGCCCAATTGAAATTGCTGTTTACTGCAGATCGCATGGAAGCGGCGATTGTAGCCGTTACATTTGCCAGCACGATTCTGTTCAAACTCGAATTTGCTATTTTATTGGGCGTGATCATGTCCTTGATGATTTATTTGAGAAAGACCTCACGCCCGCGTATCGAATCTCGCGTACCGGACAACTCCAAGCCGAACCGCAAGTTCATATCCGGAATTTCTGCGCCAGAGTGTCCTCAGTTCAAAATGCTTCGAATCGAGGACTCCATTTATTTTGGGTCGATTACGTATGTGCGCGAGATGCTTAGTCTGTATCGAGAGCATTATCCGGAACAAAGGCATTTGCTGATATTGACCAAGGGTATCAATCAGATTGATTGGGCTGGTGCAGAGTTGCTGTTCCATGAAACGCGAGAGCGCCGGAAGAATGGTGGCGATCTGTATTTGTATCGTCTCAAGCGAAATGCAAACAAGGTCATGAAGCGAGGGGGTTATCTTGACTACATTGGCGCACACAATATATTTGATTCGAAACACGAAGCGATTGCGGGAATTTTCAAACAGCTAAACCCCGCAATTTGCCAAAATTGCACCAAGCGGATTTTTCTGGAATGTCAAAAGTTGCCGCATCCAGATCAGGTTGACAAAAAATCAGACTCAAAGGACAAGTAATTCGTTACTGGATTATTTCGTTATGCAGACAGGCGTTCAAGTAAAGGAGGTCGGCGATGCCGGTAACGGACAACGCATTGACAACTTTCTTGTCAAGACCCTGAAGGGGGTTCCAAAATCACGAATATACCGAGCGATTCGAAGTGGTGAGGTTCGTGTCAATGGAGGCCGAGTTAGAGCTGATAGCAGAATACATCTTGGCGATAAAGTCCGAATTCCTCCGCTCAATACTCGAAATCCGACCCCAAAAATGGGGAGTAAGTCGAGCGATTCCTGGTCGATTCAAATTGTTCATGAAGATGACCATGTAATGGTTGTCAACAAGCCCGCTGGACTGGCTGTTCATGCCGGTACCCGGCATGGTTATGGATTGATTGAGATGATGCAAGCCAGGACGGGTCAGAATGGACAACTGCAATTGGTGCATCGACTCGATCTTGAAACATCGGGATGTCTATTGCTGGCAAAATCCAGAAAAATGTTGCTGAAAATGCACGCTGATTTGGCATCACGACAACGCATCCGCAAGCAGTATCTCGCTCTGGTTCAGGGCGCTCCAAAAAGCAGACAGATTGATATTCGTGTTCCCTTGGGTAAGACGAAAGCAAGCGACCACCGCGTGAAGCCGGACCAGCAGGGCCGAGATTCACAATCAATCTTGAATCTTGAGCGCAGCTATGCCAATTGTTCGTTGCTTCGAATTGACCTAATCACTGGGCGAATGCATCAAGCTAGAGTTCATTGCGCCGAACTTGGACTTCCGATTGCAGGTGATCATCGATATGGAGATCCCCAATTCAATAAATACATGAGGAGTCAAGGGCTAAACCGATTGTTTTTACATGCAAGTCGGGTCTGTTTTTTTGATTATGATGATTTGCCGATTACGGTGAACGCACCCTTGCCGGAGGCATTGCAAAATTTGCTGGATTTGTTCCAGCCAGTGAAGCCTGGTTGCGGTCAATGAAGTCGTACAGCTTGCTGGTGTTTGATTGGGATGGTACGCTCATGGATTCCAAGGAAAAAATTATCAACTGCTTTGCTGGTGCGGCACAAGATCACCGCCTTGCACCCCCTGATCCCAGTCAGATAGTGGAGTTGATAGGTCTGAGTATTCATGAGAGCATTTCCAGACTGTATCCTGATCAGCCATCAGCAATGAAATCACGGCTGGTTACCAGTTATGGCGAGTACTGGAGATTGAAAGACAGTACACCAATGGTGCTGTTCGATGGAGTGCGAGATGGCCTGGTTCGATTAAGGGGTGCTGGTTATCTATTGAGCATTGCTACAGGCAAGTCAGCCAACGGTCTACAAAAGGTGCTCAATGAAACCGGACTAGCCGAACACTTTGTGTATACTCGATGTGGTGATCAGGGTCAACCCAAACCACATCCTGAAATGTTGCAGAAGATTCTCGCTTACACCGGCTTGTCAAGTTTTGAAGCCGTGATGATTGGTGATGCCACGTACGATCTCATGATGGCTGCCAAAGCCGGAATGGATGGGTGGGGAGTGACGTATGGTTCACATTCGAGACAGCAATTGGAGAACTTGAGCATGTATGAGCTGGCGAACAGTTTCCATGACATCATCGAGAAGCTTTGTTGAAGGATGGCTGGCACATCAAAATCAGGTCATTGGATAGAGGTGGGTCGAGTTGACCAACTTGAGCATGGTGGTTCAACGATCACGTTTGAAATCGATCGTTCGAAATTCTTGAGTGGCTTTGTAATCCGACGAGGTAAAAATCTTTATGCCTATGTGAATCATTGCCCACATAATGGTTCCAAGCTGGATTGGGTCCCGGGAGACTTGTTCGATGAAACGGGGAAGTATCTGATTTGTGCAACCCATGGTGCAATTTTTGAGCCGCAAACGGGCAATTGCGTGGACGGTCCTTGTATTAATCAAAAGCTGATTGCGCTACCTGTAAAAATGCAACAAGAAACAATCTACGTGGAAGTTCGCCCCTCTTTCGAGTTATGACTCAGCAGTTTGAATTTCAATATCTTTGAGATCATTGAGTCTGGGAAACCTGATTGGGGATGCAACGAGGCGGGATGGACGCCATGCTCCAGTTGATCTGGATTCAGGCAACTCGAAACAACCTTTGACATTCGTGGGTGACAGTGAATCATATCCATGAATGCCTCACTCACTCATGGAGTACTGAAGGTCCAATCTTGGCCAGAATCGAATGGACACCGTTAATTGATGAATGCAATGACTTCTATGCCGATTTCGAGTTTAGTTTCGATCCTCCCCCTGTTGTACTCGTTTTCCGACTTGAAGAACGCTTAATGGCTGAAGCTTTGTAGCAAGGACTAATGGGAGCCAACCTGCAAGGGACGCCGGTAAAATCGTGCTCCATTCGGCAACTTTACTGCTCCTGAAAGCAGTCCGAGACTTGAAATGGTCGGTCATTGCATGGCCATTGTATCCATACCTGCCAGAAACAATACCTTGCGGCTGACATTGCATTCGGCTGGTTGCATATCTCTGTGAATTGTTATGCTGGGAGCTCCTGTCGTTTCTGATAAAATTCACATAGCAAACAAGTGAATAACTTCCTCAAGTGGCCAAGGCAAAAAACAAAACTCGCAAGCCGGAATATTCCTATCGCAAACTGGCGATTTCAGACCGGTTATTGATGATATTCAAGGAGCTGAAGTTAATTGTCCTGGTTTTTCTGGTCGGATATCTGTTGATTGCACTGCTAAGTTATACTCCGCATGTTCTCGAGAGTTCGTCTGCAACTGGTCATCGTGCAAACCTGGGCGGTACAGTCGGTGTCTGGATTGCTGATGGATTGTTTTCCATGGTAGGAAGATCTTCCTACTTGTTTCTGTTCCTTTGTGGTGCCATTGTCTTTTTTTCCTACTGGAAACGCCTGTCAGCGAATCGTTCTTACAGTGGAGCCCTGATTCTCATCCTCGGAATCCTTGTCGCCTTGATGGGAAGTAGCGGCTTGGAGAGTCTCTATTTCTCTGAATCGGTTATTGAGGATACCTATTCCGCTGGCGGGTTGGCGGGGGCATTCCTCAGCTCTATTTTCTTGTCCGCTTTAGGCATGGTCGGTGCTTCATTGCTGTTTCTGGTTCTGGTGATTACCGGCTTGTCAATTGTGATGCATATATCCTGGTTTGCAATCATGGATAGAATTGGCTATGAGATATTTCGGGCTTTCGAGTTGACGCGTAAGGGCACGGAAGTATCAAGAGATCATTTGGCCGGTTTAAAAACCAGGAAGAAGCGAAGCATAGCTGTCAAGGAATTTGATGAGGCCATGCGTGAGCGCAAGGTTCCGGAAATTGTTCCCCAGCCGCCAGCAATCAAGCAAAGCTCACGAAAACAGGAGGAAGCTCAGGAAAGTTTGTTAAACGAAGGCGAGAATGCAGTTCGTTTGCCCGAATTATCGTTGCTAGACGCTACTGCAGAGGATCATCGGGCATATAGTCAGGAATCTCTGCAGCTGATGTCTCGATTGCTGATTAAAAAGCTCAAGGATTTCAATGTTGAAGCCTCTGTTGAGGAAATTCAGCCCGGCCCCGTGATTACGCGCTTTGAGATTGAGTTGTCTCCAGGTATCAAGGCCAGCCTGATTGTGGGCTTGTCCAAAGACCTGGCCCGTTCGTTGTCGGTAGCGAGTGTTCGAGTAGTCGAGAACATCCCCGGCAAGACCGTAATTGGAATTGAAGTACCCAATCAGAATCGAGAAGTTGTGCGGCTTGTCGACGGTTTGTCATCTGACGAGTATGAACGAAGTACCTCACCATTGACTATGGTGCTAGGCAAAGACATTGCCGGTAAGCCGGTGGTAGCCAATCTCATGAAGATGCCTCATATACTGATAGCTGGTACTACGGGATCCGGGAAGTCGGTTTGTGTAAATGCGTTGATCTTGAGTATTCTTTACAAATCCACGCCCGAGCAGGTTCGCATGATCATGGTGGATCCAAAGTTTCTGGAGTTGTCGGTTTATGATGGCATACCGCACTTGTTGACGCCGGTGGTAACGGATATGAACAAGGCGACAAATGCTTTAAGATGGTGCATTGGTGAAATGGATCGTCGTTTCCGGTTGATGGCTGCTCTGAAGGTCAGGAATATTTCTGGGTTTAACCGCAAAATAGAAGTGGCTAACGATAAGGGAGAGCCACTATTTGAGCCGGAATCTGCAGGTGAAGAGCCCGCTCAGCTTGAAACTCTGCCCTATATTGTAGTCATTGTGGATGAACTGGCTGACCTAATGATGGTGGCAGGCAAGAAAGTGGAAGAAGTGATCATTCGAATTGCACAACGAGCGCGTGCCGCGGGTATTCATTTGGTGCTTGCGACTCAACGTCCTTCGGTAGATGTGGTGACTGGTCTGATCAAGGCCAATATACCAACTCGAATTGCGTTTCAGGTCTCATCCAAGGTGGATTCTCGCACGGTGCTGGATCAAATTGGTGCAGAAACCCTGTTGGGACAGGGTGACATGTTGTTCTTGCCGCCTAGCTCAGGTTTTACACAGCGGGTTCATGGTTCATTTGTTTCTGACCAAGAGGTCGCTCGAGTCGTGGCGAATGTGAAGAAATCCAGGCAAGTCGAATATCGAGAAGACATTACCGAAGGGGATCATTCTACCTCTTCAGGTCAAGGCGGGGATTCTTCCGAGGGGGATGGTGAAGCCGACCCGCTGTATGATGATGCGGTCAGTTTTGTGACAAAAACTCGCAAGGCCTCAATATCTTCAGTTCAGCGTGCGCTTCGAGTCGGTTACAATCGTGCTGCCCGAATGATTGAGTCAATGGAGCAAACCGGTGTTGTTTCTGCTGCAGATAACGGCAAGCGCACTGTACTGGCACCGCCACCTCCAGAATGAGAATTTTATGGAAAATATATTGAAAACCAGTATCTTTTGGATTTCAGGAGTCCTCTTTTTGATCGCGTCTCAGGTTGTCAAGGCGAGTCCCGGCCTTGACTCACTGAATTACTTTTTTCAAGAAATACAGAGTTTCGAAGCGGAATTTGGGCAGGTGATCCTGGATGAATCGTTAACCGAGCTGGACCGAGGTCAGGGTAAAGTTTGGGTTGAAAGGCCCGGTTTGTTCCGTTGGAATTATGAATATCCTGATCTTCAGGAGATTGTTGGTGATGGAACTCGAGTCTGGATATACGACATTGATCTTGAGCAGGTCAGTGTGCGTCCACAGGATGAAGCTATTGGGCGTTCCCCGGCGGTTTTGCTTTCTGGAACGCAGAGTCTTGAAGAGAATTTTTCAGTGATTGATATTGGAACGCAGGGGCCCTATGACTGGATTAATCTCGTAGCTCTGGATGAGGAAAACGAATTTCGCGAAATCCGTATCGGGTTTGAAGACAATCGACTGAGGCTGATGGAATTGGTTGACCACCTTGAGCAGCGTACACGCATTGTGTTCCATGAAATGCATGAAAATATCGAGATACCTGATTCAAGATTTGAATTCATTCCTCCCGAAGGGGTAGACGTTATCGATGAGTTCGGACTCCTGGACTCGTAACCGCGCTTAATTTATGCTTTGATCGCTGGATATTTCGATTTCCTGAGATCAGTTACCCCATGACTTGAAATTACGATGCTTGATCCAAAAATATTTCGGCAAGATCTGGATGCGCTGGTTGAGAAACTCAAATGGCGTGGTTATACATTTGATGTTGATCAATACCAGGAACTGGAGAACCGGCGGAAAACCCTGCAGGAACAGACTGAGGAATTTCAAGCTCGCCGCAACAGGATTTCCAAGGAGATCGGAATTGCGAAATCGAAAAACGAAGATGCGACGAGTTTGATGCATGAAGTATCTGCAATTGGCGATGAAATAAAACTCCGCAGTTCGGCATTGTCAGAGGTTCAGACTGAGCTTCAGTCAATGTTGAGCGAGATTCCGAATCAGGCTCATGAAAGCGTACCGCTGGGTATGGACGAAGAAAGCAACATTGAAGTTCGGCAATGGGGATCAAAGCGAAAAGCCGACTTCACGTTTCGGGATCATGTTGATTTGGGCGAGTCCTTGGGAATGATGGATTATGGGTTTGCGAGCAAGCTCTCCGGTTCAAGGTTTGTCGTGCTGACGGGATCGCTGGCCGGCTTGCATCGGGCGCTTGCCCAATTCATGCTGGATACTCATGTTCGTGAGCATGGATATTGTGAAGCGAATGTGCCGCTACTGGTCAATCAGAACACCTTGTTTGGAACAGGTCAGTTGCCGAAATTTGAAGAGGATCAGTTCAAGACCTCTGGAGATCCGCCTCTCTATCTTATACCGACAGCAGAAGTACCGCTTACCAATGCTGTAGCTGATCGAATTGTGGAAGATTCCGAATTGCCGATGCGACTGGTCGCGCATACTCCCTGTTTTCGTAGGGAGGCGGGGTCCTATGGTCGCGATACTCGTGGCATGATCCGACAGCATCAATTCGAGAAAGTGGAGCTGGTGCATGTGGTCCGACCGGAAGAATCCCATGAGGCATTGGAAATCATGACCGGCCATGCCGAAGCCATTTTACAGAAGCTCGAGTTGCCATATCGGGTGATTACCCTTTGCACTGGCGATATGGGTTTTGCTGCATCCAAGACCTATGACATTGAGGTTTGGTTACCCAGCCAGCAACTCTATCGAGAAATATCTTCATGCAGCAATACCGAGGATTTTCAAGCAAGACGAATGAAAGCGAGGTGGAGAAATCCGGCGACTGGCAAACCCGAGTTGTTGCACACTTTGAATGGTTCGGGGGTGGCTGTTGGACGAGCTCTAATAGGTGTGCTGGAGAATTACCAGAATGAGGACGGCAGTATTACCGTACCGAAGGTATTACGCCCGTACTTGCATGGAGTGACTCGGCTTGCAAATTAAACATTGAGCAGGGGTCAGATCTTTCAATGTCAAGAGTCTTTGTATGAATGGCCGAAATTATCTGATAACCGGTGCAAGTTCTGGCATTGGCTTGGGGGTTGTTGAGTGCCTGCTGAGTGAAGGTGCTGAAGTTGTTGCAATTGCTCGTCGATCTACGGAGATCAGCTGTTCCAAAACTCAATCAGCCCGTTCAAATTTAAGAAGTATTCGGTGTGATTTGGCGAATTTTTCTGAGCTGGAAACGACCATGAAGGAATTGATGGGCAGCAAAATTGATCTGGATGGAGCGGTGTTGTGTCATGGTTATGGTGACTTTGGCAATTTTGAAGAATTCTCCGTTGACAGGATTGTGAATCTGGTCAACACCAATTTGCTCAGTCACATGCTCGTTATCCGGCATATTGTTCCTCATTTGAAACGGAGAGGCACAGGCGATCTGGTATTGATTGGGTCGGAAAGTGGAGTCAGGGCAGGCAAGATGGGTGCTGTATACAGTGCAACAAAATTCGCGATAAATGGCTTCGCCGAGTCATTGAGAGCTGAATGTTCCTCTGCAGATTTGCGGGTTAGCGTGATTAATCCTGGCGCGGTAGAAAGCAATTTTTTTGACGATCTGGATTTTTGTCCCGGAGGAGCGCCAGGAAACTCCATTCATCCAAATGATGTGTCAAAACTGGTCCTGGCGATGCTCAATATGCCGAGAGGTACGGTGATTGACAAGGTCCATTTAACTCCACAAAAGAGAGTGTTCAATAAAAATCACTCCAATTCAGGTTTCTAGAGCAGACAATCGTGTCGGCATTGATCGGTAGCATTTATCTTTCCGGATTGCAGCCAGTGTGCCGAGAGATTGATGGCTATGGTCGTTTTTCCAATACCGCCCCTCTGGCTCAGCACGGATATGATCATTTCAATATAATAGTTAATATACCAAACATTAGTTACCCGAATTTTACTGATCTGCACAATGACAAAGATTGCGATTGCCGGAGCCGCTGGAAAGATGGGACAGTCTATTGCCCGCGAGTTATCGATTGACTGTGAATATGAGCTTGTTGGTGCGCTCGAGCATCCCGATAGCCCATATATTGGCAAATCTCTCGGAGAGGTTGCCGGCATACCAGCAGTCGCCATTCCCATTCATGGGGAAGACATAACAAATCCTTTCGACGTACTGGTTGACTTTACTCGTCCAGAGGGTCTTGAGTCACACTTGAATTTATGTGTATCGAAAAACAGTGCAATTCTTGTCGGAACTACAGGTCTTGACAGGGTTCACAAGGTTCTGATTAAAGATGCATCAAGAAAGATTCCGGTGTTATATGCGGCCAACACTTGTATCGGTGTAAACCTATGTGCCGTTCTCGTTGAGATAGCCGGCCGTGCACTTGGTAAAATTGTTGATATCGAAGTGGTTGAGGCCCATCATCGAGAAAAAATCGATGCACCTTCGGGTACAGCACTGTATCTTGGAGAGGCAGCAGCCAAGGGAAGGAAATTGTCATTTCCCGATTGCGGGGTATTCGCCCGTGAGGGTATAACTGGAAGAAGAATGCCAGATACTATTGGCTTTTCGACTATTCGCGGCGGAGATATTGCTGGTGAGCATACCGTGCTTTTCATTGGGGACAAGGAACGGATTGAGATCACCCATCGAGCCACAGATCGGATTATTTTTGCGAAAGGGGCAATTCGTGCTGCAAAATGGCTGGCTGGCCGTAAACCCGGACTCTATGCCATGAAAGATGTTCTAGACATTGATGGGTTGACCGGAAATGATCGGCAATCAGAATAGCGAATAACTGGACAATCAAGATGTTTCGACCAAGACGTTCGCGCTCATTATTTAATACCAGGCGTTCTCGTTCGGTTTTTCGACAGATCAAGAATCCCCAAAGATCAACAAGGATTCGAATACCAGGAACACGTATACCCAATTTCAAACCAACCAGCCTGAACAGACTTCTTTTTCCGCGCGTATCATTTTGGGGTTTGTTCCGGAAGGCGCTCAAAGCCAGCTTTCGACATAAATTCAATGGTTCCCCATACATCGTTGACGGGGATACAATACGGGTCGGCGATGCGTCGATTCGGCTACATGGAATAGATGCACCTGAAATGGGTCAAATGGCTCAAGGAATCGACGGCAAATGGTATGACCAGGGTGAATTCGTAAAAGAGGAATTAACGCATTTCATCGGTGGTCGCCCAGTTCAAGTCGAAGTGATGTCCAAGGATAAATATCGAAGAACAGTCGGTATCGTAACCTGCGATGGCATGAATGTGAATGCCTGGCTGGTAGAAAACGGTTATGCGATATCAGCCTATGGTGATCAGTATAAGCGTGCAGAGCGAAGAGCGAGGCGAGCAAAGGCCGGGATTTGGGGAGACAAGATATCCTATCATCCGGGCGAATGGAGAAAAAAGTCTTCAAAGGCACGAATCTTATGAGTTGTTCGTATCGACTGCATGGTAATTTTGTAAATTTCTTCGAGTGGTTGTAGAATCTACACGCCGTTCAGGGGAACGATCATCGATTCAGAGTTGATCAGGCAAATTAGGTTGAGCCTAAAATAGGGTTATTGGAGAGACCATTGCAATCGAAAGCTATACTTGCGCTTGAAGACGGAACAGTCTTTGAAGGCAAATCAATTGGAGCTGATGGAATTCAGTCGGGTGAAGTAGTATTCAATACTTCAATGACCGGATATCAGGAGATTCTCACCGATCCATCTTATGCTCGACAACTGGTTGTTTTGACTTATCCCCACATTGGCAATGTCGGTACCAATCTAGAGGATCAAGAATCAGGTCGAATATTTTGTTCGGGTCTAATCGTCCGCGATAGTGCAAGATTAACCAGTAACTGGCGTTCAGACAGTGCACTTGCGGATTTTCTGGTTGCTCATGGTCGACAGGGCATCAGCGATATTGACACTCGCAAATTGACTCGAATCCTTCGCATCAAGGGCGCACAAAAGGGTTGCATATTGGCGGGGGAAAATATCGATGCCGAACAAGCATTCATAGCGGCACATGAATTCCCCGGTTTACTGGGCATGGATCTTGCACAGGATGTCTCAGCGTCAACTGCTTACGATTGGAATGAATCAGTCTGGGATATTGAACAAGGCCATCTCAAGCCGCCGGCTTCGAAATTCAAGGTTGCTGCATATGATTTTGGGATTAAAAAAAACATTCTCAGACTGCTTGCGAGCAGAGGATGCCAAACTCGAGTTGTACCTGCAAAAACACCTGCTCAAGATGTGATCGATCTAGAACCTGACGGGGTTTTTCTGTCAAATGGTCCGGGTGATCCAGAACCCTGTACTTATGCGATAGAGGCAATCAGGACTATTCTTGATCAAGGGATCCCTCTATTTGGCATTTGCTTAGGCCACCAGTTACTCGCTCTTGCAAGTGGTGCGAAAACCGAGAAAATGAAATTTGGTCATCACGGTGCTAATCACCCGGTACTTGATATTCAGACTGGCAAAGTCCTGATCACCAGCCAAAATCATGGTTTCACCGTCACAGAGAGTTCCTTGGGGGAAAATACTGTGGTCACTCACCGATCCTTGTTCGATGGCACCGTGCAAGGCATTCAAAGAACCGATGTCCCTGCATTTTCTTTTCAGGGACATCCAGAAGCCAGTCCGGGCCCACGAGATATCCATGGCCTGTTTGATCGTTTCATCAGTCTCATTCAAAGTCCGGAAAGTTTCATCAATGGCCAAACGTAATGATATCCACAATATCCTGATTATCGGTGCAGGTCCAATTGTTATTGGGCAAGCATGCGAGTTTGATTATTCGGGAGTTCAAGCTTGCAAGGCAATCAAGGAAGAGGGCTACAGAGTGGTTCTGGTGAATTCAAACCCAGCCACCATAATGACTGACCCCGGGTTTGCTGATTCGACATATATTGAGCCAATTAATCCGCAAACGGTTTCCAGAATCATAGAAATTGAACGCCCTGATGCCATCTTGCCAACCATGGGTGGGCAGACAGCTCTGAATTGCGCACTTGATCTCAACCGTCTGGGTGTTCTGGAAAAATATGGCGTTGAGATGATAGGTGCAAAACCGCAAGCGATCGATAAGGCAGAAGATCGAGAACTGTTCCGTCAGGCCATGATGTCAATTGGCCTCGAAACTGTCACTGGAAAATTGGCGCACTCGCTTGAAGATGCACGAAAAATTGTCGATGAACTCGGATTTCCCGCAATTATTCGACCTTCCTTTACCCTTGGCGGAAGCGGTGGTGGAATTGCCTACAATCCGGAAGAATTTGAAACCATTTGCGCCCATGGTCTGGAAATTTCACCAGTTGGAGAACTGTTAATCGAAAAAAGCATTATCGGTTGGAAAGAATTTGAAATGGAGGTCGTGCGAGACAGAAATGACAACTGCATCATCATTTGCGCTATTGAAAATTTTGACCCGATGGGGGTCCATACTGGTGACTCAGTCACAGTCGCACCAGCCCAAACTCTTACCGATAAAGAGTATCAAATCATGCGGGATGCGAGTATTGCGGTTTTGCGTGAGATCGGTGTAGAGACCGGTGGGTCCAATGTGCAATTTGCCATCAATCCGGAAGATGGTCAACTGATCATTATTGAAATGAATCCTCGCGTATCGCGCTCATCCGCATTGGCATCAAAAGCAACCGGATTTCCAATAGCCAAGGTGGCGGCGAAACTCGCTGTGGGTTATACCCTGGACGAACTCAGCAATGATATTACCGGAGGGCGGACTCCAGCTTCATTCGAGCCCACTATCGATTATGTGGTGACCAAGATACCGAGATTTGATTTTGAAAAGTTCCCTGCGGCTGATCCGACCCTGACCACCCAAATGAAGTCCGTGGGTGAAGTCATGGCTATCGGACGAACTTTTCAGGAATCCATTCAGAAAGCCCTGAGAGGCCTTGAAATTGGATCAGACGGTTTCGATGACATGCTCGTTCCGGAGGACCATCCAGAAGATTACCTGAACTCGAAATTGGGAATTCCCGGCGCACAACGTCTTTGGTATCTGGCGCAAGCATTTCGATCGGGTATGGATCGAGAAACAATTTTTTCCACATGCAAGATTGATCCATGGTTTCTGGAGCAAATTGAAGATCTCATTGCTAGCGAACGAAAGATAGCTTCTGATGGTTTTTCCAGAATAGATGCCGAAAATGTACGCCGTTGGAAATCACAGGGGTTTTCCGATCGCCGCCTGGCCAAGTTACTCGATGTCGAAGAATCCGATATGCGAAAATATCGCCACTCAGAGAATATTCACCCGGTCTATAAACGAGTTGATTCATGTGCTGCTGAATTTGATACCTCGACTGCATACATGTATTCCACTTATGATGAGGAGTGTGAATCCTTGCCGACGGATCGCAAGAAAATTATCGTGCTCGGTGGCGGTCCGAACAGAATCGGACAAGGAATTGAATTTGATTATTGTTGTGTTCATGCGTCCATAGCACTGCGTGAAGATGGATACGAGATCATCATGATCAACTGCAATCCAGAGACGGTTTCTACCGATTACGATACCTCTGACCGGCTGTACTTTGAGCCGTTGACTCTTGAAGATGTTCTGGAGATTGTCGAAAAAGAGAATCCGATGGGTATTATTGTGCAATTTGGCGGACAAACTCCCCTCAAACTTGCCAGACAGCTTGAACAGGCCGGTGCTCCAATTATAGGAACTTCTCCATCATCGATACATCAGGCGGAAGATCGCGAGTATTTCCAGCAGCTGCTATCTGATCTTGACCTGCTTCAACCACCCAACCGGACTGCAACGGACTCTCAACAGGCACTTAAGCTGGCAAATGAGATTGGGTATCCCATTGTGGTGAGACCCTCCTATGTGTTGGGAGGCCGGGGTATGGAAATTGTCCATGATCCCCAGGAACTGTCTCATTACATGAGTTCGGCATTAAGCGTATCGTTCGACTCTCCGGTTTTGCTGGATCGGTTTTTGGATGATGCGGTCGAAGTCGATGTAGATGCTGTCTGCGATACGAATAACATTGTGATCGGCGGGGTAATGGAACATATTGAGGCTGCCGGCGTTCATTCCGGGGATTCGGCTTGTTCGTTGCCACCATGGACTCTGAGTTTAGAGATTCAGGATGAATTGAAGCGTCAAACCAAGGAAATGGCCAAATCCCTCAACGTACTTGGCCTGGTTAACGTTCAATTTGCGGTCAAGGATGATGTTGTATATGTGCTGGAAGTGAATCCTCGAGCATCGAGGACTGTTCCATTTGTATCCAAGGCGACTTCAAGACCTTTAGCAAAAATTGCAGCTCGTTGCATGGCGGGAAAGTCCTTGCAAGAGCAGGGAGTTCATGGAGAAATCATTCCGAACTTCTATTCGGTCAAGGAAGCTGTTTTTCCCTTCATCAAATTTCCCGGGGTCGATACAATTCTGGGCCCGGAAATGAAAAGCACAGGAGAAGTGATGGGAATCGGGGCGACTTTTGGAGAGGCGTTTCGCAAATCGCAGGAAGCGGCTTATTCTCCTGTACCACCTGGCGGAAATGTCCTGTTCAGTCTTCGCAAGGAGGATCAGCAAGATGCTGCAGAAGTAGTTCGCTATTTTCACGAAGCGGGTTTCAAGATCCTGGCAACCGAGGGTACAGCCAAAGTGATTCAAGAAGCTGGAATTATGGTAATTCGGGTGAACAAAGTCATTGAAGGGCGTCCGCATGTTGTGGACATGATCAAGAATGGTGAAATCGGGTTGATGGTAAATACCACATCAGGAAGACAAAGTTTGAGGGATTCTTATACAATTCGACGGGAAGCTTTGCAGGCTAAAGTTACGTATTACACAACTCTGGCATCTGCAAAAGCGGCAGTTGCCGCACATCAGAAATTGCAATCGAACGAGGTCAACAGGCTTCAAGACTTGCATCAAGCGATTTCAGAAACTCACAGCAAAAACTAGCATAAGGCCAGATGCACATCAGTTTTTGATTATCATGCGAGACTAACCATGACAGACCGTGTTCTTTTGACGAAGCTTGGCGCTCAAACATTGCATCAAGAGCTGAAACAGTTAAAAAGCGAAGATCGTCCAAAAATTATCTCGGCTATTGCGGAAGCTAGGGCTCATGGCGACCTGTCCGAAAATGCAGAATATCATGCAGCGAAAGAGCAGCAGGGTCTGATTGAGGCAAGAATCAAGCTCCTTGAATCAACACTTTCGGCAGCCGAGGTAGTTGACCCAGCAAAAATTGCGAACCCGGACAAGGTTTTTTTTGGGGCAAAAATTGAGTTATACGATGTTGATCGGGATAAATCAGTCGAATATCAACTGGTTGGAAATCTTGAGGCTGATATCTCGCTTGGGAAAATCTCGATCAGTTCTCCGATTGGTAGAGCGCTAGTTGGAAAATCAGTCGGCGATGAAGTGCAAGTTGATACTCCGAACGGTCCACGCCTTTATGAAGTCATTGGAACAGGTTATGAAAATGGATGACTGTGAATTTCAAGCGGAGGGTAACTCTTCTGTCCGAACCTGGCTGTAAAGTTAATGCGAGATAATCATGGAACCGCAGTTTCTGTTGGGCATGCGGTTTGGATTCCCGGGGAGGATCTTCAATTCAATAATCATGGAACGTTCGTATTCTGGGTTGAAACGCATTCTACCGATAACCAGTCTGCCAAAAATAATTCAGGGTTGCATCCTTCTCATCTTGCAAAGAAGGATGATTTGATTGATTTCCTTAAATCAAATTTACTCTTCAGTCAAAGGGTTATTAATGATCTCAAACCCGAGTTAACGTCTTTCCATGTAACTCTGCCAGGGGCTCACAGCAAGCCTTTACCCAGTGTTGAAATGGCTCAAATGCTCGGTGAATTATTGCCAGACAACCCGGATGAATATGGTTGGCATCAGTGGGAAGTTCAGGGTTTGTCATTCAGTCGACCTTTGCTATTTCTGAAAGAGTTGAATTACACCTCACCATTCCATCCTTCTTGCTATTGTCAAGCTAGCGATCTCAAATTCTGGAGTAGATATTCTCAAGTTTTTAGAAATATCGTGATGTGTCATCAATTTTTACCGGCAATGAAATGTCATCAGCCCAGCGACAAAGGTGCAAAATTAGAAATATTTAGCGGTTGGTCTCTCGTTTCCGAGCAGTATGAAAATGCCTTGATTGATTTTGCAAAATCAATGCCGGTAGTGTGTAGGTCAGTCTACAAAACCAAACCGGAAAAACGAAAAATTGACCAGTTGGAGTGCATGTCATCCGTGGAGTTGCTCCAGCATTTTTCGGAACAGCAACTCGAACAATTGGTGATTGACTCAAAAGTACCGATTTCGACTCTTCATAAATTCTCTGGGCACTGGCCCTCTGACGCCTTGATCAATCTGGGTCGGAATGGCCGGCTTGACCTGAAAGGGAAGCTGGATCCGCCCAAGCGGCTTACTCTGGAAGACTGGCACAATTGGCGAACTTGGCAGAGCAGGATTGTTGGCAGTCGAAGTCAATATCCGCAAGGAGAGAATCCGGCAAATACCGGTTTTCTATTTGGGATTCGTCTACATGAACCGGACGATGACCGAGATGTAGATTGGCGAATTGACTACTTTGTATCTGCACATGACGATCCTTCACTGCAAGTAAATCTTGATGAGTGGTGGGGATTGTCAAAACTCCAGAAGAGCAAATGGTCAAGTCGTTTCGGCAGTCAGTTTGAGCACCATCTGTTAATTTCCATGGCGCAAGCGGCTCGCATATGTCCCTTGCTCTGGGAAAGCATGGAAACTTCCCAACCTGTTGGCATGGATATCAACCTTGAACTTGCCCATGATTTTCTCAAGAATGACGCTCTATTACTCGAGTCTGCGGGATTCCGAGTACTTCTTCCAGGTTGGTGGTTATCCAAAAATCGTCAACGTGCACGCATACGAATCAACGCATCAGGAAAATCCAAACAGTCCAGTTCAAGTCAATCGCCATCCGGCAAATTTGCTATGGGTTCGATTGTTGAGTTCGACTATGAGCTCTCAATCGGTGGACAACCGGTTAGCTATGATGAATGGCAGGAACTCGTGAATGCCAAATCATCGCTGGTGAAATTTCGTGGTGAATGGATGGAATTGGACAGTGATCACATGGAGAGTGTTCTCAAGCGCTGGCAGACTCAAGACGAATCTGCAATGCCTTCCGTTTCACTTCAGAAAATGCTCAAAGAAATGTCGGAGGCCAGCGAAGAGATGACGGAATTTGTGTTTGATGAGGTACTGTCAGATGTATTGAGCAAACTGGACGCGAAAGAAAAGATTGAATTACTGGATAATCCTAGAGATTTAAACGGTGAGTTGAGACCTTATCAGAAGCAGGGCTTATCTTGGCTTTCCACTATGAACAGCTTGGGCTTGAATTCATGTCTGGCTGATGATATGGGGCTTGGTAAAACAATACAGGTAATTGCGCTTTTGTTGCATGAACGGGAGGCCAAAGAATCTTTACAAGACCAAAAGCAAACCCCGACGCTGTTAATCGCGCCTACGTCGGTATTGAGTAACTGGTACAAGGAAATTCAGAGATTTGCGCCAAAATTGAAATGCGTAATTCATCATGGCAGTGATCGAATCACCAAAACCGATGATCTGAAACAGCTGTGCAAAGAGCATGATGTTTTCATTACATCCTTTACTCTCATTCGCAAAGACAGTGATTTGTTTAAATCGCAAACCTGGCAACGAATTGTGGTCGATGAAGCACAAAATATCAAGAATCCCGATTCCGCGCAAACGCGAGCAATCTGTTCACTCAAATCGACTCACCGATTAGCGCTGACCGGCACCCCTGTAGAAAACCGACTGATGGATATGTGGTCGCTATTTCATTTCCTGATGCCGGGTTATCTTGGAAATAAAGCGGGTTTCCGAAAAGCTTATGAGCTGCCCATTCAACGAAACCGTGATCCGGCCAAGACCAAGCAATTGCAAAAACTGGTGCATCCATTCATTCTGCGGCGCATGAAAACAGATTCCAGTATTATTGATGATCTGCCCGAAAAGGTTGAGCAAAAAGTGTATTGCAACCTGACCAGAGAGCAGGCATCACTGTACGAGGCTACCGTCAAGGAAGTCGAGCAACAGTTGGAGAGTGTTGAGGGAATCCATAGAAAGGGGTTGATACTTGCCACTTTGACCAAGCTCAAGCAAATCTGTAATCATCCCCGTCAGTTCTTGCAGGATGGAAGTGCCTTTGAGCAAGTTCGTTCACACAAGCTCTTACGCCTGAATGATATGACTGAGGAAGCACTGTCCGAATCATCAAGCATGCTGGTATTTACACAGTTTACGGAGCTGGGTGAGCAACTCGAACGTTTCCTGCGTAATCAACATCATTGCCCGGTGCATTATTTGCATGGTGGAACAAGTCGTAAAAATCGAGAGCTCATGATCGAAAGTTTTCAGTCTGAAGATGCCCCTGCGGGTATTTTTATTCTTTCGTTAAAGGCAGGTGGTGTCGGAATTACCTTAACCCGAGCCAACCATGTTTTTCATTTTGATCGCTGGTGGAATCCAGCTGTTGAAAATCAGGCAACCGATCGGGCATATCGCATAGGGCAAAAACAATCGGTATTTGTGCACAAGATGATTACCTTGGGAACACTTGAAGAAAAAATCGATCAGATGATAGAAGATAAGCGTGCTTTGGCTGACAGCATCATTGGGAGTGATGAAAACTGGTTAACCGAGATCGATAATGATCAATTTCGAAAATTGATATCTCTCAATCATAAAGCAATCATGGAGGCGGCATAATGGCAGTCATTCGAACTTGGTGGGGAGAAAAATTTCTTAATGTTCTCGAGCAATGCATGGATCCTGGTCGGCTGAAGCGTGGCAGGGCGTATTCAGGTTCAAGCCGGCTTCTCGATTTTTCGATAGCCGGCTATCAAGTCAAGGCCAAGATTCGTGGCAATGTTAATCCCTATTTTGGGGTATATAAAGAACCTCGGTATAAAGTTTCGGTATCTTTGCAACAGTTTTCAGCAAAGCATTGGGAACATATCATCTCAGACATGACGCAAAATGCCTCTATACTTTCTCAGTTGTTGCTCAATGAAATGCCTGCTAACATTGAGCGAATTTTCTCTTCTAGAGGGCTTCGTCTTCTCCCGTCAAAATCCACTGATCTTATCAGCGAATGTTCTTGTCCGGATTATGCATCTCCGTGCAAGCATGTAGCAGGTGTATATTACAAAATTGCATCAATGCTGGACCGTGATCCGTTTCTTGCATTTCAGTTACGTGGTATGAAATTCGAGAAGTTGCGTGATACTCTAGCGGAATCTGATTTGGGCCAAGCTCTACTCGATCAGATGGAAACGCATGATCATCAACTGGAATATCATGGCAATCGCTATCCATCTCCAGCCTGCAATCTCGAATCCTGTCCTGCTCTTCAATCGTTTTGGCTAGGGAGTGAACCCTTACCGGAATTCAACAGCATGCAGGCCGAGCCAGTAACCCCAGCCATTTTGATTAAGAAAGGGGGAGATTATCCCGAATTCTGGGGACATAAAAAACCATTGGCCGAGATGTTGGAGTCCGTATACGAAAGGATTGTAAAAGTAAATCAAAATTTCATCTGAGATTCATGTTTATGGTGCAGAACAAGAAAGCTTGGAGTTATGGTCGAAAGTAGTGCGTGGGCGGAAAGGGGGGTTGAAAAAAGCGGCGTAACCGGATTAACTAACAAATTTCAAAAACCGTTAACCAAGAGGTACGCCACTATGAGAGATGATAACATTATTGACTATTCAAAAATCGGCAAGTTCAAGGATGAATTGACCGCGATTCTGCGCGAGGGTGCCCGTCGGCTGCTGCAGGTGGCAGTGGAAGCCGAGCTGGGCGAGTTCCTGAAGCAGTATGAAGACCGCCGCACCGAACAGAACCTCCGGCTGGTGGTGCGCAGTGGCCATCATCCGGAGCGCTCGATCCAGACCGGGATCGGCTCGGTCCCGGTGCGGATTCCGAAGGTTCGTTCCAACGACGGCAAGCCGGTGACCTTCCGCTCGTCGGTGGTTCCGCCGTATGTGCGCAAGAGTCGCACGCTGGAGGCCTGGGTGCCCTGGCTGTACCTGAAGGGGGTCAGCACCGGCGAGATGGCCGGCGTGCTGTCCGGGCTGCTGGGGAAGCAGGCGAAGGGGTTCTCGCCGTCAGTGGTCAAGCGTCTCAAGCGGGTCTGGCTGGACGAGAGGAAGGAGTGGACGCAGCGTGACCTGAGCCAGGACCGGTGGGTGTACGTCTGGGCGGACGGGGTGTACAGCGGTCTCCGCAACGAGGAGACGAAGCTCTGCTGCCTGGTGGTGATCGGCGTGGACGACCAGGGCCGGAAGTCGATTCTGGCCATCGAGGACGGGGTGCGCGAATCCACCCTGAGCTGGCAGGACGTGCTGCTGGACCTGAAGAGCCGGGGCATGAACGCTCCGAAACTGGCGATCGGGGACGGTGCCATGGGGTTCTGGTCGGCACTCGACCGGGTCTATCCGGAGGCCCGGCACCAGCGCTGCTGGGTGCACAAGACCGCCAACGTGCTGGCCGCCATGCCGAAGGCCATCCATCCCAAGGTGAAGTCGGCACTGCAACAGATCTGGATGGCGGAGACCCGGAACCAGGCCGACCGGGCCTTCGACCGTTTCCTGGCCCGCTACCAGGACAAGTATCCCAAGGCCGCAGTGAAGCTGATCGAGGATCGCAAGGAGCTGATGAACTTCTTCGACTTCCCGGCCGAGCACTGGCAGAGCATTCGCACCACCAACCCGATCGAGTCGACCTTTGCCACGATCCGCCACCGGACCCGGACGACCCGGGGCTGCCTGAGCCGCGACACCATGCTCGACATGATGTTCAAGCTCGGACAGTGCGCGGAATCCCGCTGGCGAAGGCTGCGCGGGTTCCGCAGGCTCGGACAGGTCATCGAGGGAGTGCAGTTCAAGGATGGAATTGAGGTACAATCAGACCAGAAAACGGTAGCCGCTGGATGAAACCCTTTCCGCCCCGCGCACTACTTTCGACCATAACTCGAAAGCTTGTGAGAGTGATGTTATCGATTCCCTCACAAAGAAGCGGGTTTTTGGTACGGACTGCATTTGGCTCTAAAGGCGAGACGGCTCAGTAGCAAGATGGTGTTCGGCAAACAAAGCGGAACCTGCCGGACATTCGTGTTGAAAAGTTCTGAGGTTTGCACGGACCTCCTGGACACGCTCATTGTCGGGTTTTCCAGTCACTCCGCGTGTCAGGTAATAATTGACTGATCATGATTCGGAAACTGACTTGTTTAGCACTTGTTGAGTGAGGCCAAATATGTGTTGGCCCAAGACTAATTTCCAGAAATAGCAGAAATGACAGTTGTCGATGCCAGCCCAAGAGCCCGTGTTTCTTGGGGAAGAGGATCCCCTACCAGAGCATGGCCAAATCGATAAAAGAAAGGGGATTATGTAGCAAAGTGTCCAAGCAAAAACCCCATCACTTCGGTTTTTGACCCGCTCAATCTTTACTGGACGCAACACGGCATCCATCGCATCATCGAATGCGGCGTTGACCCGCAGATCCGCCTCCAGTTGCGCCTTGCTGGGCTGGTAGGTGTTCTCGGGGATCGAGATGGTGGGTCGGGCTTTGGGGATGGTCATGGGAGGTCTCCATTGATCCGTGTTCGCAATTTGACAGAAAGACGATCCAATCGGTACTATCTCACCTTGAAATTCGCGAGTGTCAGTCCATTTTCAGGGTCGATGCCGCCGCTGTCACATCCGTTGCAGCCTCCCCGATCACGTCAGTCGTTGTCCCGGATGTCGAAAAACACATGTTCGCGGGGATTGTCGGCTAAAGCGATAATCAACCGGTTGGTGAGATTGTCCTTGACCCCGTTATCATGTGGCGACCCAACAATAAAACCTGCAAATGCTTCGCGCGCTAACATGACACCGCATACAAGGTTTTCGGAATGCCAGTCCGGGTTAACCCGTGTTCCTACAACTTTGCCCGCAGTGTTTTTGCATTCGTTGCCGCTGCATGGGGTCGTGTCCCAGACATTCATGCAGAAACCCACTTCTTCTAGCACATTGGCATCTAGACCAGGGCAACCGGCCATCCTATGGACTCGGATCCCGTTTCGGCCGAAGTCTGAATTATTTTCATTCATGGTGCCATCACCCGCAAATATAAACTTTTCCATGGTGAACAGGCGTTTGTCATTGCATTGTTCGACTGTCGGCATGACTTGCGCCTGCGCGGGCAGGGCCAGCATCAGAGCCACCAGGGCGGCGGCCAGTGTCGTCAGGTGCTGTATGGGTGTGTGGGGGGGGGGGTAAAGCAGATCATGAGGTTCGTCTCCAATTGTAATTGTATTCTATGTGTATTCTATGGGTTTTGCCACCGAAAGCAAGGCAAATTTTTGGGAATTATATACTTGATAGCCAAAATCTTGTATAATTCACAAACCTTGGCAAGGTTTTAGTTCTACTTCTTTGGCTTACGCGTTTCAGGGCGCGGAGCCGCTCCACCTTTCATCAAAACCCTCCCAACTTGCTCCGGCGTTGCATTGATCCGAAAGTCGGTAACGCGGCTTGATAATTTGGGTGCAGGTGTTGGTTTTTTGTTAGGTTTGTTCACGGCAATTAACTATTTCGTTGTGCAGTTTCTTCAGACGAATTTCGTTATCTATCGCATTGCTGATTTTTTTTATAATTTCGTCTTGTTGTTTGTCGTTATAGTTTGGAATCAGGCATTTCTTCAAAGTTGACGCAGTTATTCCTGGATATCCCAGATCATAAGTCAAGTGCTCAATATCAAAATTGAGAAAATAATAAAACAAACAATACGGATGGATCATGTTCGGTCTTGCTTCGATGCCAGTCAATGTGCTGGTTGCATAAGAATTGATACCGAGCAATGCCCTATGGTTTTTGAGAGAAGCTTTTCCAGTTGTAGGTATGAGGGTTGTTAACTTGGGAAAAAGATGGGGTCTTTTTTCTAAAACGGCATCATCCGTGATTTTGTAGGAACTTTCTGTTAAGCAGTAATCAATATGGCGCTCCGCTAGATCAGCCACCATCATGATTGGGTGAATTCCATTGTTAACATCACCTAATTTCGTTTTTGGAGAAATTCTTCCAGTTCCAGCAATTACTTTTGCAATTTCATTTAACTCCCAACAATCATCAACAGATTTTATGTAGTAGAGTTTTTTGAATTTATTGTTTTCAAGGTTTTCAATCTTGACTCTAATACCGCTTTCGCCGTCAATCGCCTTGTCAATATCGTTTTCTCCAGGCAATGGAACCCTGTACCCATCCTGGCTAAATCCATCGTTCTTTACTTTGTTGTATATGAAGGATACGTGTGTTTTTGGCTTTCTATGAATTAATAGAACCGCTGTTTGCGTTTCGGTGTATGGTTGAAAACATTTTGGAGATAATTCAATCACCCTTTGAAGATTGTAATTTTTCAGTATGTGTCGTCTTTCACCTGCAACATGATCCTTATACAAAAAACCTATCGGTACGATAATCGCTGCCCGTGAAGATGATTTTTGACTGAGGCTTTCCAAACAATGCTGTACAGCAACACTATCTCCGTTTTTTTCTCCTGAAGGGACTACCGGATAACCTGCATAAAAATCAGTGGATTGCGAAAATGGAATATTTGTAATAACAATATCAAACTCATGCTTTGTTTCACCCAGCATGGAAAAAGAATTTCCTCTTTGTATGTTTGAATGGCCGTCTCCGAACATAATCATGTTCATCATGGCAATTCTTGCCACATCACTAAGATCTCTTCCAAACAGGGTATCTTGCCGAAGTATCTTCAAGTCTTCTGGATCAAAAGTACGTTGGTTTATGTATCGAAAACACTCTATCAACATTCCCCCAGTTCCACAAAATGGATCGTAAATCTTTTCTCCAATTTTTGGATCTAGCAACTGAACCATTAGCCTTACTATATGGCGTGGCGTGAAATATTGGCCCAAATCATTTTGAGCTCCTCTTGTGTATGAGTGTATGAAGTGCTCAAATGCCAACCCTTTTATGTCGTCATTTACGGAAGAAAGGTGAAACGATGACAGTATCTCAATCAAACGTTCCATGTTTTTCGGGTTTTCTATTTTGGACTGGGCAAACAATTTGCCATGCTCTTTTCGCAATTCTGAAAGCATTGCCTTGATTATTTTTAACAAGGAAGTTCCATGCTTTGCCTCAACGTCTGACCAAGATAATCCCGATACTTCTTTACCCCCCCCCCCCTTCCATTTTCAATTTCAAGAACATTAAGTTGGCAAACTCTGAAAACCGGTCTACACCTGCCGCAAATCCTTCATTGCTCAAAATGTTGTTTGCCTTCTTGAATTTTTTCAACAATTCATCTTTTCCAACTGGTGTTTCCTTGGAAAAACTGCTGAAATTGTTGTTAGAAATAAACCTGCTTGCTAATTCAGGGCTAAACAGCTCATCAACTTCTCGACCGTTGATGAAAAGAGGTTCATTGCGTTTTATGTGCCATGTTCTGACTCTCCATCCGTCAGACGAAATGGCAATCGGAGCATTTATTTTAAGAGCATATTTTCTGATCGCATCGTCCAATGCTTCTGTCATTGACTTTCCAGGTTTTTTTGCTTCGATGACTATAGAAGGTTTGTCTGAATCTTGATAGGAATAAAGAACATAGTCTGGACTCAAAGGGTTTAGTTGCTTGTTTTGTTCACTTGTTCTTGCCTGTTGCTTGTAAACATTTCTATAGGAATTGCGAGGATCAAGCTGCCATCCCGCAGACATAAGCTGTAGGTCAATCGCAACTTCAGCTTCGCTTTCTGTAATCCTCTCTATAGCCATCACGCCCTCGCCATACTTGATAAGTTATTAGATTTCTTCAACCCCTTGTAGTCCAAGTGCTTGCCTTCCATTCCGCGAACTATGCTAGCCATCTGGTCAAGCGTATCATTGCAACGGATATTGTGCTTACCAGCGAACTCATGGACATAGCGGTTCAGGTGCTTCGGAGAAATCTTGTGAAAAGTCCCTTTATGAGCTCGTTTCAGCCCAGCCCAGAAAGATTCAACCCCGTTGGTATGCGCTTGGTCTTTGACAAATTCTTTGACCGAGTGCTTAACTGCTTCATGGTCGTAAGGCAAGGAGTCATAAACAACCGCATCATCGGTATAGACCATTGCATCTTCATCCACATTTTCAGCGATAAACGGATGCAAAGTTTCTTTATCTGGATTTGCAATGACTTTGGCTCGGACTTCATTGGTTTCCCGATCCTTAATACCAACTACCGCAGTTTTACCCACTGCACCGCGTCCAGTGTCTTTCATTTCCTTGCGTTTTTTATTGCTCATATTGGAACGCTTACCACCAAAGTAAGTCTCATCGACTTCAACAGGGCCGCCAAATTTATTATCATCATCACATTCAAACGATTCGCGAATACGATGCGCCAGATACCATGCGGTTTTCTGTGTAATTTCCAAATCTCGATGAAGTTTCATGCTAGATACCGACTTCAACGAAGTGGTCATCAGGTATATTGCCACAACCCAAGTCTGGTAGTCAAGTTTTGACTCGTAGAGTGGAGTGCCTATCTTGGCACTGAAACGCTTACGACATCCGTTGCTTTTACAACGCCATGGCTGGTTTTTGCTTTTGTCTGGGCGGACGTTGTACGATCCACAGTAAGGACACCATGGTTCGTTTCCCCAGCGTTGTTGCTCAAACCACTGCCGGGCGGTTTCGTTGTCTGGGAACATTCTGAATAATTCGAGTAATGATACGCCTTTCCTATAGTGCTTTCCGGGTGCTTTTTCTGCCATTTGATACAATCTCTAATTTGTTAATATAGACGTATTATATCATAAATTGGCTATCAAGTATATAATTCCCAAATTTTTTTTTGGTAGTGGCTCAGTTTGAACATTGCAAAGCTTGCGTGGGGAAAAGGCGGCCAGGAGGCCGCCCCTCGGATGCGTGTTGCCGGACGGAAGTCACTAGCGCACATCGACGGTGATGTCGCAGTATTCGGCATAACCGGGACCGCTTCTTTGCTGCCATGCCTCGGAGGGCCAGCGCTCCGGGCCGCAATGGCGGGCATGCTGAAAGGTGGCTCCATAGCCGGTCAGATGTACAACCGTTGGATTACGAATCAAGTTTCTGCCTTCGCCATCCTTGAATGAGCGACATGTAGCGCCGCCATTAATGCAGACATTGCCCCAGACCCGCACCCGGAAGATGCCGTTGCTCAGGGTCCGGGCGATCGAGTCAGGAACAGCAGTCTGCTGTTTACGCGTCTTCCCAGTGTACTGGCCATCGCTAGGCAGGTTCTCGTCCGTATCTTCATTGCACGTCGGATACCCGCGGTTGGCGGTGAAGGTCCTGCCCATGAAGGTCACGCTCCGCGAGCACTTGCGGGCCGTCCAGGTGGGGCAGGCGCGGGCGATGGCCCCGCCGCGGGAATAGGTGCCGGTCGCGTTGTGGAATTCGACCGGTTGCCCCGGGCCCGGACTGTGGGCGCACTTGAAGTCGCCTCCCACGCCGAAGGTCGTGGTCGAGCCCGCAGGACCGGGCAGGACCTCGATCTTCAGGTTCCGGACCAGGCCAGTCCAGGTTCTGCCTTGAACTGTTGGAGCGGGCCAGACCAGGTTCTGATTCAGTCTGGTGACGTAAGTGGTGGTGGATTGCAGAACCCGTGAATGGGTGATCGCGGTCTGCTGGATTTGTTGTGCCGATGCGGGCAGGGAAAGGGCCGTGCTCAGCAGAATGGCGGCGAAAGCCTTGAGAAAGGGCGGGGGGGGGGGGGTAAAGTGTGTCATGGTATGTAACCGTCTAAGTTTGCCTATGGCATTATTCTATCACTTTCCTAATCCGAAAGCAAAGATTGATTTTCAAACCGAGCCACTACCGATTAGGGGTAGTGGCTCGGTTTGAACATTGCAAAGCTTGCGTGGGGAAAAGGCGGCCAGGAGGCCGCCCTGTGTTCGGGATGTTCCGCGATACTCCAGCGATATCCGGTTCCGGATTGACGCCCTCACGTGGCCCGCACTCCCGAGAACCGGATGGATCAGATGGCTCAGCTGTCGAGGTCCGGACAATTGAGATACCGCCTTTGCGCCTGGCTCGCCACAGTCTGGCCGGCGAGGATGTGTGTTCCGTTGCGCTTGCCGTTGCAATAGCAGTCCCGAATGTCCTGCCGCGTGCTGGCCACCGCATAGCACCCGGTCCGGTTATATTGGGTTAGGTTGGGTTTCCATTCAGAGCCATCGAGAAACAGGTTCTGCTCCGCATTCGTGAACTCGCCACGCGTCTTGAAGCAGCGGCGGATCAGGGGGTTGTCCATTGCTGCTTGCTCGTAAATGATGAACACATAGCGCGTGTTCTTTTTCAGGCCAGTAAATGGACGTTGGTTGGCTGATATGCGCGAACTCGGTTCTGTGGTGACGATGCCTAAACTCTGACTCGTCAGGATGGAGCCGGAACTGCCAACCCCATTTTCCCGTATAGACATAGATAGACTGTAGCTCTGTTTTGTCGTTCCGGCCAACATTCTCACATCAGCAAGGTTAATCCCCGGTGTAGATATTGTTACAGTTTTGTCTGTAAGATCCGCCACTCCCGTATCAACGGCATTGATTTGAGATGAGCCGCCTTGCGTGCAGGCGTCTGGCCCTTCGGTCTCTGGAATGACCAGCTCCATCTGGGCGGCGGCGGGCAGGGCGAGGGTGAGGGCCACCAGGGCGGCGGCCAGTGCCGTCAGGCACTTAAGTTGTGCGATACCGCATGGGAGGGGGGGGGGGGTAAATTAAGGTAATCTTTCATTTTCTTCTCCAGAGTGAAATAAAATTTCGTTGATTATACCCATTTCAGCCGGCAAACGGGCGGATTTTCAAACTGGGCCACTACCTTTTTTTTCGAGAAGCACAGGATGGATGAGGCTTGGTCGTGAAGCAGTCATGCCGTATCCAGCCGGATTTCCGGCTTGATTTCCATTCGCAGGGGAGAATCTTCGCATGGACAAGGCTGTCCGAAGTGCTGAACCGCTTGCTGCAGTCCTTGGCCGGCACCGGAAGGGCATGGTCTTGTGTTTGGCCCGGTCTGCACATTCTTCGATCCGCAGTGCGGGCAGGTGATGCCATTCGGCCACCGGCGCTGGATGAACCAAGCCTCGGCAGTCTCATCTTCGAGAAAGAGGCGAAACAATTGCGGCAGGCTCAGCCCCTTGCGGAAGGATTTGCCGGCAGTGTGGGTCGAAATGTCAGTCATGGCGGGACTTCGATTCGGTCTCTGCACAGTGGATTTCGGCACTTTGCTGCATAATCCCCAAAAGAAAGGCAGGTCAAATGTGCTTGCAACGGAGAGCTAGCCTGAATTCCCAACTGGGTTGATGCATGTGACACTTGAGCGGTTTGTTTCAGACGAAGCGGAAGTTCAGTGGCCGGTTCCGGAGCCAGGGGATGGGTATGCTGGTTTCCTGATAGCCGGCATGAAGCAGGAAGAGGTCTCGGTCAATTGTCATGATGTTTTGACTGTTTTAATGTATATGTCAATACGCTGCCAATTCATCATGTCGACACCCCCCCCCCCATGCCATAAATCATTCGGAAAAATACCGCCTGCCCATGATGTTCAGCATGTCTTCCATGAATTTCAGATGACTGGACAGGATTTCGGTTCCGCACCGCACGATGATGCCGAAAGGGCCAGCCCGCACAACCGTAAGATCTCCGTACTGTTGCATTGCACAACTGTTATTCCGTGCCTCTCCAGACCAAGAGGAGCAGGCTCCTGATTTCCCATATGCCTGGAATTCTTTCAATCCGGGAACTAGCACTTTATGAGAAAAACTTCGTTAATTTACTTGTGTTTGGATAAGGTATAATGACTAGTTCAAGTCAGCCTGTTCTTGAACTTCGGAAAAAGTTTGAGACTAGATGCCATCTTGAGTCTAGAACATGATTTTATTTACATTTTAAATCATCGAGTTGTGCAAGAAAACGCAAGATGCATACCGATAAAATTCACCTTATAAGGAGCAATGCAAGTGGCAATTGAACGAACATTTTCAATCGTCAAGCCCGATGCTGTAGCAAATAATCAGATCGGAAAAATTTACCAGAGATTTGAGGATGCCGGCCTGATTGTTGTGGCATCAAGAATGTTACACATGACACGACAGCAGGCAGAACAATTTTACCTGGTTCACAAGGACCGTCCATTCTATGGAGAATTGGTCGACTTCATGACTTCTGGGCCGGTTATGGTCCAAGTTTTGGAGGGCGAAAATGCCATATTGAAAAATCGTGAAGTAATGGGAGCTACCAATCCTGCCGAAGCATCTCCCGGAACCATTCGAGCGGATTTTGCAACCGATGTCCAGGAAAATGCCGTACATGGTTCAGACTCCCAAGAGACTGCACAACAGGAAATTGCATTCTTTTTTGATTCCAGCCAGATTTGTTCAAGAACTCGCTGATCGAATTTCTTTCTGATTGTCTTGAATACTTTCGTCTCTGCACAAAACCTGCTATGTCTTGATCGTTCTGGTCTTGAGTCGTATCTCGATTCTCTGGGAGAAAAACCATTTCGAGCAAGACAGATTCTGCAATGGATTTATCAAAGAGACATCCATTCATTTTCATCGATGACCGATCTTAGCAAGTCCCTAAGGCTTTTGCTGGAAAACAGGGCGGCTTTGACTCTGCCTGAAATTGTTAACCAAAAGGCGTCTAGGGATGGGACGGTAAAGTGGCTGATGAAACTGCATGATGGAAACTGCATTGAGACGGTCTATATTCCTGAGACGGACCGAGGGACATTGTGCGTATCATCGCAAGTCGGTTGTAGTCTGAATTGCACTTTTTGCGCAACCGCTCGACAGGGTTACAATCGAAATCTGGATACCAGCGAAATCATTTCACAGGTAATTTTGGCCAATCGTTCATTAAGTGATGATCCGCAACTGAGGGTAAACTCAATCTTCAAGGATCGAGAAAGGCCGGTCACGAACATAGTCATGATGGGTATGGGAGAACCATTGTTAAATCTTGACAATGTTATTTCGGCGATGCATCTGATGATGGATGATTATGCGCTTGGCTTGTCAAAACGAAGGGTTACGCTGAGTACCGCTGGACATGTGCCTGGCATAGATGCTCTAGCTGAGCGCTGTCGTGTATCACTAGCGGTTTCACTGCATGCTCCGAATGATGATCTTCGTTCGAAGTTGGTACCCCTAAATCGAAAATACCCGATCAAGGTACTGCTGAATAGTTGTCGTCGCTATTGTAATTTGGGTAATCGCATGAGAGTGACTTTTGAATATGTTATGTTGAAAGGAGTGAATGATGATATTGAGCATGCACGGCAATTGTCGGGATTGTTGCAAGATATAGCCTGCAAAGTGAATTTAATACCCTTCAATCCTTATCATGGCATTCCGTATGAGCGATCAGCCCATGATCAGATCGAACGCTTCGGCGAGGAATTGCGAAGTCGGAATATATTTGTTATCACGCGTAAGACACGGGGAGATGACATTGAAGCGGCTTGTGGACAATTAGCCGGGGATTTCGCTGACCGAACACAACGTTCCGAACGTGTTGCAATGCAGTAGGTCGTATCCTGGAGCGGCAATGTTTCGATTAGGATGGGGTGTGTCAATCACCGTGGCATAAAGTGAATAGGATTGACCACCAGAGAATATGAATGCAGTGAAGAATATACAATCTGTTCGTGGCATGAATGATTTGCTTCCCGATCAGATAAGGGTATGGCATCGGGTAGAAGCCGTTTTGCGTGGCGTATCGCAAAAATATGGCTATCGGGAAATCCGCACTCCAATCGTCGAGAAGACTGCTTTGTTCACTCAATCGATCGGTGATCAAACAGATATTGTTGAAAAGGAAATGTATACCTTCATGGATGCTGGGGAAGAGAGCCTGACTCTACGACCAGAGTCGACGGCTAGCACAGTCCGAGCTTGTATTCAACATGGTTTGACGCACAATCGCCAGATTCGATTATGGTATATGGGTCCAATGTTCCGTCGAGAGCGTCCTCAACGTGGCCGATACCGTCAGTTTCATCAGTTTGGGGTTGAGGCTCTTGGTTGGCCAGGTCCAGATATCGATAGTGAAATCATTCGAATTGGCGAGAGAATATGGAAAGAACTGGATATAAAAGGATTGACTCTTGAGCTCAATACACTTGGTTCAGAGAGATCAAGAGCAGAATATCGCCGAGCGCTGTCAAGCTTCCTGACTGAAATGAGGGATCATCTTGATGAAGTTAGCCTGAGAAGGCTGCATACCAATCCACTGCGTATTCTTGACAATAAAAATCCACAGGTTCAGGAAATCCTCAGGAATGCGCCGCTGCTCCATGATTTTATGCGAGATGATGAGCGGAAGCACTTCGAATTATTGTGCAACTCGCTTGAACAGTCAGGAATTTCCTACCGAATCAATCCGAAACTGGTCAGGGGCTTGGATTACTATAGCGGCACGGTTTTTGAGTGGACAACAGATCAACTAGGTGCGCAATCTGCCGTCTGTGCAGGAGGTAGATATGATAAACTCATTGAGAACAGGGGGGGAAAAGATACGCCGGCGATCGGTTTTGCAATGGGTTTGGAGCGATTGATTGAATTAGTGATGCTCCAAGACGACGATAGCAAGACTGAGACGATCCATGCCTACATGATCGATCTCACCGAAAGCGTTGATGTTACCACCCGCATCGCTGAGCAACTTCGTGACAATGGCTTGAATATAATCGAGAATTGTGGAAAGGGAAAACTCAAAAATCAATTGAAGAAAGCGGATCAATCGGGTGCACTACTGGCCTTGATTCGTGGACAGGATGAAGCCGATTCAGGCGTGATCCAGTTAAAACATCTACGAGAAAATAAACCTCATTCCAATGTGCCTGTTGAAGAGATTATTGGAGAATGCGTGAAAACCCTAACGTAACATTATTACCTTGAACAAGAAAAAATCTATATCGAGAGTTGAAGAACTGAAGCTGGCTGATGACGATGATCTTACTCGAGCCAAGTTATTGTGGCATGAATGGGGAAAACCGGTCGTGATCGCCGTTACCCTGGGTTTTGGTGGGATTGGCGGATTCAACTATTGGCAATACCATCAGGCTCAGAGTTCCGAGTCAGCCTCCTTATTGTACCAGCAAGTCTTGAACAGTGGAGATGTGAATGCCATAAGGGATGAGTTCGAGACGCTAAAGAGTAAATATTCTTCTCTGGTCTATTCTCAATTGGCAGCCATGCTGATGGCCAGGTTGTTGATTGAAGATGACAAGGTTGATGAGGCTGCGGCTGAGCTTCGCTGGGTTGTTGAGCAATCGAATGACGAGAAACTTACTCATATCGCCCGATTGCGTTTATCAGCGGTCATGTTGTCCATGGGAGAATTTGATGAGGTTTTGGAAATGATCGCTGACACAGACAAGGGAGTGTTTCAATCACGCTATCAGGAACTGCTAGGAGATGCCTATGCGCTCCGTAACCAAAATGGTGATCTGGAATTAGCGAGGGAGGCTTATCAGGCCAGCCTAAATTCCGAATTTGATTTCTTTAATCGACATGAATTTATTCGAGCCAAACTTGATAATCTATGAATCATCAAAAGAAAATACTCATCACTTTGCTCTGTGCTGTATTTTTGATTTCAGCATGTGCAACGGACAAAGTGCCCAAGCCAACGGTTTGGGGGCGCTTTCAAGAACCAGTCAAGTCTGTCGAGCTCACGCCAGATTCCGGAGTTGATGAAATTAACGTCATATGGCAACGAAATCTACCGGGTGATTCTCTCCAGCGTTATGCCCAATTTGCCCCAGCTTTTGCCAGTAATAGTGTGGTTGCCGCCACTCCTTCTGGAAACATCCGAAGTATTCGACTAGATTCAGGTGAAATGAACTGGACAACCAATCTCGATTCATCAATCAGTTTTGCAGTTGGGGTTAGTGCTGAAATCGCGGTAGTTGGACATGTCAATGGAAATGTCACGGCACTGGATACTGACGATGGTGATATCGCTTGGACCAGGCCGATTAAATACCAGATTTCGGCTATTCCGGCAGTTTCCGAGCATGCCGTGGTAATACGGACTTCAGATGGACATATTATTGGTCTTGATCCAGATGATGGCGAGCAGCGCTGGATTCTTGAGACCGAGAGACCCGGATTGACAATGCAGGGTGATTCGCAGCCGACCCTGCATCGAGACTTCATGCTGATTGGACTGTCAAATGGTAAATTAGTAATTGGCGACCCGATAACCGGTCGACTTGGCTGGGAAATAAATATTGGCAATATTGGAGGTCGCAATGATGTTGACAGAATCAATGATGTCGATTCACCTCCAATAATCAGCACGACCAGGGCCTATGCTGCTGCCTATCGAAGTTACATTAAATCCATAGACCTCAGTTCTGCTGAAATCATTTGGGAGACACAATATTCCACACGACTGCCCATGTCTTTGGGTGAAAAGAATGTATATGTAGTTTCCGATTTAGGAGAATTGGCGGCTTTCGATATTGAAACAGGGGCTATTACCTGGAAGCAGGAAATGTTTCGAGGGCATGGCGTGAGTCCTCCCGTGTTTATTAATGATCGAGTTCTCGTTGGCGATTCAAAGGGCCGATTGCACAGCCTTGATCCACTTTCCGGCCGGTTAATTGATACTCAGAAGTTGTTTTCCGGTGCGGTCCTTGCCATCGTCAAAAATGGACGAACTGCCGCAGTGTTCACGTCACAAAACGAACTGGCGCTCATTGATATCCAAGACTGATCGAAATCAATTTCATGGAGATCAGCGGTTATGCTTCCTGTTGTTGCTTTAATTGGCAGACCTAATGTCGGCAAATCGACTCTCTTCAATCGTCTGACTCAGACTCAAAACGCACTGGTTGATGATCAGCCCGGTGTTACCCGTGATCGACAATATGGATATTGTCGATCCATCGAATGTCCTTTCCTGGTCGTGGATACGGGAGGAATCGCACAAAATGGCGAGGAATATGCCCGCGATATTCAGGACCAAGTCGAGAATTTGGTAATCGAAGCCGATAGGGTTCTATTTGTGGTTGATGGTCGAGATGGGGCATTGATGCCCGATCGTGAAATCGCTCAAATGCTTCGTGCTTCAGGAGCGACTGTAACCGTTGTTGTCAACAAGACAGAAGGACATGACCCTTATCTTGCCGTTTCTGAATTTGAGGAGTTGGGTCTTGGAAAACCTCTGTCTATCTCGGCAAGGCGGGGCAATGGAATTCCAAAACTTCTGCAACTTATACAAATTGAAGACACTTTTAATGATGGTTATCAAGAAGAATCGGGGGCACTACCGAGCATAGTGATAGCTGGACGGCCGAATGTTGGGAAATCGACCATATTGAATCAGCTCGCAGGTGAAAAACGCTCAATCGTAAGTGGAATCGCAGGTACTACGCGTGATTGCGTTCGCGCATCAATCACCGTTGATGGAAACGAATTCGAATTGATTGACACAGCAGGAATCAGAAAGAAATCCCAAGTCCAAGAGCGTATTGAAAAATTTTCCGTGATCAAGACCTTGCAGGCGATTGAAATGAGTCAAGTAGTGTTGCTAGTGATCGATGCTAATGTGGGAGTTCAAACTCAGGATTTGACTATCGCCGGCATGGTCAACGAGTTAGGTCGTTCCGTGGTTGTAGTTTTGAATAAATGGGATGGATTAAGCAAGCGCTGGAAGAAAGTGGTTGTACAAGAAGTCAGCGATAGATTGTCTTTCCTTCCAGACTATGATCAACTTGAGATATCCGCATTATACGGCACCCGCATTGACCAATTGATTCCGGCGGCCTTGCGTGCACGAGAGTCAGCTTTTATCAAGATATCCACTTCAAGTTTGAACAGGGCATTACATGATGCCGTGTTCATGACACCGCCCCCATCTCATCGCAATCGACCGATCAAGCTGAAATATGCACACCAAGCTGGGAGCAATCCTCCGCAAATTGTCATACATGGTAACCAGGTTGATAAATTACCCGAATCTTATCGTCGTTACATTTCTAGATTTCTTGCCAATACTTACCGATTGCGTGGTACTTCTTTTCGAATAAAGTTTCAGGTTGCAGAAAATCCATATCAGAGCAAGCGATCACAAAGTAGGGGTGCTTATCATCGTGACAGGTAAGAACGTAGTCATTCTTTTGTTGAAATCTGTTCGATCATCAGTAGTGGGTCAATTTCGGCACCATTTAGCATCAAATACCAGTCAATACGCTCGGTCCCGATTGAATCAATCCGCGAGGTAGTGCCGACTGGCTCACCAGCCTTGACTGAATCTCCTATTTCCAGAGGGGAATTTGCGACGAAACTTAGTATTGAACGAAAATGATCTGAATGCCGAATCACGATTTTTTGATCAAGCGTACCTCGATCAATGATATTTTCAACAATACCGCTACCCGGTGAGTAGGCAATGGCACTGTCCATGCTGAGATAGGTGAGCATCGGGTGATCTTCCAGAACGTAGTCTTGGCTCTGGTTTTCTGACAGTATCCTCCCAAAGGGCAAAAAGCTGCCTTTGGTAATGACGTGCTGAAATTGAAAGTCAGGGATAATTGGCTCAGATTCAAAATCATGCAACCCAAACATGCTTCTCAGTTTCTGATTGTCGTGTGCCGCAAACTGCTCTGGTGTGAATTGCTCAGGTAGAGTAAATGAACGCTGCTTATATTTGGAATGAAGAGGATAGACGGTGAATGATATCAGGGTTCTCTGTAGAATTGAGTCTTCGGGGTACTCAACTCTCAACATGTATTTGCCGGGTACAAGATTCATGGGTAGACCGACTACAGCAAGCCATTCTTGCTTCTCTTTTAGTAGCAATACAGGATCAAGTCCAAAGAATACTCGCGGTTTTTGCACATGAGCTTCAATGGGAATCAGAGTAAATCCCCCTGGAAAATTATGTGGTTTTGGTAGATCAACAGCCCACCCAAGAACCGGAATAATGAAGAGCAGAACCGGAATAATGAACTTGCTTGCCGGATAAGTTCGGTTGCTCATCAAATGACAAAGAACGATTAGTTTACAGTTGTCTGGATCTGTCCCTTGGCAACTTCGAGATCAAGGATCTCGCCCCTTTTGACATTGGCGGGTGAAGTTACAACCTTACCCTGTTTGTTGAACACGATCGCATATCCGCGATCAAGGGTCGTCTTGGGCCCCAAAATTTTGATTGAACTCTGGAGTTGCTCTACCTTTTTGGCAGCTTCGGAGAGCTTCTTTCGCATAGCTTGTAGCAGAATACCTTGAAGATGCTCGGTTTGTTGTCGTAACAGATCACTCTTAGACAAAGGCGAGTGGATTCTCAGCGATAAAACCAGATCATTTAATTTCGAGAGACGAAACTCAAAGTCGCTCCTAATCCTTGCGATTAATTGCTGGGTAAGATGTTGATGATGCTGCAGCCACAGCTCAAGCCTCTGGTCAGGACGAACCAATCTGGCTGTATGGTAGTCTAATGCCTGTTGTTTTTGTTGCAAGTATCTTTGTCCCAGATTCGAGAGCTTGATCGACAGGTTGTTAATGGTCAGACCTAATCTGGAGCCGCCGATGGTCAATTGTTCCGCAGCGCCAGTCGGTGTTGGGGCAGAGTAATCAGCGACAAAATCAGTGATCGAGATATCGACCTGATGTCCGACTGCGCTGATAACGGGAATTGAACAAGCATAAATGGCACGAGCGACTCGTTCATCATTGAAAGCTTGCAAGTCTTCAGCAGATCCTCCGCCTCGTGCGACAACAATCACATCGACCTCGTTTCGTCTTTTGGCAGTTTCCAGCATGTTGACAATTTCGATCGGAGCCTGTTCTCCTTGCACAGAGACAGGGTACAGGAGCACTTGCAACATTGGAAAACGCTTCTTGATGGTAATGATGATATCATGCAATACAGCACCTGTAGGAGATGTAATCAAACCGATGGATTTTGGTATTGCGGGTATCGGTTGTTTTTTATCTGAATCAAATAGTCCTTCAGCATTGAGCTTTTGCTTGAGATTTTCAAATGCCAGTCTGAGTGCTCCTTCACCGGAAATTTGCATCTGGTGAGTGATGAGCTGCAGATCGCCACGAGGCTGGTAGAGCGAAATTTGTCCATCAACAATAACCTGCATGCCTTCTTCAGGACGAATGGAATTGTTCCTTCGGCGATTTCTGAACCATGCACAGCGAATCAGGTAATTCGCTTCTTTTAGGGAAAAGTAGCAGTGGCCGGCGGCAGATACGGTTACAGCCGACAATTCACCTTCCACTCGAATTGAGCCAAAGTCGGATTCGAGCTTGTTGCGTAAATCGTGACTTAATTCACTGACCGTATAAATTTTTTCCATTGAGTAGAAATTTTTGGTTCAAGACATGTTGCTGAAATGCAAGCCTTGCAAATTTTGAAACAAGAAGTGCAAGACGCTCTCCCTCGATGAGATTGTCATTTTCATAGTGCTGTTCAGCTGTTAGCAAAATCTGTGAAAGGCTTATTGGCTGGCTGGAAATAGATTCTTCATAAACCATCCACTCCGAGTGTACTGCTAATGCCAGGCCCAGATCAAACTTGGCTTGTTGTAGTGGTATGAAAGTTTGTGTTTTTAATTCAATTGGTTCAGCTGATTGACTATGGGATTCACTACTCGTCACATCGGGGTCGTTCAGCTCTATTTGTTCGGTCCGAGTCCCTGCGCATCCAATCAGGGCGATTGTCAAGAGTAGGCAAGTCCAACCTTTATGCATGGAACTGAAATTTCGAGGTTCTGGTCTTTCGAGACAATTTTAGAAATATCAGCATGACATGAGCAAGTCGTTGTATATATGGTCATGCGTTCGACGATGACAATGATTTGTGGGGTGGTAATATTCGTTTCTTCATGATTTCAAGTGTTTTGATTACGGCAACTTTGCAGTTCTATCAAATGGACATCAGGCGTAGCCCTAAACCGATAAATCAGATAGATATTTATATATTCGTCATAAATGAGTTCTGGAGTATTGCTCCTGGGGTTGCAATACATGAGGAAAAGCTGTAATAACCGTAAATACGATGGCGGACAATGACTGCCCAACAGGAATTGCTTCCCTCAGGAGCTGGACTTGATGATAACATAAAATCCTTACTTCCTAATGGGCGAACCAAGGTTTCCCAGACATTTTTTCGGGTTGAACGATGGTATTTGAATGTCTGCCGCCACCGTCCGATGCTTCAGTTCATACGATATGAAAATGTCAATGGGATGAAGTTATGGCATGAAATTAGAAGGGGTAAATCGACAATGTTTACAAAAGGTAGTGATGTAAGTAATGGAAGCAATACGAAAAGTTAGACAGGCTACTTCCTAGTTTGCCGAGGTTCCGGGAGTTATTGTCCAGAGTTGAATTGGGATATTGATTAAGCGAAAAGCATTCTTGAGAATTGAATCATCCCAGACATCGGCATTGGAGTTGATCGGGGATGAGTCAAAAACAGAGTCGCCAGGTCAATCTTCCGGCAATGCCCGCAAGTAATCACCAAAGGACGGAATGGGAATCCGGTAATATTGCGGGGGGTGCATTGTTTCCATGAGTACTCCGGCATGCAGGGCATTGACCAGGAAGTCCTCAAAAGTTGTGGATTCCCGCAACAGGGGTGTAGTCAAGTTGCGCAGCCGAGAAAGTGATAAGGACCTGTCAGCCGTTTCATTTTCCGCTGTAGCGATTTTCCTGTACAAGGTCAGGTCTTGAGTGCATGCTCCGAGACGATGGGCGTAGTAGCAATCCTTGTATTTCCGGCCGCTCTCAATTGCCTGTTGCAGCAAACCTTCATCCAGTCTTCCGCCATGATCATTAAGGACCCGCAAGGCAGCGACTGATACGCTGTTGATGTGCTGGGGCCAGCCCTGCGAAAGATCGGTCAGCGCATCAATCCATTCTGCTTCGCCGGAGTCTCCGGAGCCATAGCTGTCAAAGACGCCTTGTATCGCACTCCTTGCATCCGCAAGGGAGAGAGTGTCCAGAGTGACCACTCGGTCCTTGGGCAGTCTCGACAGGCCGCACTGCCCCAGTACGGACTGTGTATCGCTCAAGCCGAAGAAAGCCGCGATCAGGGGGATGTCTTTCGAGTTCTTGTGCAGGCACTTCACAACCGCCTTCGTGGATTGGCGGATCGGCATGTTCTGGGCCTCATCGACAAACACCACCATGTGCATGTCTTTTAACTGGGGGGCAGCATCCCGAAAAACCCTCTCTGCAAGAACTGCTTCCTGATTCGATGCGTCATCCGGTTTTCCATGCACCGTCAGGTCCAGTCCACCAGCACTCACGCCATAGCCTCGCTTCGAGAGCTCGGATACGAATTTTCTGCCGATTTCTGCCAGCTTTTCAAAATTCCCTGGAACCTGGCCAGGAAATTGTTCTGCAAGCCGCTCTCTTTCCCGGTTTGCTTCCTCGATCAGGATCATGACCACATTTGCCGCCGATTGCAGTGTATCTGCCTCAATCAATATCCCTGCCCAGGGATCTTGCGGGGTAGAATGCAGGCGCACCGCCTCCATGCATTCGTTCATCAATGCCGTCTTGCCTGCACCTGGAGCACCCTGGAAAATCATGGTGCCGCCGCCAATTTGACCGTCATTGAGGCTGTTTACGGCTTTCTGAAACACACAATATTCCAGGTCTCGACCGCAGAAAAAGGGTTCGCGTCCAACTTCGGCACGATCAGTACGATCCAGCCACGTGCCGAGAGGGATCGGCTTGGCAGGCGGCGGTTTTGGAAAAGGAACTTGATTCATCTGTCTATCATATCATTCATTTGTTAATGATCCTGTTAGTAATTTATCCTCGAATAATTGCATTTGGTTAATCTTCTATCTCATAAAAAGGTAGTGGCCCAGTTTGAAAATCCGCCCGTTTGCCGGCTGAAATGGGTATAATCAACGAAATTTTATTTCACTCTGGAGAAGAAAATGAAAGATTACCTTAATTTACCCCCCCCCCCTCCCATGCGGTATCGCACAACTTAAGTGCCTGACGGCACTGGCCGCCGCCCTGGTGGCCCTCACCCTCGCCCTGCCCGCCGCCGCCCAGATGGAGCTGGTCATTCCAGAGACCGAAGGGCCAGACGCCTGCACGCAAGGCGGCTCATCTCAAATCAATGCCATTGATACGGGAGTGGCGGATCTTACAGACAAAACTGTAACAATATCTACACCGGGGATTAACCTTGCTGATGTGAGAATGTTGGCCGGAACGACAAAACAGAGCTACAGTCTATCTATGTCTATACGGGAAAATGGGGTTGGCAGTTCCGGCTCCATCCTGACGAGTCAGAGTTTAGGCATCGTCACCACAGAACCGAGTTCGCGCATATCAGCCAACCAACGTCCATTTACTGGCCTGAAAAAGAACACGCGCTATGTGTTCATCATTTACGAGCAAGCAGCAATGGACAACCCCCTGATCCGCCGCTGCTTCAAGACCCGCGGCGAGTTCTCGAATGCGGAGCAGAACCTGTATTTCGATGGCTTTGAGTGGCAACCCAACCTAACCCGATATAACCGGACCGGGTGCTATGCGGTGGCCAGCACGCGGCAGGACATTCGGGACTGCTATTGCAACGGCAAGCGCAACGGAACACACATCCTCGCCGGCCAGACTGTGGCGAGCCAGGCGCAAAGGCAGTATCTCAATTGTCCGGACCTCGACAGCTGAGCCATCCGGTTATCTGGAGTGCGGGCCACGCGAGGGCGTCAATCCGGAACCGGATATCGCTGGAGGATCGCGGAACATCCCGAACACAGGGCGGCCTCCTGGCCGCCTTTTCCCCACGCAAGCTTTGCAATGTTCAAACTGAGCCACTACCCATAAAAATCCTAGCTTGCAGACAAGAGTCGAATAATATAGAAATCCCCCCCCCTATCTGTTAATGATTTCAGCTAATTCAATTAGTGGGTAGAACGATCATCACCATCAGGATCTTTGCTGGGTCACCAAGTACAAACGCTATCGACCATCGGCGGAAGAGGCTTATTCCAGCCAACGATGCAAGCCAGCCAAAGTAGACCGAGAAAGTACATGATGAAATTACCGATCATCATGGACAGAAAAGTATTCTTTAACGTCCCATCTTGTTCAGCTGAGCATCCAACTGCTATGGTAGTCAGAAAAAAAGCGACCAGATATGCAACTATCAGGTGGTTATCAACCTGATGGCTACAACCCGTCCCATGACGGGATTGACCATCCGGACTATACTGGATGAAGGCTGGTATCCTCTCTCATCAAGGCCATTGATGAGAAAATGAAGGATCTGAACATTCACAGAACTTGGTTTCATGGCGAGTGGAACTACACTCTGATTTCCAGACAGTAATTGCAAAGGTTATATATACGAGAGCCTTAGAGAGATAACCTCTTGGTTTGCGGAGGTTCTGGACTTATTGTCCAGAGTTGAATTGGGATATTGATTAAGCGAAAAGCATTCTTGAGAATTGAATCATCCCAGACATCGGCATTGGAGTTGATCGGGGATGAGTCAAAAACAGAGTCGCCAGGTCAATCTTCCGGCAATGCCCGCAAGTAATCACCAAAGGACGGAATGGGAATCCGGTAATATTGCGGGGGGTGCATTGTTTCCATGAGTACTCCGGCATGCAGGGCATTGACCAGAAAGTCCTCAAAAGTTGTGGATTCCCGCAACAGGGGTATAGTCAAGTTGCGCAGCCGAGAAAGTGATAAGGACCTGTCAGCCGTTTCATTTTCCGCTGTAGCGATTTTCCTGTACAAGGTCAGGTCTTGAGTGCATGCTCCGAGACGATGGGCGTAGTAGCAATCCTTGTATTTCCGGCCGCTCTCAATTGCCTGTTGCAGCAAGCCTTCATCCAGTCTTCCGCCATGATCACTAATGACTTGACCTGCCGCCACAGATACATTGTTAACATGCTGGGGCCAGCCTTGCGAAAGACCGGCCAGTGCTTCAACCCATGTTATCTGACTTGAACCCTTGAAGCCATAGGCGTCAAATACGCCTTGTATCGCATTATACGCATCCTCGTGCGAGAGAGTCCCCAGTGTTACCACTCTCTTTCTGGGCAGTCTCGACAGGCCGCACTGTCCCAGTACGGACTGTGTATCGCTCAAGCCGAAGAAAGCCGCGATCAGGGGGATGCCCTGTGTATCACGGTGCAGGCAATCGAGAACATCTTTTGTTGGGGGCGTGTCTGGAGTATTCTGGGCCTCATCGACAAAGACCACGGCATGATAGTTCTTCAGCAACGATGATGCATGTATAAACAGTTGCTGGGCACTTGCTGCATGCTCCTTTTTGCTCAAGGATACGCCTTCAATCGATAGGTTCCAACTGGCCATTTCATGCAGTAGTTTTTCACCCTCGTTCAGCACTTTTTTCAGCCATCGGGTACGCGTATCTGGTAGATGCTCCAGCAGGCGGCGGTTTTCAGCATTGATTGCTGTCACTATGGCGCTAACAACCGTGCCGGGGAACTGGAGCGATGCTGGATTGACAGAAACGGCAACCCAGGGAGCATCCAAAGTCGAATGCTGTCGAACCGCTTCCATGCATTCGTTCATCAATGCAGTCTTGCCTGCGCCCGGAGCACCCTGGAAAATCATGGTGCCGCCGCCGATGTTCCCCTCTCCAAGGCTTGAAACCGCATCCCGAAAAACCTTGTATTCCGAATCGCGCCCGCGGAAAAAGGATTCCCTGCCGACTTCAGCCCGATCAGTAAGCTTCAGCCATTCCTTCAAGGGCAATGGCTCGGCAGGCGGCGGTTTTGGAAAAGGAACTTGATTCATTTCTCTATCATATCGCTCATCTGCAAGATCCTATTGTTATTTTTCTTCGATTAATTGCATTTGGCTAATCTTCGGGTCCGCAGAAAATATGGCTTGTAGACAAGTTTCGATAATAGTACAGAAATCTCTACTGGAAAATAGAATATTTTTGACAATTTCAGGAAATTATCCGCAACATTCAGACTGAAATCTCTCTTGGTTGTTAATGATTTTGCATCTAGTTGATTATCATGTTGGGTATTCAACGGATGCTATTTGGCAGATTCCGAACTATACGCGTAGTTTCTATGCTGAGATATACAATCCGTTAAATGGTAAAGATCAGGTCTTCCGGTTTTTCAAATCAAGCATTTGGACATTAACTTTCCCGCTTTTTATCGGTTTTAATTTTATAGCAGTTGTATAAGCTAATTCAGGGGTGCGTGTTGTTAACAAATAAGCTGTCCGGTTAAGCAGCACATAAACTGTCCGTTTTTTGGAGAGGTTCATGAAGCGGACATGATGGCAACAGGAGACCAGACTGATGAGATTTGATGAGTCCTGTGAGGGCTGGAAAGTTCGCCACTTTCATGCCTGGTACCGCCGCGCCGGCGGAAGCCGGAGCTACACGTGGGTCAAGAACGCCCTGCAGTCGCAGGGTCTGGTAGAGCGTGGCTCGAAGCGCGGCCAGCATCGCAAGTGCCGGGAGGCGTCGCCATTGCCGGGCATGATGATCCACCAGGACGGCAGTACCCACGAGTGGGTGCCGAGGTGCATCCGGGACCTGATAGTGACCATGGACGATGCGACCAGCGAGCACTACTCGATGTTCTTCCGCGAGCAGGAGGGAACCCGCAGTTCCCTGCGCGGGTGCGGGAGGTGATCGAGTCGAAAGGCCTGTTCTGTTCCCTGTACACCGACCGGGGCAGCCACTACTGGCACACTCCCGAGGCCGGGGCAAGGTCGACCGGAAGCGCCCCACCCAGTTCGGACGTGCCTTAGGACAGCTCGGCATCAAGATGATCGCCGCCTATTCGCCACAGGCCCGGGGCGCTCGGAACGGGCGTTCCGAACCCATCAGGACCGGCTGGTCAGGGAACTGGCGGCCGTGGGCGTCACCGGCATGGAGGAGGCCAATGCCTATCTGCAGAGCGAGTACCTGGCGAACTTCAATGTCGAGTTCATACTACCGGCCCGGGAACCGGGCTCTGCATTCGTGCCCGGCCCGGATCCGGCCGTCCTCGACAACATCCTGTGCGAACATCACGAGCGGACGGTCGGCCAGGACAACTGCGTCCAGTACCAGTGCCGGACGCTCCAGATTCCCGCGGATCGGCACCACTGCCACTACATCAAGGCCCGGGTCCTGGAGCTATCATCCCCCCACACTTGACTTCGTAGATTCCTTGAACTACCAAACAGAGTGTCCTGCGATGGGTACAAACCCATATCTGTCGCGGGTTTCAACTCTGCAACCGCAATCACCCGCCGGGCAAAACGCCGACCCCTTCAAAACCACAATGCCTGGAGCTCCGGAGATGCTTTCCTGATTTTACTTGAGGATTGGGAGAATCAATCATGCCAATTTTCCCGGTATCCTCAATTCACGAAGTCAAGTGTGGATTGAGGATAGGTCCTGGAGTATCCGGACGGGTCACTGTCGATCCATCACGGACTCCAGGAACTGGCACGCCATGACGCCCACGGCCACTCCCCTCGGGGGAGTGATGATCAATAGTGGACAATCTATTTGCCATGAAACCGGACAGTTCTATTTGCTCTTAACGCTAATTCAGGGGGTGCGCAGCCATTGACCATATATTCGCGTGCTTCGTCAGGAATACCAAGTGGGCGAATATACTCATTACCAATAAGCATAGAAATACCCTTTTTTCACCCGCGCACTACTTTCGACCATAACTCGAGCCAAATTGGATGGCTTCGTTACAAACATTTGCAAAAAATTGTAATTATCAACACCTCAGACATGCTATAATACTCCGCTTATTATCGACTTTGGCTTAGTTTGGTATTAGCATTATGGTAAAAATTCGTTTATCCCGAGGCGGTTCGAAAAAACGCCCGTTTTATACTGTTCTAGTAGCAGATCAAAGACGCTCCAACCAAGGGAAATTTATCGAGAGAGTTGGTCATTTCAATCCGATGTCAAGTGATTCTGATCCAAGTCCAAAATTGGTTCTTGATCTTGAAAGAGTTGATCACTGGCTCGCGAGAGGTGCACAAATGAGTGAGCGGGTTCAACACTTGTATAAAAGCGCCAAGGCGGCAGAGAATCCCAGTACCTGATTGGTTACAAGATCAAGAAACACATCTACAAGCCTAATTTGATTGATCAAGGTTGAGACAACGGATCGAGTGATTTGAAGAACCGCAGACCGACAGAGAGTCCTATAGTGATTGGACGAATTGTCAGTCATCATGGCTTGAAAGGATGGGTCAAGGTAATGTCTTATACTCGACCATCTGAACAAATCACCGAATATCAGACGATCCTTGTAGGCAAACTGGAAACTTGGAAGCAATTTCAAATTGAAGACCATAATGCACAGCGTCGTAATTTACTTCTGAAGTTTAGAGGATGCCAATCTCGAGAACAGGCGGAATTCGTTATTGGTGCCGATATCGCAATTGAACATGCGCAATTGACGAAATTGCCCGATGGGGAATTTTATTGGATTGATCTGATTGGATTATCGGTAGTGAATTTGCAGGACACAGAAATTGGTACCATAAAAAAAATCATTGAAACTGGAGCCAATGACGTGATAGTTGCTAAATGTGATCAGGCAGAAATTTTAATCCCGTGGATTCCTGACGTGGTTCGGAATGTGAACTTGGAGGAGGGGGTGATAAAGGTAGACTGGCAACCAAATTATTTATCTTGATGTTTGTAGAAAGTTAGGTGAGAGAGATGCAAGCTGGCATCATAACCATATTTCCTGAAATCTTCAGTGCAGTAACTCGATTTGGAACAATTCGAAAAGCGATTGAGGTCGAAAAATTCGAACTTGAATCATTCGATATCCGAGATTATGCATTGGATCGAAGGCGGACTGTCGATGATAGACCGTATGGAGGTGGGCCGGGCATGGTTTTAATGCCAGAGCCGCTAGCCGCCTGTATTGATGTAGCGAAACAGAGAATAGGCGGCCCAGTTATTTTTTTGACACCTCGGGGAGATCGATTCGATCAAAAAATGGCTCGACAATTGACAGAGATTTCGAACTTCATTCTGGTATGTGGACGATACGAAGGAATAGATGAGAGGATAGTTGAAACTCGTATAGATCAAGAAATTTCAATCGGAGACTATGTAATATCCGGAGGAGAGTTTGCTGCTCTGGTACTTCTTGACGCGGTTGTACGCCTGATCCCAGGCGTGCTGGGCAACAAAGATTCAGCTTATCAAGACTCATTCAGCGAAGGATTGCTTGAGGGTCCGCACTACACGAGACCGGAGAGGTTTGAAGGACTGGACGTACCAAAGGTACTTCTATCGGGAAATCATCAGGATATTGAACAATGGCGACATCAACAGGGTCTTGATTGGACTCGAAAAAGAAGGCCGGACTTGAAAGTTCGTTGCGATCATTTTGGATAGTCAACGCATGTATTATCCAATCATTGAAAATCATATAATGAAGCGAAAAAATCAATGAATAATATTATTGAAGAAATTGAGTCTGAGCAGTTACGCTCGGGTGTTCCAGAATTCTGGCCAGGGGATCAGATACGCGTTCAGGTGCGTGTGAAGGAAGGTAATAGGGAGCGATTGCAGGCGTATGAGGGAGTGGTAATCGCGAAACGAAATCGTGGACTGAACTCTTCATTTACTGTCCGTAAAGTTGCTAGCGGAGAAGGAGTTGAGCGGGTTTTTCAGACCCACAGCCCGTTGATCAGCGAAATCAAGGTATTGAGACAGGGAGATGTACGCAGGGCAAAACTCTATTATCTTAGAGGACGTTCCGGTAAGTCCGCAAGAATTAAGGAAAAGATTCGTCGTTGATATTGTCGTATTAGCAATGCCACAATATGGCGTGGAAGACCAAACGTTTCATTGAAAAACTGGATCGTGGATTACGTATCCTATCATTAGTCTGTTTACTGTCAGGTGGTGGTTTTCCCCTGTTATCGCCGCTCTTTGCAGACACTCTTTATCAAGATAAGGAGCAAGGCCTTAGTTCAGACTTGCAGATGGTCCGAACCCTGATCAAGGCAGACATACTGGATCTTGCTGAATCAATCCTTGAAAACCAGGCACCGCGGGCGCTACCCACGGACGAATGGTTTGCATGGGAGCGTCAAATCTGGTCTTTGTATGCCTATCGGAACAAATGGCAAGAGCTTTATTCACGAGCAACGCAGGTTCCGCCATCATTTCCCAAGTCAATTCGTAATGAGGCATTGGATCAGGCCATAAATGCCCTGCTTGAGCAATCGAAAGGGGCTGAAGCAAGAAATATGTTAATTCGGCAAATGGTGTCTACCCAACCATCTGTTGATACTATCCGCCAATTTCGAAAGCGGATTATCAAGAGTTATCTGGTTGATAATTTGCTATCAGATGCTGTGTTGTCAATGTCCAACTATCAACGCGAGTTTCGCTACTTTGATGAGGACTGGCTATTTCAGCGTGCTGAAGTTTTCCTGAAACTTGGACAACCTGAAAAAGCAATTAATATTCTGGCGCCATCAGATTTGCCGAGAGCAAGATTGCTCGCTTTGTATGCTCGACTAATTCATCAATCAATTCCTCCTGAACAAGGAGCCGAGAGACTTGATGCCATTTTATCTCGGAATGATGAAGGTAAACTCAAGTCTGGATTGATTGAGATCGAAGTGGCAGCAGTTGAGACATATCTTGCGAGTCTCATTGATACCCACGAATACATAAAGAAACTGGAGCGCTATTTCATTATCAAAAATGAATCTGGTGATTCCGTTGAGGGAGCATTTCCATTGTTTATCTTGTCCGATCTGAATGGCGCATACGAGGATTATGCGATTCGATTAATTGGTGACCAAGGACATTTGGAGAATGACTTGCCAGGTATTTTTGATTGGGCTGATTCCATGTCGATCGCAGAAAATTTACAGCAAAGAGTATTATCGGCTTACTTGCTAAGGCGTAGCAAAGACCCGTTACAAAGGATGAAGTTATGTGATTTGTTTCTGACTTCTCTTTTGAATACTGGAAGCATTGCGCTAATGACTGACTTGTTTGGTCCTGATGCTCCATTAGGTGAGTTATCGATCGGGGGTGATGTCGGGCTGGTCCTGTCTAATGCAATGCTTGAGCAAGGTCAGGTGCAACTTGCAGCTCAGGTTATTGATAGCATGTCCGAAACACCGAGCAGCAACATTGAATTAGATCGCTGGATGTTGCATAAGGCAAGGGTATTTGTCGTTGCCGGACGATTTTTAGCCGGTTTTCAACAACTCCGACAACTTATTAACAGTTATTCAGAACTTGTCTCTGAACAAATGGACGAGATTCTAACTCCGATATTCGACTTGCAGAAATTCAGACAGCATGAATATGTGCTCGAGTTGCTAAAGCTGTTGCGATCAAAGGCAATTTCCCGTCAGCAGGATCGTGAATTGACCTACTGGATTGGAGAATCTTACCAGGCTACTCATCAATATGTAACTGCAGCAAATTATTTTCTTTATTCAGCATTGCTTGAAAATGATGGATTTGATCTTTGGGGAATCTCGGCTAGATACTATGCTGCCCAGTCTCTGGAGTCGGCACATCTTTACGGTGATGCGAGAAAACTGTATCGGAGCCTGTTAGATCATATCAATGACGAGGCAAGACTGACTGAATTAAATCAAAAGATTCAGGATTTGAGTTTATGGGAATCCGGCAGTTTTGATGTCGGAGATGGCTGGATTGAAGGTAAGCATTGAGCGAATCTGCAAATTCAACTCCAAATCAATTCATTGCTCAATTAGAGCAATTTCTCGATGCAGTCTGGCTTGAATCCGGACTTAGCGATAATACGCTTGCTGCTTATCGGCGGGATCTCATGTTATTTGGCAAATGGGCGGATTCGCGTCACATTAATCCAATCTCACCTCCTGTTGATGCGATTGAGAACTATATCGCGGATCGATCTCAAAAATCTTCAGTTCGTTCAGCTGCAAGGTCACTTTCTAGTCTTAAGCGGTTTTATCGTTATCTGATGCGGGTAGAAATCATTGAGGCGGATCCTTGCCCAGAAGGCATTACGCTGTTGTTGCCAAAGAGTTTGCCCAAAACACTATCGGAAGATGAAGTTGCGAAATTGATAGAAGCTCCCGATTGCAAAACGCCAATAGGTGTGCGTGATCGAGCAATGATCGAAACATTATATTCAACAGGTATGCGAGTAAGCGAATTAGTCACGCTTCAGGTAAATCAGATTGATCTCGTGGTTGGGGTATGCAAGGTTACAGGAAAGGGAAACAAGCAGCGGCTTGTACCCCTCGGCGAACATGCGACAGCCTGGCTACGCACATATATGAAAAATGCCAGGGACCAGATATTAAAAGGCAAGATCAGTAACGACTTGTTTCCAGGTAATCGCGGCAGGGCGATGAGCAGACAGGGGTTTTGGCAAAAGCTCAAAATCTATGCGATGCTCTGCGAGATAAAATCATCGGTATCTCCACATACTTTGCGACATGCTTTTGCGACTCATTTACTGAATCATGGAGCAGATTTAAGGAGTGTACAAATGATGTTAGGACATTCAAATCTGTCAACAACTCAAATCTATACACATGTAGCGCAAGCTAGGATGCAAAAACTGCATCAAACACATCATCCCAGAGGCTGATCCCATGTTGTTAAGTACTCCATGAGCATGAACATCAGATATACACCTGAAGGAACAAATCAAGGTTAATTTCCATGTCGGCACATCCCGATACAACGATAAACGATACTCGACCGGTCGATCTCGAATTGATTCGCGAGATATTCCGCGAATATAGTGTTTCGTATCGGGAACTCGGAGATTTGACGGCAACGATTCTGACTGAAATTGGTGCAGGTCCCACAACAGTGGCCGCCGGTTATCTGGCAGCGATCGGTGACATTCAGGAAAAGGAGCATCAGCAACTAGAAAGAGTTGCGAGACGTTCTCTTCTGGAACTGTATCAAAATTCGATGTTCCTAAATACCTTATCCGTAGCTACTCATGATCAATCTTCACCAAAGGCTGATTATCAGCCGGTCGAAGAGAATCTGCGCAAGATGTTGATCGCTATGGTCGACGATGGCAGGGTTGTATTGATCGGTCTTTCCTTACAGTTGGCAAAGTTGAAATTGGGTGAGGGTAAGAATAGTGAAGACTACCGACAACTGGTACACACCACAAAAGAAATTTACGCTCCACTAGCAAATAGAATGGGCGTTTTTCAGTTGAAATGGCAATTGGAAGATTTGTCTTTCCGCAGCACAAAGCCGGAGGCTTACCAGCGATTGGCAAAACTGCTTAAGGAAAAGCGGAAACAAAGAGAGCGGTTTCTGGAACAGGTTGTACATGAAGTCCAATCAGGAATATCCAAGATCATTCCTGGGGTCAAAGTTTTTGGTAGGCCCAAACACATCTACAGTATCTGGAAAAAAATGAATCAGAAGGGTATCGAGTTTGAACAGTTATGGGATATCCGAGCCATTCGAATTTTGGTGAATGCCGTTGATGAATGTTATCAGTGCTTGAGTTATGTGCACGGCAGGTGGCAACATTTCTCGGATGAATTTGAAGACTATATCGCGGTACCCAAAAAAAATGGTTATCGTTCCATACATACTGTCATATCTGGTCCTCAAGACAAGGCCTTGGAAGTACAGATTCGCACATTTGAGATGCATCAGGAAAGCGAATTGGGTCTGGCCGCACATTGGCGTTACAAAGAGGGTATTGAGCTAGATGTCAACATAGAAAATAAGATTATCTGGTTGCGGGAGCTACTCGAATGGAAAAAACAGATCGTGGGACCCAGAGGGGTTGACCGACAGTCTTTGGAAACATCTCAGGACAAGCTCCAAAAGCACAGTCATGAGGATCGGGTTTATGTTTTTACACCGCAAGGGAAGGTTGTTGACTTGCCACGTGATTCAACCCCGCTTGATTTTGCCTATGCAATCCATTCCGAGATCGGGCATCGAGCTCGAGGTGCATTGGTTGATGGCAAGATGGTAGCATTGCATAGGCGTCTAAAAACTGGGAATCGGGTGCAGATTCAAACGGTGAAGTCGGGCGGCCCCAGTCTTGACTGGTTAAGAAACGATCGCGGTTATGTTCAGACTAATCGGGCTAGGCAAAGGATACTTCAATGGTTTCGGCATGAAGAGTATGACAGGAATGTCTCGGTGGGTCGTGGCTTGCTTGAGCGTGAACTGGTTAAGATGGGCATGACTGATTTGTCTTTCGAGAAAATAAATCAACATACTCATTATCGAAAAGTAGATGATCTGTTCGCCGCAATAGCTACGGGTGATTACAAGATTAGCAGAGCTTTGCAGCCCTTCAAGATTGACTCAAAAAACCCCCCGACTGATCAACTGGTCTCCAAGCGATCAAAAGGCAAATCAGACTCCCAAATACCAAGCCGGTTTATTGTTCAAGGGTTGGGCAACTTGATGATTCGTGCGGCCAATTGCTGTTCCCCAGTACCAGGTGACCGGATTGTCGGATATATCACGACCTCTCAAGGTATAACAGTACATCGACGGGATTGTGGCAACATAGTGAAACTTTCAGAGTCTCGCAGACAGCGTTTGATAGAAGTAGAGTGGGGCGAATTGTCTGGAAGCACTTATAAATTAGCGTTGGAGATTATTTCCTACCACCGTGAGAATTTGCTTTCGGATGTGCATGATCAACTAAAAACCAGAAAAATTCAAATCCTCAAAGTTGATACTCGTCTGGATGATCGAGAAAAAACAATATATATGAGTATTCAGCTGGATGTCCCGGAATCAATTAGATACAAGACAGCGATTGAGAGTCTGAAATCAATCCGGGATATTCTCGAGGTGCGACGAACTGAGTAATGAAGTGTATAGAGGCATTGACAAGTCGACCAAGTTCATGATGTATGTCAATATGAAAGATCGTGTCAGGACGATGGGCTCCTTCAGGATAAATCAGCTAACTCGCTGTCCTCGCAATGCGCATAACCAGCCCCCGAAGTACCACATGTGGTAAGCCGACACATGCCTTTACGCTTATCCCTTGAATTAAGTAGTCTGTATCATAGGCAAAGCCATTATGCACCATGGGCTTCAATTCTGGATCCGGGTTGAGAACCAATCCAGAAAAGGCATGTCAGGTAAGATAGTTTTCTAATTGCCATAGTAACTACTTACCCCCTTACGAAGTCGATCAGTAAATCTGGGGAAACCGGATCGGTATTAGTGGGAAGTTTATATCAGTACTGACAGCGCCGCCCGCTGCTGGTTGACCAGTTTATGCAGCCGGTCATGGTCGCAGCCGAGACCCTGCTTGAGAACCCCCTTTCCGCCCACGCACTACTTTCAGCCATAACTCGAGATCATTCCCGAAAAGACCGGCTGATCGTGACGGGAACGAATGCCAAGAGCGACATTCGCAGGACTTCCCTCTTCGCTGGCCTGGCGTCTATCTGATCAGTCGAGTCAGACGCAACATGCTTCACAGTAGCGGTTTTGTTTTTCCATCAGCACACTGATAGTGGTTGATATCAAGTTCCTATGGCAGGTTGAGCACGGACCGTTGCCCTATTGGCAATCCTGGCTTGCTGCTTCAATTGGGTGGTACCAGGAGGTCGCTTGATGGGAATCTGCTGCACATTAGCGCCATGTTGCAGGGATTGCGAATTCTCCTGTTGCACTACGCTGAGATTCCGTGTATAAAGGCCTGGTTCAAGACGGTGTTTGCAAAACGAGAATGAGTCATGCATCTATCGGGCTGTTCGAATCATTTTTGATATTAACCCTCCAGTGTTGTCAAACCCGCATTCGCAATGTTTACATGTTCAACAAGCAGGCCATTTGCATGATACATTCAAGTCGGCTTCCATCGCTCGATTGTCATGCAGGCATATCTTGACTCGAAGCAAAGAGGAATTTCCCGAACATGCGCATTTCAAGACCGCTGGAACGGTTCCTGTCCGACAACCGTGAATTCGTGATTGCGGCATTTGCCGTTCCGGCCAGCTTTGCATACCGTTCCGTGCGGGGCATCGGCAACTGGATTTACCGCAACTTTCGCAATACCGGTGCCAGGCATGCAGAGGCGGTAAGGGTCATCCGGGATCAGGTTCGGGCCGGTCACGACAGCGGCAAGCGCATGTGCACCGCCCGCAAGCCGTGGAAGTCGATGTCTCTGCGCAGTGCGGATTTCAAGCGGGACATGGTCCGGATTGACGTGGACCTGCGCAATGTTCTGGAGGTGGACGAGAGGCGTTGCGTGGTCCGGGCGGAGCCGATGGTGACCATGGGCGAGATCACCCGTTACCTGAATCCCCGGGGGTTCGCGCTGGCCGTCCAGGCGGAAATGGACGATCTCACGCTGGGCGGGCTGTGCATGGGGGTGGGCATCGAGACCACCAGCCACCGCGAGGGCTTTCTGTTCGAGACGGTCGAGGCGTTCGAGCTCGTCACGGCCGACGGCGAGCTGGTCCGCTGCACGCGTGATGAACATGCGGGTCTTTTTCACGCCCTGCCGTGGTCCCACGGGACCCTGGGATTTCTGGTCGCGATCGAGCTTCGCATCACCCGCATCCGGTCCCATGTCCGGCTCGACTACGAACCCTGCGATTCCATGGCCGCCTTGTGCGAGCGGCTGAACCGGCTCCTGAGCGCGGACGATGCGCCCCGTTTCGTTGAGGCGCTGGTTTTTTCCGACCACGCCGGAGTCATTCTCAAGGGCGAGTTTGCCACCCCGCCTGCCGGTGCCAGGATCAACCGCATCAACGACTACTACAAGCCCTGGTTCCATACCCATGCGGCCAGGTGCCTGGACAGCGGACCCTTCAGCGAATACATCCCGACCCGCCATTACTACCACCGTCATACGCCGTCGGTCTTCTTTCAGCTCCAGGATCTCGTGCGCTTTGCCAACACGCCTTGCTACCGCCATCTGTGGGCCTGGATGGGCGCGCCGAAAATTTCCCTGATGAAGCTGACCATGACCCGGGAACTGCGCCGGCAGGCTTTCGAGAACCGGGTTGCCCAGGACATTCTGGTGCCGATCGGACATCTGGCCGACTCGATCCGCCTGAGCGACCAGCTGTTCGGCATCTACCCGCTGTGGATCTGTCCGGTGCGGCTGTTCGACCACGGCGCCCATGAAGGCTTCCTGCGCAATCCCCCGCCCGGACAGGAGAGCCAGATGTATGTGGATCTGGGCATCTACGGCCTTCCTGCCGGCCTCGAGTCGGGATCGTACAACCAGGTGCGGGCCTCGCGAGCACTGGAACGGTTCGTTCGCGAATGCGGCGGCTACCAGATGCTCTATGCGGACATCTGCATGAACCGCAGCGAATTCGAGCAGATGTTCGAACACCGGCACTATCGAGCCATGCGACGCAGGTACCATGCCGAGCAAGCGTTTCCCGAAGTCTACGAAAAGGTCATTCCCGAGCAGTGGATCAGGCAGGAAATGGACGAACTGCGCAATGAAACCGGCTGAAACGCCGTTGCACAGGCTGTGCCTGTTCGGCTAACCCTCCAATTGCTAAACTCTGACTTGTTTGGTTAGGCAATTTGCGAGTCCAAACCTGCATTGATTAGACTATTCAAAAAGGTGCCGGTATAGGATTTCTGAATCAGGCTGACTTCTTCGGGTGATCCCATTGCTACAATCTCTCCACCATGTTCACCGCCTTCTGGTCCCAGATCAACAATCCAGTCAGCAGTCTTTATAACATCAAGATTATGTTCAATCACGATGATTGTGTTGCCCTGATTTCGCAAACGATGTAAAACCGTTAACAGTTGTTTCACATCCTGAAAATGTAACCCGGTAGTTGGCTCATCCAGTATATACAGGGTTCGACCAGTACTACGTTTGGATAACTCTTTCGAGAGCTTGATGCGTTGTGCTTCACCCCCGGAGAGCGTGGTCGCACTCTGGCCGAGGCTGATATATCCCAGACCTACATCGAGGAGGGTTTTCAGTTTTCTGTTGATGACCGGGATCGCCGAGAAAAAATCGGAAGCTTCCTCAACGGTCATTTTGAGAACTTCGCTGATGTTCTTCCCTTTGTATTTTATCTCGAGAGTTTCGCGGTTATATCTTTCTCCCTTGCACTGATCGCAGGGTACGTAAATATCGGGCAAAAAATGCATTTCGACCTTGATTAGTCCATCGCCTTGGCAACTTTCGCAACGACCTCCCGGAACATTAAAGGAAAACCGTCCGGGTTTATATCCACGTGTTCGAGATTCTGGTGTAGCTGTAAACAAGTCTCTTATAGGTGAAAATAGACCGGTGTAGGTGGCCGGATTTGATCGAGGTGTACGGCCGATAGGGCTCTGATCGATCACGATAACCTTATCAATGAATCCCAGTCCTTCAATGTCTGTATAAGGCCCTGGGATGGAACTGCTCAAGCGAAGCTTCTTGGCTATTGCCGGATATAGCGTATGATTTATTAGAGTAGATTTGCCGGAACCGGAAACTCCAGTAACACACGTGAATAGACCAATTGGAATGCTGACGGTAATATTTTTTAGATTGTTGCCAGATGCACCGTATATTTTTAGAATTCGGTCTTTGTTAACCGGATGCCGTCGGGCCGGAACAGGAATGTTGATTTTTCCGCTCAAGTATTGACCGGTAATCGATTGTTTGCTGTCAGCGATATCTTTTGGATTTCCTTGAGCAACAACCGCACCGCCATGTTTTCCTGCGCCCGGCCCGATATCAATGACATAGTCTGCACTTCGAATCGCTTCTTCATCGTGTTCAACAACAATCACGGTATTACCCAAATCTCGTAGACGAAAGAGCGTATCCAAGAGACGAGTGTTATCGCGTTGATGAAGACCGATGGAAGGTTCATCAAGAATGTACATGACACCGACTAGACCGGATCCGATCTGAGATGCCAAACGTATTCTTTGAGCTTCACCCCCGGAGAGCGTCTCTGCTGATCTTGACAATGTTAAGTAACTTAGACCAACGTTGTTGAGAAAGCCTAAGCGTGCCTTAATTTCCTGAATTATTTTGTCGGCAATTTCAGCACGTCGTCCCTGTAATTCCAATTTGCTGAAAAATTCGAGGGCGGCATTTACTGGCAAGTGAGAGATTTGGTCTATGCTTAAGTCTCCAATATAAACATGACGTGGTCCGGATTTCAATCTTGCCCCGTTACAGCTCTTGCAGACTGTAGTGCTCGTAAATCGAGACATTTCCTCTCTGGAATGCAATGAGCTGGTTGTCTTGTAGCGACGGTCCAGATTTGGAATAACTCCTTCGAATGCCTTGGCCCGTTTCTTCGAAGCTGAACCTCGTGTTTCGATTTGATCATGATTGTTCTGTTCACCATTCAGGATAATATCTTGCCATTTTTTCTCCAGTTTCCCGAAAGGGATGTCAATATTGAAACCATGATGATTTGCAAGCTTTACCAATTGCGTGTAATAAAAAGCATAACGTTGATCCCAACCTGATATCGCTCCTTCAGCGATTGAAAGCGATGGGTCTCTGATTATTTTTTCAGGGTCAAAAATTTTGACTGTTCCGAGCCCATCGCATTCTGGACAGGCACCGACCGGACTGTTGAAGGAAAACAGACGAGGTTCCAATTCGGTGAGGCTATAACCACATATTGGGCAGGCAAACTGGCTAGAGTAAGTTTCAGTAGAGACGATGTTTCGTTCATCATCCAGGACGGCAACTGTAACAGTTCCGCCAGATAATTTGAGCGCAGCCTCTAAAGATTCAGCCAATCGTTGTCGATTGTCGGGCTTCACAACTAGGCGGTCGACGATCACATCAATATCGTGGTTGAGGTTTTTATCAAGTTCTGGGGGTGTTTCCAAATTTGAAATAATACCGTCGACAATAGCTCGAATGTACCCTTGAGAAAATAATTCGCCAAAAAGATAGGCAAATTCACCTTTGCGGTTCTTGACGACTGGAGCCAGAATCATGATGCGTAAGGATTCAGGGTGCTGCATGATGTCGTCAATCATCTGCGTTACTGTTTGTGCGTCAAGAGTCATTCCATGTTCGGGGCATCGGGGTTCTCCCACTCGCGCAAATAGCAAACGCAAATAATCATGAATTTCAGTGACTGTGCCCACAGTGGAACGAGGGTTATGTGAAGTAGATTTTTGTTCGATGCTAATGGCGGGAGAAAGTCCTTCAATCATGTCCACGTCGGGTTTTTCCATCATGGATAGAAACTGTCTCGCATAAGTCGATAGGGATTCTACGTATCGGCGCTGACCCTCGGCATAGATGGTATCAAAAGCCAACGATGACTTGCCGGATCCAGACAAGCCGGTAATGACAATCAACTGATCTCGTGGCAGATCAACATTGATTGATTTGAGATTATGTGTTCGGGCACCGCGTACCCTGATTGTGGTCAATGACACAAATGATTACCTAAGTGGTACAGATAAACCTGTACTATAATGTTTTTTTCGTGTTTCGACAAACCGATTCCCTTTTTTGTTTGCTGAGCCTGTGAACAGTTTTCAAAAACAAAGGTTTTGGATGGCTGTTTTTCTCCTGCCCGATCGTTTCTGTCTGCTACATAGCTTGAGCTCTTTCAAGACGTACATAACGATAGTGAATAACACCAGGGATTATCGGGTCCGAGTATGGATAAGCATCATGGATAAGTATCTGAAGATCATGTATCTATATCAATGCATATTGAATTTCGAATATGCTTCTTGATTTGTCTGACACAATACATTCGTGTTGATATTTGTACCACTAATGATGGCGTTCATTGATTTTTTTATCCGAAGATAGCAGATGTATCTTGGAGCCTACTCATTCATGCACACTGTAGACCATAATGAAAAGTACCGATCAAATCTCTAGGAAAATGCTTCCGGATGAGAGAAGGGCTGTGTTTTCGTTGTCCGGTATTATTTCACTACGAATGTTTGGCTTATTCATGTTGTTGCCGATTCTGGCCCTCTATTCTGAAACTTTACCGGGTAATACTCCATTCCTTGCTGGTTGGGCGCTTGGAGCTTATGGATTAACTCAGGCAGTAATGCAGATCCCCTTTGGTTTGTTATATGGGCGCATTGATCCGAAACTGACCATTGCAATTGGCCTGGTCATTTTTGCATTAGGCAGTGTTCTAGCAGGCATAGCAGATACAATCCATGAACTAATTGCAGGACGTGCCTTGCAGGGTGCTGGCGCTGTATCTGCTGCCGTCATGGCTTTGGCGTCAGATTTGACTCGGAGTAGTCAAAGAACCAAATCTATGGCATTGATTGGGGTTTCGATTGGTGCAACTTTCATCTTGTCGTTACTGATCGCCCCGATATTGCAGGGTTGGATTGGTGTTGCCGGCATGTTCTGGAGTATAGCTGGACTAGCCCTTTTCTGCATAGTGCTGTTATATGTCGTAGTTCCAAATTTCAAACGTGGGCAGAATGAAGATGTTCACCACCATTCAATATCTACCGAGTTAGTTTCATCGCTTTTCAATCCGCAGTTGTTGCATATGAATCTCGGGATATTTTTGTCGCATATGGCTTTGACCGCATTATTTCTGCTGGTGCCGTCCTTGTTCCGAGACATTATTGACTTGCCTCTTGAAGACCATTGGAAAATATATCTATTGGTGTTAGTTTTGTCGCTACCCGGGCTATTGCTGGCAATTCGTATCACCTCTTCAGGAAAAAATATATTGCGCTTGTACCGTTCCGCTATTTTAGCTGTTGCAATTGGTTTTCTGTTGTTCGCAATTGGTGCCAGCACGTATGCAATCGGAATTATCGTAGCCTTGATAATATTTTTTGCCGGATTCAATGCGCTGGAATCCATCATGCCATCTTTAACTTCAAGAATGACAAGTCATACTAAACGGGGAGGGGTATTGTCCATTTTTAACACTTTTCAATATATTGGCATCTTCTGTGGTGGTGCTATAGGCGGATATATATTGGATGGATATGGGCATAGCGGTTTGTTTTGGTTTCTGAGTACTATTACATTGATCTGGTTATTGAGCACGATTTTTCAGCCTGCATTATCTCTTCGAGAGACATTGGAAGTGCGCCTTGATCCTGCACATGATTCATATCCGTTCGATATTATTGATAAAATACAGGGATTGAGTGGTGTCGAATCTGTTACGGTTGTCCGTGATCATTCGCTGGCTTATCTTGAAATCGATCCGAGTTGTTATCGGACTTCGGAATTAAACAAACTATTGAAAAAGCAAATTGATTTATGACTAGTGGAGTTAACAAAGTAATTTTGGTTGGCAATCTCGGGCGTGACCCTGAAGTGCGTTATTCCCCAAGTGGAATGGCTATTGCTTCGGCAAGTTTGGCGACTAGCAGAACCTGGAAAGATAAGCAAACGGGAGAAAATCAAGAGAAAACAGAATGGCATCGTCTCACTTTTTTTGGTCGATTGGCTGAAATTGTTGAAAAGTACTTGCAAAAGGGTTCCCAGATTTATGTAGAGGGCAGGTTAGAGACCAACAAATGGCAGGATCAACAAGGGCAGGATCGTTATACAACCCAGGTTATTGTTACTGAAATGACCATGTTGGGCTCCAGAACAGAAAGAAACTATCCCTCCGAGTCTGATGATGAATCCGGGTTAGACAAATCTTCTTCAAGGTCTGAACCAGATACACCATTCGATTCGTCTGGCCCTGCAGAATCACTGGATGATGATATCCCATTTTGATCTGTGGAACATGTTTGAAGTGTACATATAAGTACAGACTTAATTTTCATTCGTCGGGGATTGGTCATTTGCTTGACATAAATTACTCGGGTATTCAGGATAGAAACGCCTTTTCATCCTGTATTTGTTAGGGCGATCGAGTTATTGGAGAGGTGTCTGAGCGGTTGAAAGAGCACGCCTGGAAAGCGTGTATACGTGTAACAGCGTATCGCGGGTTCGAATCCCGCCCTCTCCGCCATTGATCCAAGTTGTCCCTTCTGTTTCTCAGCTATGGACGTAAACATCGCGTAAATATTCGGTAAATCCTGTAAAAGACATGAGAAAGCGCTGTTCTCTCGGCTCATGTTCAGAACTTATTGTTTTATGCAGCTGCACGTCCTTTTTGAGTTTAGTGGTTTTGATGAATGCTTGTCTTTTCCCCTAATCCTTAAATAGAAAATTTGAAAGTACTTCCAACGCCTTGTGTGGCGTGGTTTTCGAACGGGTTGGCTTGTCACCCAATGGATGATTCTGATTCCAGCCCAAAATCCACAGTCCATCATGCCTTGTGCCAAATAAAGCAGTTTCTATTTAAGGATTAGGGTTTTCGTCAGTATTTGCAGGGGGCTCTGCCCTGCATATGATTCCACAGCTTGACTTGTAGACGAGTGTAAATAGATGTAAAGGAGATTTGTGCAGTGTCAGAGCTTCTCCACGCGAATATTCAGCAGGTTTCGAGCTTTCTCTGCGTCATCCAACACATTCAAGACCGGACGGTCGTATTCGTCAACCAGGATCACTGCCTGCTGGCCAGTCGTTTGGTGAAGACGCGTCAGGATACTCCGTAGCCGCTCGGGAGCGGATGTGACCGGAGGCATGGATTTCAGGTCAAACGCCAACTCGATTTCGTATAACTGATTCAAGACGGTATTTTGTATTTCGTCAGGCGTATCAATGTTTCCACCGAAACTGAAGAGAACTATGGGGTACTTGACCGACCAGTCCCAGTGCGGATGAATGCCCAGTCCTCGAAACAGGGGTTCATTGCCCTCGAACAGTTCCAGCAAGGTATTGACCAGAAGACTCTTGCCGAAATGGCGGGGCGAGAGAGGAAGCAGTACCGCCTCTCATCAATCATCTGTCGGATCAGAGGCGTCTTGTCAACATAGTAGCAACCGTCCTGTCGAAGGTCAGAAAATGACTGGTAGCCAAGCGGTAGCGGACGGCGTGGCATCTTGTTTTGCTCACTCATGATGTGACCATCTTGACATGGTTGAGCGAACGATTGCCTTTTATTTGTCTTGCGATATTTTAGTGATTTATCGATGTTCGGGCTAAAGACACTACTCACAGAAACACTGTTTCCTGAGCTCCCGCTGACAACAGCAGTCCTTCTATTCCAAGTGGTTTCTTGAACAACTATTCCGCAATTCTGGTCTTGAGTCAACCTTGATCGGTGATGCATCGAGTCAATCATTAGTGGAGTATTTCATGGCAAGCAGAGCGATTGAAACGCCAAGAACAAGCGTTTCTACATAGGAATGGTCGAATTCTTACAGCACTGCTAATGAAAAACCTTGATCTTGCATTGAAAAATACCCGAAACCACCTGATATGTTGAACAGGTAAACAGATCAATCAATTTTCTGATCGTTTTTGATTTTTAGTTGTTCGAGAAAGTGTGCCAGAGACAGAATGATTGTATCGTGACTTGATCGGAATTGGTCCTCACCAGAGTAAACAACAAATTTGTGTTTCACCTGTACATCTTCGCAGGCTTGGTGAAACCCGCGAGTTGGAGTTGGTGTCCGACTGGCTTTAATATCGATTGCCCAGTACTCTTTTAGGTCAAATTCAATAATCAGATCAATTTCGGCGCCGGCCGATGTCCGATAGAAAAAAGGATGTGCACTCCCAGGCAAGGAATTAATGATTGTTTCAATGACAAAGCCCTCCCAGCTTTTACCGAGAATGGGGTGCCCTAATAGTGCTTCAAAGTTGTGGATTTGCAATAAAGTGTGTGTAATACCGCTATCCCTTATGTAAGTACGAGGCGATTTTACAAGTCGTTTTTTTATATTCCCATGCCAAGGCTCCAGTCTGCGTATCAGCAATAAATCAGCCAGAAGATCGAGGTATCGGCTAACCGTTACACTCTTTACTCCCAAAGAGCTTGCGAGTTTTGAGGCGTTTAGCAACTCACCTTGAGAATGTGCAAGCATGGTCCAGAATCGCATCAGTGTGGTGGCCGGAATTCGCGGGCCCAGTAGCGGAATATCCCGCTCTACATAAGTCCGGATAAAGTCCTGCCGCCATGCATAGCTTGCATGGTCATTTGGAGCGCTGTAGCTATTTGGAAAGCCGCCTCGCATCCAGAGTTGCCGTAATGAGTTTCCATTCGGACTTTCAATCTCACTGGGGCTCAGCCCAGTCAGTTCACAGTAGTGAATACGACCTGCAAGACTTTCAGAACTTTGCTTTAACAATTCGTTCGAAGCCGATCCAAGCAACAGGAAACGACCATTGCCTCTCCCTTCACGTCTTCCAGAATCAATAATGCCCCGGAGTGGCATGAATAAGTCAGGGTAGCGTTGAATTTCATCGATAATTACCAGTTTATTGGCATGAAGTCCACAATAATCGGCAGGATCTCTCAATTTTTGAAAATCTTCTGGATTTTCAAGATCTAAGTATATCGAAGGTTCTGTCTTTGCTATCTCATGAGCGAGAGTAGTCTTGCCAATCTGACGGGGACCAAGTATGACCACAGCTGGATTATGGCTGAGATTGCAGATAATTTCTTGAGTTATTTTTCTTGGATACATTCTTGCAATTTTAACATTTAATATCAAATATGCAAGATAAATTTTCGCTTTTGGTAATAACGCTACTTGTGAGTTATTGAGTCAGTATTAGAAACGTTTATTATTGGGCTTCAACCACCCCGCCTGCCATGAAATAATCGGATTATAATTGAGCCGAAAAGTACATCAACCTATACAGGTTGAGTCCGAACCAAGATTGTGGAATTGTTGCTCAAAAAACCACTTGGAATGGAAAGGACCGCAGTTTTCTGTACGAACTCAGGAAACAGTGTTTCCGTGGTATGGTGTTCCATTGCCGGAACACCGATAAATCGCCAAAGTCTGAGTAGATGAAGCTTGACAACAACCCGTCTACTTTGATCATTTCTGTTTTGTTTGTCCGGATTGGGGATAAAGCAAAGTTTCAAAATTCAAGAGGAACCATACGGCCTTATGAACGAAGGTCCTGGAAGCAAGAAGGTTCTATTCTTTCGGCAGATTAAAACTATCGAACAGCGTCTGAATGATCCAAAAATAAGTCTCAACAGTTTTATTCTGTCATGGACGCCCTATCAAGATCTAAATTGGGATAAAACTCAAGGAGAGCTTGAGAATATGAACGTGCTTTTTATGAAAGGTCAACAGAACTGTTATATTGAAACGCTGGTTGAAAAGCTCGGGATTTCTGTCTGAGGTGTTAAAAATACTCCCTAAATACATTGAATGAATTAGGTCATGAGTTCGTCCAACTTTCATTAGCAGTAAATGACTGGCTTAATCACTGCATGTTATGCGGCGATATGTCTTGATCTTGCGGCGAATAACATGCATAATCACCTTAAATTATGCGGTGATTAAGATGTGGATTCATGAACACCAGAATTGGCCGGACTTCACGTGGGATGCGGAAGTTCTTGTATCAATGCTGGCTGATGTACGTCATCGTCAAGGGCGCTTGCTTGGGCGAATGGAGGGACTGGGCTTTGAACTCAAGCGTGAAGCCACCCTGGATACACTTACCAATGATGTGGTCAAATCCTCTGCCATTGAAGGGGAAAATCTAAGTTCTGAAGAGGTTCGATCCTCCATTGCTCGCAGACTCGGTATTGATGTTGCCGGACTTATTCATGTAGGCAGGGACGTTGAAGGCATCGTTGAGATGACGCTGGATGCCACACAGGGGTTTGACAAACCGCTGACGAGGAGTCGCCTGTTTGATTGGCATGCTGCACTATTCCCGACAGGGCGGAGCGGCATGTACAAAATCACCGTTGGTGACTGGCGTACTGGAGATGCAGGTCCTATGCAGGTTGTTTCTGGTCCCATGGGCAAAGAAAAGGTTCACTTCGAAGCTCCGAGTTCTGACCGTTTGGAAAGTGAAATGGAAGCGTTTCTTGCATGGTTCGACATCGGCGATGACATAGATCCTGTCATCAAGGCAGGTGTTGCTCACTTATGGTTTGTCACCATTCATCCGTTTGAGGATGGCAATGGTCGGATTGCCAGAGCCATTGGTGATATGGCTCTGGCACGGGCAGATTGTTCAAAGGACCGCTTCTACAGTCTCTCATCTCAAATTGAGGCAGAACGGAAACATTATTACGGACAACTGGAAAAACAGCAACGTGCAACATCTGATATTACAGGCTGGTTGTCATGGTTTCTGGGTTGTCTTGGCCGGGCCATTGCCAATGCTGAGGCGACACTTGGCAATGTCTTGTTTAAGGCGCGGCTTTGGAACGCTTTAAATCACAAACCGGTTAATGACCGCCAGCGGCTGATTGTTAACCGCATGCTTGAGGATGGTTTTAGAGGCTTCATGAACACCTCGAAATACGCAAAGATGGCTAAATGCTCGAATGACACGGCACTACGCGATATCCGGGAACTAAAGGAAAGAGGCATCTTCATTCAAAATTCCGCTGGTGGCCGCAGTACCAGTTATAGGCTACCGGGCAGAGATGAGCAATCGCATTTCCAGTGAGCTATAAACCGGGATTTATGATTGGTGCGGTACGCTCATCACCATGTCTGCAAATACTCGGAGAACGGAAATCGAAGTCGAATTAGAATCTGCAACATCAATCTTGCCTTGATACCGATCATATTCTGCTTCACATCGACGGAACTAGAGGAGTCGAATTCAAGGATGTTGAATCCTGCCAACCACGAACAAACCATTCATGTGCTCTTTACGAAAGAATCTAGGCAGTTCATTATGTCGAGCTTTTTGCTTGCCGCAATTCGTGCTGGAACTCAAGTGTTTTTTGTTCCTCCACCGCCACGAAATAATCGGATTATAATTGAGCCGGAAACTACATCACCTATGCAGGTTGAGTCCGGTCCAAAATTGTGGAATCGCTACCCAATGTACAACGCAAAATATGACCGATTTCGAATAAAATCGACCCATCTTTGCAGACCGTTCACGAGTAAAATGCCCCAGCCATTCTTTAAAACAGGGGTCTGGTAGACACTGTAGCCTTATCTTGCCATGAACTCCATATCAAAATCCAAATTGGGATAAAACTCAAGCAGAACTTGAGGGCATGAACGTCCTTTTATGCAAGATCATTCGTAATCTTATGCCAAAATGCTGGTTAAGAAGCTCGGGGTTTCCGTCCGGGCAATCGCAAAAATCGGATGAGTTGGCAGATATTGGGAAGCGTATTAATAATTTCCGAGATGTTGGTCTTGATGCGATAAGTAAAGCTGATGGATATTTCGCTGATGGATTCTAGGTTTTTCGAACAGATGATAGGCATTGGTTATTGGAAAGGCCGTCGAAATTTCGCCCTACATAATCGATCGATATTGGACCGTTCAATAGACATCAGACAGTACTCCAGCCCACAAATGATTCGAAAAAATCGTTTGTGATTTCATCGATTCTTGACAGATTGGCTTATACTTGAAAATCCTGTATTTCGAAAACTCAATTACAAACCCCTTGCCTTATGTCCAGCCATGCTTATCCGCATTCACAGGAGTAATTATTAATGCCCGTAATTCATTTTAAATTGCCCGACGGAACCACCAAGTCAATTGAAGGTGCAGTTGGAACTCCAGTCATGTTTTTGGCTAAAGATAATGGAATTGATCAAATACTTGCAGAATGTGGTGGATGTTGTAGCTGTGCAACCTGCCATGTGCATGTTGATCCGGACTGGTTTTTAAAATTGCCCGAGATGAGCGAGGATGAATTAAACATGTTGGAGTTTGCAGAAGGTCTGGATGACACCAGCCGCTTGAGCTGCCAACTGATTATTTCCGAGGATCTTGACGGATTAGTGGTGAATGTTCCCGAATCTCAGTATTGATTGAGTCTTTTCCATCAGCAATTTTGAAGCAACCTAGGACATGAAAATCCCTTCCTATGGCAAACAATCAAATTCTTTGGACCCCGTCTGAGCAAACAAGAAAACAGGCCAATATGACGGCCTTTATTGATTGGGTCAACCAAACCGGCCTTTCGATAAACGACTATGCTTCTCTTTATCAATGGAGCATAGACTATCCGGATCATTTCTGGAGTTGTTTTTGGGATTTCAGCGGGATCATCAGTTCATGTAAATGGGACCGCGTAGTCGACGACCTTGATGCAATGCCTGGCGCTTCCTGGTTTCCGGGCGCCCGATTGAATTTTGCTGAAAATCTGCTCCAATATGAAGATGATCGGACTGCGATCATTGCCTGCGCTGAGAATCGCACTGAACAAAAATTGTCGTATGCCGAACTGAATCAAGAAGTAGCAAGATATGCAGCCTTTCTGAAAACCTCTGGTATCAAACCGGGTGATCGGGTAGCAGGCTATACCGCAAATGGCCTGGAGGCAATAATCGCCATGCTTGCTGCAACCAGCCTCGGCGCAGTCTGGTCTTCATGCTCTCCCGATTTTGGCGCGAAGGGAGTTTTAGCAAGATTTCAGCAAATTGAACCCAGAATTTTATTTGCCGTTGATGGCTATCGCTACAACGGCAATAAATATGACATTCTTGATCGTGTTCAGACGGTTGTTCGAAGCATTCCGTCAATCGAGAAAACCGTCATCATTCCATTCTTGGATCAGTCTCCTGACATATCCAAAGTCCCAAACAGCATTTTTTGGGAGGATGCCAAGACCGATTCATTTGAGCTTGAGTTCACGCAAATGTCTTTCGGGAGTCCACTGTTTATCATGTACTCGTCGGGAACCACCGGAAAACCGAAATGCATCGTGCACGGGGTTGGAGGTTCACTGATTCAGCTCCTCAAGGAACATCGTTTACATGCTGATCTCAAACGTGATGATGTGTTGTTTTTTTTCACAACTTGCGGTTGGATGATGTGGAATTGGTTAGCGTGTGCTCTAGCCAGCGGCAGTACAGTTGTACTGTACGACGGATCTCCATTCTATCCCAATAACAACGCCATGTGGGATATGTCTGAGCGATTGGGAATTTCGATTTTTGGAACCAGTGCTCGCTTCATCTCTGCCTGTGCAAAGCAAGGCCTCACTCCAGGCACTGATTATGATCTTTCGGAAATGCGCACTCTTCTCTCAACCGGATCGCCCTTGGCCGCCGAGGGATTTGATTATGTATACCAAAATATCAAGAAAGATGTTCAACTCTCTTCCATGTCTGGCGGTACAGATATCATGGGCTGCTTTGTGATGGGTAATCCGCTTGACCCAGTATATCGTGGCGAAATTCAATGCCGTGCTTTGGGCATGGCTGTTGATGTTTTTGATGCAGGCAAACCAGTCAGAGGCAGACAAGGAGAATTGGTGTGCACGAAACCCTTTCCAAGCATGCCACTTGGTTTCTGGAATGAACCGGATGATTCAAAGTATAGAGCGGCTTACTTTGAGCGATTTGAAGGTGTTTGGGCACATGGTGATTATGCCGAACTAACCGAACATGATGGGATGATTATTTATGGAAGATCGGATGCTGTATTGAATCCGGGAGGCGTTCGTATCGGTACTGCGGAAATTTACAATCAGATTGAAAAAATTGATGAAGTGATGGAGAGTCTGTGTATTGGCCAAAGTTTTGACGGAGACGTAAGGATTGTACTTTTTGTCAACTTGAGAAAAGGCATAGCTTTAACAGATGAACTTAAGACAATGATTCGCGATACTATTCGTAAAAATACATCGACTCGTCATGTTCCTGAAAAAATCATTGCCGTTCCCGATATTCCAAGAACCTTGAGCGGGAAAATCACCGAACTCGTAGTTCGTGACCTCGTGCATGGGCATCCAGTCAAGACTACTGAGGCCCTCGCGAATCCGGAATCCCTGCAGTATTTTCGGGATTTGCCCGAACTTCAAGATTAGCAGCTGGCCTGTTCACTGATGTTCGCAGTCGAATAGCCATTTTTCCGATTAGTGAATTGTGCAAAAGGTTTGTAACGAATGAGTAGGTCGTCTGTCGACTTTGTGTAAATTACTCACGATGATTTGCCTTGTTAACAGCAAGGCCGTTATTTGTCATGTGTTAAACTTGTACTAGTTTGAAGTAAACAAAAATTTCTAAAGGCGGGTAGATTCCTATCTACTCAAGTTTCATGACAACGAAGTTTTATAACAACGAGTTGCTCGATAGCTGGGCTTGAAGATATTCGACCAAGAGTAATTCCGTTCGTTCAGTTGATGATAATTCCAATGATATGGAGAATATGAAATTATGAATGAAGTAGTAGTGGTAAGTGGTGTGAGGACCGCAGTTGGCGATTTTGGAGGTAGTCTCAAGAATTACACCCCAGGTGTACTGGGCGGACTGGTTGTCAAGGAAGCGGTGCAAAGGGCTGGTATTGACCCAGATTCTGTTGGGCACTGTGCGATTGGTAACGTGATTCACACTGAGCCAAGAGATATGTATGTTTCTCGCGTCGCGGCCCTTGAGGGAGGCTTGCATCACTCCACTCCATGTGTAACCGTAAATAGACTTTGCGGAAGTGGTATGCAAGCAATTGTGACGGCCGCACAACAAATTCAACTGGGTCTGTGTCACACAGCTGTCGCTGGTGGAACCGAAGTGATGTCAAGAGGCGGTTACTTGGCTGGTGAAGCACGGTTTGGCAATCGTTTGGGTGATGGCAAGTTGTTTGACATGATGGTAGGCGCGCTTCATTGCCCAATGGAGCGTTATCACATGGGTGTAACCGCTGAGAACATAGCGGAGAAATGGGAGGTTAGTCGAGAGGATCAGGATGCTTTGGCTGTCATCAGTCATCAGCGAGCGCAAAAGGCAACGGAAAATGGACATTTTGCCGACCAGATACTGCCGATTGAACTAAAAAGTCGTAAGGAAACAATCGAATTTACTCAGGACGAGCATATCCGCTTCAATGCTGAAATCGGGCAAATGGAAAAATTACGCCCCGTTTTCAAGAAAGATGGAACAGTAACTGCCGGAAATGCATCTGGAATCAACGATGGAGCTGCCGCCATGGTTTTGATGAGTGCTAACGAAGCCAAATCGAAAAACCTTGACCCTCGAGCCCGACTGGTTAAATATGCTTTTGCCGGAGTGGAACCAAAATATATGGGTATCGGCCCAGTACCAGCAGTGCAAAACCTGTTCAAAGATATTGATATTAGCATGGATGATATCGATGTATGGGAAGTCAACGAGGCATTTGCAGCACAAGCAATAGCTGTCGCAAGAGATTTGAATCTTCCAGAAGAGAAATTGAACCCCAACGGAAGCGGAATCTCAATTGGTCATCCGATTGGCGCTACCGGGGTGATCATTGCCGAAAAAGCAATTTCAGAACTCGAACGGACTGGTGGTCGTTATGCGGTAGCGACCATGTGCATCGGGGGTGGTCAGGGCATAGCAGGACTATTTGAAAGGCTTGATTGATGAACAGCTCCCCGAACGCTCATTCCTAACCAGACAGCTGGGATTTCGAGGAGATTGGATTCACTGGTTTGAGGCAGAGTGGTAACTGGCGTGATTCGAATCTGAACAAACCGTTGCTGCAAACCAAATAGCGCATACATGAAACGAGAACAGCCTTGATATTCCGAAGATCATCAAAATTCAACAGACCATCATCTGGTGAGGGATTATCCAGCGATACCGCTACCAATTTGTTTTTAGCGCAAGTTGCAAGCGATTACATCAGGGAAAGTAGGGCACGCAGACACTGGGGATTGTTTTTTAAACTTTTTTTCGTGTTTTACTTGATTCTGATTGCCTACTGGATCATCGAAGATGAACGCCCTGGTCTTTCGGAATCTCATACTGCCTTGATTTCCATTGAGGGAGCAATCGGTACTAACGAGAATACTTCGGAAAATATCATAGGCTCGCTGGAACTGGCTTTTGAATCGGCGCAGGCCAAGGGAATCATTTTGTCCATCAACAGTCCGGGAGGCACGCCGGTTCAAGCCGCTCGTATATACGAAGAGATTCTGCGTCTGAGAACCTTGAATCCTGTAAAACCTTTCCATGTCGTCGTTAGTGATATCTGTGCATCGGGAGGATATTACATTGCAGTCGCGGCAGAGAATATCTATGCACATCCTTCAAGTCTGGTTGGTTCAATCGGGGTAATATGGGGCAGTTTTGGTTTTACAGGCACCCTGGAAAAACTAGGCATTGAACGTCGGGTCGTTCAGGCTGGAAAAAACAAGACGATGCTTGATCCATTTGCCCCAACTACAGCAGAAGATTACCGCCATATGCAAAGCCTTGTAGACGATGTTCATGATCAATTTATTGAAGCGGTCAAGGCTGGACGTTCTGGCCGAATTGCTGATGATTCGAATATTTATTCCGGATTGATCTGGAGTGGACAAAAAGCCCGTGAACTCGGGTTGATTGATGACTTTGGAAATGTAAATGGAGTCGCTCGGGAAGTGATTGGTGAAGATAACATCATCGATTACACCGTCTATCCCGGAGTATTCGAGCAAATCCGCAGGGAGATTCGAGCTTCGATTTCCGAATGGCTTTCAATTGGCATTCAAGGTTTCCGTTAATTGGTTCTCGATTTAATGAGATACGATTAGATGGCTGCAAGCGAAGAAATCCTTGCGAAGTTGGTCTCATATCCAACCATTAGCAAGGACAGCAATAGCGAACTAATTCACTATGTACGGGACTATCTCGGAAATCATGGGATTGAAAGCCTTCTCGTTTCCAATGAAGAAAATACCAAATTCAACCTGTTTGCTTCCATCGGTCCAGACAAGCCGGGAGGGATATTGTTATCGGGGCATACCGATGTTGTTCCAGTTGAGGGTCAGGACTGGTCTGTCGATCCATTCTGCATGTCACGACAAGGTGACCGGATTTACGGTCGTGGCACAACGGACATGAAGGGTTTTGTTGCCTGTGTTTTGGCTATGGTACCACAAGCAGTTAAAGCGAAACTGACTGAGCCGTTGCAATTGTTATTTTCCTATGATGAAGAAATTGGCTGCATCGGGATTCGCAGAATGTTGGATGTTTTGGAGGTTGATCACGCCAGGCCAAAATTCTGTATTGTTGGAGAACCTACATCGATGCAGATCGGGATAGCCCACAAAGGCAAGGTAGGGATGACTTGTCGTTGCCATGGCTCATCAGCACATTCTGCCCTTACTCATGAAGGACTAAACGCGATCTATCTTGCGTGCGACATGATTGCAGAAATTCGAAAGTTGCACAACGACTTGTCAAGTGGGACGTTGCAAGAGGAGTTTCGAGTGCCGCATAGCACATTGCATGTTGGTACGATCCATGGAGGTACAGCACTCAACATCATTCCAAATTATTGCGAATTCAAATTTGAAATTCGCAATATTACGGCGGATGACTCGGAACTCCTGCAAAAGAGCTTGGCAAATGCGGCTGAGACAATAGCAAATCAATACCGGCATGAATTTCAGGACGCAGATATTCGTATTGATGTATTCAACCAATATCCAGCTCTTCAAATGGAACGGGATGCGGATATCATCAAGTTCGTGGGTGATCTGCTCGATCAAAAGGAAATCATTGGAATTGACTTTGGTACAGAAGCCGGCATGATCAGTTCGAGACTATCTTTGCCTGCGGTTGTCTGTGGTCCAGGTTCTATGGACCAGGGTCATAAACCCGACGAGTTCATTCTGCGCTCAGAGTTGGAGCGGTGCGATAAATTTCTTTCCAAACTGGTTGATCGACTCGCTCGGCGATAACCTAAGGGTTGTTCCGTTTGGCGCTATCTGGAGAAAATGAAAATCGACTTTGCGATGCTCCTTGATGGATTTGCATCGTGCCCACGCCTTCCATGCCTGCACCGATTAGTCATTGGCGCTATCCCCAAAATCAGGAAGTTGTCATCGTTTCACTCCAGACTGGAACCGAAGAAAAATTACGCTGGGTCGATGAGGACTGGCTCAAGCAAGTTCGCCTTTTTGCATTCATGTATTATGTAATTTCATATTTCAATCTTGATTTTACATCATAACTGCGTTAAACTTTCAGACATGATTCCAAGACAGATTGCCAACTCGATGCTGGATGCTTTCAGCAAGTATCCAGTCGTCACCGTGACCGGCCCACGCCAGTCTGGAAAAACCACATTGTGCAGACATATCTTTGACTTGCCGTATGTGAATCTGGAAGCCCCCGATCAGCGTCAGTTCGCACAGCAAGACCCGCGAGACTTCCTGTGCGGCTTCCCGGATGGCGTCATCATCGACGAAGTACAGCGAGTGCCGGAACTGACGTCTTACATTCAGGTATTGGTGGATGAGAGTGGAAGAACTGGACAGTACGTATTGATCGGCAGTAGCGACTTCAGCGTACGTGCCGCCACCAGTCAGTCCCTTGCGGGTCGTACCGCCTTGTTTACTTTATTGCCGCTGAGCCTAGCCGAGGCATCTTCCGGATGTTGCGGGGACCTTGACCTCGATAAGAGACTCTTGCATGGTGGATACCCGCGTGTTCATGACCAAGAACTGATACCAACCTCATTCTATCGGGACTATGTTGCCACCTACGTGGAACGGGACCTGCGTCAACTGAGCATGATCCGGAACCTGGATCAATTTCAGATATTCATGCAACTTTGTGCCAGCAATGTCGGCCAGCTACTGAACCTGAACCGTCTGGGTTCGGACTGCGGCATCAGTCAGGCTACAGCACGAGAATGGTTGAACCTGCTTGAAGCCAGTTATATTGTGTTCCGACTCAGTCCCTTCCATGCAAATATCCGAAAACGCCTGGTAAAGAGCCCGAAGATTTATTTTCATGATGTTGGAGTCGCCGCATTCCTGCTTGGAATCTCTGTGCCAGAACATCTGCGTACTCACCCCTTGCGTGGAGCATTGTTTGAAAATCTGGTTGTCACCGAAGTCATCAAGACCGTCTTCAATCATGATCGCCGCCCAGATGTGTGTTTTTACCGAGATAGCAACGGCAACGAGGTGGACTTGATGCTACGAACCGGTACCGGGTGGCTACCTATCGAGATCAAGGCTGGCAAGACTGTCAATCAGGACTTTTTCAAGGGGTTTGGTCATCTGGATGGGCAACTCGCTATTCCTGAAGGCAAACTACTTGTATATGGAGGCAGTATGCCACACACACGCAGGGATGTGAAGATTGTGACTGCCAGTCAAGTTGGCGAGCATGTTGCTCAAGTTTTGGGGTTTATGCATAAAAAGCCCCAGGCTTCCAGTAGCGGGTCTGCCTGAAAACTGCTGAATCCCTCCGGTTAGGAGGCGCACCGTGGTTGCCTCTCGAAGCATGCCTGCGCCGATCTTCGGTGAGTTCGTCATGTGGTCGTGGCGGATCTGTTTCGGGGCAGTGTTGCGCCCCGGACTGGAACTGGGCTTGGAAAGTATCGGAGCAAGCCTTGCGTGCAGTCTTTCAACCACTGATGTCAAATTATCTAACTGATGATGTTGTGCTCGGGTCCAAAAGGGAAATGGGTAATATTCTCTGCACCATCCTGTTCAACAATCAGAATATCGTGTTCCCGGTATCCACCAGCACCATCCATGCCTTCGGGCAAGGTAATCATGGGTTCAATCGAAACCACCATACCTGGTTTTAGAACAGTATCGATATCCTCGCGCAACTCAAGACCCGCCTCGCGTCCATAATAATGGCTCAGCGAACCAAAGGAGTGTCCATAACCAAAGGTTCGATATTGAAGCAGGCCGTATTCAAGGAAAATCTCATTAAGCTCTGCGGCAATTTCAGAGCACTTGATCCCCGGCTTGATGAGAGAGAGCCCTTTTCTATGGACTTCGCAGTTGATTTCCCATAATTCGAGCTCTCTTTTTGACGCTTGATGAAAAAACAAGGTGCGCTCCAGAGCTTGATAGTAACCGGAAATCATCGAAAAACAGTTCAGACTGAGAATATCGCCTTTTTGAATACGTCTGGTAGTTACAGGGTTGTGGGCACCGTCAGTATTCAAGCCGGATTGAAACCAGGTCCAGGTATCCATCAATTCAGTATGTGGATACGTATTTGCAATTGCACGCACCATGGCATTGGTTGAATGGAGGGCAACTTCATACTCAGGAACTCCCTCGCCAATAGCCTCGACACAGGCGGCCCCACCGATATCCGATATTCGAGCACCTTGACGAATCAATGCATGCTCTTCGGCAGACTTGATCATGCGAAGTTCCATGGTGGGAATGCCAATATCGGCGAATTCGGCTTCCGGAAAAAATTCGGATAATTTCTCACGACGTTCGAGGGTGACATGATCATATTCAATTCCGATTCGAACCCTGCCCTTAATCAATTGTTTTAGGGCGCGGAAGTAATTGTCTCGTTGCCAGTCGGTGTAAACGATGTTGTCATCGAAACTCTGTCGCCAAGGCTGTCCGCCATCAATATTAGCACTGACTGTGGTGTGGGAATCATGCGTTATCACAAGGCCGTAAGGCCGGCCAAAAGAGCAATAGACGAAATCGGCATAATAATTGATGTTGTGAATTGAGGTGAATAGGGCGACATCAAGGTTGTGCTCGGTCATGCATGCACGTAGCTTTGACAGGCGATTTTCCATCTCCCGCTTTGAAAAGGTTGGTTTAGCCTTTTCACCGTTCATAAAGTCAATAAATTGCGGTCGTTCTATTTTAGTCATGATTTGTCTCCAGCTTCAGGAGTAAGAGGTTCAAGATGCAGCAGTTAAAAAACCGTTTTGAATGGGGGATGTAAATTTTTCACGACTATTCAAATGCATTGGGTACGAATCACATTTCAATATCCAGGCACACTGGTTCATGATGGAATCAGAGAGCCCAGACTTCGAAGAAGTCTTTCGCATGGCTAGCAAATCGATTGAGTCGATCTGAAAGCTGATCTGAACCATTGTGCCGCATAACCAATTGGGCTGGGGAAATTAATTCCTTGATCGGACGCGCAACTAACGCGCTACCATCGTAACTCATGCTGCTAGCGGGTCTGGTGACCAGAATGCTATAGCCCAATCCATTTGCTACCATACCCCTGACCGTCTCAAAGGAAGGCGATCGAAAACGGATTTTGGGCTCCAGGCTGTATTCATGAAAGAGCGAAGTAAAGTAATTTCGACTTGGCATGATATCAAGCAATATCATGGGCAATCTGGTTAGTTCATGGAGTGATATTTCATGATGATCGCACAGTGGGTGGCCGGATGGCAGCAGAACATGTGGCTTGACTGAAGCCAGAGTTGTTTTATTGCTTTCGGCAATCGTAGGTGAATCATACATCAAGATCAAATCGAAAGGAGATGTGCGATGAACCTTTTCTATTTCATGTTCACTACCTTCAAAAAACTGAAATGTGGTATCGGGCATTTTTTCAAGGAAAGTTCGTACAAGGCGCGGCATGAAAAATGGCCCAATCGTGGCAAAGCAGGCTATGTGCATAACCTCGGTTCCTTGATTTGCTTGCTTTTCCGCAACGAATTCATCCAGATTGCTTGTAAAGCCATAGGCCCGATTGGCATATACCAAAGCATTGCCATGTTTCCGGATATTGATTTCTACCGGTTGTGCAACGAATATATAGTGAGTTCCGACCTGGTTGTAACTTATGACCTTGCAGTCAAAGGCAATTAAGGCATTCTCAAGATTCGGTGCACCTGTACTGCGAGTGATCCAATTTTCACAACTGAACTTGTCTTTTTCTGGTGGAAGGATCCGACCGGCAAAAATATCGGAAATTCGTGATTGGTCTTCGCTCAGTACATTCACGCAAAAAACACCATTGTTGATTATTTTTTCGCAGGTGGGACTCAAGTGATGAACGCATACCAGGAGAGTTGGTGGATCTGCCGAGACCGAGGTCATGGCGCTAATTGTGATCCCACCCCGTCCATTCGGTCCATCCGTAGTCAAAACCGAGACCGTACATGCGGCATGACTCATGCCTTCAAGGAACAATTGCTGGTTCATAATTCGTATTGGGTGATTGCGTGCTCATCATCTGGACAGATGTCTGAACAAATTGAGGACTGACGCGAGTTAAGCGCTCCATTAACCGGCTAGGGAAATTAGGGAACAACGAATCAATCTGGAGTTGAAATCACTTTTTTGCAGGAATTCGGGATCGGTCGAATCAGTCTTAATGTTTCGTCTGTTTAGTCGTTTAGAGTCATTAAAAATCTCGTTTGCTTCTTGTGTATTTCGGTTTGTTCATCTATAACTTCATTCATCACCAGGTACTCCGTAGGAGGGTGCCTCAGAGGGGTTGAGAGCCCTTGTCAGATAATCTTGCATTTGTGGTTGATAGGCATGCCAGAGGGACCGCAATTGAGAAACTGCGCCAACTTCGGCCCAGTCAACTCTCAGGTCGACAAGCGGGAAAGGTTGTTGATCTGCAACTAGCAATGCCGCCGAGTGGACATCACCCATCTCTCCACCTTTCTCCAAACCTGCTTCAAGCGACCTCATCAACCGTTCTCCCAGATGGATATCGGGCAGTTGTTCAAACATGTTTATCATGGCTTGTGGAACTTTATCATTGGCCAGTAGATTTCCGGCAGCATAGCAGTGAGATCCCTTGGACTCGGCATGAATACCCAGTATTTTCTCCCCGGTATGACATGCACTATTTCCGCGAAAGTCAACAACCAGCAGCTGTCGATATTCTTGATGATCGATGATTTGCATGAGATCAGAGATAGACTGGTTCGCCGTCATGCCGGATTCGAGGCGATCAAGGAGTTGAGGAGCCAGGGATGGATCAGTGATATTCTGAGTCGCTACAGCACCGACACCCGCTCGAGCATGAGGACATCTTGCTCCCACACAGATACTCGAGGTTGTGATGGCCACACCCAACATGCCGGATTCTTCACAATTTGCGACGATCGAAAAAGTCATAATGGATTCACTCCAGGATATTTGAATTACAGTCAAGGCACACGGATAAGAAAACAATCATCTCGTTCTTGTCTATGGTCTTGCTCGAGTTTTGAATTGTAAGGGACTGTTCATGCATTCGAAAGTGTCAAGAAGAAATGAATGGCGAGTGATTCACAGTTTGTACTTGTTTATTTGATTTCGCAGGAATTCCGAATGAAAGCCAAGATAAAGATTCTGCACACTGCTGTCCCAACGTTTAAAAATTAAATGCCTGTAACATATTGATTATGATAACATAACATCTTTTTTTCGAGTGTCAGAGGTTCCACAGAGATTTGGCGGGATTTTCGTTCCTCCATGCCCAGTGTTATCATCAATAATTTCAGGCTAATCAATATGGTTCACGGCAACTTGGTATTTTCTCAATTAATGAATTTCATCCCCGGGCACACCATGCGATCGATGTATTGATCGTCATGGGGGTAATCACAAGGTCAAATCGTTCAGTTGTACCCAGCAGTATCGCTGCACGGCATTCGCTCAATGAACCTATTGAGAAAGTCTGCGCGATATCGAAACCGGTCTCAGGGCGCCAGCCAGCAAACTCCCCCACATGGGCATGCAAAACGGCGTATCCCGAAATACCTTGGCCAATGCCAACCAACACGCGGCTGGCGAATCGATTCCGATTTCACTCGGAGACTCATCCAGTCAGCACGGGAATTGTATCGCGATGACGAATGGAGCGCGAAACCGAATGCGACTGTATGGGCCCTGGATTCTTCGACGGTCGATCTGTGTCTGTCGTTATTCCCCCGGGCTCCATTTCGCCGCACCAAAGCGGCAGTCAAGTTACACGCCCTGCTCGACTGGAAGGGGAACATTCCCGCATTCATCCACATTTCCGACGGCAAACTTCATGATGTGAACATTCTGGATCACCGGATTCCGGAAAGCGGTGCATTCCATGTCATGGATCGTGCTGATCTGGATTTCACCTGTCTGAAGGTCCTCGACAGGGTCGGCAGTTGTTTCGTCTTGCGAGCCAAAAGGAATACCCGGTGCCGGCGCGTCCATTCGTATCCGGTCGACCGCTCCCCCGGACTGATTGGTGACCAACGGGCGCGATTGACCGGCACCGACACCCGGCATCATGATCCTGAATGATGACGTGGAATTCCCTGTCGAGACCCGGAGCGTGACAGGAACCTGGTCTTCCTCACCAACAACATGGAACTGCCACCACTGGTCATTGCTGAACGGTACAGGAGCCGCTGGCACATGGAACTGTTCTTCAAGCGGATCAGGCAGCACTTGCGGGTCAAATCGTTTTTTGGCCGTTCCGAGAATGCCGTCAAGAGTCAGCCATGGATCGCCATTTCGGTGTACGTGCTGTGCGCAATGATCAAAAGAAGCTGCAGTCCGATCTCGCTCTCTACACAATCATGCAGACATTGAGCCGAACCTTGTTCGAGAGAATGTCATTCTATCAATTGCTGACAGAACCGGAATACAGAAGCGAACCGGACGGCTTGCCTAACCAGTCGAGTTTGTTCGATAAAACGTTGGGACACTAGTGATCAGGCAATTTGTCAATTCGAAATTACTGGTTTGTGATTCATAATTCAAATTCATTTGCATAAGCAGAATGATCAATAAATACTAAAATATCAACAAATACTAAATTAGAAGGATAAATGTAATGAAAATAGATAATTATACCCCCCCCCCCTATTAATTTCAAATTTGCATTAACTGCAATATTCCTTGCTGTTACTCTTGGTCTTTCAGGTTGTGGCGGTGGCGGCTCGGGCCCTAGCCCTAAAGACCCAATGGTAAACGGTAAAAAGGAAGACGAACCTGTCCAAACGCTGAGCGAAATCTACCAATCGGCAATCACTGATGGGGAGGAATACACGTTTGATACGGTATTGTCCGCATCGGTTCTTCAGAATCAGAATTCTGACAATCCTTCAACTTCGATTCCGGAAAACGACGAATTGTCCGTTTCACAAATCGTGAGAAATGAGGGTGGTGGTTATGATGTCACCTTTCTCATTGATGACACATCCAGAACGGTAGCCTTCTCCCCCGATGATTGTAATGAAGAGCCAGGAATGGAGGAATGCTCAGCAAATCTTGGTGAGGACGGCAGCGCTTCAATATGGACATATCATTCTGTTCAAGAAGGTGCCGGGCAACTCGGACCCTCCTCATCCGCCGTCTACCACAATGTCAAGCATTTTGAAGTTCATGGAACAACTTCTACAAATGAAAGATTTCGTCACAAGCAGCTATTCGTATTTGGCATGACCACTCCGAAAGCGGGTCAACCCGAAACGGGAACGGCAACCTACTATGGCCGGCTTGTCGGTAATGCGAACCGAATGACAGAGGGAGGCAATACATTCCGACAGAGAATAACCGGTGGTAACGTGCGGCTGGTGGCGAATTTTGATATGAGTACACCAAGTATAAATGGTGAGATTACTAGCATTCGAGGACAGGCACCCAGGCAACCCTTTCGAGTTCGCCCTCCTTGGCCGAATAGCCGGTTTATCATCACCGGTACCGGAGTCAATTCAAAAGGGCAGTTTACGGCTACTGTAACCGGAATGGATGATTCTGATGCGGATGATGTTGAAAGTGTACGGGGTTTCATGGGTAAACTCACCGCACAACTCTTTGGCCCGAATGCGGAGGAAATTGGCGGTTCACTCAGTGCATCCCGAGATTTGGACGGTTTTGACAACGATCTTGTCTTGTACGGCTATATTTCAGGTTCCAAAATCGGTCCGTCCAAGATGTTGGGTTCCGAGGGGGTATCGGTTGGTATAGTCCGAAATTTCATGGAGAACAAGACCGAACTACAGGGACAAGGTAAAGTCACGATGATGAGAAATGATGGCGATAGCGGATGGGTGCTAACGGCCAATGGACGAACAGTAGAGTTTGATGACTCCCAGTATGATGTTGCAGAAGGGAATTATTTTAGTCTTCGTGGACTCGGTGATTCCACGGAACCTCAAGATTATTTGTGGTCTGAGTACGGCGGTAACTTCCAGAACCCAACCTTCGAACATTTTGATATTAAGGGCTGGATTCACAATCACGGAAATGAACAAATATGGCCATCGAGTTATATCGTACATGGTGACCGAACACCTGTCTCATCCTTATCAGCGACTACCGCTATCTATCGAGGAAGCCTATATATTCGGCAGTTTCCGGCTGATCGTGCAATTCGGTGGTCTCAACGGACTCAGTATCTCGGTGATCTTCAATTGACTGCAAATTTTGACGATGCGATGGTGAATGGTGAAATAACCGCGCTCGAAACACGACAGGGAAACAGAGGGAGTTACAGCGCCATACAAGGAGGCGCCAGTTTCAATGCGACCATTGACGGCCACAATTTTACGGCCAATGCAATCAGCGGTACCGGGGATTTCTCTGGACTGAAAAACGGCAATGTCTACGGCTCGTTTTTTGGTCCTGCCGCCCAGGAGCTATCATCAATCCACACTTGACTTCGTGAATTGAGGATACCGGGAAAATTGGTATGATTGATTCTCCCAATCCTCAAGTAAAATCAGGAAAGCATCTCCGGAGCTCCAGGCATCGTGGTTTTGAAGGGGTCGGCGTTTTGCCCGGCGGGTGATTGCGGTTGCAGAGTTGAAACCCGCGACAGATATGGGTTTGTACCCATCGCAGGACACTCTGTTTGGTAGTTCAAGGAATCTACGAAGTCAAGTGTGGGGGGATGATAGGCCCAGGAGGCGGGTGGTGTTCTGGATGCTGGACTTGGAGACGATTTGGTGATTGGCTATTTTGGTACGGCTCAGGCGAATTAATTGGCCGACAAATGAAACTCATGGAATAGAGTTTTTTGGGAATTTTCAGTTTAGGCTATACTGACTAGAACCGAAACCTCGTTAGCCCCATTTCCAGTTTTCGAATGGAAATGGGGCTTTCTGTATAACCGAATCGATTCGGAAGGTGCTTCATGTGTTAAAAGTGGAACGAACTGGTCAAGTGGCAGAATCGTGGAAAAGAAGCGCGATAACCCCCTGATTGCCGACCATCATCTGCATCATTGGCATGGTCATTGCGGCTTAGGCTTGCTGACTCGAATTTCGAAGCAGTCTGTCTCGCATAACAGTCATTACTACAGTCTGGAATAGTTGAATCAATGATGCCGGGTTTTCGGTCTGCATGGATATTTTCTTGTTCCAAAGGCAGAGAATCTCCTCCATCCTGATTCATTTATTCCGGGATTGATATTGAAAGCTCCTGTTCCGTTATCCATTCCTGAAAATCGCGCGGCATAACGGATAAACCAGCTAATCAATCAGCCCAACATGTGTTGTTGTTTCAGTTTGGCGGGTCTGAGCAAGCGGACCATTCGGTACGGTATGGTGATGGACTAGCCAGAGAGCAGTTTGAGGATACGGTTTATTGTCCAGATCTGCAATGCCTATGGGCACCGGGACCACTGAATCGATCATCAGAGATCGAAAAGACGGTTCTTGGAGCTCTGGCATGTGTAGGTATTTTGAGGGGCCGGGTAATTGACTGGTCGATCACTTAATGTTTGTTACAATAACGACGATACCGGTTTTAACCGATGGTTCAGTGCTTCCGCACTTGCATTGACTTTGGTCTTGTGCATGAATCGGTAGTTTGTACTTGCAGGCATGGTTTCGAGAAAGCATAAAGGTGGTGAGTAGTATCGATGAATCCTGAACAGAAAAAAGAGTTGGAGTCCTTTCTCAAGCGAACGGAAGGGAAGCCCCCTCTGGTATTTGTTGGACGGTCCGAAGTGCTTGATGACCTTGCGCTTGCCGCTGAGCAGGTGTGGGATTTTACCGATACAAACGGGTATGGCATGGAGAAAGCAACGCGCATTATCCAGGGAGCGCCGGGAGCGGGAAAGAGCTCGATCCTGGAGGAAATTAAAAAGAATCCGGAGAGGCTGCATACGGAGAGTGTCGGCAAGGTCCCATTGGTGGTGACGCTTGAGTCTGGTGATATTCGGGGGCCGGTCGATATTCTCAAGCCGCTGGCCGAGAAGATCAATCCGTCGAAAGCCCGGGAATTGATGGCAAGGATCAGCAAAAACACGGGCAGCGAGGCTGGTTTTGGATTTGGACCGTTCCGATTCGGCCACAAAAAGGAAACCGGTATTGAAGGTACGGAACCGGACGCAAACTGGGACACTTTCGGGACCTGGGCTGAACAGCATGGCGGGTTTGACCGGCCGATCGTGCTGGCCATCGACGAGGCACAAAGGCTGGACCATGACCGAAAACACCCGCTTTCCAAGCTGTTTCAGAGTCTCCATGGTAATTGCGGTCTGCCGATTGCTTTGGTGCTGGCGGGTCTCAGCGATACCGAATACTCGGTCAATCAGATGGACTTGACCCGCATCCCTCCTGAGCAGAAACACAACATCGGCTGCTTTCCGGAATCTGAAGCTCAGGAGTTCATGGCGAGATCCTGTGCTCATTTCGGGATTGATCTAGTCGGATTCGAGCATGAGGTTGAGCGGCTGATTGAGCCTTGTGATGGCTGGCCCCGCCACCTGCATATTGTGCTCCGGGCATTTTCCAGGGAAGCTCTGAGAGCCGGAGGCGATCTCGGCAGGGCGGCCTGGGAGAGGATACAGGCCGAAATCAAGACCGGAAGAGATCTGTATTATGACCATCAATATTCAGGCGAGATGGAAGATGCCATCAATCTGACGACTAAAGTAATGGCGGAACTGGATTGCAATCAGAGTCGTGCCCAAATTAAATACTTGATGAAGGAATTGCACAAGACTGATCCCCAAACCTATTGCTTTCCACCAGGGATGGATGCGGACTCCTTCTTCGTTCATCTGGTGCATCAGGGAGCCTTGCACAAAATATCAGCGAATCGATTCATGTGCCCGATCCCTTCTTTTCGTGCCTACATGCTCGATCTGGTCGGGATGGCAGAGAACTCAACCCGACTAGCCGATACCGCTATTCGCAACGAATCTTCATCGCTTGACTGATCTCTTCAGGGTTATCCACTCGTTTCCTTTTCAGAATGAGTCGGCATCTCTGGATGGTTCCATGTCCAGATTGGCAAACGAAAAAGTTTGACGACTACAGTCGATGATTTTCAAGCAAGTTCAGGCTAATCCGCTTAATGACAACGCATGAAGTTACTGTTACGGTTTCTCAGTATTGGTGATGAAATGTTTACAACGCAAATGCTTGAGGTTTAATCTAAGTGGTGAAAGATAAAACGAAAAATGAACTCCGAAACTTATTGCGTCAGGCCAAGTCCTAGAATGGAGGAGTGGTAGTATGAACTAGTAGATACCATTCATCGCCATCCAGCGGGTTCGACTCCCTCCCGGCAAAGACCAGCAGTCAGTCGGAAGGGAGTTTTACACGGTGTTCGGTAACGGGCATCGTGGAGCGTAAACAGCAGGTGATGAAGCACCCTAAATTGAGTTTCGATATGGAGTTTACCGATGGTTTTTTCACTTTCAAGTTACTGGGAAGAGCACTTTCAAGAACAATCTTGGTGAAGGGTTTGGCGACCGTCCGGAATCTTGGGAACGACGCAAAGTCACGGGATGGGTGGTCAGGAAACCTGGGAGAGCCTGTATTCTCCACTGAATCAAGAGTTCCGGTCATGTGGCAATCGGAAAACAAATCGTCACGGTCTGATTAGATGGCCTGCGGTCAATCAGGAGCGCATAGGCGGACACAAAACCGGCGCAGTCATAGGTGGTTAGTGGCTGTGGCTGGCGAATCAATAAGCCGAAACGATGGGATACAGGCAGTCGTAGCACTTTGATAGTACTGTTGATGGTAGGGAACCGAGTCCTGCGGGACCCATTCGAGGGAAACGGAGCGTAATGGAACCAGAACCATTGGTGGGATACGTGGTGTTATTTCCAACATTATTTTAGAACACTGCTGTCCCAACGTTTAAAATAAAATCATTGACAAGCTATTGATAACGATAGAATATATGCCTATTTCAGGGTGTTGGAGGCTTGAGCGAACCCAAGCATGGTTTTGATCCCTCGACTCCCATGTTCTTTTCAACAATTGTATAGGCATTATCGATATGTATCACGGTCAACTGGTATTCTCACAACTCATGAATTTCATCCCATGGCACATTATGCGGCGGTGTATTGATCGCCATGATGGCAACCGCAAGGTCAAATCATTCAGTTGTACCCAGCAATATCGGTGTCTGGCATTTGCACAACTAACCGGGCGCGAAAGTCTGCGCGATATCGAAACCGGTCTCAGGGCACCAGCCAGCAAACTCCCCCACATGGGTATTCAAAGCGGCGTATCCCGAAATACCTTGGCCAATGCCAACCAACAACGCGACTGGCGAATCGATTCCGATTTCACTCGGAGACTCATCCAGTCAGCACGGGAATTGTATCGTGATGACGAATGGAGTACGGAACCGAATGCGACTGTATGGGCCCTGGATTCTTCGACGATCGATCTGTGTTTGTCGTTATTCCCTTGGGCTCCATTTCGTCGCACCAAAGCGGCAGTCAAGTTACACACCCTGCTCGACTTGAAAGGGAACATTCCCGCGTTCATCCACATTTCCGACGGCAAACTCCAGGACGTGAACATTCTGGATCACCGGATTCCGGAAAGCGGTGCATTCCATGTCATGGATCGTGCTGATCTGGATTTCACCCGTCTGAAGGTCCTCGACAGGGTCGGCAGTTGTTTCGTCTTGCGAGCCAAAAGGAATACCCGGTGCCGGCGCGTCCATTCGTATCCGGTCGACCGCTCCCCCGGACTGATTGGTGACCAACGGGTGCGATTGACCGGCACCGACACCCGGCATCATGATCCTGAATCATTGCGTGGAATTCCCTGTCGAGACCCGGAGCGTGACAGGAACCCGGTCTTCCTCACCAACAACATGGAACTGCCACCACTGGTCATTGCTGAACGGTACAGGAGCCGCTGGCACATGGAACTGTTCTTCAAGCGGATCAGGCAGCACTTGCGAGTCAGGTCGTTTTTCGGCCGTTCCGAGAATGCCGTCAAGAGTCAGCCATGGATCGCCATTTCGGTGTACGTGCTGTGCGCAATGATCAAAAGAAGCTGCAGTCCGATCTCGCTCTCTACACACTCATGCAGACATTGAGCCGAACCTTGTTCGAGAGAATGTCATTCTATCAATTGCTGACAGAACCGGAATACAGAAGCGAACCGGACGGTTTTCCTAACCAGTCGAGTTTGTTCGATAAAACATTGGGACACTAGTGGATTCTGCACATGTTGTATTTTGTCGGAATCAGGGGCAAATGACTGCGCGATCAGAGCGAGCAATTCATCATTGGAGGAAATCGATTATGTTTGTTCAAGTTCGCTTTAAGAGGCGGTTTTCAATTATTATGCATGTTGCTGTCAATCTTTTGATAGTATTTTTTGGATCACTCTTTCTGATAATATCGGTCAAGCCAAGACCATAACTATTTTTGCAATCTCAATGGATTTAGATTCTATAATTTATGACATCAATCTGATTGAATTACAGTGAAAAGTGCCCCCATCTCTTGCCTTTAAAGTGGCTTGTATTGTATGTGGTATTTTATTGATTTATAACTGGTATTCACTTGCAGATCAACATTCAAGTGTTATCATTCACGCGGAACCTGTATATATTGATGAAATGAGCGAGATGCAACAGTTAACCGAGTCACCGGAGAATAGTCTTGAACTTGCTATCGGTCGACAAATACGAGATTTCAGAATTCGTGAGGAGATTACAGTCGCTGATCTCGCTCGTCAGGCTGGTTTGTCCGTAAGTATGCTCTCGAAGGTTGAAAATGGCCTCACCTCACCTTCGCTCGCAACCTTGAATGCTTTGTCGAAAGCCCTAAATGTACCAGTTACATCTTTCTTCAGAATGTATGAGGAAATCCACGAAGCGACCGTTGTAAGATCTGGGCATGGATTGACGATTGAGCGTCAGGGTACAAGAGCAGGCCATCAATACCAATTGCTCGGCCATCATTCGAGCGATAATTTCCCCCGAGTCGAGCCCTATTTGATCACTTTGACTGAGAAATCCGAAATCTTTCCAATGTTTCAACATGAGGGCATTGAATTCATATATATGCTAGAAGGAGAGGTAGTCTATCGACATGCCAACAAATTATATAGACTGAAGCAGGGGGATTCTCTCTATTTCGATCCGAATTCACCTCATGGACCCGAAGAGCTGATCACCCTGCCCATACTGTTTTTGGCGGTGATTGTAGGCCGAAAATAAACCTGCATTTGTTTCACTCCAGGAAAAATAATTGCATGAGAGTAGAGTCTGATTTATAATGGTCGGACTTGAAATACTTTACTAACAAGCATCAAGGTGGAAATTTGGCAAGATGTGTGGAATTGTCGGTTTGTATACAAAAAATTCTGAGTTGCAGTTAAGTCTTGGTTCATTCTTGTCTGCAATGCTTGCTCAAATGGCCGATCGTGGTCCGGATAGTGCTGGGGTTGCCATCTATCGTGCCCCTGAAGATGAGAAATCGATAAAGATTACTCTTCAAGGCGATCAAGAAACAGATTGGCAACTCATTGAGAAAAAGATTAAAGGGGGTCTAGACCCTGCTGCGAAAATTCTACCTATTGCTACACATGCGATAGTCTCACTCTTGGTAGATGGGGATACTGCTGCAAATTGGATTGAGGAAAATCTGGAGACGGTTCGCATGACCAGTAATGGCCGGTTTATCGAAATCTTCAAGGAAAAGGGGCATCCTCAAAAGGTCATAGAAACGTTCGGCCTTCAAGACATGACTGGAACTCATGCATTAGGACATACCCGCATGGCAACCGAAAGCCGAGTAACCACAGAACATTCTCACCCATTCAGTACCGGGATGGATTTATGTCTGGTTCATAATGGATCATTATCGAACCATAATCGATTGAGAGAAAAGCTACGTGCTGAAGGTATTCGATTTCAGACCGATAATGACAGCGAGGTAGCGGCTGGGTATCTGACCTGGCGATTACAACAGGGAGCATCACTCAAGGAATCTTTGCAGGCTGCGCTGGTTGATCTCGATGGATTCTATACCTTTGCAATCGGAACCAAAAATGGTTTTGCCGTGCTCAGAGATCCGATTGCTTGCAAACCGGCTGTACTTGCCGAGACAGAAGATTGGGTTGCCATGTCTTCGGAGTATCGGTCGATTGCACAACTCCCGGGTAATCAAAAAGCCAAGGTCTGGGAACCAAATCCTGCAACGATCTACAGTTGGGAACGTGAAGCATGAAATTTGATCTGGCGGAGCATGGTCCTCGTGATCTTAACCGGTTTTTGCATGGTCCAGAATCGCAAGCTTCCGAGATTGAAGTCGTGAATCCTTCGGGCTGTCATAATGTAGCTGTAGGAGCGTTGCAACACTGCCGCGTCATGGTTAACGGACATGTTGGTTATTATTGTGCAGCCATGAATCAGCATGCTGAAATTACAGTACATGGAAATGCTGGTCCCGGGTTGGCGGAGAACATGATGTCTGGTGTGGTTCGTATTCTGGGAAATGCTTCTCAATATTGTGGTGCAACAGCTCATGGCGGGTTATTGATTGTTGAAGGCAATGCCTCTTCGAGATGCGGTATTTCGCTCAAAGGGATGGACATCATCGTTGGAGGGTCCATTGGCCATATGAGTGCATTCATGGCTCAGACTGGCAGATTGGTAGTTTGCGGAGACGCCGCAGAGTCGATGGGAGATTCAATATATGAAGCCCGAATTTATGTTCGGGGCAAGGTAGCGAGTCTTGGTACCGACTGCATCGAAAAACCAATGGAGCAAGATCATCGTGATGAACTAGATGAATTGCTGGATAGAGCACAACTTGATTATTCTGCAAAAGAATTCAAGCGCTATGGGTCTGCTCGGCGCTTATATAATTTTGATGTTGACAATGCTAGCCTGTATTAATGGCAAGAATCATGAATAAAAAGGTCGACCAAAGCTGGCTAGTGGAATCTGCAACCTTTCCGCGACCGGTAATCCGGGAAATTCAAAGAGCTGCCCGAGAAGGAATTTATGACATTCGAGGATTTGGTGCGAAAAGAAGATTGCCGACTTTTGATGACTTGCTTCTGCTCGGAGCAAGTATGTCGCGTTATCCGCTAGAAGGCTATCGGGAAAAATGTGATACTCAGGTTACCTTGGGAGATCGTTTCGCAGAAAAACCTCTGGTCGTTGAAACCCCAATCACCATTGCGGGAATGAGTTTTGGTGCTCTGTCGGCACAGGCTAAGGAGGGATTAGCTCGAGGAGCAACCGAAGTCGGAACCAGTACCACAACCGGTGATGGGGGAATGACATCCGAAGAACGCCAGCATTCTCGATTGCTAGTCTATCAGTACCTGCCTTCTCGTTATGGCATGAACCCTGATGACTTGAGAAAAGCCGATGCAATTGAGGTAGTAGTTGGCCAAGGTGCAAAACCGGGTGGTGGGGGAATGTTGCTTGGCCAAAAAATAAGTGATCGAGTTGCAGAAATGCGAGACTTGCCAAAAGGTATTGATCAGCGAAGCGCATGCCGACATCCGGACTGGACAGGCCCGGACGACCTTGAGATCAAGGTTCAGGAGCTTCGGGAAATTACCGACTGGAAAATACCGATCTACATCAAAGTTGGTGCAACCCGAACATTTTTTGATGTGCAACTCGCGGTTAAGGCTGGAGCAGATGTTGTAGTGGTGGACGGCATGCAAGGAGGTACTGCGGCAACTCAAGATGTATTTATCGAGCATGTGGGTATTCCGACATTGCCAGCAGTTCGGATTGCTGTTGATGCACTCAAGGATCTTGGAATGCATCGCAAAGTCCAGCTGATAGTTTCTGGCGGAATTCGTTCGGGAGCAGATGCAGCAAAAGCTCTGGCTCTTGGTGCCGATGCGGTTTCGATTGGGACGGCTGCGTTAATTGCGATGGGGGATAATTCCCCTGAATACGAAGCGAAGTACAACGAACTCGGTACCAGTGCAGGATTTTATGATGACTATCAGGATGGACAGGATCCGACTGGTATTTCAACCCAGAACCCGGCTCTGGGTCAGCAACTCGATCCAGATATAGCCGGAAGGAGAGTGGCAAATTACCTTCGGGTCATGACGCTTGAATTGCAGACACTCGCACGTGCCGCTGGCAAAACCAATGTACGAAATCTGGAACGCGAGGATCTGGTCGCCCTGACGGTTGAATCCTCTGCAATGGCCAGAGTGCCATTGGCTGGTACAGATTGGATTCCGGGATTTGAACACACACGATAAACAGGCTCGGATGATGACATGGTTCTGATTCGGGTTTAACAAAATATAGGTGAAAGAATGAGTATTGATCTGGCGAAAGTTGCCAAACAGTCAGGCATCAAGTATTTCCTGATCAGCTTTGTGGATTTATTTGGCGTACTCCGATCAAAGTTGGTTCCGGCAAGAGCAATTGCTGATATGCAATCGGAGGGGGCAGGATTTGCAGGGTTTGCTGCGTGGCTTGACATGAGCCCTGCAGATGGTGACATGTTTGCAATTCCGGATCCGGACAGTTTGATTCAACTCCCCTGGAGACCGGAAGTTGGCTGGTTGGCTGGCGATCTCTATATTGACGGAAAAGAAATTCAGGCTTCACCTCGCGTTGCACTCAAAAATCAAATTGCAAATGCAGCCAAACAGGGTTATCAGCTAAAAACGGGAGTCGAGTGTGAGTATTTTCTGGTCAATTCAAACGGAACAGCCATTGCGGATGCTCGTGATATCCAGTCAAAGCCGTGTTATGACCAAGCGGCATTGATGCGACGTTTTGATGTAATTCGTGCAATTTGCGACTGCATGATCGAACTAGGTTGGGGGCCATACCAAAATGATCATGAAGATGCGAATGGACAATTCGAGATGAATTGGGATTATGACGATTGCTTGAAAACAGCTGATCGTCACGTCTTCTTCAAATACATGGTCAAACAGATAGCCGAGGACCATGGCTTGCGAGCAACTTTCATGCCCAAACCGTTCATGAACTTGACCGGTAACGGATGCCATGCACATGTATCTCTGTGGAGTTCCAATGGCAAAAAGAACCTGTTTCTAGAAAAGAAAGGGGAAATGGGACTGTCATCCTTGGCTTATTCATTCCTGGGAGGAATCATCCACAATGTTCAATCATTATGTTCGATTTTCAATCCAACAGTGAACAGTTATAAGCGGATTAATGCACCCGCTACACTTTCCGGGGCATCATGGTCTCCCAATGCGGTTAGTTATGGCGGCAACAACCGTACGCACATGATTCGAATACCCGATGAAGGTAGATTTGAATTGCGTTTAATGGATGGAGCGACCAATCCGTATCTACTACAGGCTGGGATTCTGGCAGCGGGCATGGATGGAATAATGAATGATCGTGATCCGGGAAAGCGTCTAGACATCAATATGTACCAAGAAGCGCACAAAGCGAAGGGGCTGAAAAAATTACCGCTTAATTTGCTAGATGCAATTCGGCTGACTCAAAAAAGCAAGGAACTGAGAGTCCAGCTTGGTGATGAGATTATTGATGCATACTGTAAGTTAAAACTGGCTGATTGGGACGATTATTCTCGCATGCTGACCGATTGGGAGCGAGACCACACTCTTGACTGTTAGAAAAGTAATGTTGTCACTTGATGTTGCATGCAGGAATCCAGTCCAAACTTTGTTGTCTCGGTCCTTCAAAAAATCGGAGAGCTTCATTGCAATTGACTATTCCATAAAACGAGTGAATTGCTTAAAATTGCAGGCTTGTCGATCCTGATATTTATGGCGGTGATTTTGGGTCTCTCTGATGACGTGAACTGTGAACCCGGTCAGGTCCGGAAGGAAGCAGCCGTAGCAGTAATCATGGGTGTCAGAACAAGGCGCATATGATCCGCCACCACTATTATGAAGATATTCCGTGATGTTTGAACAGCGATCGAATTCTGTTTTCATGCTGCAAGCAAGGTAATGAATGCGGGCTTCCAAATCAATCGGCGGAATTGAGAAAGAAAGGTCCGTCATCGGATGGTTTTCGATGCATTCCAGATTGGTGGAAGCAATCGTACCGAATCGAAATGAACGGCTGGACATGCGATGATGAGCGCATGGGTTTGACGACTGATACAATCTGATCTCGACATGTTGTTTTTCTCAGTATCATGAACTTACTGACTTCTTGAACACATATCAAAATCTTAATCGATGAGTTATCAAGCTCTTGCCCGAAAGTGGCGCCCGAAGAAATTCTCTGAGGTAATCGGCCAGGATCATGTTGTTTCAGCATTGACGCATGCATTACAAACTCAGAGAATTCACCACGGTTTTCTGTTCACGGGTACACGAGGAGTTGGCAAGACTACACTTGCCAGAATTTTTTCGAAAGCTCTGAACTGTGAAACTGGGGTCGCTCCCGAACCATGTTGTGAATGCAATGCATGTCTCGGTATTGACGATGGCAGTTTCATAGATCTAATCGAGGTTGATGCCGCATCGAGAACGAAGGTTGACGATACTCGGGAGCTGCTTGAAAATGTTCAATACTCACCAAGCATGGGCCGTTTCAAAATCTATCTGATTGACGAAGTGCACATGCTTTCGACTCACAGTTTCAATGCGTTGCTGAAGACGCTTGAAGAACCCCCTGAGCATGTCAAGTTTTTGCTCGCAACTACCGATCCCCAAAAACTGCCAGCGACTATTCTCTCGCGGTGTATCCAGTTTAATCTGAAATCAATGAGCGTTCAGCAATTGGCAGAACAACTGGAAAAAATCCTGACACTTGAAGATATCAAATTCGATGAAGCAGCTGTCAAACTGGTTGCCCGTTGCGGTAGTGGGAGTGTTCGGGATTCGTTAAGCTTGCTTGATCAGGCGATTGCTTACACCAATGGCGAATTGACTCAAGAAGCAGTCCGCGAAATGCTTGGAATGATTGATGATAGCATTATTTCCGATCTTCTAAAAAGTATTCTTGACAACGAGACGAATACATCACTGGATGTCATATCAAGACTCACGGAGCGGGCAGTTGACTATTCTTCGGCTCTTGATGATTTACTTTTACTTATTCACAATACTGCACTCTACCAGGCAGCTCCAGATGCTGGCCGGTGGAAGAACATCGATATCCCGGTGATCGCACCGTTGGCTGAAATTGCGGATCCAGAGACCTTGCAGTTGCTCTATCAAATTGGGGTAGCAGGTAAGCGAGATATTGATTTTGCGCCTGATTCACACAGTGGCTTCGAGATGACTGTGCTTAGAATGTTGGCATTTCTGCCTGAGCCGAGAGTACCTTCAATGAAGAAAAAAAGTTCTGGCGGTGGCGAAGGAACAGCCAAAAGTCCAGAAACTCGATCGGTGGAACCACCAGTACTTGCTGATTCCACCCCGACCGAGACCCGTTCGAAAAATTCATCAAATCAAGTTGACTCGCTAGCAAAACCGTTTTCATGCTCCAATGATTCGACTCGAGATACAGAGGAAGAAAGTTCTGAAAAATCTTCCAGTCTGGAGGATGGTAAAGAGTCAAAATGGTCTAAACTAGAGATCAAGGATCTACTGGATCAATCTAGATGGGATGCATTGATCAATGATTTAGGAGTAAGTGATGTTCCGAGAGAAATGTTGAGGCGCATGATTCCGAAATCGGTTGATGGAAATAGCATGGAAATAGAGATTCGAAATGGAGATCCATATTTTTCGGAAGAAAGGTTGAAACAGGTTGAGCAAGCCTTTGAAACGATGCTCAATTTCCCGATTCGTTTTCAAATGAGTTGTCAGAAATCCGGGGACAACCAGATTTCGGCCAAGGAATCAATTGCAGAGCGAGACCAGCGAGTGGATAAAGAGCAATTGATGCAGGCGGAAGAAACATTTCGCAATGATCCAGTGGTTCAGGAGCTAATTGCCACATTTGATGGTCAGGTTGAGTCAGATTCGATTGTCATCAGTTCAAATCGTTAGTCCATATCCAGAGATTCATTTGAATCCAACAGTCAAAACAGCGAGTTAATCAATTATGAAAGGTAGTTTTGGAGATATTCTCAAGCAGGCGCAGGAGTTCCAGAAAAAAATGGACGCGGCCAAGCAGCAGCTTGATGAAGTTGAGGTTACCGGTCGCTCTGGCGCAGGACTGGTTGAAGTGGTAATGACCTGTAATCATGATGTTCAGCGAGTCAGAATAACAGATGAACTGTTATCGGATGACAAGGAGGTAATTGAAGACCTGATTGTAGCTGCATTCAATGATGCAATCAAAAGAGTGGAGGATGAAACGAAGAGTCAGTTGGGTGAGGTAGCAAATGGAATGTTACCGCCCGGATTCAAGATTCCATCCTTGTAATTTTCGGATTGAAGTACTGGTTGAAACCAAAATGTTATTTACGAGTTGGTACTCAAATGAGTGGGAGAAACTAGTTCCTTACACAATTCGATTCTATATACAAAAACAGCATAGAGCCGGTCGAGATTTTACTGGATGAGCAAAGGCAAAATTCTATATCTCCCACTTCCCCTTCCGTCTTTTTGAACAATCGTGACTACTTGAGCCCATGAAAATGCTGTAGTGATGTGTTGACTGCATATTTTTAACTTGTGTAGTTCACCCTAATCCTTAAATAGAAATGATTTTACCCGTTATGAGCCGGTATTCGAGCAGTTGAGCGGAAAAATGGTCCAGAATGGTCCGGGCGGCCGGATTCCGATCAAGAATGATTCTCATTCATTTGCCAGATCGTGGCGCGGCGGCGGGTTTTGAGCCTCAGAGCAAATTCCGGGCGTGCGAATCCATGGCTCTGTTCGGCCAGTCCTGGATGGGTCCAGAGGAATCAGGGAATCAGAACAGGCGGCAGGTGCGGATCATCCAGAGTGCTTCATCCAGCAGTTTCAGATCCACCGGGTTGACCTTCAGCACCCACTCCCGAGAGTGACGCACAATCAGACCGGCAATGTCATGCAACCGGCTTCGGAACGTTCCGGCCCGATTGCCATGCCACTCGAGACCGAGTGTCATGCGCAGCAGAACCAGCAGGTTACAGGCAATCACATTCAAGTACAGATAGACCGCATTGGCTCGGAATGTGCTGCAGGGCAAGTGAGCACCACTGAAGTCGCTGCGCAGTTCCTTGAGACGATTTTCCGAGCTGTCTGCACGCTGGTTGTACCACCACACGATCTCCGCATCGCCGAGCCCTTCCCGATCCAGATCCGTCGCGATGGCACGGTAGACGAATCCGTCTTTCAGGGCACTTTCCCCATCCACCGGATTCAACTGCTGTTCCTGCATCGCAATCTCCATCTGCTCCGGCTGCGCTGGAGTATCGGGGTCCTGAGGCTTGACTTTGCGGGGCACTCGGGTTTTCTGCACCACCAGGCAAAAGGCTTCCGGAGTCTTGTCCATCGCATGCCAGGTTCGGGCGAGAAACTCGGTCTCGGAGAGAGAACCATCCTCATCGACTACCGGCTGCCACTCCGATTCCGGAATCTCCGCAATCAAGGCACGGACATTCCGGCTCATCCTGGCCCGAATGGCAAAACGGGCTCCCTGTTCCCGGCAGAGATTGATGACTGCCGCCTGACAGGAAGCGGCATCGGCTCGAAACTTGGCAACCCGAACGCCTTCTGGCAAGGCCTCGATACAGTGCTTGAAAAACTCGACATTGCGGGCCGACGGCGGCACATTGCCCTTGCGCAGTTCCGCGTGCAGCACTTGACCGGTCTCTGCAATGTGCCCGACCATCGGGGTAAATCCCCGCTTGCCTTTATACGTACGATCTGCGGTTTTCCTTTTCGCATGAATCACCGTCGCATCGATATCCAGGGTCACATGATCACGGGTGCCGAGACTCGCCTGCAACAGTTGACGATTGACCTCGGGCAAGACATTCCTTGAGGCCCGATGCTTGCCGACCGAACGCAGCCAGTTGCCCAGGGTACTGGAACAGGGAATCGACTGGAATCCCAGTAGTTTCATCAAGCTCCGGTCCTTGCGCAGGTGCACGATGTCATCGAGGTGCTTGGCGCCTTCATGCAACATCAGCATGAAGATATGAAAGAGGGTACTGTGTCGATAGCCTCGATTGCTGCCCGGGGCAGGCATCCGTTGATCAATGATTGCCCCGAGTTTGAGACGCTCAAGCAGGGCTGCTGGAACGGTCAGTCCGGCACGGGCGGTGATTTTTCGATTGCTTTTCGCGGTTTTGTAGGGTAGAATTTTCATGATCCTTGTGAAATGGAGTGGTTGATTTTTTTCACCCAACGGGTGATGTTTATGGAACGCCTATTTTACCACTAATACTCTATTTTCACAAGGATTTTTCTATTTTTCCCGATTTCTAATTGTCGATTAGGGGTTCAAGATTTGGTTGACATCCTTTATCTCTCTGCCTGGCTAAATATTGTCGAGCTAGTAGTGGATTATTAATCCAGTATAGAGATCCAAATCCTCGGTTCAAGACAAATGCAAGTCAAATTTTCGTAGCAACAACACATAAACAGATTTGCGAGATTCAGTCAGACAAAACTCAATTATAATAATTCAACTTATGTTAAACCATTTTGGAAAAGATAATGATATATAATTTGCATTACCCCCCCCCACTACCTCTCTCTATCTTATTGATATAAAATTAAATAATATTCGGGGGCAGAATTATGAAAGCTGAAGACCAGCCGATTACAAAAATTATCGCAGGGGAATGTCAATACGTAATCCCTGTGTTTCAAAGGGATTTCCGCTGGACTGATGAGAATTTCCAACAGTTGTGGCTGGATTTGTTGAGCAATAGCAATGAAGATGCTACACAGAACCACTTCATTGGCTCGATTGTCTACATTGCAGCTGATCAGCCAACTTCCACTTTCCAGCGATGGTCGCTGATTGATGGTCAGCAACGGATGACGACCTTGATTTTGCTATTGATCTCGTTACGTGATCACATTAGGGAAACAGGTTGGTCCGGTAATGAAGGTGATCCAACAGCCGAAAAAATCGACGATCTTTATCTGAAAAACCGCCATGAGGTAGATGAAAAACGCTACAAGCTGGTATTGCGACGAAAAGACAATGCTACTCTGAAAAAGCTGATTGATGGAAACGGCCTAGATGAACTATCGGAAAGATCGGAGTTATTGGTCGATGCTTATGAATACTTCCGAGAAAAACTGAGGGAACCTACCAGCGACCCGGGGGCTATATTCAAGGGTATTGCACGTTTGAAAGCGGTTGATGTGACTCTTGAGCTAGGGGTAGATAACCCGCAGCTAGTGTTTGAGAGCATGAATTCCACCGGGGTCAGTTTACACCAGAGCGATCTGGTTAGAAACCATCTCCTCATGGATCATAATGAGGAGCAACAGACAAGGCTATATAATGAATATTGGCACAAGATTGAATCATGCTTTAGTGCCTCGGAGGAAGCGTTCGACTCGTTCCTGCGCGACTATATGGCACTCAGGAAAGATTCCACTGAACAGACCCGCCTTGACCGCATATACCACGAATTCAAGTATTTCTGGAGTTCATCAAATGAAGGCTCGTTGGAGGATCTTCTTGAAGATATGGTCAACATGGCCCGCAACTATGCATCGTTTCTGGGAATAAAAAAAATGCAACGCCCGTGGCTTGCTGAAGCAATGGGGAATATGAGGCTTGTGGGCACGACCCAAGGTGTGTTGATCATGCGGTTATACGACTCCCATGAAAAGAACCTGCTTTCAAATGATGAATTTGTGATGGCGGTGAAATTGATCGAAAGCTACATATTACGCCGAGCTGTTCTTAGCCTGTCAGCCAACAGCTACTGGGCGATCTTCGCACGAATTGCACATGAACTCAATCGCGAACCCGTTGAACCTGTTTTTATGTTGATCAAAGTTGCATTTGCAAAACTAGTGGGCAACAACCGCTTTCCGAATGATGAAGAATTCAGGAGAAGCATTACACAGAACGACTTGTATGGATTGCGAGTCTGCAAGCACATCCTTGATCGGCTTGAGAACGATGGACAGAGAGAACCTAGTCCGGTTAGCGATTACTCAATTGAACACATCATGCCCCAGAATATTGATACTGAAACAGGATGGCAGGAGATGCTTGGTCAAGACTGGGCCGATAGCCATGCAACATACTTACACCGATTGGGAAACTTGACGCTGACGGCGTACAACTCAACTTATTCAAACCGATCATTCGATGAAAAGAAAACCATCACAGGTGGGTTTCAACAGAGTGCTGTACGGCTGAATCAGGATATCAGAGATAAAGAGACATGGACAGATGCTGAAATCGAGTCCCGTGGAGGCCGACTTGCAGATCAAGCACTCCTGATTTGGCCTCACCATGAAGCTGATACCAAGCTTGTTCAAGAGGAACACATTCGTGAACTGGAGAATAGATCAAGACAGAAAAATATCCATGATCTAAATATGAACAACTCAGTTAGGGATCTGCTCACCAATTTACTGGAATCTATTCGAAGGTTCGCTGATTTCTTCGAGGTAATCGAGAATAGGTCTGTCTGCTGCTATGGACCGGAATTCTTCGCTGAACTATTGCCGATGAGCGGGCATGTCAGGGTTATTTTGCCTCTGGAACCGAGCGAGGTGTCAAACCTTGGTGAATTGAAAGTGTATGATGTGTCCACATGGCATTATGTGAAATACCGCATACACAAGGACAGCAATTTGCTGGTGGAGATACGGGATGAAGAGGAAATTGCCACAGCCTCGTTGATTGTTCGCAAAGCATTTCAACAAGTGTCATAAGCCATATATTGAAGGCAATGTGATAAATCCTGAAATTATACAGTTGTTGTATCTGCTCGTCTCCAACTAGAAACGAGTAGATACAAAAAATCTTGATATGCCAGATCCAAGATCTGTTGAAGATCTCAAAAATGCCCTAAAACGTCTTCCTGGAGTCGGTCCGAAAACAGCTCAACGCATGGCATTTCACCTGCTGGAGAGAGATCGAAAGGGCGCAAAACAAATTGAGCAGGCGATCAGTAATGCACTCATGCAAGTTAACCACTGTAAACAGTGCAACAATTTCTGCGAAACAGAACTCTGCGAGATTTGTTCTTCACCCAGTCGCAACTCGAACTTTCTATGTGTTGTCGAGACACCCGCAGATCTTGAAGCGATTGAACAAGCCGGAATATATAGAGGCAAATACTTCGTGCTGATGGGGCATCTTTCCCCTCTGGATGATATTGGTCCTGATCAATTAGCGATCAAGGAATTATTGACTCTAGTAGCAAATAATGCGATTGAGGAAATTATTCTTGCAACCAATTTAACACTGGAAGGGCAGACAACCAGCGATTATTTATGCGAATTACTGAAAGAGAGTTCGGTGCATGTTACGCGTCTGGCCAGAGGCATGCCTATGGGAAGTGAGCTTGAATACATGGATCCCGGAACACTTGATCAGGCTTTTGCAAATCGCAGAACCGCTCAGTAAGTTGTGTTCTGGTGATAGTTGTTCAGCAACTACTCGCTCCCTCTATGTCAAGATAATCGTATTATGAAAGCAGGCACTCAGGCACATCGTCGTCCTTTACCGGTCGGTTATACGCGTTTGGAATCTCCGAAATGAAGGCGGCTACCATGTCGACAAGACATCCTTGATCCGGTAAATGATTGACGAGGGTTTTTTCTACTGCTTATCCCGTCCGCGTCGTTTCGGCAAGAGTCTTCTGATCGATACCTTGCAGGAACTGTTCGAAGGGAATGAACCCCTGTTTCGAGGTCTGGATATACGGACCAGGATCTGGATACGGTATTTGCCCCCGAACTGGAAGGACTGGACCGGAACACGATTCGCGAATGGTACAACGGCTACAGCTGGCTGGGCGAGGACAAGCTCTACAATCCCCACGACATCCTTCACCTGTTCAGGAAGCGCAAGTTCCGGACTCACTGGTTCAGGTCGGGACAGCCCGGCTGCCTGTACCGGATGCTGCTGAAGAGAGAGGCCGGTACCATGGATCTGGAAAACCTGGAAGTCGAAGAAGAGGACATCGTCAGTTTCGAGCCGGATTCCTTCAGCATTGAAGCCCTGCTGTTCCAGTCCGGCCATCCGACCATTGTCCGGGAACTCGAGGGGGAAGACGAGCACCGGGTGATCTACCAGCTATCCTATCCGAACCTCGAGATTCAGAGGCGATTCAGCAAGGGGTTCATCCGGCATCTGACGGGCAATGGCAAGATGGCGGAAGATGCGGGCAGGAAACTGCTCCGGCATCCGGGAGAAAACGACTTCCCGGCCATGCAAGGGCAGATTCAGGCCTTGTTTTCCCGCATTCCTCATGAATGGCATCAAGGCGGTGGTCTTGCCCGTTACGAATCCTGGTACGCGAGCCTGCTGTTCACGTGCTTCAAGGCCCTGGATGTCGATGTCACGGCCGAGGACAGTTCAAGTCATGGCCGCTCGGGCATGGTGGTGCATGACCGTCAGGTGTTTGTCCTCGAATTCAGGATGCTGAAGGAAAACAGGACGGTTGAAGAGACTCTCCATGCCTCCATCAAGCAAGTTCGTACCAAAGGCTACGCCGACAAGTATCGGGACCGCGGAGAACCGGTTCACCTGATTGGCATGGTATTTGACAAGACAAAACGGAACCTGTGGGACATTCGGACTGAGCGATATTGACAACATATCCGAAATGCTCTGCATGAGAGAATTGGCATATTGTGACAGAAGAAAATCGAAAATCACATCTAAACTTCGACTAAGACATACACATTCCTCATCACCAAACAGACTAAATCCCCTAATCCTTAAATAGAAAATTTGAAAGTACTTCCAACGCCTTGTGTGGTGTGGTTTTCGACTGGGTTGGCTTTTCACCCAATGGATGATTCTGATTCCAGCCCAAAATCCACAGTCCATCATGCCTTGTGCCAAATAAAGCAGTTTCTATTTAAGGATTAGGGAAATAGGGTGAGTTTTTCCATTCAACTTACCGTCATTTTAAAATCACTGTGATATATGGATATCGTTATGGTAAAGTCATTCCCTTGTGATACAAAGGGTAGTGTTTTTGCCAGCATCATGCAATGATTGCATGATGTATTTCAAGATGAAGTCAGGCTTGCTATTTTCGAACGATGTCGATATTCACACGATTTGCCGCATGTATCGAATACAATGGCAAAAACTATAGCGGATGGCAAAAACAGAGTCATGCCCCATCGATACAGGGTGAACTTGAAAGAGCCATTAGCAGGGTTGCCAATGAAACGGTTCAGGTTGTAACTTCCGGTCGGACAGATACAGGGGTGCATGCAACGGGTCAGATCATTCATTTTGATATTAAAACTGAACGTTCTGAGCGTGATCTGACAAGAGGGGCAAATCGATACTTGCCTGATGATATCTGTATCATTTGGGCCTTTCCCGTGAATGAGGATTTTCATGCCCGATTCAGTGCCCTGAAAAGACATTATCGCTATGTGATTTTGAATCGGACCAACCGTCCGGCCTATTTGCATGGATTGGTAACTTGGCATCGCCCGGTCCTAGACATTTCCCAGATGCAATCTGCGGCGAACAATTTGCTGGGTAAACATGATTTTAGTGCATTTCGCGCCGCTGGCTGTCAGAGCAAGACTTCGGTCAAGACAATTCTTGATATCAAGCTGAATCGGCAAGGCGAATGGGTTTGGGCAGATGTTTCAGCGAATGGTTTCTTGCAACACATGGTACGAAATATAATGGGAGTATTGATGCAAGTCGGTGAGGGTGTAGAGAGACCAGAGTGGTCAAAATTTGTTCTTGAAACTCGTGATCGCAAACAAGGCGGTATTACAGCGCCTGCCGAGGGTCTGTATTTTGTATCGACCAGTTATGATGAACGGTTCAAGTTGCCCAACATCCCACCTGGCTGTCGATTCTGGTAAAATTATTAGCTAAATACAGTATTCTGGAATGCCTACCCGTATCAAGATTTGCGGTATCAAATCAGTCGAAACAGCTATACAAGCGGCCCATGCCGGAGCAGATGCCGTTGGTCTTGTCTTTCATGAACCGAGTATTCGCAACATATCGATTGACAACGCCACTCAAATTACTCGTCAGAAACCACTTTTCATCGATAGCGTGGTCGTGATGGTCAATCCGACAAGGGATTTTGTGCAGCTGATTCTCGACCACGTCAAGCCTGACTATCTGCAGTTCCACGGAGAGGAAACGGCCGAATTTTGTCGCAGTTTTGGAACTCGTTACATTCGCTCAGTTCGGGTTCGAGAACCAGTCAGTTTGAGTTCCGTTCAACGTGAATACCCGGATGCCAGTGCGTTTTTGGTGGATGCCTATCGAGGTGATCATTACGGCGGTACAGGTGACATTTTCAATTGGGAGATGGTCAAATTTGACTGCACCATACCGGTTATCCTGGCTGGCGGACTGAACGACAAAAACATCAATGAAGCGATCACTCGAGTGCGTCCTTATGGTGTTGATGTCAGTACCGGAGTGGAAACTGAAGGAGAAAAAGATCCCGATAAAATTCAGCGGTTTTGTAAAGCGGTATCGGATACAAGTCAGAATGAAATTAGCGGGTAATCGATAGTGAACTGGTTCGACAAGATCATTCCGCCAAAAATCAATCCAGCACTTCGATTGCGTAAGCGCATTGGCGTACCAGAAGGATTATGGACGAATTGTACTCAATGCCAAACGATGCTCTATGTATCGGATTTGATCAAGAGCCTCCAAGTCTGTCCAAAATGCAATAATCACATGCAAATTGGTGCCAGAGAGCGTATTGAGCACTTCCTTGATGCCAACTCGATCGAATGGCTTGGTGAACATTTGAAACCGGTTGATCTGCTCAAATTCAAGGATCAGAAGCGATACAAGGATCGTCTCGCGGAAGCACAAAAGACCTCGAACAGCTCGGAAGCGCTCAAGGTTGCAATTGGTGAATTGCATGGGACACCCATCACAGTATCAGCCTTCGAGTTCAACTTCATGGGCGGTTCTATGGGTTCGGTAGTCGGTCAACGATTCGTACTTTCCGCAGAAGCAAGTCTCGAGAGAGAGCAGCCCCTGGTATGTTTTGCCTCTAGCGGGGGAGCCCGAATGCAGGAGGGACTGTATTCGTTGCTGCAAATGTCCAAAACATCTGCCGTGATTGCACGATTGGCCAAAAAACAGATTCCCTTCATTTCAGTATTGACCAATCCGACCATGGGAGGTGTGTCGGCAAGTCTCGCCATGTTGGGTGATCTGATTATTGCAGAGCCCAACGCCTTAATCGGCTTTGCCGGGCCCAGAGTCATTGATCAGACAGTTCGAGCAAGTTTGCCAGAGGGGTTCCAGCGTTCCGAGTTTTTGCTGCAGCACGGCGCGATTGATATGATTGTCGATCGCAGGAATATGAGAGTGGAAATAACCAATCTATTGATCAAGTTGGGCTTTGGAAAACGTAATTTCAAAGAGGTACCCAATCACTTTAATCGAGAACATCAGTAGATTTCCTTGTTCTCCTGTAGAACGTGAACATACTTTGGTTATGCGGACTGAATCAGACTCTCGATTTCAGGATTTCGACTTGACTCGATGGATTGAGTACATCCAGACCCGTCATTTTCGATCGATTGACATGACGCTTGGAAGAGTCACTGAGGTCTGGTCAAGGCTGGGAAAACCGAAGGCTGATCTGACCATTACTGTTGCTGGAACGAATGGCAAAGGTTCTACAGTCCGGTTTTTAGAATCGGCCCTTTGTTCAGAGTACCGCTCAGTCGGAGCTTATACTTCACCGCATTTGATCCGCTTCAACGAGAGAATCAGGGTAAACGGCAAAGAAGCGACATGCGATGAGATCTGTCAATCTTTTTCTGAAATAGAGGAGGTGGCGGGAGATATACCGCTGACCTATTTTGAGTATGCAACGTTGTCAGCATTATGGTTGTTTTCAAAGCATGCCCTGGATATTCAAATTCTGGAAGTGGGCATGGGAGGAAGGCTTGACGCGGTCAACATCGTTGATTGCGACCTTGCTGCGATTACATCCATCGGTCTCGATCATCAGGCCTGGCTCGGCAATGATCGTGAGACTATCGCGCTTGAGAAAGCCGCAGTTATGCGTGAGAATGGCATCGTGATTTGTTCGGATCGGAACATGCCGCAGTCACTCGTAGAGTTTGCAAACGAAAAATCTGTTCGGCTACTAGCCTTGGGGCGGGATTTTGATATTCAGCATGAGAATGATACGCTGATTTGGAATGGCAAAAATTTCCGATACAAATGGGCATGGGAAGTTGTTGGGCCTATTTCGCCCCCACTGGCTGGCACTCATCAGCATGACAATTTGGCTGGAGCCATTGCTGTTTTAGCAACATTGGCTGATCGGCTCGATTTACAGATTCCGCAAATCATCTCAGGTATTGGCCGTTCTACATTATTTGGGCGTTGTCAGGTTATGGACAGATCCCCATTAGTGATCTTGGATGTAGCTCATAACCTGGACTCTGTAAATGTGCTTGTTGAATTTTTGATGCAGAACCCAGTTGAAGGTCATACTGTTGCGATATTTGGAGCCTTGATTGATAAAAAGCTAGGAGATATTGTCTGTCCGATATTGACTCATGTCGACAGTTGGAATCTTGCAGGAATTTCTGGTGAACGCGGCCAATCTTCAAGTGAACTGGATCTGAAGTTCAAAGAGATTTCTGGCGGGGCTGAAGCTGTCTGTCACGATGATCCCAAGACTGCATATCGATATGCATTGTCTGTTGCAAAACCACAAGATCGGCTTGTTGTTTTTGGTTCCTTTCATGTAGCGGGAAGCATTCTTGAATTGTTTGAATGACTGGTGGTCATGGAATGGGTTGAAAGGGTGGAGTTTGGACATGTGCGATTGTTTGTGCATTTCTACTAATTTCGTCTGGATTCTCAAGCAATTCATGGCGATCAAACGGTTTATAATTGGCAGTTGCGAATGACCCAGAAAACGACAACAAGCAGTTGTGATTCAAGATCCAGGCTTTTTATATGAGATGCTCATATCTTCAGTGATTGTATGAAGAGTAAAATCTGACTATTTCTTGTGAATACACCGATAGAGTATCAACTTAAGCATCGTCTCACAGGGGCTGTCATTATTGTGCTGATGGGAGTGATACTGATACCCTTGATTTTGCGAGAACCAACGGTCCCGCCTGATCCACAAATTCCCTTGGCATCTGTTGATTCTTCTGAACAGGAGACGTTAACTCGTCTAACAGACATCGTGAAGGGGAATGTTCAAGAAGCCGAGACTGAATCGCAAGAGCAATTAACTGGAGCAGCGAAACCCATTTCTGCGACATCAATTCCCGATTCAGAGATCGTTGAAAGTTCAAATGACCCTGAAACAAGCCAAAAACCTGCGGCAACTATAGTGATGACAGAAAACCCCGAACAACCAGGAGATTCATCCAGCGACTCCTTGGTAATTCAAGCAGCTTCCGATCAAATCAGGGAGTCTGAATTAGACAATGTTGGAACCGATGTCGCTTCGACCCCGGGCTGGACTGTTCGAGTTGGGACATTTGCCGAACAGAGATACGCAAAACTTGCGATAGAAAAGCTTGATGAACATAATCTAGTGCCCAAAAGAACCAGGGTTACAACCAGCGCAGGTCAGGCTGTCAGAGTTTGGCTTGGTCCTTATCCGACTGAAGAGGAAGCAAAAAGGGTGGCAATCAGTTTGAAAGATATAACGGGTCAAGAGGGTTATGTACCAAGGCCCTGAGACTTGCAAAAAATTCAGTTATTCGGTTTACCAAGGATATTTCGAACGTGCAATTTCTATCTTGTAATTTTGTTGCTATTAGTCAAATTGCGAGCAGCCCATGTCGATATTCATGAGCATCGTCGATATTGCCATCGTTGTCATTGTTGTTGTCTCATTACTAATTGGGCTTTATCGAGGTTTTATTCGCGAATTTTTTTCATTGATATCCTGGTTGCTCGCTCTTTTCGTTGCTTGGTCATTTGCTGAATTTGGCGCATTATATCTGGAATCATATCTAGACCAACCTGATTTTCGTGTTGTGGTTTCGTTTGCAGGAATATTTGTAATTTCTCTGATGGTGTTATCAATTATTAGTCATTTTCTGCATAACGTTTTGGCCTTTGCTGCATTACTTGGGGTAGATCGATACCTCGGGATGCTGTTCGGTATCGCGCGAGGGGTTATAATTGTCGCATTAATGATTATGGCCGCTACGTTCATGGATTTTGCGTCCCAACCCTGGTGGAAAACATCGTTATTGGTGAGTTATTTTTCACCTGTCATTGACTTAATTCGTGGATTGCTGCCGGAAAATCTGGCTCAACTTGTTTAGACGAACGAATTCCCAATCATGTGTGGTCTGGTCGGAATCATAGGGCAATCAGCCGTAAACCAACGGCTTTATGATGGCTTGACTCTTATCCAGCATCGTGGTCAGGACGCGGCCGGAATGGCAACCAGCGACGGCAAACGAATTTTTCTGCGTAAGGACAATGGACTAGTCAAGGATGTGTTTCGTACCCGACACATGGCCCAACTCAAGGGAAAAATGGGAATAGGGCATGTTCGTTATCCGACGGCTGGCAGTGACTCAAGAGCCGAGGCCCAACCATTTTATGTCAATTCACCGTATGGTATTGCACTTGGTCACAACGGCAATTTGACAAATGCAAAATTTCTTGAAAGAGAACTGTATCTGCATGATCGAAGGCAGTTAAATACAGCTTCTGATTCCGAAATACTACTGAACGTATTTGCCAATGAGCTGATGTCAACCCTGGAAATGTCCAAGTTGCGAGCTGAGCCGAAAGATATATTCAAGGCGGTTTCAGACGTAATGAGTCGTTGTCACGGCGCTTATGCGGCAGTTGCAATGATCATTGGTGTCGGGATCGTCGCGTTCCGCGACCCATGCGGGATCCGTCCATTGGCTTATGGAACCCGACTGGATCATAAAGGGGAGTCTCACATGTTTGCCTCGGAAAGCGTTGCCATGGATGTAACAGGATATGGTCTGGTCCGCGATCTGTCTCCCGGTGAAGCAATTTTCATCGGTATGGACGGTTCGGTCCATTCTGCGATCTGTACTGGTGAAACCCGGCGCACTCCGTGCATTTTCGAGTATGTTTATCTCGCTCGACCTGACTCGATACTTGATGGCATTTCCGTCTATCAGACTCGGATCAACATGGGGATTCGCTTGGGTCAGAATATCAAGAATAACTGGAATAACCATGATATTGATGTAGTAATACCGGTGCCGGATACCAGCAGAACTTCTGCACTTGAGGTTGCGAAAGTTCTGAACCTGCCATATCGAGAGGGTTTTGTCAAAAATCGTTATATTGGACGAACATTTATCATGCCCGGCCAAACTGAGCGAAAAAAATCTGTTAGACAAAAACTTAATGCAATCAGTACGGAGTTCAAGGATCAGAACGTTTTGCTGGTAGATGATTCGATTGTTCGGGGGACGACTTCTCGTCAATTGATCGATTTGGCTCGTGAGGCTGGAGCCAAAAAGGTGTATCTGGCTTCGGCAGCGCCGCCCGTCCGTCATCCGAATGTTTACGGGATTGACATGCCCTGCCGGAATGAGTTAGTTGCTAATGGCCGAATGGTTGAAGAAATATGTAAAGAAGTTGGAGCAGACAAGCTCATCTATCAGGAACTGAATGACCTGATCATGGCAGTCAGAGATTGCGATACGCGAATCGAGATTTTTGATACCTCCTGTTTTAGCGGAACTTATGTTACGAATGATATAACCGAGGAGTATCTCAATTTGGTGAATATAAAGAGGAGCGACTCAAGCAAATTGACTCATCAAAGTGAACTGGATCTCTCTGAACTAACCGAGGTACAAGAAATCGTGCACTGAATGATTTGGGAATCATAACCAATCCTGATCATAAAATGTCGAGGATATGTATATATGCCCGGTTGGAAATCGAGGAGTAGTGTTGCACTTTGGACTTGAACTGGGGTTTTGATTGGGGTGGATCATTCCAGAATGAATTCTCCATTTCGAAAGGCTAGAATGCTGTTCTGGGTATACCAGTCGCCAAGAACATAACGTCTTGCTTCAATTCCATCCAGGTCAAACGTGTGAATTGCCGGCTTATGTGTATGTCCATGGATGACAGTTCTAACCTGCTTTTCACGCATTACGTTTTCGAGATAGGATTGATTGATGTCCATCACGCTAGTGGATTTGGATTTTTTGGATTTTTCACTTTTTTGCCTCAATTCGATCGCTGTCTCGAGACGTTCCTTGATCGACTTGTTGAGAAACGCATTTCGCCATTTGGAGGATAGCACGATGTTGCGATTGGCCTGATGTTCGATATCGTCAATACAGAGTGCATCGCCATGAGTCAGATAAACTCGTTCTCCGCCAATTTCAAGAATGCTGGGATCCGGTAGAAGCTTACACCCCGTTCGGTTTGCGAACTCCCGTCCAACCAGAAAATCTCGGTTTCCCGGCAGAAAAAACAATTCAATACCGGCAGAGGATAGATGATGCAGTTGTTTTTCGATGTCGTGATGGCCTAGGGTTTCTGCACCATCATCTCCGATCCAAAAGTCGAAAACATCACCGAGCATGAAGATCTGGTTGACTTGACTGGATAGGTTTGACGCAAAATATTCGAAGCGATAGAGAGAGTCCGGGTATTCCTGGCTTAGATGCAGGTCGGAAATAAACAGGATTTCTTTCATGTTACCGTGTCATGGGCCGATTATTCTTCTCGATTTGGCATGTTATCAGCAATTAAGTCGGGTGGCATTGTTTGACAATGCATGATCTTCATCCTTTGCAGTAATATATTGATTAGCGGATTTCAAATTGTTGAGTTGAAATGGAAATTGGCTAAATTAACGAAATGCCCAATCTTGGACTTGGACATTGAAGCGGATATTGATTGCAAAGGAGGAATGGGAATCTTTTTCGTCAAGATGAACGCCGTTATACTTTACATCGATATTTTCGAAGTCTTGTTCTTGAGGATATGGCCAGTATCGCTTGATTTTACGCTATCCCATCGGATGCAAACCAATCTTGATTGCTATATTGAATCACGAACCGGTCATGTCGAAGATTATTATTGGAAATTCAATTCGCGCTTTAAGGTTATCGTAACTTGTTAGAATTGTTGATATCGATATTTATGAGCAAGATGCAAAAGAGGCTATGAATCCTGTATCACAGATCAAAATCGCATCAAAAATACCGAAATTGAACTTACATGTTGATCAGCATGAAAACCAGACGCACCATTCTCGTGTTTTAGTGATCGGCTCATGACTCTAAAACTATTCGACAGCTATTCGAGATCAATGCGTGATTTCGAACCACTCGAGGGCAATCGGGTGCGTATCTATGCGTGTGGGCCAACGGTTTATGATTATGCTCATATCGGTAACTTGCGAACCTATTTATTTGAGGATGTATTGAGACGGACTCTGGAATTCTGTGGATATGAGGTCTATCACGTGGTTAATATTACCGATGTTGGTCACTTAACTTCGGATGCGGATACGGGTGAAGACAAAATTGAGAAAGGATCACGCAGAACCGGGAAATCAGCCTGGGAGATAGCTGAGATTTTTACTGCAGCATTTCAGTCTGATATTCGCGCTCTGAATATTCTCGAACCACATGTATGGTGTCGAGCGACTGATCACATAAAGGAACAGATTGACTATATCAAGATCATTGAGGAAAAGGGATTTGCTTACAAAACCTCGGATGGAATTTATTTTGATACATCCAATCTTGAGGACTATGGACATCTGGCACGGCTGGACAAAGCCGGCTTGAGCGCGGGTGAGCGAGTTGATATTGGAGAAAAAAAGAATCCAACTGACTTTGCACTCTGGAAATTCAGTCCACCTGATGAGAACCGCCAGATGGAGTGGGGGAGTCCTTGGGGAACCGGATTTCCGGGTTGGCATATCGAGTGTTCGGCGATGTCTGCTAAATATCTGGGTCCAACATTTGATATTCATTGTGGCGGCAAGGATCATATTCCAGTTCATCATACGAATGAAATTGCACAGTGCTCGGTTTGTCATGGTACAAATCCGGCTAATTTCTGGATGCATGGTTATTTTCTGGAAACGGATCAGGAAAAGATGGCGAAGTCGTCTGGGGAATTTCTGCGTTTAAAAACACTCATGGACAGAGGCATTGATCCACTTGCGTTTCGATATTTGTGCTTGATGGCTAATTACCGTTCAGACTTAAAATTCCGTTGGGAGAGTCTGGATTCTGCTTCCAGAGCACTGAATCGGCTGCGAGGTCTGTATTTCTCTTGGCCTGATGGTGGCAATCCTGATCAAGCATTTCTCGAAAACTTCACGAGAAAAATTTGTAGTGATCTGAATACTTCAGAGGCTCTTGCCTTGGTATGGGAACTTTCTCGTTCCAATATCGCAGATGATTCCAAAAAGGCGACACTTCTGCATTGTGATGCAGTGCTTGGCTTGTCTTTGGATGTATGGGAGTCGCCTGTTGCAATCGAGATTCCCGACAGAATCAGACAATTGGTTGATGAACGACAAATGGCTCGACACCAAAAGGATTGGTCAACCGCGGACCGCATTCGTGATGAGTTGTTGAAATTGGGATATTCGGTCGAAGATACGGCAGAAGGTCCTAAGATTAGTCAAATCACACCGCAGATTTCACAAAATTGAAATTGAAATCTAGTCAATATTAGGTAAAATACAGTTTATCTGATGCGGGGTGGAGCAGTCTGGCAGCTCGTCGGGCTCATAACCCGAAGGTCGCAGGTTCAAATCCTGCCCCCGCTACCATCGAAACTTAGTTGACCGGAAGATGCATTCTGGACAATGTCTATTGCAGACAGGTTTTGATGATCCGCTCCATCCGTGATTGTTCGCTTGCTCGAACAGCATAATGTGAAGAGCATTAGATAGAGGGAGCAAGTTCCCCATGATTTGAAAATGCAGCCCTTGTTGTTGTTAATTTTCCGTTAATCAGCCGATAGAACCTTACCGGTCTCAAGCTTTCAGTGTATCGAAGTGAGTTTGACTTGCGTCTGCTAAACCCATTCAATTCGATAAATCACCGAAGCATGGTTAATCTGAATGGGAACCAGCCTAATAGAGAGCTAACCCGACTTTCGAAAGTCTTCTAAAAAATCGATGAAATTCGACTAATTTTGCCTGAAAAATGCCTTTAAGTGATTGATTTTTCGTTCCCCGGGAGCTGAAAAACCGTTGTAGTGGAGACTTTTGGGTTGCAATTGATGTGTGATCGGGCGAACATTGCATCATGTATATCCGTGAAAACAATCGCAACAAGGACGGTGTGCTCCACCGTTATTTCAGTATTGTGGAGAGCGTTCGCCTGCCTTCGGGGAATTCCGTACAACGCCAGGTGTTGTATCTGGGTGAGATCAACAACAGCCAGAAGGCGGCCTGGACTCGAGCCATTGAGGTGATCACGGGGGAAGCGGAGTCACGGCAGGTGGCTCTGTTTCCAGCTGACCGGACAGTGCCGGATCTGCCCTTCGAGAGTATCCGGATCTGTGTGGACGATATGGAGCTGCATCGTCCACGCCAATGGGGGGCCTGCTGGCTGGCACTGACGGTATGGAAGTATCTGGGGCTGGACGCGTTCTGGAAGGAACGCTTGCCGGCGAGTCGTCAGGGCACCTGTTGGCTCGACATTCTCAAGATTCAGGCCTGCTATCGTCTGATCGATCCGGGCAGTGAATGGCGACTGTATCGGCGCTGGTACGAGAACAGTGCGATGGAGGATCTACTGGGCCTGGACCCGGTGATTCCGAAGGATACGTTTTACCGGGTTCTGGATCGTCTGGATGCTCATCGGCGCGACTTCTTCTCGTTCCTGAAGGAGCGTTGGGGAACCTTGTTTGGTGCGCGTTATGAGGTCTTGCCATACGATTTGACGAGTACCTGTTTCGAGAGTGATGCACCGTTTGCCGGCAAACGCCAGTTTGGTTACAGTCGGGATAAACGGTCGGACTGTGTGCAGGTGGTGATTGCCCTGATTGTGACTCCAGACGGGTTTCCAGTTGCCTATGAAGTGATGCCGGGAAACACCTCGGACAAGACCACATTGCTGGATTTCATGCGCAAGATTGAGGCGCAGCATGGCCGTTCGGAGCGGGTCTGGGTGATGGACCGTGGAATCCCAACCGAAGAAACTCTGGAGGTGATGCGTGCTGATCCTTCGGGAGTACGTTATCTGGTCGGGACCCCCAAGGGACGTCTCAGCAAGCTGGAGCAATCCTTTCTCAAACAACCATGGCAGTCGGTTCGGGATTCTCTCCAGGTCAAGCTGCATCAGCAAGAGGAAGGAGAGGAGGTGTACATCCTGGTGCGTAGCGAAGGCCGGGTTCTCAAGGAGCGTAGCATGCGGCGCAGACGTCTGAAGAAGCTCTGGAAACGTCTGCATGAATTGCAAAACCAAACCAACAGCCGGGATCAACTGCAACGCAAGTTGGGTGTGGCCCAGAAAGAGGCGGGGCGGGCCTGGCATCTGGTCGAGCTTCAGGTTGCCCCGCAGGTGGGCAAGCAACCAGGATCGTTCACGTTCCACTTGCGCCGGGAAAAATTGCGACAGACCATTCGCCGTGAAGGCCGTTATCTGTTACGTTCCAATCTCACCGATACCGACCCGGCCGAGCTGTGGAAACAGTACATGCAACTCTCGGAAGTGGAGCAGGCCTTCCGGGAACTCAAGCATGATCTCTCGATTCGTCCGATCTATCACCAGACAGAAAAACGGATTGAGGCGCATATCTTCCTTTCCTTCATCGCCTACTGTCTGCATGTGACCTTGAAGAATCTGGCCAAACGTCATGCCCCGGGCCTGACCCCCCGGGAAATCATCGAGAAGTTCGCCAGCATGCAAATGGTGGATGTCCATCTGCCCACGTCTGACGGACGGTGTCTGGTCATGCCCCGTTATACACAACCCAACCAGGATCATCAGTTGCTGCTGCATCAACTTGATCTGAAATTACCCGATCAACCGCGACCCCGGTTTCAAATCTGATCTCCCACCATCTCTACTTGAAATAGGTCGTTGTAGTGGAGACCTATGAGGGTGCGATTGAATGAAATCAATAAGTTAATGTTCCGATAATGGGTGAGTTGCGAAAGACAGGCTAACTGTCTAATCAGCAAATTCATTTTCGAAAGTTGGGGCGGATACTGAAACTGCCGGCTTCTTTGGGATACCCTGTCACAATTCCAATGGGCGGATAAGTTCGATTCAATTTCCAGCCTAGAGTTGCTGGATTGCGCTATAAGCATGTTATGAACTCTTGCAGTGCCATCAGCACGGCAGATTTCGATTTCAGGGTTGAATTGACAGGTAAATGTTCTTGAGTCGGCGATATCAGCTTGAAATAGAGCAGAAACAGCATGAGAATAGCCGTTTGCAATGCTCAAACCCCTTTTGGGAAGTTGCACTTCGGACTGGAACGAGGTTGTTTATTTGCTTTGTCGATTGCTGGAAATTCAGTACTGCTCATTCCAGAATGTTCAGATCCCGCAAGCCTGCTGAAATGGTTGTCTTTTGCGCATTACTTGCATTGCAAAAATCTGCTTCAAAAGTGTTGTCCATTTCTTGAATTCAAGTTATAATCCTACGCTTAATAATTTTTTATTAGTTTTTCGGTTGGTCTCTTTAGGAAGAGGCAAGGGGCATCGGCTTCGGTCAGAATTTATTCAGGGCTTTTTTCTGGTCCCTGAAATAATTTTGAAACCAAGATCAATCGATGCATTAGGACCCCGCATGTGCGGGGTTTTTCATGCTTGGCAGTTTGGTTTTGAGTAGCTGTGCACTGGAAATTAGTCGGATTGGTCGGTGGTTGTAAATTATAAAAGCACAGTCTTCCAGAATATTATCGAGAAAATTTCTCGAGATATTGCCGAGCTTGGATATGAATTGCTCCATACCGAACTAACGCAGCAAGGCAAACAGCCCCTGTTGCGGATTTACATTGATGCACCAGGTGGTATTCGAGTAGATGATTGTGAGACTGTCAGTAACCGTGTTGGCATGATTCTAGATGTTGAAGACCCGATCCGCTCGAAATATATACTGGAGGTTTCTTCTCCAGGACTCGACAGACCACTGGTACGGCCGGAGCATTTCCAGCGTTTTGTTGGCGATAAGGCCAGGATCGTCATGAATCATAAATTGAGCGGCAGAAAGCATTTCCTGGGAGAGATTAGCAAGGCAGGAGACCTCAGTGTAACTGTTGCGGTTGATGGTGAGCTATTTGAGTTGCCGTATGACGATATCAAGTCGGCACGAGTTGATCCTGCGTATGAATAACTTGGATTGGGTTGGAAAATGTCAATTTCAAATAATGAAATCTTGCAAATGGCAGAAGTTGTCTCTCGTGAGAAAGAATTGGACAGGGAGATTATTTTTACCGCGATTGAGGCTGCATTGGCTACGGCTATCAAGAAATTACATCCAGATGATATCGAAGTTCGAGTAAACATTCATCGGAATACTGGCAAGTATGACACTTATCGGGTTTGGGATGTGATAGAAGATTCAGAAGAGAATCTCTGCCCAGACCAACAGATTTCTTTGACTGATGCTCGCAAAGATTCACCTCAGTTGAATGTAGGTGATCAGATCGAAGAGTTGATGCAAGAGGTCAATTTTGGCAGGATTGCTGCTCAAGCTGCAAAACAGGTCATCATGCAAAAGGTTCGCGAAGCGAAACGCAACCAGATTGCTGAACGTTATGAGGGAAAGGTCGGTGAGCTTGTTTCGGGGCTGGTGAGAAGAGTTGATCATGGTAATGCGATCATTGATTTGGGTGATGCCGAGGCGATTTTGCCGAAGAATGAAATGATCAATCGTGAAGGTCTTCGCCCGGGAGACCGGATTCGCGCTCTATTGAAAACCATCGATACAGAAGCCCGTGGGCCGCAGCTCATTCTGACCAGGGTCTCACCAGAATTTCTGATCAAGCTCTTCAAGCTGGAAGTTCCAGAAGTAGGCGAGGGAATTATTGAAATACTCGGGGCCGCCAGAGATCCTGGATCTCGCTCCAAAATCGCTGTTAAAAGCAACGATACTACCATTGATCCGGTAGGTGCCTGTGTGGGTATCCGCGGTTCCCGTGTTCAAAGTGTTTCCAATGAAATAGCTGGAGAGAAAGTCGATATAATCGTGCACTCTGACAATTTGGGTGAATTCGTCATACAGGCGCTCGCTCCGGCACAGATCGAGACAATTTACATTGATGATTCGAAAAAATCGATGGATGTTGTGGTGAATGAAGAAAATCTGTCACGGGCAATTGGTCGCGGTGGGCAGAACGTACGTCTAGCATCCGAGTTGACTGGGTGGGAGTTAAATCTCATGAGCGAATCTGAAGCGCTGGAAAAACAGGATGAAGAGATGCACCTGCTAGTTGCTCAGTTTATGACTCAATTGGATATCGATGAGAATGTTGCGGCAATTTTGGCGCAGGAGAACTTTGCATCGCTTGAAGAAATTGCCTATGTTCCAAAAAATGAGTTGATGGATATCGAGGAATTTGATGAGGAACTGGTCAACGAATTGAGAAGCAGGGCGAAAGATAGTCTGCTGCGGAATACCTTCGCGGACGAAGGAGAAGGAATTCCGAGTGAAGATTTGCTGCAGCTTGAGGGGATGAATCCGGAACTTGCCATTACCCTGGCTAAATCAGGGGTTCGAACAAGTGAAGATCTTGCCGATTGTGCGGTGGATGAAGTTCTTGAAATTGTGGACATTTCCGAAGAAGATGCTGGGAAGCTGATTATGACAGCACGCGCACCATGGTTTGCTGAATAGCAGAATGTATAAGAAAAGTCGAATGGCAACTTAATCATGTCAAAAGACACTGTAGAGACATACGCAAAAAAGCTTGGTATTCCTGCCGAGAAGTTGCTCGATCAACTTCGTCAGTCGGGGGTGGAAGGCAAAGATGGCAATGCAACACTTGAAGAAGATGACAAAAATCGTCTCCGAGAGTTCAAAAGTCAAACAGCACCTGCTGGAATTGTTCGTTCTGGACAGTTCTCCAGGCAAAAAACGTTTCGCGAGGAAATAAAGCAGCCAACTCAGCTCGGTCTTGGGCGAGTCACGCGCTCGGTACGTGTTGAGAGAAAGGTTAAGAGAAAATTCATTGATCGTCGAGTTATTGAAGCGGAATTGAACAAGCAAAAGGGAGAGCCGGCAGAAGAGAATGTATCCAGCAATGAATCGGCTACCGCGCAAGCGACTGCTAAAGAACAGGTTCCAGCTGCCGATTCCGCAAAACAAAATCAATCTGAAGCAAGTGTTGCAGAAGGTATCGAGTCTGTCGTACCGAAAGATCTCGCTCAGCAACAACCTGATGATACCTTGGAGGCCGTTGTTCAAGATGAGATAACGACTATTGAGGAAGCAATCCCAGATCCTGATCAGGAGACAGAGCAATTGTCTGGCTTGGAAACTGTGGATGCTGGTATCGGGCCGGTTGACGAAATGATGAGCCCCTTAGATGTTGATGGATCGATGGTGTTGCCACCCGATCCTATACCCAAGGAATTGTCCGGTAAAGGCAAGGGCAAGGGCAAGAGAAAATCAACAACACATGAAAAATCCAATGACTCAAAAGTTGATGATGCTGATAAGAGTACCCATGATGCATTTGCCCCTGGCAAGAAAAGCAAACCTGTCCCGGATCCAGCGAAGTCTGGACGTAAAAGGGACGCCAAGAAATGGAGAATGGAAAACTGGAATGCCGAAGATGATGAACCTGTAGGTCGCGAGGAGCTCCATGCTTTACGGCGCAGAGAACGAAAAAGAAATCCAGCGGGTATCCGAAAGGTGGGCAGTGTTTCGACCAGCATGACCCATCAGCATGGTTTTGAAAAGCCTACTGCTCCGGCAATTCACGAAGTGAATGTACCAGAGACCATTTCCGTTGCAGAACTAGCGCAAGCCATGTCTGTTAAATCTGCAGAAGTTGTCAAACAACTGATTCAGATGGGCATGATGATAACAATCAATCAGGTACTGGATCAGGATACAGCGATCCTGCTTGTTGAAGAGATGGGGCATGTTGCCAAGCCAGCGGTCGATGAGGATGACGAGACGGTCTTGAAGGAGGAAATCGACGAGGTTGACTTGGTTGCAAGACCGCCGATAGTTACCGTCATGGGCCATGTTGATCATGGGAAAACATCACTGTTGGATTATTTGAGAAAAAGTAAGGTTGTTGCCGGAGAAGCGGGTGGAATCACACAGCATATTGGTGCTTATCGAATTCAGGTTAGTGATCAGGAAATCTGCTTTCTGGATACTCCGGGCCATGAAGCGTTTACTGCAATGCGCGCCAGAGGCACCAAGGCTACAGATTTGGTGATTCTAGTGGTTGCGGCTGATGATGGAGTCAAGCCACAAACGGTGGAAGCAATCAACCATGCGAGGTCAGCGGAAGTACCAATTGTTGTGGCCATCAACAAGATTGATCGTGAAGAAGCTGATACTGAGCGAGTAAAGCAGGAACTGTCAAATCATGAACTCATTCCGGAAGAGTGGGGGGGAGAAACATTGATGAACGAGGTTTCAGCGTTAACAGGGCAGGGTGTTGACTCTCTTTTGGAGTCAGTCATGGTTCAGGCAGAACTCTGTGATTTGAAGGCGAAACCTGCTGGCAAGGCTTCCGGACTAGTTATTGAGGCGAGACTAGACAAGGGCAAGGGGCCGGTTGCAACTTTTCTGGTGAAAGAGGGAATGCTCAAGAAAGGAGACATTTTGCTCGCAGGAGAGGAAACCGGAAAAGTTCGGGTATTGAGTGATGATCAAGGAAAGTTGATTGATGAGGCTGGACCATCCACGCCGGTCGAGGTTCAAGGTTTGGCTGGAGTACCAGTCGCCGGTGATGACTTTATGGCAGTTGCTGATGAGCGGATAGCTCGAGAAATCGCATCTAAACGTCAAGGAAAATCCAAGGAACGTAATACGGCTCAACAGCAGAAGAACAAAATGGAAAGCATCTTCAACAGGATGGCGGAAAGCAAAGTCAAGACCTTGAACGTTCTGATCAAAGCCGATGTTCAAGGTTCGGTTGAGGCTCTTAAAGAGAGCCTTGCTAAACTGTCTAGCGACGAGGTACATGTCAAGGTCGTGCATGGATTGGTCGGTGGTATCAATGAATCCGATGTCAATCTTGCCAAGGCTGTCGAAGCGGTGATTGTTGGTTTTAATGTTCGTGCGGACGCTACAGCCAGGAGACTCATTGATTCCGAAGGAATTACGGTTTTTTATCACAATATCATTTATGATGTGGTTGATGCCATAAAGGGTAGCATGACTGGACTTATGGACGAGGTTGCCGTTGAAGAACATGTTGGTCTGGTTGAAGTGCGAGATGTGTTCCGATCACCAAAGATAGGTGCAGTTGCAGGTTGTTATGTGACCAATGGATTGGTGAAGAGAAACCTCCCCGTTCGGGTATTGCGAAATAATATTGTTATTTTTGAAGGCGCGATTGATTCATTAAGACGCTTCAAGGACGATGTGAATGAAGTGAAGCATGGTTACGAGTGCGGTATAGGTATCAAGGATTACAATGATGTCAAGGTAGGCGATCAGATCGAAGTCTATGAGGTTGTGCACAGCGCACCGACTTTTTGACTGCCTGTTTCAATTTATCATGCTTTCATTCAATGCAAGAAATCGATCGAACACGCCGTGTTGGAGAACTAATCAAACGCGAACTCTCTGACCTCATATCCAGTCAAATAAATGATGATCGCATTCGAGGTGTGACCATCACTCAGGTTTCAGTTAGTCGAGACCTAAAAAACTCAACAATCTATTTCTCCATGCTGGTTGAACCGGCAGATAAAAAGAGCATCCAGAAGGTGCTAAACAAGTCCGCTGGTTATCTTCGGAAAAATCTGAGCAAACGATTGATGATGCGTACTACCCCGGCATTGTTTTTTCAATATGATGACAGTATTGAGCATGGGTTGTCGCTTACCCAATTGATTGATTCGCTGAACGTTCCTCATGACCAGCAGGACTGATCGCGACCAGATCCCTGTCAACGGATTTCTCCTTCTCGACAAACCATCTGGTCTCAGTTCCAATCAGGCGTTAGCTCGGACTAAACGTTTGTTGAAAGCGACCAAAGGGGGACACACCGGAGCACTGGATCCGACTGCAACGGGGTTGTTGCCTCTTTGTTTTGGAGTTGCAACACGAGTTGCGGATATTTTTCTAAATTTTGATAAAACTTATGAAGTTATCATTCGTTTAGGGGAGACCACAAAAACAGGTGATATTGAAGGCGAGGTCGTTTCTCGTTCGCGAGTTAACGTCGATGTGGTCAGAATTGAGCATGAACTCGATCGGTTTCGAGGCAAGATTTTGCAAGTGCCGCCAATGTATTCGGCCATAAAGAAAAATGGCATTCCTCTTTACAAGTTGGCTCGAAAAGATCAAATTGTTGAACGAGAGCCCCGAGAGGTGATGATTCATGAGCTGGAATTATCAGATTTTACGGAAAACAATCTTTCTTTGACCGTGAAATGCTCCAAGGGTGTTTATATTCGTAGTCTCGCCATGGATCTAGGCAAAGTACTCGGTTGTGGTGGTCATGTTCGGGAATTGCGGAGGGTGACGGTTGGCCATTACAGCATTCATGATGCGATTGCCTTGAGAGAACTAGAGGATATGTCCACAGATGAAGAGCGACGGAAACATATGCTGCAAACCGATGAAGCATTGAACCATCTTGTGAAGCATGAAATTCCTCGCGAGAGCGCTTCCTGTTTTTGCCAAGGTCAATCCATTCCATTAACAAAGTCGGGTTGGGAAGGTTTGGGTCGTATTTACTTGAATGACGGAACATTTCTAGGGCTCGGAGAGTGCGACAGTATTGGAAGAATCCTTCCCAGAAAAGTGTTTGTCCAAGGCATGTAACTGGATTATTTTGCATAGCCCTAATCGACAATTAGAAATCGGGAAAAATAGAAAAATCCTTGTGAAAATAGGGTATTAGTGGTAAAATACGCATTCGAAAAACATCACCCGTTGGGTGAAAAAAATCAACCACTCCATTTCACAAGGATCATGAAAATTCTACCCTACAAAACCGCGAAAAGCCATCGAAACATCACCGCCCGTGCCGGACTGACCGTTCCAGCAGCCCTGCTTGAGCGTCTGAAACTCGGGGCAATCATTGATCAACGGATGCCCGCCCCGGGCAGCAATCGAGGCTATCGGCACAGCACCCTCTTCCATGCCTTCATCCTGATGTTGCATGAAGGCGCCAAGCACCTCGATGACATCGTGCACCTGCGCAAGGACCGGAGCTTGATGAAACTACTGGGATTCCAGTCGATTCCCTGTTCCAGTACCCTGGGCAACTGGCTGCGTTCGGTCGGCAAGCATCGGGCCTCGAGGAATGTCTTGCCCGAGGTCAATCGTCAACGGTTGCAGGCGAGTCTCGGCACCCGTGATCATGTGACCCTGGATATCGATGCGACGGTGATTCATGCGAAAAGGAAAACCGCAGATCGTACGTATAAAGGCAAGCGGGGATTTACCCCGATGGTCGGGCACATTGCAGAGACCGGTCAAGTGCTGCACGCGGAACTGCGCAAGGGCAATGTGCCGCCGTCGGCCCGCAATGTCGAGTTTTTCAAGCACTGTATCGAGGCCTTGCCAGAAGGCGTTCGGGTTGCCAAGTTTCGAGCCGATGCCGCTTCCTGTCAGGCGGCAGTCATCAATCTCTGCCGGGAACAGGGAGCCCGTTTTGCCATTCGGGCCAGGATGAGCCGGAATGTCCGTGCCTTGATTGCGGAGATTCCGGAATCGGAGTGGCAGCCGGTAGTCGATGAGGATGGTTCTCTCTCCGAGACCGAGTTTCTCGCCCGAACCTGGCATGCGATGGACAAGACTCCGGAAGCCTTTTGCCTGGTGGTGCAGAAAACCCGAGTGCCCGGCAAAGTCAAGCCTCAGGACCCCGATACTCCAGCGCAGCCGGAGCAGATGGAGATTGCGATGCAGGAACAGCAGTTGAATCCGGTGGATGGGGAAAGTGCCCTGAAAGACGGATTCATCTACCGTGCCATCGCGACGGATCTGGATCGGGAAGGGCTCGGCGATGCGGAGATCGTGTGGTGGTACAACCAGCGTGCAGACAGCTCGGAAAATCGTCTCAAGGAACTGCGCAGCGACTTCAGTGGTGCTCACTTGCCCTGCAGCACATTCCGAGCCAATGCGGTCTATCTGTACCTGAATGTGATTGCCTGTAACCTGCTGGTTCTGCTGCGCATGACACTCGGTCTCGAGTGGCATGGCAATCGGGCCGGAACGTTCCGAAGCCGGTTGCATGATATTGCCGGTCTGATTGTGCGTCACTCTCGGGAGTGGGTGCTGAAGGTCAACCCGGTGGATCGGAAACTGCTGGATGAAGCACTCTGGATGATCCGCACCTGCCGCCTGTTCTGATTCCCTGATTCCTCTGGACCCATCCAGGACTGGCCGAACAGAGCCATGGATTCGCACGCCCGGAATTTGCTCTGAGGCTCAAAACCCGCCGCCGCGCCACGATCTGGCAAATGAATGAGAATCATTCTTGATCGGAATCCGGCCGCCCGGACCATTCTAGATCAATTTTCCGCTCAACTGCTCGAATACCGGCTCATAACGGGTAAAATCGTTTCTATTTAAGGATTAGGGGAGATGTATTAAGTTGTCTTTTGCTTCTTTTTGGCGTAAAATTTAAAAACAAAATTCTAATGGAGACAGAGAAATGCCGTAAGTATTCGGCCAATCCTTTATTACCAAGGATCATTGTTTCATGAGTATGTTTCTAAAGTTCGATTGTAGAGGATTGGCCGAATACTTACCCCGGTTAAATGTTTTGCACACCAACCCTGTCATACTACGCATGGGTTCCGACAAAACGTATGCAGACAACCTTGTAGATGTAGTTGATCCAGACGACAAGTCGATACTTGTTCCCTGAGATGTTGAAAACCACTCGGCCATCTTCAAGAATGCTGGCATTACCGAAGTCTTGCTTAATTTCGGCAGGTGAGTTCCAGTCGGCATGCAGGGCATGGCGATACCAAGCCAAATGTGTTTCCTTGCATCCTTATAATCCGGGTTTTTCTCCCAGAAGTCTTTCAGCCTCGACAGTGCGATGATCCTCATTTTCTCGATAGAGCACTCCAATACGGGACTAATTGCATTGGTTTTATTGGGTCATATAATTTTGGTCAATATTGCAACCTTAATAATCACGGGCCTCAATATCCTCATGAAATGGTGTTTGAACAATGAAATAGGGTTCTTACGGATTTGTGCAAAATTAGTTCATTTCCAAGAATTTTCTGAACATGTAGATGGGTATTTTCAGTTGTCGTATAATCGACGGGTCAATCGCTTAATGCTTGTACATATAATATGATGCAGGTTTTAACCAACTGTTCAGTGCTTCAGCGCTTGCATAGATTTTGGTCTTGTGCTTTGATCACTAGTTTGCACCTGCATGGATGATTTCGAGAAAGCACATAAGTTTTGAGCAGCATTGATGAATCCCGAACAGAAAAGAAAGCTGGAGTCCTTCCTCAAGTTGACGGAAGGTGCACCGCCTCCGGTGTTTGTCGGACGGGCCGAAGTGCTGGACGACATTGCGCTCGCAGCTAAGCAAGTGTGGAAGGGTACGGGATCTAATCGGCATGGTGCAGAGAAAACGACGCGCATTGTCCAGGGTGCTCCGGGGGCGGGCAAGAGCTCCATCGTGCACGAGATCAGGCACAATCCGGAGAGGCTATATATGGAGAGTGTCGGCAAGGCTCCGCTGGTGGTGGCGCTCAAGTCCGGAGACATCGCGGGGCCGGTCGATGTTCTCAGGCCGCTGGCCGAGAAGGTCAATCCGTCGAAAGCCCAAGAATTCATGACCAGGATCAGCAAGAGCACAGGAAGCGAGGCCGGCTTCGGATTCGGGCCGTTCCGGTTCGCCCGCAAGAGGGAAACCGGAGTCGAACGTGCGGAGCCGGATGCAAGCTGGGACACATTCGGGACCTGGGTCGAACGGCATGGCGGGTTTGACCGGCCGGTCGTGCTGGCCATTGACGAGGCACAGCGGTTCAAGCGTGATTCGGAAGATCCCCTCTCCAAGCTGTTTCAAGGTCTCCACGATGGTTGCGGCCTGCCGATTGCACTGGTGCTGGCGGGGCTCAGCGATACCGAATACTCGACCGACCGGATGGACCTGACCCGCATCCCGCCCAGACAGAAACACAACATCGGCTGCTTTCCGGATCATGAAGTTCAGGAATTCATGGCACGGTCCTGTGCTCATTTCGGGATCGGCATTGCCGGATTCGAGCAGGAGATTGATCGGCTGATCAAGCCTTGCGATGGCTGGCCACGGCATCTGCATGTTGTTCTGCAGGCATTGGGCAAGGAAGCCCTGGGAACGGATGGGAATCTCGGCAAGGCAGAATGGGAAAGCATACAGGCCGAGGTCAAAACCGGAAGAGACGGATATTACCGCAATCAATATTCGCGTGAAATGAGGCAGTCGATCAATTTGACTGCCGGAGTGATGGGGGAATTGTGCCGCTGCCACAGCCAAGCCAAGATTGAATACCTGATGAAAGAACTGCATAAGACTGATCCCCAGACCAATTGCTTCCCAGCAGGTATGGATGCGAACTCCTTCTTCATTCACCTGGTGCACAAGGGGGCCTTGCACGAGGAATCGGCTGATCGGTATGTGTGTCCGATCCCGTCTTTCCGCGCCTATCTGCTTGATCGGGGCAGGATTGAAGAGAACTCGACTCAACCAGCAGACCCTGTTCGCAGAAGCGACTCTCCATCTCCAGACTGATCTTTTCAGGCTCTTCCACTCGGTTTTGTTTCCAGAGTGAGTCAGCACCTCTAGATGGTTTCATATGCAGATTATAAGAAACCCCAGTTCCAGTCCGAAGTAATGAAATGGTCCGCCCCGCCAGGCTGGGCCAGCCGGCCGGTATAATCCGGCAGGGGGCTGACTGAATCCGGATCGGGAGGGGGGGGGCATGGTCCGTCTCCCCGGAAGTTCGGCTTCGAGGAGCCCTGGCCATGCAATCAGTTCACGCAATATTGAGGAGAGAACCATGTCCAGAGTGAATGATAACACGAAATCCACCAGGCCCCCGGTCCGTATTGGCATTGACCTGGCCAGGCGGTCGGTCCATGTGCATGGCGTTGACGAGTCCGGAGAGACCTGTGTCGACCGCAAGATGACGGTCAATCAGTTGAGGAGGTATCTGGTCGGCCTGCCGTCCTGCACGGTGGCCATGGAGGCCTGCGGGCGAGCGCACCACTGGGGCCGGGAATGTATCCGCATGGGTCATGACGTCAGGCTGATCGCCCCGAAGTTCGTCAAGCCATATGTCATGGGCAACCGGATCCGCGGTCTGCTGGCCGAGTTTGGGATTGAGATCGACAGGGGGAAAGCCACGTTGCTCCCGCGGTGCAGCGGATACTGGGTGATGGGGGACCAGTCTGGTCACCCTGCATCCGATGTTCCCGGACACGCTCAGTGACCTGTACCGGGAACTGCTACACAAGGACCGGCGGATTGAGGAGTTCAACCGGCGCCTCCGGCTGATCGCCACCCGGGACGGGCAGGCCAGGCTGCTGATGACGGTTCCGGGCATCGGTCCGATCAGCGCTACGGCACTGGTTGCGGCGGTCGGTGATCCCGGAGTGTTCAGGACCGGACGTGAGTTCGCAGCCTGGCTGGGCCTGGTGCCGCGTCAGCATTCAACCGGCGGCAGGGACAAGCTGCCCGGCATCAGCAAGCGCGGCGACAGCTATCTGCGCATGCTGTTGATACACGGTGCGCGTTCGGTGATTCTCCAGCCATCCGGAAACCCGAAGTCGGACCGGCAGGGCCGGTGGATCCTCGACATGCCGAGTCGCAGGCATGGCAACGTGACGACGGTGGCCCTGGCCAACCGCATGGCGCGCATTGTCTGGGCGGTGCTGACCACGAACGAACCCTATCGAACGGAAGAGACCACGGCATGATGAATTGATGTTGACAACCGGAAGTCCCTTCCTCCGGAAGGGCATGTTACCCACCTGGGTTGCGAAGAGAAACTACAGTGATGACGGAAAAGGCCACCTTGCCGGCGTGAGAACCTGAAGTGTTGCAGGACTCGTGAATCGAAGTCGACGAAGTGATCAGGACAAACCGGTGCGGATTTCATCAGGGCCAGAGGGCAGGGTCCCTCACAAACAGGTCGGATATATGACTGCAGCCTGCTCCCTCCGAGCTGAAAACTTGTCTTGCAATTAGGGGGCGGACCATATATGCAACACTGCCCCTGTCTGTCCATGAAGGCTACACCCTCATGGACAGACAGGGTTGAAATCAGGGGAGCTAGTGGCCTTTTAAATTACCAGTAGGATTGGCCGAATGTTTACAACAGATCAATTCGTCAGCCCCCTGTACGGCGATCCCGCGCAGTAGAGGTGAGAGGGATCATGAAACTGTTTGGCCAGGTTGCTCAGGAACCCCTCACTCGGTGCGGGCGCGGGGGCTGTCCCGTCGTCGTCGGTGCCGAATCTCCCGTCATCGCCGGGCGTGGGGATGGTTCGATCCAGGGCCCGCTTGACGCTGGGGTGCCGGCTCTGCGCGGCGCAGGTGCAGACGCCCCAGGCCATGCCGCCTTGGGGATGAGGCATATAGAGATCCTGATCCGTCACCTGATTGCAAGATTGTTCGCCGGGTTCGTCCCGGATTATGAGCTCCACCATTCGCATTTGCGGATTGATGGTGTAGCCCGTTCCGGGCAGCAGGACAACACGGATCACGCTTCGTCCGGTGATGAGGTTGTCGTTTTTGAAACAGGGCGATCCCGTGTTGTTGCTGAAGCTATTCAGGTCCGTCCAGTCCGTCGAGTTGGTTGTATAGGTTGCCGCGGTGCGCTGCCGGTAGACGCCGTACTGGAAGTTGCCGCTTTCATTGAGGTAGGCCGGCACGCCAAGGTTCCGAAACCGGTCATAGCCGGATACGGTATGCGCCATCACGTTGACCGTCACGCCCTGTGCGCCCTGGCTGGCTTTGATCTCGACCGGCATTCCGCCGCTAGGAATATTGCATTGCGAAACAAGGGATTCATTGTACACGCCAAAGTAGCTGCCCGTATCTACCCGCAGACTAATCTCCGGTAGTGTCTGCGCCCCCGCCGGGGTTGCCAACACTGCAAGCAGAAAGAAGGTTGCTAGTTTAGCGAGGGGGGGGGGGGTAATGTCATTAATCGTTTCATGGCTTTTTCCGGAATGATATTCAGTTAGTAGTTGCACTTGTTGGAATTATACTGGTTCTTTCCAGACAAATCAAACAATGAGTAATTCCCTAATCGACAATTAGAAATCGGGAAAAATAGAAAAATCCTTGTGAAAATAGGGTATTAGTGGTAAAATTAGCGTTTCCCAAATATCACCCATTGGGTGAAAAAATCAACCACTCCAACTTTCACAAGGATCATGAAAATTCTACCCTACAAAACCGCGAAAAGCAATCGAAACATCACCGCCCGTGCCGGACTGACCGTTCCAGCAGCCCTGCTTGAGCGTCTCAAACTCGGGGCAATCATTGATCAACAGATGCCTGCCCCGGGCAGCAATCGAGGCTATCGACACAGTACCCTCTTTCATATCTTCATGCTGATGTTGCATGAAGGCGCCAAGCACCTCGATGACATCGTGCACCTGCGCAAGGACCGGAGCTTGATGAAACTACTGGGATTCCAGTCGATTCCCTGCTCCAGTACCCTGGGCAACTGGCTGCGTTCGGTCGGCAAGCATCGGGCCTCGAGGAATGTCTTGCCCGAGGTCAATCGTCGACTGTTGCAGGCGGGTCTCGGTAGCCGTGATCATGTGACCCTGGATATCGATGCGACGGTGATTCATGCGAAAAAGAAAACCGCAGATCGTACGTATAAAGGCAAGCGGGGATTTACCCCGATGGTCGGGCACATTGCAGAGACCGGTCAAGTGCTGCACGCGGAACTGCGCAAGGGCAATGTGCCGCCGTCGGCCCGCAATGTCGAGTTTTTCAAGCACTGTATCGAGGCCTTGCCAGAAGGCGTTCGGGTTGCCAGGTTTCGAGCCGATGCCGCTTCCTGTCAGGCGGCAGTCATCAATCTCTGCCGGGAACAGGGAGCCCGTTTTGCCATTCGGGCCAGGATGAGCCGGAATGTCCGTGCCTTGATTGCGGAGATTCCGGAATCGGAGTGGCAGCCGGTAGTCGATGAGGATGGTTCTCTCTCCGAGACCGGGTTTCTCGCCCGAACCTGGCATGCGATGGACAAGACTCCGGAAGCCTTTTGCCTGGTGGTGCAGAAAACCCGAGTGCCCCGCAAAGTCAAGCCTCAGGACCCCGATACTCCAGCGCAGCCGGAGCAGATGGAGATTGCGATGCAGGAACAGCAGTTGAATCCGGTGGATGGGGAAAGTGCCCTGAAAGACGGATTCGTCTACCGTGCCATCGCGACGGATCTGGATCGGGACGGGCTCGGCAATGCGGAGATTGTGTGGTGGTACAACCAGCGTGCAGACAGCTCGGAAAATCGTCTCAAGGAACTGCGCAGTGACTTCAGTGGTGCTCACTTGCCCTGCAGCACCTTCCGAGCCAATGCGGTCTGTCTGTACCTGAATGTGATTGCCTGTAACCTGCTCGTTCTCCTGCGCATGAAGCTCGGTCTCGAGTGGCATGGCAATCGGGCCGGAACGTTCCGAAGCCGGTTGCATGACATGGCCGGTCTGATTGTGCGTCACTCCCGGGAGTGGGTGCTGAAGGTCAACCCGGTGGATCGGAAACTGCTGGATGAAGCACTCTGGATGATCCGCACCTGCCGCCTGTTCTGATTCCCGGATTCCTCTGGACCCATCCAGGACTGGCCGAACAGAGCCATGGATTCGCACGCCCGGAATTTGCCCGGAGGCTCAAAACCCGCCGCCGCGCCACGATCTGGCAAATGAATGAGAATCATTCTTGATCGGAATCCGGCCGCCCGGACCATTCTGGATCAATTTTCCGCTCAACTGCTCGAATACCGGCTCATAACGGGTAAAATCGTTTCTATTTAAGGATTAGGGAGATGGTGTTGTCGAGTTTTGTAATGCAAACCGTGATATAATCATGTACTGATCAGAACGATACCCAATTTATGCGGTATTTTTGGAGCCGATCATGAAGAAAACGACGTAGAGAAATGGTATTGCAAATGGAAAATGTAAAGATTCTTGAATTAATTGACCAGGCACCATGGCGAGAGGCGGTGACCTATAGAGATAGTTGGCCCCATGAATATATTAGGAGTCGGGATGATAATCAGCGAGAGCTATATGAGCTTGTATGTTCCCGTTTCCGAGCAGGCGAAGGCGTGGATGGCTGGTTTTTCTCCTTTGGCAATACTTACCTCTTTCTCGGTGAGTACAAGTACTGGATAATGACTCATTGGGATGAAGTCGATCTTGATGATGGTCAAAACTACATTTTGAATCGTGCTCCCTTGTACCGAGACCGACGTGATTTTGTTATACAGAATGGCGACACTAGCAAAGTCGAAGACTATCCTGAAAAACCAGCTAAATCTAACGGGCATGGAGGTCTGCAACCACAATTGGCTTCTAAATGATGATGCCAGCCAAAGGCCGAAATCGAGATGATTCAGCTCTGCAAAGAATTGACCATTCGGAATTCGCGGTCAATATGCAAGCAATTGCGGGGATCGCGTACAACCTTTCTTTGATCGAAATGGTTATTGGCCCAAACAAGCGTCAGACCTATTAGCCCTTTTTCAGATGTTCCAAATGACCCGGGAGCAATCAATGGAGACAGTCACACTCGAGGAATTTCAGAAAATTCAAATATATGCAGGAACAGTAATTTCTGTCAATCTGAATGAGAAAGCCAGAAATCCTGCATGGATTCTGGAAATAGACTTTGGGAAGGATTTGGGAGTCAAGACGACTTCAGCCCAATTGACTGAATTGTATTCACCGGAAAACTTGCTCGGTACCCAGTTAGTTGCAGTTCTGAATTTTCCATCCATCAGAGTAGCCGGGGTTAAGTCTGAAGTACTGGTTTTAGGTGTATTAGACGCAAAAGGGACAGTGTTGCTACGACCAGGCCAGAAAGTGAAAAATGGTACTCGAGTAGCCTGAACAAAACCGCTTGTTTTCTTTTGAGCAAGATGGAATGAAAGAACCAAGCAGAGAGATTTGGCTCCCCGGGACAGACTCGAACTGCCGACAAGGTGGTTAACAGCCACCCGCTCTACCAACTGAGCTACCGGGGAACAGGATCGCAATACTAATATTAGCGAGCAAATAGGTCAAGTCATTTGACCAAAAAAATACGATTGATAGTGCAGATTGAATCAACCTTGAACCTTAAGCATGATGATAAAAGAAGGATTGGAACCGATAATCGATGAAACTTCCCGGATCCTCATATTAGGTTCTCTACCGAGTGATGCCTCACTTTCCACGGTTGAATACTACGCAAATCCTCGTAACCATTTTTGGAAGATTTTATCACGCATCTATAACGAATCAATTGGAACTGATTATAGGCGGAAGCGAGCATTTCTCCGCAGGCATGGAATCGCTTTGTGGGACGTGCTGAAATCTGCTGAGCGAACAGGAAGCAGTGATTCGAACATTCGGTCGCCGATCGTCAATGATCTCGAAGAATTGATACAAGAATATCCCCAGATCAAAGTGATCGGCCTAAACGGAACCAAAGCATGGCACATTTTCAATCGTCAGTGGGGTAGAAATCCCCTTTTCAGTGCGGATAGCATTAAAACAGGATGCTTGCCTTCTTCAAGTCCAATCCCTGGCAAAAACATCAAGCCATTCAAGCAGAAAACACAAATTTGGCAAAATTTTCTAACATTCGATACTTAGAATCCCTGATTACAACTGGGACAACATCACCAAGATGCGGGGCGGACATTTGTTCAGGAAGGCATATTGTATCCTTGAGCCTGGAAGTTAATTTTTCCAGGATTTGAATCGAATGGTAAAATAAGATGACGACTCTGCAACGACGCTGGGCCGTTCTTTTCCAGATAAACAATCCACCTATATGCCTTGATTCCAGAACGCGTTAACAACTCCTATACATTGGTCAGTGATTTCCAGCCGTCGGGTGACCAGCCTGAAGCCCTTGCCGCCCTGATCGGCGGGTTGGAACAAGGAGAGGCATTTCAGACTTTATTGGGAGTTACGGGATCTGGGAAGACATTCACCATGGCCAATGTCATTTCGAATACTGGTCGTCCTGCACTCATTCTGGCACACAATAAAACACTCGCCGCTCAGCTTTACTCCGAGATGAGGGACTTTTTCCCGAAAAACCGGGTGGAGTATTTTGTTTCATATTATGACTACTATCAACCGGAAGCATATGTTCCGAGCTCAGACACCTATATCGAAAAGGATGCTTCCATCAATGAGCACATTGATCAAATGCGTCTTTCCGCGACCAAAGCAATCCTTGAACGTGAGGACGTAATTATTGTTGCCACGGTCTCTGCAATTTATGGTCTGGGAGACCCGGCTACCTATCATGGGATGATTTTGCATGTGAAGATTGGAGATCAGATTAACCAGCGGGACATCCTCAGAAAATTGACAGATATGCAATATGTTCGCAATGAACTGGAACTCCGACGAACGTCCTATCGAGTGCGCGGTGATGTGATCGACATATACCCGGCCGAGTCGGAACGACTGGCTATACGAATTGAGCTATTTGGAAATGAGGTTGAAAGTCTTTCCAGATTTGATCCGTTAACAGGTGTTGTTGAAGAGCGAGTAAAGCGTGTTACCGTGTATCCGAAAAGTCATTATGTAACAAAAAGGGAGACCATCCTTACCATCATGGATCAGATAAAGGATGATTTGAAGGCGCGACTCAAGGAGTTAAGGAAATCGGATAAACTGGTCGAAGCACAGCGGTTGGAACAACGCACGTTGTACGACCTCGAAATGATGCAGGAAATGGGATATTGCAACGGCATCGAAAACTACTCCAGATATTTATCCGGTAGGGAGGTTGGCCAACCCCCGCCCACACTGATGGACTATCTCCCAGAAAACTCGATCGTGTTCATTGATGAGAGTCACGCAACGATACCCCAAATCGGAGCCATGTATAAAGGTGATCGATCCAGAAAGGAGAATCTTGTGGAATACGGATTTCGACTGCCAGCTGCCCTGGACAACCGACCGCTCAGATTTGATGAGTTTGAATCAATGCTTCCTCAAGTGATATTTGTATCTGCAACACCTGGTGACTATGAGGCAACGAAAACTTCGGAGATCATTGAACAAGTGGTGAGGCCGACAGGTTTGCTCGATCCTGAAGTTGAAATACGCCCAGTTGAATTTCAGGTTGATGATCTGCTTTCCGAAATTAACTTGAGAGTCAGAGCTGGGGATCGTGTTCTTGTTACCACGCTGACTAAGCGTATGGCAGAGGACCTGACAGAGTATTTTCATGAGCATGGGGTTAAGGTTCGTTATCTGCATTCGGATATCGATACCGTAGAGCGTGTCGAAATTATTCGGGACCTGAGAAAGGGCGTGTTTGATGTGTTGGTCGGCATTAACCTTTTGCGTGAAGGATTGGATATTCCGGAAGTATCGCTAGTTGCGATACTAGATGCAGACAAGGAAGGGTTTTTAAGGTCTGCTCGATCGTTAATTCAGACCATTGGACGCGCGGCTCGGCATCGGAACGGAAAAGTCATTCTATATGCTGACCGTGAAACAAAATCTATTCAAAGTGCAATTGAGGAAACCAATCGAAGGAGGCAAAAACAACAAAACTACAATCAACTCCACAACATCACTCCAAAATCAATCGTTAAGCCGGTTAAGGATATTATTGATGGTGTGATTTCAACAGCCCCCTTAACCATACAACTCATTAGTGATGGAAGCATGAATGATGAAGATTTTCTCGGGCATGATGCAATCTCTCCTAAACAGCTAGGAAAAATGCTGAAGCAACTGGAGAAGAAAATGTATGAACATGCAAAAAACCTTGAATTTGAATCTGCGGCGGCAATTCGCGATCGCATTAACCAAATACGAAATCGCAAGTTTCTAGAGGAGAGTACACCGTAAAGATACCCCCATTAAACCATGAAGTGCAACACCCTCTAGGAGCTGCACTTCATTTTTGGGGCGGATGAGATTAATTTGAGGTTACTCTTGCATGTGCTCTGCAAGCAGGTCCAGCAGTCGTATGAGAGGCAAGCCAAAGATTGCATTCGGATCATCAGATTTAACTCGCTTCAAAAAAGCAATGCCAGGTCCTTCAATACGGAGACTCCCGCAAACGTCAAATGGTTGTTCTTGATCTACGTATTTTTCGATAGCTTGTCGGCTTAATTCTCGATACACAACTACACAAGTTTCATGTACAACACTGCATTTGCGAGTTTGCGTATTCAGCAAGGCAAGACCACAATGCAGCAGGATGGTTGAATCAGAGGCTCGGATTAACTGATCAATGGCTTCGCTTTTATCTTTTGGCTTGCCAAAAATTTGTCCCTTGAATTCTGCGACTTGATCTGAGCCAATAATTAAACTATTTTTCTCTTGGGAGAAGGTTTCAGCTTTTGTTCTGGACAGTCTATGAACTAGTTCTGTAGCCGATTCACCCTTTTGGGGAGTCTCGTTTATAGAGGGTGAACGCCAAGTAAAATCAATACCTGCTTTGGCTAATATTTCGCGTCTATAGGGAGACGATGAGGCCAAAATGATTTTGCAAGTCTTCAAGCGTGATCTGTTGAGCGAATTAAATTTTCAAACTAGATGTTCCTTATCCTGGGTACTCCAGTTTTGATATTCTTTCATCTTGGTTGTCTTCAAGAGATGTTCTGGTCAGGCATCCTGAATCATGCTTGCATGAGTTGCGAGTACATTTATGGGAAATTCATCACGTATCAGAACTTTTTGGCACAAATATACAGCCCGTTTCATTTTGTTTTTTCAAACGCCAGTCCAATCAAGTGAATCAGTTCTCCGCAGCCAAGATAATGATGGTAGAGCCTTTGGCACGAATTTGTGTGATGTCACCTTCGAGAGTTTCTTCAGCCTTCCTGTTTTTTTGAATTCGATAACAAACAAATGGTGGCCATATCGCACCACCATGTCCGAGCGGCCATGGCTTGAACTGTCCTCGTCGGCCATGACATTAACATCCATGGCCTTCAAACATGCCTGAAATGGATCCAATATTCTCAATCTTCAGTAAGTATAACAAAATTCGAAAGTAAAATCAGAGCACTGGCGTGAGTTTACCGAGTTCGGTTTGATTACTCAGCTGATACATCTTTCTTCATTTCGCCATCCCGATCCAATCCACCGTCATCATTCATTTTTCTGAGCCAGAAATGGTTGTGCGGAATGCTGGAACTGAACTGCTTCCACATTTTTTAGGTCATACGCTCCTAGAATGCCGTACTGATCCACGTCCCATTACGGAAACCGAGATGCCTCAATTATATCAACGAGTTACAATTGACGCATGCAGATCCGGGACCATTGCAACAGTCTCGACTTCCCGAACTCGGTAAACTCACGCTAGATCAAACTGAAGGTAGAGACAATTTCGCATGAGTGATCAATGGAAGCACTCGATCAAACATCTCGGAATGGCATCAAGTCGCCATCTCGTTCCATAATCCTGTCGTTGAGGATAAAATTTGTTGAAAATGCTCCGAATATCCCCATTTTCATCGAGAAACTTCACATGTCTGAGATGAATCATTTCAATGAACGACATGTTGCAAATTTATGTCTGAAAGCAAAGATTCATAGTATACTGCGATGCATCAATATCGGTTTTTAAAGAATAGATTGAAATGTCTGTAACCTTAACATCAGCTGCTGCAAATCGAATAAGTAATCACTTGCAATCACGAGGTCATGGTGAAGGGCTTCGAGTGTCGGTCAAGAAATCCGGGTGTTCTGGTTATGCCTATGAACTGGGCTATGCCGAAGAGATCGAAGCATCCGACACTGTATTCGAAAGTAATGGCGTCAAAGTGATCGTAAATTCCGAACATCTTTCTTTTTTGGATGGCATGGAACTGGATTATGTGGAAGATGGTCTATCCTCTGCATTTCATTTCAAGAATCCAAATGTCACTGAGCAGTGTGGTTGCGGTGAAAGTTTCACTGTGAATTGATCAATTCTCTTCCCCAGAACATCTTGATCATGTTCAGAATACAAGATTGGTTTTAGTTCGATCCTGCACATCCTCCTATTTTTTGGATGATCACCTTTCATCAGTTTTGCCCTTATGACTTCAATCTGGGTTGACATACCCGAATCGCATCCGAAAAACCAATTGAGTGCGGCAGTAATTACCCTTGGTTGCAAGGTCAATACCTTTGAATCTGAACATATCGCAAATGGATTAGAAGCGAAAGGATTCAAGCGCTCGACAACAAGTAAATCAGCTGATTTATTTGTTGTCAATACCTGTACGGTTACCGCTGAGGCGGCTCGTCAGGCCCGTCAGCTAATTCGTCGTACCATCCGAAATAATCCGCAAGCCAAAGTCGTGGTAACCGGTTGCTATGCTGAGATTGAGCCTGAGATTTGCAATGATATTGACGGAGTAGATCTGGTTGTCGGAAATAACTGGAAACTAAAAATTCCGGAACTAATCAAGCATCCAGGCAGATTTGAAGGAGTATCGCAAATTCAGGTTGATGATGGTCAGGACCATATCAGTATTCCAAATCAACTCATTGAGGGTTATGAAGGAAAAAGCCGTGCCTTTATTCAGGTGCAGCAAGGCTGTGATCAAGGATGTACATTCTGCATTATCCATACGGCCCGTGGTCCGAATCGATCATTTTCTTTCCCAATGATAAAACGGCAGTGCGAAAAATTATTGGATAACGGTTATAAAGAGATTGTACTTTGCGGTGTCGACATCGGTTCCTACGGATCGGATATGGATGATGATGTGGATTTGTGCGGATTGATTAGGCGCATACTTGAAATCGAAGGTGACTATCGAATTCGTCTAAGTTCAATTGATCCGGTGCATATTACGGATCAATTGATCGATCTCATTGCCGCCGAAGACCGGCTCTGTAAACATTTGCATTTATCAATGCAAAGCGGCAACACCTTGATTCTCAAAAGGATGAAAAGAAGAGCCACTCGAGAAGTGATTTATGAACGTGTGCATGCATTACGGAAACGGTTATCGGATCTCGTATTGAGTGCTGATGTTTTGATTGGGTTTCCGACCGAGAGCGACCAACATTTCATGGATACCATCAAGGCAATTGACGAACTGGAAATTGCCTATCCACATGTTTTCAGCTATTCACCGCGAGAAGGTACGCCAGCTTCGCGAATTCCGGTACAGGTGTCAAAAGAAGTTAAAAAATCCCGGGCCAAAATTGCTAGAGAACAAGGCGCTCGTGCATGGGATAGGTCAGCAAGGCAATTTGTGGGGCGAATTGAGCGCGTGTTAATTGAAAACAAGACTGATTTACAAAAACAAAATCAATCTTTGGGCAGAATGTCCAATTACCATCCGGTCATCTGCACCGGGGTGTTTGAGGCAGGTACATGGCAAAATATGGAGATCATAAGAGCGATTGATGGTCATCTTGAAGGAAAACCAAGCGAAGTTTGACCGCATGCATTTTACGTATTTTTTGTTATTGGGTACTTTTCTGTCGTTATACTACCTGTTTTTCCTGATGGACTTGCTGTCCGAAAATACAGGACATTACATTTGTCATTTGAGGATTTTCAGTGATACTTAGCGGTGCAGACATAGTCGTTAACTGCCTGAAGGATGAAGGTGTCGAATATATATTTGGCTATCCGGGTGGAGCGGCATTACATATCTATGATGCAATTTATAACCAGGATGCGGTCAAGCATATTCTGGTACGTCACGAACAAGGTGCTACTCACGCAGCCGACGGTTACGCTCGAGCAACGGGTAAACCGGGTGTGGTACTTGTAACTTCAGGCCCTGGCGTTACCAATACCGTGACTGGCCTCGCTACTGCAAATATGGATTCTATTCCCATGGTGGTAATCACTGGACAGGTTCCCTCTGGATTGATCGGAGATGATGCATTTCAGGAAGTGGATACGGTTGGCGTGACGAGACCCTGCGTGAAACACAATTTTCTGGTTAAGGACGTCAACAAGATTGCCGAAACAATCAAGAAGGCTTTCTATATTGCGATGTCTGGAAGACCGGGCCCTGTTGTGGTTGACATCCCCAAAGATGTTACCGCTGAGAAGGCGGAATATTTTTATCCTGATGAGATTCAAATGCGCTCATATCAGCCCAGGACACGCGGTCACAGCAAAATGATCAAGAAGTCTGTTGAGTTGTTGATAAGCGCAAAAAAACCAATTATTTATACTGGTGGAGGGGCAATACTGGCAGAAGCAGAGGCACCCTTGACAGAATTGGTGGACAAGTGCGGGTATCCGTCTACCAGTACATTGATGGGTCTCGGTGCAATTCCAGCTACGAATCCTACTTTTCTCGGGATGTTGGGTATGCATGGTACCTACGAGGCAAACATGGCAATGTATCATTGCGACGTGATGTTGGCTGTTGGAGCCCGATTTGATGATCGAGTAACGGGAGATTTGGACAAATTCGCACCCAATGCTCGAATCATTCATATTGATATCGATCCCTCCTCAATCGGCAAGAATGTGGCCGTAGAAGTGCCGATTGTTGGAGACTGTAAATCGGTTCTGGAAGCGATGCTCAAGATACTGAGTGTGAAAACGGACTCAATAGATCGCACAGAGATTGACAAGTGGTGGAAAACGATCGAGCACTGGAAATCTGTTGACTCATTGCAATACGATGTGAGCGACAAGGTCATCAAACCACAGTATGTGGTTCAAAAACTGTTTGAAATAACAAAAGGAGATGCCTACGTCACTTCAGATGTTGGCCAACATCAGATGTGGGCGGCTCAATACTATCGTTTTGAAAAGCCGAGGCGATGGATCAATTCTGGCGGCCTTGGCACTATGGGCTTTGGACTGCCTGCGGCGATGGGAGTTCAGCTTGGATTTCCAGATGAGCTGGTCGTCTGCATAACCGGCGATGCCAGTATACAGATGTGCTTGCAGGAACTGTCGACCTGTCTTCAGTACAACCTGCCAATAAAGATAGTAAGCCTGAACAACCAGTACATGGGCATGGTCAGGCAGTGGCAGGAGTTTTTCTATGATCGAAGATATTCACATTCCTACATGGATGCCCTGCCAGATTTTGTGAAGCTCTCTGAGAGTTATGGACATGTAGGTATTCGTATTGACCATCCCAAAGATGTAGAAGGTGCAATACAAGAAGCAATCAGTCTGAAAAACCGGCTGGTATTTATCGATGTAATTACCGATCCTGAAGAAAATGTTTATCCCATGATTGCTGCTGGAAAAGGACATAATGAAATACAGCTAAAACCCTCTCAGAATGAAGTTGAAAATCGGGAGCTAGCCTGATGAAACGAGTTATTTCCTTATTGCTGGAGCATGAACCAGGGGCCCTTGCACGGGTTGCTGGCTTGTTTACAGCCCGTGGATATAATATTGAATCACTCACTGTTGCGCCCACTGAAGACCCTTCTCTTGCGCGAATGACCATTGTTACCACGGGGACCGATGCCATCATAGAGCAAATAACCAAACAGTTAAATAAACTGGTTGATGTTGTTAAGTTGCGTTCTCTGTCCGATGGTCGATATCTTGGCCGAGAATTATTGCTGGTCAAGGTTGAAGCCAGCACTGCTGATCAGAGAAATGACATGCAACGTTTGGTCAGTATTTTTCGGGGGCGGGTTATTGATGTAACAGATGCGACTTACACGATTGAAATGACGGGGCATTCAGATAAGGTCGACGCTTTTTTGCTGGCGTTGAATGATGTTGAATTGATTGAGGTCGTGCGCTCTGGAATTCTCGGAATTGGCCGTGGCAAGCAGATCCTGAGAGTCTGAGCCATTGAATATAACCATGTCTCGCTTTGCATGAATTATATTTCATTCTAATAAATAATATTAAAAACATACGATAAGCAACTATTGCATAAAATTAAAACACTAATCACGAGAAGTTGAAAATGAAAGTTTACTATGACAGTGATGCCGATCTCAACGACCTTGAGGGCAAAAGAATTGTAATTATCGGATATGGTTCACAAGGGCATGCGCATGCGAACAACTTGAAAGATAATGGCGCGGATGTCGTGGTAGGCCTTCGTGAAAGTTCAACTTCTTGGGGCAAAGCCGAACAGACTGGACTGGCAGTAGCTGAGATTGAGCAGGCAGTTTCTGAAGCAGACATCATCATGATGTTGTGCCCAGATGAACTGATGAGTGGCATATATTCCAATATTGAGAATTTGATCCAGGAAGGTGCAACGCTGGCATTTGCTCATGGTTTCAATATCCATTTCGAGTATATTCAACCGCGGGCAGATCTTGATGTCATCATGATTGCTCCCAAAGGTCCTGGGCATTTGGTTCGTTCAACATTTGAAAAAGGGGCGGGAGTACCGTGTCTAATTGCTATCCAGCAGGATGCGACTGGAAGTGCGCATAACACCGCTCTTGCTTATGCATCGGCTATTGGCGGTGGCAGGGCTGGGATTATTGAAACGACATTCCGAGAAGAGACCGAAACGGATTTATTTGGTGAGCAGGCAGTTCTTTGCGGTGGAGCAACCTCACTCGTTCAAGCTGGATTTGAGACTCTGGTTGAGGCTGGATATGCGCCAGAAATGGCTTATTTCGAGTGCTTGCATGAACTCAAGCTGATTGTCGATTTAATGTATGAAGGCGGTATAGCAGATATGCGTTACTCGATTTCGAACACAGCAGAATTTGGGGATCTCACACGCGGACCAAGGATTGTCAATGAGCAAACCAAAGCAGAAATGAAGAAGATTCTGTCGGAGATTCAGTCTGGTGAATTTGCTCGGGAATGGATGGACGAGAATGCACAGGGCGGAAAACGATTCCCTGAATTACGCAATCGAGGACGTCAGCATCCAATCGAAGAAGTAGGCGAAAAATTGCGATCCATGATGTCATGGATTTCCGACAACAAGGTTATCGACAAGTCAAAGAACTGATAGTCGAGCAGATTCATTATTCATTATTCTCTTTTGGTTGTTAACCCGTCGACTGCGGGTTTCAATTTTCTCGCTACTGATCAAAAATCAGATGAAACAGCGAGTTTATCCATACATTGCCAAGGAAGGATGGATTCATGTCATTCTTATCTTGTGTGCAAGTTTGGTTGCTACCTACCATTTTGAACTTGCAGCTTTACCGATCTGGTTGCTGACCCTATTTGTCATTCAGTTCTTCAGAGATCCACACAGGTTGATCCCAAGTGATAAAGGTGCAATCGTCTCACCAGCAAGTGGCAAAATCGTATCAATCTGCGAGACAGTGAATCCATATAATGAAGGAGATTCAGTATTCATGATTAGCGTATTCATGAATATCTTTTCCGTCCATTCCAACCTGATTCCGGTTGCAGGCAAGGTAATCGATCATTGGTATTCTCCGGGGCGATATGTGAATGCAGTTCTTGACAAATCATCCGAGGAGAATGAGCGCAATGCAATTCATATTCGAACGGATGATGAGCATGATGTATTTTGTGTTCAGATTGCAGGCTTGATCGCCAGAAGAATAATTTGTTATGTTCAACCCGGTGATCTGGTTATAACTGGCCAGCGTTACGGTTTTATTCGATTTGGTTCAAGAGTGGATTTGTACATGCCTAAGTCCAGCACTATCATGGTGAAGCTCGGTCAGAAAGTTCACTCTGGGAATGATATAATCGGCTTTTTACCTGCGAAATAATTAACCAGTCGGTTAATTTGCTGTGCAATGTCTGAATCCAAAACTTCTGGACCTCGAAAGGGCATTTACTTTCTGCCAAGCCTTTTCACTACGGTAGGCTTGTTTTTTGGTTTCTTTGCCATCATTCAGGCCACCTTAGGCCACTATCCCCAGGCTGCTGTTGCTATCTTGATTGCCATGATTATGGATGGTTTGGATGGGCGAGTAGCGCGTTGGACGAATACCACCAGTGATTTTGGAAAGGAGTACGATAGCTTGGTTGATGTAATTTCCTTTGGTGTTGCGCCTGGGATGCTAATCTATTTCTGGTCTTTGCAACATTTAGGTAAAGCGGGGTGGTTGATCAGTTTTGCTTTTACGGCTGCAACGGCGCTTCGTCTCGCGCGTTTCAATACGATCACAACCAAGGAGAATCGATATTTTTATGGATTGGCCTGTCCTCCAGCCGCCGCCTTTATTGGCTTTTGGGTGTGGAATTTTCATGATGCTGGATTTATTGGATCCGAGTTTGTTGGATTCAGTGCATTGATTACTTTTTTGATGTCGATGTTGATGGTCAGCAGAATCAAGTATCGCAGTTTCAAGGATCTTGATCCAAAGAACCGTATTCCGTTTATTGTTTTGCTTGCAATTGTAGGAACGATTGCGCTTATATCATTTGATCCGCCACTGGTATTATTTGTCATGGCTTTGGCCTATGCGTTATCTGGGCCTGCGATGTTGGTGATTGGCAGAATGAAAGGTGTTGAACAGACAAATGTGTTCATGGATGATGATGAAATTGAATCAGATGAAGATCCTAAAAATGAATCGGACAATGTCAAGGTTTTGGAAACCAGAAATAATTTGAATTCAAAATAGCGAAAAAAAAGTTATGGGGCGTATTGAAAATTATAAGGATTTACTCTTTCCGGTTGTAATGAAGCCGATTTTCATGCATTCTGGAAACACAGCCAGCCAAGAAAAGGAATTTCAGTGAAAGTGACCACGGAGATTATTGCCAAGGTTGAACAATCGTGGAGCAAACAAAACGTACCAGTCAACTATGGGTTCATGAGAATCCCCATTGGTTTGTTATGAGCCGGATTGCCGTGTCTGGTGAAACTGATCAGAAAACAACCGCAACCTTGATGCTTATGGCTGTTCCCATATCCATTTTCAATGGTTACATGCCAACGAAAAGATCGTCAAAAACTAAAGCAAGCCTCCAATCACCCATATGCAGGAAAAACTGCATCCGAGAGTTGGATTTGCCCATATCTTGCTGGCGTACAAGAGATATTTGGCAGATTGATTCGAATGTTTCCGAGGCTATGTCGGGTTTAATTGGAAAATGAATGGTTGAATGCCCTTTGAACGATCTGGACTTGCGGTTCTTCTCACCACAAATTTAACTATTCTGATGAACAAGCTCACGGTTGATTATTCTCGCCAATTTTCGCGAATATCCGTTAGAATAGAACCAGCAAGATTTTGTGTGAATTATTTTCAGAATGGCAATTCCGCAATAAGCAAAAGATAACGGGCTTTCCAGACTGCAAACATCGATGAAAAAAATTTGTATTTACAGACGAACAAATCGATTGAAAACCTCACTTTCTTTGTTTACAATTCGCTTTATGCAACAACCTACTACAGCATTAACTCTCCCCGACAAGCTCGTTTCTCGCGATCGATTGCTACTTCTACTGCGCTTGGCGGCGCAGTAATCTCTTATCTAAAAATTTATCTCTTTGTTTTCTTGGTTGGTTTTGGACCAATTGAAGATGAATCCTATTTTGCTGCTGTTTTGAAACAAAATGAAAGAAAAACTTGTAATATTTGATACTACCTTGCGTGACGGAGAACAAAGCCCTGGAGCTTCGATGACGCAGGAGGAGAAGGTAAGAATCGCTCGTCAGCTCGAGAAAATGAAAGTTGATGTAATCGAGGCCGGATTTCCTGCCGCCAGCCCTGGAGATTTCGCATCTGTCCAGGCCATAGCTACGCTTGTCAAAGACAGTATTATCTGTGGGTTGGCACGGGCAAACCCCGACGATGTAGAAAAAGCGGGTGAGGCTCTTAAGCCCGCTGACTCATCGCGTATTCATACCTTCATTGCTACCTCACCCATTCATATGAAGAGCAAACTTCGCATGTCAAGCGATCAGGTTGTAGAACATGCGGTGGCTGCGGTTACCCAAGCTCGCAATTACACCGATAACGTTGAGTTTTCGCCAGAGGATGCAGGTCGCTCGGAATTTGACTTTCTTTGTCACATTATCGAAAAAGTCATCACTGCAGGTGCAACCACAATAAACATTCCTGACACAGTTGGATATAACTTGCCAGGCCAATTTGGCAACTTGATTGAGAATCTTATCGAAACCATCCCGAATTCTGACAAAGTGACATTTTCGGTTCATTGTCATAATGATCTGGGATTGGCTGTGGCGAATTCATTGTCTGCGGTTATGGCTGGTGCTAGACAGGTCGAATGCACGGTAAACGGCTTGGGTGAGCGAGCCGGTAATGCCTCGCTTGAGGAGATTGTGATGGCGGTTCGAACAAGACAGGACGAGTTCAACTGTGATACCAATATCGATACGACTCAAATTGTTCCTGCCAGTCGTCTGGTTTCCAATATCACAGGATTTCCTGTCCAGCCAAACAAGGCCATCGTTGGAGCAAACGCATTTGCTCATGAAGCAGGAATTCATCAAGATGGAGTAATCAAGGCTCGCGAAACCTATGAAATCATGATGGCGGAAGATGTCGGCTGGGGTTCAAATCGCATGGTGCTTGGCAAACACTCCGGACGACATGCATTTGTCGATAGGCTGAAGGATTTGGGATTTGAGTTTTCTGATGAAGATGAAATGAACGATGCTTTTCAACGATTCAAGAAAATGGCGGATAGTAAACATGAGATATTTGATGACGATCTTCAGGCTTTGGTAACTGAAACCGGCAATCGCGCTGAAAATGATCACTTCACCCTGAAACATCTCAAAACCAGTTCAGAGACAGGTGCTGCACCTTGTTCAAGAGTGGTGATTGAGATTGATCAGAAAGAGGTGGTATCAGAACAGTCAGGCAACGGGGCAGTAGATGCGACCTTCAAGGCGATTGAAGATGTATTGAATACCGAAAGCACTCTTCAGTTATTCTCGGTCAATAGTGTTACAAGTGGAAGCGATGCTCAGGGGGAGGTCAGCGTTCGTCTGGAAAAAAATGGCGAGATTTTCAATGGACACGGCACTGACCTTGATATTGTGGTTGCGTCAGCACGTGCTTATGTCAATGCGGCGAACAAAATCTATAGCCAGGAAACCCGGATACATCCGCAACGAATCATGGGCATATGAAATGACTATGCTGGATAAGCGTCGTTCCCGAATATTGGGACAGATGGGCATAACCATTTGGAAATCACGCTTATCTGCAGGACATGGCTTAACTGATGAGGCCGGTCTGCATATTGAAGATGAAATTCAACACGATGAGCAAGCAGATAATAACTACATTGAAATTGAACCTCGTCAGTTTGTTGATCTTGAGGAAATTGCCTCCGCAGTTCGTTCCTGTCGCCTCTGTCCTTTGTCATGTGAAAGAAAGAATGCAGTACCAGGGGCCGGTAATCCGACAGCTGACTGGATGTTTGTCGGGGAGGCTCCTGGTCAAGATGAAGACATCCAGGGAAAGCCTTTTGTCGGTCGTTCAGGTCAATTGCTGAACTCGATGTTCGGAGCTTTAGGGTTGTCTCGTGATCAGGTATTTATTGCTAATGTGATCAAATGCCGACCACCGCGAAACCGCGATCCGTCAAATGAAGAAGTTCAGCAATGTACGCCGTATCTCAAAGCGCAGATCGCCATGATTCAGCCTCGTGTGATCGTGGCACTGGGCAGGATCAGTGCTCGACTACTTCTTGATGCCCATGAAAAGACGCCAATGTCTGAATTACGTGGAGATGTGCATACCTATGAAAAGACCGGAATACCGTTGATCGTAACCTATCATCCGGCATACCTGCTTCGAAGTCCCGACCAAAAGCGTATCGCGTGGCAAGACCTGCTGCTAGCTCGATCGCAAATCAAATAGATTTATGATCGGGATCGGAGCTCTAACATCATTTTTCCCTGGTCGATATTTAGAAACCGAAAGAAAAGAAGATATCTCCTTGAAATTAGAGTATTAGCTAGAAATAAGTTTAATATTCGATCTATTCCGTGCAGGAATTGCAAGCAGTCACTTGCCCCTCCATGATAAGATGATTACATCATGAGTGAACAGTCATCGGCTAGATCGCCGTTCGTTACCCATCGGGATACAAACTTTTCGCGTATTCTGGAAACGGGTTGCTACTATGTAGACAAGACGCCTCTGATCCGGCAAATGATTGACGAGGGGTTTTCTACTTTCTCTCCCGTCCGCGTCGTTTCGGCAAAAGTCTCCTGGCGAATACACTGAAGGAGTTGTTCGAGGGCAATGAACCCCTGTTTCGAGGTCTGGATATCCACCCGCACTGGGACTGGCCGGTCAAGTACCCGGTGGTTCGCTTGAGTTTTGGTGGAGACATCGATATACCTGACGAAATGCAAAATGCTGTTCTGAATCAGCTATACGAAATCGAGTTGGCGTTTTCTCTCATTACTCGACATAGATCCCTGTTGTATTTAATGTGATCGTAGATAACCTGCTGGTTTTGATGTAAATGTTACTCGGTTATGAATGGTATGGTACTCGGACCAGCATGATCCTAGGTCGGGTGAACCATATACTGGTCTAGTGGCTCGTTATGCATCGCAGTAGGTCCTGACAGTCTATTCGGTTGATTGGAAACTGCCCGATGAAACATTGTGGAGGATCTGGCACTGTGTCGACAGTCCTGATTTCCGATTTTCTCTCGCCCCATCCGAGATTGGCTGAAACTGCTATGGATTCAATTGCCTAAAATTAGTTCCTGAGCCAGATAACCGTGCCAACGCTCTGGTCTGGAGAGAAAGTACGCATCATTCTTCAATTGAAATCTGGATCATTTTTCTGCTCACCAGTCCAACCTCGGTTTGCAACGAGTGAATTTTTTCTAGTTTAGGATCAGGGTTCTTTTCTGATAATCAATCTCTGTCCTCGGACAACATCTGAAGAAGCGGATAGGCCATTCATTGCCCGAAGTTGTTCTGATGAAATATTGAAGAGGTCAGCTATCCGTTCTAGAGTATCGTTTTTTCTCGCATAATAGATGCCATCACCAATCCTAAGTACCGACTCTCCAGTGTTTTTTTGTACAACCAGTGAATTCGAATCATTTAGTTGTATTTCCGGGTTGGTCAATTTGCTATTTTCCAGCGTGATTTCCGATTCCGAATTGAAGGAGAATTTTTCCTCATCAATCCTGGGTATGGGTATGCGAAGAGTCTGGTTAGGATAAATCATGTTCGACTTCAGGTTGTTCAGTCGTTTGAGTATTCGAGTCTGAGTATTGTATTGGGCTGCAATGGCATCTAAATATTCACCTTTCTGTACATGATGAATGTCCCATTTCAAATGATCCCAAGGTGCTTTCAACGCTAGAGTATTGAGTAAAGTTGCCGCTAGCTCAACAGGGACGACGATTTGATGAGGACCGTCTGGGGGAGTAACGCCATGCAAATATTCCGGGTTGAGATCCTTAAGTATGCTAGGTTTGACGAAAAGTAAAGAGGCCATCAGAGTTAAATCTGTTTGCGATTTTGCATCAATTACTGCAATATTTGTTCTGTTCGGGATGGGATACAGATTGATCCCGTATTTTTCAGGACTCGATATGATATTGCGAATTGCCAGAAACTTGGGCAGATAGGCGCGGGTTTCTCGAGGCAGTTTCAGAGTGGAAAATGTTGTCGGCTGCTTAGCTCTGAGATTCGCGTTGATTGCATTACGCATGCGCCCAACTCCTCCGTTATAACTCGCTAAAGCAAGTTCCCAGTTATTATCGAACTCTCCCAACAGAAAAATGAGATAGTCCAGGGCAGCCTGCGTAGACTGGATGAAATCCTTGCGCTCATCAATCCACCAATTTTGTCGCAATCCCAATTTGACTCCGGTAGAGGGCATGAATTGCCACAACCCGACTGCTTTTGAAGACGATACGGCTGTTGCCCTGAAGCCACTTTCAATAATGGGAATGATCGCAAAATCAACCGGCAAATCACGTTTCCGGATTTCTTCAACAATATAGGGAAGAAACCAGTAAGCCCGTTTTGATATCCGTTCAAAATATGCCGGTGGACTGCTATACCTCTTTTCAAAACTCTTAATCAGTTCATCATCAGGATTGGAATATTCGAGTTTGAAATTTTGTTTCAAGAACAGCCAGAGATTTTGATTTTCGGGAGGACTATTTTGATTTGGCTTGGAAACAAATGAATCTAAATCGGCATATTTGTTTTGTATGTATCGCTCCGAATCTCCAATCGAATCTAGAGGTGCATGTTCGTCCTTTGATTGTTGGGTTATTTGAGCCCCCGAAGCACTTATCGATAACCCGAACAAGAGTATTGATGCTATTGAAAACTTTGCAGAAAACATGATCGAGATTATCACGGACAAACAATTTGCAGTAGAGCAGGGTAGGCGTTTACAAGGTGCATCAATACGAGTTCCGGTTTCGGCCAGAATGAAGAAAGTGATCACACAGTCATGAAATCTGATTATCTGGAGAATAGAGCGAAGAGATGACTGTTACTCAAATTGCAAACAATCAAATCTAACAATTTATCCTAACCGCCAACATAACAGTATTATAATACTCACTTTTCATATCAGCAGGTAGTAATGAAAGATCCCCTTCGAGTGTCAATAACCGGCGCAGCCGGAAATATTTCGTATGCTCTGTTATTTCGTATCGCGGCCGGAGACATGCTGGGAAAAGATCAGCCAGTTGCTTTGCAGCTGCTGGAGATAACCCCCGCAATGCAAGCTCTTCAAGGCGTAGTCATGGAACTGGATGATTGTGCTTTTCCCTTGCTTTCTTCCGTTAATATCTCTGATGATCCGGGAGTTGCATTTCATAATTCCGATATAGCGATGTTGGTTGGTTCCAAGCCACGAGGACCAGATATGCAACGCTCTGATCTTATCAAGGACAATGGAGCCATATTTTCAGTACAAGGCAAAGCATTGAACGACAACGCGAATCCGAATGTAAAGGTAATTGTTGTCGGTAATCCAGCAAATACCAATGCATTCATTGCTGCAAAAAATGCTCCGGATTTGAATCCTGCCAACTTCACGGCAATGATGCGACTTGATCACAATCGTGCATTATCACAATTGTCAACGAAACTGAATCTACACCATACTGAATTAACCAAAATGACTGTATGGGGCAATCATTCGGCTACCCAGTATCCAGATATTTCAAATGTGGTTGCCAATGGAGCAAGAGTCTCTGGTCAGGTAGATCAGGATTGGCTCGTCAACGACTTCATACCGACCGTTCAAAATCGCGGTACAGCCATCATACGGGCTCGGGGTGCCTCTAGTGCAGCTTCAGCAGCCTCGGCTGCTATCGACCATATACGCGACTGGGTGTTAGGTACGCCAGATGGCGATTGGGTCAGTATGGCTATTCCATCAGACGGAAGCTACGGTATTCAAGAAGGGTTGATGTATTCATTTCCAGTGACCTGTTCAGACGGAAACTATCACATTGTGCAAGACCTGGATATCAGTGATTTCAGTCGTGAACGCATAACTGCAACCGAACAAGAACTGAAAAATGAAGCAGAAGCGGTGAGTCATCTCATATAGAGAACCGTCAAAAATAGCTTTGTGAAACAACTCATCTCAATTTTCTATTTCGAGTAGAGGTATCCGCTCGTCCTATCGGGGGTGAGCAGTGGCGAGACTTGTGAATGCAAGGTTCAGTTTATGCCTTGAGCAATGAAGGTCAGCGTTGTCATCCCAACTTACAATCGAAAGCATCTGATTGACCGGGCAATCCGCTCTGTGCTTGCCCAAACCCATAGTGCGGATGAAATACTGGTAATAGATGACGGCTCAACGGATGGCACAAGCGATATGATCGCTTCTACCTTTCCTCAGGTCAACTTGGTTCGGCAATTGAATCAGGGGGTCAGTTCGGCAAGAAATGCCGGGATTGCCAGAGCGTCCGGCGACTGGTTGGCATTTCTGGATTCAGATGACGAATGGTTGCCCGATAAACTGAAAAATCAGGTTGAGTTATTGTCTCAAGATGGAAGCAAAATCGTCCATACGGATGAAATTTGGATTCGGGATGGAACTCGTGTCAATCCAGGCAAGAAACACCGAAAACCCAGTGGCTGGATATTCAGCAATTGTCTGGTCCTTTGCTGTGTATCACCGTCTTCGATCATGATATCACGATCAGTCTTCGATGAGCTCGGCAACTTCGACGAATCTTTGCCTGTGTGTGAGGATTACGATCTCTGGCTTCGGATGTCAACTCGCTATCCATTTGCTCTTGTCGATAGACCTCAAATTATCAAATACGGAGGTCATTATGATCAATTATCAAAGCGGTTCTGGGGCATGGACCGATTTCGTGTTCAGTCAATACTCAATCGTCTCGAGTCTGAAAAGCTAAATTACAAACAGATAGACGAAGCGAAAAAGGTTTTGCTGGATAAATTGTCAATTTTGATTCATGGCTTTATCAAACGCAAAAATTATGCTGAAGCGGACTATTACGAGCAATTGCGCAATCGATGGAGTCAGTAATGAAATTCATCATTAGCGCATATCGGTCTGAAGCGGAGGCATTTCTGAATTTCTCCGATTTTGTTGCTGATCAGTCGATTCATGAGTTTCAGGTTTTTCGAACAGAGCACGTGATTTTGGGTATTTCTGGTGAGGGAAAGAGACAAGCCGAACGATTGACAGATTTGTTCATTTCTCGTTATATTCATTCAGAGGGAGTAGAATCTTCTCTTTGGTTCAATTTTGGAGTGGCAGGTTCAGGTTCTCACCAGACTGGAAGTTTGGTGTATGCTCATCAAGTGATCGACGCTGAAACGAGAAACCAGTGGAAATTGCCTTGTCGGAAAACCGGAAATGATTTGGCTGCGACGCTGAAGACGGTCGATAAGCCCTCACAGGAGTATAAAGAGGGCGTGATTTATGATATGGAGGCATCCGGCATATTAAGCGTCTTATCGAGACATTCCCTGATTCATCAGGTTCTTATTGTGAAATTAATTTCAGATGGGCCAGAGCATCCTCTCAATTATGTACATCAATCAGATATTTTGAAACTGTTAAGCGAAGCTGGACAACAAGTCCATTCGATTTTTGTTGCTGGTGACAGTGGATCAGATTGAAGAACACAATCATGCCTTAAGTGAATGACATTGAGGAGTTTCCTTTATCATCTTTTTGAAAAAAAAGGAAAATGTTAGATCGAGCAGCTAATGCATGGTAGCAAAATTGAGTAATCTCGAATTCACCATGGAAGTTCTGTATCTGGCAAAATCCTATTCAGTAAAATGCATACAAATGTTTTATACTTCGATCATTCAGAATCACATCCAATTGAAACCATGATCGAACAATACACAAGACAGTTGCCACTCTTGCTGGCTTTTTTTCTGTTCTTCATAAGCCCTTTTTTGAGTGCATCCGACCTTGACGAGGAGGCAAGACTGATTGAGAAATTAAACAGCTTATCCTCTGGTCAGATGACAATTGAGAAAGTGGAGCCATCCGAAGCCGAAGGGGTTTATATAGTAACCGTGGGTTCAAGTGAACACTATGTTTTCAGTCATGGTGACTACATACTGATAGGCGATCTCTATGATACGGTTCGACAAGTTGATGTTGGACAGGAACGTTCCAACAAAAAGATAGCGCAGGCCATTACGGAAATATCGGAAACCGACATGATCACGATGGGTGAACCCCTTGAGAAATATATAACGGTGTTTACCGATACTGATTGCTTCTATTGTCAGAAATTCCATCTGGAAGTTGAAGCCTTGCAGAAGGAGGGAATACAAGTTCGCTATCTCATGTTTCCACGTTCAGGCATCGGCACCGAGAGCTATTTGGAAGCCGTTTCCGTCTGGTGCTCGGATGATCAGGCGGATGCTATGACGGTAGCCAAGGCCGGTGGCACAGTAGAACCGGCAGAATGCGAAAACCCAGTTGCCGATCAATATAAATTTGGGCAGACTATCGGTATTACGGGGACACCAACCATCATCTTGCAAAATGGCAAAGTGATAAACGGATATGCACCTCCCGACATATTGATTGCCGAGTCTGGTTGATCTCCGAATTCGCCAGACTTGTCTTCAGCCCTGCTTCCCGGCTAGAGTTAAGAATCTGTACTCGCTGTCTCAGGTGCTGGATCGGTTTTTGACGTTGGTGTTGATCCTTCAAAATGACTGATTTTTTCATCGATGAATTCGATGAATAGAGTTCGGCGGATAACGGTGCCGGATTTTCCGTCTCGGAGAAAATAATAATAGTCCCAGCGATCACGGTTAAATGGGTCAGTAACTAAGGGTTCTCCCAAAATATCTGCAACCTCCTCTTTGGTCATACCCACCGTTATTGAGGCAATCATTTCGTCGGTCAGTTCATTGCCCTGCTGAATGTCGGGTCGATACAGACACCCTGAGATCACGAAAGCAAAAGCAACGACAATTAGAAAAAAATGGTATCGGGGTTTCATGATGAACATGTTGTCAAAGGTATTTAACCATCGCGATTTCATCGCAATTATTGAAGTTGCGGCAGTGAACGCAAGCATTCCAGACTTTCTCGGGCAATTTTGCCATATCAACTACCTTGAATTCCAGATCCTGAAAAAACTCGACGACATAAGTTAGCGCCATTAATCTAGCCAAGCCCAGCTGAACAGCTTCTCTTTCCAATTGCTGGACCAGCCGCTTGCCCAAGCCGTGATGATGATAGTCAGGGTGAACCGCCAAGCTCCGGACTTCAGCAAGCTCATGATTATAAATCATCAGTGAAGCACATGCTGCCAAATTCCCATTTTCGCGAATAATCCGAAAATTTCGCAGAGAATGATAAATGTCGGTTTTTGAACGAGGCAGAAGAATGCCCAAGTCTGAATATATGGTCAGCAGACTGGAAATGTCAGGAACATCATCAAGGCAGGCTTCTTGGATTGTTAGGTGAGAAATGGCTTTCATCATGATCCCACTGAAGTTAGTAATTCACGAGCATGCTCCAAGGTCCGGGAAGTCACTTTCTTTCCACTGATCATTCTTGCAATTTCCGCTATGCGTTCTTCGTCGGTCAATTTGCGAATCATGGTTTCTACCCCGTCTCTTGTGCTTTTGCTAACGGCGAATTGATGGTTTCCATGAATAGCCACCTGGGTCAGATGTGTTATGCAGATGACTTGACCTCTCTCACCCAGTTCACGAAGTTTTTGTCCTATTGTGTTCGCTATCTCACCACCGATTCCAGTATCGACTTCATCAAAGATCATGGTTGGCGCTCGAGATTCTTGAGACAAAACAACCTGAATAGCAAGTGAAATTCTGGATAATTCTCCACCTGAGATTGCTTTATTGAGCGGTTGTGCTGGTATTCCCGGGTTGCCAGAAGCCCTGAATTCGACCAATTCGTTACCATGGCGTGTAATTTCATCTCCAGGTTCCGGAATCAGATGAATTTCAAAGCAACCTCCCTGCATTCCAAGGCCGTGAATTATAGATGAAATATCGTGCTGGAGTTCCGTTAAAATCTTGTGACGATTGGTTTTAACTGCCTTGCAATACTCGAAATACGAATCAATGGCATGATTGAGTTGTTCCGTTAATTCTTCGATTTCAGTTAGTGGATTTGACAGTTTTTCCAATTCATCCTGAATACTGTTCATGTGTCCTGCAAGCATGTTCGGTTGGATCTTGTGTTTGCGAGCCAATGTGTGGTATTCAGAGAGTCTATCGTCAATATATTGCAGTGATTCAGCATCCAGCTCACTGTCATCGATAAGAGGTTCGAGTTGTTTGGAGGCTTCTTCAACGTTGATCTGTGCTTCAATGAGCATTTTTCTTACTTCATCCAGCTCTGGAACAAACTCCATGAGTGATTCAAGTCGGGCTAGATGCTTAATTAGGTGATCATTCAAACTGTCCGTTTCGCTACTGTAAAGATTTTCATGAATCTCGGATGCGGCAGAAATCAACTCAACTTGATGAGCGCTTTTCCGTTGTTTGGATTCCAGTTCATCCCATTCGCCCGGTTTCGGGTTCAGTCTTTTTATTTCATCAAAATGATATTGCAGTATCTCAATCTGTTTTGAGTCTGTCTCGCTCCTGTCCTGGAGTTCCTTGATTCGCTGTCTTAGATTTCGGATATCCTCGTAAGATGAACTGACTTTCAGCATGAGTTCCGTATTTCCTGCCGCTTGGTCAAGCATGCCCCGTTGAATCTCGGGTTTGAGCAAGGACAGGTGTTCATGTTGGCCATGAATATCGACCAGTAATTCACCTAATTGACGTAACTGTGAGGCGGTCGCGGCGTGATTGTTGATGAATCCGCGACTTGAGCGACCCTTGCGAAGTACTCTGCGTAAAATGCAATCGGTGTTGTCATCCATTCCCTGATCGCATAACCATTCCAGCGCTGGGTGACTCTCCGAAAGACTGAAACCAGCCTGAATTTCTGCAGAATTCTGCCCATACCGAATTTGCGTCGCTTCCGAACGGTCACCAAGGAGCACGTTGATTGCTTCAATGATGACCGACTTACCTGAACCGGTTTCTCCAGTCAAAGAAGTGAAGTTCGCCTCAAACTCGATTTCAAGGTTTTCAACAATGGCGAACTGGCGGATTTCGAGCCAGTCGATCATTTATCCGTGCCAGCCTAGTTTATTGTAGAGAGTTTCGAAATAGTTGAATCGATTCAATTTAACGAGCTTCAACTTTTGTTTTGCTCTAGAGATATTGACAATTTCGGATCCATCCAGTTCCATTAGCATCATGCCATCCAGAGCCAGGTTGGGGGGAAACTCGTTCGGTTCAATGTTCGAGATATGTATCTGATCCGTTTCGGATAACAATATCGGTCGATTGCTCAAGGTATGTGGACAGATCGGAGAAAGACAGATGACAGGAAGATCAGGGTAAATGATCGGTCCCCCAGCCGAAAGGGCATAGGCTGTCGAGCCGGTTGGGGTTGAAATAATTAACCCATCGCCTCTGGGTTTTGCTACGTATTGATCATTAACATGAATGCTGCACTCGATTAGCCGCCCCATATTTCCTTTCGAGAGAACTATTTCATTCAGCGCAATACTGGATAGCAATTTTTTGTCATCTCGAAAAACCTTGCATTGGAGCAGGGTTCGTTGTTCGATATGAAAATTGCCCTCCAAAATTGAACTGATTCCAAGTTCGAAGTTTGACATGGGAATATCGGTTAGAAATCCTAGTCTTCCAATATTAATCCCAACTGCGGGCACTCCAAATTTTGACAATTCCCGGGCAACATTCAACATGGTGCCATCGCCTCCGACAACAATCGAAAGATCAAGCAGCTCATTCGGCGGCTTGTCCTGATCTTCCAGGCGCATGCCATCAATTTGCGAGGATGTAGTATGACCCAAGTAAACAGACAGATTGTTGTTTTCCAGAAACTTCTTTACATGAATAACAGCATCAGCGACGCTGTGATCATTGAATTTTCCAAATAGGCCTATATTGTTAATGGTCACGACTTCCAGAACTAGTTCAATAGAGTATTATACATCTTACAATTAACTTGCAGCTTTGCGGTTTTTGACTTGACAAGATTGATCCAACAAGGTTGTATAATTTTATTCTCAGATGGTTGCAAAGAATTTAACCAAACCCGCTGGATTGAAGGCCAGCTGGCGGTCACGGCTACAACAGTCTAATGGCTCATTCCGATCAAATTGCGTTGAGTGATCGAGCAGTTTTTGTGCTCGATAAACTAGTGCGGCATTATATTGATGGTGGCGCACCAGTGGGCTCAAGGACGCTTTCCAAAATGCCTGCTCTGGGACTGAGTTCAGCAACAATCCGCAATGTAATGGCCGATCTTGAGGAGTCTGGACTTATACACTCTCCTCACACGTCTTCGGGTCGTATTCCGACTGCAAAGGGATACCGTTTCTTTATCAATAACTTAATCAAGGCAGATTCTTTTGACAATTTATCATACGCGAAGATATCTGGACGATTTGAGGGGGTTGCGGATCCCTCGAGCATTCTAGTGAATGCAACAGAGATGCTATCCCAAATTACCTCTTTTGCCGGCATCCTTTCCACGCCTGATGTTGGCTCAACCTGTATTCGACAAATTGAGTTTATCAAGTTGTCAAAAAATCGTGTACTGGCGATTTTGGTTACGAAAGATGGTCAGGTTCAAAACAAGGTATTATCGACTGAAATTGAGTATACAAGCTCAGAACTGGTTGAAGCTGCCAATTTTTTCAATCACAAGTACAGTTCGAAGTGCATTTCTGTTGTCCGTCGCAAATTGTTGGCGCTCATGAAGAAGGATTGCAAACAAATGAGAAAAGAAATGTCTACAGCGGTCAAAATGGCCAGCAAACTATTTGAACAGGATCCGGCAACTTCTGAAGATGTACTGATCAGTGGAGAGAGCAATTTACTTTCGATTGCGGATTTCACCGAAGTAAACCGCTTAAGGACGTTGTTTGAAACTTTTCGAACCAAGAAAATTCTTCTGGATTTGCTGCAAACCAGTTTGCCTGAATCTGGCATCACCATTTTCATCGGCGAAGAATCAGGCATTGAACCACTTCGAGATTGCAGTCTGATTTCAGCACCCTATAAACAGGATAATCAAGTCGTTGGTGTATTAGGTGTGATCGGACCGACTCGCATGCATTATGAGGAAGTGATCAACACCGTGGATATTACTGCCCAGATTGTTAGCGATGCGTTGAGCATGCAGTACTCAGTTTAATCTTTTCCGATTCAGGCATGCAACAGGAGATTACTCCAGAAAGATTGTTTGAGCAGTTTGAGCCACACAAGAGATGGCCAATTCACGACTGGTCGCCGACTCAAGAAATGGATATTGGTTTGTCGATTGATCGATTAGGCCGATGGTTTTATCAAGGATCGGAAATCACCCGAGAGAGGATGCTCAAGTTCTTTGCATCTTTGTTAATGCTACAGGATGACAGGTATTTCCTGATTACTCCTCAGATCAAGTATCGCGTGCTTGTTGAGGAATACCCGTTGCTAGGGATCGATATTGAAACCGAAGGGCAGAATGAAAAGCTGTGTATTTACCTGCGCACAAACATGGATGATGTGGTCCTGATCAGCCAGTCCCATCCGCTTCGATTCGAACATGATTCCGTTACTGGTCATTTTTTTCCGACAGTTGGAGTCAGGGATAATCTCAAGGCAAAGCTCACTCGATCCGTTTATTATCAACTTGTCGATTTGGCAATGGAGAAACCTTGCGACTTTCCGGATGACGGATCGGATTTTCATGTTTGGAGTGATGGTGAACGGTTCCGTATGGCATGAAAAGGTTCATGCTCATCGAGACTTCATAGCCTTGCCCAACATTTATAGTTTTCACACCGATCTGAGCCAGCTATCCAAATGAAAAAGCAAAAAGGCAATCAGCGGGATATTCCGATCACCGCAACATGTAAACAGCAATTCTAATTTGATTGCGCCAGGCCAGTTATGGAATGGAAGATAACATGAAACAGTTGAAACCATTCATCGCAATCGCATGGGGTTCGACTCCTTTCCGGCAAAGGCGAGCTAGCCAGCTGGAAGCGAGTGTTGCATGGCTGTCGGCAACAGCGGTCGTGAAGCGTCCTATTGAGCCTAGAAATAGATATCGTTGGTGTTTTCAGTGTTCAAGTTCTGGGTACAGCACTTCCGGCACCGCCAGATGGCGAGGTGTCGGGAGACCGGCCGGGGTCTCGGGAAATGCGCAAAGTCGCGGGATGGGTTGCCAGGAAACCTGGGAGAGCCTGTATTCTCCTCTGGAAAGGGAGTCCGGTACAGGGACAATCGGAATGGAAAACAGCCCCGGCCTGATGAGCGGTCTGCGGTTCATCGGGAGCGTGAAGACGGACACGAAGACGCGGCAGACTCAGGTGGCAGTGGTTGGCAACCAGTGAGCCGAAACGATGGGGTACAGGCAGTCCTGTCGCTTTGACAGTACGGTTGACGGCGGGGAACCGAGTCCATCGGGATCCGTTCGAGGGAAGCGAAGCGCCATGTAACAGAACTATTGGCGGGAAATGATGGAGAATACACGGAGATTCACCAACACATACACGAAACAGCAGTGGATAGCCAATCAGGTGTGGAAACGCCCTTGCTGGGTTTTCCTGACCTGCGGATCATGGATACATGAGCGAACCTGTTCCATGATTAACCGAGTGCATCAATCGTGCACGCGCAGCAACTGCTGGGCGCTGTCGTGGAGAATCCCGGTCAGGACATCTTCAAATTTTCCGATTTGCGAATAGTCAATAATGGTATCATTGCTCATGGTGGCGTACCTCTTGGTTAATTGTTTTTGAAATTGTTAGTTAATCCGGTTACGCCGCTTTTTTCAACCCCCTTCCGCCCCACGCACTACTTTCGACCATAACTCCAGAAACCAATCTTCTTTTCTTATTGCGCTCATTTCAACCATGCATGGTTATAATTACATCCTGGTCTAAATCCGATCGATGTGAAATCTACCGGAATCCGAAATATGGATATTTCGAAGTAACCATGACAGCGGAACATGTAAAATACTATTTGACACCCATACCACAGTTATGACTGTAATGGGTTGGGGGATCAGGTTTGCCATCAATCAACTTTGGTTAACAAACACTGGTAACCTGTTTTATTCGGATAGTAGCGAAAACAACTCGAATCATTCGATATTTCCTGGATTCTTGTTCACATCACATTTATACAGAAGACAACCATGAGCTGGCAAAGAAACATTCTACGAGTAAATTTAACTGAGGCAACTACATCCCTTGAATCCCTGAATATGGAATGGGCTAACGACTATCTGGGGGCTCGTGGATTAGCCACCCGATATCTATACGAGGAAATGGATCCAGCAGCAGATCCTCTCAGCCCTGAGAATGTATTGATTTTTGCAAACGGGCCATTAGGCGGAACTATGGCCTCAACTAGTGGTCGTTACGTGGTTGTTACCAAAGGACCGCTAACCGGTGCGATCGCCTGTTCCAACTCAGGTGGCAAGTTTGGCGCCGAAATGAAATATGCTGGATTTGATCTCATGATCATCACTGGGAAATCAGATCGGCCGGTCTATCTCAATATCACGAACAATCACGCAGAACTGCTACCAGCTGATGAAATCTGGGGGCAAACAGTGTGGTACACCGATGAATGGATTCACAAGCAACATCAGGAACCACAAATGAAAATCGCTGCAATCGGTGTCTCTGGCGAACAGGGTGTTCGTTATGCCTGTGTGGTTAATGACTTGCATCGCGCTGCTGGACGATCGGGAGTAGGGGCGGTCATGGGAAGCAAGAATCTGAAAGCAATAGCAGCCCGGGGATCTCTTGGAGTTGATAATGAAAATCCGCAACAATTCATGTCTGCTATTCGAAAGACCAATGATGTTCTGCATAAAAGCGGTAATCGACGGGGTCTAATGCGATTTGGTACGCTCGCAATGTTGGATAGCATGCAGGAATTCGGTGGACTCCCAACTCGAAATTTTCAGGATGTTTCATTTGAGGGCGCGAACAACATCAATCATGAGTCAGTCACCATAAAAAACCGAAATGGACATACCAATCTGATCCGCAATGCGGCCTGTTTTGGTTGCACCATTGGATGTGGGCGTATTGCACATATCGACCCAAAGCATTTCAGCGTCAAAGACCGGCCCAAGTATCATGTTGCCTCTGGGGGACTGGAATATGAAACCGCTTTTGCATTTGGTCCTGTTGTTGGGGTTGATGACCTTGATGCGTTGACTTTCGCCGGATTCATGATGAATGAACATGGCATGGATCCTATTTCATTCGGAGTTACCCTGGCTGCCGCCATGGAATTATACGAATTAGGAATGATCACCAAAGAGCAGACAGATGGTATTGATCTCCATTTTGGTAGTGCAGAGGCTCTGGTTATCATGTCGGAGAAGACTGGAAAACATGAAGGTTTCGGGAAGGATTTAGGTCTTGGTTCAAAATTATTGTGTGAAAAATATGGACGCCCGGAATTGGCTATGGTTTCCAAAGGGCAAGAATTTGCTGGTTATGATGGCCGCTCCATGCAAGGTATGGGGCTTGGTTATGCAACCAGCAACCGAGGGGCTTGCCACTTGAAGCATGATACATTCGAAGAAGATTATCAGTCTCCCGGCACGGTGGGCAAGGCTGAAGCTTGTGCTCGAACCCAGGACTTTGTCGCGATGGTAGACTCGACTGGCTTATGCTTGTTTACGACGGGTACATGGGAGTATGAAGATTTTGCAGCTATGGTTGATGCCGATTTGCCAGGTGAATGGAGTGTCGATCGGCTACGACAGACTGGCGAGAGAATTTGGAATCTTGAGAAACTGTTCAATTTGAAGGCAGGACTCACGAAATCAGATGACACATTGCCATCCCGCATTCTGAATGAGCCGGTCCCAGCCGGATTCAACAAGGGGGGTGTATGTGAACTAGACGTTATGTTACCCGAGTACTACAAGGTTCGCGGCTGGAATGAGGATGGAATTCCCGACTCCAACAAGTTGAGTGACTTGTCTATTCAGGCTTGAAGCCGGTTCAAGATTGACCGATAGCCATTCTCCCTGCTGAAAGGGGATTGCTGGTTGTGATTGCAACAGCAAGGCCGAAACGCTATCGACTATCGATTTGTGTTCTCGATCACGGATATCCGAATTGGACTGGTGACATTGATCGGAACAGACCTGCAAAAAGAATTCAGTTACACCTGATCTTGCAAAAGCTGTTCGCTCAAACTGACAGTGCTAAACCCTGCGTCAACATAAGTGATTTCGCCGGTGATTCCAGAAGCCAGATCCGAACATAGAAATGCGGCAGTATTGCCAACTTCATCGATAGTTACTGGACGACCTAACGGTGCAACTTTTTCGAAATGTCCCAGCATCGCTCGAAAATTCTTGATGCCTGAGGCGGCCAGAGTTCGTATTGGGCCAGCTGATATGGCGTTCACTCGGATATTTTGACTGCCTAGTGATTGAGCCATGTAACGAACATTTGCTTCCAGACTTGCTTTTGCTAATCCCATAACATTGTAGTTTGGCATGGAACGGATTGCGCCCAGATAACTCAAGGTCAGCATACTGGCATTTCGGCCCTGCATTAGCGGCAATGCCGCTCGACCCATGGCAGTGAAACTATATGAACTGATGTCATGCGCCAACGCAAAGCCTTCACGTGTGACTGTGTCGAGATAGCTTCCATCCAGTTCCTCCCGATTGGCAAACGCTATGCAATGGACAAACACATCAAGTCCATCCCAGAGATTGTCCAGTTCAGCAAATAAATTTTTGATGTCGTCATCACTAGAGACATCACACGGCAGTATTGTATCTGATCCCAACTGTCCGCCTAAATCAACGACCCTAGATTTGAGCTTGTCATTCGGATACGAAAATGCAAGTTCGGCACCTTCTCTATGCATGGCTTGAGCAATACCCCAAGCGATAGATCGATTATTCGCGATCCCGCAGATCAGCGCTTTTTTTCCGCTAAGAAATCCCATATTTAAGTCGGATTGGTGAATGAGTGAAATAATATTGGTTATTTTACACCCGTCCCGCTGTGTTTCACTGCCAAGAGGAGTACCAAGCCTTCAAATCTTCAGGATTTCGAGACTTATCCATCGCGCAAAAATCATGAGGATTTCGTCAATCGGGCCAACCGCATTCATTAAACTGGGAGACGTTTGCAAATGCGGTAAAAAGGAGCAGTTTTCAGTGAAATTGTCCATTTTGCAAAACGGCCAATGTTCAGTATCTCATTCCAGGATATAGAGCTGCCGAGAAACCTCGTTGCATTCGCATGGCAGGAGTGCTCCAATTTGGTCAAACCATCGTGTAAAATCATCCCTGCAAGCGAGTGATTTAATACAGGATAGTTGCACCGGGTTGGCTTCGTCCTCAAGATGACTCTCAACAGATGGTGGATGAATTTTGTGAACAAACGAAAACCAGTCGTCAATAAGGCAACCTTTACAGCTTCATCCTTGTGGCCTCGAGCATCCAATTCGACACCGTAGCATCGTAGCTGTTGCATTTGCCTGGAATCGAAGTGCCACCGAAGAATTTTCCAAGATCGTTGGCGGAATAATTTTGCCAGCTGTATGAAGGCCAATTCCTTGGTGCTGATTGTTACCGTTCTTTCTCTTGCCAAGGCCTTTCATAAGTTACATGTCTCAGGTGAATATACGGAAGTGGTTGATGGCACTCTCAAGGGCGAAATTACCCCGGGAACGACTATGACTGAGATCGCCAAAGTTTCTGCTCTAGGCGGACCCGCAGGGTTAGCTCTTTTGGTTGGTGTTTCCGCTGGTCTCTTGGCGACAAAAGCAACGGAAAAAGCAAGCGTTAATCAGATCAGTGATTTTGTGGCTGGGCGAACCAGGAATGTAGCCCTTGAGGCAAGAAGATTGTCCCAAACCGAAAGCCGGAGGCTTTACAGGTACAATCCAAGACACATTTTCATGAGGTTTTCGAAAGAGAGAGCGCAGGGATAAATTCCAGTCATTCCTTTTGGCATATTTTGAACAGGCGGACAAGTCACTTTGTGGTCGGCAACCGACATCTTCAATTCATGCTCCATGCATTCATTTCTTATCCCGTTTCCCCCAATTTCCAATTGGTCTGTAAACAAAATCAGCAAACGCGGATTCGCTTTATTGAACGGACCTAATATACGTAGCTGTTTTCAAATAAAATTGCAATCTGAATTAATCACCCTGGTCTCTGATCAGTCGAATATCCCCTATACTGAGAGAGTTTCGCACATCTTGGGCGTTACATTGCAGTCCCAGTCTGAAGTCAATCATGCAAATAGCCAAACGCCTTACCTTGTACGCATATCTGGAAACAGGATTCAACTTGAATTCCCTAAGGATAAACGCAAGCCCTTTGTGCCGGTGATCTCACCCGGCTTCCCTGCGAAAGGTGCAGACCCTTTGCTTCGGGCAATCGGAATCAAACGGGGTACCGTGATTGATATGACCGCAGGTTGGTGTATCGATGCCTCTAGAATCGCTTACTCTGGTTGTCGCATCATCGCTTTTGAAAACAATCCCCTAGTTTATGTTCTGACCCGAAATGCCATTGAACATTGTCAGAATCCTCTTATTATGCAAAACTTGGAATTAAGGTATGCAGACAGTATCCAGACATTGCAATTGAAGACGATAGATGCCGATGCAATTTACCTGGATCCGATGTTTCCGCTTTACAAGCGCGCTGCAGCCTCTCCCAAACCAATCACCTTATTGCGAGAGCTGGTCAATCAAACTCAGGAGATGCAATTTTTTGATCGAATGTTTGAGGTGGCAATGAGATCGAATGCCCGACGTGTCATCGTTAAACGACCGCATCACCAGCCAGCAATCCCGAGCGGGAAGGTTGGTGAAATCAAGAGCAAGCAGATTCGATACGACCTGTATCATCCAAGTCGACAGAACCATGAAAATTGATCTCCCCCTGTTTTATCTCAGTCCAATTCCAGAGCGGGGTAGCCATGGAATAATTTCTGGTCCAGAGGCACTTCATGCAAGCAAATCAAGAAGATTGGAGATTGGAGATCATTTGCACTTGATGGATGGGAAAGGAACAATGGGATTGGCCAGAATTCTAGACCGCTCACCTCGGGGTAATGAACTGAGAGTTCAGGTTGAAGACTCGGAACACTTTCCAGAAGAAACCGGCCCGCAGTTGATTCTTGCAAGCGCAATTGCAAAGGGTGATCGTCAGTCGACTCTACTCAGCATGGCCGTTCAGGCGGGAATGAATCAATATGTTCCTATTGAATACGAGCATAGCGTGATGCACTATACTTCCAAAATGCAAAAACGCTGGGATAATGTAGCGCTTCAGTCGTGCAAGCAATGTCGTCGACCATTCACCCCGTCATTTCGGTCACCATCCACCCTTGAACAGTTGTTTGAAGCGAAACGAGACTCGGTATTGAGTGGCAGTTGTCTGATGATTGTGGGCGAATCTGAAGGAGAATCAGCGCATTCTCTGAATATAAGAAATCTCCATGGTTATGAAGAGATTATTCTTGTCATAGGTCCCGAAGCAGGGTTCAGCAATTCTGAAAAACAATTTCTCAATGATCAAAAAATATTAAAATTATGTTTGTCTGATCATATTTTACGAATTGAAACTGCTGCTATTGCAATTTGTGCAGTAGTTCATCAACTAATTATCTCAAAACGCTGAAAGGACAGCAATTATATGCAGCACCCACAGAATCTGGTTTGGATTGACATGGAAATGACCGGTCTATCTCCAGACCATGACCGTATCATCGAGATTGCTAGCATTGTCACGGACGCCAACTTGAATATTCTTGCTCAAGGCCCGGTTTTCGCAATCAAACAGTCATTGGAGTGCTTGGTTGGGATGGATGAATGGAATACTCGCACCCATACGAAAAGCGGTCTGGTTCAGCGAGTGCGTGAATCGAAAATCGATGAAAAGCAGGCAGAGTCCGAGACTTTGGAATTCATCAAGCAATTTGTACCCGGCAATGAATCACCACTTTGTGGCAATTCAGTCTGTCAGGATCGTCGATTCATGCATCGATCGATGCCAAAGCTGGAGCAGTATTTGCATTACCGCAATCTCGATGTAAGCTCGGTTAATGAACTGGTTCAGCGGTGGAGGCCGGATTTGGTTAATGGTTTTAAAAAACGCAACACCCATCGGGCACTTGATGACATTTTAGAATCGATTGAAGAGCTCAAATACTATCGACAGGTCTTTATCAACGACTTGCTATCCTGAAAATCAGTTATTGAGTACAGCCGGTAACAAGACTGCTTATAAGGAGGAATGCAAGAACGGAAATTTGAATTTCAGTTTTCATTGTGCTATCGATTTTTTACCGGTATAGAGTCCCCCTACTCGGAGTTTGAATTTTGCGGACGTTGTATCTGTTCTTCTAGCGCCCATTCAATGTGTTCATCAACCAGATCAGAAACGGTACCATGTCGTGCCTTGAGTGATCGTCTGACTGATTCTGATTTCGGGGCATTGCCAAGTGCTACTGCAATATTGCGGAGCCATCTATGGTATCCAATCCGGCGGATCGCTGAACCTTCGGTTTTGGCAAGGAATTTCTGTTCACTCCAGCTGAATAGATCAATCAAGCGAGAGTGATTGAGTGAGTGTCGAGGGGAAAAGTCTGGTTCTGGTGAGATTTTGGCATATCGATTCCATGGACAGACTAGTTGACAGTCATCGCAGCCATAAATTCGATTGCCAATCGATTTTCTGAACTCGATGGGGATTGGCCCGTGCAGTTCGATGGTGTGATAGGAAATGCAGCGACGGGCATCCAGAACATATGGAGCTATGATTGCCTGAGTTGGGCATACGTCAATGCAAGCACGACAACTGCCGCAATGAGAACTGGCTGGTGAATCAATCGGGAGGGGAACATCTGTATAAATCTCGCCGATGAAAAACCATGAACCATCATGCCGGTTCAGAAGATTTGTATGTTTGCCAATCCAGCCAAGACCGGCTTTCTCTGCCAATGGCTTTTCCATGACTGGAGCGCTGTCACAGAACACCCGGTGCCCAAACGATCCGATTTCCTGTTCGATGCGTTTGGCAAGTTTGTTCAGTCTGGAACGAATAACCTTGTGATAGTCCCTTCCTAAAGCATACCGGGAAATATAGCCAATACGGGGATCTTCAAGCACTGACTCACTAACTGAAATCGGTTCAGGCATATAATTCATTCTCGTTGAAATTACTCGAATTGTTCTATCAATGAGTTCCTCCGGCCTGGTCCGCTTTGTTCCATGTCTAGACATGTAATCCATCTTTCCGTGGTAGTTATTTTCAAGCCATTGTTCCAAGCGGGTTTTAGCCTGTGCAAGATCAATGTCCGATATGCCAATCTGTTCAAAACCCAGTTCAGCACCCCATTTCCTGATTGAATGGGATAGACGGTTGATCTCGATTTGCTTCATTGGATGAGAGAGATTGGTCTGGCATTCCGCCTTGGTTTTCTGGGAATATGCACGTGCGGATGTTATGATTTCATTTTGCAGATTACCAAATTTGCCCAATAACAGGATATTTTTTCCAAGGATTGTATATCATTAAAAAACTCATGGTTCAGAGTGTTCAAGAAAGCGCGGGTAAAATCGATACAATGAGAAAAGGCAGTCTGCTTTTCAATACTGTTGTGATCATGCTGATCGCGCTGATCATTGGCGCATTGGCATCGGTCGCATCCATTGCTTTTGTCTCTGCCGTTGTGTGGCTGAATGAAATACTGCAAGTATCCATTGAGATCAGGGAAGAGGGTTCTCAATCATACCTGCAAGTTGGCATCTTTTTTCTGGTTCCTGTCGTAGGCGGCCTGATGGTTGGATTGATGCTGAAGGATTTGCCAGAAGGACGCCCGGAAAGTCTCGTCCATACCATCAAAATGTCGCAGTCCATGGTCTTTAACCGCTCGTTTGCAAACGCTTTCAAAACTGCAATGGCTTCAGTGGTAACTTTAGGGAGTGGAGCATCCTTGGGCCAGTATGGACCGATCTCGCATATCGGCGCTACGCTTGGACTGGCGACCGCACGCATTGGATCAAGATTCGGGTTTACTTCAAATATGGGCATCGGTTGTGGAGTTGCAGCAGCAATTTCCACAGTATTCAATGCTCCTATCGCAGGATTGGTGTTTGCGCATGAGGTGATTATTCGACACTTCTCGTTAAAATTGTTTGCTCCCATTGCCATTGCATCGGTGGTTGGGTATCTGGTTGCGAATCATATGTTCGATCGACACCAGCTCTTCTATGTTGCAGGGGTAGGGGGCATAAAACCGGAAGAGTTTCTGGTCTTCGCCCTGATTGGAGTGGTGGGTGCACTCATTGCAACCACATTTGTACGTCTAATGCTGTATTTCACGGATGTCTCGAGACGATTGAATACTCCCCATTGGTTGAAACCGTCAATTGCAGGGGCCGGTATGGGTTTAGTCGGCTTGTGGATACCGGAAATTCTGGGGGTTGGTGAACCGGTTATGCAGAAAGTCCTGGTTGGTTCAGGCTATCCTGGTAGCGAGCTATTCATCATTTTAGTCATGAAACTGATCATGACCGCCATCTGTTTCGGATTCGGCTTTGCCGGTAGCGTCTTCAGTCCGTCTCTGATGTGCGGGATTATTTTCGGAGCACTGGTCTCAATCATCAGTGCTTCGGTGATGGGTACGCATTTTTCATCAGCAACACCCTACATGGTTTGCGGCATGGTAGCACTAGTCGGGCCCGTGATGGGTTCTCCCCTCACAGTAATATTGATCGTCTTTGAATTAACCCGAAACTATGATTTGGCGGTTGCCGCCATGGTCAGCGCAGTCTTTGCAAATCTACTCGGTTATCGGTTGATCGGTCGATCAATGTTCGACGCACAACTTAAGCAACAGGGTTTCGATCTCAGTATGGGACGCGAAAAGGTGATGTTGAATGATCAGAAAATCCATATCTGGTTATCCGATAGGTTTTCAGTACTCGAGGGCGAAGCCAGCCTGGACATCGCGAAGCAGACTATCCTGAACTCTGATAATTCGAACCTTTATATAGTGGATACCCAAGGTCGATATCTTGGATCAATAACACTGAATGACATTGATCGAAAACAGCGTGATCAACTGGATTTGTCACAATTGCTGTGCAGGGATCATGCTGCAAAACAGATGATTTTTACTTCTGACATGTCGATTTGGCAAGCCATGCAGCGGATCCGGGACTTTACTGGGGAAAGTCTGCCAGTGGTCGATGAAAGAGACAATGGCAGATTGATTGGCGTAATATATGAAGCATCGTTAATTTCCGCTTATATCAAAACTCTTGAAATTGCCCGAAGCGAAGAACATGGCGAGAGAAATGAATAAATGGATGCAATGGGAAATAACGTCGCTGAAAAAAGAAGATCCGCCAATATTATGACGAATAAGCTGTACACGGTTGAACAGGTACGCCAACTTGACCGATTTGCAATTGAGAAAGTTGGCATATCGGGTAGCGAGTTGATGGAGAGGGCGGGTAAACGGGCATTTCAGCGTATTTTGGAAATCCATCAGGAACTCACAAGCCTTCTGGTTTTGTGCGGGTCCGGAAATAATGGTGGAGATGGTTATGTTGTTGCTCTGTACGCTTTGGAATTCGGCCTGCAGGTACAGGTAATATTCACGCAAAGGCCAAAAACCCCGGATGCACAGTTAATGTATCAAAAGTATCTGAAGGCGGGTGGTAGTGCGGAAAAATACAATCCGGAAAAACCGATATTCTCAGCGAACGGTGATTTCATTGTCGATGCAATTTTGGGCATTGGGATCAACCATGCTCCAGGCGGACTTGCTGGAAAACTGATTGATGATGCCAATCAAGATGCTCGCCCAATTTTTGCTCTCGATGTTCCTTCCGGCCTGGAGTGTGATACGGGAGTGGCTTTCGACCCATGTATCAAAGCGAAAGCCACTGTGAACTTCATCGGCAAAAAGGTTGGCTGTTTTACAGCTGATGCCCGCGAACAGTGCGGTACCTTGTTTTACGAATCGCTGGATGTTCCACTTGAAAGTTCCCAGGCAGATACTCATTATGCGGAATTGATTGAACCGTTTTCACTCGACCGACGTGTTCATAATTCCCATAAACGATGGTATGGCAATCTGGCCATCTTTGGCGGCTTTACCGGGATGTTCGGAGCAGTATTGCTGGCCGGTCGCGCAGCGATGAAGGCAGGGTGTGGTTTGACAACCATTGTAAGCAAACAAAAACACGCTGACATATTGGCAGTTCATTGTCCAGAATTGATGAGTTTGGATTTTGCCGAAGAGGAAAAAGTCGAGGAATTGTTTGAACGACTGGATGCCCTGGTCGTTGGTCCTGGACTAGACGTCGGGAAATGGTCGGAGCGGGTATTCTCTGTTGTTCTCGATTACCATGGACCAGTTGTTGTCGATGCGGGCGCACTTCGGATATTGGCAAAGCCTTCCTATCGGTTAAGACGGGATAACTGGATTTTGACGCCTCATCCGGGAGAGGCAGCGGCATTGCTGGATTGTGACACTATGGATATTCAGACTGATCGCATTGAATCAGCACGGGAGATCACGAGCATTTATGGAGGAGTTTGCATATTGAAAGGTTCAGGAACGATCGTAGCTAGCTCCGAATCTGAAACTGCAAAAATTTGCGATTGCGGGAATCCGGGTATGGCATCGGCTGGAATGGGAGATGTTCTGAGCGGGATACTGGGCGCATATTCAATCTTTGACATGCCAATTCGGAAATCCGCCGAACTCGGAGTCTGGGTTCATTCTCATGCTGCAGATTTGGCCGCAGAAAATTCTACCGAACACTCGCTCATTGCATCTGATGTAATTCATGCGTTACCTCAAGTTTATCGAACTCTCGAAAATCAAACTTGGAATGACACGTAACGAGAATGTTTTTCCATCGGAAGAAGAAAATCAAGTTCAAAATTCACGGCATATGAGAGGTTATAATATGCACTAGGTCAATTGTCGGAGTCGCACTCAAGATCGAAAACAGCAATGCTTACACAATCGCATCGAGTTGACAATGAATCTGCAATGCTAAAATTCGGTGAAATGCTTTCCGAGAAAATTGAACCCGGAGAAGTGGTTTATCTGATTGGCGAACTCGGTGCCGGAAAGACTACTTTGGTTCGTGGTATCTTGACGGGTTTGGGTTATCAAAAAAACGTTGTCAGTCCAACATATACATTGGTTGAACCTTATAAAACCCCCGATTATGACATTTATCATCTTGATCTGTACCGATTGAATGCAGAACAAGAGATTGAGAATTTGGGGTTGCGAGATTTCCTTGATGGACATGCAGTGTTTCTTATTGAATGGCCAGAAAAATTTGCAAAGAATTTGCCCAGTCCCTCTTTGACGATTTGTATTCGAATTCTCGGTCAAACTAGAGAAATTTCGCTAGATTCAGATCGAATATCTATCCCATGAAAACGTCCTCAATTATCAAGCTGGTTGCAATACTGATCCTGCTCAGCTTGTCAATCAATGCCAAATCTTCGGTTGTAGAAGATATCCGGATGTGGCATGCACCTGAGCGTTCACGATTCGTTTTTGATATTGACAAGGAACCGAATTACAAGGTCTATACCCTGAAATCACCGGATCGACTGGTTGTTGATTTGGAACACTCAACACTCGGTAGACCCATGCCCTCCCCGGAAGAACTCGGTCCATATGTCGGAAAAATGCGTTCTGGAAAACCGAACCCCAATACCTTGCGAGTGGTATTTGAAATTGCCAAGCCGATCCGCCATGAATTGCAATTGCTGAAACCCTTTGATCGATATCAATATCGCCTGGTAATTGACTTTTATGATAAAGACCATGTTGAAGAACCGGCACCAACGCTAGCAAGCGCTGCTGCTCCCAAGCAGAACAGAGAACGAACCGGCGATATTCTGATCGTCATTGATGCCGGTCATGGCGGTGAAGATCCGGGTGCAGTTGGCAAGCATTCTTATGAGAAGACCATCGTTCTTTCAGTTGCTAAAAAACTGAAGGAAATGATTAACAAGGAGCCCGGTTTACGAGCCAAATTGACACGCACTGGTGATTACTACATAAGTCTAAGGCGTCGGATTATCATGGCTCGCAATATGGATGCAGATCTGTTCATATCCGTGCATGCGGATGGTCACCAGAACAAGAAAGCCCAAGGTGCCTCGGTTTATGCCTTGTCTCAAAGAGGTGCGACCAGTGAAACGGCGAGGTGGCTGGCAGACAAGGAAAATTCGGCAGATCTGGCAGGCGGGGTTAGCATATCGGACAAGGATGATTTACTGGCCGAAGTTCTACTTGATTTATCGATGACGAAAACCGTGAGCGAAAGCATCAGTTTTGGTCGGGAGGTACTTGATGAACTGAAGAAAATTGGCAAGATACATAGCAAGCGAGTGGAACAGGCTGGTTTTGCGGTTCTGAAGTCCCCGGACATTCCTTCAATTCTGGTTGAGACGGCTTATATAACAAACCCATCTGAAGAGAAATTGCTGGGAACCAAGTCACATCAGACCAAACTTGCTGCAGCAATTACGAATGGTATCAAGCGTTATTTACGCAAAAATCAGGGTATCTACGCCTACAAGCACTAATTGACTGTTTTAACTCGACCAGTAATGCATCCTCTTTGAATCGGATACAAATGCAATCTACCGCCAAGATCCGATTACTTGATGACAATCTAGTCAATCAAATCGCTGCAGGCGAGGTAATTGAACGCCCCGCGTCACTCCTCAAAGAGTTGCTGGAAAACAGTTTGGATGCAGGTGCAACGGACATTCGAGTTCATGTCGATCGAGGCGGTATCAAACGGGTTTCCGTTAGTGACAATGGCTCTGGAATACCCCGTGATCAAATTCCACTCGCCGTTTCCCGTCATGCAACCAGCAAGCTGAATTCCGCAGAGGATTTATTTCATCTTTCCACGATGGGTTTTCGTGGTGAAGCCTTGCCAAGTATTGCCGCTGTATCGCGACTTACTCTCCAAACCAGAGTCGCAGATGATGACTCAGGATATGAATATCGTTCACATGGCGGCGTGGCAACAGGCGAGATTCATCCTGTCGCCCATGCGCTTGGCACGACTGTGGAGATTGAGGATTTATTCTTTAATACACCGGCACGACGAAAATTTCTGCGTACCGATCAGACCGAGTTTAATCATTGTGATACCACAGTTCGCAGAATCGCTCTCGGCAATCCTGATGTGGCAATGGATTTTATACGTGATGGAAAAACGGTATTTCAACTTCCCGAGGCACAAGATATTGCGACGATGTCGAACCGCATGATCAAGCTCTGCGGTCAGCCTTTTACGAATCAGTCCATGTATATCGATTATTCGGTTGATACTTATACTTTGGAAGGTTGGGTCGGTCTTCCGACCTTTTCAAGGAGTCAACGTGACTTGCAGTATTTTTTCGTCAATGGGCGACCGGTCACGGATCATCTGGTGTCGCATGCGGTCAAACGGGCATACAGCGATGTTCTCTATCATGGTCGACATCCGGCCTTTGTCCTTTTTTTGAAACTGGACTCGAAACTTGTCGATGTGAATGTGCATCCTGCCAAGAGCGAGGTACGATTTCGGGAAAGTCGCATGGTTTACAATTTTATTTTTCGTACTTTGAATAAAGCCGTAGCAGGTATTTCACCTGAAGAGGGAGGGGTTTCACTGCCTTTGCCAGATAATTCTGGCATTCAGACAAAAACCGGCTCTTCCAGCAATTTTCAGGGTTCGCAGCAGCGGATGAGAATGACGGGAACGGATCGGAGCATGGTTGGCAGTTTGACTGCCAGCATATGGGATATGGGCCTGGATGGATCGAGATCAAAGTCCGAACCGCAGGAAGTTGAGGATATGCCGCCCCTTGGATATGCGATTGCCCAGGTAAAGGGTGTGTATATTGTGGCAGTGAACAAGGATGGATTGATTTTGGTCGATATGCATGCAGCGCATGAACGCATCACATACGAGACACTCAAGAAGCAACTGGATTCGCAGGAACTGATTCAGGCTCAACCTTTGTTGGTTCCGATCAGAATTGCCCTGTCATTCTCCGAGGTTCGCTGTCTGGAATCGCATCAGGATGACTTGAATCGACTTGGCTTTGAGTTGGAAGTGTTTGGCGAAGACCAGGTAGTCATTCGCACAGTCCCGGAATTGCTCAAGAACCATGATGTTGAAACCATCATTCGAGATACTGCTTCAGATCTGTTGGAGCATGGAAGCAGCGATCGTTCGCAAAATGCGATGCATGAGGTTCTCTCTTCGATTGCATGTCATGGGGCAATTCGAGCGAACAGAAAACTGGAAATTCTCGAGATGGATACATTATTACGCCAGATTGAATCGGTTGAACGCTCAGGGCAATGTAATCATGGGCGTCCGACCTGGATGAGTATTACCATGGCTGATCTTGACAAGTGGTTTATGCGTGGTCGATAAACTTCCGGTTTCGGTTGTTTTTTTGATGGGACCCACTGCGGTTGGCAAGTCGTCGGTAGCTGAATTTCTTTGTAAAAACCTAAATGCAGAATTGATCAGTGTTGATTCCAGCCAGATCTATCGTGGCATGAATATCGGTACAGCAAAGCCGGATCAGGAAATTCTTGATCGCGTCCCTCATTATCTAATTGATCTATGCGAGCTCACCGAAAGTTATTCAGCCGCCATGTTCAGAGATGATGCGCTTTCTCTCATTGAGGATATTGTTGCTCGTGGAAAGATCCCGATCCTGGCAGGCGGTACCATGTTTTATTTTTCAGCGCTGGAAAATGGTCTCTCAATTCTGCCACAAGCAAATCCAGAAGTGCGCGAGGAGCTTGAGCAGCTAGTTGAGGAAATGGGTTTGGAGTATCTGTATGAAATGTTGGCAGATATTGATCCAGCAAGCGCAGAAAGAATCAACAGTCAGGATGCACAGCGATTGAAGAGGGCATTGGAAATATACAGGGTTACTGGTGAACCTGCTTCATTGCTGATGACAGAATCAAGTCCAGAAGGGTTGCAAGTACAATATAGAAAGATTGCCTTGTTTTGTTCACGATCGGTTTTGCATGAGCGAATCAAGAAGCGATTTTTGGACATGATCGAAAATGGTTTAGTCAATGAGGTTGAAACATTAGTCCAAAAACTCGAGAAACCTGAAAAACTGCCGTCCATGCGCAGCGTCGGATACCGTCAGGTGCTTGATTACCTGAAAGGTCAATCCACTCATTCCGAAATGATCGAAAAGAGCATAGCGGCAACTCGTCAGCTGGCAAAGCGTCAGCTGACATGGTTGCGCAATCAATCCAACGTAGTGTGGGTAAATGCCGAACTAAAGAATTCCGAGAAGGCGATATTGGAATATCTCCAGTCGTCGAATGTTTTTGGTGCTGATGGCAAGGCCAGGTCTAATTGGCAATGAACGGTCTGCCTATTGTTTTTGCTGTTGCCGCATTGAAGTAGAGTTATGGTCGAAAGTAGTGCGTGGGCGGAAAGGGGGGTTGAAAAAAGCGGCGTAACCGGATTAACTAACAAATTTCAAAAACCGTTAACCAAGAGGTACGCCACCATGAGAGATGATAACATTATTGACTATTCAAAAATCGGCAAGTTCAAGGATGAATTGACCGCGATTCTGCGCGAGGGTGCCCGTCGGCTGCTGCAGGTGGCAGTGGAAGCCGAGCTGGGCGAGTTCCTGAAGCAGTATGAAGACCGCCGCACCGAACAGAATCTCCGGCTGGTGGTGCGCAGTGGCCATCATCCGGAGCGCTCGATCCAGACCGGGATCGGCTCGGTCCCGGTGCGGATTCCGAAGGTTCGTTCCAACGACGGCAAGCCGGTGACCTTCCGCTCGTCGGTGGTTCCGCCGTATGTGCGCAAGAGTCGCACGCTGGAGGCCTGGGTGCCCTGGCTGTACCTGAAGGGGGTCAGCACCGGCGAGATGGCCGGCGTGCTGTCCGGGCTGCTGGGGAAGCAGGCGAAGGGGTTCTCGCCGTCAGTGGTCAAGCGTCTCAAGCGGGTCTGGCTGGACGAGAGGAAGGAGTGGACGCAGCGTGACCTGAGCCAGGACCGGTGGGTGTACGTCTGGGCGGACGGGGTGTACAGCGGTCTCCGCAACGAGGAGACGAAGCTCTGCTGCCTGGTGGTGATTGGCGTGGACGACCAGGGCCGGAAGTCGATTCTGGCCATCGAGGACGGGGTGCGCGAGTCCACCCTGAGCTGGCAGGACGTGCTGCTGGACCTGAAGAGCCGGGGCATGAACGCTCCGAAACTGGCGATCGGGGACGGTGCCATGGGGTTCTGGTCGGCACTCGACCGGGTCTATCCGGAGGCCCGGCACCAGCGTTGCTGGGTGCACAAGACCGCCAACGTGCTGGCCGCCATGCCGAAGGCCATCCATCCCAAGGTGAAGTCGGCACTGCAACAGATCTGGATGGCGGAGACCCGGAACCATGCCGACCGGGCCTTCGACCGTTTCCTGGCCCGCTACCAGGACAAGTATCCCAAGGCCGCAGTGAAGCTGATCGAGGATCGCAAGGAGCTGATGAACTTCTTCGACTTCCCGGCCGAGCACTGGCAGAGCATTCGCACCACCAACCCGATCGAGTCGACCTTTGCCACGATCCGCCACCGGACCCGGACGACACGGGGCTGCCTGAGCCGCGACACCATGCTCGACATGATGTTCAAGCTCGGACAGTGCGCGGAATCCCGCTGGCGAAGGCTGCGCGGGTTCCGCAGGCTCGGACAGGTCATCGAGGGAGTGCAGTTCAAGGATGGAATTGAGGTACAATCAGACCAGAAAACGGTAGCCGCTGGATGAACCCCTTTCCGCCCCGCGCACTACTTTCGACCATAACTCTCAAGTCTACAGTGCAACACTAGACCTCTTGACGGAGAAGTTCGAGTTGGGTAAAAAACCTGTCAAGTGAAAACCTCTCACCAGCCATTTCATATGCTGGATCACTCACATTCGTACGCATAGGGCTCTCGCACAAATAACCCATGCAATTATTGTCTGCGGATCAATTGTAGTTCCAATCGCCATGAAACCCGGTTCTGCGAATGTTGATGGCTTTCATTTCTTCATCAGTGACCTTGATCCCGAGAGGATACATGCCCTCATCCAGTTCAGTCCGGATGGTCAGCCCGCGGTTTTGCGCGGGTTGCGGCAATCAGGTTGACAATCACCTGATAGCTAGTCAAGGGCCGCCCTCGCCAGTTCTGCGTGATCCAGGCAAACATGCGATGCTCGATGCGATTCCACTTGCTGGTGCCCGGAGGGAAATGGCAAACTGATACCTTCAGGCCCTGCTGATCCGCGAATTCCTGAAGTTCGCGTTTCCACAGCCGGCTACGGCTACTGTTCGAGCCGCCTCCATCGGCCGTGATCAGCAGTCGCGAGGCATTCGGACAGGCATCACGGCCCATCTGCAGCCACCATCGACGCAGGGCTTCCACGGCCAAGGTGGCGGTTTCATGATCGATGTCCACACTGACCCAGCCCGAGTTCCCGGTCAGAGTTATGGCTCAAAGTAGCACGCGGTTATCGGAATTCGATCGGGTCATCAAGAACATTAATTTCAGGGACGGTATTGAGGTACAATCAGATACGAAAACGGTAGCCGCAGGATAAACTTCACCGCCCCGCGCACTACTTTCGACCATAACTCTTGAAGTAAATCGGAGGTCCCAGGTACTGGCAACAGGAATTATGCCTTGTGTTCAACATGGTTTTCCAATTTCAATTCCTTTAGCATGGCCTCCCTCATTTTGTACTTTTGCGCCTTGCCGGTAACCGTCATCGGCAAACTGTCACGGATTCGTACATAGCGAGGAATCTTGTAATGGGCAATTTGTCCTTTGCAGAAATCGATGACATCTTTTTCGCTAAATCCCCTGGGATCACTAAGAACCACCCAGGCACATACTTCTTCGCCAAGATGGTGATCTGGAATACCAAATACCTGGACATCCTGAATTTTGGGATGTCGATGGAGGTAATCCTCTATTTCCTTGGGATAGATATTTTCTCCACCACGAATAATCATGTCTTTGACGCGGCCAACAATATTGCAAAATCCCTGTTCATCAAGGACTGCCAAATCTCCTGAGTGCATCCAGCCATCCGAGTCAATGGACAGTGAAGTCTGATCAGGGTCGTTCCAGTATCCCTTCATCACAGAATAGCCGCGTGTGCATAGTTCCCCCTGCACCCCGATCGGAACCGTATTGCCATCATCATCAATGATGCGACATTCAACATGAGGATGAACCCGACCGACCTTGGATACCCGCAAGTCAATAGGGTCGTCTATATTGCTTTGAAAAGAAACAGGACTGGTTTCCGTCATTCCATAGGCAATGGTTACTTGAGACATGTGCATATCATCCACAACACGCTTCATGGTCTCGATCGGGCAGGGTGCGCCCGCCATAATTCCAGTTCTCAAAGAGGACAGATCGAACGAGTGAAAGTTATCAAGAGATAAAATCGCATTGAACATTGTGGGAACACCATATAATGCTGTACATTTCTCCTTGGTAATCGCCTTGATCGTGTCTGATGCATCAAAGCCTTCGGAAGGAAATACCATTGTTGAACCCTTGGTGGCGCAGCCCAGCGAACCCATTACCATACCAAAGCAGTGATACAAGGGGACGGGTATGCATAACCTGTCATTTTCCGTAAAGTTCATAACATCTGTAACGAATTTACCATTATTAAGGATATTTCGATGTGTGAGGGTTGCGCCTTTGGGTAGTCCGGTTGTTCCGCTGGTAAATTGAATGTTAATCGCTTCATCTGGATTGAGCTGAGCACTGATGAAGTCCAAACGAGATTCATGAGCAGGTCCGGATAAATTCATCAATTCTTCGAATGAAATCATCCCGCTGGGAATTTCATTCTGTAGTTGGTTTTGTATCAGGATCGCGTGTTGCAGATCTGGCAGACTTGATTCAAGTGTCCCAGTTTCAGTTGTGCCCGCTTGAATCTGCTGATACATACCCACGTAATCACTAGACTTGAATTGCTGGGCCAGCATCAACGCCTTGCAACCGGAAGTTTTCAAAACATGCCGCAATTCAGCAACTTTGTATGCAGGGTTGATTGTGACCAATATCAAGCCAGTGCGGGCTGTAGCAAATTGAGTTAATAGCCATTCATATCGATTTGGAGACCAGATTCCCAAGCGATCGCCATTTTTCAATCCCAAAGCCATGAATCCGGCGGCCAATCGGTCAATATCTTTTGAAAGATCCAGCCATGTCTTCCTGATGTCTTGATCGCAAAATACGACGGCTATCCGATCAGCATGAACGCGTACAGTTTCCGACACTAGTTCTGGAATGGTTGATTCAAGCAGGGGAACACTTGTATCTCCCTTGACATGTGACTGGCCATATTGAATGAATTTTCGATTCTGTTTCCGGGTTTGAGTGCGAGATGTCGAAACGATTGAATCGGAAAGAATAGAATAGTCAAACAGCGGGAGCGACAGATCCTCGATAGGTTTACCAAGCTTATTCATGTGAAACTAGATTTCTTGCCAGTTGACTGATTGTTCGAATTCATACGCCGCCCGGTATATTGTTGACTCTTCAAGGTGCCTGCCGATCAGCATCATGCCAACCGGCAGCCCATCTCTCAGTCCGCATGGTATGCTCATGGCTGGATGGCCAGTACAATTGAAAGGTGCAGTATTCACAATCATTTCAAACGCTCGCTGAATATACAGGGATAGTGGTGCATCTGGTGGTGGCAAGGGTGTTGCCTTCATCTGAATAGTGGGCATGGCCAACAGATCAAACTGACGAAAAGCGTCGTCATAGGCAAGGCGCAGTCGGCGTGAAATATTTTGCGATTTTCCGTAATATCGGCCTCGATGATGTTTGATGAAGTATTCGCCTATCATCATGCAAATTTTTAGACTTGGTGACAGCTCATCAGCGCGGTTTCGCCAGTTTGCATAGTGATCAATCATGCCGGTCAGGAACAAGCCGCGATAATTAGTTCCAAAGGCATTGCCATGCATCATAAAGTCAGTTAGTCCCTCAAGGGCGATGGGAGTCCATATTGCGGCTCCCTGTCGATGCAGGGGTATGGACACTTCTTCAACCGTAGCTCCCATAGAGCGTAGCAGGTCAATTGCCGAATGGACAGTGTCGTCAACATCCAGTTCACTGTTTGGCCACCCGAATCCTTCATTAACGACCCCGATTCGCAACCCGGCGATTCCTTGAAGCATATCTTTCGCATACGCACAGGTATTTGTGATGTACTGCCGAGGATCCAATCCCTCATCCAAGCCTGCAATGGCTTCCAGAAGTAGCGCATTATCTTGTACGGTTGTAGTCATGGGTCCAACATGATCAATCGTGCTCTCGATGGCCATGACACCCGTGTAGGGCACTAGTCCATGAGTAGGCTTCATGCCATAACATCCCGACCATGAAGAAGGAATCCTGATAGATCCACCCTGATCACCGCCAATCGCCATGGGCACTTCACCTGATCCGACCAGAGCACCACAGCCTGATGAAGAGCCCCCTGATGAGTGAGACGTTCGCCAGGGGTTTTTAACTGGCCCGCCAGTGCTAGTATGGCTACCGCCAGATAGGCAGAGATATTCACAGCGCGCCTTCCCAGCAATCTTACCGCCAGCATCCAGAATTCGGGTAACGATCGATGCATCAATATCCGGTACATAACCATCCATGATTGATGCTCCATTCATCATTCTGACGCCCGACAAGCAGATGGTATCCTTCAGTACCACTGGCTTGCCCCTAAGCAGGCCATCTGGCGAGCCCGAAATATCGCATTTCACATACCATGCGTTCAGTGGATTTTCTGATTCTGCTGGTATGTAACCACTGGTTCTCGGGTATTTTACCTCCGGTAATTCATCAGGCATTGCATCGATAATGTCATAAGCATCAATCGTTGACTGAGCCAGATCTAGGTATTCAGTCAGGGCATTTTTGTCCATTTGGAAATGAAGGTCCGACGATACCTGTTGCATTTGCTCTATTGTTGGTCTCGATACTCCCATATTTTTCTCCAAAATTTGTTCATTGGTACCTTCGAAAGTTTTTTCCAGTTCAGAATCAGATGCAGATACTGGAGTTTGCGTTTTTGGCTTGACTGAACTATCTGCAGGGCGACGTTCCTGCTCGACAATTATGCCGTTTTCAATGTGCAAGATGCGATCAGCCAATGCATTCAGGAAATCGATGTTCTGTTCAACCATCAATATCGTCAACCCAGTATTTTTGGCGATCGCAGAGAGTTCAATCGCAATTTCCATGACAATGGATGGTTGAATTCCTTCTGTTGGTTCGTCAAGCAGTAGCATGACTGGATCAGCGGTTAGCGCTCTTGCCAGTGCCAGTATCTGCTGTTCACCCCCGCTTAGAGTGCCGCCTGCTTGCTTGATCAGAGGTTCCAGGGTTGGAAAGCGTGCGACCGCTCCATCTAGAGCAGACATTTCATCCTTGTCCCGAGTATCTGGGTTGTATGCAATCCCGATATTATCGGAAACAGACAAGCCCGGAAAAATACCGCGTCCCTGAGGCAAGTACCCCATCCCCAACCTTGCCCGTTTCCATGTAGGGAGGCGAGTAATATCTTGGCCATCAAACTCAATGGAACCTGACAAAGGCCGAATCAGGCCGATCAAGGTTCGAAGCAGTGTTGATTTACCCATTCCGTTATGGCCGAACAGACCAACACACTCGCCTTCACTAACATGCAGATTAACATCTCTGAGTACAGAAAATCCCGAGTAACCCGCGTTCAGATTGTTAACTGTCAACAAATCCAAAGAGGGATTCTCGTTCATGCGGTGACCTCCTTGCCAAGATAGACTTCCTGAACCCTTGTATCATTGAAAACAAGATCTGGCTCTCCTGAAACAAGAAGTCGGCCTTTATGAAGTACGCTGATTTGTTGTGCGATCATGCGCACAAATTTCATGTTGTGCTCAACAACCAGCAATGACATTTGGGTGGGTAGGGTGTGCAGTAATTTGGCAAAATCTTCAACTTCATCATCAGACAGTCCTGCAGCCGGTTCATCCAGAAGCATAATCGAAGGCTTGGCAATCAGGGCTGTTGCGAATTCAACTAGTTGACGCCTTCCATGAGCCATAGTGTTTACGATTGTTGTGGAGTCATTCGAGATTCCAACGCTTTCCATAACTGGATCGATCATTTTTCGGCAACTGTGCTGGCGATATTTCCGTCGCGCAACGATCCATAGATTTTCATAAACCGTTAACCCTTCCAGCAAACTTGGAACCTGTGTTTTTACGCTAATTCCCTGGCGAGCTACCAGATGCGGGGGCAGGCGAGTTGTTTCGTTACCCTTGACCCAAATTCTTCCAGACAATGGTCGCACCATGCCGGCAATGGCTTTGAACAGGGTGCTTTTTCCTGCTCCGTTCGGCCCAATTAAACAGCGTAGCTCGTTCCTATTGAGGGTAAGATTGACACCGTCAACGGCAGCTACTCCGCCAAATTTGACGACCAAATCCTCAACTTGGAGCACAGCAAGGTTTGACATTGCAACTAAACCAATATCATCATTTGGCATTCATCGTTCGATTGGAATGTGTCTGCCATTTTTTGGTTGTTGTGTTTCTTCGGAGGAGCTTTGATTGCATTGCGGTACCGGCAATTCCATTGGGAAACCACAGTACTACGAGAATTAACAGAATTCCCATCAAGAAATAGTTGTCGACAACCGTCTGGTATCCAAGAAAGAGCTTCAGTAGCATCAACAGGACGGCACCGATGATTGGCCCAATTAATGTGCCAAGTCCACCTACAATTGTCCAAATAATTATTTCTGCGGACTGGGTTAGGCTAAACAGGTTTGGTGTGACGATTCCAGCCCAGTTTGCATATAAAACGCCGGCCATTCCCGCCAGTCCGCCCCCAATGGCAAACGTGACAGTTTTATGCAGTCGCGTGTCATAGCCAGCAAATTCGACTTTCCTCTCGTTTTCGCGAATGGCAACCATTACTCTGCCAAAATGAGTGCTCAATAGCCAGCGGCAAAATATCCAGGCCAAGATCAGAAATCCAAGGCAGATGTAAAAAAATAGAATGTCCGGAATGAACATCAAATCGCTCCAAGGCAGTTTCAGCATGTCAAACCCGGGTATACCGTTAAATCCGCCCAATCTGGCTGACCCAATGTGATACTCGGGTCCAGCGGTTGCGTTCATGAATCGATTCAGAATCAGGGTGAAGACAAGGGTAACAACAGCGAGATAAACATCTCCTAATCTTCCGTAAAACATAACCAGCCCCAGACATCCTGCAACAAGCATTGTGCAGAAAATCGCTAAAACCAGCGATGTCCAAGGAAGAGATAAATTTGTAACTAGAATTACATATGAATAGGTTCCAATGCCAAAAAAAGCGCCTTGTCCAAAGCACAGAATTCCCCCATATCCCCATATCAAGCCAAGGCTTAATGCCAGAATGGCGAAGATGGAAAGCTGTGCTAATGCATAGGGCTGCATAATCGATGGCGCAATAACAATTACTGGAATTGCCAAGAGTAGCGGGGCAACTATGCTCTTTGCGAGATTGTTTTGACGAAGACTCATCGGTTACGCTGTTGCCACAGGCTGGATATACCGGTAGGAAGAATACGCAATAGCACGAGGGCAGCTATCAGCAGGGCGACTCCACCAGACGCAGAACTGAAAATAAATGAAGTGATCGAAGATACGGATCCCAAAATACCGGCACTTACCAGCGTACCCATGACCGAACCTGTTCCGCCTGAGACGACCGTGATGAAGGCGTCAGCTATCCAGGTACTTCCACTGTAGGGCGAAATTCCCGTAGTTGGCGCCAATATGCCTCCGGCTAGGCCTGACAGCATGCCACCTGCGACGAATGTTCCCATGTACACCTTATTGATCGGATACCCGAATGCTTCGACCATTTCCCGATTTTCCATGGCGGCCCGGGCGATACGGCCATAGTTTGTTCCAAACAGAACGAAAGCAATAGTTATGGCAAGGATAATCGTTATCACAATTACAAAAAGACTATACAAGCTTGCCTGATAGGCTCCAATTGAAAAAGATCCAGCCTGAGCAGACACACCTTCGGTAGTGGTTCCAAAAATCATAGTCATTGCGCCAGCCATGGCGAGGCTTAATCCCCATGTGGCCAACATCGTATATACGAGTCGACCATATAGGAATCTGATCAGGCAACGTTCGATGAACAAGCTCCACAAGCCAACCACCAAAGGAGAAACGATGAGCATAGATACCCATAAGTTAACTTCCATTTTGGTAGCAATAATTGTCGCATAGGCACCGAGAGTCAGGAATTCGCCATGAGCCAGGTTAATTACGCGCATCATCCCGAATATCAGCGCAAGTCCAAAAGAGATCATAGCCAGCAAGGCTATGGCATAAAGAATTTGCAGCATGAATATGGAAAGAATGTCCATCTCATTCGAAGAACAAAAATGTCCCTATCCTGTTGTTGTTTAGGGATGGGTGTGAACCAGAAGATTGTTGAGATTGCGTCTCAACAGCAAATGTGAAACGCAATCTCATTGCAAACAAGGAATGAAAGAATAATCCTAATCGGCAGGATCACTTGCAAATAATTTTTTCTACAGGGTTATTTCATACTGTACGTTTGAATCAGGATTTTCTGATAAGTTGCAGAAGCGACGCGTGTCAAGTGGTTCGCGTTGCTCAAGTTTCTGGACAACATTCAATTTCTGGTCTTTTAATTCCATAATGTGAATATCAAGACTGCAATGGTGGGTAAGTGGATCCATTTTCACCAGACCGGAAGGGCCACTTATTGAGAAGCCGCTTTCAAGAACCTTGGTAATGGAATCCCTGTCCACTCCGCCTGCCTGTCTTGCGGCCTCAGCCCAAAGCAGGATGCCATGATATTGTGAAACTGCAATCTCATGGATGGCATTGGTATCACCGTACTCTGCGTCCCAACTGTCCAGAAACGCTTGGTTTTCCGGCACAGATGGGTTGTCGGGAGCCCAGTTATTCGCGATCAGCATGCCATCACTCTGGTTGGCTGGCAATACTTTATGTTCATTGCCCACGCCAAATGTCGTTGAAATCAAATGGACATCTGGATTCTGGTTCATGCCCGTTTCCGCCCAATGTCCATAGAAGCTCAAATGGGCAGCACCAACAAGAACCGATACTACCAAATCACTGTCGGCCTCTTGAATCTTGGCAATCACTGCGGGTCCAAATTCGCCGTCTGCCAAGTCAAAAAATTCGACCTCGACATTGGTGGCGCCATTCGCTTTTGCATATTCATTGACCCAGGCGGAAGTAATCTGCCCATAGTTGTAGTTTGCGGCCAAAACGTATAGTTTCTTTGCTCCGTACTTATTCATCGCATATGGAATTAATGCGTCTACCTGTTGTGCGGGTGTCGTTCCAGTAACAAAAGTATTGCGATCGCATACACCACCTTCATACAGGACGTTGTAAAAGTATGGCACGCCCCTTTGGCGCAGTATTTGTCTGATTGCTTCTCTTGAGGCAGAAAGAATGCCGCCATGGAATACGTCCAGGCCTTCACGTACCAGTTGATTAGCAAAAGTCGAGTAATTATTCATGTCTGACTGAGTGTCGCGAAATACAATTTCGACCTCTCTTCCTTGCAATCCACCGCCATCATTGATTTGCTTTACCGCTAAGCGTGTCGCCATTTCCATGGGTGTTCCATAGGCGCTGAATGGGCCTGAAGTGTCAAGCAAAACTCCCATTTTGACTGGCCCAGAAGCAGAAAATGAGATTTGGGGAACGAATAGCGATGCGCTGGCTACGCCAGCTCCCTGAATGAATTGTCGTCTTTTGATATTCATATCGGATAAATCCTCTTTCGATTGTGCACGTATGTAGGTGATTTGATATTAGATGTTCAAGGAATCAGCATCTGATTATCTGATCGACTGCTGAACATGGTTTAATGCTTACTTCTTTTTGTTTTTGGTTATTTCATCATTATTTCTTGGAGTGACGATTTCAGTGCCGATCGCTTCCCCGAGTTTCTTGACGGCTGGCATCCGGAAGGCAAGATCAAGAACTTCGTCAACAATTGAACCAGTGCTTTGGGACTGTTCTCCGTCCCTAGAGGCAGAACCTAGCCCCGCCACATGATTGATGTGAATCTTGCCGATTTTTTCTAGGGGTCTTGACATTTTATCTGCCATGTCTGGTAGGACGCTCAATCTCTTTTCTTCGAGTTTCATTGCAATTAACCCAGAATCCATGGCATTTTCTGCATTGATCATTTCAAGCTTACCTTTAGCCATCACCGACATTTCATTTCTGAGCTGTTCCTGGGCAAGGTCTGCAGAGGCTTTGTTACTTTGTGATTCAATTTGCGCGATTTGCGCAGCTTTCTCGGCCTTGTGAAGGGCGGTTTCGGATTCCTGTTCTGCATTGATTCTGGCTATTTCACCAGCTCTTTGTGCGGTCAGTCGATCTTGTACCAGATTGATAGATTCTTCCGCTTCAATAATTGCTTGCCGGCTTGATTCGGCGTTTGCCATGGCCTGGGATTCCTGCACCCTGCGTTCAGACAGTTCTATTTGACTTTGAATTCGGGCATCTTCGACAGCCTTTAATGCGGTCACTTCGGCTGTTCGAACTTGTTGATCGCGTTCGATTTCAGAACGTTTGAGTTCAAGTTCCCGATTCAGCTTGGCCTGGCCTGATGCGATTTCTGCCTGTTCGCGCTCATGGGATGAGCGTCGGGCCATTTCCGCCTTGAGCTGTTCTATTTCAATGGTTTTTTCCGATTCCGCCTTCTCTTTTTCCAGATCGATGAGTATCCGGTTTTTGGTATTCTCCAGTTCGGTTCGGCGGATCGCCAAATCTGCATTTGATTCGACTTCCTTGCGTTTTCGGCGGTTCGAGGTAACGATTTCAGCCAACTTCCTCATCCCGACAGCATTGAATGCGTTGTTTTCATTCAGTGCGGAGAATTCAGTCTGATCCAGTCTTACTAAAGACACGGATTCGAGTTTCAGTCCACTTTCCTCAAGGCTTGGTTTAAGTAGCTCGGTTGTCCTCGCTACAAATTGAGATCGATTTTCATGCAAGTTGTCCATGGTGTGTGTGGCGACAACGCTTTGCAGAGCATCGATTAGTCTGCCTTTCAGGAATTCGAGTAGCCTTTCAGGATTGAGGGATCTGACCCCGACTGTCTGAGCAGCAGTAGCAATGCCTTCAGTGGTAGGAATGACCCGGACATGAAATGCGACGCTGAGGTCGACGCGCATCCGATCTTCCGTAAGTATGGAGTTGTTTTTTTCCAGCACAACTTCCATGTATGCTGTTCTCATGTCAACCAGATCGACTTGATGCAGAAACGGCAACACGAGACAACCTCCATCCAAGACAATTTTTTGTCCGCCTGCACCTGTTCTGATTAAGGCTTTCTCACGTGAACCCTTGTGGTAGAACCGATTAAACACACTAATAATCACTACCATGAGAATGATTGCGATGAAAAAAACAACAAACGAGGTCATATTGGCTTTCGATATTTTCGTTTGCGGGCTCAGGCCTATTTCATAATAAGGAGTATGATATTATATTGTACAGTATAACTTTATATTGTACAGTATAACTTTGAGCCCTAATCCTTAAATAGAAATGATTTTACCCGTTATGAGCCGGTATTCGAGCAGTTGAGCGGAAAAATGGTCCAGAATGGTCCGGGCGGCCGGATTCCGATCAAGAATGATTCTCATTCATTTGCCAGATCGTGGCGCGGCGGCGGGTTTTGAGCCTCAGAGCAAATTCCGGGCGTGCGAATCCATGGCTCTGTTCGGCCAGTCCTGGATGGGTCCAGAGGAATCAGGGAATCAGAACAGGCGGCAGGTGCGGATCATCCAGAGTGCTTCATCCAGCAGTTTCAGATCCACCGGGTTGACCTTCAGCACCCACTCCCGAGAGTGACGCACAATCAGACCGGCAATATCATGCAACCGGCTTCGGAACGTTCCGGCCCGATTGCCATGCCACTCGAGACCGAGTGTCATGCGCAGCAGAACCAGCAGGTTACAGGCAATCACATTCAAGTACAGATAGACCGCATTGGCTCGGAATGTGCTGCAGGGCAAGTGAGCACCACTGAAGTCGCTGCGCAGTTCCTTGAGACGATTTTCCGAGCTGTCTGCACGCTGGTTGTACCACCACACGATCTCCGCATCGCCGAGCCCTTCCCGATCCAGATCCGTCGCGATGGCACGGTAGATGAATCCGTCTTTCAGGGCACTTTCCCCATCCACCGGATTCAACTGCTGTTCCTGCATCGCAATCTCCATCTGCTCCGGCTGCGCTGGAGTATCGGGGTCCTGAGGCTTGACTTTGCCGGGCACTCGGGTTTTCTGCACCACCAGGCAAAAGGCTTCCGGAGTCTTGTCCATCGCATGCCAGGTTCGGGCGAGAAACTCGGTCTCGGAGAGAGAACCATCCTCATCGACTACCGGCTGCCACTCCGATTCCGGAATCTCCGCAATCAAGGCACGGACATTCCGGCTCATCCTGGCCCGAATGGCAAAACGGGCTCCCTGTTCCCGGCAGAGATTGATGACTGCCGCCTGACAGGAAGCGGCATCGGCTCGAAACTTGGCAACCCGAACGCCTTCTGGCAAGGCCTCGATACAGTGCTTGAAAAACTCGACATTGCGGGCCGACGGCGGCACATTGCCCTTGCGCAGTTCCGCGTGCAGCACTTGACCGGTCTCTGCAATGTGCCCGACCATCGGGGTAAATCCCCGCTTGCCTTTATACGTACGATCTGCGGTTTTCTTTTTCGCATGAATCACCGTCGCATCGATATCCAGGGTCACATGATCACGGGTGCCGAGACTCGCCTGCAACAGTTGACGATTGACCTCGGGCAAGACATTCCTTGAGGCCCGATGCTTGCCGACCGAACGCAGCCAGTTGCCCAGGGTACTGGAACAGGGAATCGACTGGAATCCCAGTAGTTTCATCAAGCTCCGGTCCTTGCGCAGGTGCACGATGTCATCGAGGTGCTTGGCGCCTTCATGCAACATCAGCATGAAGATATGAAAGAGGGTACTGTGTCGATAGCCTCGATTGCTGCCCGGGGCAGGCATCTGTTGATCAATGATTGCCCCGAGTTTGAGACGCTCAAGCAGGGCTGCTGGAACGGTCAGTCCGGCACGGGCGGTGATTTTTCGATTGCTTTTCGCGGTTTTGTAGGGTAGAATTTTCATGATCCTTGTGAAATGGAGTGGTTGATTTTTTTCACCCAACGGGTGATGTTTATGGAACGCCTATTTTACCACTAATACTCTATTTTCACAAGGATTTTTCTATTTTTCCCGATTTCTAATTGTCGATTAGGGTTGAGTATCTAGTATATGAATTTAATCGCAAGAAAAATTTGTCAAAAAATTTATAATTAACATGCTCATATTCAAATAATTCTTTACCATGAAAGATGAAAGCAATATTTGACATCCCGCCTCACGAGGTTGTTCATTCTGCCAATGGGTGGCTTCCCGCATATCCTAGTCCTCCAGATTTCCGATTCAACTATTATCATTTGCTGACACTCGCAAGAGAAAACAAAAACTCAATTGGTAATGTCTCCGATTCTAGTAATCCACCAACTATCGGCATAGTTGGTGGTGGCATTGCGGGGATCACCGCGGCTAGGGAATTGTATCGTTGTGGCTATAAAATTGTTTTTATTGAAGCAACAAGCAGAATTTGCGGCAGGCACTATACAATTCATACAGAAGAAATTACGGACATGGAAATGGGGGCCATGCGTTTTCCATTCTTTTCGAAACCCGGTAGCAAAAACTCTATAACCGAGTACTATGTTTTGGATGAAAGCAACTGTACTTTGCAGAAATTCCCCAACCCAGGTGCAGCACCGGGCAACACCGGGATCTATATCAATAAGGGTTATGGACCTGATAATGAATACTTAAAACCAACGTTAATTGATTGGCCGTACACACCATCAGGCCCCTCTCCTCCAGATAACGATAAGTTGAAGGAAGTTTACAAGAAGGTTTCTGCCTTTATATCCCTGTTTACACAAAAGGCGAGCGTATTGTATGACGGAGATGAATGGGGCGAATTCTGGAAAAGTGTTTCAAATAACTATGAGCAGATGAATGTAAATGACTTGGTATATGCTCCTGCAATTGCTGAATATCAAAATGACGGCTGGTTTGGAGGTTTTGGCATGAATGATGACCAAGCGGAAATATTTGCACTCATTGGATCTGGGGACGGTAGCTGGGGAGCTTTCTTTGAAGTGAGTTCTATGTGGTTTATCAGATGTGTGATGTTTGGCTTTAATTCAAGTTTACAAACCGTGGTCGGTATCACTGACAAATCGAACTTGCCACATTACAATTCGGATGTGACTGATAGTAATGGAAATAAGCTTGAGCCTCCACTATACAAGGGCATTCAAGCACTTGACGAATGGTTGTTTTATGCTCCTCCCCCTGGGAGTGATTTATCACTGTATGATGCATCAAAACAATCTAACTCAGATATTCGGATTTTGGTTGATTCACCTGTATACGAGTTGCAGAAGGATTCCTCAACCGGAAAAATCAAGATTAATCTGTACGAATCTGGAGATGATAATTCATATGAGGTAGATCATGTGGTTGTTACTCCAACATTATGGGCTTTGCAGATGAATATCAAGCTAACAGGGTTCAATCAATCAGAAATTCCATCATCGGTTTTCTCGGCCCGTAATTCACAACACAATATCACCAGTTGCAAAGTATTTTATAGATTAAAGGAAACATATTGGGAAAATGGTGTTTCCAAAATACCGCAAATTATCGTTACTGATGAATATGTGCAAGATGCTTATGGAGTGAAATGGTCAGGCGAAAGTGGTGAAAATGGTTCATTATTAGCAAGTTATACTTGGGAAGATGATGCGACCAAGCTTTTGCCTTATGCAAACGACAATAACTATTTGTCGGAGATTACGCTCGACAAACTTGATGAAATTTGCGAATCTACAGTCGGTGAGACAGTTAGTCAGTACGTCGACCAAACCGTCAGTCCAAAAATAATTCACTGGTCAACAAAGTCATATTTTCATGGTTGTGCTAAGCTGTATCGTCAGAGAAATTGGTCCTTGAATTATTCATTATTATCATATAATCAAGAACATAGTAGTAGTTCGAAAATCTATTTTGCAGGAGAAAACTATAGCGTTGAGGGAGGTTGGACTGAACCGGCCTTGCGAATGGCCCTTGATGCAACAATCAACATCCTGAAGAACTCTAATGCCACTTTCAATAACGGATTCGACCCCAACGCAAATTACCCGAGATACGATACTTCATTCACTCCAGCGAATACCTATCCTTCCCCTCACTTTCAGAAATCCAGTTCTTATGAAGTGTGATTTGCAAATACCTGAAGTGATTAAGAGTTATGGTTTCCAGGTTTCGAGCAGATGCTGCTTCCTGTCAGGCAGCCGTCATCAATCAATACCTGCCGGGAACAGGGAGCCCGTTTCGCCATTCGAGCCAGGATGAGCCAGAATGTCCATGCCGTGATTGCCGAGATTCCGGAGTCGGAGTGGCAACCGGTAGTCGATGAGGATGGTACGGTCTCCGAGACCGAGTTTCTCGCCCGAACCTGGCATGCAATGAGCAAGACGCCGGAAGCCTTTTGTCTGGTGATACAGAAAACTTGAGTCCTCGGCAAGGTCAAGCCGAAAGACCCGGACGCCCCGGCACAGCCCGGGCAGATGGAGATCAGGATGCAGGAACAGCAGTTGAATTCGGTGGATGGGGAAAGTGCCCTGAAAGACGGATTCGTCTACCGTGCCATCGCGACGGATCGGGATCGGGAAGAGACCGGTTCCGTGCCGGATTTCGCAACATTCCGATTCGCCTTCTGCTACACTCGGCCTCCCGACTTCCGAAAAACAGGGTTTTTCTGGCAGACGCTAGCTATACTCGATAATCGTTCAGTGGTCAGGGTAAACAGAGCAGAGGCGGCAGGCGTCAGCATGGCTGAAGATCTCTTGATAATGCCAATCCGGTGCCGGATTACCGGTTCGCGAACCTTGACGGCGACCAGACCAGGCGGCGTACCTCTTAAATAGGAAGACAACACGATCCCCGATCCAACCCCGGCTTCGCACAAGGCGAGAACAGTATGAATCATTTGTGGTTCAATGATCGCTTTCATTTTCAGGCCTTGCTTGTCAAGTGTGTGATCAATCGTCTGACGAATACCCGTTTCAGCAGATACGGTCACGACATTTTCATCGATAAACTCCCTCCATGCTACCGATTTTCTACGCGAGAGTTTGTGGTCTTTACCAAGAAGCAGAACAATGTTATCTTCGAATATAGGGATGAATTCCAGATCTTCCTTTTCATTCAATTCACTCGCAATAGCAAAATCTGCCGCTCCAGTTTGAATCCGTTTCAAAATGAAGTCTGCAATACCATCGAGAATGTTCACGGTTACATTTGGGTTTTTTTGCCGGAACTCGGAAACAATACTCGGCAATAGTCTTGTCGCAACGGAAGGAAAAGCAGCTACCGTTACCTTGCCTCGCCTCATGTGAACAAAGTCCTGCATGAAACCAACAGCAGATGAAGCGGCATTGAGCGCCTGATCCGCTCTCGGCAGAAATTCCTTGCCCATATCAGTAAGTTCTACATGCCGCGTACTCCGTTTGAACAGTGGTGCACCTATTAGATCCTCAAGCTGGTGTACCCAAAGGCTGAGCGTTGGATGAGAGACATGAATTTCTCGTGCTGCCGATGCGAAATGGAGATGTTTCGCAACAGCAACAAAGGCCCGAAAGTGTTTTAACTCGACATTCATTATTAAAATATATTAAATAATAATCAAAAAAATGCAAATAAATTTTTTTAATCGATGCATTATCATAAATTATCGTTAAATCGAATTGATGACCGTACAGGTGCTAATGGAATTTTCGACAACCGAAGATCAACAGGCAATCAAGGAAGCCCTGCAGGGGATCCTGGCAAAATTTCCGGACAATTACTGGCGCGATGCTGATAAATCTGGAGCATTTCCAGAGGCTTTCTTCAACACTGTTGCCGCAGATGGCTGGCTGGGGATTACATTGCCAGAGAGGTATGGTGGATCAGGACTTGGCGTGACCGAGGCTGCCTTGATGATGATGACGATCGCCGCATCCGGTGGTATGACCGCGGCCTCCTGTATTCATATGAATATCTTTGGACCCAAGTCGATCGAATCTTTTGGCACTGAAGAACAGAAGCTGCGCTGGTTGCCAGATATCATTAATGGGAGATACAAGATGTGCATTGCGATTACTGAACCTGATGCGGGTCTGGATACGACACGTATTTCCTGTCGAGCACAACGAAGTGGCAATCATTATGTAGTAAGCGGTCAAAAAGTCTGGACATCCACTGCAAAAATTGCCAAGAAAGTGATGTTGCTGGCAAGAACTAGTCCTCGTGATGATGCGAAACCAACTGCAGGGCTGAGCCTTTTCTTTGCTGATTTAGACAGGTCGAAAGTAACGATTAACGAGATTGACAAAATGGGTCGCAACGCGGTCGATACCAATGAAGTATATTTTGAAGGCATGGAGATACCAGTTGAAGACCGTATTGGAGACGAAGGAAAGGGGTTTCGCTATATCCTGCAGAGCTTGAATCCCGAACGCATCCTCATGGCTGCCGAAGCGATTGGCATCGGTCGCAATGCACTTGATCGTGCAGCACGATATGCGCGGGAACGTATCGTTTTCCAGCGCCCCATCGGTCAGAATCAAGCCATTCAGCATCCGATAGCAAGAATCTGGATGCAGCTTGAGGCTGCTTATCTGACCATGATGAAAGCGGCTTGGCTCTATGATACAGGTCAGTCCTGTGGGGTTGAAGCCAATACCGCCAAGTACCTGGCGGCTGAGGCCGGATTCAACGCCTGCAAGCAGTCCATGGCGACCCACGGCGGTATGGGCTATGCAGGTGAATTCCATGTCGAGAGATTGATGCGTGAAGTGATGATTCCTTATCTGGCACCAGTGAGTCAGGAGATGGTGCTGAATTTCGTGGCAGAAAAAGCGCTGGAGATGCCGAAATCCTATTAAACCAGAGAAAATTGCGGATTGGTCCGCAACAATGTAGATAAATTAGAACCTTTAATCCAACAAAAAGAGGAAAAACATGAAAATAATTCTTAGAACCACAGTCATTATGTCCATGCTTGTCGCGTTCATCATGCCGAGCACATACGCGGCAGAGGTCGATGGCCCAAAATTACAGTGGAACATATCACTGTGGGGCAAGCAACGTGCCTTCACTGCAGGAGTAGAAAAGCTTTCTTCACTTGTAAGCGAAAAGACAGGAGGCAATTGGGAGATCAAGTTGCATTATGGTGAAGCGTTATCCAAGGGCAAGGAAAATCTCGATGGTCTTGCTATAGGCGCATTTGAAGGTGCAATGTTTTGCAACTTCTATCACCCTCAGAAGAATCCGGCACTGATGTCCTTGACAATGCCGTTCTTGCCCATGGGTGATTGGGACAACAGTCGCAAAATCCGTGATACGGTGCTCAATAGCGAAGCCGTGAAAAAAGAGCTGGCTCAATGGAATGCAATGATCTATTCTTCATCATTTCTGCCGCAATATGAATTCATGGGTACCGGAGAACCACCTCGCACGTTAAAGGACTGGGAAGGCAAGACAGTACGGGCTGGTGGAGGTGTCGCTCAGGCAATGAAAGTGTTTGGAGCAACTCCCACAAGCTTGCCTGCCACAGAAGTTTATACCGGTATTCAGCAAGGTACCATGGACGCTGCCTCCTTTCCCTTTACCTACAGTCATGTAGCTTACAAGATTCATGAAGTAGCAGATTGGTATACCTCAAATCTCTCGCCGGGCACTTCCGAATGCCCAGTGGCTTTTTCCATCAGTGCATATAACGCATTACCTGATCAATACAAGACTCTCCTTGAGAATGTAAAGGAAGATGTCATTGCGGCCCAGATTCAGGCTTATATTGACATAGACAAAGTCAATATACCCATGCTGCAAGGGGAGTTGACAGAGGTTGTGTATTCGGATGAAGAGCTTGCAATTTTCCGGAAAGGAGCTGGCCGTCCGGTCATTGATGCCTGGATTGAAGAAAATCAGGGCAAGTTTGATGCGCGTGGCTTGATCGAGGCGATATTTGCATCTGTAGGCTCAACTTATTGAGTTGAATCTCAAGCCTGAACGAAGTTCTTGGTGCTTGATTGGCTTGAGCACATCTGAGATCTGTCCGGCATTGCACCATGCCGGACAGATTAATGGTGCAAGTATTCGTGACAACTGGGAAAGTTTAGAGTGACAGATTTTCTTGGACGTGGTATCCAGCACCTTGATCGGATGTTTGGTGTCGTTGAGAATTTTTTCAATCTTTTCGCGGGTGTATTGGTTTTCATAATGATGTTTCTTGGCGTAGTCCAGATCATCATGCGTAACATTTTCAATGCCCCGATCTACGGATTCATTGACATCGTTGAAATTTCGATGGTGGGATTTGCGGTGCTCTCGATTGCCTATGTGCAACGCGTAGGCGGCCATGTCCGAATGGAGCTCTTGATTGCTCGATTGAAGGGACGTACAAACTGGTTCGTCGAAGCGCTCTCCACCACAGCTGCGATGTTTATCGTGGCAATACTGATTCCATATTCCTATTCTCACTTTCTAAGAGCATTCAATTTTGGTGACAGCACAATCGATATTGAAATTCCTACTTGGCCGGCCAAACTGTTGGTACCGCTCGCGCTGGGTTTTTTATTCATTCGCCTGTCTATTCAGTTGGTCGGTTATCTCAGACTGGCTTTTGATCCAAGCTTGGTGCCGGTAGGAGTGCCGCTATCAAAGAGTTCTGAGGAGAAAGCCGAAGAGGAAATCTCGCAAACTGGAGGGAAAGCAGATGCTGGCAGAACTAAGCAATAGTGAAATCGGTATTCTGGGCGTGGTTGGATTGATTGTGATGGTCGTTCTAGGCGTGCGAGTGTATGTTGCGGCAGCATTAACTGGATTTCTGGGGCTGTGCATACTTCGGGACTGGAACGTAGCTGCAGCCATTGCCGGCACCATTCCGCATTCAAAGACAGTGACCTACCCCTTGTCGGTTCTGCCCTTATTCATCCTGATAGGGTTTTTGGCTTTTTACGCCGGTTTAACTTCCAAACTGTTTGAGGCTGCCCGAAGATGGGTAGGCTGGATGCCTGGAGGTCTTGCTGTATCTACCGTTTTTGCTACGGCCGGATTTGCGGCGGTGTCCGGAGCCTCTACAGCAACAGCGGCGGTATTTTCGCGCGTGGCGATACCCGATATGAAACGCGTCGGCTATGACAAGAGGTTGACAGCAGGAGTAATCGCTGCTGGCGGTACACTTGCTTCGCTGATTCCGCCCTCTGCCATTTTGGTTATTTATGCAATTATTGTTGAGGAATCGGTCGGCAAGCTCCTGCTTGCTGGATTCCTGCCCGGAATAGCATCAGCACTGATCTATGCCACATTGATTGTTGGCATGTGCATGGTGCGTCCAGACATGGGGAGCCCAATCAAGGGGTTTACCTGGAAACAGCGATTCGAGAGTCTACCAGGCACCTTGCCGATCATCATGGTAATCGGGATCATATTCGGTTCTCTCTATACTGGAACGGCAACGCCCACAGAGGCCGCAGCCCTCGGTGCAAGCGTGGTATTTGCATTGTATGTGTATCGGGCTTTGAAGCTGGGACAAGTGTCTCAAATGAAGGGCAGGTTACACGAGGCTCTGATGGAGACCGCAAAATTGACAGTCATGATATTTACCCTAATCTGGGGTGTATTTCTGTTTGTCCGGTTTCTGGGTTTCGCTGGACTGCCATCGGTTTTTGCAGATTGGGTGGTCGGTTTGGACATGCCACCAATACTCATCATGATTTGCATATTGCTAGCCTATGCCGTGTTAGGCATGTTCATGGATGCAATCGGCATGCTGATCCTGACTTTGCCAGTGGTCTATCCGGCTGTAGTTGCGTTGGGATATGATCCTATCTGGTTTGGCATCATCGTCGTGAAGATGGCCGAAATTTGCTTGATCACTCCACCTATAGGACTCAATTGTTTTGTGGTAGCTGGAGTGTCTCGGGACTTGCAGGATGATCAGGGAAATTCACTGGAAATACCCTTGCAGGATGTTTTTCGCGGGATTGGACCATTTTTTGTTGCGGATGTAATTACCGTTGGCATCCTGCTCGCTTTCCCGCAGATCGTTTTGTGGCTGCCGAGTCTGATGGGATAACATGCTCTTGGGATGAACAATCAAAAAAGCAAGTTATTCATTCGGGAGAGTGATCATGCCCCATATCAACCGACAGGACATACGGGTACTGTCAATCGCCGTATTGTTGGCCCCGAGCAAGGTGCAAAACACCTTGAGGTCGTCCTGGGGACAATCGAACCTGGACAGGGTGCGAGTCCTCATTTCCATCCTGGAATTGACCAGTTCTGCTATATGCTTCAGGGTACGGCCAGTGTAACCATCGGAACTGAAACTCGCCAGGTTGGGCCTGGCGAGGGATGTTTTTTTCCTGCTGATACGCCTCACGTTTTTACTGCAACCGGGAGCGAGCCTGTCCGAGTTCTGGTTGTCTATGGGCCTCCATACAATGAGGGAGCACGAGTGGAGCTTGAAAGTGTATGATCTGCTCAAAAATGTCAGAATTCTGGATTTGACAACGATCGTGCTCGGTCCATTTGCTACACGCTATCTTGGTGATTTCGGAGCGGATGTTATCAAGGTAGAGGCACCATCGGGTGATCTTTTTCGTTATGTGCGTCCCGCTCGTTCAGAGGGCATGGGAGCCGGATATCTCAACAGTAACCGAAACAAGCGGTCCGTCACATTGGATATAAAGTCCTCGAAAGGCAAGGAACGGCTTCTATCCCTGTTGGATGAAGCTGATGTCCTTGTTCACAACATGCGCCTCATAACTGCAAATCAGTTAGGTCTTGATCCGAAATTCATTTGCGAAGCATTTCCAAAAATCGTTTATTGCTGTTCGGCGGGCTATGCCAGTGGTGGAAGAAATGCCGACTTGCCTGCTTATGATGACATCATTCAGGCGGCATGCGGAGCGGCCGACCTAAACCAAAATGAAAAGGAAGAACCCAGATTCCTGCCCACAATCCTGTGCGACAAGGTGAGTGGGCTTCATTTGGCTCTTGCGATTCTATCGGGACTTATTCATCAGGCAAAGACAGGTAAGGGGTGTTATATTGAAGTCCCGATGTATGAGGGCATAGCGTCATTTTTATTGTCCGAGCATCTTGATGGCGAAACTTTTGTGCCTGCAATGGGAACAGTAGGATATGAGCGTATTGTTTCTCCCTATCGAAAACCTTATGCAACTAAAGATGGTTATCTGGCTGTACTTCCCTACAGCACAAAAAACTGGGAAGACTTTTTCATTGCTGTTGGTCGATCCGACTTGGCAGAAGCGGATTGGGTACGAGATCCTGCACGGCGAAGCGAACGCATCAGTGAACTGTACAGCATCCTTGAACAGGCGATGCGGAAAAATTCCAATTCGGCTTGGCTGGAAATATTGCGCGGTCTTGATATTCCCTGCTCCCCTGTCCAATCTCTGGGTGACCTTTTCAAAGATGAACACCTGAACGATGTTGGTTTTTTTAGTGAAATAGATCATCCAACAGAAGGACGGCTTCGTTCAGTCCGCTCCCCATTTTGGGTAGATGGGGTTGATGAGAAACCGGATTATCCTGCCCCATCTCGTACTGAAGAAAACAGCCAGATCGAGTGGTATAAACGAAGCGACCAGTAATTCCTCTCCCTTTTGATCAGAACAGTAATGTCATGCGATATTTCTCTTCTGTCTGCGAAAAAATTTCTGTACTTCATCGATACATTGAAGTGGGACTCATTGATCGTAGCCTCAAATCGAATTGACGATTTTAGGGATCCGCCGAGGCCATTCATTTTGTTTTGACAAGGATGTATCGAGATGTCTGCAGGGTACAACTGGCAGGTTTCGATTCGTGCAGGATATCGAAATCAAATTATCCAAACAATTTGCTTCCCTATGTTAAGATGATTGAAGTCTGTGCAAAAAATTCACGCGGTATGCTGGCGAATGCCAACTTGACAGAATTTCTTCATAGCGAAATAGCCAGTTTTTCTGATCATGGCTCGATCTTGTATAGACGTGAATCACATGCATGATCATGATATTTTCGATTGAAGACAAGGCCGAAATCACAAATTACACGGGAACGAACTGTTGAATTCATAGACCAACGAATACTACAACCAAAATTTAATGAATAAGAGAATAGCAAATGCAAAAACATAGTGGTACGGCTCTGCAGGATCCATTTTTAAACACATTGCGAAAGGAACGTATACCAGTATCAATATTTCTGATTAACGGCATCAAATTACAAGGTCAAATCGACTCTTATGATCAGTATGTGATTCTGTTGAAGAACTCGGTTAACCAGATCATATACAAGCATGCCATCTCAACCATTGTTCCGACTCGGCCGGTGAAATTTATGCCTGATGAAGAAGACACGAGTTAAAACCGGCCGTGTTTGATTACTCGTGAATCAATATTTTCCCAATTTGCTATAGGGCAGAGATGGTTGGCCAACGCTCCGGCTATATTGTCGATGAGCAATACGAGAATTCCATTCAGTTCGGTTCTGCCTTGGGATCAAGCGTCGAATTTGATAACCGGGATCGAGTGATCATTGCCTGTCAGGTTGCAAATTCTGTTCTTGCAAATGACCATGCACTCGATGAACTGAATGAACTGGCAATTTCCGCGGGTGCATTCGTTTGCGCCCGTATGGTGTCCGTTCGCTCAAAACCCGTTGCAGCGACTTTTTTGGGCAAGGGCAAGGTTGAGGAGCTAGCAGGCATGGTTGAATACCATTGTGCGTCGGTGGTCATTTTCGATCATTCAATTAGTCCGGTTCAGGAACGCAACATCGAAAAGCAAATTCAGTGTCGCGTTCTCGATCGATCTGGCTTAATCCTCTCAATCTTTGCACAACGAGCCACATCAATGGAGGGCAAGCTTCAGGTTGAGTTAGCCCAGTTACGACACCTCTCGACTCGACTGGTTAGGGGCTGGTCTCATCTAGAGCGCCAGAAAGGCGGTATTGGTTTACGGGGTCCGGGTGAATCACAACTCGAAACAGACCGTCGATTAATTGGTCAGCGCATCCGAACTTTGGCATCTCGGCTTGAGCGTGTCGAATTGCAAAGGAAACTGAGGAGAAGAGCCAGGCAAAGAGCGCCGGTTGCAACGATTTCGCTGGTTGGATATACCAATGCGGGTAAGTCCACCTTGTTCAATGCGCTTACAGGTTCAGATACTCTCAGTGATAACCGGTTGTTTGCAACGCTTGATCCTACTATGCGTCGCCTGAATTTGCCAAAAGCGGGCACGGTAGTACTCTCGGATACCGTTGGATTTATCAGAGATTTGCCGCACAGCTTGATCGCATCATTCAAGTCCACGCTAGAAGAAGTGCTGAATTCAGCATTTCTCCTGCTGGTTACGGATATTTCGGCACCAGACAATCAGGAAACACGAATGCATGTGCGGGATGTATTAAAGGAAATTGGTGCTGAAAACATACCTGTTATCCATGTATTCAATAAAATCGACATGATTGGTCAGGCACCGAAAGTAATCTCCAACAACGGTATGCCTGATTCGGTCATGCTTTCTGCCACGACCGGGAAAGGCTTAGACTTGTTGATGGAGACAATCGCATCAGAGGTCAGCAAGGAATATATCCAGTATAGAATTGAGCTGAAGCCGGATGCAGGAAAACTACGTGCCAAGTTATTCCAAAGATGTGAAATCCTGAAAGAAACCTATCTTGACAATGGAAGCATGGTACTTGACGTGAAAATGAGTGATGCCACCATGGGGTGGTTAATGTCCCAAGAGAATTACTCGGGGAAATGGTCGCAAGTTGACTGAGGATGCCTGACACAAATGACGAATAGAGGGTAGCATTACAGGTCCATATTCTGAAAACAACTCCAGTCCAGGTATTGGTGATTCCCAATCCGGCCGAGATTAAAAATGTACCGCAGACATCGCCCTGCAAATCGCTTGAATTCCATCGCAGATTCTCGTGTGTTGCAGCAAGTTATGCGTCTCACCTGGACCGGGTGGTTCATTGGTCGACAATATCATTCATGGAAGTTTGAATAACTCCAGGTCATGGAATTTGACGCAGGAAAGTCTACTCTGTTTATCGGGCTCAACTGCCAGAACAGAACAATAGCTGCCGCTTGGTATTCGCTACAGAAGACTTATCAAGAATCTTTCATGGAGATCGCCTGCGAACAGAAGTGCTTTGTTCCAGTGGACATTAAGCAAAAAACACTCGAAAAGCCAAAGTTCAAGCGGTTTCTTATTTTGAAATATCCGAAATGTTGAAACAATAGAGGACTGGTCAGATGTGAGGAAAATTTCAAGCAGTCCTGGACAGAATGTTTTTTTAAATTATTTATTTAAGTCGGATTCTTAACATAAATTGCCAATGACGGGTTGATTCCAAATGCCGAGTCATGACGGACTGACTTTGTTTAATGGTGTTTTGATTATGTTTTGCTCAGCATGATTCCAGTTCGCAACCTTGGCATCAAGGCAATTTGCTTCAACGAAAAAATCTCAATTAGGGCCAATTGAGATTGAATCTGATCATTGCTACCCTTATAATACGCAATCTGCTAATCAACACTCCTTTTCTTACTGTTTTGCTCGATTTGCAAATATCAGGAGAATGAAATCCGAGAGGAGACATCAATGAGACATTATGAAATAGTATTTCTGGTACATCCGGACCAGAGTGAACAGGTATCTGGCATGGTGGAGAGATACCGAAAAATGGTCACGTCCAATGGCGGTCAAGTGCATCGTGAAGAAGATTGGGGACGAAGAATCATGGCTTACATGATCAATGATTTGCATAAAGCGCATTATGTGCTTATGAATGTAGAGTGTGACCTGTCTACGCTTCAGGAGATTGAAGCGCATTTCCGATTTAATGATTCGATTATGCGTCATCTGGTCATCCGGCGAAAAACGGCCATTGTTGAACAGTCTGCAATTCTTACAGCAAAAATTCAAGAAGATGAAGCTGAACAACTAGCTCGTGAGAGAAAAATGCGAGAAGATTTAGCGAATCAGAATAATGATGAATCTCAAGAATCGGATGACAGTCAAGACCAAGAAACGGAAGATCAGAAGGATGGAGAGATAGCGAACGAAGAGGTTGTAGAAACCGCCCCCGAAGCAAATGAAGATGCTGATGCTGAAAACGAACAACCAGCCGTACAGGAAAGCGTCGATGAAGTTGCCGAAAAAGCAGCGAATGAAGATAGCAAGCTTGGAGTGGATGATACTCCGGATGCGGCAGAACAATCATCAGATGAAGAGCAGAAGCCTGAATCTGCTACTTCAGAAGTACCAGAAAAGAGTGAAAAGAAGGAGGCAAAATGAACAGGCATTACAAACGCCCGAAATTCTGTCGATTTACTGCGGCAGGCATAGAATCGATTGACTATAAGGACCTGGATTTGCTCAAGCAAAATATTAGTGAAACCGGCAAAATTCTGCCAAAGCGCAGTACTGGGACAAAAACTCGATTTCAACGACAATTAAGTATGGCAGTGAAAAGAGCTCGTTATCTTGCTTTACTCCCCTATACCGATCAGCACAAAAGCTAGGCAGTCTCATGAAACTGGTATTGTTAGAAACTGTTCAGAAACTTGGCGAAATAGGCGATGTAGTGGATGTCCGAAACGGCTACGCCAGAAACTTCTTGATCCCGCAACAGAAAGCTATGCGCGCCAATGAAGACGGCCTGAAAAAGGCCGAAGAATTACGCATGGAGTATGCGAAGCAGCGGAGCCAGATTATTGAGGATTTCAGGATGCGGGCTGAAAAGGTTGCCAAAGAAATAACCGTCAGACGTTTATGCACCGAAACCGGTCATCTTTATGGATCTGTAACGCCAGCTGATATCGCAGAGGGCTTATCTGCTTTGGGTGCGGCTGTCGATAAATCCGAAGTCCAGAACATCGGCCACATCAAGGAAATTGGTAATTATGATGTCGAAGTCAGCTTTCATCCGGAGGTTGTGTTTTCAGTTAATGTAATTGTTGCAGAAGAAGAGAGTGAAGAATCTCATCTCGCAAATATCGAAGGACAGGATGTGGAGCCTAGCATCAATGAAGAGGCAGCTAATGAATTAGACTCGGAAGTCTCAGGAAATTGACTTTCCAAATTACCAGGAGATGCATTGCCAAATGGGCAAATCCGAAATCTGGAATTATGCAGAGCGCTGAGCTGGGCTGGATCCTCTTTATATAATCCTGTATATCCTGGTTTTATCTCTCTTCCCTTCCGTGGTTTTTTGTTGGTTGAACGAGAATTTCCGAGATTAAGAGAGCTTGTCTTGGAGGACAGGAACAATCCCTGTAAGAATTCGGCCATTCCTAGCAGAGACATTTGATATTGGCATTTCAATCGCTCTGCTTGCCATGAAATACTTGGATTTCTAATGGACTTGATGCATGACCGTTCAAGGTTGAGTCGAGACCAAAATTGCGGAATGGTTGTTCAAAAAACCATTTGGAATAGAAGGACTTCTGGTGTCAGTGGGAGCTCAGGAAACAGTGTTTCTACGAGGAGTGTCTTTAGCCAGAACATCGATAAATCAATAAAATGTCACGAGACAAAGAAAAGGCAATCGTTCTCCCCAACCATGATAAGATGATCACGTCATGAGTGAACAAAATCTGACAGAACGCCATCCGCTACCGCTTGGCTACCAGTCATTTTCCGACCTTCGACAGGACGGTTGCTGCCATGTTGACAAGACGTCTCTGATCCGGCAAATGATCAACGAGGGTGATTTCTACTTCCTCTCACGTCCGTGCCGTTTCGGCAAGAGTCTGCTGGTCGATACCTTGCAGGAACTGTTCGAGGGCAATGAGCCCCTGTTTCGAGGTCTGGACATTCATCCGCACTGGGACGGTCGGTCAGGCACCCGGTGGTTCGCCTGACCCTGGATGGAACAGTCAGCACGCCCGGGTCCCTGGAGAAAAACATGCTTGACCAGTTGCACGAGACCATGTTGGTGTTCGATCTCGAATCCTTGCCTCCGGTCACAGATTCTCCTAACCGCTTCGGAGTATTCTGACCCGCCTGCACCAGGCGACCGGTCAACAGGCAGTGGTACTGGTCGATGAACATGACAAGCCGGTGCTGGATGTACTGGAAGATGACGAGAAGGCTAAAGCGAACCGGGATAGCCCCAGAGAAATCTACAGCATCCTGAAGAGTGCTCAAAAACACATCCGCTTCGTGTTCGTGACCGGCATCACGATGTTTTCCAAGGACGGCTTTTCCTCGGGTCTCAACAATCTCGATGACATCAGTCTCTACCCTCCCCTGGCATCGATTTGTGGCTATACCGATCATGATCTGGATACTGTATTTGCTCCCGAGCTTGAGGGGCTGGGTCGGGACAGGATTCGTGCTTGGTACAACGGCTGCAACTGGCAGTCGAGGAAATGACCAGCCATGGCCGCTCGGACATGGTGCTGCTGCTGCATGAGAATCAGGTGTTCGTGTTCGAGTTCAAGATGCTGGAAGGCGGCGAAAACATGGAAGAAAGGACGAAAGAAGAACTGGACAAGGCGATCGGGCAAATTCGTGCAAAAAGCATGCCGACAAGTATCTCGACCGCGGGGAACCGATTCACCTGATCGGAATGGCATTTGGCAAGAAAGCTCGAAACCTGCCGGATATTCGGGCGGAGAAGCCCTGAGGTCGAACGAAAACGCTGAACTCAAAGAGGATGTGCGGTTTCATAAAAAAGAACATGCGATCTTCGCCAAGCAAACAACACTTTCTCATGGCTTTTACAGGGTTGACCGAGTATTTGCCAATCACTGTATCGATTTCTTCGATAAGCCTTTTTTCAGCCTTTTTTTTCGACCCATTCCGCAACATTCGGGTAGTCATTTGTATCCATAGCCAATTTTCAATGCGCGAATGCCTGTTTTTTCGATCACTGAATAGATACATGGATATCAGCAATCCAAATTTCCCTCGTTCGATCTGTACCACTAATAATCCAAAATCTGTAAATTGTTCCCGGTTTGGTTAACCGATAGCATTCACAAATTCTGACATCTCTCTGATTTTCAAAAAGACCCAAATCATTTTCCAGTTCTTTTATTAAGAGTGCTGAAAAATGATGACATGTCGAGCAGATTTCGGTATGCTTTTGCCCTACCGAAACTTCCAACTGAATCGTGAGCGAACAAGTCCATCTAATCCCCCAATCTCCAGTACAGCGAACTGCAAAAGTTCCTCCTAATTCAATTGAGGCCGAGGAATCATTGCTTGGCAGTCTTTTGTTGGAGAGCCAGAAATGGGATGATGTCAATTCTGTGGTCCAGGCTGACGACTTTTATCACAAAAATCATCAAACTATTTTCAAGGCGATGACCGAACTGGTCAATTCCGACAACCCGGTGGATGTCGTGACTGTATCGGAAAAACTTTCCGACCAGGAAGGTTTCCAAAAACAGGGGGGGATAGCCTATCTTTCCAGATTGGCTGAGAACACGCCAGGAATCGCGAATTTGCTAACATATGCCAATATTGTTCGGAATCACTCCATACTGCGTTCCCTGATCAATGGCTCAAACCTGATTCTGGAGCATGCGTATAATCCAGACGGCCAGTCTACAGAGGATATACTGAATATTGCCGAAAAATTAATTTTGGAGATATCCGAAAGTCACGATAGCCGCCGAAAGGAATTCACAACTGTTGATAATTTGTTGAAAGGTGTCATAACCCGAATCAATGAACTGCAGGAGTCTGCAACCGGCATTACCGGTGTACCCACTGGTTTTAAACATATTGACTTATTAACGAGTGGTTTACAGAAGGGAGATTTGATTATTGTCGCTGGACGTCCATCAATGGGCAAAACTTCATTAGCCCTGAATATTGCTGAATACGTAGGTGTGAAACAAAAGCTACCCGTAGGCATATTCAGTCTTGAGATGTCGGGTCAACAATTGACCATGCGATTATTGTCATCGTTAAGTGCAGTTGATTCGAATCGGATTCGAACTGGCAGGCTGAATGATGCAGATTGGCCGAGGATCGACCAGGCAATTCAGACGCTTGAACAAGTGCCCATAGTCGTTGATGAGTCAAGTGGTCTCAATGTCAATGAATTGCGATCGAGAAGTCGAAAGATGCAGTCAACTTATGGAAAGCTGGGTTTGATTGTTGTCGACTACCTGCAACTCATGCACGGTGTCGAAAATACGGACAATCGAGCAACTGAAATTTCTGGAATTACTCGTAATATAAAATTATTGGCGCAAGAGCTTGATGTTCCGATCGTGGTTTTATCACAGCTGAACAGATCAATTGAAACAAGAACTGAAAAGCGTCCCAAACTTTCCGACTTGCGAGAATCAGGAGCGATTGAACAGGATGCTGATGTCATCATGTTCATTCACAGGGAAGAGGTTAATGATCCGGATTCAAATGACAAAGGCACGGGCGAGATTATCATCGGCAAACAACGAAATGGCCCTATCGATTCGGTCAGGTTAACATATCAATCAAGTCTTACCCGTTTCCAGAACTATGTGCCTGACGAAGCTTTCTGATTCGCTTTCCTGATTCTCAATCGAATCAATTCATCCGAGTCTGCTGAACGTGGGTACCGACTGCAAAAATCGTGCTCTGATTAATCTGTCTGCTCTCAGGCACAACATAAAAGCCATTCGCAGGCTAGCGCCAAAATCCAGGCTTATCGCTGTAGTAAAGGCCAATGCATACGGGCATGATATGGAAATCATTGTTCAAGATTTAAAACCTAGAGTTGATGGATTTGCAGTAGCCACCATTGAAGAAGGACTTTCCTTGCGAGACATCGATAGCGAGTTGCCATTGATGGTCCTGTCCGGCTTATGTTTCCCATCACAACTACAGCAATGCAGTAGTAACCGGCTAGATCCGGTTATTCATTCCTTCCATCAGATTAAGTGGTTGCAGGACTATTCGGGTAGTCCAGTTGATGTGTGGCTGAAGTTAAATAGTGGAATGAATCGTCTCGGTCTGGATCGCCACGAATTTGCTCAGGCTTTTCGGATGCTTGCTGTGAATCCGAATATTGCAACTATCAGACTGATGTCACACTTTGCGATTGCCGAGGATTGGAAGGATAACTTCACCAATGAGCAGATCCGAAAGTTTAATCAGGTCACCTCAGGTCTTGAAAAAGAGAGAAGTCTTGCCAATTCAGCTGGAATCATGTGCTGGCAAGATTCACATTTCGAATGGGTCCGTCCGGGTATCATGCTATATGGAATTTCTCCTCTGGATCAGGACAACAAAATTTGTGGTTTGAATCCGGTTATGGAACTGCAGGCAAGAGTCATTTCGTTCCAAAATCTGAATCAGGGCGATGCTGTTGGCTATGGAAGAACCTACACTGCATCCAAACCAATGAGAATTGCAAATCTGGGAATCGGCTATGGAGATGGTTATTTACGAATGATGAACGAATCGGCTTATGTTGTCATTCAGAATCAGAAAGCCCCCATTGTAGGCAGGATATCCATGGACTCGATGACAGTAGATGTCAGCAACATTAAAGAAGTCGAAATTGGAGATTGGGCAGTTCTTTGGGGAGATTCGCCCTCGGTCAATCAAGTAGCAACATGGGCTGGCACAAACACCTATGAAGTCGTATGCAAGCTGAACACTCGCGTACCAAGAAAAATAAAATACGATTCACGAAATACTCTTTGATAGAACAAGAAGTCTTGGTTGAATGGGTTTGCACAGCAGTATATTGATGCTTTTACCCCTATAAATTTATCGGAATTTTGGAGCGACTGATAATTGTTTTAGCGGCCGAATAGACGGGGTTGTTACCAAGCCCCGTCTACTCGGCCGTTTGAGTTATACTTTAAACATTCATATTTTTCTCCCAGGTTTTACCCAAATGCATTTTTACAAGAAATTTCCGATTCTTGCGGTGTCGATTGCAACAGCATTGATATGTTCTTCTGTACAATCCCAGGACCAATCCAGTCTGGATGATGATGATAATAAAAAATTCTCTTATGTCATTGGATATCGGATAGGGCAGAGTGTTCTGACCCAGATTGAGACGGTGCCAAATCTTGATATGACCTCCTTTCTCGAGGCTATCTCAGCTTCACTAAAAGGGGAAGACTCAGTAATGAGCCAGCAAGAAATGTCCGACGTAATGATTGCCGTGCAGCAACAAATTCAGGAGGAGACCATGCAGCGAGCACAAGAAAATGCTGAAAAAAGCCGCGCATATCTTGACGAGAACAAGACGAAAGACGGAGTTATCGTCACAGAATCCGGAATTCAGTATCAGGTCATTCAGTCAGGAGATCCAACAGGAAATTCTCCGAGTCTAGAAGATACAGTGGTTGTTCATTACGAGGGAAGCTTAATTGATGGAACAGTATTTGACAGTAGTCGTAGTCGGGATGTTCCAGCACGTTTCTCATTAACCGGAATTATACCTGGCTGGACTGAGGTTCTACAGATCATGCGTCCCGGAGATATTTGGAAAATCGCATTGCCGCCAGAAATGGCGTATGGAGAAACAGGAATTGAGAACGTAATCGGTCCAAACCAGGTACTAATTTTCGAGATTGAACTGATTGAGGTAGTCGAGTCTCCAAATTCTTGAAGTCACTTAATGGCTAGCTATACGATGGTTGTTGGTTCAGTCAATGTTCATGCTAGCCGCATTATGATTTTAGCCCAATTCATTTCGTATCGGTTTTCATGATGAGCTCAATTCAATTAAATTTCAAGCAGGCCATGCAGGCGGTCTTCGCGACAATCGTATTCGCTTGTTGGTCTGCAGGTGTTATGGCGCAGTCTTCAGCAATCATAGCGGAGGCTCGTGTTATCGGATCTGAACCCGTATTCCAAACCATACAAGTTAGTAACCCTAGTCAGGAGTGTTGGCAGGAACCGGTTCAGGCCCAATCCGATGAATATTCAAGCACCCCTGCTATCCTCGGTGCAATCATTGGAGGTAGTGTTGGCAATGAGTTTGGTTCGGGTAAAAGCAGGGATGTTGCAACACTTGCAGGTGTAGTTCTCGGGGGTTCAATTGGTCATGACATAGAAAAGCAGAACCAGAGAGCCAACAGTCGTACGGTTTATGAGCAACGCTGTCGAACCGTGAATAATGTCTCGACAGAGCAACGACTTCAAGGCTACAACGTTACCTATGAATACAATGGTCAGATATTCACAGCACTAACCCAGAATCAGCCCGGTCAGACCATCAGGGTAAGTGTCAGCGTATTGCCGGTTAATTAAGTACATTCAGGAGGATGAAATTGCCTGCTGACATTCTAGCTAGATGTATCAGTGTTCAAAGAAGAGCCATTCTCCTGCTTGCTCTTGTATTAACACTAGGAGCTGTTTTAGGAGTCAATGCCCAGCAAGTTCAACCTCAATCGAATGCTCAGACGCAGGCCTTAACCCATACCAGCATTCATGATGTTGTGCGGGATATCCAGCAATATGAGGAGTGGACCATACTTCAGTATTTCGACAAGGAGGACGATGATACTGGAGTTCGGTATTACCGGTTCAAACTACAAAGATATGATGGCAAGCTGGTCATTGTCGATGTTGACCCGATGGAACCTGATCTTAAACAGTTATCTCGATGAGAATTCTGCTTGTCGAAGATGAGAAAGACCTGGGTTTGCAGTTAACTGCCAAGCTGGAAGAATGCGGTTATCTGGTAGATACAGCCACGGATGGGGAAGAAGGACTTTTTTTTGGAATGGAATATGCGATAGATTTTGCAATTATTGATCTTGGTCTTCCCAAACTGAACGGGATTGAACTCATCCAGAAATTGCGCTCAAGCGGAAAAACCTATCCGATACTTATTCTCACGGGACGTTCGCATTGGAGACAAAAGGTTGAAGGCTTGGAATCTGGTGCTGATGACTATCTAACCAAACCGTTTTACTTTGAGGAACTCAAGGCTCGCATTGATGCGCATGTTCGACGAGCTTCCGGTCATAGTAGCTCAATTCTCAGCAACGGAGCCATTGTGCTGGATACCATCACGCAAGATGTATTCGTTGAAGGAAAAAAAATGGATTTGACAGCTTATGAATTTGTTCTTTTGCAACACATGATGTTGAACATCGGCAAGGTCATGACCAAGATGGAATTTGCTGATCAGCTCTACCGAGGAGATGATGATCCAGACAGTAATGTTATCGAAGTGCTGGTAGGTAGACTTCGGGCAAAGCTGGATCCTAAAAATCGCGAACGGTTTATTCGAACCTTGCGAGGTCGCGGCTATCAACTTATTCAGAACCCGGCCTGAATAAAGCAGTCCGCAAGGGCTAGATGCCCCTCTTTCTTCGTTGAAACAAACATCTCTTAGAGTCAGATTGCTGAGCGCCTTTGCGTTAATTTTGTTGCTGATTTTGGGAGGTACACTCTGGGTACTTGATCGAAATTTCATATCCAGTTCGTCTGCATCCGTGTCAGGTGAGATGCAAGCTAATCTCCATGCTCTGATGTTTGCCCTGGAAAACCCGAGAGGGCGTGGTATGTACATTAGTCGATTTGCTGAACCGCGTCTGTTTCGTGAAGATTCGGGCCTGTTTGCTTTCATTTTGGACAGCTGGAATCGCGAAATATGGAGATCAATGTCTGCATCCGAAGCCAATCTTTCAAAATATCTTCCCAAAGAGACGAGTATGGAAGTTGATGTATTTCGATCCGGAAATGATCTTGATAGTCCTTTTATTGCAAGTTTGACGGTTGGATGGATTCGGTTTGGAATCAGCCAGGATATTACTTTGGTGCTGGTTGACGATGCGAGCGTGCATGTTGAGCGAATTTATGATTTTCGATGGACGCTATTCAAAACTCTTGGGCTAACCGGACTGGTATTGCTGCTGGTACAGGTAGTCAGCCTGTTTTGGGGGTTGAGTCCATTGCGTCAGGTCAGCCGTGAACTCGATCAAATCGAGCATGCTCATCAGGAAAAAATTATGGGCCAATATCCGGACGAGATTGCTCAGTTGAGCACTCGCATTAATCTATTTCTTGAAAATGAGCGAAAAAACCTGACTCGTTATCGTAATGCATTAGCGGATCTTGCGCATAGTCTAAAAACACCTCTGGCCGAGATCATCATCATGTCTGGAAGCAAGGAATCGCCAGATCGCAAAAGACTGGAAGAGTTGACTGCCGACATGAACAGCATTGTTGAATATCAGTTGAAACGAGCTTCATCATCGGAATTTTCGGTAATACACAAGGCAGTCGAAGTTGAAAAAATACTGCGTCGACTGGATCAATCCCTTTGCAAGATTCATGCAGATCGAGGTCTGAAAATTAAGCTTGAACTTGAACCTCGAGTTGAATTTTACGGTGATGAAGGTGACCTGTTTGAATTGCTCGGTAATGTGCTCGAGAACGCCTTCAAATGGACCAATCGGGAGATCCTGTGTCGAACGTCATCCATTAAAAAATCAAATGCTGTTCACGATGGAGTGGTCATTGAGATTCATGACGATGGTCCAGGCATCAATCCAAAAGATCGTGAAGACATTCTGAAAAGAGGTGTCCGGTTAGATGAACGGGCATCTGGACAGGGAATCGGCTTGTCTTTGGTCAATGAAATTGTACAACGCTATTCTGGCACTCTGGAAATTTCATCAAGTCCTTTGGGCGGCGCATTGCTGACGATTCAGTTCCCAGCCCAGTAGCTTATCTGGAATATCAGGGTTGGATATTTCGGATGAGTTCATTGATCCCAACTTTATTGCGAGTTTTTTCGTCAACTTGTTTGACAATGACTGCACAATACAGGCTGTGACTGCCATCTTCGGCAGGCAATGAGCCAGACACGACAACTGACCCAGGTGGAACATACCCATAACTCACTTCTTTGGTTGTCCGGTCATAAATCCGAGTACTTTGACCAAGATAGACCCCCATTGAAATAACTGACCCTCTGCCTACGATCACACCCTCGACTACTTCACTTCGAGCGCCGATAAAACAATCGTCTTCAATAATGGTTGGAGATGCCTGCAAGGGCTCCAATACTCCACCTATACCAACCCCTCCTGAAAGATGAACGTTTGCACCGATCTGGGCACAACTACCAACGGTCGCCCATGTATCTACCATCGTTTTCTCGCCTACAAAAGCACCGATATTCACATAACTTGGCATTAATACAACATCATTTGCAATATAGGCACCTTTTCTGACCACGGCAGGTGGAACAACCCGATAACCGCCGCTGGCAAAAGTATGTTCATCGTAATTGTTGAATTTTGTTTCCACCTTGTCATAGTATTGGATTGGATTGGTACCCATGACTCGATTCTTGTCAATTCGGAAGGAAAGCAATACAGCCATTTTTAACCACTGGTTCACCTTCCATTTCTGACCATTCGGTTCTGCAACACGGGCCTGACCGGCATCAAGCAATTCAATACTTGCGCGTATAGCATTTTCAATTTCGGCAGAAACGCTATTCGGGTTAATACTCTCGCGTCCCTGCCAAGCTTCAGTAATAATATTTTCCAGATCGGATGTGTTCATAATGGATATGGTTAGGGATGAGCTTGGTTTATTGAAAAGAAATCTTATGGATGAACCAAAGAGACTTGAATTATACGACAATCAGCCCCTCGCAACCCTCCTCCTCGTATCGGCACACATGACGCCGGAAGGTGCAGAAACAAGCCCCCCAGTAGCGACGCCGCTTCCTCCTGGCTCAGACGCCTCTCCGTCCAACCCTCATAGGCCTCTTCAAACCTCATCAGTCTGGTCTCCTGTTGCCATCATGCCCGCTTCATGAACCTCTCCAAAAAGCGGACAGTTTATGTGCCACTAACCGGACAGCTTATTTGTTAACAACATTTACACTATAATTTTGTTGGCAATTGTCTTTTTCAAGGTAAAAATATTAGCAGGTGTGATGATATAATCCCAAAATTGACACGACCATAGGTTGGGCTATTAGCCATAGACCCTACAACGAAAGAGAGAATATTCAATGTCATTATTCAAAAAACCAACGGACGACGACGGCACCACTCCGGTGATGGGAACACCAGATGTGAAAGAAAAACTCAAAATGAATATAGAACGAAAACCCAGTGGAAATTCTACCAAAGAGGTAACATCAATTGGTCCGGGAATCCAGTTGACTGGTCGAATGGAAATCAATAGTGATAAGCACGATTTGCATATTGATGGCAATTTCAAGGGCGAAATTCATTCAAATTCGACTGTAATTATCGGTCAGAATGGGTATGTTGATGGTGATATTTTTGGAGCGAAATTAATTATTTCAGGTCGTTTCACTGGGAATGCTGACTTCGATAGAATTGAATTGATTGCTGGAGGAAATGTTGAGGGAACCTTGGCAGCGACCGTGTTGACCATTGATGCAGTCAGTTCATTTCACGGACAGAGCATTGCCAAGAGTAAAAGTGCTGAAACTTCCAAAAATCGCAGCCAACATCAAAAACCGCCTGTAGAAACCCCAAAGGCAAGAGCCATTGACCCGGCGGTTAAGCTGACCACACCGCAAAAACCATCAAAACCGACCATAACAAGTGAAAAGGATGATGCAAGTGCTGTAAAACTGACCACCCAGCAAGAAATCAAACCGACACCTGAGTCAGGAAAGTCAAGGTAACCCCCCGGATATCTTTCGTCGCTAACTTCCAAATTTCGAAGACTGAAAAGAGGAATAGTGAGCGATTAATTGAAAACGATGGCAATTTTATCGAATGACTGGAAGCAATTAAGCGAACTTGAACCCTAGCTGGAATGTGACAGCCTCTGTGGAGCAGGTGCCAAGTTAACCAAGTGTTCTTTTCAAGATTGCCATGAAAATCCTGAAATCGCATTTGACCGAATGGAGTAAATGGTTAACTGCAAGCCAATTTATCCTGAACAATGCAAAAGCTGGGATCTGCCATATTTGCACAGCAACGAGAAACAAGATCGACGCAACAAATACAAAGATAGACTAAGGTAGCCTTATGGGGCATGAAGCGCGTAGTCGCCGACCATGCAAACTATTCTGGACATGGGTAAATCATGTTGATCTCGGCTAGATATCGAATGCATGAGCAAAAAAATAATCGACACTCTTATGCATGATCAGGCGGTGAATTGAATCCCTAGCGTGAATTATTGCCTGTTTCATAGCCCAAGATTTCCCATGAAAACCATTTAGCCTTGATTGAACTCAAGGCTATTTTAGACTCGTTGATTTGCACCCAAATTGCAGACGGAGTCGAGGGGGACGTGCTTATTGAATGATCGCATTGATTGTTAGTGATAGAACATTCTCTGGATGACCGGAGATTTGAATAGAATCACTAACAATATCTCCCGAACTCCTTTGCGCTGTTCCACTTTTTGAAACCCTTGCCTGAATGACGATGTCTTCAAATTGATCAACCGTCATGCCTTCAATCATGGAATGTGCATTTGACAAATGCACTATTTGAGGCAGATTCCCAACGGTCAACTTGCGAATGGCAAGCGGCGCAGGGGGGCCATTGGCAGCTTTGGCAGTAACAAAAACTGTGTCGGTTGAAGAAACATGTTGAGACAGATTATTATCCAGCACAACCTCTATAGTCAAAATTTTGCCCTGACCAACTTGATCAGTTTCATCATTGGTGCTTAACAGCGCTTGTTGTTGCCTGATCATTGTTAGTAGTGATTGACGAACTTCTTCTTCATCCTCAACCAGCGTCAACAATAATTCTAGCTGTTCGAGGGAGTTTTCGATTTCACCTCGACTGCTTGCGCCTAGCGCTGAAATCCATATTGCATCCTGATGTAGCGGATCAATGGCGAGAGCTTGTTCGATATATGATTCAGCTTCGCGCGTGTAGGTGTCATTGTTGTTCAGAATTACAGCATTCGCAAGACGCGTGAGATAATCAGGATTTCCGGGCGATAGGTCATTCAGTTTGGCGTAGACTGCTTCAGCTTTGACAGAATTTCCGAGCGTCGAATACACCTGACCCGCAACTTCTAGAGTTTCGATATTATTGGGGCTTTGTTCAATCCTCTCTTCCAGTTGAAGGATCATTTGCTCAATATTTTCTGGAAGATTTGCTGTGTCTGTTCGTGCATGGTGAGAAAGACCAAACATCAATGAAGGATTGCCGATCTGGAAATAAGTCCCGACCGAGATTCCGATCAAGAAAACCGGAATCCAGAGGGAGTGCCGAAACGGAATAATTTTGTTTGCAGGTGTTTCTGTAGATTTTGTGTCTTGCAGCAAGTTGTTCTTTATTTCATCTTCGGCCTCGTTACGTTCTTCTTGATCCATATCCTGAATTTCATCCATTCGATGAAGCGCAATGTCTGTATTGGACAGTTCCCTTCCATGTTGCTCAATTCGTAAACGATTCAGCAACGCAGGCAACATGGAAATGATTGCGACAGCAGTCAGTAACAGCATGATCAGTACTGGTATCACGAAGAGGACTCTCCTTTTCGTTCTTCAAGTAAATCCTCTGCAGTTTTTCGTTCGTTGTTGTTGAGCTCAAGTAACTGAAAATTAGAGCGTTTACGGATGCGGATGATAATCAAGGATAGAATCAGCATAAACCCCAGAAATGGTAGCCCCCAGAGGGCATATGTTGAGGCCATCAGTGGAGGGCGGTACATTACAAATGTTCCGAACCGATCAGTCATGTACTTGACAACCTCCTCGTAGTTTTTGCCTTCAGCTACCAGTTGATGGGCTTTTTTTCTAAGGTCTGTAGCTAACTCAGCGTTCGAGTCAAGCAAATTCTGGTTCTTGCAAACTAGACAGCGTAATTCCCGAATTAACCGATCATAGGTTTTTTGCTGTTCGGATGTTGGCAGTTCCGGTAATGGCTCAGCGGTAGCGGTAACCACTGGAGAAATCGTCATGACCAATACCGCGATAGCAAGCGGAAAAATGATTCGGCTTTGCAACATAGTCGAAGCTACGACTCCTGCTTCTGCAATTGATCAATTAATGGAATGATCTGCTGGTCGATAATTTCCTGAGTCAATGGACCAATATGCTTGTATTGAATAGTTCCAACCGTGTCAATCAGGAAAGTTTCAGGAACACCATACACCCCGTAATCAATCCCTACATCCCCAGTACTGTCAACAGCAATAAAGCGATAGGGATTGCCATGTTTTTCGAGCCATTCTTTGGCATCTGCTTGCACATCTTTGTAATTTAATCCTACGATTTGAACAGCTCCACTATTTGAGAGATCATTTAGAAGTGGATGTTCTTCAACGCAGGCAACACACCATGAAGCCCAGACATTGAGAAGCCAGACCTGCCCCTGCATATCCCGATTGGAAAGTGAGAACTGGTTCTCAAGATCCGGCAATTTAAATTCTGGGGTCGGTTTTCCAATTAGCGGAGAAGGGATATGCTCCGGGTTTTTTCCGAGCGCAACATACAAAAGCACAGCCAAGGCACAAAAAATAACGAAAGGCCATAACCCTTTCAATCGCTTGGTTGATGAGCTCATGTTAGATTCGTGCAGGTTCCAATTGCCTGTTTCTGGCTCGACTGCGGTAGCGTTTATCGGTAGCGCCTAGAAGTCCCCCAAAAGCCATGAATATTGCTCCTAACCAAATCCAGCGGACAAATGGTTTCCAGTAAATTCTGACCGCCCAGACCTGCGAGTTCTCAAGTGGCTCGCCTAACGCTACATATAAATCTCTCGTGAATCCCGGGTCAATCGCTGCTTCGGTCATCGGATTTTGCTGGACGCGATAAACGCGTTTCTCTGGCTCTAGGAGCACAACATGACGATCCGATTGATATACATTGAACAACCCGGTTACGGAACTGTAGTTAGGTCCTTCACGACTGACTATATCTTCAAAAATGAAGGTGTAGTTCTCGATTTCATGCTGATCTCCGACTTGCATGCGAATATCTTTTTCAATACTGTAGACAGTAGTCATGACGACACCAATAATGAATATTCCTAGCCCGATATGGGCAGTGATCATTCCATATATGGCCCGTGGTGTTGATCGCAGATTCCTGAAGCGGTTCACTCTACCCATTCTGTCTACTATTACCGAGAGACTGAGCAGGATCACCAGAGTGCCGCCAATGATGCCAGCGGCCACCCCGAATGAGTAAAATGGCATCGCAATTGGAATGAGAAATCCGCAAATTACGGATGCGATACCAACAAGCAAGATTCGACTTCGCATGCGTGAAAAATCATCTTTTTTCCATCGGAGCAATGCACCAATGCCAACTGCGATAAGGAGTGGAAACCCAAGCCAGGTGAATATGAAATCAAAATAAGGTGGGCCAACTGAAATCTTTCCAAGATTCAATGCATCGAAGATTAACGGATACAGCGTTCCAAGCAGGACCGAAAAACACAAAATCCCAAACAGCACATTGTTAATTAGAATCATCATTTCCCTTGAAACCGGATGGAATCGGACTTGGCTTACTATGGTTGAGGTTCTGTAAGCATACAGCAACAGTGAACTACCAGTTACAACGCCCAGGAAGATCAATATGAAAAGGCCTCTAGTGGGATCAGCAGCAAATGCATGTACTGATATTAGAACACCGGATCGGACCAGAAATGTTCCTAGCAGTGAAAGAGAAAAAGCCAGGATTGCCAGTAAGACCGACCAAGATTTGAAAACGCCTCGTTTTTCGGTAGCTGCTAATGAGTGAATGAGAGCCGTACCGACCAGCCAAGGCATAAAGGAGGCATTTTCAACGGGGTCCCAGAACCACCAGCCACCCCATCCGAGCTCATAGTAGGCCCACCAGGATCCTAGAGCGATACCAATAGTGAGAAACACCCATGCCATATTTGCCCAAGGACGAGTCCAGCGCGCCCATGCGGAATCGAATCGACCATCAAGCAATGCTGCAATTGAAAAGGCAAAAGGCACAGAAAACCCAACATAGCCAAGGTAGAGCATAGGAGGGTGCACGGCCAGTCCAAAATCCTGAAGTAGCGGGTTAAGGTCACGTCCCTCTAGCGGAGCTGGGGATAAACGAGTAAATGGATTGGATGTAAGCAATGTAAAAAGTAAAAATCCAACACAAACCAGACCCATCACAGCCAAGACCCGACTTGACAAGGAAGAGGGCAGGGATTTTGAAAATAGAGCTACAGCTGTAGTCCACCCGGATAGAATCAGAATCCAAAGCAGAAGCGAACCTTCGTGTCCACCCCATACCCCTGAAATTTTATAAATCAGAGGCAATTCGGTGTTTGAATGGTTTGCAACATATGATACCGAAAAGTCATTGCTCAGAAATGCCCAGCTTAGGCAGAGATACGAAAATGAAATCAAAAAAAACTGACCCAGTGCAGCCGGTTTGGCGAAGGCGATCCAGGTAACTATGCCTCGTTGAGCACCGATTAAAGGCAAGGTTGACATCAGAATGCCAACAGCGAGAGCAAGAATCAGAGAAAAATGTCCGAGTTCCGGAATCATTGTTCGTATCCTTCTATTGACTTCTGACCATGGGCTGCCTTTATGGACTCGCTTACTTCAGGTGCCATGTATGTTTCATCATGCTTGGCCAGAACCTGATCAGCATGAAATCGATTTTCTTTCATTTTTCCTGTTGCGACGATACCTTGGCCTTCTCGAAACAGGTCTGGCAGTATACCGGTATAGACGACAGTCACAACTTTTGCTGTATCGGTTAGATCAAAATTTACTTCCAAACTATCTGGATCCCGATCTACTGATCCTTTGACGACCATTCCTCCAATTCGAATTGACGCATCTGGAGGAACTTCCCCCGCATGCACTTGGCTCGGACTATAGAACAGGTTGATGTTTTCTTTTAACGATAGGAGTGCAAGCACTGCCGAAATTGAAACCCCGAGCAGGACCATGGCGACAATTAACATTCTTGCCTTTCGTTGTGCTTTCATTGTCTTGAATGATGACTGATCGTATGATGATTAGGAATAGGTTATTTGGTTGATTTACGATGTTCTGTGATTTCATTGATCAAGTCTTTATGACGGCGAATTGGTATGACAATACCCAATGCCAACACAGTAATCACCACCGCATAACTGGTCCATATATAGAAACCATGCCCGCCCATATTCATCAATTCAGCCATTTGCGACCTCTCTAACCCATTGCGTTCTTCGTTCAAGATCCAGAAGTTCACATCGAACCCGATAAAACAGGACCGAAACGAAATACAGATTCATGGCAACTGTCGTAATAAGTAATGGAATCAGCATTTGTATATCTATACTCGGGCCATCCATTCGAATCACTGTTGAGCCTTGATGCAGTGTATTCCACCATTCAACAGAGTAATGAATGATGGGGATGTTTACCAATCCAACAAGGCTAAGTATCGCGGTTGCTTGTGAGGCTGTTTTCCGATCGAGTATTGCTCTATCCAAGGCCATGTATCCCATAAACAAGAACAGTAATACAAGTTCAGAGGTTAATCGAGCATCCCATATCCAGTAGGTTCCCCAAGTGGGTTTGCCCCATAGTGATCCGGTAATCAGTGCGCAAAATGTGAATGCAGCGCCAATAGGGGCACAGGATCTGGACACGCAAAAAGCCACCTTCATCCTCCAGATAAGTCCAATGGCCGCTGAAATGGCCATCAACAAGTAAACGGACAGAGACATCCAGGCTGTAGGCACATGTATATAGATGATGCGATAGCTATCTCCCATCTGATAATCAGGAGGTGCTACAAAAAGTCCCATGAAGAGGCCAATTATCATCAAAATAAGCGCACACCATCCTGTACGTGGCCCCCAACGTGAGGCCATGCGATAGAAATAGGAAGGAGAGCCAAAGCGATGAAACCAGATCGAAGAGTTGCGCGTTCGTCCTGGTAGACGATCCTTTGATTCAGTGTATTGTGATGTCATGTTTGTTCAAAAACAACAACTCGGCAAATATTTTATCCGATTTAGTTTGCTTCTAATTCAAGTTGATTCGAAGGGCTGCTGCTGTTGCAAATGGTGCAAGAGTAACGCTGAGTACCAGAATCGCGCTTAATAAATATGCCTGACCAGTCCACTGAAGACCAATGAGGTCAGAGCTGATACAACTGGCGCCAAAAATTAGCACCGGTATGTAAAGGGGAAGAGTAATCATTGTCAGCAATACCCCGCTATAACGAAGACCAACAGTCAGGGCAGCACCGATGGAGCCAACCATGCTCAAAGTTGGTGTACCAAGCAGAAGACTTGCTGCTAATGCGTCAACAGCATGTGCCGGAACTTGCAACATCATAGCTATTATGAGGCACATAACGATGAGAGGCAATCCCGATATTAGCCAGTGAGAGATTATGCGAGCAAGGGCTACGACATAAAGTGAGTTCGCAGCAATAAACATCTGATCAATGGTTCCATTGTTGAAATCTTCCTTGAATAGATTATCCAGAGCTAGCAGCGTAGCCAATAGTGCTGAAATCCAGATTACTCCAGGCGCAATTCTTTGCAAGATTTCTGGTTCTGGAGTAACGGCTAGAGGAAATAGGGATATGACAATCAAAAAGAAACCGATTGGTTGAATCGCGCCAGAAAGATTTTGCGAAACGCATTTTAGATCACGTTTGATAATGGTTATCAACATTGAACGAGTTCATTTTTGTAATTTCGCAGATCAATTTGTTCATCTCGCTCAAAACCAAAACAAATTGATTGGTGGGAGCAGTAGATGGACATTCCACCCGCATCCAAGTGAGTTTTTGTCAGATCGAGCAAGAGGTCGATGCCTTGGTTATCGAGCGACGTAGCAGGTTCATCAAGTAGCCATAAATCATATTGATTGAGAGCGAGTCTCGAGAGACTGACTCGTTGTTGTTGTCCAGCTGATAGGCTTATGCAAGGTCGTTTCGAGCAATGTCCCATGTTCATTTTGTCCAGACATTCCATTGGTGATAAGCCTGAAAGGTTGCCGCTGATGCGTGCATAGAACTCCAGATTCTCGAGCGCGGTCAACTCCCCTCGAAGACCAGTAGTATGCCCCACATAGGCAATTTTTGGTTTTTGCATGTGGTTGTCGCCACCCTTTCCATCAAGATTCCAGCAAATCTCCCCCGAGACGGGTTTGTGTATTCCTGCAATTGTACGTATCAAAGTGGTTTTTCCTGAACCATTGGGCCCAAGAATTCTCAACCCCTGACTTTTCTCAAGAGAAAACGATAAATTTGAGAATAAAATCTGATTGGAACGTTCACATGTCAGATTGATTAATGACAGCATTGCCTGCTTTGGAAGTTCGGTATTCAACAATCTGTAATCTGCATAAACTAGTTTGCGAGCAAATGAATCGAAAGGTCTGTTGATCAGACATCGTCTCCATCAAGATAATGCAGACGGTCGACTGTAATCCGATGGTTGTTCAATTGAGAAGACGAGACAATACAATTTTTTGTTTTGAGCTTCCGAAGGAAATTCATTTATCATGCAAAATTCAACATGATTGGGAACCTTTATGTGAATTTCCTCTCCTGTTCTTTTCGCAAACAATGTTTGATGTTGGTTCTGGTAGACAGGACAATTCATAATCAATGTATTTGATTGAGAGGGAGCAGTGAAATTGATGCGAACTCCCATCGAAATCTGTTCGAGGTTATTTTGTTGATCCTTTGCGAATTAAATACGCCATGCAAGAATATTTAATGGTCGTTCACTCCGAAAAATTTAACGAAAAGTAAACTGAGGTGTGAAAATTTGCAATATACATTCTATTTTGATAGCGGCCATGTGTCGATCTGTGGTCAGGACAACATGCATCCAAGTCGGATTCTTGACTCGGTGGAGAGAGTTTACACGTACCCGCATCGAGCACTCGCTTGACCCGCCAAGGCCGAGCACCACCTTGAAAGATGTCCTTAGCAAGTATTACTGGGGAAATACGGCATGCCTCGAGTCCCCAGACAGACAACCGCGGTTTAGCGCATGTCGGCTTGAGGCTACTCATCGATGCAGTGCGGGCAGGCTCAGAACCGTCTGCATTTGACATCGTACAGGATTGAACCGGCACTACCCGCCATGGTTATGACATCATGAGCATACAGTTATCCGATCGGCTTCTTGCTGGAAATAACAGTCCACATCCCTTAAATCATCACGAACAGTGTAATCGGGGTCTTCAAAGGCCTTGCCTGTATAAGGCCCGCTATGTGTCATTCCACCGATAGCATGAACCGGACGGCGGGTTTGCGCCAGATCCGTTTTTTCCGGGCTGTCCTCCCATTTTTCGAGATGTGTTTCTTGTGTCATAATCTTGCCCTCTAATGGTTGTGAAATCGGATGCGGAAATCATAGCATATTGTGGCAGGAAGGGCAACTCTTGTGCACACTTGCAAGTGGAACTATTGCCTCTGTTTGGCGATCAGAAATTCACAATTTAATCATCGTTATTCTCATCTGTTCGTATAACTCATGGAACAAGTTAGAATTGATCTTGCCTACTATATAAATGCGAATCGCGAGAACTATAACATCATGAAAAGGAAAGTGGATTGTCATTATGAGTTTGCGGGTTTCCTTCAAAAGGAAAACCAGATTGCAGATATTCCCATTACAAACCTGGTTGCAAACTTCGTTAGTGTTTCGTCGAAAGGGTGAATCAATACTGAATTCCCGTCTTTTGTGTATTTTGATCCTATATGGCTTCTCTGACAGCAATAAACCATGATTATTCACGTTGATATGGACGCCTTTTATGCATCCGTAGAGGAACGGGAAAATCCTGATATTCGAGGCAAGCCATTAATTGTTGGAGGACTCCCAGACAAAAGAGGGGTGGTCTCGGCTGCCAACTATCCAGCTAGAGAGTTCGGGATACACAGTGCAATGCCCACAGCTTTGGCTGTTCAGAAATGTCCAGATTTGCTGATTATCCGCCCACGACATTCCTTGTACCGAAAAGTATCTCGACAAATTGTCGATATATTTTCACATTACACACCAATTATTGAACCATTGTCTCTTGATGAGGCATTCCTGGACTGTAGCGGGAGTGAAAAACTTTACGGTAATGCAGTCAATATAGGCAAGCTAATCAAATCAGATATCGCAAATGAACTTGGATTAATTGCTTCTGTGGGTATCGCGCCAAACAAGTTCTTGTCCAAACTTGCGAGCGATGAAGGGAAGCCCGATGGATTTACCGTAATTTTGCAGGAGCAGGTTCAGGTATTTTTGGACTCAAAGCCTATCGAACGTCTTTGGGGGATTGGTAAAGTGAGTGGCGCAAAATTCAAATCTTCGGGTATCAAAACCATTAAGGACTTGCGATTGGCTGACCCGAGGGTAATTCGGAATTTATTGGGTCAGGATGCTTCGGCGGTCCAAAAACTCGCTTGCGGAATTGATGATCGAAAAGTCACACCCGACAACGAGGTGAAATCAATTTCGCAGGAAACGACCTTTGCGCAAGACATCAGTGATTACAGGGCAATTGAGTCAACAGCAATCTACCTGACTGAGAGTGTTTGCTATCGGCTTCGCAATGCAAACCTTGAAGGTCGAGTGGTTAAAGTGAAAATTCGCTATGCAGATTTCAACACAGTCAGTCGATCACGAACTCTAGAAAGTCCCAGTAATTGCACGCAGACTGCCTGGAATATTGTGCGTAGTTTGATTGCGGAAGAATTGCAGAACCATGCCTTCAAAGTGAGATTGATCGGAGTTGGAATATCGGGATTCGATTGTGAAGCGAGTCAGCAAAGTTCAATATTTGATCACTCAGCGCAAATCAATCAGAGCGCCAGTTCATCTGGACATCTTGATCGCTTGACCGACAAAATCCGCAATCGATTTGGGCGTGATGTGATTCAGCTCGGTCGTTCAGTCGGCTCAAAAAAAGTCGATAAGACATGATTTTGAATTGCTCAATGAATCAATGCGCCACCATCAACATCGATAGTGGTTCCTGTAACAAATTCATTTTCGAGTGCAAATAGGATCGCTTTAGCTACTTCTTCGGGATTTCCAGCTCTGGGAATCAAGTGGTCTTTCGTGGATTCGGAAAGAAAAATTTCTCGTTCATGTCCTTGTTGTGCAAACATGGGTGTATCGATTAAGCCAGGTGCAACCGCATTTATTCTTATTGGCTTCAATTCATGAGCCATCCCGCGAACAAAACCTTCGACAGCATTCCCTACAGTGGAAATCGCTATGTAACCGGGTTTGAAGCGTCTGGCTGGATAACCGCTGACCAGAACAATTGCCCCATTCGCCTTGATGTGCCTGGCACCTAGGTGAACCGAGTTGGTATAACCCCAGAGTTTCGCAAATGATCCACGAAACCCCTCAATATCCATATCCAGAAATGAGCCAACAGCCCGCTTGCCACCCGTGGCTGAATTGACCAGATAATCAACTTGTCCTTGACGTTCGAAAAAATTCTGTAGAGATGCTCTATCGAGCACGTCAACACTTTCTGCATGAACACCTGATAAAGGTTCATCAAGCATTCCACGTCGACTACCGACAATTACCTCGACCCCATGTTTTGCCAAGAGCCGGGAAGTTTCTAGTCCAATGCCCGAACTTCCTCCGAGTACGATTGCCTTTTTGTCGTTTGGGTGATTCATAATCTTTGTTCCGTTTGCAGGATAGGGTAATTGTTGCTGTATCCGGTAATTTTGTTCGAGCTGCTATGTTGACTGAACCATGGTTTCACGGCTGATTGAGGCGGAGATTGTCGATAAGGCGAACACCACCAATGCGTACTGCTACAAGTGCAATTGCATCGGCCATTTCTGGTTCGGTTGAATTCCAGTTTTCAGGGTTACGAACTTCAGCATAGTCGATGTGAATTTGCGGATGTTTCAGTTCCGTTTGCAGTATCTCCATAAGCGTACTTCGATCACGAATCGAAGATCTCCAGGCTAGTTGTGTCTGATTCAGCGCACGATATATTTGGTTCGCAGTTTCAATCTGAGTTATTCCTAAATGTTGATTGCGTGAGGATAACGCAAGTCCGTCTTCATTTCGGATAGTGGGACATACAACAACTTCAATATTGATTCCGGTAATTTTCAATTGACTAGACAAGTGCTTGATTACCAAGGTTTGCTGAAAGTCTTTCTCGCCAAAATAGGCCTTGCAATCACCAACAGTCCGAAACAGGCGATCTACGATTGTTGCAACACCTTCAAAAAAGCCCGGTCGATAGGCCCCTTCCAAATCTCTGGCGCAGGGCCCCGGATCGATTTGTTCAATCTGATCAGGATGATTGACTTCCGGGAAGAACGTTTCCATCGTTCCGGAAAATGCCATATCACATCCATAATGATCAAGTAGTTCCAAATCTTTTTCCATATTGCTTGGGTAATTCTTCAAGTCTTGAGAGTCATCAAATTGCAACGGGTTGACGAAGATGCTTGCGCAGGTTCGATCGTTTTCAGAAATCGCTTGTTCAAGTAGAGATAAATGTCCGTCATGAAGTGCTCCCATGGTTGCCACAAAGCCAACTTGCAAGCCATTTTCACGCCACAAATGACATAATTTCTGGGCAGCTTGAGGGTTGTTCAGAATTTCCACTGAACTCTAGTTCGACAAGATATCAATCAATTCGATTGGATGATCAATGATGCGATCTGCTCCCCAGAAATCTGGTGGATTATCAGGCATATAGTATCCATATCTGGCAGCTATCGTGGCCATACCCGCGTTTTTCCCGGCCATGACGTCTCGTGGATCATCTCCTGCATAGATCGTCTTTTTTGGTTCGGCTGCAAGTAACTGACAGGCGTATAACAAAGTTTCAGGCTCCGGTTTCTTGGATGGTAGCGTATCTCCACCGACAATGCATCCTTTTGGTGGCTGGATATTCAGTGCAGTAAGTAGTTGACGCGAAAGCCCTTCAGGTTTGTTGGTTACAATCCCCCATCCTATTCCATTCAGTCGCAAATGGTCAAGAACCTCGGGCATTCCCGGGAAAAGTCTCGACACCGAGGCAATATTCTCTCGATAGAATTGAAGCAATTGTCGCCATAAAGATTGGAGTCGAGGATTGTCCTTGTTGAGCTCAACATCGAAAGCAACACAAATCATTTTCATAGCCCCTTGCGAGACGTATGGACGGATCACATCATGCGGTGTTGGGGGCTTTCCGCACTCTGTTTCGAGTCGGTTTAGCGCATTGCAGAGATCGCCATGTGAATCAACCAGAGTGCCGTCAAGATCGAATAATATGTTCTGGATTGGAGAGGGTAGTGGATTGTTCATACAACTGCTTCAGGATAGATAGCATGAGCGATGTAATTGACTTCTGTTGATTCCACGATGGAATATTGATCGAAAATAGGGTTGTAAGATATTCCTTTCATATCAGCCAGATCCATGCCACATTGTTCACACCACTTTAGAAGTTCATAAGGGCGGATAAATTTGCCGTAGTCGTGTGTTCCTTTCGGTAGCAACCCGAGAATGTATTCCGCTCCGACTATCGCTTGTGCAAACGATTTGAGATTGCGGTTCATGGTTGAAAAATAGACTGAACCTCCTGGTTTGACCAGTTTTGCGCATCCTTGGATCAGGCTGAATGGGTCTGGAACATGCTCAAGCGCCTCCAGACATGTCACGACATCCCATTGTTTCGTGTTGGTTTTAGCGAGTTTGTGGATATCCATGCACTGATAATCAATGTCCAGATTCAGATGTTGAGCATGCGTTCTTGCTACTTCCAGAATTTCATCCGAGATATCGATACCCGTGACTCTAGCCCCCATTTTTGCCATGCCTTCACTCAGTATGCCGCCACCACAGCCGACATCGCAGACCATTTTGTCGAGTAGAGGTGTACGCTCGTCGATGAAGCTTAATCGAAGTGGGTTGATACGGTGCAGTGATGCGAAATCACCTTCAGGATCCCACCATTGATCAATGGATACCTCAAATTTCACGCGTTCACTACTGTCCACATTATTATCTATGTGGAAGGACTGGCTTGTTTTCATGTTCTTGAATGATAAATTTTGTCACGCCAGTCTCGGGCAATCGATATGGATTGATGCTCATCAACCGTAGTGAGGTTTCCTGCATTTAACAACCGTTTTCCAGCTACCCAAACATCGGTAACTTGATCGCGGGATGCGCTATATACAATTTGGCTGACCGGGTTATAACAAGGTTGAGTCGCTGGATGAGACAGATCAATTGCCGCTAAGTCTGCTGATTTTCCGATTTCAATGGAACCAATTTCATGATCGAGATCAAGAGCTTTGGCTCCATTCAAGGTCGCGATGCGAAGTGTTGTATAGGCATTCATGAAGGTAGCGGAGCCACCGACTATTTTTGCCAATAATGAAGCTGTATGCATTTCGCCGAACATGTCCAGATCATTGTTGCTTGCAGCACCATCAGTGCCAAGAGCAATATTGACATCATGGCTAGTCAATATGCCAGCTGGACAATTTCCGGAAGACAGTTTGAGATTTGATTCAGGGCAATGAATCACATGGACCTTGCTCTCAGCAAGGGTTTTAATCTCATCCGATGTGAGTTGAGTCATGTGAACCGCCATCAGGCGCTTGTTGAGTAGTCCAAGATGATTCAAACGTTCAAGCGGGCGGACACCAGTTTCGCAAACCGCCCGTTCTACCTCTTCGGCGGTTTCGTGTACGTGCATATGAACCGGACAGTCTAGTGCTGTTGACAACTCGACAATTTGCTCAAGAGTATTATCGGATACGGTATAGGGCGCATGAGGTGATAAACAGGTAGTAATAAGACTTGATTGCTTGAAGGAATTCCGGAGATCGAGACCTTTTTGAATATATTCATCTGGATTGTTTGCCCAGATTGTTGGAAATTCAATCACGATCATGCCGACACAAGCCCGTATGCCACAAGCTTCGCATTGCTCAGCTACAACATTCGGAAAGAAATACATGTCATTGAAGCAGGTCGTACCCGAACGCAACATTTCTGCACAAGCAAGGTTGGTCCCTGCACGTACAAATTCTTCATCAACCCATTTCGCTTCAGCTGGCCAGATATGCTCATTGAGCCACTCTTGCATTGGCAAATCATCAGCCAGTCCCCGGAATAGAGTCATGGGAGCATGCGTATGTGCATTGACCAATCCAGGAATAATGGCATGATCGTCTAGTACCGCAACGTCGTTCGAAGTATATTGGGCTTCCATTTCCAGTTTTTTGGCTACTGCAACGATACGTCCGGCATCAATTGCTATGCCGTAACCTTCATGAACGGAATTTTCCTCATCGACAGGTATAACCCACTTGGGAAAGAGGATTTGTTCAACATGATCCATAAGCGAATGTTTCAAGGTAAAAGAAAACGTATGATCAAAGCGCAACATTGCCCCCGATTGCGAACCCATGAACAGAGTTATACCGGTATGTATGGTTGCGAGTGCAAAATGAGCACCTGTATTTGCCCACTTTGTTCAATGGTGATGGCAATCTCACCATGAGTGGAATCATATACGGGATTGTCGAGCTGCGCAAGACTCGGTGAAAGGCCTCCCGATGGCTTTTGCTTTGGCAAATGAAATTCAATTGAAAGCTTTCCAACATCATGAAGAAAAAGGTGTCAGTACCGATATGACCGCCCCAAAAGTACCGATCGAGTTTCCCCACTTCTACCGATTCAGAATCCCCGGAAGTACTGATCCATTTTTCCCGTTTGGGGGGGGGGGAGTGGAGAGGAAAGTCTTCCCGTAGTTTCGAGTTGTTTTTACCAACTTGAAAAGAGGACGGAGAATGAACGATATTTAGGAATACCTGATGATGGAGAAGTTGCGAGAAGAGGGGCTTTCGATTACCGGCATCGCACACCGTGCGGGAAGGGATCGCAAGACCGTTCGCAAATGCCTGAACACCGACATTGGGGGCGGCGGGATGCCCGGTTCGCGCGTGGTGGGCAGCAAGCTGGATTCGTAAAAAGGAGTTCCTGTCGGGTCGCTTGCAGGCGTATCCCGAACTGTCTGCGAGTCGGCTGAAGCCCGAGATCGAGGAGCGGGGTCATGACGGAGGCTATTCGATCCTGTGCGACTTTCTGCGCACCATTCGCCCGCCGGCGGCAACCGCCTTGGCTATCGGACCCCGCATGAAGTTTTTCATGGGCTGGAAGTCACATGATTGAAAGCCCGGGATCGAACAGGCAACGAACCGCTCGCGGACTGACGATGACTGCCGGAACGAACAGCTGTTCGTGAAAAGAACCGGGAATTACTGCGTGCCGCCTGATTTCAGTTAGGGCAGTACGAGCGGGAGAGGCCTTTTGGGTAATGACTCAGTTTGAAATATCTGAGTTCTTTTTGTAGGTTTTGGGGAGGTCATATCGGTACTGACACCTTTTTCTTCATGATGTTGGAAAGCTTTCAATTGAATTTCATTTGCCAAAGCAAAAGCCATCGGGAGGCCTTTCGCCGAGTCTTGCGCAGCCCGACAATCCCGTATATGATTCCACCATGGTGAGATTGCCACCACCACTGACCAGAATGGTCAGATACAGGTGCTCATCTTGCACTCGCGGCCATGCACACCGATACAAATTTGTTCATGAGTTTTCAATCGGAGGGCAGTTTTGCAGTTCCGACTTGAGCTGGAGCAATGAATTTTTACCCACGATACTGAGGAATCTGGTAATGCATGATGCAATAGCTGACAAGCGGGAAAAGCTGGTGGAACTTTGCAAGCTCCATGGCGTGACTCGTCTCGAAATCTTCGGGTCTGGCGCGAGAGGGGTGGATTTTGACCCTGAAACAAGCGATGTCGACTTTCTGGTGGAATTCTGTCATCAGGATGAAAACTGTACACTGGGGCAGTATTTTGACTTCCGGGATGCCTTGTCTCGTGCGGTTGGACATCCGGTTGACCTGGTTGAAGTCGAAGCAATTCGTAATCCATATCTTCGTGTAGCCATCAATAAGTCAAAAGAATTAATATATGAGTCCTGACGTTCGTGTTTTTCTCCCAGATGTCGATCAGGCTGCCAGAGATATTACAGAGTATCTTGAAGGGTTTGACTTTGATACCTACTCTAGCGATGGGGAAAACAGGCATCGGTCGAACGCAAGTTCGAAATCATCGGTGAAGCGCTAAATCGACTGCATGGCGTTGATCCTGAGCTTGCGGGACGTATTCCCGACTTGCGGAAGATCGTGGATTTCCGAAACTTGTTGATCCGTGGATATGCCAGGTAAAGTCTTATCGAACATGGTCTTACGCAAAAAATGAACTGCCCGAACTGCATCATATTATTCAGGTGTTGCTTGAGGAGCTCTGGCCTCCAGAAGAATGAACGTCGAATACCTGTTCGCGCTCTTCGGCTGGATGGCTGATGCACCGGATGCTGTTCTGCATCCGCGGTAATTCATTATTGACCTTGCGGTACGGGGAAAATTCGCCAGTTCAAGGACGAATGAATCGATTCAGGCATTCGAGAACACCATCAGGCGATTCAAACATGATATTGTGACCGCATCCATCAAGCAGTTGGATTTTCGCATTCTTGTTTTTTTTCGCTTGTTGGACAGCGAGTTTCGCGGGGGCCATTTTGTCTAGTTTTCCACTAATGAACAGGATGGGACACTTCACTTTTGCAAATGCTTGCTCACCACCCAAATAATCACGACATGCTTGCAAATTGCAATGAATCGCAGCTTTCTTGTTATTTTCCATCATGCTCATTTGCATGCCGGCTGACCAGAATCCTGGTACCGGTTCACCGCCAGTTCTTGATGCATGACTCCACTGCGTCATCATGGAATAGGCTTTGCTTGGATTTTCTTTGGCTGCATTCATTAAAGCCGGGGCAACTTGCATTGGATAACAAAAGCCGACCAAGGATAATGATTTCAGATTATGTACATCGACATCAATTTGCGAGGCAACCTCAAGCACAGCCAGTGCTCCCATACTATGACCAACCAAATGGACTGTTCGACACTGAACGTTGCCAAGAATCTGAATCAGCCATTTTGCGATGTCTTCAATGCTCGAAAGAAGTTTACCCTTGCTTAATCGATGTCCAGGAAGATCGACAGCCAATACATTGTATCCATGGTAGGCAAAATATCGGCTTTGATGAGACCACACGGAATGATCCATCGAGGCACCATGTACAAACACAATCGTTTCTAATTCTGGCTGGAGTTCATGTGTAGCGGTATAAGCGTAGTATGGAGTGTTTTGCAGGTTGATATACATTTGCAGTGAACTTATTTATCGGATGCTTTCTTTGCGAGATAGAGTCCTTTAGAGAGATCTTCGGTTAGATCATCAATGTCTTCAAGTCCAACCGACAATCGGATTGTTCCTTCGGTGATCCCAGCCTTTTCCAGGTCATCTTTGCTCATGCGGTGATGGGTCGTGCTGGCTGGATGAATAATGAGGGATTTTGCATCTCCAACATTTGCCAAATGCGAAAAAACCTCGAGCCCTTCAGTAAATGCTTTACCTGCTTTTCGCCCTCCCTTTAACGAGAAACTGAAGATTGAACCTGCTCCACGGGGCAGAAGAGTTTTTGCCAATTCGTAATCTGGATGCTCGGGTAACTCGGGGTAACTGACTGCCTCAACTTGATCCGATGACTGAAGATATTGAATCACTTTTCGGGTATTCGTGGTATGTCGTTGCATTCGTAACGAGAGTGTCTCGATGCCTTGCAGGATATAGAAGGCTACTGTTGGTGACATGCATGCTCCAAAATCCCGCATTCCCTCGCGGCGAGCTCTCAGAAGAAATCCGCCCTGGCTCATTTCCTCATCGAAAGTCATGTCATGAAAACCAGAATAAGGCTCTGAAAGTGTTTCAAATTTACCACTCGCTTCCCAGTCAAACCTTCCATGATCAACCAGAACACCTCCAATTACTGTGCCGTGTCCAGATAGAAATTTGGTTGCCGAATGCATAATCAGGCTCGCTCCAAGTTCAAAGGGTTTCATTAAGTATGGAGTGGTAAATGTCGAGTCGATCATGAGCGGAATTTTGTGCTCGTTTGCAATTTCGGCAACAGCTGGAATATTCATGATGTCATTTCCAGGATTGCCGATTGTCTCGCCAAATATTAGCCGGGTATTGGGGCGAATGGCTGTACGAATACCATCGATATCACGCGGTGAGACGAAGGTCGTTGCTATGCCAAACCGGGGCAAGGTGTATTCGAGCAGATTGTGAGATCCACCGTAGATAGCGCTAGAGGAAACGATGTGTGATTGCGAACCCATCAAGGTGGCAATAGCCAGATGGAGCGCAGCCTGGCCACTAGAGGTTGCAATGCCCCCAATTCCTTCTTCCAGGGCTGCAATTCGTTCTTCGAGGACTGCTGTAGTTGGATTGGAAAGACGAGAGTAGGCATGCCCTGGCCTTTCCATGTTGAACAACGATGCTGCATGGTCGCTGTCTCGAAAAACATAACTTGTAGTTTGATAGATGGGAACGGCCCGTGCACCGTGAACCGGATCAGGTCGTTGTCCGGCATGCAAAGAAAGAGTATCGAATCGAGTTCGGGTCGGTCGTGGCATAGGGGAGAGGGCAAGAATTGAGTTGCGGGAAATTATACTGGAAGCAGAGCGTATCTGAATGATCACTGAGAAATCCTTGCTGACTCCAGATTTTACTTGCGGTCCTGATTTGGATATATAATTTTGCGCTGAGAACAAAATCCCCGAGTTCAAACAGGAAACACAACGTCTTGGAGCTGAAATGTCCCTACATTTTGAAAATTCTGAATTAGTAAAGCGCCGGAACAAGGTCATAGCAGAGCTGAAAAAGAAAAGTCTCGATGGGCTGCTGATTTTCAAGCAGGAAAGCATGTACTATCTAACCGGCTATGACACCTTTGGATTCTGTTTTTTTCAGTGCTTGTATCTGGGAGTCGATGGTCGATATTTTCTTCTGACAAGAGCCCCTGATCTACGCCAGGCACAATACACTTCCGATATCGAAGATATACGCATCTGGGTCGATGCAGAGCAAGCAAATCCATCACTGGATTTGCGGAATGCATTGTCTGACTACGGCGTTTTCGGAAAGATTCTTGGATGTGAATACAATGCTTACGGGCTGTCGGCGGCTTATGGCAAAAGTTTGGATCAGGCATTAAATGGATTTTGCAAGCTCAGGGATGAATCCTCGCTGGTTGGGGTCATCCGCGCGGTCAAGAGTGAGTCGGAAATCATACATGTGAAACGAGCAGCAGAGCTTGCTGATGATGCCATGTCAGCGGCTATCGAGACGGCTGGTGCCGGGGTTTTTGAGGGGGATATTCTGGCTGCAATGCAATCTGCCGTTTTTCGCGGCGGCGGTGATTATCCTGGCAATGAATTCATCATTGGTTCTGGTGCGGGTGGACTGCTGTGTCGATATTTTTCAGGGCGAAGAACACTGGATGAACAGGATCAACTCACTTTGGAGTATGCAGGAGCCTATCGACGCTATCATGCATGTCTTATGCAGACCTTTCTGATTGGCGATGTGTCGAGCGAGCACAAGAACATGCATACGGCTTGCTCGGAGGCGATGGAGGCCTGTTTGGACTCGATTCGCCCGGGTGAGACAATGGGCACGGTATTTTCCGAGCATGCAAGGGTTCTGGATGAGCATGGTTATCAGGAGCACAGAATGAATGCTTGTGGATATAGCCTTGGAGCCATGTTCAGTCCTATCTGGATGGACTACCCGATGTTCTATGCCGATAACCCTTATGTCATGCAGGCCAATAATGTGCTGTTTGTACACATAATTCTAATGAATAGCCAGTCGGGCAATTCAATGACTCTGGGCCAGACTGTACGAGTTACTCGTGATGGCATTGAAAGGCTAAGCCGTCATCCAACAGATCTGGTCGTCGTATGAGCTGAATCCATCAGTTTGATGACGTTGCAACAAATGAATGGAACATCCCAAATTCATGCGATACATGCTGAAATTCTCGCAATAATGGAGTGGATGGTCTGTGAAAGTAACAATCCACATGTTCAGAAATTCAAGGATGGTTTCCATCATCTCAGAGAACGCTGGCTTGATGTTGGATGCAAAGTTCTCCCGGTTACCTGCCTGCTCAATCAAATTCATCCGGATGCTGAAACCCATGCAGGAAAACTCCTAAGTCAATTGATCTCAAATCGGGAATCATTATTCTGGGAACAGACCTACACCAAAGAAGACGGTGTGGTTGGCGATTCATTGTTATCAGCGTACGCGTTTTGTGAGATTAGTGGACGCCGAGGCCCTTTCGTTAGCGAACGGTTGCGAAGCGGTATCGGTGTTTGGGGTCCAAGTGTGGAATATCCGTTGCACTGGCATGAAGCAGAGGAGATTTACTGGATTCTCTCCGGGACTGCACGGTTTCAAATTGGTCGGGGTCAACCAAAATCGTTGAGAAAGTCAGATGAAATAATTTTTGTTTCATCTTCGCTTCCTCATTCTTTTGAAACTTGCGATGAACCTCTAGTCATGTTTTATCTTTGGCAGGGCGGTGACTTGAGACAGGTCTCGAATTTCGAGAGAAAAACCTCATAGGCAAGTTATAGCTAAGAAAACCGATCGGCCAGAGCCTGCCACTTCCGAATTAAAGTGAGGCTTGCATCTTCCGAAAGCTTGCTCGCTACTGGAGTTGCACGTATCCGTAGCAATAGTTCATCTTTATCCAGTATTTCGCGTTCTTCAAGATAACCGTTATCCAAAAAATACTGCTCCAGTTTCTCGATCTGGTTGTGACGAAAGCTACTACTTCTCTCATCCTCTCTTCCTCTTAATATCTCGAGGACTTTTGATGCACTACCCTGGTTTTCTTTTGCAATATCCGAAATACCCTGAATATATCGATCGCTGATTGCTTCACTGGTTTCTAGAGCATGCCGATCTAGCGGACGACCACGACCTACAGACCATAGCTCACAGAACACCTTGAATAATTCGACGCGGTTGCCTATCTCTTCTGGATTGAGAAGTTCGTTGCATAATTCATTGGCGAGCGGTTGTCCTTGAACAATGCTCCATTGTCCTGCAGTTCGAATGCCATTCTTGAAAAATCGATACAACAATTCATTGTTCTCGGGTAGTACATAGCAAATTGATTGGCTGTTCCATCCTCTTGTTGGTATAAATTCTGGTATGGCCAGATCGAACACATATTGTGAATATGGCTGGCTGGACGGTGCCGGAATGTCTGCTTCAGACTGAACTTCGAGCTTGGTTGCGTCATCTACACGAACCGACCTATTTCGAATTCCCCCCAAATCAATGATAGAAGCGACCTCGTAGCCAGCATGCTCCAAAGCGTGATTGATGCGATTTTGGTCAGACGGATCGCTCGTCAAGTAGACTATTTGCCGCTTCTGATCTGCTGATACTTGACCGAGACACTTTACAATGGCAGCAAAACGTTGCGGATCACTTTGATCCAATGCTTCGTCAAGAAAGAAGGGCAGTTTGAGATTTTTCTCGATTTCTTCGGCATATGCAATGCGTGCAGCAATCAGCAATTGAACACGCGTACCATCCGATAATTGATCCAGTTCCCGTATTTTGCCTGCATGCAGATCCATTGCCCGCAGGGCCGGTTTTCCATCATGTCGTGCAATTTGCAGATCGTACGAGTTGTGGGTAAAGCGTTGAAATTGAAATTTTGCACGCTCAAACAAGCGGGGTACATGTCTCTGTTCATACTGTTCTTTCACTTGAGAGATCAGAAATTTCACGGCTTGTGATTGCAATTGAACATCAAGGGCATCTTGCAAGTTCATCCGGGCATTCTCTTGCTCTGTGATCAGATCTTGCATGGTACTTCCCTGTTTTGCTTGATTGGTCAGAGTCTGAATTTCACTGATCTCCTTGGAAATCTCTTCAACCCTATGCTTGGCTTGTTCGGCCTGTTTCTTGAGTTGCTGCAAGTCTTCGATAGTCAAGTTTTCCAGGTCAGATTGATTGGCGGCATGTAGTTCCTGCATATCACCGTCAATCAGATTTTCGAGCTTCGAGATTCGTTTGCCTAGCTCAAGGTACTCTTGTTGTTGATTCAGCATGTCCCGCAGTTTTGCGAAATCCCCCTGTTCAATCGACAAACTTGCATAGATATCCTGAACATGTTTTTCTTCTTGTTGTTTCTCTGAGTTCCTTCTTTCGATTTGCTTTTCTGCTGATCTTTTTTTGGATATGGCCTTTTCCAGTTGATTGCTACGAACGCCTAGTGAATCAATAATTGCTTTTGCTTCAAATCCGTTCTGAGGTTGATCAGTTCCATATTCCGAGATATAGTTTCTAATAATTTCAAGTTCCTTGGCGTAACTGGCTTTTAACTCTTGCGAGGTTCCCTTGCGTTCATTAAGTCTGTTATGTATCTCCTGGATTTCATTAAGAGATCGTGCATAGTCAACAAGTTTCGCATCGGGTATATGTTCAAGATTGAGTTCTTTTGCAAGCTCCAGACGCTTAATATCCAGTTTTTCCTGTTCGTCCCTAACCGTTTCTAATTCAAGTTTGAGTTGTGCGAGCTCGACTTTGCGCCACTCTTTCAACTGAATTTTAGCGAGTGCTTTTGCCTGTTCAGTTTCCAGTTGTGTCAGCAAGTGTTTCACTGATAAGAATTCCCAAGGCTCCGGCTCTGGCTGACTGGTTTGCCGGTAATCGTTTTCTGCTGCTTCCTGGGTATCTGAAGTAGATGGGGAATCGTGAGTCGACAAAAAAACAAAAAAAGCAAATAACAGGATACTCAAACCGGTACCAACTAGAATGAGTGCCGTAAGAGAAAAATAAACTGTCAGTATTCCTCCGAGCAAACTTGTAATTAAACCGACCAACAGCCCCCATATGGCATTGGTTTTCGTGAGGAATGATGTTCCGGGTACTGGGGCTCTCAGCCACATTCGCAGAGCAGTAATTGCACTCTCGTACTCGTTGGAATTCGACCCGGATATTGGATCGAGAGAATCAGTTTCGAGAAGCTTTATTTTTGTAGTGATGATTTCTTGCTGATTTTGTGCGCTTGTACATTGCCCCAGAAATTCATACAGTTGACCATGTTCTTCGAGTGTATATTGGCGATCCAAACGGACAGCGCCGCCGATGGCTTTCATTGCTTTTGATAGTCCATTCTCATCACCTGCAATTTCGCTATCGATAGTTTGTATCTTGTCTTCCAGTCGAATCAGTTTATCGACCTGGGATTTTTTTGCAGTGAGATTGATTGAATCCAACGGGGCGGATAGCTGGGAGTCATGCTGTTCATCCTCAGCAATTTGAACCTCAAATGTGAGTTGTTTGATTTCTTCGGACAAATTTTGGATTCTTTCTTCCAATCCATTAAGCCTGTCAATCTCATTTCCTTGTAGCTTGCTAATTTCTGACGGAAATCTGGACAAATCAGGTCTTAACTGATCAAGCTCCTTGCGTTTCTCAAGCAACCCTAATGCTCGATCGATGCTTGCTTCACGGTTCGCTTCTTCCCTGGCGGATTCCAGTTTCTTTTGAAGAGTCTCCAGATGATTTTCACGGGATTGAAGGTGTGATTGTTCTTTTTGCTTTTTGTCTATATTGGAGTTGGCATGGATAAAATCCCTGCTAAGCTTGCCTGTGCGATGTCGGGTCAGTTCTGGAAAGGATTCAATGACTGCATCAAGATCAAAACCTCCGGCCATTTGCCGATTTATCTGTGTTGCGATATCCGCCAAACTGTCTTTTGATGGATCGATCAAATCTCTCAATTGAAGAAAGAAACACTTTGCTTGGTAGCTTGGCGGTAATTCCGGAAGATCTGTTTCCAGCCCGTCAATTCTAGACCATTTAAGGCTTCTGCCATCGCGCTCAATTGACCAGTTCACTCCATTCAGTTCGATATGTCCAGTTACAGATATTGGCGAATTGGTTTTTGAATCTCCCCAATACAAGTGTTCGACTGCTTTGCAAAGGCTGGATTTTCCGATTCCGTTCGGGCCATGTATGATATGGAAACCTGATCCTTTGAAGTCAACCTGAAAAGATTCATCAATGCCGGGCAATCGAATGATATTCAATCGTTTCAGTATCATGGTTTGCTATCCGGAATTTGATCTAGCATATTGTGAAGAGCGCTTTTTCCCGCACGAATGAGCAATTCTCTCACATGTTCATCCGAGAGGCGATCAATGGCATTTCGGTGATCATCAGCCGGTGACCAGCGACTGTCCTTGACTTCGGGTTCCAATACAGAGCGGCCTTGTTCAATGAGCTTCTTGGCTTCAGGCTGGTTGTTTTCCAGAATAACAATTCTCTGAGCAAGTATTGCAGCAGGGTCATCTCCTTTCGCAATCTCGGAAACATCGATCATAGGGTTCGACGAATTGATTATCCTGTTGTAGAAAATCCATGTTTGGTCTACCTGACGTTGTATTTTTTTGAACTCATCATTGTTGATCCATGCTTGAAGATCCTTTTGGAAACTACAGCAACCAATCATTGTGGCTCGTACCCCTAGTACAAGAGGAGCCGATCCATCATCTGTTATTTTTTGCAAGGCTTTGGTTGCCTGGTCAACTAACAAGTCGGATAGATCTTCGATATTGCCAACCTCGTCCAATGAAACATTAATGTGTTCCCAGCGCAGAGGAGCAATGGGTATCTGTCTGATTTCCTCGATACCACTTTCGGTTATTTTCAGAATCCATGGACCATGTGGCCCGGTTTCTGTCGGGTCCAGCCCAACTAGGGAGCCAAGGTATCCAATAGCCTCCTTGTTCGATTCTCCAGCAGTTTGCAATAATGACGGCTTGTGAATATGTCCCAGAAGCCAGGCATCAAAACCACTGGAACGCAAATCATCCGTTCTGACAGGCGCATAACGTCCGCCTGAAGCATTGAGGTCTGCATGCAGCAAGCCAATCTTGCACAGCGACAAGGAGTCAAGTTCAAGTGCATTTTGATTGAGTTTGGCGACTGGATTATCCCGCACATGTCTTTCGGGAAAAGACCAGCCAATGATGGCTGCTACTGGTTTGTCATCTTTTGACAAGACGGTTTTTTCCCATATGCCTTTTTCTCCCAGAAGATGAAATCCTTCGATTAGTCTTGCCAGGCGGGGTAGGGCATCGGTATCATGATTTCCAGCTACTGCGATGACCTTGATGTTATGTTTGATTAACTCTTGTACACCTTGCTCGAGTGGTACTAATGCCTCGAAACGTGCATTGGTGCTCTCTACTACGTCACCAGCGAGCAACACAGCATCGACTTGCATATCGACTGCGTAGTCAACAGCGCTCTCCCATGCCGCAGCTGGCGTTAAATCTTGTTTTGCAAATCCAGCGTCCGGCAGATCTTCGGGCAGTCGAGTTGGTATTGTGCCAAGATGAATATCGCCAATTGCAAGAATGGTTAAGCTCGAACTCATCGGTTTTTATGCAGTAGGAACGGTGTTGCGATTGAGTGATGGGTAGTCAAAGGATAATTTAACGGTCATTGCAATCTTCCAGAACTGCTTTTTGGTTGGAATTTCAGGATTGTTTGCTTTGGATGATTGCAATGAACTCGTCGAGGAGATTTTCGACAGGGAGGTCTCTAGTTTGATTGGTCGGGCGATGATAGTACTCCACAGTCTGCTTCTCTATACCTCGCTCGCCAATGACGATCCGATGCGGAATGCCAATTAATTCCATATCCGCAAACAGTACACCCGGGCGTTCATTTCGGTCATCTAACAAGACTTCAATGTTGGCATTCAGGAGTGATTCGTACAAATTCTCGGTCAGTTTTTTGACAGCCTCTGACCTTTTGAGTCCGATCGGAACAATCACTACTGACCAGGGTGCAATTGAATCAGGCCAGATGATGCCTTTGCTGTCATGGTTCTGTTCGATTGCTGCGGCAACGATTCGCGTGACTCCAATTCCATAACAGCCCATGTGCATTGGAATTGACTTTCCTTCGGCGTCCAGGACTGTCGCATTCAGAGCGGCGCTATATTTCAAACCGAGTTGAAAAATGTGACCAACTTCTACGCCACGCACCACCTTGATTTTCCCACGTCCATCGGGAGATGGGTCTCCATCGACAACATTTCGAATATCGGCTACAGTCGTGGCTTCCGCATCGCGACCCCAGTTAATCCCAAAGTAGTGTTTGTCATCCTGATTGGCGCCGGCTGAGAAATCAGACATACCCGCAACACAATGATCGACGATACAGGGAATGGGAAGATTGACTGGGCCTAGTGATCCGGGGCCAGCACCAATTTCTGATCGAATCATATCTGCATCAGCCATACGCAAGGGGGATGCAACGATGTCGAGTTTTTCGGCCTTTAGCGGATTTAATTCATGATCACCACGAACCAGCATGGCAACGAGTTTATGTTGAGACTCTTGTGCCGCTTCAACAACTAGAGTCTTAATCGTTTTTTCAATTGGCTGATGAAATTGTTCAACCAAGTCACTAATGGTTCTGAGTCCAGGAGTATCGACTAGCGTCAACTCCATGACAGGTTCGACTGCTGATGTGGTAGGGGGTATTGCTTCAGCCAAGTCAAGATTGGCAGCATAATCGCTTGAAGTTGAAAAGGCGATCACATCTTCACCGGATTCGGCAAGGACATGGAATTCATGGGAAATTTCACCACCGATGCTACCGGAATCAGCTGCTACAGGGCGATATTGGAGTCCGATTCGGTCGAATATTGCACAGTAGGTGTCATGCATCACATTGTATGTTTTCTGGAGGGATTCCTGGCTATCATGGAATGAGTAGGCATCTTTCATAATGAATTCACGGCCTCGCATGATGCCAAAACGAGGCCTGATTTCGTCGCGAAACTTGGTCTGGATTTGATAGAAGTTACCGGGTAATTGTCGATAACTTCGCACCTCGTTTTTTAGCAATGCGGTTATTACTTCTTCATGAGTTGGTCCTAAGCAGAAATCGCGTTGATGGCGATCCTTGAATCGTAGGAGTTCCGGCCCATAGTCATTCCATCGTCCCGATTCCTGCCATAGTTCAGAGGGTTGCACACCAGGTAACAACACTTCTTGGGCTCCAGATCGATTCATTTCCTCGCGAACGATTTGTTTGACCTTGTTCAGCACCCGCATACCGGTTGGCAACCAGTTGTAAATTCCTGCCGCAACACGACGGATCAGTCCAGCTCGAACCATTAACTGGTGTGAGATGACTTCTGCATCGGCAGGGTTTTGCTTTAGGGTTGCAAGTAGTATTTGTGAGGTGCGCATAGACCGATTGATTCAATTAAAGTGAGTGATTGTATCATCAGGTCTGCTATTCCTGAATGATTGAAATATGTCGATATGCCAGTAACAACAAATCATCGACTCTCGACATAATCTATCTGAAAAAGCGACAAGACCAGAAGATCAAATAATCGATAGTGAGCAAGTATACCAATATGCCATAAATCGATCATGAGTGAATTCAAACGGAAACAATTGTCGGTTTTGCTTTCTCGATTGAGAGAGGAGCCACGCCATATCATTACTATTACCGAGCCTCGTTACACAGGGAAAACGACATTGGTTAAGCAGGCATTGTGAGACAGGAAATCCCTTGCAAATTATTTCTCGGCTGATACCGCTGATTCGACAATGGCTTCAGCTGATTTAATGCAAGGTTTCTCGGAATTCTCAGGCAGCCTAGGGATAAATCATGACATGCCAAAAGATGCTGAGTGGCTTGCTGGGAGAATAGGCAGATGGATTTTTTCCGTAGGGGGCCTGGATAGCGGAAACCCGAGACTATGCCAACCAGGCTTTCGACCAGTTCCTGGCGTGCCGTGAAGTGAAGTATCCGTAAGCTTCCCGCAAGCTGATCAAGGACCACGAGAACCAGATGAGCTTCTTCGACTTCCCGGTCAAGCACTGGCAAAGCATTCGTACCACCAACCCGATCGAATCGACCTTTGCTACGATCCGCCATAGGACTCGGGCGACCAAGAGCTGTCTGAGCCGTGACACCATGCTCGCCATGATGTTCAAGTTCGGCCAGTGTGCGGAATCCCGCTGGCGCAGGCTATGCGGGTACGGAAAGTTGGCCAGGTTATCGAGGGTGTGAATTTAAGGGACGGTATTGAGGTACAATCAGACATGAAAGCGCTGGCCGCTGGATATAATACTCATCGCCTCACACACTACTTTCAGCCATAACCCCTCATTCGCCTGATTCGCATGTTGTTTGTCGAGTAAGATCAAAACCCGATGGATATGCATGTTGCGAAATTCTGACATTTGAACGGATTCCACAAAACTGAGCTTGTATAAATCTACAGGTTTGGATGTTTATACTTGTGTTCATATAGAGACAGCCCTAACACCGAATTAATAAAGTATATCCAATAACAAATTATTTCTAATTGAGCGCGAGTAATTTCACAATCTGGTGCTTACACCTCAAGAATAGCGAGTAACTCCAAACATGCATGAAAAATCGGTCAATTCCGATATAACCACCATCCGCAATTTTTCGATTATTGCTCATGTAGACCATGGTAAATCGACTCTTGCTGATCGCTTTATTCAGAGATGCGGTGCCCTGGAAAGTAGAGAAATGAAGGAACAAGTGCTCGACTCAATGGAGCTTGAGCGTGAGAGGGGTATCACCATCAAGGCCCAGAGCGTTACCTTGTTCTACGAAGCCAAAAATGGAAAGCGATATCAATTGAACATGATTGATACTCCTGGCCATGTCGATTTTTCATACGAAGTGTCGAGATCATTGAGTGCATGTGAAGGAGCTCTTTTGGTAGTCGACGCTGCGCAAGGAGTTGAGGCGCAGACTGTTGCAAATTGCTATACCGCAGTCGATCGTGGTCTCGAGGTTATACCCGTCTTGAATAAAATTGACTTGCCTTCTGCTGAACCGGATCGGGTTCTTTCAGAAATCGAAGATGTCATAGGAGTGGATTGCTCAGAAGCAATCGAGGTCAGTGCAAAGACTGGGCAAGGAATCGAAGAAGTACTCGAACAAATTATCAGTCATATGCCACCCCCGCCGGATAATCGGAAATTGCCCCTGCGAGCCCTGGTGCTCGATTCCTGGTTCGACAACTATCTCGGAGTTGTCTCATTAGTCAGGATTGTTGACGGAGCCCTGCCTTCTGGAAAAACTCGTATTACAATCATGTCGACGGGTCGAGAATACCAGCTGGAGAAAATCGGCATCTTTACTCCCAAACCGGTTGAAGTTGAAGAACTCTCAACCGGTAATGTTGGATATGTCATGGCCGGCTTGAAAGATATTCATTCTGCAAGAGTAGGTGATACCATAACTCTGGCTCACAACATGGCATCAAAACCACTGCCCGACTTTAAGCAAGTCAAATCAACCGTTTTTGCAGGACTCTATCCAGTTAATAACGCTGACTTTGATTCGTTTCGCACAGCCTTGGAGAAACTTAGTCTGAACGATGCATCTCTATCCTATGAACCAGAATCGTCCCTTGCGCTTGGCTTTGGTTTTCGGTGTGGATTTCTTGGCATGCTGCATATGGAAATCATTCAGGAGCGGCTTGAGCGTGAATATCAGATTGAATTGATAACCACAGCTCCAACCGTGGTTTACGAAGTCCATATGAAAAATGGGACAGTCATTGAAATCGACAATCCGTCAAAACTGCCTGATCTATCGCGTATCGATTACATTCAGGAACCGTATATTATTGCTCACATACTTATTCCCCATGATTATGTTGGTGCAGTTATGGGCCTCTGTGTAGAGCGTCGAGGAATCCAGAAAAATATTCACTATCATGGGCGACAGGTGATGCTGGACTTTGAAATTCCATTAACTGAAGTCGTTGTGGATTTTTTTGACAGGTTAAAATCCGTAACCCAAGGCTATGGGTCGCTCGACTATGACTTTATCGAAAGTCGTCCGGCGAACATGGTTAAAGTGGATATCTTGATTAATGGAGATAGAGTCGACCCCTTGGCAATTCTGGTTCACAAGGAACAGAGTCAATATAGAGCTCGAGAACTGGTCGGGAGAATGAAAAAATTGATCCCGAGACAAATGTTTGACGTGGCCATTCAGGCTGCCATAGGTTCGAAAATCATCTCTCGGGAAACGGTCAAGGCCATGAGGAAAAATGTCACCGCCAAATGTTATGGCGGTGATGTTACAAGAAAACGAAAATTGCTTGAAAAACAAAAAGCGGGAAAGAAAAGAATGAAACAGATCGGTTCGGTTCAAATTCCACAAGAAGCCTTTCTTTCTGTTCTAAAAGTCGACCGCACCTGAATTTAACCTCAAAATTGGAACCAATTGACGTTCATTCGAAAACATCAAAGTAGTAACTATGGATTTAGCTCTGGTATTTTTAATCGCACTTGGTGTAACCGGTTCGATCATCGTATTACACAAGATTTGGACGATGATTAGAGGAAGTGACCGTGATTTCACGGGATCTCGAAAACTACCGCGTATCGTTGACTATTCAAGGTCTTTCTTTCCAATCATTCTGATTGTGTTTTTATTACGGTCATTTGTGATTGAACCGTTCAGAATTCCTTCTGGATCCATGTTGCCGAATCTTCATATAGGTGACTTTATTCTTGTCAATAAATATGTATATGGTCTGCGACTGCCAATCTTGCATGACAAATTTGTAGATTTTGGTAGCCCGGAGCGCGGTGATGTGATGGTCTTTCGATATCCGATAGATCCTGCACTGAATTTCATCAAGCGCGTTGTAGCACTACCGGGCGATGAATTGTCTTATGTCAATAAACGACTATCAATCAACGGCGTAGAAGTAACAACGGTGGCTACTGATCCATTTTTGCCTGATAAAAATACCAATCACAGTTATCCGCTGGATCAGTATCTCGAGAAGATTGGCAATCAGGACCATCTTATTGTTTTAGACGATAACCGTGGATCGAGAGATTTAGATCGCGTAATTGTTCCGGAAGGTCATTATTTTGTTTTGGGTGATAACCGAGATCATAGTAATGATAGCCGATATTGGCGGTTTGTACCCGAGAACCATATCGTTGGCAAGGCTTTCATGATCTGGTTCAGTTGGAAGGGCGCCAAAGACGGTTGGGTAGACTGGGGTCGTATCGGAAATAATATCGATTAGCGATTTGTTTACCGGGATCATCAGGTAGTCAGTTTTCGATATATTTCAGCCACCTTGAGTGGCAGCTTCCTGACCTCATCAACTACCACGAAACTGGCTGGCCCATATAGGTGAGGTAGATACTCACAGGCATCTTTGTCAATAGTGATGCAAAATGGGTGAATGCCTGTATCACGTGCTTCAAACAGCGCCTGTCGAGTATCTTCGATTCCGTACTCACCTCGATATCCATCGTAATCGTCAGGTTTTCCGTCAGTAAGAGTGATCAGAACACGCGTCCTGGCTTCAACAGAATTCAGAATTTTGCTGAGATGGCGGATTACAGCACCCATTCGCGTATAGTCTTGCGGTCTCAGTCCACTGATTCGCGCTTCAATTTTTGCACTATATTGTTCATCAAACGCCTTGATTATGTACACCTCACAACGATTGCGTGTCATTCCAGAAAATCCGAATATTGCATATTGATCACCCAGGATTTCCAAAGCATGGCACAGCAACAGAAGACTTTCACGCTCGGCATCATTGATCCAGCCTTTGGTGGAACCACTCAAATCGACCATAAACATTACCGCCAGATCTCGTTCTTCCTTTCTCGTAAGTGAATACAAACGATCCGACATTTCTACTCCGGTTAGCATGTCGGATCGCGCTGTTATTACTGCATCCAAATCGATATCGTCACCATAAGATTGGGCCTTCAGGGATTTCTTTTCGCTCCGCAAGGCTTCAAAATGTCTTTTGATGTCGTTCACCAGATGGTGATACTTTTCCATGGTGTCCTCGACAAAGTCGTCATAGACTGTACTCGCCTCATATTCAGTTAGAGTACACCAGTTTTTCCGATAGCTTTGTCTTCGAAAGTCCCACTCATCATAGAAGCAAACCTTTTCCTGAACTGGTGAAAGAACCATATCTGGTCGGGTGCTATCGGTTATCGAGCCATGGTCTTGCACATCATCACTATTGACATCTAGCCACTCTGGTGGAATGGTATCCAGATCTTGATATATAGACGATAAAATCTGTTCTAGATCGTCTTGCATTGCAATCGGCTCACCATCAATTGTAAATTCCATTTCTCCATCTTCGTTCATCACCGTTTGCATTTCATGAGTATCCCAGTTCCCCGAATTTTCATCTGATTGCGATTGAGAGAGCAAAGACTCAATAAGCGACGACAAACTTTTCTTGAGCTCGATTTGATCTTTTGCGAGTCGAGTCTCAATTGCATCTTTAGCGGATTCCAGACTCATTTCACCTTGGTAGGGAAAAGGGTCAGGCCAGGGGAATTGCAGAGGATAGAGCTTAGAGGTTGCATCAAGTGTATCGATGACTGTTGAGTCTGCCTGCTGCAAGCGATTTATCATGCTTTGCCATGTTGCATCATGAATCTTTGGAGTCGGGTATAGGCCATATTGCTCTCGTGCAAGTCCTGGCAATTCTCGTTCGATGCAAGCATTTAATCGAAAGGTTTCAAGCAGATTGAAGAGTCGAAGTGCACGTCCATTATCCTCAAATTCAGCCAGCAATTCGTGTAGGTGGGGAGCATCTGGATCAGGGCGCTTGAAAGTGCCGAACCAGGTTTGTGCCCAAAGATGTACAGTTAAAGACTTATAGAAAGTGTAATTTTGCTGGTATTCATTGAATCGGTTGACCTTGCTTGGCAGGTATAGGGTTTGAGTATCGGTGAACATTTTGAGTCCTGGCTCGATATTCATCTCCCGACCCGACAAACCTCGCAAGTAGATCTCAAGAACAGGCTTAACTTTCTCAAGTCTTACTGTGATATGGTTGAGTCGATACCCTCTGGCAAACTCTTCAATCTTGCCAAGTGCTGTACTACCCGGATACAGTCCTTCACGATCATAAATATCCATGGCCTCCAACAACCATTGTCGAGTCCCTTCGATTCCCATCAGCCGGATAGCCCATGGCGCTTTACTGACAAATTGAAAGGCCATCTCCGCATTGGACTTGCTGATGATATTGGTCCATTCGAGACAAAATACCTGTTCCGAATGTGCAAGCGGCAATAAACCCTTTGTTGGCTCTTCAGATGTTCTTCGAGTTGAAAGGACCGGTTCGAGATAGGTATCGAGTAATGAACCGATTTGGTTTGGGGTCATGGGGGGGGATGTATGGGAAAGACTCAAAAACTAGGGCCTTAAATTGAATCACTAAATTTAGACATTGAAACGAAAATGAATGATATCGCCGTCTTTTACGACATAATCGCGTCCCTCAAGATGCAAACGGCCTGCTGCTTTTGCACCTTGCTCACCATGTAGGGCAATATAGTCATCATACGAGATGGTTTCAGCGCAGATAAACCCTCTCTCAAAATCACTGTGAATCGTCCCGGCCGCTTGGAGTGCTGTAGCGCCTTGCCTGATCGTCCAGGCATGAACTTCCTTGGGACCCGCAGTAAAAAACGTATGAAGTCCCAGTAGAGAATAAGTTGCATTGATGACACGATCAATACCTTTTTCCTGATAACCCAGGTCTTTCAGAAATAACTCCGCTTCTTCAGGGTCCAACTCTGAAATTTCCTGTTCCACAGTTGCACAGATTGTAACCATCGGCGCGTTTTCTGAATCTGCAATTCTCCGGATAACAGAAATCTGCTTGCTGTCGCTTTGATTGCTGTCAGAAGTATTGACGATATACAGAACCGGTTTGCTAGTAATCAGGCAGAGTGGGGAAATTCGTATTTGTTCCGTTTTATCCAAACTTAACAATCTCACTGGTTTTTCCTGTTCAAGATGAGTTTTCGCCTTGTGCAAGAGATTAGCCATTTCAGCTTGCTCTTTATTTCCCGATTTTCTGTTTTTTTCGGCATTGATCAGTGCCTTCTCGACAGTTTGTAAATCGGCGAGAATCAATTCCAGATTGATGATTCGGATGTCGCCAACCGGATCAATTCGATCCGAAACATGTACGACATTGCCATCTTCGAACGAGCGCACAACATGCGCAATTGCATCTACTTCACGGATATGAGACAAGAATCGATTGCCGAGTCCCTCACCTGTCGAAGCACCTTCAACCAGACCAGCGATATCAACAAATTCCACCGTAGCAGGTATTTGCTCTTTCGGTTTTACGATTTCCGAGATCGCGGTGATTCTCGGGTCGGAAACTTCAACTACACCAAAGTTTGGATCGATCGTGCAAAATGCATAATTCTCGGCCTGAGCCTGACTCGTTTGCATCAAGGCATTGAACAGGGTCGATTTGCCGACATTCGGCAATCCTACGATTCCACATTTGAGACCCATGACTAATCCGATTCCACGAGAGCCTGATCTTTCGTATGCAGTTGGTGCATTGCGCGTTCAAGTTCTCCAGAAAATAAAAGCCCCATCACGGTCATAGATCGATTCATTGACTGGTTGATCAGTGCCAGGTCAGACGAATTCGGTTTGGACAAAACATGGTCAATCACCATCGCTGCAGATTTTGGGTGCCCAACACCTAATCTCAATCTTACGAAGTCAGCTGTATCAAGAGATTTGCAGATATCCCGAATTCCATTGTGCCCGCCATGTCCGCCCTTGTACTTGAGCCGACAAGCTCCGGGTGAAAGATCAATCTCGTCATGGATAACCAGGATTTGATTGGGATCGATTTTGTAATAGGAGGCACACGACACAACAGAGCGACCACTGTGATTCATGAAAGTGGTCGGTGCCAAAACCCGGATAATTCTTTCTTCCAACCGAAATTCGCCGTAAAGTCCTTGAAACCGCGTTTCCGGCTTAAGAGAAAACTGATATTGAGCGGTTAATTGTTCAAGAAACCACCACCCGACATTGTGTCGTGTATCAGCATATTTTTTGCCGGGGTTTCCAAGTCCGACAATCAGCGAGATTTCATTGGAATCTGTCACTCCAATTGGCCAAAAATATTTGGATGCAAAGTGAAATCGAACTTTTCGCTTTATGATTCACCTGTTTTTTCGCTGTCGCTGTCAGATTCTGCTTTGTCTTCCTGATCGGATTCCTCTATTTCATCTACTGCAACCTGATCTTCCAGATCTGCGACATCGACCCTGCGAGCAGAAACGGAAACGATCGCCAAATCATGGTCTCCCGTGTCATCATACATTAGAGCAGTCAGTTCAACACCATCTGGCAGTGAAATGTCAGACAAATGCAGTGATTCATTCTTTTGCAGATTGGATACATCGACCTCGATGCGTTCCGGCAAATCATTCGGCAAACAAGTTACTTCTACCGAACTAATGAGATGATTTATCATGCCTCCGTCAATCTTCACGCCTACGCAGTCATCTTCACCCTCAAAATGGATAGGCATACTGATAGTGATCGGCTTGTTGCGATCAACCCTTTGAAAATCGGCATGCAGGATATTGGTTTTGTGAGGATGTCGTTGTACCTCTTTTAAAATTGCCTGTTCCTTTTGGCCATCGGTATTAATGACAATTACCGCTGAATGGAAACTTTCTTCCTCCAGAGAGTGGAACAATACATCATGATTGATAGCAATACTGACGTTAGGCTTGCCACCACCATAAAGCACGGCAGGCACATCTCCTTCACGTCTCAAGCGACGTACCAGGCCGGTACCAGATCGAGCTCGAACGCGAGCGATTAATTCAAATTGTTCTGACATAAGGTTATCCGTGAATAGTTTACTCAATAAAAAGATTGCTGATGGAATCGCCAGTTGCGATTCTACGAATAGATTCTGCGAGTAGTTCAGCTACTGATAATTGGGTTATTTTCGAGCAATTCCGTGCTTCCTCATTTAGTGGAATTGAATTCGTAACTAGAACCTCATCAATTTTCGATTCGGTAATTCGAGTGATTGCCGCTCCGGAAAGTACTGGATGAGTACAACTTGCCAGGACCCGAATTGCGCCGTGATGGTACAACGCCTCTGCGGCCTGGCATAAGGTATTGGCCGTATCAACCATATCATCAATCAGAATGCATGAACGATTTTTCACATCACCGATAATGTGCATGACCTCGGCTTGATTGGCCTGCGGTCTTCGTTTGTCAATGATGGCAAGATCGGTATCGAGCAATTTGGCCATAGCCCGGGCTCTGACTACGCCACCTACATCAGGCGAAACAATAATGGGGTCCGGGAGTTGCTTTTTCCATAATTCACTCATGATCACGGGCGAGCCATAGATATTATCCGTTGGAATATCAAAAAAACCTTGGATTTGATCTGCGTGCAAGTCCATGATCAGAATTCGGTCAGCTCCGGATATGGTGATCATTTCAGCAACCAGTTTGGCAGAGATTGCAACCCGCGAATTTCGTGGACGCCGATCTTGTCTCGAGTATCCAAAGTAGGGGATGACCGCGGTGATTCTTGCTGCCGAGGAGCGTTTCAGCGCATCAATCATGATCAATAGCTCCATGAGATTGTGATTGCTTGGAGCACAAGTTGGCTGGATGATAAAACAGTCATGGCCACGGACATTTTCCAAAATTTCCACATTGATCTCGCCATCACTGAATGTTCCTACAGTAGCTTTACCGAGCGAAACACCTAATACTTGAGCAACTTCAACTGCTAATGGCAAATTGGCATTGCCAGTAAAGATTGTCAGGTTCTCAAGAGACAGCATAATAAAGTTGTTTGAGGGTATTCTGGCTGGGGTGGGAGGATTCGAACCTCCGAATGCCGGGATCAAAACCCGGTGCCTTAGTCCTCTTGGCTACACCCCAAACTAGTAAAAATTGATCGCTTCAAGTCATGACTGCCAGAATTTTCATTCCAACCCCTGATTTTTACCCAGAGTCAATTCAGAGGATTGCGAGTACTGCAATGTTCGATCTCGGTCATGAGCAAAGGACTTTCGATATCGACCATGCCGAAATGTTCGTCGATTCCATGAAATTTTCGAGTTGGTATAATCTGGACAGGCCTGACTTTGAGTGATTTGCTCGAATATCTGACTATTTGTCGGAAGGTGAATTGTAAGTTTTGGAATTACTTCTGTCAATCTGATTTCTCACCTCTAATTCTTAAATGGATTCACTCTAGTCGACCCTATCCTGGATTGGGTCAAAAGAGAGGAAAATGATCCAGAATTGCTTCAAAAGACGAATACGGTCTTTAGTTCCTTACTCATAAATGGTTTGTGCAAAAAGTACGCGAAATAATTTAACGTTGTTGACATCACCCTGAATTTCAGCTCATTGCAGGGGGTATTGTAACAACTCGCCCCACTATGATAGATGATCACAGTTGGGGACACGCAGTTGCTGAACTTGTATCGTTTCGATTAGCGCGACCTGTAATCGAGAAACAGAGGATGGCAAAGCAAATTACCCTGCCAATTCGAAACCTCTGAGAGTTCCAGTTTTTGTTTGTTTATGGTCAAATTGTTCGGTATTTGACAAAATTATCAAATAAACGAAAAAAATTAACAAAAAGCGAAAATATTTGTATATTATCGAAACTCGAACTTGACTATCACAAGTTTTCATAACTAACTATCATTTCCACTGAAAAGGGGGAGGCTTAATTCGATATGACAAAAAAAATCTTACTGACCTTTGTGGTTAGTCTGCTAATTTTGACTGGTGCTTTTCGTGCTGCATCAGCCGATATGGCCAAGGCCATGAGCTGGATCAGTTCCGAGTTTCAGCCATCGACACTCACGGCCTGCCCATTACCCACAAATAGTGTCACAGCAAAGGGGTAGAAATTCTGAGATTTCTACCGATTTTGGGCAAAATCCAGAGCAAAAACACCCCAAGACAAAATTGAATGGAACAGCATACCGGCCTCACTCGGTGATCATGCGAGACACTTCACTGCCGATGCCGAGGGCTTTGGCGCGTTCAATCACCTGTGCATTGCCGTACAGATAACTGTATCCCTCCCACATGATCTGACTGCCGGGAGGGGCATCATGCGGTCGGTTGAGGTGCCCGCCCATCATGCCCAGAATATTGACCGCCTGTCCGAGATTCTCCGGCAGCTTCTGATTGCGGAAACGGGCAAAGTCCCGAATCACCGCCAACTCGACTTCGGAAAACAGTACTGAGGGATCCAGTCCCGGAGTCTCCCGACCCAACAGGGTGAGGGTCGCAAGCCGCCAGGCAACCACAGCCCGCAAGGCGATTGCACGTTTCAGACGTTCTGCGGTGCGGTGGGCCAGCAATTCCACATCACAACCACTTTTCAGGATACGGTGCCAATCCTCAATCCGCCATCTCAGTTTGTAATACTGAATCACGTCAAGCGCCTGTTGGGCATTGGAAACCGGCAAGCTGGTATACAGCAGCCACTCCAGGCGTTCAGCATCACCAGCCGGTTCCTCGCTCTCCCGAACATGTACCGCATTCAATACCACCGGCTGATCACCCAGTTCCTGTTTGCGCTTCTCGGGAATGGGGATCGTAACCTCCATCCAGCGCAACTCGCAATCGGCATCCCGGGCCTCACGTCCGAGTACCGCTTTCCGAGTGCCGGCGGCACGACGTGCCGACAGCTTCGGCACCCAAATCTGCAGCCGATGACGCACCGGCTGGGCACGCATCCGGGCAAACAGGGAACCACCAACAATGCGCCGGTCATGCTTGGCACGCACCAGCAGATCCAGATCATCCTGCAGTTTCCGGTGCTCGTCAAATACCTTGATATCATCCCCCTCCCGATCCAGGGTCGCAATCAAGGTCACCTGCTCCAGATCACGGGCCAGTTCCGCACTGTCCTTGAGACCTTCAATCCAGCGCCTCGTTTTGGGTTGCTGTTCCCGATGTCCCCGGTCGATCTGCAGGGCGGCAACCCCAAGCGGGAGTCCTTCACCCGAAACCACGTAGGTACTGTGCAAATGCAGTCCCAGCGTGCCTTCACCATGCCTGTTCTTGCCAATCAGACCCAAACCTTCACAGCCCTGATGACTCGCAAAATTCAAGTCACTGCCATCCTGGACAATCAGGGCAACCGACTGGGCCTGCATGCGTTGTCGGGTTCGCTCCCGATGCCCAGCCAGGATGGTCCGGGCATTGATCGCCTCTTCATCCGGATGTTCAATTAAACGGTAATAGCCTGAAATCATCGCACTGTCTCCCCGCGCTGCGGTAAAAAATGTATTGGAGGGTAGCCCGGTCATGACCTCAACAATCTGGATCAATCGCTTCACTCGCCGAGCATCCCCAAGCCGGGCTCCGGCAAACTCCTGCTCCGCCCAGTTGCGGGAATCAATGCCCTCCCAGACGTGCAAGGGCTTGACCTTGCTAATCCCCAGCTCGGCACGCCAGGCCGGACCCAACGGTTTCACATAAATGGCCTTCTTCGGGACCGGACGGCCGCTCCGGTCGCGACCATAGGTCTCGCCAATATTCTCCCAACCACAAGCCTGATAACTGATTCCGGAATACTCGGGAGACACGCAGGTCTCGATCAGCACCGGACGAATACCATACTTCAGATGATAGTCGGATACAACCCGACGAGACAACAGTCCGAGCGACCTGGAGGCCAGATTCGCACACCGAATGTGTGGACGAATCAGAAACCGGGCCATGCCGATGATGCGCTGCAGGTTGGCACTGCGTTCGGCTTCCGACCAGCCAATATACTGCTCACGGGTCTGCTGTACCAGGGTAGCAGAAGCCATCAGGAATCCCCCGAGCACACCGTGTTCGGAACGAATCAGATAGCGAATCTGCCAGCCGGCCCCCCGAGCACTGCCGAGCGGATGCTCCAGGGTCATTAACGATCGCCATTGTCGCCGTTCCAGATCGGTGCGAACCGGAACCACTTCGAGTTGCTCGATCGCATCCACTCGAGCGGGTACTCCCAGAGCCGGTGCAACCGGCTCATTCACCGGATTGATCTGCTTCGCAACCGGTTCCAGGGGTGGTGGCAGCGAAATCCGGCCTTGCCGATCGAGTTGGGTCAACGCTGCCAGACAGCTGTGACCGCGCACCTGACCCTTGGCATCGAGAAAATCAAACTGTTCACAGACCTCCCGGCTAATCGCCCATCGGGTAGCCGAGTCCCGTTCGGTGATGATTTGCTGCACTCGCTGCAGATTCTCGGGTTCGAGCAGAGTCGCCTTGATCGGGATGGGTTGATACATGGTAGAATCGGTGTACATGGAATCGGAATGGCGATCATCCCTCATTCAATCCGATTTGTCAATACCTGTAAAGGAAAAAAATTAAAAAATATTTACCCCCCAGACCGTCAATTTCATCGAAATCCTTCTCCCTTTGCTGTTACGATATTTGTGGGTAATGGGCAGAACTCGGCACAGCGTTATGCCTCGCTAAAACCGATCTATCTGGGCGACGACCTGTATGCCAAGCGACCGATGTGTCGCAAGATGCTGGAGCACGGTGCCGACTTTATCTTGCGCGTCAAAACCGACGATCACACCACCCTGTTCGACTATCTCCATGGACTCAAATGCCCGACCAAAAAACAGCTTGAGAAAACCTCGGTATGGGGAAATCCGAACCGCATTCATACCTTTCACATGGAGCGAACACCCGTTGCCACTGACGGCCGACAAGTAGCCGCAACAGGCTTACTACATCGAACGAAAAACACATCAGGTCGGACACAAAAAACCCGCCGCATGCTTCCGCTTGATCACCTCATTGCAGCCCGATGCCGATCATATCAAGACGCTCATCCAGTGCGGCAGAACCCGGTGGAAAGTGGAAAACGAAACCTTCAATCTGCTCAAGAATCAGGGCTACCATGTCGAACACAACTTCGAGCACGGCAAACAGGGTCTTGTCGAATGTATTGCTGACCCTTAACCTGCTGGCCTTCTTCTTCCACAGCATCTGTGATCAAGTCTGTAAACTCTGGATCGAGGCCCGCGAAAAGTGCGGAAGAGGAATCCGGTTCTTCCTCACTCTCGACACCATCATTGCCTGGCAGTACTTCAATAGCTGGCATTTCCTGTTGACCCAGGTCGTCTCTCACACCTGCGAAAAGCTCAAGGCCCCTAAGCCGGATAACCGCTGCTTCCGATCAAGAAGCAGACCACCCTCAATTTTTTTCAACTCAAATCAGACCCATGTAAAATCAAAAATCCAAAAATTAGAATTGCTGAAATTTGCCAAAATCACTTTACTTTGAGAAATAAAACTTACTACTAATACATGCTTCTTTTAACAAAATTATCCCTAATCCTCAAATAGAAATGATTTTACCCGTTATGAGCCGGGATTCGATCAGTTGGGCGGAAAATTGATCCAGAATGGTCCGGGCGGCCGGATTCCGATCATGAATGATTCTCATTCATTTGCCAGATCGTGGCGCGGCAGCGGGTTTTGAGCCTCAGAGCAAATTCCGGGCGTGCGAATCCATGGCCCCATTCGGCCGGTTTTGGATGGATCCGGAGGAATCGGGGAATCAGAACAGTCGGCAGGTACGGATCATCCAGAGTGTTTCATCCAGCAGTTTCAGATCCACCGGGTTGACCTTCAACACCCACCCCCGGGAGTGACGCACAATCAGACCGGCCATGTCATGCAAGCGGGTTCGGAAGGTGCCGGCCCGATTGCCGTACCACTCGAGACCGAGGGTCATGCGCAGGAGAACCAGCAGGTTGCAGGCAATCACATTCAGGTACAGATAGACCGCATTGGCCCGGAATGTACTGCAGGGCAAGTGCGCACCGCTGAAATCGTTGCGCAGTTCCTCGAGACGATTTTCCGAGCTGTCTGCACGCTGGTTGTACCACCACACAATCTCCGCATCGCCGAGCCCTTCCCGATCCGGATCCGTCGCAATGGCACGGTAGACGAATCCGTCTTTCAGGGCGCTTTCCCCATCCACCGGATTCAACTGCTGTTCCTGCATCCTGATCTCCATCTGCTCGGGCTGTGCCGGGGTGTCCGGGTCTTTCGGCTTGACTTTGCCGGGCACTCGGGTTTTCTGTACAACCAGACAGAAGGCTTCCGGAGTCTCGCCCATTGCATGCCAGGTTCGGGCGAGAAACCCGGTCTCGGACAGGGAACCATCCTCATGCACTGCCGGCTGCCACTCCGATTCCGGAATCTCGGCAATCAGGTCACGGACATTCCGGCTCATCCTGGCCCGAATGGCGAAACGGGCTCCCTGTTCCCGTCAGAGATTGATGACTCTCGCCTGGCAGGAAGCGGCATCTGCTCGAAACCTGGAAACCCGAACGCCGGCTGGCAAGGCCTCGATACAGTGCTTGAAAAACTCGACATGGCGGGCCGATGGCGGTACATTGCCCTTGCGGAAATCGACATGCAGCACTTGACCGGTCTCTGCGACATGCCCCACCATCGGGGTAAATCCCCGCTTGCCCTTGCAGGTACGATCTGCGGTTTTCCTTTTCGCGTGAATCACCGTCGCATCGATATCCAGGGTCACCTGATCACGGGTGCCGAGACTCGCCTGCAACAGTTGACGATTGACCTTGGGCAAGACATTCCTGGAGGCCCGATGCTGGCCGACCGAACGCAGCCAGTTGCCCAGGGTACTTGAGCAGGGAATCGACGGGAATCCCGGCAGCTTCATCAAGCTCCGGTCCTTGTGCAGATGGACGATGTCATCGAGGTGTCTGGCGCCTTCATGCAGCATCAGCATGAAGGCATGAAAGAGGGTACTGTGTCGATAGCCTCGATTGCTGCCCGGGGCAGGCATCCGTTGATCAATGATTGCCCCGAGCTTGAGACGCTCAAGCAGGGCTGCCGGGACGGTCAGTCCGGCCCGGGCGGTGATGTTTCGATTGCTTTTCGCGGTTTTGCAGGGTAGAATCTTCATGATCCTTGTGAAACAGGAGTGGTTGATTTTTTCACCCGATGGGTGATTTTTCTGAAACGCTAATCTTACCACTAATGCTCTATTTTCACAAGGATTTTTCTATTTTTCCCGATTTCTAATTGTCGATTAGGGGTATTAGTGGTTCAGCAATCGACTCCGAGCACGCCGCAACGGTGGTAAAGAGATTATTCGAGATGACGAAATATCGCTCAGAACCAATTTCGCCGGGTGATGTTGCCCTGGCCTTATCCGCTTTGGGCGATGAGAATACATCCGAAGATGGTTCGCATTCCCCAGGTGCCGATACCATTGACGAAGATGAGGAAGTGATTCTGAATCTCCGGAAAAATACGATTCGAGGCCATAATCACCGCCAAAGACTTTATTTGAAGAACATCCGGGACCACGATATCAACTTCGGTATTGGTCCCGCTGGAACGGGCAAAACATATCTGGCAGTAGCGAGTGCTGTCCATGCCCTGTCCCGTAATGAGATTGAACGCATCCTGCTGGTTCGACCTGCAGTTGAAGCCGGCGAGAAGCTGGGTTTCCTGCCTGGGGATGTGGGCCAGAAAATCGATCCCTACCTTCGCCCACTATTTGATGCATTGTATGAAATGCTGGGCTATGAACGGGTAGGAAAACTGATTGCGCGAAGCACCATTGAGCTAGCCCCGCTGGCCTACATGCGCGGGAGAACACTCAATGATTCCTTTGTAATTCTGGATGAGGCGCAAAACACCACTGTTGAGCAGATGAAAATGTTCTTGACTCGAATAGGGTTCAATTCCAAGGCTGTGGTCACGGGAGACATCACTCAGATTGACCTGGCTCGAGATCAGCTGTCCGGGCTTAAGCATGCCCATAGCGTGCTAAAGCATGTCAATGGCATACGCTTCATCCATTTTAAGCCGCAGGATGTTGTCCGGCATCCCCTGGTGCAGCGAATCGTTGAAGCTTATGAACAGCATATCGGTGAAAGTTGATTATCAGCTGGCTGTAGATCACGAGGGTGACTTGCCCGGCAAACCTCGAATTCAGGCGATCATCAATGCAGTATTGGTCAAGATTGGCATGCCGCAGGCGGAACTGGCTGTGAGGGTCGTTGATGAGGCTGAAATCATGGATCTTAATCAGCGTCATCGGGATCGAAAATCAACCACCAATGTATTGTCCTTTCCTTTTGATCGATTGAAGGGCATAGAGGAGAATTATGTTGGCGATGTTATCATCTGCTATCCGGTAGCCAAGGCTGAGGCTTCCGGACAGATGATCGAATTTTCATCGCATTTTTCCCATCTTCTGGTGCATGGCGTGTTGCACCTGTTTGGCTACGACCACCAGTCGGATGGAGAGGCCGAGCTAATGGAAAATCTGGAGCGTGAAATATTGAGTAGTGTTCACTATTGATCTGACTTTGAGCCAAACTCCATCAAGGTCCCCCATTTCGTTCTTTCTTTAAGCGGTGTAAAAGCGAACCATCTGTCCTGGCCAGTGCGTATAGACACACACTTTTGTTATCCTTTCTTCATGATTTCCAAGGTGTTTGACCTGCCTCGTCTGGCCTGCTATTGCCATCATGTCCGCTTCATGAATTGCCCCCCCCCCAAAGCGGACAGTTTATTTGCTTGCAACAACCCGACATTTGATAATTGACAAGATGCTGGGTTCAAGGCATTACGCATTGTCAGTTCCAATTCCTGATATGGAATTATCCATTGGATGAAGTGCCATCTTCCTCCAAAACCACACCACACAGGACATTGGGGATACTTCCATGTTTTCCATTTGCGGGTTAGAGACCTTGATTATCATCAAGGGATGACGGCTGAAACCCACACTTATTGAGAATGCGATCACGCAGGACAACGCCAAGAACCCGGCGCACTATATCTAAATCAAGTCCATTATCGAATGCGCTGGCTTTCATTCTGGCAAACAACTCTTTGGGTGGCTCAAAGCCGCCAGCATGGTCAAAGGCCATGGTCTGAATTTCAAACTGGTCTTTCCCTTCGGCTTTCTCTAAAAGCGTATCCGCTTCACTTTCTGCCCATTCCTCCGCACCGATATTCTCGGATATCTGCCCTCCAAGCTCAGTTAACCGAAGAGGGCTATTTTTGGTAATCACAGGAGAATCACGAAGCCCAAGCAGGTAACTTAAGATTCTATCTACCTTATTGACAAGTTTTTTTATGAGCTTTTTGAATTCCTTTCGGTCGGCATTAACGTTTGCCACCCATACTCCGAGAGAAAAGACGATAGTCATAAGACCGAGTAATACCGCCCCATTCAGTTCTATGGTTGCCACAATAACAATCTCTCCGTCACAAAGATGTTGCCCTGCAAATTGTACACTTTTTTAAAAAGCTTATGATATGTATATAATCATGATCACATGCATATCAATAGCTGATAATGTCCGAGGACGGTGCTGAATGCGGTAAATAGCAAATGCTCGATGGTCGAGTAGGTGAGGCGTCTTTCATCACCAACATTACAAGGCGAATTTTGGACGGGCTTACAAAAATATGCAAAGTCCAATTAACAGCTGATTGCCTGCGTATGGTAGGAAATCTTAGGTGTATCGAGTGTAGGGAGGGCGATGCCCTGATGCCTGCAAGGCCAGATGTAATTGATCTACTGACTGTAAATTGCAAATCATACTCGGATAGATCGATTTTAATCGAACACAAATCCATGATAGGAGAATAACTACTCGCCTCCAACAGGAGGCGAGTAGTTGCGATTATTCATTACAAGCCGATTCTCGTCCCAAAATATCAATTGGGTTCTCCGAATACTAGGAACCGGATCATGGAGCACTACTGAATGAGAATTGCATTGGCAGCTCTGGCGGGTGGCATTCATGTTCTCGCATTTGCCCCGTTTTACTGGTGGCCTCTATCAATCATCAGTATTTCGCTGCTGTTCTATCTCTGGCTGGACGCTTCTCCTCGCAGTGCCCTATTGCATGGCTATGTCTATGGATTGGCCATGTTTGGGTTTGGGGTGTCATGGATGTACATCAGTCTGCATACATATGGAAACATGCCGGCATGGGCGGCTGTCTTGAGCGTTGGTTTGGGGATTGCCTACATTTCGGTTTTTCCAGCCCTATGTGGTCTCTTGCAGGGTTTTCTAAAAGGAGCCGGGCCGGGATTGCGCCTCTGTTTGCTGATGCCGTCAGCCTGGATTCTGTTTGAATGGATTCGCGGCTGGTTCTTGACAGGATTCCCCTGGCTTTCCATGGGCTATGCCTATATCGAAACACCACTGTCGAATCTTGCACCGCTGGGTGGCGTGTATTTTGTCGGGCTTGTTTCGGCGATGAGTGCCGGGGTTCTGGTTGCGTTGGTGCGACGGTTTTCAAGAAACAGCGTTTTTTCCGTGATTGGTATCACAGCTCTGTGGGGCATGGGTTGGACATTAAACACGACAACCTGGACATCACAGGAGGGCGATCCTATTCAAGTTGGAATTGTTCAGAACAATGTGTCCATTCACGCGAAATGGAATAAGAAGGAATCCCAGCGAATCATAGAAGACTACATTATGGTGAGTACAGACTTGACTGATCAGGATTTAATTGTGTGGCCGGAGGCCGCGGTTCCAGATTATCTGGACAACCTGAACACCAGTTTTTGGAGGTTTATCGAACATCATCCTGCGGATTTTGTATTTGGTGTGTTGTATCGAGAGCAATCCGGCGACGCGAAGCTATACCACAACAGTGTTGCCTCAGTGACCGACAGGATTTACCTCTACCATAAGCATCACCTAGTTCCTTTTGGCGAATACTTTCCGGCCCAGTGGCTGTTTGGCCCGCTGCTCAACATGCTGGACATGCCGATGGCTTCATTTGCTGCGGGACGGAAAAATCAGCAGCCCCTGGCCGCAGCCGATAATTTTTTCGCCGTGTCCATTTGCTACGAGGATGCCTTTCCGAATCAGGGCCGCTTTCAGGTCAGGCGTTCCGGCTTGATGCTCAATGTGAGCGAAGACGTCTGGTTCGGCAATTCGCTGGCACCGCACCAGCGGCTGCAGATGGCCCGATTCCGGGCACGCGAGAGCGAGCGTGCGATGATCCGGGCGTCGAATACCGGGCTATCATCAATCATAAACTGGAAGGGCGGAGTGGATAGTTACACCTCGCAGTTTCAGAGAGCTGTGCTCAAGGGCGAGGTTCAGCCGCGTTCTGGAGTAACGCCATACATTGCATATGGTAATAAGCCAGTCATGGTGCTCATCAGTGCAATATTGGTAATCTCCTTTTTGCGGGAATTTGTGACTTGTAGACGGCAGTCAGGTCAGCGGGAAAGACATACCTGGTGGTCATCTTATCATCAACGAAAAAAATTGATCGGGTGAGTAAGTTTTATGGTATATTGTTCCCTCTTGATTAAAAGCTGATTGCTCCGAGTTGCTAAATTTTATGAATGCTGAAGCAAATCGTAGGGTTTTGATGTCCAACGCTGGGTTGGACAAACTAACGCTAAAATTAATATCAAGTTTATTTATATCCTTTATTATCAGTTATTTGCCCCCCCCCCCCCCACACACACAGCTATTTTTATTGCGTTCCGCTATGTGAATAGCAAAAAAACCGCCCTATTTGATGCCTGCCTGTTAATTACCCTTTGCGGAGGTTTGGGCAGGGGCCACATTCAGTTGTGGAAAATAGAAATCCAATGCTACGCCGATGAAATGATAGCGATCATCTCGGTCTATCGCTTGCCGCTGATTAAGATCAAGAGAAGCAAGTTCGAAAACCGGGCGTTTTACTCAATCTTGCAAAATTGGAGTGATCAGTCTTACATTAGCAATCATACTGTTGTCAATCTAATCGTAGTCACGAAAATAAGCAACGTGCTTGTGAGTCGTTCAGGCCTCGGACCGTGATAACAGCGGTCCAACAATTCAACAATTTTGCGCTTTGCATCAGAGTCTCAATTCATGAGATCATATTTTTATTGGGAATTATATAGTTATTTACAATGTTATCCACAAGTAGCAATTTTCTCAAAAAAAGGTGTTGACATGACATTCACTATCAGTTATCTTGATCGTGTACGCAATGTATCAAGCGTGCCGGCCTCCGGGATTGGGGCTGCTGCACGGCGAGAGGCGTTCTCATTGGAGACCTCATTGACCCGTGAAAGGATATACGCTGTTAACAATGGCTAACATTGTAAACAACTATATAATTCCCTTTTTATTCCTTGTCTGATTTTTGAGTTTTATAGCAAAGAGAACATGCCGGATGTGACTACAAGGTACCTCTCATGGATATATAAGCGCTGGTCTGCCAATCTGCAAAACCTCTGGTTTGAGATTGAGAATGTCGAAAGTATTATCAGAGATCTCAAACAATCAGATTACTTGGGAAAACAGCAGAAGCAATTTTTGCAGACATGTGAACCATGCCTGGAAGATGCGAAAAAAATGTTCTTGGTGTTTTTTCCGCGTGAATTATACATTTGGCAAAAAATATTTTTTATTCTTCAGCATCAATTACTAGTTGTACCAAAGGAAGAGCTGGGCACATGTTGGAATCAGTTAGAGAGACGGCTTAAAAAAAATGAGGAAATTTCAGGGAATCAATTGTGGAAACGAAAAGTAACAAACGAAATCAACAAACTGATCAAGGAGCATAAACTAGGCAACGAGGAGGACCTCGACCTTCGCTATAGAATGAAGCGAATTCGGAAATCGCTGGATGATCAGGTTATTGTGGAACTTTGGAGAAGTGTGCAGATTCGACGATATACAAGAGCATTTTTATTTCTTGGAATTGTACTCACCTGCTCATTATTCTTTATTATTAGAGACTATCAGTATTACTGGGTTCACGACGGCAGGTGTTTGAACTATGTAATATGTAATATCGAATGTGGAGACTGTCATATCATGAGCATGATGTTAGCTGGTGCGCTAGGTTCGGTAATTAGTGCACTGGCACCCGGTCAGAAAATGGTGAAGGCTGGAATTCCTTTCTCAATGACGATTTGGTGGGTACGTCCATTTATTGGAGCGTTAGCAGGTTTGTTTCTGCATTTGGCCATTGTTGAATATCAATTCCTTGATATGGAGGCAGGTAAGGCTCTTACAACTGCGATTGTGCTTGGTTTCAGTGAGCGCGCCCTTTTCGGGTTGTTGAGTGGGTTCGCATGGGAACCAGATAAATCCATTGAAAGAAAATTCAATTAATACAGATATTAAAAGTAGTAAGTAGGAATGTTTATGGACACTTTAATTAACACAAACAATCTTTCAAATAATTTGATATACCGAGTGCGTCGCCGCTTGATGTTTCAAGAGAGTATACCAGAGAGTAATGGCATCTCGTACGGAGGTAAAACTATTTTGTGTACTGGTGCGATTGTCGTTCGCGAACTGGTCGCATTAAACCAGTCAGAAGAAGTAGCCGAACAATTCGAGCAGGCAGTCGTATCTCGTGGCAGCCAATACATCAAGAGCGTTGGTAGTGAAAGCGGACTCAACGGAGAGATGGTCGGCAAGATCATTGGAATGAATAACAAACTTCCCACCTACATCCGACTTTCAGCAATGCTGAGGTTTCTCGACCATTTGTGGTTCGGTTGTCAAGAAAGCAGATTTAAGCCATTTAGAGCGAATGCAGAGGATATAGGATGCGTGCCTACCCCTTTTCATGAAGGGCTTTGATATCTGCTACCGAACATTAAGTCCTGATATCTTGGAAATGAAGCATCGGTTATTTGTATAGATAAGATAGCCCCAGTTCCACTCCGAAGTGCAATTCTTTAACAACCTTAGGACAACCTCATGTTGTTTTGATTATGGGTACTTTTTTCTATTATCAATTTGATTCAGTGCCAACCGATGAATATTTTGAGGTTGGCGACTCCAGTCAGAATTAGGAAAAGTGGGATAGCTCTAATGGTTTTTCCTAAACATTTCAACGTGGTTTATTCGGTTTTCCGGGTTAAGAAGCGCCACCTTAAATTGTTCATTGCAGCGATCTCAATTTCGATAATATCAGTGCAGACGCAAGCAGAATCTCTTGAGCGCAGAATTGCTTCTAGCGCACTTGCCTTGCGCCAATCAGCTCTGGATAGTGATGTTAGCTTCGGTTACTTAGTGAATCGAATGCCGGGTGCTCGGATTATTGATTCGGATGCTCTCCCCTTGTTATGGAATCTGTCCTTTTCGAATATGGTGGTCAAGTTGGGGCGGTTACGATCTAGTTCGCCAGTGTCTCTTTACTATGATCCGCTACTGGATGTTGCATTATTGGCCTATTGGATTCGGGAAGAAGACACATATCGAGTAACTGCTGTCCGATCTCTACCTGGAGATTGGCTTGGATCAAGCATGCAGGAATCCTCGCTACTTCCATCTTGGATGTCGGATCAAAACCCCCTGTCAGCATTAGAGAAAACGACCGGCGAGAGGCTGTCGGCATTTACTGAGCTGCATCCAGTCGATGCAACGGAGGGAGGCAGGAATGACATTACTTTTGCCGAAGCGGCCGCAGGCTTACGGACGGTACTTCCCCGCCTCCTGTGGAATGCTGATCATCGAGCGCAATGGACAGATAAAGATTCGCCATATTTGTGGCTAGAGTCGACATTGATGCAGATTGAGTCGGTCCTGGCAGAAGCCGATTCACAGCAGTTGCTATCAGTTGCTCCCGAGACAGACCCTGATACGGCGTCAGCCCTGGCAGACTTGCCAAGCCAGTATCTAGACGAGTTGGTTCTGGACTTGGTTCTTGGATCCTCTCAGGAACGTCTTTTAATTGCGTCGTCCATCGCCGATGGCGATATTTATGTAATGGCCTTATGCCAGATTGAATCATCGGCTTGCCGGCTTCGCCGGTTTCTGTTCCTATCACTGATTGATTAATTGACCAACAAGGGTGAAAAATGAAATCTTGTAGCAAATTTATGAGTTTAGCCGGAATCAAGGTAACTGCAATTGCCGGCAGTATGGTTCTTCTTCAGGTGGTTTTCGTTCCAGTCACTCATGCCTTGAAGGCTAGCACAGGAGCGGCCGGGCAGTCAGCTGGCACACTAAACAATATCATAGAGAAAGTGAAAGGAGCTTTCAGCAGTACAACAGACTGCGTCATAAAAGGTGGTGATGACTGCATGAACATGGCCGAGGATTTTCTTTCCAGTGCAAAAGGAGAGATACTGTTCGGCGTTTCCCCATTGGGTGCTGTTAAGGATATCGGCAAGGGATCTGTCAAAGCGTTAGAAAAGGTAAGGAGCTGGAAGCGGGGTCTAGACAGCAAGTACGTAGATACTCGGGCATTAGCGGTAGGCAAGACAGAAAGTTTAGCAGACGGCTGGAATGAGAAAAGGTCATTAAGCTTGGACAAGCCGATCAAGAAGCTGAAAACCGCCTTCGTCCGGAAGTCGCGGTCTGTGCACGCTGCCGGTCATTCCGGCAAGGCGGGCGAAGTGTCGGGCGAGGAGGTCGAACGGTCACTTTCCACTGGCAAGCCCAGGCCCAAGGTATGGAAGAACTACCGGAAGTACCGCAGCAAGGCGATTGCGAACTGGGAAAGGAATGCCACCGAGAAGCAGAAGTCGTTCCGCAGGACGACGGGGGCGGGGCCGGAGGTTATGGATTTTCATGAATACCTGCAGCAGCAGAAATCCAAAGGCGCATATTCCGATGCCCTGGCCAACATTAACGCAGGCGGTGACTATGCATCTGCCGTGGAAAGCCTGGACGAAAAGGAAAGGGAGTTGCTTGAGCGGCGTCGGCAGGAAAAGCAGAAACGGATTCGGCAAGAGAAGGCGAGACAACGTGAGATGGCAAAGGCTGAACGTGAAGCAGAAGAAGAGAGATTAAGAGAGGAAGAGTACGAGCGCGAAGAGCGCGAGAGGGAGGAGGAGCAGAGGCGGATGGACCGCCTTGAGCAGGAGCAGGCGGCGCGCATCAGGCAGCAGGCCTGGCAGAACATAGCGGAATCCCTGGCCGGCTTCAATCAGCAGATTCAGAATGCTGATTCAAGCGGAGGAGGAAGTGCAATCGGAGCAGGATCAGGAAATAGGGTAACTGGAAATTTTTGCTATCGAGAACAGCCAAACTGCGGCAGGTAGGCCCTCGTCACAATACTCGCAATTGCACACAATGACCAAGACATCACCACCATGAGCCTGAAACAGACGGAGGGAGGATTTTGAACCTGATCGGAAAAATCTCCATTGCCGCCGGCATTGCGGTCAGTCTGCTTTTGCCGCAGTCGAAGGCCGATTACGAGAGCGGCGTGCAGGCCTGGGAGTCTGGCAGCTACCGGCAGGCGATGGCGGAATGGCAGTCGGCGGCCAGCGAGGATGATGGACGCGCCATGCTGGCCATCGGCCGGGCATACCGGCAGGGGCTGGGAGTGCTGCAGGACCATGTCGAGGCGCACAAGTGGTTCAACCTGGCTGCCAGCAGGGGCGAGCGCGAGGCCCTGGAGGAACGGGATGCGCTGGGTGCCCTGATGTCCGAAGAGGAGCAGGCGGAGGCAAGAAGGCTGGCGCGTGAATGGCGACCCGAAAACCGTGTTTCGACATCATCAGCGGATGGCAATTCATCTTCTTCACGGAATGTAGGGCTACCGCAGCCTGACGCGATTCGCGAGGCGCAGGCATTGCTGAAGGCCTTGGGCTATCGGCCCGGCCCGGCGGACGGCCTGTGGGGACAGAGAACGGAGGATGCATGGCGGTCGTTCCTGCGCGATGCCGGCCTGCCGGTTGAAGAGCCCCTGAACATCGACATGCTGCTGATCCTGCGCGAGATCGCGACTCTCCAGGGAATTGAAGTGGGCGACAACATGCAGGTGGATGGAACCGGTGATTCGCCAGCCAAGGTCGGTGAGCCCAAACCCGTTCGGCAGGCTCTCCCTCCGGATATCCTGCACAGGATGGCCTCGGCGGGAGACATTGCATCCCTGCGCGAAGCGCTTGATGCGGGAGCCGATGTTGACGGCCTGGACGGCCGGGGCTGGACGGCACTGATGCATGCGGTGGACAGGGGCTATATCCTGATTGTCGAGTCCCTGATCGAGGCCGGTGCCGACGTGGACGTCCGGGCGCCGGACGGGGCAACGGCCCTGTTCATGGCGGCGGCGCTGAAGCAGCCGGAGATTGCCGGATTGCTGATGAGGGCGGGGGCGGACATAGCCATTCGCGGGCCCCAGGGCAGAACGCCGGTAGAGGTTGCAAGACTGACCTTCGGGGAAGCGGTTTCGGCCCAGATGGGCTTCCTGGACTCTTTCAGGGATTGCGATTCCTGCCCGGAGATGGTGATTGTTCCTGCCGGCTCCTTCATGATGGGCAGCAACAGTAGCGAGGCGTATGATGATGAGCAGCCGGTGCATGGGGTGGCCATTCCGGCTCCCCTGGCGGTTGGCAGGTACGAGGTAACGGTTGGACAATATGCACATTTTGTCGAACAGACCGGTCACGCATCCACGGACACATGTCGGGTCTGGAATGGTGACGAATTGAAAGACTCCGACTCCCATTCATGGAGAAAGCCTGGATTCAGCCAGGCCGAGGCCGATCCTGTGGTATGCGTGAGCTGGCAGGATGCCCGGGAATATGTGCTGTGGTTGAGCCGCGAGACGGGCGAGGGCTACCGGTTGCTGTCGGAGTCCGAATGGGAGTATGCGGCGCGTGCAGGCACCACGAGCGCGTATCATTTTGGTTCGAACATTTCTTTGTCTCAGGCAAATTTTGGCAGAAACGTTGGTAGGACGGTGCCAGTAGGCAGTTACCCGGCGAATGCGTTTGGCCTGCATGATGTGCATGGCAATGTCTGGGAGTGGATGGAGGACTGCTGGAACGGGAGTTATCACGGTGCCCCGTCGGACGGCAGTGCCTGGACCAGCGGGGACTGCAACCGCCGCGTGCTGCGTGGCGGCTCTTGGTACCGCAATCCGAGGATCATCCGCTCCGCTATTCGCAGCAGGTTCAGGCCGGATGGCCGCATCTACAGTGTCGGTTTCCGAGTCGCCCGGACGCTCACTCCATGAATCGTTACATCCTTGCCTCCGGGGTTCCAGGGGCGAAAGCCCCTGGCGGATTTTCAGTTGAACCCATTACAGTGATGGCGTAAACCATTGCCAGTACCTCAAGCAGATCATTCGCGTGAGACGGGTACGGCACTTGAATCGCACTATCGTTTTCTTTTATGGCTGATTCCCGCTGTGGACCGTTTTCCCCGTTCCCAGAAATTCCTGCTCGGAGACCGTATCCAGCGTACGGCAATTGATGTGCTTGAAGCACTGATTGAGGCAACCTACAGCAAGCGGCGCGACCCTCAGCTGGTCCGGGCCAATCTTGGCCTTGAGAAACTGCGCTTCTTCTTTCGCATGGCTCATGAACTCCGGTTCCTCGATTCACGACGATTCCAACACGCGGTTCGAAGTCTTGATGCCACGGGACGGTCCATAGGCGCCTGGAGAAAAATCCATAAACGTCATGAAGGCAACCAGCCTGTTTGAAGATATCGTCTCCTTTCCGGCACTGCTGAAAGCTGTCCAATGTGCTGCAAAGGGAAAGCGAGGCAAGCCTGGCATCACGACATTCCTGGCCAACCAGGAAAAGGAAATCTTGCGGTTGGAAAGCGAGCTTAAAAGCGGTGAGTATCAACCGGGGCGCTACAAGGTAATCGAGATTTTCGACCCCAAGCACCGAATTGTCTCGGCGGCTCCGTTTCGCGACCGGGTGGTCCATCATGCGCTTTGTGCAGTATGCAATCCGCTCATGGAGCGCAGCTTCATTTTCGACAGCTATGCCAATCGCAAGGGAAAAGGCGCGCACCGGGCTGTAGACCGATATGAAAAATTTCGCAATCGCTATCGTTATGTGCTGCGTTGTGACATTTACCGTTATTTTCCAGCCATTGATCATGCAGTTCTCAAGGCTGACCTGCGGAGGTTGATCAAATGTTCCGAAACGCTGCGGTTGGCAGATCGGATCATTGATGCGTCAAACCCGCAGGAATTGGTTATTCAGTTTTTCCCCGGCGATGATCTGCTTACCCCGAATACACGTCGCAGAGGACTTCCTCTCGGAAATTTGACCAGTCAGAGCTTTGCCAACCTCTATCTTAATGGCCTGGACCATTTCTGTAAGGAAGTGCTCCGGGCAAAAGGCTACCTGCGATATGTGGACGATTTTGCATTATTTCATGACGATCTCGGAATTCTGGAAGATTGGCTGCGCCGAATTTCAGAGTTTCTGGAAGGCCGTCGTTTGAAGCTCCATCCAGAGAAAACCTTCATTTGTTCGACCGAGGAACCTGCCGAATTCCTGGGATATGTATTGCTATCCAATGGCAGTCGAAGAATGCCGGAAGCCAACGTGCGACGATTTCGAAATCGACTTCGGGGGATCAGGGACCGTTGTCGGTTTGGCGACATTCCATGCAGGGAAGCTCAGCAAAAAGTGCGTGCATGGATTGCACATGCCGAGCATGCCGATACATGGCGCTTGCGCCAGACGATCTTTCGGGGCGGGATGTTTGACCCGTTCAGAGAGCCTGACTGTCCCCCTGCCGCGTGCTGCGTGGCGGCTCTTGGAACAACAATCCGAGGAACATCCGCTCCGCAAATCGCAACAGGAACAGGCCGGATAACCGCAACAACAATAACGGTTTCCGAGTCGCCCGTACGCTCAAATGCCGGAATCGACGATCTCAGGGGATTGTCGAGCGAGCCCGTGAGCGTCCAGGGAGAGTCATGATGACAGGGGCCCCGCATCTCTTTTGCCTCGCGAGTATGCGGGGGAGAGATGCGGAGCACTTCAGGGAGTCCGGTTTTGGCGCAAGGCAATTGCGACAGGAATGCCTGTATTTCTCCTGTGCGGGGTTGACCGTACCGCTTGAGCTTCCGCCCGGTTACAACAGTGGTTGCTGCATTGCACTGAATCCCGATTTCCGCCCGCGATGTGGCTTATCGCCTGCATCTTGATGGGGATGGAGGATGCGCGTACAGGGAAGAGCAGGCTCGCTGCAAGTCAAAAGCTTTCGGCACGCATTTTCAGCAGGTTTCTATCTTTGCTTCCAAACACCATGCCCACCAGGTGGACCGGCTCGCGGCGGTCCCGTTACTGTTCCGCATAGCCCTTCTCACGGATCTGCGCTATCGCGCTGTCTAGGATCTCCTTCACCCTTGATCCGCTTTCCACTGCCTTGAACTCGAACACGAACACTTGGCCGCCATGAAATACCACCATGTCCGCCCGGCCGTGGCTAGATACGGCCTCGAGCTGTAGCTCGACACCGACCGCCCGGAAGCACATATACAGCATGCTCGCATACCAGGACTCGTAGCGCCCGAGCCCCCCGCCGTCATGCCACGGGTAGGGCACTTTCGCCAGAAAGGGCCGGAACTTCTTCGCAAATCCCGCAAAGTCGTTCTCTGCAAGAAGACCAGCCAGCTCATCGCCGTGCCTTGCGGCGTCGATTCGGTGCTTTGCGAGGTGTTCCAGCAGGCCCTTGTTAAAGCTGCGGCGTACCTCGTGATTCGGATAGTCCAGCCGGTACCGGACATGGCCGCTCCGCTGCTCCTCCCCGGCAATGGTCAGGTATCCGGTCTGGAACAGCAGGGAGTCTACCCCGATGTCCTTCACGTCGAACCGGGACACCAGCTCCTCGTTCGTGACCAGGTTCTCCAGCTGCATGGGACTCATGTTCCGCTCGGTCAGCAGCCGGTACAGGAACTCCGGCGAACCGGTCTCGAACCAGTGGGGCTTGAACTGCCTTTTCCTGAACAGCAGCAGGAGGTCGTACGGATTGTAGAGCTTCTCCTCGCCAAGCCAGTGATAGCCGTTGTACCAGCGACGGACTTCGTTACGGTCGAGCCCTGGCAGTTCCGGTGCGAACACCGTATCCAGGTCGCTGTCCGTGTATCCGCAGATCGCAGCGAAGGCCGGGTCCAGACTGATGTTGTCAAGGTTGTTCAGCTCCGAAAACAGACTGGTCTTGGTGAACATGCTCACCCCGGTCACGAAGACAAAGCGAACGTCATTTGCACGGTCCTTGATGGTCCCATAGAACCCGCGCAGGTATTTCCGGTTTGCAACGGCCATGTCGGGATCATCGATGACGTCCAGCACCGGCTTGTCGTACTCATCCACCAGCACCGCGACCCGCTTTCCCGTGTCGTGATGGAGCCGGTCTAGCAGGTCCTGCAGTTTTTCTGGTCCTGAAAGCAATTCCGGAGATCGGGGCAGCCCGGCCCTGCGTTCGATGATGTTCAGCTGGCTGAGCAGGTTGCTCTCCAGATTCCCGGGCTGGTCGTAGTTGCCGCCGCCAAAACTCAGGCGAACTACCGGATGCCGGACCGACCAGTCCCAGTGCGGGTGGATGTCCAGTCCCCGGAACAGGGGCTCGTTCCCCTCGAACAGCTCTTTCAGGGTATCGACCAGCAGGCTCTTGCCAAAGCGGCGGGGACGGGAGAGAAAGTAGTATCGCCCGCTCCGGACGAGCTCCCGAATCAGGGGAGTCTTGTCGACATAGTAGCAACCCTCTTCACGCAGGACGGAAAATGTCTGGATCCCGATTGGCAGGGGATGCCGCTCTTTCTGGACTTTCGCACTCATGATGAAATAATCTTAACATGGCCGGGCCGCTCGCCGCCATAATTTTGCGGACATAACTGGCCGGAAGCACTGTATTGCGGCGCATGGAAGCGCCAGTCCCTATACGCGAGACCGTTTCGGATCCTGACAATCGGCCTTGGCTGATTCGGCTAAGCTACTGGAAAAACTTGATCCCGGCATTGCCAAAGAACTGATATAAAACGGCTTTATCCCGACTTATGTCCAGACGAGGTTTATGGTAAAGAGGCAGCCCGCAGCTCCGCATCGGTATGAAGACCCGGCAGCAGTGCCGGAATGTCGTCCCGGGACTCCGGATCAATCACTATGCCCTTGATGAAGGAATCGCCTGTTTTCAGCTGTACCATCTCTGTCTTTCTCATGACTTTTTCCCGAAGATTCCGTGAAAATGGCGGAAAACAGGCCGTTCCCGACACAATTGGCCGAAAAATGGCGGGATCTGTTGAATCCTCGATCACTGGAACGGGACTGTTTCTACCCTTACCTGATTGTTCGTATTGGACAGTTGTGTCACAATTGGACTTTTCGGGCAAGTGTTAACTATGATGCCGGTTTCAGCCGATGGTTCTGTGCTCCAGCACTTGCGAGAACTCTGGCCTTGTGCTTCGATTGGCCGTTTGTACCTGCAGGTACGATTTCGACAAGGGCTAAGGGCAGTGAGGTTTACCGATGAATGATGATCTGAAGAGAGAACTGGAGTATTTCCTCAAGCGGACGGAAGGCGAACCGCCTCTGGTGTTTGTTGGACGGGCTGAAGTTCTTGACGACATCGCGCTCGCAGCTGATCAGGTGTGGGAAGGTGCGGGAACCAAAAAGTATGGTGGAGCGAAAACGACACGCATTATTCAGGGTGCGCCGGGGGCCGGCAAGAGCTCGATCGTGAACGAGATCAGGAAGAATCCGGAGAGGCTGCATACACAGAGTGTTGGCAAGCCTCCGTTGGTGGTGGCACTTGAGTCTGGTGATATTAGGAGGCCGGTCGATATTCTCAAGCCGCTGGCCGAGAAGATCAACCCTTCAAAAGCCCCGGAGTTCATGGCCAGGATGAGCAAAAACACCGGAAGCGAGGCTGGCTTTGGATTTGGACTGTTCCGATTCGGCCGCAAAAAGGAAACCGGTATCGAGCAAGTGGAACCGGATGCAAACTGGGACACTTTCGGGACCTGGGTCAAACAGCACGGCGGGTTTGACCGTCCGATCGTGCTCGCCATCGACGAGGCGCAAAGGCTTGACTATGAACGAAAACACCCGCTTTCAAAGCTGATTCAAGGTTTGCACGATGGCTGCGGCCTGCCGATTGCCCTGGTGCTGGCCGGTCTCAGCGATACCGAACACTCGGCCAGTCAGATGGGCCTGACCCGCATCCCGCCCGTACAGAAACACAACATCGGCTGCTTTCCGGATTCCGAGGCTCAGGAGCTCATGACCAGATCCTGTGTGCATTTTGGGATTGATCCTGTCGGATTTGAGCATGAGTTTGATCGGCTGATCGAGCCTTGTGACGGCTGGCCCCGCCACCTGCATATCGTTCTCAAGGCATTGGGCAGGGAAGCCCTGAGAACAGGGGGCGATCTTGGCGGGGCAGAATGGCGGAAAATACGCGACGAGATTAAAGCCGGGAGAGACGCTTATTACGATAATCAATATTCAGATAAGATGCAAATCTCCATCAACCTAATCGCCAAAGTGATGTCAGAACTGGACTGCAATCCGAGTCGTGCCCGGATTAAACATTTGATGGATGACCTTCATGTAGCGGATCCCAGAAAATACTGCTTTCCATCAGGGATGGATGCGGACTCCTTCTTCATTCACCTGGTGCACCAGGGGGCTTTGCACAGAGAATCCGTTGATCGGTTTGTATGCCCGATTCCGTCTTTTCGTACCTATTTGCTTGATCGGGGCGGGATCATGGAAAACCCGGCTCAATTACCCGATACTGTTGGCAGCAACGACTCTATGGCGCCTGACTGACCTCTTCGGGCTGTTCCACCCGTTTCGTTTTCAGAATGGGTTGGTATCTCTGGATGGTTTCGTATCTGGATTAGACAACATCATGGTTGACGACTACAGTCGGTTATTTCAAGGCAAGTCCGGACTGAACCCGCCCAATGACAAGGCTTGAAGTTTCAATTCGGAGTTTGAATCCGGATGCCGATAAGACTCTCGCAAAGTGGAAGGAACACTTTTCTCGGTGCCGACTATGAGATGAAGGCAACGCAGATATTCGAGGCGTGCATCATGCGGTGAGCAATTGAACAAAAAAACCAGCCATGAAACAGGTTGCGCCAGGGCAAGTCCTGGAATGGAGGATAGCAGCATGAACCAGTAGAAACCATTCATCGCCATCCAGAGGGTTCAACGCCCTCCCGGCAAAGACCAGCCTGTCAGTCGGAAGTACTTTATTGCCCGGGCCGCATCCGAAAATCCGCCTCGTGTTGCGAAGGGGGTGGCTTGTGTGTACTTCGCTACTAATGTTACAAGGCAAATTACGACTGTTATTTTTGATCTGATATCAGAGTCGATATCAACCCCCTGCCACCCCGCGCACTACTTTCAGCCATATCTCTTCGGACTGGAACTGGGGGCTTTAAAATTTTGATCTGCCAACCGCAGAATGTAATACAACAATCCCATAGCCAAAAATCTTGTTGTATCTTTCCCGCAGGTCCCCGTCTGAATATTTTGACAGGCTAACCCAGTCTACCAGCGTGGAATATTCCATTATTCTGCCTTTTCGATAAGCTTCTCGGTAACATCATGCCGGCTGGCGAAGAAGGCATGCTAGTTTCATTAACTGTGGGAATCAAGACTGGAATGGAAAGGGCTCCTGGTGGTATTTCAGCCAAGGATTTCCTGTTGGCGTGCGTCATATGGGAAAACCGCCGCAAGTGGACAAGTACGATGCTTGGAAATGAATGAGGATACCGATAACTCACTGGCGCAGAAAGCCGCCGCAGGAGACAGAGAAGCGTTTGCCCTGTTGCTTGAGAGTCATTACGACCGGATCTACCGGATCATCGTACGCATCATGGGTCATGCCGATGATGCCGCGGATCTTGCCCAGGAAATATGCATCAGCCTGCCGACCAGACTACGTTCGTACCGGGGCCAGAGCCAGTTCACGACATGGCTCTACCGGGTTGTGGTCAATGCGGCCCATGATTGGCGGCGTCGCCAGGCCGTACGCCAGATAAGCGAGCGAGCCTACGTCGAGGACAGTACTTCTGCTGATGCTCATACGGGCACCGACATGAGCCAGTCCGTCTGGCTTGGACAGATACTCGAACAGTTGTCGGATGATCTTCGTACAACCGTTTTTCTGGTGTTCGAAGAGGGGTTGCGTCATGCGGAAGCGGGAGAGGTTCTCGGCGTTTCAGAAACTACCGTGTCATGGCGAATACACAAGGTGCGAAAACTACTACGCGCCCAGGCCGCTGAAGAGGGGCAGAACGATGAATGAAGAATTTACCAGATTGAAGTCGGCGCTTAGCGCCACGATGCCTGAAGCACCGGAGCCGGTGCGTAAACAGGCAATCTCCGCAGCCATGATGGCGTTTGACCATCACCACCAAGGAAAGAGCGACGAGGCGCGTCACAATGAAAAAGGCCCGCAAAGCGCCCCCCCACTCTTACGGAGACTTGTCATGTTGATCCCAAAACCATTCCCTGCACTTGCCGGAAGCACTGCCATCGTGGCAGTCGCCGGATTGATCTTCTACCAGACGCTTGTACCGTTGCCGGACGAGTTCCGGACGATTTCAACGCAGACTGCACAGCGTGAAATATTACAACGTCAAATTTTGCCGGACAGTGAAGTCTTGCCGATGCAGTTGTCTGAGACCGGATCGTCTGCACAATACAGACAGTCGTACTCAGACGACGAAAAGTACGGATTCACGGCTGAGCGTCAAGACGGCGACCGTTTTCCGAATGTTTCGTCCAATACCGTCGTGACCGTTGCCAACGAGCCGGTATCGACATTCTCGATCGATGTGGATACGGCCTCATATTCATTCGTGCGCACCTCGCTGCACAATAGTCGGATTCCGCGTCCGGCAGCTGTTCGCATCGAGGAACTGGTTAACTATTTCGATTACGACTACACGCCGCCAGAGGGTCGCGATCCTCCATTTGCTATGCATGTTTCTATGGTGCCGTCGCCCTGGAATGAATCGGCGCAGCTTGTGCACATAGGCATCAAGGGCTACGAACTGGATCCCGGCTCGATACCGCGGGCAAACCTGGTATTCCTCATCGACACCTCCGGTTCGATGGATGATCCGAACAAGCTACCGTTGCTGATTCGCTCGTTCCGACTGCTACTGACCGCACTGGCTCCCGATGATCGGGTCGCCATCGTGACCTATGCAGGTTCGGCCGGGGTGGTGCTGGAACCGACACCGGTTTCAGACCGTGCCAGGATTCTGGCCAGCCTTGACGACCTCTATCCTGAAGGCTCGACTGCCGGTGCGGCAGGCATACACGAGGCCTACAGGTTAGCTGAGCAGTACCGGATAGAAGGCGGCGTCAACCGAGTCATTCTTGCCACTGACGGAGACTTCAACGTCGGCATCACCGATCCTGATGAACTGGAACGCTTCATTGCCGAAAGGCGTTCGAGTGGAGTTTCGCTCTCGGTGCTTGGTTTCGGGATGGGAAACTACAGGGACGACATGATGCAGCGTCTCGCCCAGAACGGCAATGGCAATGCGGCCTACATCGATACGCTATCGGAGGCCCGAAAGGTACTGCTTGAGCAGGTGGCCTCGACACTGGTCACGATTGCCAAGGACGTCAAGATACAGGTGGAGTTCAATCCTGCAATGGTCAGGGAGTACCGTTTGATTGGCTACGAAACCCGAATGCTGGAACGGGAAGACTTCAACAACGACAGGGTCGATGCTGGAGAGATTGGTGCTGGGCACTCTGTAACGGCGATTTACGAGGTGGTGCCGGTGGGCTCCGAAGGAGGACTCGTTTCACCCCTTCGCTACCAGGATTCGGAAGTGAAGCCAGACAGGACGTTCGAGAATGAATTCGCATTCCTCAGGATCCGCTACAAGCTTCCCGATTCCGAAACGAGTAAACAGCTTACCCGTCCGATAACCGTCGACGATGAGCTCACGACGATGGACTACGCCCCCATGCATGTGCGTTTTTCCGTCGCGGTCGCTGCGTTCGGACAGCTTCTGAAAGGCGGGCATCATACCGGTGAATATGGCTATGAGGACATCACAAGGCTAGCACGGGACGCGCGCGGCACCGATCCGTCCGGCTACCGCAGCGAATTCATCCACATGGTTGACCTGGCTCGGACCATCGAGGAGTCGGAACAGTAGTATCCGATGTCCGAATCCAGTCCATTCTCTGTCTCTGCTTCAGGCCAATGCCCTTTCCGGTCAAGGCCCGCTCGCTGCTTGCCGGTTATCAACCGGACAAATCCAGTACACGGAAGGCCGAACTGGAAGCAGGAAAAAGAATTTACCGAACAAGGGCGAGCGAATGGGGGTTTCATTATTCAAGTTGCTGATGGATCAAGTTCTGTCCGATGGTGATCTGGCAAACCCTGCCCATTACCCACAAATATCGTAACAGCAAAGGGAGAAGGATTTCGATGAAATTGACGGTCTGGGGGGTAAATATTTTTTAATTTTTTTCCTTTACAGGTATTGACAAATCGGATTGAATGAGGGATGATCGCCATTCCGATTCCATGTACACCGATTCTACCATGTATCAACCCATCCCGATCAAGGCGACTCTGCTCGAACCCGGGAATCTGCAGCGAGTGCAGCAAATCATCACCGAACGGGACTCGGCTACCCGATGGGCGATTAGCCGGGAGGTCTGTGAACAGTTTGATTTTCTCGATGCCAAGGGTCAGGTGCGCGGTCACAGCTGTCTGGCAGCGTTGACCCAACTCGATCGGCAAGGCCGGATTTCGCTGCCACCACCCCTGGAACCGGTTGCGAAGCAGATCAATCCGGTGAATGAGCCGGTTGCACCGGCTCTGGGAGTACCCGCTCGAGTGGATGCGATCGAGCAACTCGAAGTGGTTCCGGTTCGCACCGATCTGGAACGGCGACAATGGCGATCGTTAATGACCCTGGAGCATCCGCTCGGCAGTGCTCGGGGGGCCGGCTGGCAGATTCGCTATCTGATTCGTTCCGAACACGGTGTGCTCGGGGGATTCCTGATGGCTTCTGCTACCCTGGTACAGCAGACCCGTGAGCAGTATATTGGCTGGTCGGAAGCCGAACGCAGTGCCAACCTGCAGCGCATCATCGGCATGGCCCGGTTTCTGATTCGTCCACACATTCGGTGTGCGAATCTGGCCTCCAGGTCGCTCGGACTGTTGTCTCGTCGGGTTGTATCCGACTATCATCTGAAGTATGGTATTCGTCCGGTGCTGATCGAGACCTGCGTGTCCCCCGAGTATTCCGGAATCAGTTATCAGGCTTGTGGTTGGGAGAATATTGGCGAGACCTATGGTCGCGACCGGAGCGGCCGTCCGGTCCCGAAGAAGGCCATTTATGTGAAACCGTTGGGTCCGGCCTGGCGTGCCGAGCTGGGGATTAGCAAGGTCAAGCCCTTGCACGTCTGGGAGGGCATTGATTCCCGCAACTGGGCGGAGCAGGAGTTTGCCGGAGCCCGGCTTGGGGATGCTCGGCGAGTGAAGCGATTGATCCAGATTGTTGAGGTCATGACCGGGCTACCCTCCAATACATTTTTTACCGCAGCGCGGGGAGACAGTGCGATGATTTCAGGCTATTACCGTTTAATTGAACATCCGGATGAAGAGGCGATCAATGCCCGGACCATCCTGGCTGGGCATCGGGAGCGAACCCGACAACGCATGCAGGCCCAGTCGGTTGCCCTGATTGTCCAGGATGGCAGTGACTTGAATTTTGCGAGTCATCAGGGCTGTGAAGGTTTGGGTCTGATTGGCAAGAACAGGCATGGTGAAGGCACGCTGGGACTGCATTTGCACAGTACCTACGTGGTTTCGGGTGAAGGACTCCCGCTTGGGGTTGCCGCCCTGCAGATCGACCGGGGACATCGGGAACAGCAACCCAAAACGAGGCGCTGGATTGAAGGTCTCAAGGACAGTGCGGAACTGGCCCGTGATCTGGAGCAGGTGACCTTGATTGCGACCCTGGATCGGGAGGGGGATGATATCAAGGTATTTGACGAGCACCGGAAACTGCAGGATGATCTGGATCTGCTGGTGCGTGCCAAGCATGACCGGCGCATTGTTGGTGGTTCCCTGTTTGCCCGGATGCGTGCCCAGCCGGTGCGTCATCGGCTGCAGATTTGGGTGCCGAAGCTGTCGGCACGTCGTGCCGCCGGCACTCGGAAAGCGGTACTCGGACGTGAGGCCCGGGATGCCGATTGCGAGTTGCGCTGGATGGAGGTTACGATCCCCATTCCCGAGAAGCGCAAACAGGAACTGGGTGATCAGCCGGTGGTATTGAATGCGGTACATGTTCGGGAGAGCGAGGAACCGGCTGGTGATGCTGAACGCCTGGAGTGGCTGCTGTATACCAGCTTGCCGGTTTCCAATGCCCAACAGGCGCTTGACGTGATTCAGTATTACAAACTGAGATGGCGGATTGAGGATTGGCACCGTATCCTGAAAAGTGGTTGTGATGTGGAATTGCTGGCCCACCGCACCGCAGAACGTCTGAAACGTGCAATCGCCTTGCGGGCTGTGGTTGCCTGGCGGCTTGCGACCCTCACCCTGTTGGGTCGGGAGACTCCGGGACTGGATCCCTCAGTACTGTTTTCCGAAGTCGAGTTGGCGGTGATTCGGGACTTTGCCCGTTTCCGCAATCAGAAGCTGCCGGAGAATCTCGGACAGGCGGTCAATATTCTGGGCATGATGGGCGGGCACCTCAACCGACCGCATGATGCCCCTCCCGGCAGTCAGATCATGTGGGAGGGATACAGTTATCTGTACGGCAATGCACAGGTGATTGAACGCGCCAAAGCCCTCGGCATCGGCAGTGAAGTGTCTCGCATGATCACCGAGTGAGGCCGGTATGCTGTTCCATTCAATTTTGTCTTGGGGTGTTTTTGCTCTGGATTTTGCCCAAAATCGGTAGAAATCTCAGAATTTCTACCCCTTTGCTGTGACACTATTTGTGGGTAATGGGCAGCTCACGGCAGATGAGCAAAGAGCTGAAATGGAGTGGTTCATCAAGGCAGCAGAACCATTTAAAGGCATGGAGATCAATGTCCTTTCAGAAACCATTCCGACTCATGAGTATGAGTCCAAGGTTCTGACCAAAGCATTTGAGGAAATCACCGGCATCAAGGTCAACCACCAACTGCTCGGTGAGGGAGAAGTAGTTCAGGCTGTGCAAACGCAAATGCAAACCAATCGAAATCTTTATGATGCTTACATCAACGACTCGGATCTGATCGGTACGCACTCTCGTTTGCAACTCGCTGTCAATTTAACTGACTGGATGGCTGGAGAAGGCGCAGATGTTACCTTGCCAACCTTGGATGTTGACGACTTCATGGGCAAGAGTTTTACCACGGGACCAGATGGCAAGCTTTACCAATTGCCTGATCAGCAGTTTGCAAATCTATACTGGTTTCGTTATGACTGGTTCAATCGGCCTGAACTACAAAGTCAGTTCAAGGATTTATATGGCTATGACCTAGGTGTCCCTGTCAACTGGTCAGCCTATGAAGACATTGCTGAATTTTTCTCGGTTCATGTTCAGGAAATTGACGGTGTTCGGGTTTATGGCCACATGGACTACGGAAAACGTGCACCAGATCTTGGCTGGCGCATGACCGATGCATGGTTGTCCATGGCAGGTGCTGGAAGTAAAGGATTGCCGAACGGCGTACCCGTGGATGAATGGGGTATCCGTATGGAAGAAGGTACCTGTAATCCGGTTGGTGCATCTGTATCTCGGGGTGGAGCAGCAAATGCTCCGGCAGCAGTTTATGCAATTCGCAAATGGGATGAGTGGCTACGGAAATATGCACCTCCCGGAGCTGCAAGCTATGATTTCTACCAATCTCTACCGGCATTGTCTCAGGGTAATGTTGCCCAGCAAATTTTCTGGTATACCGCTTTCACGGCCTCCATGGTTGCACCGAAAAGCGAAGGCAACAATACCGTTGATGACGAAGGCAATCCGCTTTGGAGAATGGCGCCATCACCGCATGGACCGTATTGGGAAGAAGGACAGAAACTCGGTTATCAGGATGCGGGTTCGTGGACGCTGTTCAAGTCAACACCCGTTGATCGTCGAAAGGCGGCTTGGTTATACGCACAGTTTACCGTTTCGAAAACGGTCTCACTGAAAAAGACTCATGTCGGACTGACTCCAATTCGCGATAGCGATATTCGTCACAAGTCATTCACGGAACGAGCACCTAAACTCGGCGGATTGGTTGAATTTTATCGTTCACCCGACAGAGTGCGTTGGTCGCCTACCGGTATTAATGTTCCTGATTATCCAAAACTGGCACAAATCTGGTGGCAACAAATCGGTGATGTGAACTCGGGTGCATTTACACCTCAGGAGGCAATGGATCGGCTGGCCTCAGAAATGGACCAGGTAATGGCGAGAATGCAGGCAGCAGATGAACGCAATCAGACTTATGGTGGTTGTGGGCCAAGACTCAACGAAGAGAAGGCCCCGTCTTGGTGGCTTGGTCAACCTGGTTCACCAAAGGCGAAAGTGAATGAAAAGCCACAGGGTGAAACGGTAAACTATGATGAACTCGTGAAACGCTGGAACGAAAATTAAACCGAGTTTCCTGAAATGATCGTTTGCCTGTCTTGAAATCAGTTTTGAGGCAGGCAAGCGACTCGCAACCCAGCTTGCCGGAAGAGCTCGATTGCATCATTCTTAGTTTTGTGCTGGTATTTTTGTGACCTTATCACCACTCATTCCTGCTTTCTGGATCTCTATAGCAAAGCCTTGTTAATCAAGGTCTAGGGAATCAACCAATGCAACCAGAATCCGGTGAACTTGCTGATCTGAATCTGAGACAGAGGGAGGTTTGGAAAATTGCAAAATCAGAAGGGCTTGTTCAAGTTGATCGTTTGGCCGAGAAACTCAATGTTTCGGCACAAACCATACGTCGAGACTTGAATCAACTGACCCAGGCTCGTTTGTTACAGCGTATTCACGGTGGGGCGATTACTTGCGACAGTGTTGTAAACCTCGGATATGGAGCTCGTAAATTACTAGCGCCAGAAGGCAAAGTCCGAATTGCCGAAAAAGCTGCTGAACTGATTCCAAACGATTGCTCATTGTTTATCAATATCGGCACCACAACCGAACAAGTGGCTGCCGAGTTGACTCGTCAGCATCAAGGATTGCTGGTCGTCACCAATAATTTGAATGTGCTGAACACAGTTGTCCAGAATGATCAAATTGAGGTCTTTATAGCTGGAGGCCAGATTCGGCCTCAAGACGGCGGAATTGTCGGCAACGCTACTGCAGACTTTGTCAGTCAATTCCGCGTGGACTTTGCGATCATAGGCGCCTCGTCGATTGAAGAGGAGGGTATTGTCACAGATTTTGACTGGCGGGAAGTTCGCGTTGCCCAGATGATGATCCGTCATGCACGAGAGGTGATGTTGGTTGCCGACTCGAACAAGTTCAAGCGTAAAGCCCCGATATTTCTTTGCGACCTTAAGGAAATTGACTATTTTCTTACTGATACGGAAGTGCCGGAGACATTTATGCGCAACGCAACTGCCAATAATGTGTGCGTGCATATCTGTAACCATTAAACGATTCCGATTTTTTACATTGTCAGTCGAACTCAAAAACATCACCAAATTAGTAGACGGGAAGACCCATATTCATCGAACCAATCTATTGCTTCGAGACAAGGAGTTCAATGTATTGCTAGGCGCAACCTTAAGTGGCAAGACCACACTCTTGCGGCTGATGGCTGGGCTTGAAAAACCTTCATCGGGTGAGGTTTGGTTCTCGGGAAAGAACGTTACCAATGTTTCGGTTCAGCATCGAAACATTGCAATGGTCTATCAGGAGTTCATCAATTACCCGAATTTCAGCGTATTCGACAATATCGCATCTCCATTGAAGGTTGCCGGGAAGAAACCCGATGAGATCAAGCAACAGGTCGGAGAAATAGCCGAACTGCTCAAACTGTCCGAATATCTGGACCGTGATGTAGCAAGTTTATCAGGAGGTCAACAACAACGAATAGCTTTAGCAAGGGCGCTTGTGAAGCAGGCTTCACTGGTACTGCTTGATGAACCGTTGGCAAATCTGGATTACAAATTGAGAGAGCAGTTGCGCGAGGAATTGCCACGACTGTTCGCAGAATCGGGCTCCACAGTGGTCTATGCAACTAGCGAGCCTGAGGAAGCTCTCATGTTGAGCGGTCACATAGCAACTTTACACGAAGGTCGGGTTGTGCAGTATGGAAAAACAACGGATATCTATCGAAATCCCGCAAACTTGACCAGTGCAAAAATATTTTCTCATCCACCACTCAACATCACCAGAATAGTCAAATCAAACAACTGGATTACGCTTCCTGGAGTCGCTGATTGGCCCTGTCCAGAAGTATTTCAAAGTTATGCAGATGGCGAGTATATTCTTGGAATACGACCGCATCACCTAAATTTGGACGATTTCGAACATAGTGAAAAGCACATTCCTATACCCGCAAACGTGCAATTGGCCGAAATCAGCGGATCAGCCAGCCTGATACATTTCCGCATCAATGAGAACGACTGGATTTCCGAGTCTGGCGGTATCCACCCCTATTCGATTGGCGAGACAATCCAGATGTACATGAATCTCGATGGATGTCTTTATTTTGACCATGATGGCAGAGCAATTCACTGAATAGAGTATCCGAGTATGGCAAAAATTACTTTAGAGGATATTCGGCACAGCTACTTGAGTGATCCGGAAACGGATTTGGATTTCGCTCTGAAGCATATTGATGTAGTCTTTGAAGATGGCGGAGCTTATGCATTGTTAGGCCCGTCTGGTTGTGGCAAAACTACTTTGTTGGGGATTGTTTCTGGCCTGATATCGCCAACTTCAGGACGAGTGCTGTTTGATGAGCGGGATGTAACCCAAGTCGATACGATTCATCGTCACATTGCTCAAGTCTTTCAGTTTCCTGTGATTTACGACACAATGACCGTGTTTGACAATCTCGCATTTCCGCTAAGGAACCGGAAAGTATCGGAATCCGATATCAAGAGCCGAGTTCTCGAAGTTGCGAGAATGCTGGATCTGGAAGAGGGCATTTATCAAAGGGCGGCATCGCTGACAGTTGACGGAAAACAGAAAATCTCTTTAGGCCGTGGTCTGGTGAGAGAAGATGTAAATGTGATGATGTTTGATGAGCCTCTGACAGTTATTGATCAGAACATGAAATGGGAATTGCGATCCAAGTTGAAGGAGTTGCATCAAAATATACGTACAACCATGATCTATGTTACTCATGATCAGACAGAAGCTCTGACTTTTGCAGATCAAGTTTTCGTGATGTATGAAGGCAAGGTTGTTCAATCTGGAACGCCGGTTGAGCTGTTTGAAAAGCCTGGACATACATTTGTCGGTTATTTCATTGGCTCCCCGGGCATGAACATATTGCCATGCCAAATCAACGGTGAGAAAGTGGAGTTCTCAGGATTGCCAGTTCAGTGTGATAACCAGACCAGCGATTTACTCAGGCTTCATGCTGGTGAATTGATTACAGAAATTGGGGTTCGACCAGAGTATGTTCGGTTCTCAAAACAGGGTATTCCAGTCAAAATTCGTCGCGTGGATGATCTCGGACGGCACCAATTGGTCCATGCTGAGCACGAGCAACACGATATTAAATTGATCTGCCCTGAGGATACTTCAATACCGGAAGGCGGTGCTTATGTCGACTTCGATCAGAAACATACGTTTTTATACGTCAATCAATGGCTGGCGGCAGAGGATCAATCGACATGATTAGCAAGACTGTCAAACAAACGGCCTGGTTTTTTGTTATCCCGGTTGTATTGCTGGTTGCCTTTAATGCATTGATACCCTTGATGACCGTAGTCAACTATGCATTCCAGGAGACATTTGGTGACAACGTATTTTTCTGGGAAGGGTTAACCTGGTTTGAGCAGGTCCTGAATTCTGATCGCTTTCATGACGCATTTCTGAGGCAGATCATGTTCACCTCAATCATTCTTTTGATTGAGGTGCCATTGGGAATAGTCATTGCATTGAGCATGCCTCGGAAGGGGCCTTGGGTTTCAGTTTGTCTAGTTCTGATGGCTCTACCACTGCTGATTCCATGGAATGTTGTCGGCGCGATGTGGAATATATTTGCCTTGCCTGATATTGGTCTTTTGGGCTATACCTTGAACAGCATTGGGATTGATTACAACTTTACCCAACAGCCTGTGTCTGCTTGGATTACAACTATTCTGATGGATGTCTGGCACTGGACCTCTTTGGTCGTTCTTCTGGCTTATGCTGGATTGAGCGCCATTCCAGAAGCATATTATCAGGCAGCCAAGATTGATGGAGCATCAAGATGGGCTGTATTCAAATGGATTCAGCTACCGAAGATGAAGCGAGTTTTGACAATCGCAATTCTGCTTCGCTTCATGGACAGTTTCATGATCTACACGGAACTCATTGTATTAACCGGAGGTGGACCGGGTAATTCAACAACATTGCTTTCAATTGATTTGGTGAAGTTGGCTTTGGGACAATTTGATCTGGGGCCTGCTGCAGCAATGTCGTTGATTTACTTTTTCATCGTGTTGTTGATTTGTTGGGTTTTCTATACCTTGATGATGAAAAATGAGCAGCAATAGCAGATCACTTTCAACTCCGATGTACCAGCGTTTGGTACCTGCCATCTATATATTGTTCTTAATGCTGCCAATTTACTGGCTGTTGAGCATGTCGTTCAAGACAACCAATGAAATTCTGGGCGGATTTTCATTTTTTCCGCAGGATTTTACTCTGGAAAACTATATCGAGATTTTTACGGACCCAACCTGGTACAGAGGTTATTTGAATTCGATTACTTATGTCTTGATGAATACAGCAATCTCCATCACTTTTGCATTGCCGGCTGCATATGCTTTTTCTCGATATCGATTTTTAGGCGACAAGCATCTGTTTTTCTGGTTGCTGACGAACCGTATGGCGCCACCAGCAGTTTTTGCATTGCCATTTTTTCAATTGTATGCAGCGATTGATCTTTATGACACGCATATTGCTGTTGCACTTGCCCATTGTCTATTCAATATACCGCTTGCGGTCTGGATTCTGGAGGGGTTCATGTCGGGCGTTCCCAAGCAACTTGACGAAATGGCATATGTAGATGGTTATTCTTTCCCGCGATTTTTTGTGAAGATCTTCATGCCTGCAATCGCTTCGGGCATTGGTGTTGCGGCATTTTTCTGCTTCATGTATTCCTGGGTTGAAATGCTTCTTTCCAAGACGCTGACCTCGGTGGCTGCCAAATCCATTGCCGCAACCATGACTAGAACGGCGAGTACTGCGGGTTATGAATTGGGGTTGCTTGCTGCGGCAGGAGCCTTAACCATCATCCCTGGCGCGATCGTGATTTATTTTGTACGAAATTACATAGCAAAGGGATTTTCCCTGGGGCGGGTGTAGGCGAATGCTCGATTTATCTTGGATGGCATGGACTTGGCCTACAGCCGGATTTTTCATTTTTATCCTGCTTTGCATTGTTTCAATGGGTATTTGGGAAAAATACAGTCCGGGCGGTGGTCCGAGACGAGGAGTCTTCGGAATTGATACAACACGCGGCGATCGTCTTTTTATTGGTTTGCTGGGAAGCATTTTCATTTTTCTTGGCTGGCTCTGGATATTTTCCACACCGCTTTGGGGAGCATTGGCTCTATCCGTTAGCTGGACAACATTTGTATTTCTTCGCGTATAACCCGCAAACAGGTCCGATTTCACCGGATGAACTGCAATGACCATTCAATTAAGCGAGCAGGATATTTTCGATTTAGTGGTCATAGGCGGTGGTATCAATGGTGCTGGCATCGCTCGAGATGCTGCTGGTCGAGGGCTCAAGACATTGCTCTGTGAAAGGGATGACTTTGCTGAACATACTTCATCTGCCAGCACAAAATTAATTCATGGAGGTCTGCGTTATCTTGAAAATTGTCAATTTCGACTGGTCAGACACAGTCTGCAGGAACGTGAAATTCTACTGAAAAATGCTCCTCACATCATATGGCCGCTGAGATTCGTATTACCGCATGACCGTTCTCTGAGACCAAAATGGATTATTCGAGCAGGGTTGTTCATTTATGACTCATTGGCACCGATGCAGAGACTGGAAAAATCAAGCCGAATCAGTTTCCAGCGTCATGTAGCTGGAACTGTATTGAACTCAAAATATAGGCATGGTTTTGCATATTCGGACTGTTGGGTTCAGGATTCGCGTCTGGTGATCTTGAATGTTCTTGCTGCAGAAGAATTCGGTGCATGCGTGCTTAATCGCACCAGGTGCATTGATTTGAAACCGGAACAGAACCACTGGCGGGTAAAGCTTGATCGAAATGGTGATCGGAGCATGTTGCTAGGTGCTTGCCAAGTCCGTGCTCGGGCGGTGGTTAATGCAACTGGTGCCTGGGTCGAATCCATCAATCAGAACATTCACCAGAAAGGTAGTCAGCAACCTGTCCAGCTTGTCCGCGGCAGCCATATTGTAGTGAAGAAACTGTTTGATCACCCCTACGCATATATTTTTCAGACTACAGATCGCAGGGTAATCTTCTGCATCCCTTATGAGCGTGACTTTACATTGATTGGAACAACAGAGACCACTTTGGCGCACCCGGATGATCAGCATGAAATTACGAACATGGAGATCGAGTACCTCTGTCAGGAAGTGAATCGATACCTTGAGACCCCGATCGAAGCGAACCAGGTGGTTTGGTCGTTTAGTGGAGTTCGAACACTTTGTGGAGACAGCGAGACCGAAGCAAGTCGGCTATCTCGTGACTACATGTTGAAATATGATGATTCACAGGCTCCGATTGTTTCCGTGTTTGGTGGAAAAATTACAACTTTCAGGCTCTTGGCGGAAGATGTATTGGATCACTTGCGAAGACTTGAAGGTTTTGACCGACCAAAATGGACGCAGGACGGGATTTTGCCTGGCGGAAATATCAGTAGCAGTACTTGCGCGAATGAATACGCATCATTACTGACTCGGCAATACTGCTGGATAGCGTCAGATTTAGCGCTCCACTATGCCTGTCATTATGGAACCAATTCTCATTCCATCTTGCAAAATTCAACCAGGTCCGAGGATCTTGGTCTAGAATTTTCGGCCAATTTATATCAGGCTGAGGTTGATTACTTGATTGAGCATGAATTTGCGAGATCTGCGGAGGATATTATCTGGCGTCGCACTCGACACGGACTTCGCATGAGTCATAGCCAAATATGCGAATTACAGAAATATGTCGATTCTGTAATTGATTTCCGGAAAAACTGACTGACAGCTTCAATGCAAACGTACATTCTCAGTATCGATCAGGGCACAACTAGTTCACGTGCTCTTCTCGTGGATCAAAAAAGCAGAGTCATTCACTCTTCGCAACAGGAGTTCACCCAATATTATCCGAATGACGGATGGGTAGAGCATGACCCCGGAGAAATTTTGAAAACAACCCTGACCACCGCCAGAGAGGTGCTTGAGTATGCAAGAGGTCTTGCTGGCGAAGTCTTGGCAATTGGAATTACCAATCAACGTGAGACAACGATCGTATGGGATCGTGCTACAGGCGAACCGATTTACAACGCGATCGTTTGGCAAGATCGAAGAACGGCGGAGTTTTGTCGATCCTTGAACACTGCTGAAACGGCCGAAACGATCCAGCACAAAACTGGTCTATTGCTCGATCCGTATTTTTCCGTGACAAAACTCGCTTGGATCCTGGATCAAGTTCCCGGTGCACGTCAACGAGCTGATCGGGGTGATTTGGCATTTGGGACGGTCGACTCATTTTTGATTTGGCATCTAACGAAAGGTGCTTCACATGTAACTGACGCAACCAATGCCTCGCGTACCATGATGTTCAATATTCGAACCAATCGTTGGGATGAGGAGTTGCTTGAATTATTTTCGATTCCGGAGAATTGCCTGCCTGAGGTAAGGGACTGTGCGGATAATTTTGGCATAACAGATGAACGTGTCCTGGGGCAAGCGCTACCTGTTTTAGGGGTTGCAGGTGATCAACAGGCTGCCTTGATAGGTCAAGCCTGTTTTGATCCTGGCATGCTCAAATCTACCTATGGAACGGGGTGCTTTCTGGTCATTAATACAGGAACAGAACTGATTGCATCAAGGCATCGAATGCTATCAACGATTGGTTATCGACTTGATGGTCAGACCCATTATGCCATGGAGGGATCTATCTTTGTGGCGGGTGCGGCTATGCAGTGGTTGCGAGATGAACTTCAAATCTTTGCAGACTCTGCAGAATCAGCTAATCTTGCGTTCTCTCTGGAAGACAATTGTGGCGTGTATATGGTTCCTGCACTGACGGGTTTAGGTGCTCCACATTGGCTTCCTGATGCACGTGGGGCGATCTTTGGAATGACGCGCAACACGGGAAAAGCGCAATTTGCACGTGCCGCATTGGAATCGGTCGCTTATCAGAGTGCGGATTTGCTTGAAGCGGTACAGTCTGATGGTGGAAGTATCAATCGACTTCGTATAGATGGCGGCATGGCGAGAAATGACTGGTTTTGCCAGTTTTTGAGTGATGTTCTGAATTTACCGGTTGATCGACCGTCAAACACGGAAACAACGGCCCTTGGCGCAGCTTGTCTAGCGGGTATTAAATGCGCGCTTTACAGTTCGTTAGAATCGATATCCGAGAACTGGTCAGCAGATTCTGCATTCGAACCGCAGATGGATGCTCGACAGCGAAGAGAACAGTTGAAGTCATGGAAAAAAGCGGTTGAAATGGTTGCGAAATTTTCAGAAAAATAACGCTTCTCATGATCAATCACAATTTGATCAGGCATTCTGCAAACTCAGTACGCGAGTCTGGAAAGCCAAAAGTATCGGATGACCGAAAAAAGCAGGTAAATTAATCATTACGAAAGCATCAATAATTCGATATAATTCACATGATTGTTCATGTCGAATGTTAATGCAATTTCAGGAACTGGTTCGGGATTGTCTTGTAGAATGCTGTCTCGTGCCGGAGAACCTGAAACAAGTTGCATTATGAACCTAATATATGCTTTTTATTGAACGGTAGGGCAAGGTACAGTTCTGAAGAGCGTATCTTGTACCATTCAATGACAGTATGAATTATTGATCGCTTGAGACTCCAATGCAAATTCACCATTGGGTGATTCCTCATATTGATTGCGTAGCAGGTCCTGACTGTTCAATAAATGTGATTGTTCGTAAATCTTCTATCACATATTTTCCGGTTGACAGGTAAGGCGTTGACAGGTAAGGCATAATGTCTGATTAATTTCTGATGCAGGCCTCTCGCCCAAAAAGCTTGCTTAAGCATGCAAGTTCAGACTATTCTATAATTGAAAGATTTACTAATGATAATTGCAGTTGCTCTCAAACTCGGAGAGCGCGATATATGAGGTTTTAACATGGACACAAAGGTGGTTGAAAGCCAGCCAACAGAATTGGAAACGACCAGTTCGAGTGCCCGTTCACGGCCAACCCAGTCCGAAGCGGAAGCTGCGGTTCGAACACTGATCGAATGGGCGGGGGACAATCCTGATCGTGAAGGCCTGCTGGGCACGCCTGAACGTGTTGTCCGAGCATACAGAGAGTTTTTCGCCGGATACGACGAAGACCCTGCCATCTTGCTTGGGAAGACATTTGAAGAGACTTCTGCCTACGACGAAATGATCGTTTTGCGTGATATTCGCCTGGAATCACACTGTGAACATCATATCGTTCCAATCTTGGGGAAGGCACACGTCGGTTATTTGCCGGCAGGTCGAGTTGTCGGAATTTCCAAACTAGCGCGTCTAGTCGAAGTATTTGCCAAACGAATGCAGATACAAGAAGCACTCACTTCGCAGATTGCAGATACCATACAAGAAGTCCTGAAACCGCATGGCGTTGGCGTTGTCATAGAAGCTGCTCATCAATGCATGACCACACGAGGGATTCGCAAACCTGGAGTCACAATGGTTACCAGCCGCATGTTGGGCAGTTTTCGCAATGATTCGGGGACCCGCCGAGAATTTCTCTCAATTATCGGAAACCCCAGAGGTGATTCTAATGGTGCATGAAAACCGCGATTCCATGCAAACTGATTCTTTTGCTGCAAGAAAGACCATCGAGCAAGTTGAAGAGGGCCTTGATTTGGCACCCAAATTTGATGCGAATGGACTGATCCCCTGCATCACTACGGATGCCGATACTGGTGAGGTATTGATGTTGGGATATATGAACAACGAAGCTTTGAAACGAACAATCAAAACCGGTGAAGCGCACTATTGGAGCCGAAGTCGCCAGTGTCTTTGGCATAAAGGCGCAACAAGCGGTCTCGTTCAGGAGGTTGTTGAAATGCGCATTGATGATGACCAGGATGCAATCTGGCTTCGTGTTCAGGTTGCAGGCTCAGGTGCAAGCTGTCATGTCGGATACCGTTCCTGCTTCTACCGGTCAGTTAAAATCGGGGATCATCCCGATCAACCTGCACGACTGATGTTTACAGAGTCTGCAAAGACCTTTGATCCCAAGCAAATTTATGGCGATGCGCCGAATCCAACCAAGTTGTGAGTTGAGATAGAACAACCTGTCTAAACTTCAGCAAAGTCAGTTTGGCCGGGCGATTCAATACCTCTCGACCATACTCAAAAACGAGTGGATAATGAAACCAAGGCTCGAATTCAATAGAAAACGATCATGACGAAAATCCCCGAATCAGCAAGTATGAAACATTCTCGCCTTCCAGCTACTGTATTGTCGGGATTTCTCGGTGCAGGAAAGACAACGCTTCTCAATCAGATACTTAACAATCGAGAGGGTCGGCGTGTCGCAGTGATCGTGAACGACATGAGTGAAGTCAATATCGATGCTGCTCTAGTGGAGCGTGGCGGAGCGGAACTCTCGAGGACCGAAGAGAAACTGATTGAAATGTCGAATGGTTGTATCTGTTGCACACTGCGCGATGATCTGCTCGCTGAAATTTCTCGACTGGCCCAGGAAAGACGTTTCGATTATCTTCTCATTGAATCGACTGGAATCTCGGAGCCAATTCCAGTAGCCCAGACTTTTACCTTTGAGGACGAAAATGGGTTAAGCCTGAGTCAAGTTTCGCGACTCGATACGATGGTCACAGTTGTAGACACAGCAAGTTTTTTGCATGATTACAATGCTGCAGAGGCACTCCAAAACCGAGGAGAGTCGCTCGGAGAAGATGATGACCGAACAGTAACAGATCTACTGATTGATCAGATTGAGTTCGCAGATGTTATCGTGTTGAACAAAGTGGATCTGGTAAGTCGTGATCATGCAGAGGAAGTAAAATCAATCGTTAAAGCTCTAAACCCAGGTGCCAGGATTTTGTCAGCATCGCATGGACAAGTACCCATTGATTCCGTGCTTGACACCGGCCTGTTCGATTATCAAAAAGCGGCATCATCTGCTGGGTGGATTCGAGAGCTTCAAGGTGAGCACACGCCAGAGACCGAAGAGTATGGTATTTCGAGTTTTACCTATCGGACCTCTCGTCCTTTTGATGCAGGAATGCTATGGTCATTCCTAAATGACGACAGAAACTGGCAAGGCGTACTTCGCTCAAAAGGATTTTTCTGGGTGGCCGCGAATCATAGCGTTGCATACGAGCTGGCTCAAGCCGGAGGTATCACGAACGTCAGACCGATGGGGATGTGGTGGGCAGCGGTGCCACGGAAACACTGGGGACATCCCGAAGGTCAACAACCCGATCAGAGTCCGAGCTGGCATCCGCGTTTCGGAGATCGCATACAGGAAATTGTATTCATTGGTCAGAAGATGGACGAGGCCAAGATACGAAATCAGTTAGACGCATGCTTGCTTGAAGAAAGATTAGCTTCCTCTGATAGCGAAGCTTGGGCTGACTTGCACAACCCATTCCCAGATCTTGCTGTTGAGGAGGCAGCATAAAAAATATTGACAGGTTCAATCTCGTTTCCTGTCATTATTTTTATGAAGTCCATCCAAGTAAAACTAGCTAAACTCAAGTAGAAAATCATATGCACTCATGGAGAGATACATTTGGACTCGGTAGTCCGAGTAGGGTGTCTGTAGCGGCAAATCGTTTGAAGTAGATGGGAAAATGACAACTCAAGTGACGCTACTGTATTAAAAAATACTGATCGATCTCCAGGTTGAAGGCCCTTTGATAGTAAAGCGGTTACGTTTAATGCAAAAGGTGGCATAGCGACTTGGCAGACACAATGATTATCCGTGCTTCAATGCTGTCCGCAATAGAGACATGCCATATTGCAAGCGATTGTAACTGGCATATATTTCAAAGTTTAGATTGGACGCTCTCGACCTCAATCATTGCTTATACCAAAGAGTTAGCTGGTTATTTGACCGCTCATAAAACACGAAAACAATTACGATGATTCATGTTTTGATTCCGAATGGTAATTCCCGTAGAACTATCCTAAGTTGCCGAACGATACTCGCTGCACTATTCTTAGCCATTGGTGTTTGTTTTTCGAATTTGGTTGGTGCCGAATTGCGCCCAATACCTCAAGTCATTCAGTCAATTAACGATTTTCCGGAAATTGAGGCAACATCATGGATACTGGTTGACTATCAGACAGAATGGATCATAGGAGGAAAAAATATTGATGATCAAGTAGAGCCAGCCAGTTTGACCAAATTGATGACCAGCTATCTGATCTTTGAGGCTTTGAAAGCAGGTCGTATGAATGAAAATGACTTGGTTTTTGTTAGTAATGCCGCTTACAGAGCGGTTGGTTCGAGAATGTATATTGAGGAGAATTCTCAAGTTTCCGTAATTGATTTATTGCGTGGTTTGGTTATTCAGTCAGGAAATGATGCAGCAATAGCACTAGCGGAACATTACGGTGGAACCGAAAAGTCTTTCGCAAAGATCATGAATCGCAAAGCGGGTGAATTGGGCATGACAAATACCCGATTTACGAATAGCAGTGGTCTACCGGACTCCGACCACTACAGCACACTTAGAGATATCACCATACTCTCAATATCGCTCATTCGAAATTTTCCTGAATATTTCAAATTGTATTCTGAACTCGAATATACATATAACAACATCACTCAGCAAAATCGGAATGTCTTGCTTACTCGAGATGATCGAATTGATGGACTGAAAACTGGATATACGAGAAAGGCCGGGTATTGCTTGATTGGCACTGCCAATCAAGAAGACTTCAGACTAATAGCTGGAGTTATCGGTGCAAAGAACAAGCGAATACGAGCAAATCAGGTGCATGGCCTTATTCGATATGGCTATTCGACATATGATTCGATTGACGTCTTGAAGGAAAATACCCATGTTGCCGGAATACCTTTATACATGGGGAACAAGGACGAGGTTTCAATTGGGGTTGCGGAGGGGATTCGGTTGATCTATCCAAAGACCACCAAAGACAAGCTGTCGGCAAGTTTTGACCTGCCAAGCGATATTGATGCGCCATTGACCAATACGCAAGAAGTGGGCTACATCGAGATAAAGTATGACGGTCAACCCGTGCTTCGCTCGTCATTACATGCGATTGGCGATTACCCTGAGGGTCCATGGTACAAAAAAATATTTGATCAAATAAAACGACTGTTTAGCAAATGGTTTTCTTCATCTTCGAATTGACTGCAGATAGGGGGAAACGTTTTATGCATGAGGCGAAGAGAGGCTGGGACTCGAGTTTTGAAAACTTTGAGAGTACGCCCAAGTCAACCATTCTTGACCAACTGCGAAATCATTATCCGGACTCATCTCAACCTGAAATCAGTTCGTGGAGAAAAAATGTTCCGGCTCTTCAGAAGGAAATTGGAGAAGTGATCAAGTTTGATATCAATTCATCAAGGCTTACAGCGGTACTTGAATATCAATTGCCGATGGAATCCAGGCGAGTTGATGCACTGTTCCTGTTGAATGGTAGTGTGTTGGTCATTGAACTCAAGGGCAAAGCATTTTCGACGGATGCAGATATTGATCAAGCTTTCGGCTATGCCAGAGATCTTCGAAACTATCACCGCGATTGCCATAATCGGGAAGTAACTCCAATCCTTGTTCCAGAGTTATCAAAGAGCCAGTGCCGAGAAGAACGTGGAGTAACCGTATGCAGCCCTGACAGATTGGATAAGCTGACAGTAAAGCTGAATTCCGAAGATAATTCAAAAAAGATAGATGCGACCAGTTTTTTGAGTGTGGATGCATACAAGCCATTGCCTTTCTTGATCACTGCCGCCCGTGAATTATTTTTGAAGAAAAAACCTCCCCAGTTATGGAAATCTATAGCAAAGACAGATAACGCTGTAAGAACAGTTAGAGATATCATTGCCGAAACCCATGAAAGACAGGGAAAGGCACTCGTGTTGTTAACGGGTGTTCCGGGTGCCGGCAAAACACTTGTAGGTCTGCGTCTGGTTCATGAAGAAGCACTTGATTCGCTGGTTGACAAGGACCATGGTCCGGCGTCAATCTTTCTCTCTGGTAATGGTCCGCTGGTGCAAGTACTTCATCATGTCCTTAGTGTTCATGGGGCTTCAGGAAAGACATTTGTGCGACCAATCAAGGAGTACGTTAAGCGCCTGCATAAAAATCGATCATTGGTTCCGAGCGAACATGTTGTCATATTTGATGAAGCTCAAAGAGCGCATGATGCAAGTCAGGTTGCTCATGTTCACAGTGAAGAAATAACAGAAGAGATAAGTGAACCAGAGCTTTTCATTGGATTTGCTGAACGGGTTTCTGACTGGTTTGTGCTTGTAGGTTTGGTAGAGCAGGGGCAAGAAATTCATGTGGGAGAGGAAGGAGGGCTGCAGCTTTGGGCTGATGCCGTCAAAAACAGCAAGTCGAAACACGACTGGAAGGTATACGGTCCACCAGGAATTTCAAAAGTATTTCGTGACACGAGTTGTGAGACGTCTTCACATCTAAGTCCCAACGAAAGCATCCGTTCACATTTTTCATTAAGTCTGCATAAATTCGTTTCTGAGTTGGTGAGACCAGAACCGAATCTTCATCAATTAAACCCACTCGCAGAGGAGTGATGAATTTGGGACATGATCTGCGGATCATCCGTTGTTTCGAAACAGCGAAAAATTATCTGACCGACAGGTATGCAGAATATCCAGAGTCTAGATATGGTCTGGTAGCCTCAAGCCGAGACAAGTTCCTGCAGACAATAGGTATTCCAAATGAATTTCGTTCAAGACAACGGATAAAAATGGGCCCTTGGTACAACGATGATAAAGATCATCCGCTTCGGTTATCTTGCAAGCATCTGGAAATAAGCATTTCAGAATTCGAAGCACAAGGGCTTGAACTTGATGCTGTCCTCTTGGCTTGGGGGACAGATTTCATGCTGGAAGATGTCAAGTGGTCAATTGAAAAAGCCATGCGATCTCGAAAACCTGTCAAAGATCCGTTTCAATTGCTAGCCAATACATATCGGGTTCTTTTGACTCGTGCGAGAGATGCGCATGTAATATTTGTTCCTGAACCAGAATGTCTGGATGAGACTTGGTCATTTCTTTGCAAAAGCGGTTTCCGTCCCTTAACGGAATATCATGCCGCAAGCGGAAACCAACTGGATTTTCATTTCTAACTTTCATGGTTAATTGTGATTCCGGATTCACCCAAAGACTTCCATTCATCACCTGAACTCAATGGTAAGGAGCTCCAGATCCAAGGCGAGTTCAAATATCCCCGTATTATCGAGATCAAGATATTTCTCAAAGCAATGGAAAACGGAGAATCGAAGTTGAGGGAATTACTGAGCGAAAAGTGCCCGGAAGAAGGCATCATGTCAATTTCCTGCAGGTCCAGCAAATCAGGCAAGTATCATTCGTTTACCTGTCGTATCTGGATCGTCAGCGAGAACGAACTTGAAGTGATGCATGAACACTTGAGCTCACAAGAACAGGTGCTGTATCTATTATGAAATCGCCTGTAACGGCAATCAAGCAGCCATTGGTTTTCAGGCATTTGGGATGTGTTGATTTTCTTCAGACTGAACATGCAATGAAGCAATTTACCAAAAATCGGACTGTGGAAATGACCGACGAAGTATGGTTGCTTGAACACAACCCAGTTTATACAACCGGGATTCGTGAGGTCTCCCATCCAGTGCCGGAGGTCACAGAGATACCGATCGTGAAAACAAATCGCGGTGGAGAAATGACATATCACGGCCCAGGCCAGTTAATTGCTTATTTTCTCCTGGATATTCGCAAGCGTCGTTTAGGACCGAAATCCCTGGTATATAAACTGGAAGGATTGATCATTGATTTTCTTGCAAGTTACGGGGTGAACGCTAATCGTAAAGAAGGAGCGCCCGGAGTATATTTCCATGACAAAAAAATTGCCTCATTAGGCCTTCATACAACGACAACCTATTGTTATCATGGAATCAGTATCAATATCAATATGGATTTGCAGCCATTTGATCATATTGTGGTTTGCGGCATGCCAAATCTCGAAATGACCCAGTTATCGGAACATGTGGATGAGATCAGCATCGAAGAGGCGACCAACAAACTGGAGAATTGCATTCTCGATTTTTTTTCCATTTAATTGGCTCATGCGGTTGCATCAGCCAATTCTCGTGCTTTTTCAAGCCGTTCAATATTTCCAACATCGACCCAAATTCCTTCGTATACTTCACCCGATACTTTCCCTTCCTTGACCAGCTGTCGAAGGACATCACCCAAATCCTTGGAAGTGTATTTCGAATCTCTGAAAAGGGCAGTCCGGTAGATTCCGATACCGGAGAAAGTCAATCCAATCTTATGGTTGTCCAATGGTTCCAAAACTCCGTCGTGAAACAGAAAGTCACCCATTGAGCGGTGATTGGGATTTGGAACCAGAACTAGATGCGCGTCATAACCCTCTCCGAGTTTCAGGTTTTGTGGTCGGCAGTCGGTAAAGAGGTCGCCACTCATCACAAAAACGAGGTCATCGGTAAATTTGCTGGCACATTTTCTTATACCTTCAGCCGTTCCAAGCGGTCCTGATTTCTCGACAGATAAGACTATATCAAGTTTCGAGTGGTTGTTTTTTTTTAGATACTCATCAATCTGCTCATGGAGATGCGAGACGTTTATCACCACTCTTTTCAGACCCAAATCTGCCAATAAAGACAGATGATAATCAAGCAGGCTATGTCCGCCAACCTTTAGCAAAGGCTTGGGGGTTTTTGCAGTCAAGGGTAGCATCCTGGTGCCCTGACCTGCTGCAAGTATCATCGCATCCATTGTGTTCCAGAAAATCTATTCATGTCTAAATTTGGCAACTGAATTATATACCGGTCAAAGAAAGTTAGAATCAGTTTACACGAAACATTTTGTTCGCTTGAGGAATTGCTTCAAAACTTATTGTCGATTGCCGTTACAAGGCAAATTATAATGAACACTGAAAAAATAGTTTGAGCTTTTCTCTATCAATATCTTCAATTCAATGTTTTTTCGTGCAATATTTATGGTGTTTTTGACATCAGTTTATCTTACATCATTTGCATCTGACTTCAACCGGCCATCTTCGAATAACCCGCTTTCCAGTAAACAATCGTCATGCAGCTTGCAATCGGAAGGATTGAGCTCAGCCATTTTGCAGCATCTTGAAAAAATTTCCTCAGCTCATCGTTCAGCCGAGCGATTACTAAAGAACGGTTCGGTATTGATTGAGGCAGATGACATACGTTCAGATGGTCAGGGCATCTGGTTCATGAATGGTCATGTCCATATCAGGAATGAGCAGAATGGAGCATTTGCTGATCAAGCCGAATTCAATGAAACCACGCGCATTGCCCATTTCTCTGGAAATGTTTTGCTGTATACCAAAGGGGGACATCCCTTGACGGCCGAGAAAATGAACCTTGATATTGATATGTTCAAGGGTGAAATGACTGATGGTGCACAGATTCATATTGTCGAACGATCATTATCCGACTCGGAACGGAGCCGTACTGATTCAAAGTTCAATGGTTCACTGCTCTTTGATCGTCGGGACAATTCATTTCTGGCGGGTCAATCGGATGCGAAATATCATTTTCTCGCAAAAGCCACTGCACAGACTATTGAAATCAATGGCAAGAATGATCAAGTCATTTACAATGCGACTTTGACTACATGTCCTGGAGAGGATCCTGATGTAAAACTCACGGCCAGTGAGATAAAACTAGATCATGAACTGGGACAGGGTAGGGCAGAAAATATGGTTGTTCGGTTCAAGAATGTGCCCATTTTCTTTTTCAAGAGGGTGTATTTTCCGATCAGCAATAAACGAATGTCAGGATTTCTGTTTCCTCGGGTAGGCTATCAGAAAAGGTCTGGACTGATTTTGTCCTTGCCATACTATCTCAATCTTCACCCGCAGTACGATGCAACAATCATGCCAAGCATACTGAGTAAGCGCGGACTTCAACTATATGGTGAAACTCGTTATATGACGACAAATTCCGATGGAATCCTAAAAGGTGAAGTCTTGCCTGATGATGATATTTACAAGGATGATCGTTATGCGCTTTCCTATCGTCATAGACAGCTGTTTGCGAATCAGATTAAACTCGATATTGATATGGAAAAGTATTCCGATACCGATTATCGATCCGATTTCGCTGATAATATTGATTCAAGAGCTGTGGTCTTCTCAAGGAAAACAGTCGGCTTGGCATACAATAATCAATTGATTCGATTCAACGCTAGAGCGGTAGGGCACGAAGTATCTAGCAATCATTTTCAGGATGATGACCAGCCGTATGACTTGCTCCCGCAATTCCGGTTACAGCTTCTAAATCAGAAGCTTTCAGTATTGGAGATCGGAGCGAAGACCGAATTAACTCGGTACCGACATGCAGTAAATAAAATCAATGGTTCGCGCTTAAGGTTTATTCCGCATTTATCCATACCCGTTAGAGCAGTATACGGATATATAGAACCAAAAGTTACCTTGCATTCAATTCGCTATGACTTGAGAGATGAAAAGAATGATGAGCATAGATTAAATGAAAATATTCCGGTCTGGAGCATCGATTCAAAATTATTCTTTGAGCGAACTATTTTGCTACGTCAAAAAAGTTACCTGCAAACTCTGGAACCGCGCCTGTTTTATCTATCGGTTCCTGTCAGAGTGAAGCAAGACGAGTTTCCGAAATTTGATACCGGTATGGGCAATGCCAATAGCCTTTCGCATTACTTTAGGGAAAATCGATTTTTCGGGGGTGACAGGGTAGGGGATACGCGTCAGGTAACAGTGGGATTGTCAAGCCGTTTGATTGATCAAGTCACAGGTAGGGAAGCGGGTAACATTGGTGTAGGGCAGGTGTATTATTTTCAGGATCGGCAGATTGGTGAAAATGCTGCGACGAACTCGCAAGAGAAGCGAGATTCTTCGGATTTCCTATTCGAATTTGATGGTTCCCTGAATCAACAATGGCAGGTCAGCGGGTTTGCGAGCTGGTCAGATGAATCGGATGAATTTACGCATGTTTCATTATTGTCAAGATATGAAACAAATGGCAAAAGCTGGAGTGAAGCAGGTTATATTCAGGATTCGGATCAAAGAGAATATATCAAGCTTGATCATAATGCGAAATTCGCCAACAATTGGCTATATGGCCTCAAAACTCATTATTCTATTCCTGATGATCGATTTCGCTTTATTGAATTGAGCAGTACATATTTGAATTGTTGTTGGTCATTCGGGTTGAATTTTCAACGTTATCAAAATGATGGAAATATGGATAATCGGGTTATGATTTCATTTCGTCTTAAAGGTCTCGGTGGGAATTAAACTGGAAATCATGTAACCGAGAATGCAATATGCAGAAGCAAGTTAAAAAACAAACAGGAATGATCTATAGTGTTAGCCATATATTCTCTGACCGCTAAAGAGGGATTGCAATGAGTATGCCTCTTATGGTCCGGCCTACCCAATTGCAGGGGCCGATCAGCTGGTTTCGTCATGCACAGATGCATAACAACCAAAACCTCCAGAATTCAAAATGGGTAATATTCTCGATATATCCCTATTTAATTGTTGGCATTTTTAGTTTCTGGATTGCGGCTATCGCACTGAGTTCGAATTTGGACAGAGTAATTGCCATCGTGAACGACGACGCAATTACCTTGTCAGATTATGGTTCTCATTTGAATCTAAAACAGATCGGGAGTAGTGGCACAATTATTTCTGAGAGCCAACCGCTTGTCGTTGACAGGGTAGAACTCAATACACTGATTGATCAAAGACTCCAAGTCCAGGAAGCTTTGCGGAGAGGTCTGGATGTGAGCGAAAGTGAGTTAGAGATTGCGATAGGCAATATCAGTGAACAAAACGGGCTGACCAAAGATCAGCTGTTGAGGAGGTTGTCGGAAAATAACATAACGGAAGCAGAATTTCGACAATCAATGGCTGAACAAATCCTGATACAAAAAGTTGTAAGCAGTCAGGTTTCTCGATTTGTTCGAGTTAACGATCAGGAGATAGATCAGTTTGTGAAGTCACATCCTGATTTGTTCAAAGTGAATGTATCATATGAGTTATCCCATGTACGAATTCCTGCTGGAGATCTTGATATTGATCAGATCCAAGTTCGTCGTGAACATCTAGAATTGATCAGGACAAAGATATTGTCCGGTCAGAACTTGCAAGATGTAATAGCTGCCATTGACGTTACGAATCTGGATTATGACTACCTGGGTTTGAGGGAGACGTCCCAGATTCCAGAGCGGGTTGTAGCAGCGATCAAAAAGGCCGGATCGGAATCAGTTACCGAAGTCCTTGAGATAGCAGACATGTTGCATTTGTTCGTAATTCACTCCAGGCAGGGCGATGAAGTAGTAGCAACCGAAATGCGATTGCGTCAAATTTTTATCGACTCAAATCGAGAACTAATGTCAAACGATGAAGCTCTGGAACTTGCTTGGGAAATTCGTGCAAAAATTCAATCTGGAGAGAATTTTGAAGTTCTTGCCCGAACGTTTTCGGATGATCGTGGCTCTTCAGTAAATGGAGGGGAATTAGGATGGGTGAATCCAGATGATATAGACCCGCAACTGATGCGTACAATTTCAAATCTGGAAATCAACGAATTGAGTGAACCTATAACTACTGTGGTTGGATATTATTTGATCGAAGTGCTTGAAACAAGAAACCGAAATATCCTGCAGGACCTCATTCGGGATCGGGCACATGATATGATATACAATAGAAAAGTGAACTCACAATTTGATTCATGGATAGCTAGAATCAGAAGTGAATCCTATATTGAACTTTTGGCAGTGAACTAATGCCCATTCAGGATAGAATTAAAAAGATTGCTCACGGCATTGAAGAGTCCCTACCTTCAGGGTTAGCAAAAGATTTCAAATCAAACATCGAGGCAATTGTTCGCAGTAATCTAGAGGGACTAGATCTGGTTACATCAGAGCAGCTTACGGTACAAAAAAAAATTGTGGAACGTGCATTAAAACGGATTGATGAACTAGAGAGGCGAATTTCCGAGCTTGAGGGTGCATCTAAAGTGCAAGAATCCATGAATCAGTCGGGTCGGCCTCTAGAGGGAGACTGAACAACGTTTGATATGAAGATTTCAATAGATGCCAGCTTCAAGTCCGGCAGACATGATTGTTCCGAGTTCAGTACACTGGAGAACAAATTCATCGCAAAAATCCCCTTTCAATACCAGGGCTGGTTGAATTAGTTTCCACTTGAGACCCAACAAAATTTTTTCAACACTAATTTTCGCGCCTTGACCATCCAATCCACCTTTGATGAACAAAGCGACTGGTTTGCCCTCAGTTTCTGTAAGACACGGATAGTAGATCCTTTCGAAGAAATCTTTTATTGCTCCGCTCATGTATCCAAAGTTTTCAGTGGTTCCGAGAATTACACCATCAGACCACAGCACGTCCTGATGATTTGCATCCCACGGTTCCTTGCACCGAATAGCGATATTTTCCAGTTCCTGGTTTTGACATCCTTCCTTAACTGCCTGTTGCAGTCTGCGTGTATTTGGGGAAGGGCAGTTTGAAACGATCAGAACGTTAGGCATAAGTAAATCATTCGATAGGTGAGTGATAAGATTAACAGATTCGTTGGTTGCCAGAGCAGGGCATTACTATCCTTGTGGTCCAGTCTGATCAATCAATTTTGCTTGACGACAGAAAATTCATGGAATATCAAAATAACATTCAAGAAATCTATCTCGAAAAATTCTAGAATATAAATTTATTATTTTTATATTCAGAAATATAAGATCAATTCATAAGAAATTACATCATTAGTAAATAAATGTATTTCATGGTTGTTTCGGTGCCTTATTGTCAGTTGACATGGATGCAAGGTGACCAGTAATTTGTTTTCACAATAATGGACTATTTCTTTCTGATTCATTCGATTTGAAACCAAAAACAGGTAGAAAATGGGTGGTGTTGGCCGCCATCATAGCGAATGCACTGATTGCTGCAACCAAGGCTATTGCATCAGCGATCACTGGTAGTGCCGCCATGCTCAGTGAGGCGGTACACTCCATAGTTGACACCAGCAATCAAATTTTGGTGCTCTGGGGGCTCAAACGCTCTTCGCGTCCAGCGGATGAAAAACATCCATTCGGATATGGAATGGAGCTGTATTTCTGGACATTTGTTGTCGCAATTTTAATCTTTGCAATTGGAGCCGGAGTTTCATTGTATGCGGGAATCAGCAAGATCGAGAATCCAAATGAGCTCACCAACATACATATTAACTATTTCGTCTTGGGTTTTGCGTTGATATTTGAGGCTGGTGCCTGGACAGTTGCGTTTCGAGAGTTTCGGAAAAGAAAGGGCAACATGGGCTATTTCAAAGCCTTCAAATCCAGCAAGGATCCAGCAGTGTTTACGGTTCTTTTTGAGGATAGTGCGGCGATTCTCGGGCTTACAGCAGCGTTTATAGGGCTGTTGCTCACTCAAATAACTGGAAATCCGTTTTATGACGCGGCTGCATCAATTGCAATTGCCATGATTCTTGGCTGTACAGCGGCTTTACTCGCGTTTGAGACGAAAGGATTATTGATCGGCGAATCAGCTAGTACTGAAGTCATATCAGGAATACGAAAGCTCGTTCTTAAAGAATCCAACATTCTTACCATTAATGAAATTTTGACCATGCATCTCGGCCCGGAAGATATTCTGCTCAACATCAGTATCGATTTTCATGACAACATCAGTGCGGGAGCGGTAGAGAGAACCATATCACGGTTAGAGAGGCAGATAAAAGAAGAGTATCCCGAGGTAGCCAGGATTTTCATAGAAGCCCAGAACTGGCGAGCACATGAGGAGAACGCCAACGGTGCAGTCGATTAGCGCAACCGCGATGAAATCATTACTTCGTATAATAAATATTATGTAAAGTAAAAGAGATATCGAGGACAAGCCCCGGAATGCTTATCGCTCTTGGACATTTGGTTGCCAGCTACTCACCTTTCGACCAGCATGATGGAACTCGGAAAATCTTGAGATTCAATGGCCTATCACATTAATGTCTGGTCCGATTGTGTTACGAAGGCTATAGTACATTTCGAACCAAAGACCTTTGACTCTGTTGTTTTTCGCAAACTGCCGAACATGAGCGGCTCTCTGCAATTGTCCTACATGACAATATTTTGGGAGCAATACCAAATCCATCTTTGTTACTAACTCCATTACAAGACAAAGTGCCGTACCAAAGATCGAAATTGATAGAAATGCAACGTCATTAACCAGATATTCTTTTTCGGCCTGGTTGACAAGATAAAGGCAATCATGGTGACCCAGTCAAAAGAATTCCACGCCAGAAGAGTAATCGCTTTAGGTCAGAATGAATGAAAAATCCAATTTTCCATCTTTTATTGGTGGACACCAATAGTTCGCACCAGTCGCCGGCATCGTGAAGTCAAAAAGTCCATCGATAATGTCATCTTTGAATCCAATCATGCTTTTCATGTAAGTATCAAAGACTCGCAAGCTACTACTAAACGCCACAAAATATAACCCTCTGCCTCTGTCATCGGACCAAGGCATAGACCGGCGAAGCAGATGTGCTGGGAGATCAAAACTTTCTTGTGCGGTCTTGACGACATGAGCATATTTTGGGGCATTGAATTTTTGATTTGTGCTTTGGTAGCGACCTATCCGCTTGTCCTGTTCCTCACGAATCATTAAATTAAATGTATGAAAATTATGTACCCACCGTTGAATCGAGACAAAGGAACTACCGTTTAAGTGTTTTCTCCCTTTGCTTACGATGGCTGCTGAAGTCGATTCTTCCCCAGATGGATTGGCAGTTCCATATTCATACCCCGTTAAATCCCTACCCTCCTGATGCTTGTAACCCCTGGTTTTGTCCGCAAGAGCAAATCCGCCGGATACTATCTTGTTTATTGTGTCGTATAGATCATCAAGCGGAGCTAGCTCATCGCCTTGTAAAACCACAAACAGCGCTTGTTGGGTTACTGGCAGATCGAACGACTTTGAGTAGAGTGGAAACCGGTTCAAGCCAGGAACTTTCGAGTTCAAAACTTCGACCGCAGGACTTCCAATGCCTACAATATGCTGGCTATCCTTAAGTTCTTCGCTTAGCGCTTCCAGAGATTCAGAAACAGCTTTGGCGTTTATGATTCCATATTCGATAAAAATTGCATGATCGGTTATAGGCGCAATAATTCCGGGTTGATAATTCATCTAAGAGATTCCAGCAAGAGATTCCTTAATAATTTATGGCGTGGGAAGATTGTAGTGAAAGTGCAATACCATCAGCCCGAATTCCAATTCGTGAATATAATTAAACCACTGATACTTGGAATGAGCGTTGCATTCTTAAATATATGACATCATTGCAGACAAATCCATTCAATAAATATCTTTTTTCCGGTGCTTTCTATATCCAGGCGGCCAATTGCTTTCGCCCAGCGATGGAATGGGTTGATAATCGGGATTCAGCAAAACGCGATGCTCTTCAAACAATGCTTCAGAACTCATGGCTCGAAACGGCCATGAATTATTCCACTTCCAACCTGTCTACAGGACTTTTGAATGTTGGCTCAATACCGAAAAACGCCCCGTTTAATTTTTCTAGACTAACACAGATACTGAACCGTATTGCACCGAAAATGGTTGACGAATTCATTGATCAAGTATCCGAATATGCCGATAACAACATGACATTCGAAGTATTTTTCAGTATTTGGACAGAAACCTGCAGCAAAACATATGTTGAGTTAATCAATTCAGAGGAATTTATTGATTGCTTGACTGATTCAATTAATCTATTGATAAAGACATCTACTGAGTTAGCCAACACCACCACACATAAAAATGAATGAAGATGTGAACAGTTTTCTTCCAGGCGCAGAAATTGATGGTTTCAAGGAAAAATATGGACGTTTGATAGAAAATTTTCACAGCCTGAAAACGAGCCAGCATTGGCATTCAGAAAGCGATATTTGTTTTGCATATAAAAGTATCCGAGTTCGCAAATTTCATGGATCGAGAAATCAGTCATCTCCAGTACTCATTGTTTATTCCCACGTCAATTACCCGCATGTAATCGATCTAACTCCCCGAAAATCCTTGGTTTGTCGATTAATTGAGGCCGGACACAAAGTCTTCTTGATCGAATGGGGTGAAGTAAATGAGGAAGCGAGGATACGAGATTTATCCGTCTACATGCATGACTATATTGATCATTCGGTCGATTTTATTCTGCAAGAGTGCGATGTCGACAAAGTCGATCTGATCGGGATTTGTCAAGGTGGGACTTTTGGTTTGTGTTACGCAAGTTTACACCCCAAAAAAATTCGAAGTCTTGTGACAATGGTAACACCGGTTGATTTCCAGGCTGGCGAGAGCATCATCTGGAAATGGTCAAGAAAACTGGATTTCAGTCAACTGGAAAAAAACCCTATCAACATTCCTGGTGAATTGATCACCCTATTCTTTCAATCACTACGCCCCTTTGAAGAAATAAAGCGCAGTATTCGGTTGATTCAGAATTCGGGATCAACAGATAACTTGAAGTTGACTGGTTTGGTTGATCGATGGGTTTTTGAGTGTCCAGATCAGCCGGGCAAGGCGTTCGCCCAGTTTATGCATCAGTTCTATCAGGAAAATCGACTTGTTCGGGGTGTTTTGGATCTTGGCGAGCACACTGTCAATTTGCGCAATATAGAGTGTTCGGTTTTGAATTTATATGCAACTGCCGATCACTTAGTCCCTTCAGAATCCGCTTGCGCGTTGAAATATCACATATCTCAAGACAATTATCATGAAATTGCATACGATGGAGGTCATATCGGGTTAATGATTGGTACCAAGTCACACCAGAGAATACTCCCTGAAATGACTAAATGGCTGGCCAACAACCGCAAATAACCCATCCTTCAATTCAGTATCCTGCACGGGTGTAAAGAATTCGCCGAGGTGTTTAACTCCGTGTTCAGAATTATCTATTCGATCAAACGTCAGCTACCACGAAAATCATGCGAGATAAGTGTTTGGTCCTCGTTCCGAATGGGAGAGCACCCTCATGAAAAAGTACTAAACGCAGACTCAAATCAACTTACCGCCTAACCGGTTGGCTCGCTATGCTTGATGCTGAAATTAGCACAAACCCGAGTTCAGAAATGAAGCGTAACACCACATTCCATATGCGTCTTTTATTGCTTCGAAAAAATTACATCCATGTGATTGCAGTTTACCGATTTATCCGGTAGATCAGTACATATGCTGACCACCATTGATGTCAATTGTTGATCCGGTGATGAAGCTAGCATTTTCGCTAACAAGAAACATTACTCCCCGCGCAATGTCTTCCGGATTTCCTAGACGACCAACTGGAATCGTAGAAATGATTTTTTCCAGCACTTTCTCAGGGACTGCGCGGACCATATCCGTTAGTACATAACCTGGAGCAATGGCATTGACGGTAATTCCTACCTTGGCACCCTCTTGAGCAAGGGCTTTCGTAAATCCGTGGATACCAGATTTCGCGGCTGCGTAATTTACCTGACCATATTGTCCGGCTTGGCCATTGACAGAACCGATATTCACAATACGACCAAATTTTCGTTCACGCATACCCTCAATTACTGCATGACTCATATTGAAACAAGATGAGAGATTGGTCTGAATCACCTCATTCCATCGTTCATAAGTCATCTTGTGCATGGTTCCATCACGGGTAATTCCAGCATTGTTTACCAAGATACTGATTGGTCCGAGATCTTTTTCAATTTGACCTACGGCTACTTGACAGGCCTCAAAGTTCGAGACATCAAACCTATAAGTTGATATACCTGTACTCTCGGTGAACTTTTTTGCCGCTTCCTCATCGCCAGCATAGGTAGCTGCTACCACATGACCAGCATTTTTAAGGGCAATGCTAATCGCCTCTCCAATACCACGGGTACCTCCCGTTACAATTGCTACAGAGCTCACTTATCTACTCCTCCAAAAGTTTCATTGTTTATTTGATTTTGCATCAATATCCAATCGAGCCCGAACATATGTACCAGGCGCCTCTTCAATGATGTCAAGTTTACCGTCTCCCGGAATCCTGGCTACTACTTTTTCGCCGCACTTGTCCGAGATCCAATTCTCCCATTCGGGCCACCAAGACCCCTCACTAACTTCAGCATTCTGAATCCATTCCTCCAGATCAACCGGCGGACTATCGGTTGTACGATAATTGTATTTCTTTGTGCTGGGCGGGTTAATAATACCTGCTATATGCCCTGATCCACTCAGAATGAATTTGACTGGCCCCGAAACAAGCTGGGTACCAGCATAAGTCGATTTCCAAGGGGCTATATGGTCTTCGATCGTTGATACAAAACAGGTTGGAATATCAATTTTTGACAGGTCAATACCAGTGCCATTAATGCTGACGCCATTAGGCTCCTTTAACTTGTTGTCGACATAGAAATTCTTGATGTACCAAGTATGCATGCTTGCAGGCATTCGCGTTGAATCGGAGTTCCAATAGAGCAAATCAAAGGCCTTGGGGCTCTTGCCTAGCAAGTAGTTGTTTACATAAAACGACCAAATCAGATCATTCGATCGGAGCATGTTGAAAACGCCAGCCATGTAGTCTCCTTCCAGATAGCCCTTTTCACTCATTTTTTCCTTCAGGCTCTCGAGTTGCTCTTCATCGGTAAAGACCCCAAGCTCACCGGGTTCAGAGTAATCCAGCATGGTAGTCAGGAAAGTAGCTGTATTGACTCTCCCGTCTCCTGTTGAACGGAGATAAGCAAGTGCTGTTGCGAGCAATGCACCACCAATACAATACCCGATGACATTGTGTTTTTCTTCGCCAGTGGCCTGCTTTACCGCATCAAGGGCGGCTACCAGCCCTTCAAAAACATAGTGGTCAAAATCAACATCCTGATACGTTTCATCAGGATTAATCCAGGACATCACAAATACGGTATGACCTTGATCTGTCAACCATTTGATAAAGGAGTTTTCTGGCTGGAGATCCAGTACATAGTATTTATTTATCCACGGTGGAACAATAAGCAGCGGAACATTGTTAACCGTTTCCGTACTCGGTTCATACTGCAGCAACTCAAACATTTTGTTACGAAAAACCACTTTGCCAGGTGAGGCTGCAATATTCTTGCCCAGCTCAAATGCATCTGTATCAGTCATGCTGATTTTCAGTGTGCCATTGCCTTTCTTAATATCATCGAGCATATTTTGCAAACCATTCAACAGATTTTCACCTTTCGTTTCGATGGCTTTTTCAATGACTTCAGGGTTCGTTAGAGCAAAATTGGTGGGAGATAGACTGTTAATGTACTGCTCAGTGAAAAAAGTCATTTTCTTGGCTGTATGCTCATCAATGCCCTCGGCATTGGATGCTAAATCCCGAAAACACTTTGAACTCAGTAAATACGATTGCTTGATTGCGTTGAAGATCGGTTGTTCTTCCCAAGCTTGATGACGAAACCTACGATCCCCCTTCCCTTCCTGGATAACGGGCTCGGTATCGACTCCCATTAGCTGCATAGCGGTCTGTTGGTAGAGTTTCATGGAATCCTGCCAATAGTTCAAGCCGGTCTCGATGAAATTTTCTGGATTCTTCAGCATCGCTTCATACCACTGCTGCCAAGTCTCTACCAGATTGAATGGATCAAGATCAACAATTCCAAATTCGGAGGCAGTTTCTTTCATTAATTTCTCCAGTTCTTCCATTTTTTCTTTGTATTCTTCAGTGGTAATAGCCGTCGCATTATTCATTTTGGAGCTCAATTAAGGATTGTTGGTCATCGTTGATTATGAGGCGTTTAAGTGGTTTTCAGACCTGACTCGAAAGAGACATGTATGAAATGCAAAATTGCTGGCTTGATGAAAATTGGAAATATCAGTATGCCATTCGCAGTTGAATTGGGGTTATCCAATCTCGTTGGAAATTCCATTAATGTTTATTACGCCAATAATTGGCACTCTTTTGAAAAATATCAAGATTAGTGCTTGATACAAGACACACCATGATGTTGCCCGTTCTGCATATGCTGGCAAGAATGATTCACTTACGTGTGTGATATGATAGTTGCAAGTTACGATCCAGAACACTCATCGAGTTCTTGCAATTCCCTTTGTTTTGATATTTTTCAATACTGAGGTAGCAAGTAGCGATTTTATTGAAGTGAGATACCTACTACCAGGAATTTTCCGATGAACGAACAGCAAAATGTCCGAATTATAAAAAAGTACCCAAATCGTCGAATTTATGACATGGAGGAGAGTCGGTATATCACCCTGAGCGAGGTCAAAAAGCTGATTATTGATAATGTGGAATTCAAAGTCATTGATGCTCATTCAAAAAAGGACATAACGCGAAGTATTTTGCTCCAGATAATCATTGATCAGGAATCCGAAAAAGATCCTCTCTTCACGAACGAAAACCTACAGCGTTTTATTCGCTATTACGGCGGGAATCAAAATCAGCACTTTGCAAGTTTCATGAATCAAAGTCTCGCCTTTTTCCAGCAGCAACAGGAGCATTTTCAGTCACGCATGAACGAGATATTGGATCAAAATCCATTGAACTTTTGGTCAAGTGTCGGCCAGCAAAACATGCAGATGTGGCAAAAAATGCAACAGGATTGGTTTTCATCTCTAACTCAGAAAGAAGACAACAAAGAAGATGATTGATGAAACGATGGCTCCTATCGTCATTTCAAATTGCCCTATCACTGGAACCCGTTCGCAAGACCACATTTTGCTTGAGCTTGCAGCAATCGGAATGGTTCTGATTGGAAAGCCTTAACCTGCATGAAGCATTCCCTACGGTTTCTGGGTGAAAACAGCAAATGAGTGTAATGTATGTGAATACATCGGTATTGGCCGAAATAAGCTTCTCTGATCGCTCATTTTCCACATCCACTTACACCGGCACAACTTTCTTGCATAGGATTGCAACCAGGTTTCCGTGTTGCACTTCGGACTTGAATTCGAATGATCAAAATATTCTGGAATCTCGTGTAAATTCGTCTGTGCCGGCCAACTTTCAACATGTCTGAATCTCCTGGCGCTACCGTCGGACGAGTTATGGTCGAAAGTAGTGCGTGGGCGGAAAGGGGGGTTGAAAAAAGCGGCGTAACCGGATTAACTAACAAATTTCAAAAACCGTTAACCAAGAGGTACGCCACTATGAGAGATGATAACATTATTGACTATTCAAAAATCGGCAAGTTCAAGGATGAATTGACCGCGATTCTGCGCGAGGGTGCCCGTCGGCTGCTGCAGGTGGCAGTGGAAGCCGAGCTGGGCGAGTTCCTGAAGCAGTATGAAGACCGCCGCACCGAACAGAACCTCCGGCTGGTGGTGCGCAGTGGCCATCATCCGGAGCGCTCGATCCAGACCGGGATCGGCTCGGTCCCGGTGCGGATTCCGAAGGTTCGTTCCAACGACGGCAAGCCGGTGACCTTCCGCTCGTCGGTGGTTCCGCCGTATGTGCGCAAGAGTCGCACGCTGGAGGCCTGGGTGCCCTGGCTGTACCTGAAGGGGGTCAGCACCGGCGAGATGGCCGGCGTGCTGTCCGGGCTGCTGGGGAAGCAGGCGAAGGGGTTCTCGCCGTCAGTGGTCAAGCGTCTCAAGCGGGTCTGGCTGGACGAGAGGAAGGAGTGGACGCAGCGTGACCTGAGCCAGGACCGGTGGGTGTACGTCTGGGCGGACGGGGTGTACAGCGGTCTCCGCAACGAGGAGACGAAGCTCTGCTGCCTGGTGGTGATCGGCGTGGACGACCAGGGCCGGAAGTCGATTCTGGCCATCGAGGACGGGGTGCGCGAGTCCACCCTGAGCTGGCAGGACGTGCTGCTGGACCTGAAGAGCCGGGGCATGAACGCTCCGAAACTGGCGATCGGGGACGGTGCCATGGGGTTCTGGTCGGCACTCGACCGGGTCTATCCGGAGGCCCGGCACCAGCGTTGCTGGGTGCACAAGACCGCCAACGTGCTGGCCGCCATGCCGAAGGCCATCCATCCCAAGGTGAAGTCGGCACTGCAACAGATCTGGATGGCGGAGACCCGGAACCATGCCGACCGGGCCTTCGACCGTTTCCTGGCCCGCTACCAGGACAAGTATCCCAAGGCCGCAGTGAAGCTGATCGAGGATCGCAAGGAGCTGATGAACTTCTTCGACTTCCCGGCCGAGCACTGGCAGAGCATTCGCACCACCAACCCGATCGAGTCGACCTTTGCCACGATCCGCCACCGGACCCGGACGACCCGGGGCTGCCTGAGCCGCGACACCATGCTCGACATGATGTTCAAGCTCGGACAGTGCGCGGAATCCCGCTGGCGAAGGCTGCGCGGGTTCCGCAGGCTCGGACAGGTCATCGAGGGAGTGCAGTTCAAGGATGGAATTGAGGTACAATCAGACCAGAAAACGGTAGCCGCTGGATGAACCCCTTTCCGCCCCGCGCACTACTTTCGACCATAACTCCAATTTGAGGTGAAAAAATGTTTAAAAATATTTGGCATGATTTTGATAAAAACCCTTCATTGGTGAATATCCCGGAACCCAAAATCAGGGTTTCACTTCGGACTGCAACTGGGGCCAGAAGAAAACATGGCGGTCGGACATTTATGAATTTGATTCATATTCTTTTTTTTGCTGTTGCTTTGGCGGTCCAGGTCAAGGCGCAGGAACCCATTGATCTAGTTCAAGAGCTGAACAATAGTCCAAATTATGAGGAATCAGCAGTCAAGGTTCTGGGCTGGTTGCGAGAGGGCGGCAACCCTGACATGGTGCTTGATGGTTCAGGAAACACCCTGATGCATTATGCGGCGGTAGTGCATTTACGAATATTGCAGGAGGCTATTCGTCGGGACGGGGATTGTGAATATCGCAATCAATATGGTGAGACACCTCTGCACTTTGCAGCGGCACAAGATTCAACTTTGCCATCATCACCGCTTTCTGGCAGTGTCAGGTTACTAGGCGATTGTGGCGCAGACCCTGATGTGCAGGACAAACGAGGAAATACTTCACTTCATGCGTTATACGAGGGGGTCAAAGGAGTCGCAAGAGTATTTATCGGATCTCAGACGCTTAATGGAAGCGGCGAGGCGGGAATACTGCAAGCCTTGTTAAGAGAACTTGATGCTGACCCGAACATCCTAAACAAAGAAGGCGACGCACCCTTGATGAGCTTGATTCGAAATTTGGATGCGTCTGTTGCCATCGCTTCCAAACCGGGAGCGGTTCGGGTTTTTCTTGAAAATGGAGCCGACTCCAACACGCGGAATAATGCCGGGTTTACTCCGCTTTTTGAGGCACTAAAGCTACCGAATTCACGCAGCTACAATGATGAGCCGAGAGAGATCATTGCATTGTTGACGCAATATGGTGCTGACCCCGATCTTCGGGACAGACAAGGCGATACCCCTCTCATTTTTGCCGCCAAAAACGAGGATGATATTGTTTCGGAACTGGAGGCACTGCTCAACGGTGGTGCCGACCCTTGCCTGCGAGACCGGGAGGGGAATCTTGCCTATGATCATGCAGGGGTAGATGGCGCTTTATTGCTGTATGAGGCAGGCGGATATCCCGATCAGGAGACAGGTATCTGCATGCGTGATCTGTTAACGGCAAAGGAAGGCGAAAAGAAGCTTGGACTTAATCCAAATTTGCGCCAGCGACTGCAGTCGTGTCTGAAATTGGCGGGCTTCGATCCGGGGATGCCAGACGGTCTGTTTGGGTCTCGGACACGTAAAGCGGTTCGTGCATGGCAATCAACCAGGGAACTGGACGGAATTGAGGCCTCAGGCTATTTTAGTCAGAATGAAGTTGACAATCTGTTGGAAGGGTGTCTTTTTGATGCTCCTCAACCGTTATGTGATGGTCAATCAAGCGGAGGGTGCTGGATGGAGGTCTCAAATCAGTCTGGTTGCTACATATGGAATCCGTATCCAAAACCTGATGAGACAGTTGAATGGTCTGGAGATTGCGTTGATGGCAAGGTATCAGGGCAGGGCCGGGCCAATTGGCATTTCAAGACGGATGGTACTTGGGAATCCCCTTGGAATGAAGGTCCATATCACGAAGGAAAGAGTGTTGATGGTCTTCATGTTGTTGGATCAAAGAATGGAGAAGTTTGGGAAGGAACCGTGATTGATAATAAGAGGCACGGAGTATGGGTACGAACAGATATCGAAGAACTGGAATGGAGGTGCTACCAGCGCGGTGAAAGACAGCAATCGGGTAATGCCTGCGGAGTGAAGAGTATCGACAGCATTTCTATGATATCAACCCAGCAAGCAACGATATACAATGGACCTGGGCGCGACTTCAGCGCAAGTGATCCAAATCAATTGGATTCTAGTCAGGTGATTGAAGTCACGCTGCAGATCGGGGATTGGGTGACGGGTTCTGATATAGGAGGGTTTGTGCATCTGTCTGATCTGGAGGAAATTGCCGAGGGATACTCAGTAGGAGAGGTCTTTAGAGATTGCGATTCCTGCCCGGAGATGGTGATTGTTCCTGCCGGCTCCTTCATGATGGGCAGCAACAGTGGCGCGGCGGATGATGATGAGCAGCCGGTGCATGAGGTGGTCATTCCGGATGCCCTGGCGGTTGGCAGGTACGAGGTAACCTTCTCGGAATTTGATGCGTGCGTGTCGGGCGGGGGATGCTCGCACGGCCCGAACTATGGGGAATGGGGCCGCGGAGACCATCCGGTGGTCAATGTCCACTGGGTGGATGCCCGGGAGTATGTGGAATGGCTGAGCCGCGAAACGGGCGAGGGCTACCGGTTGCTGTCGGAGTCCGAGTGGGAGTATGCGGCGCGTGCGGGCACCACGAGCGCGTATCACTTTGGTTCGGACATTTCGTCGTCTCAGGCAAATTTTGGATCAAACGCTGGGACGGTGCCAGTAGGCAGTTACCCGGCGAATGCGTTTGGCCTGCATGATGTGCACGGCAATGCCTGGGAGTGGGTGGAGGACTGCTGGAACGACAGCTATCAAGGTGCCCCGTCGGACGGCAGTGCCTGGACCAGCGGGAACTGCGAACGCCGCGTGGTGCGTGGTGGCGGCTATTGGTGGAGCGATCCGAGGGACATCCGCTCCGCAAATCGCTTCAGGTACACGTCGGGTGTCACCGACTACGATGTCGGTTTCCGAGTCGCCCGGACGCTCGCCCCGTGAATCCTTGCATCCTTACCTCCGGGGTTCCAGGGGCGCAAGCCCCTGGCGGATTTTCAATTGAACCCATTACAGTGATGGCGTAAACCATTGCCAGTACCTCAAGCAGATCATTCGCGTGAGACGGGTACGGCACTTGAATCGCACTATCGTTTTCTTTTATGGCTGATTCCCGCTGTGGACCGTTTTCCCCGTTCCCAGAAATTCCTGCTCGGAGACCGTATCCAGCGTACGGCAATTGATGTGCTTGAAGCACTGATTGAGGCAACCTACAGCAAGCGGCGCGACCCTCAGCTGGTCCGGGCCAATCTTGGCCTTGAGAAACTGCGCTTCTTCTTTCGCATGGCTCATGAACTCCGGTTCCTCGATTCACGACGATTCCAACACGCGGTTCGAAGTCTTGATGCCACGGGACGGTCCATAGGCGCCTGGAGAAAAATCCATAAACGTCATGAAGGCAACCAGCCTGTTTGAAGATATCGTCTCCTTTCCGGCACTGCTGAAAGCTGTCCAATGTGCTGCAAAGGGAAAGCGAGGCAAGCCTGGCATCACGACATTCCTGGCCAACCAGGAAAAGGAAATCTTGCGGTTGGAAAGCGAGCTTAAAAGCGGTGAGTATCAACCGGGGCGCTACAAGGTAATCGAGATTTTCGACCCCAAGCACCGAATTGTCTCGGCGGCTCCGTTTCGCGACCGGGTGGTCCATCATGCGCTTTGTGCAGTATGCAATCCGCTCATGGAGCGCAGCTTCATTTTCGACAGCTATGCCAATCGCAAGGGAAAAGGCGCGCACCGGGCTGTAGACCGATATGAAAAATTTCGCAATCGCTATCGTTATGTGCTGCGTTGTGACATTTACCGTTATTTTCCAGCCATTGATCATGCAGTTCTCAAGGCTGACCTGCGGAGGTTGATCAAATGTTCCGAAACGCTGCGGTTGGCAGATCGGATCATTGATGCGTCAAACCCGCAGGAATTGGTTATTCAGTTTTTCCCCGGCGATGATCTGCTTACCCCGAATACACGTCGCAGAGGACTTCCTCTCGGAAATTTGACCAGTCAGAGCTTTGCCAACCTCTATCTTAATGGCCTGGACCATTTCTGTAAGGAAGTGCTCCGGGCAAAAGGCTACCTGCGATATGTGGACGATTTTGCATTATTTCATGACGATCTCGGAATTCTGGAAGATTGGCTGCGCCGAATTTCAGAGTTTCTGGAAGGCCGTCGTTTGAAGCTCCATCCAGAGAAAACCTTCATTTGTTCGACCGAGGAACCTGCCGAATTCCTGGGATATGTATTGCTATCCAATGGCAGTCGAAGAATGCCGGAAGCCAACGTGCGACGATTTCGAAATCGACTTCGGGGGATCAGGGACCGTTGTCGGTTTGGCGACATTCCATGCAGGGAAGCTCAGCAAAAAGTGCGTGCATGGATTGCACATGCCGAGCATGCCGATACATGGCGCTTGCGCCAGACGATCTTTCGGGGCGGGATGTTTGACCCGTTCAGAGAGCCTGACTGTCCCCCTGCCGCGTGCTGCGTGGCGGCTCTTGGAACAACAATCCGAGGAACATCCGCTCCGCAAATCGCAACAGGAACAGGCCGGATAACCGCAACAACAATAACGGTTTCCGAGTCGCCCGTACGCTCAAATGCCGGAATCGACGATCTCAGGGGATTGTCGAGCGAGCCCGTGAGCGTCCAGGGAGAGTCATGATGACAGGGGCCCCGCATCTCTTTTGCCTCGCGAGTATGCGGGGGAGAGATGCGGAGCACTTCAGGGAGTCCGGTTTTGGCGCAAGGCAATTGCGACAGGAATGCCTGTATTTCTCCTGTGCGGGGTTGACCGTACCGCTTGAGCTTCCGCCCGGTTACAACAGTGGTTGCTGCATTGCACTGAATCCCGATTTCCGCCCGCGATGTGGCTTATCGCCTGCATCTTGATGGGGATGGAGGATGCGCGTACAGGGAAGAGCAGGCTCGCTGCAAGTCAAAAGCTTTCGGCACGCATTTTCAGCAGGTTTCTATCTTTGCTTCCAAACACCATGCCCACCAGGTGGACCGGCTCGCGGCGGTCCCGTTACTGTTCCGCATAGCCCTTCTCACGGATCTGCGCTATCGCGCTGTCTAGGATCTCCTTCACCCTTGATCCGCTTTCCACTGCCTTGAACTCGAACACGAACACTTGGCCGCCATGAAATACCACCATGTCCGCCCGGCCGTGGCTAGATACGGCCTCGAGCTGTAGCTCGACACCGACCGCCCGGAAGCACATATACAGCATGCTCGCATACCAGGACTCGTAGCGCCCGAGCCCCCCGCCGTCATGCCACGGGTAGGGCACTTTCGCCAGAAAGGGCCGGAACTTCTTCGCAAATCCCGCAAAGTCGTTCTCTGCAAGAAGACCAGCCAGCTCATCGCCGTGCCTTGCGGCGTCGATTCGGTGCTTTGCGAGGTGTTCCAGCAGGCCCTTGTTAAAGCTGCGGCGTACCTCGTGATTCGGATAGTCCAGCCGGTACCGGACATGGCCGCTCCGCTGCTCCTCCCCGGCAATGGTCAGGTATCCGGTCTGGAACAGCAGGGAGTCTACCCCGATGTCCTTCACGTCGAACCGGGACACCAGCTCCTCGTTCGTGACCAGGTTCTCCAGCTGCATGGGACTCATGTTCCGCTCGGTCAGCAGCCGGTACAGGAACTCCGGCGAACCGGTCTCGAACCAGTGGGGCTTGAACTGCCTTTTCCTGAACAGCAGCAGGAGGTCGTACGGATTGTAGAGCTTCTCCTCGCCAAGCCAGTGATAGCCGTTGTACCAGCGACGGACTTCGTTACGGTCGAGCCCTGGCAGTTCCGGTGCGAACACCGTATCCAGGTCGCTGTCCGTGTATCCGCAGATCGCAGCGAAGGCCGGGTCCAGACTGATGTTGTCAAGGTTGTTCAGCTCCGAAAACAGACTGGTCTTGGTGAACATGCTCACCCCGGTCACGAAGACAAAGCGAACGTCATTTGCACGGTCCTTGATGGTCCCATAGAACCCGCGCAGGTATTTCCGGTTTGCAACGGCCATGTCGGGATCATCGATGACGTCCAGCACCGGCTTGTCGTACTCATCCACCAGCACCGCGACCCGCTTTCCCGTGTCGTGATGGAGCCGGTCTAGCAGGTCCTGCAGTTTTTCTGGTCCTGAAAGCAATTCCGGAGATCGGGGCAGCCCGGCCCTGCGTTCGATGATGTTCAGCTGGCTGAGCAGGTTGCTCTCCAGATTCCCGGGCTGGTCGTAGTTGCCGCCGCCAAAACTCAGGCGAACTACCGGATGCCGGACCGACCAGTCCCAGTGCGGGTGGATGTCCAGTCCCCGGAACAGGGGCTCGTTCCCCTCGAACAGCTCTTTCAGGGTATCGACCAGCAGGCTCTTGCCAAAGCGGCGGGGACGGGAGAGAAAGTAGTATCGCCCGCTCCGGACGAGCTCCCGAATCAGGGGAGTCTTGTCGACATAGTAGCAACCCTCTTCACGCAGGACGGAAAATGTCTGGATCCCGATTGGCAGGGGATGCCGCTCTTTCTGGACTTTCGCACTCATGATGAAATAATCTTAACATGGCCGGGCCGCTCGCCGCCATAATTTTGCGGACATAACTGGCCGGAAGCACTGTATTGCGGCGCATGGAAGCGCCAGTCCCTATACGCGAGACCGTTTCGGATCCTGACAATCGGCCTTGGCTGATTCGGCTAAGCTACTGGAAAAACTTGATCCCGGCATTGCCAAAGAACTGATATAAAACGGCTTTATCCCGACTTATGTCCAGACGAGGTTTATGGTAAAGAGGCAGCCCGCAGCTCCGCATCGGTATGAAGACCCGGCAGCAGTGCCGGAATGTCGTCCCGGGACTCCGGATCAATCACTATGCCCTTGATGAAGGAATCGCCTGTTTTCAGCTGTACCATCTCTGTCTTTCTCATGACTTTTTCCCGAAGATTCCGTGAAAATGGCGGAAAACAGGCCGTTCCCGACACAATTGGCCGAAAAATGGCGGGATCTGTTGAATCCTCGATCACTGGAACGGGACTGTTTCTACCCTTACCTGATTGTTCGTATTGGACAGTTGTGTCACAATTGGACTTTTCGGGCAAGTGTTAACTATGATGCCGGTTTCAGCCGATGGTTCTGTGCTCCAGCACTTGCGAGAACTCTGGCCTTGTGCTTCGATTGGCCGTTTGTACCTGCAGGTACGATTTCGACAAGGGCTAAGGGCAGTGAGGTTTACCGATGAATGATGATCTGAAGAGAGAACTGGAGTATTTCCTCAAGCGGACGGAAGGCGAACCGCCTCTGGTGTTTGTTGGACGGGCTGAAGTTCTTGACGACATCGCGCTCGCAGCTGATCAGGTGTGGGAAGGTGCGGGAACCAAAAAGTATGGTGGAGCGAAAACGACACGCATTATTCAGGGTGCGCCGGGGGCCGGCAAGAGCTCGATCGTGAACGAGATCAGGAAGAATCCGGAGAGGCTGCATACACAGAGTGTTGGCAAGCCTCCGTTGGTGGTGGCACTTGAGTCTGGTGATATTAGGAGGCCGGTCGATATTCTCAAGCCGCTGGCCGAGAAGATCAACCCTTCAAAAGCCCCGGAGTTCATGGCCAGGATGAGCAAAAACACCGGAAGCGAGGCTGGCTTTGGATTTGGACTGTTCCGATTCGGCCGCAAAAAGGAAACCGGTATCGAGCAAGTGGAACCGGATGCAAACTGGGACACTTTCGGGACCTGGGTCAAACAGCACGGCGGGTTTGACCGTCCGATCGTGCTCGCCATCGACGAGGCGCAAAGGCTTGACTATGAACGAAAACACCCGCTTTCAAAGCTGATTCAAGGTTTGCACGATGGCTGCGGCCTGCCGATTGCCCTGGTGCTGGCCGGTCTCAGCGATACCGAACACTCGGCCAGTCAGATGGGCCTGACCCGCATCCCGCCCGTACAGAAACACAACATCGGCTGCTTTCCGGATTCCGAGGCTCAGGAGCTCATGACCAGATCCTGTGTGCATTTTGGGATTGATCCTGTCGGATTTGAGCATGAGTTTGATCGGCTGATCGAGCCTTGTGACGGCTGGCCCCGCCACCTGCATATCGTTCTCAAGGCATTGGGCAGGGAAGCCCTGAGAACAGGGGGCGATCTTGGCGGGGCAGAATGGCGGAAAATACGCGACGAGATTAAAGCCGGGAGAGACGCTTATTACGATAATCAATATTCAGATAAGATGCAAATCTCCATCAACCTAATCGCCAAAGTGATGTCAGAACTGGACTGCAATCCGAGTCGTGCCCGGATTAAACATTTGATGGATGACCTTCATGTAGCGGATCCCAGAAAATACTGCTTTCCATCAGGGATGGATGCGGACTCCTTCTTCATTCACCTGGTGCACCAGGGGGCTTTGCACAGAGAATCCGTTGATCGGTTTGTATGCCCGATTCCGTCTTTTCGTACCTATTTGCTTGATCGGGGCGGGATCATGGAAAACCCGGCTCAATTACCCGATACTGTTGGCAGCAACGACTCTATGGCGCCTGACTGACCTCTTCGGGCTGTTCCACCCGTTTCGTTTTCAGAATGGGTTGGTATCTCTGGATGGTTTCGTATCTGGATTAGACAACATCATGGTTGACGACTACAGTCGGTTATTTCAAGGCAAGTCCGGACTGAACCCGCCCAATGACAAGGCTTGAAGTTTCAATTCGGAGTTTGAATCCGGATGCCGATAAGACTCTCGCAAAGTGGAAGGAACACTTTTCTCGGTGCCGACTATGAGATGAAGGCAACGCAGATATTCGAGGCGTGCATCATGCGGTGAGCAATTGAACAAAAAAACCAGCCATGAAACAGGTTGCGCCAGGGCAAGTCCTGGAATGGAGGATAGCAGCATGAACCAGTAGAAACCATTCATCGCCATCCAGAGGGTTCAACGCCCTCCCGGCAAAGACCAGCCTGTCAGTCGGAAGTACTTTATTGCCCGGGCCGCATCCGAAAATCCGCCTCGTGTTGCGAAGGGGGTGGCTTGTGTGTACTTCGCTACTAATGTTACAAGGCAAATTACGACTGTTATTTTTGATCTGATATCAGAGTCGATATCAACCCCCTGCCACCCCGCGCACTACTTTCAGCCATATCTCCGTTCGGACTGAACAAACATCATAAGTGCCTATCTCGTGCCATACACAGCTATATTCTGGCTTATTCGGGCTGAATTTTCAGATCGGTGTTGGCAGCCAAGTCCGATTGCATGCAATTACAAACTGTACCATAAAGGTACCATAACAGTCGGTCTTCGCGAAGTCGATTCGAAGTCATTGCTTCAATCAAACCAGTACTATACCCCTTCAAATGGAATTTTTCATTGCACTGCACAAAAAATGCTTGACCGAAAGGCACTCTATGAGTAATGTATTTGTGCGTTGCACAAGCGCACATGATGGAAAAACCCAAAATTACCTTGATCGGAGATGCTTCATGTCAAAGAAAAATGCTTTAATTACAGGTGGGACCGGCGGTATCGGATCTGCAGTTTGCAAAGAACTGCATGACAACAATTGTCATATTATTGCAACTTATTTCCCCCCTGAAAAAGATGCAGCTGAGAAATGGCAAAAAGAGAATCGAGAAACAGGATGCGACTTTACCATTGTGCCTGTCGATGTAACCAATTATGAGCAGGCTTCGAATTTAATACTAAATCTCGAAAGAATATATCAGCACATTGACATATTGGTAAATTGTGCGGGTATTACACGTGATAAAACACTCAAAAGGATGACCCATGAACAATGGCGAACAGTCATCAATACCAATCTAGATAGCGTGTTCAATGTCACCCAACCCGTTGTCAAGGGAATGATTGAGCGGGGCTTCGGCAGAATCATCAATATCTCATCAGTCAATGGGCAAAAAGGACAAATTGGACAAGCCAACTATTCGGCATCAAAAGCCGGCTTGCATGGCTTCACAATGGCAGTTGCGCAAGAGACCGCTGGCAAGGGAGTAACCGTCAATACCATCTCTCCAGGATATGTTGCAACCTCAATGACTCAGACCATGCCACCAGATGTGCTTGAACAAATAATAGACCAAGTGCCCATGAAACGAATGGCAACACCTGAAGAGGTAGCGTATGTAGTTTCCTGGTTGGCAGATGATCGTAGTGCATACATGACGGGAGCAAACATACCTCTCAATGGTGGAATGTTTATGAGTGCCTAAAACACTCAAGATACACTTTCTACATGATTATTGAGGACATCATTCATAGCGAGTTGTAGTTTACCTTGAGGTAATTTTTATCGATTTGGAGCGTTCTGGAATAGCCAACACATTCTCACGGAAATGCCGTTTCTCACGCAGATTCTTCGCTTCAAAAAGGACTGTACAAGTTGGTTGCTGGACTTGGTTATGAGTCAATTGTTCCATCGTATGCCGAGTGATTGAAACGATCTACATGATCGTCTATGAAAGAACACTTTATACTTACTCCAATGTTTAGGAATGAGATACAATTTGGATTTTCTTTGCGAGATCTAACCTTGCGATAATCACATATCAGTTGTTTATCCTTCTATACCTGCCCTACCGGTCATCTTGATCAGATAAATTTATGCAATATCTCTAAAGATATTGATATTTATGAGAATTGGTTGCTGAAATCATGTCCGCAAAATCGTTAACTCCAAGATTTCGTAATTGCACCTCAGAAACTCCGTCCGGAACTGCACATGAGGTGCACTGGACAGAATGGGGAGCACAAGAAAATGCACATGTAGTGATTTGTTCACATGGGTTGACAAGAAATGGACGAGATTTCGATTACCTGGCAAAAAAGCTGGCGGGTTATTGTCGGCTTGTCTGTCCTGACTATCCGGGGCGAGGTTCAAGCCCAAAACTGGCAAACCCTCAGGATTATTGCATCGAACAATACGTGATTGATACTTTTTCGATCATCAAAACACTGCAATATAAAAAACTCGATTGGATCGGAACATCAATGGGCGGGCTGATCGGAATGGCTATTGCGAGCATGCCGGAAAATCCACTCTCACACATGGTAATTAATGATGTCGGAGCTGAAATACCTGAACAAAGTCTTTATGACCTTGCGGCGGAATTGACTGTTCAACCGAAACATTTCAACTCAATGGAAGAAGTTTACGGTTACTTCCGGAATGCTTATCCCGGCTTTGGAAAACTTGAAGATCATCATTACCAGCATATGGGAGACCATGGTGTCTGGTCTAAATCTGATGAAGAGGGTTATGAGTTGGCGAGAGATCCCTCTATTATCAAAGAGTTAGCCAAGGTTTCCCCATCCGACCTGAATTTATGGGATATTTGGTCCCAGATCAAAATCCCTACCCTCATCATTCGTGGAGAACTTTCGGGTTTATTGCCGGCAGAGACTGTTCAAAAAATGTTAGACATCCATGTTCAAGCTTCGGCAGTTGAATTTTCCAATTGCGGTCATGCCCCCTCCTTGATGATTGATGATCAAATCAAATTGGTTGGTGAGTGGCTAGGCTTATCGTAGCCCATTTGAATTGGCATATTCGATAACCATGTATGGTCCTATTCGTTCATGATTCGGCCATCCAATACAGATTCATATGGGTTCATTTGTTGCAGATAATCGGCCACAATGTCTGTAATCGCCGGTCCGTTATCATTGGCGTTGATCGCATTTTGGGAAAATATTAAATAACCATCGCCTCCGCGACGCAGAAAGTCATTCGTTACAATCCTGTAAACTTTCTCTAAATCAACTGCTTTCCATTGATTATCTTGATTCACTTCTACATTGTAAACAATCGGTAAATTGTTTTCTGTCGAGAAAGAATATCGAAATCGAATCCCGGATACTTGCGGAAACCGTCCACTACCCATTTCCACTTGAGCTACTCCAGACTCCAGTGCAGCAAGAACATCTGCGCCAGTTAATTCAAAACTGGATAGACGGTTATCAAAGGGAAGCATTGCCAGTACTTCAGCCATTGTTATATCACCTTGATTGATTGAACTGCGCAAACCACCAGCATTGATGATGACGATATCTGAACCTTTCGACTTCATGTATGCAAGAATTGCATCAGCGACCAAGTTGCCAGTTTCGCAATCTCTGATCCGACAATTCGCTCGACTTCCGTCTATTGGGTTTTTTGCTTTTGATACAACAAAATCATGAATTTCATTCAGCGGTTTAGACAGTTTTTCTATTATCTCTTTTACTTCACGATTTGGTGAAATTTTGTAATCCAGGAGGATAGGATTCCCTATAGCGGAAGCCAATTTTCCATGGTCATCGAAAGAAGCATCAAGTCGCCCCAGATATTTTCCATAAGCATAGGCATGGACGATTGCAACTGGTTCCCCAGTGGGCGAATTAACCCATGTTGGATAAGGTCCTTCTGGCGGCGGATCGTCATGATTGGAGAGAAAGGTATTACTATGTCCGCCAACGATAACATCAATACCTGCAATACTTGCAGCAATACGCTTGTCTACTTCATAACCCGAATGTGAAAGCAAAATTATCCGATTGATTCCTTGGCGGGTTAGTTTTTCTATTTCCCGTGAAACAGCTATGATGGGATCGGTGAATTTTACATTTGGCCCCGGAGATGACAATTCTGCTGTATTTACAGGCGCCAATCCGATCAGACCATATTGATGTTCATCTCTTTGAATAACGGTTGAAGACTTCAGAATACCGTTTAACAGAGGTTCTTCCGAGATGTCAGCATTCGATAATAGAACTGGAAATTGCGCTTGCTTTAGAAATCGATTTAATCCTTGTGGGCCAAGAACGAATTCATGGTTGCCGATAGTCATTGCGTCATAACGCACCATGTTCATCATCTCCACCAATGCTTGTCCCTGATAGTGCGTAAAGAAGAGTGAGCCCTGAAATTGATCTCCACCGTCAACTAGCATTGCATTTTCTGAGTGTTTGCGCTCAGTTTGGATAGCTGTTGCAAGTCTTGCATATCCACCATAGCAGGCTTGCGCGACAATTTCTTCTTGAGTACCCCTAATCCTTAAATAGAAATGATTTTACCCGTTATGAGCCGGTATTCGAGCAGTTGAGCGGAAAAATGGTCCAGAATGGTCCGGGCGGCCGGATTCCGATCAAGAATGATTCTCATTCATTTGCCAGATCGTGGCGCGGCGGCGGGTTTTGAGCCTCAGAGCAAATTCCGGGCGTGCGAATCCATGGCTCTGTTCGGCCAGTCCTGGATGGGTCCAGAGGAATCAGGGAATCAGAACAGGCGGCAGGTGCGGATCATCCAGAGTGCTTCATCCAGCAGTTTCAGATCCACCGGGTTGACCTTCAGCACCCACTCCCGAGAGTGACGCACAATCAGACCGGCAATATCATACAACCGGCTTCGGAACGTTCCGGCCCGATTGCCATGCCACTCGAGACCGAGTGTCATGCGCAGCAGAACCAGCAGGTTGCAGGCAATCACATTCAAGTACAGATAGACCGCATTGGCTCGGAATGTGCTGCAGGGCAAGTGAGCACCACTGAAGTCGCTGCGCAGTTCCTTGAGACGATTTTCCGAGCTGTCTGCACGCTGGTTGTACCACCACACGATCTCCGCATCGCCGAGCCCTTCCCGATCCAGATCCGTCGCGATGGCACGGTAGATGAATCCGTCTTTCAGGGCACTTTCCCCATCCACCGGATTCAACTGCTGTTCCTGCATCGCAATCTCCATCTGCTCCGGCTGCGCTGGAGTATCGGGGTCCTGAGGCTTGACTTTGCCGGGCACTCGGGTTTTCTGCACCACCAGGCAAAAGGCTTCCGGAGTCTTGTCCATCGCATGCCAGGTTCGGGCGAGAAACTCGGTCTCGGAGAGAGAACCATCCTCATCGACTACCGGCTGCCACTCCGATTCCGGAATCTCCGCAATCAAGGCACGGACATTCCGGCTCATCCTGGCCCGAATGGCAAAACGGGCTCCCTGTTCCCGGCAGAGATTGATGACTGCCGCCTGACAGGAAGCGGCATCGGCTCGAAACCTGGCAACCCGAACGCCTTCTGGCAAGGCCTCGATACAGTGCTTGAAAAACTCGACATTGCGGGCCGACGGCGGCACATTGCCCTTGCGCAGTTCCGCGTGCAGCACTTGACCGGTCTCTGCAATGTGCCCGACCATCGGGGTAAATCCCCGCTTGCCTTTATACGTACGATCTGCGGTTTTCTTTTTCGCATGAATCACCGTCGCATCGATATCCAGGGTCACATGATCACGGGTGCCGAGACTCGCCTGCAACAGTTGACGATTGACCTCGGGCAAGACATTCCTCGAGGCCCGATGCTTGCCGACCGAACGCAGCCAGTTGCCCAGGGTACTGGAACAGGGAATCGACTGGAATCCCAGTAGTTTCATCAAGCTCCGGTCCTTGCGCAGGTGCACGATGTCATCGAGGTGCTTGGCGCCTTCATGCAACATCAGCATGAAGATATGAAAGAGGGTACTGTGTCGATAGCCTCGATTGCTGCCCGGGGCAGGCATCTGTTGATCAATGATTGCCCCGAGTTTGAGACGCTCAAGCAGGGCTGCTGGAACGGTCAGTCCGGCACGGGCGGTGATTTTTCGATTGCTTTTCGCGGTTTTGTAGGGTAGAATTTTCATGATCCTTGTGAAATGGAGTGGTTGATTTTTTTCACCCAACGGGTGATGTTTATGGAACGCCTATTTTACCACTAATACTCTATTTTCACAAGGATTTTTCTATTTTTCCCGATTTCTAATTGTCGATTAGGGAGTACAGGTATTGTTGTGTTGATTGATTGGTTTGATCCTGGCATGTAAATCGTTGGTATGCAAAATGGTCAAGGTTTCAGCCTGAACATTAATCGCCAACGATCCGATTGCCACGGAAAAGAAAAGAATTATCCTGACCATGAAGTAAATTCCAGAATTGCAAAATACATTTCAATTATTAGTTGCAAGTATGTCCTGAAAAACCAGCAGGGCATTTCATCAATGATAGGACTTTCGCATTCAAGCACTCTTTAGAAAATTGCCTGAAGGAGTAAAAGCGGCAATGGAAATAGCCGAACCTACACAATGATTCTACGATTGGTTAGTTTGGACAATGCCTGTTCCTGCCGAGAGCAGTGGCGAATCCTATTTTGATCGGGCGAACTGCCCAAAACCAAGAAAAATCTTGTCTGTAGAGGGTCATTTTCGCTAATAGTTCTTAAATGGGCTTAAATAAACATCTTATTGTTTTTGTTGATATAACAACGATAATCTCGCATATAATTCAGTTATTGCTTAAATGGGCTTAAATAAACTCAAGCCCAGAATGGCATATAACGCGCAAAGCGTCGAGATGCATCGCCCTCTTCATCAAGTTTTATCAAATTGGCATCAACTGTAGCAGAGATTATTTGAGAGACCACAGCACTTTTAGTTTGGTAATTATATATTTAAGTAACATCAAGCCACTTCACATATCTTTTCACGGATCAAAGGGGTATCCAACGATAACGCCCCTCCCCGTGCAGTTGCCCCAATCCCGGAGGCCAGCATGTTGCGGGCCGCGTTCAGGTCCGCGTTTTCGGCATGGCCACAGGCCACGCACTTGAACACCGCTTGCGATGTCCGATTTTCCTTGCTGACGTGACCGCAGGCACTGCACGCCTGCGATGTGTAGGCAGGATGAATCTTGATGACCTCTGCCTTGTATTCCAGTTTCTGCTCCAGTCCGTGCCAGCCGGTCTTCAGGATTTCGCGATTCAGTCCCGACCTGGCTTTTACGTTCTTGCCCGGATCGTCAACCGTTCCCCTGGCTGACTTGGTCATGCCTTGCGTGTTCAAATCCTCAAGCACCACCAGTCCTGCATTGTCGGCAATCTTGCGACTGGTTTGATGCTGCCGGTCGCTTCCGGCATTTTTCAAGTGCCGGTAACATTTCTGCAATTTCAAGCGGGTCTTGTGCCTGCGCCTCGAACCCTTGACCTGTCTTTGCATCCTGCGCCGGTATCGTTTCAAGCGGGCTTCCTTTTTCGCCAGATCGGGCAGGTAGTGGATGGTTTCATTGCCGTTGCTGTCCACTACTGCAACCTGCCCAACATTTCGATCAACCCCTGCGGTCACTCCGTTGTCCATCTTTTCAGGAATCTCAACCTGATAACAGACAACCGCATGCCATTTGCCCGCTTGCCTGGTTACGGTTGCCTTGACCGGCTTGCCCTCCGGACAGGGATTGCCACCCTTGCGCTGAATTCGCAACCAGCCGATCTTGGGAATGTGCAATCTGTCGTCCCTGATGCGGACATCTTGGGGAATAGCAAGGGATGGATCAGTCCCATGCTTCGACTTGAACCTGGGAAAACCTCTACCCGACTGGAAACAGGCCTTCCACGCGTCAGATTGATGTTTGAGAGCGTGTCTTGTTATCGCGCATGAATACTCGTTCAGCCAGTCAACTTCCTTGCGCAGTCGGGTGAACTCGACACCCAGCGAAAAGAACGAAATGCTTGGCTTATGGTGATTGTCGGGGAATACCCGATGCCGATTCATCTGATCTCGGTTTTCACCGAGGAAGTGATTCCAGACAAAACGGCAGGCTCCGGCCTGACCTGCAAGCTTGCGGGCTTTCGATTCCGACCCCGGAATCAGGCGGCAGATGATGTTGCGGCATGTTGTACAATCGCTCATGCGGTTCAACCTTATCTCGGTTAAGTGTTGATTTGGATATGGGAGCGTTAATCCCATATCACGCATTACATGCAATTTTACAGGCATGATCAAATGTTGCTTATGTATATAATTCCCTTTAGTTTCATGCAACCCAAAACGTTCACGCAACGACAAATTGGTCATTTGTTGGGATGTAACCCATTTTAAGGCACAGTGTTGATAACATGCTCGCACACGCTCTCGACGGTCCATTAGTTTGAAGTCCTTGTAACCGTGTATTTTGACCACTGTACTCCGATAACCTGTATGAAAATCCGGAGCTGGCAATTGGTGAGCTTCAACTTCGCTTATAACTCTATCGATTCCACTGCTTTTCTCCTCAAGAATACCTAACCTCCTCATGACTCGGACCAATCCTTCGTTTCTTGATTCATGACTATCAATGAAGCGTTCCACAGGAACCACTGGCTCTCCGGGGTTCGTTATCTCCACTCGATCTTCATAGATTTCAACCATCATGGATGCACCAGTGATCGTAAAATCCTGATGGATAAGTGCATTGGCGATTAATTCCCGAATTACGATTTCAGAAACAAGTCTTGTTTCTTTGCGAATCGCTGATTCTATGACCTCATTTTGAGTCATTTGCGACCTGACAAAATTGATGAGATTTTGGAATCCAACCGCATGTCCTTTGGTTTCAGTATGATCGAGCCGAGTATCCAGCTTTGATATTCCTGCATAGACCACAACTCTCGCCGCCTTGGATATTAGATCTGGAAATTCGTTCAGGCATTTCGCTAGCAACAATGCTCCCATACGTCGAATCGAAAAGCCGGAATCAAGGCGATCAATCAATCGATCGTTTAACAATCTCTCCAAAACCCCCGACTGCTCCGTAGGGTATGGCAACTTGAGCAAATCGAAATATGTCTGCGTATCAAGGAGATTGACTACAGTCGCACTGTCAAGCCCTGTCTTGGATGATTCGTCCAACCAATGTGGATCACCTTCTGAAAATATTCAGCTTAACTGGTCCTCGCTCATGGGTTTTAGTGATTGACCAATCCGCATCAAATAAACGCCATTTCGATGATATGCTGTTCCACGCGGACGAGATGGGATATGAAAAACCAGCACTCTGCCATTTTTATGGTTTACTTCTTCAATATCGACTCGAAAACTGACAGCTTGGAAAAGTTTTTCTGCCATTTCGACAGGGTCGCGAAAAGCATTTGTGCCGACTACCTTTCCTGGTAACTGATCTGTAACACCAAGAACAAGTTTTCCACCTCCTTCATTTGCAATTGCGACACAGTATTCATATAGCCTATTGTTGTCGAATTGTCGCTTCGCTTCCTTGAATTACAGCGACTGATGCTCGAACGAACTTTGACACCAGTGATCGACTTGTTTTGGTGCTGTCTTCAAAGACTCTCCTGTTTGATTGATATCGAAATCTGATTATAGTGCTGAAACGATTCTGAAGATAACCACATAAAAGATAAATGGTATTTACTTATCTTGGATCATTATATTTTGCTCGCATGAGATTCTACCCAGAAACGTAGATGGTGGCCAGGGGCAGAATCGAACTGCCGACACGAGGATTTTCAGTCCACTGCTCTACCGACTGAGCTACCTGGCCAATAATGAAGACCTGAATTAGAAAACAGAACAAGGTTTCAGTCAAGAACTGATTACGAATTTTGAGCGAATAATATCTGAACATTGGGCATGAATCACTCAGGCGCAAGAGATTGACCAACATTATTTGTTTCCGTCAATACAAAATCCATGAATACATTCGCAGTCTTCGTAAGCTGCTTGCCCTTTCGATGAACAATGAACCATTGCCTGATGACCGGAAATCCTTCAATATCCAGTGAAGTAAGAAGTTCCAGTTCTAACTCAAGTCTCACGGTGTGAATGGAAACCACTGCAAGTCCCAGTCCTGCTTGAACACTCTGTTTGATTATTTCATTGCCGGATACCTGAATACCCAGCGTTGGCCTGACACCGTTTTCATCGAATACCCGTTGCATTGCTTGTCGGGTACCCGATCCTGATTCCCGGACGAGAAATGTCTCTTTATTCAATTCGTTTATAGGTATGTTTTTTCTTCCCTTCATTGGGTGATTTGGTGAAGCAATCACAATTAACGGGTTATCCATGAATGATATGGCCTCGACATCCATCTCTTCCGGTGGCGCGCCCATCAACACTAAATCAGGCTGATTGTCTTCGAGTCGCTTGATTAATTCCTGTCGGTTAATGACTTCAAGGCTAATCTTGATCCCCTGGTGTTTTTCACAAAAACGCGCCAGAAGCCTGGCCGCAAAATAATTCACGGTTGAAGCAATGCAGATTTTCAATCGCCCACCTTCAACTCCACGCAAGAGGTTAATATCGTATTCAATTTCATTGAGATGGTTAAGCATGGTTCGACTGTGTTTTAGCAAGGTATGACCTGCTTCAGTGAGGTAAACTTTTTTCCCCATCTGCTCAAATAAAGGCATATCCAGAACTTCCGAAAGTTGCCGAACTTGTATAGAGACAGCTGGCTGTGTCAGATACAGCTCCTCAGCTGCTCTTGTGAAACTCAAATGCCTTGCAACAGCTTCAAACACTTGCATTTGGCGCATTGTGATATGCAAAGTCATAATGGATAAAAATAAAAATATGCGCCAAATTATATATTGTTATATATGTATCCAATAAATTTATTTTACTGATTAGTCAACTTTCGTTCAGCAGTTTGACAATTTTCCTCCCCGATCCGGGAGATTCATGCTGAAGAATATTTTGTTTGCATGTGCTATGGATTGAAAAACCAATCGATCTCTCAAGGAATTTATTTATTGCAGATTTTAAAAAAATAATCCCAGTTAAAGCAGGGCCCGGGGTCTGTTTTTCGACCAGGTGAAATATCACGGTGTCCAACGATGTTGGAAATGCTGGGAAAGGCACTCTCAAGGCTACGGGTAAGTGATGCCAGAACTTGGTACTGAATGATTTCAAAAGGCGATTCATCGCAACCTTCCAATTCAATGCCAATTGAGAAATCATTGACCTTTTCCCTGCCATGATAACAAGATATTCCGGCATGCCAAGCTCGATCATTGGTGGATACGAATTGCTTCAGATGTCCGTCCCGTTTGATGTAAAAATGACTGGAAAACTTGATATTGGCAATTTTGCGAAAAAAAGGATCAGCGTCAACATCCAGTTGATTGGTAAACAGATCTTCGACATAGTTGCCTCCGAAATGTTTTGGTGGCAAGCTGATCGCATGAATCACGATTAGATCAACACTCATTCCACCAGGACGGGCATCGAAGTTTGGAGAATGGATTTGAGTAGCCTCCGAGACTAATCCCGTTTCAATGTCATGTTCAAAAAGTTGTGGCCTCACATCTTCCACAATTCCATGCCTCGCTCGAGTTTTGTTTTATTTGACCAAGACAGAGAATAACCCCTCTTCAGATCTTCAGCCAATTTACGCATTGGTTGCAGACTTCCACTAATCAACTCCAGTTCGAATTCAAAGAGCCGTAGAGACCTCTCGTTTGCGTAAATGTGTCCGCTATCAGCAGCGCATTCAATTTCTGCATTTTCGAGATGCAACTTAAGAACTGTCCTTGACATGTCAACGGTTACAATTGTCTCAAGGGGGTCATGTTCACCAACAATTTGCAGTATCCTATCTTTGAGGGTTCCTTCTGGAAGCATGCTCGGCGTCTCTAGCCAATTATCTATCACCGCTTCTAATTCATATTGCTGTGAAAAGCCCTCAACAATACTGCCCTTCTCTTTGAATGTTGCTCGCATCAATTCACCCTCCATTCGTGACCGCAGGGAAGAACATGAGCCAGAGAAGACTCGATTTGGCGTATCATGATATCGGGCGAGGAACTGTAAGGGTTCCGTCTTTTTTTTCAGGTGAGACTGTATTTGCTTGCTCCGAATTATCGATTCCAGGTCTTCCTGGCAATTAACTATGAGTTTAATTTCTTGTTCAAGCACGACTAGCCGATTTTCTCAACACGCAGAGATACAATGCCCTTCTCGTTCCGCTCTTGAACAACAAATCGGTAACCCTGCTCAACTATCGACTCCCCAACTTCCGGAATATGGCCGATTGCATTCATGACCAGGCCCCCGACAGTGTGAGAGGAGCGACTGTTCAAGGCGACATCCAGATGTTCATTAAAGTCGAAAATTGACATTCTGGAGTCAACCAGATAGGCATCCTTCTCAATTTCTTCAATGGCCCGTTTTCGTCGAGGCAAATACTCGTCGAAGTCGTAGCCAACATCAATGTCGCCCACGACCTCTTCAAGAATATCTTCCATGGTTATGATCCCTACCGCAGAACCGAATTCATCAACCACCACAGCCATACGGTCATCCCGTTGTCTTAGAACCGGGAGCAATTGATCAATGGTCTGGAACTGGAGTACGTAATAGGCGGGCTTGATGAAATCCTTAAGTTCTTTTTCACCGAGCGATTTATCCATTAAGTTCCAAGTCGTTAGCGTAACAATACCGATGATGTTGTTGGCGTTATTTCGATAAACCGGTATACGATTAAATCCCTTGCGTCTGACCGTCGCGATGGCACGGAGAATACTGCGATTGTGATCAATTGTTGTTACTTCAGCTATTGGAATCATGGCTTCTCCTACAGTGGTATCCGCAAAACGAATTACCCTTCGGATTCTGGCGCGATCAAATACATTTACAGCGGAAGTTTTTTCCGTCATTTCAACTACTGAGCGTACTTGCTCGCGAGTCATGAAGAAATTTTGTTCGAATTTTCCAGCACCAATCATTCTTGCGAACAGACGGGCGATCCGAGAGAAAATAAATACCACTGGATAAAATATCCAGGAGAAAACTAGAAGCGGGTATACGACATATGAAACAATCTGATCAGATTTTTGCTGGAATATGCTCTTAGGAACAATCTCCCCCAATATCAACAACAGCGGGGTCAGAATCAGATATGAAAGCAAGTCTCCGCTTTCCCCAAACAACCGGATGAACACGATCGTTAGCAAGCTTGTCAAGGCAACCGTCATGATGTTGGTGCCCACCAAAGTTGTTCCGAGCATGGTGTCAGGGGTCTTGAAGAAATCTAAAGCGGCTTTCGCTCCACGGTTCCCCATATTGGCTTTAGCCGTTAATTTGATTTTGTCGGAATTTACCAGGGCTATCTCTGAACCAGAGAAAAACCCTTTCAGCAGCAATAGCAGCAAAACCAAAAGTACTAACAACACTACCGTCATTGTTCGACCTCTTTTATCTCTGAATCAGGGATCTCTACATCGTCTGGTATGTCTGTATCATATTTATCCAGGTTTGAGGTACTGTCCGAATTCTCATAAGTTGCAATTTTCCCTTGGATGCTGATTGATTCAGACAAGAATTCTTTCATGTCCAAACCTTTGGCTACTCGCACTTTTGAGATCCTGTGCGAATCCATCTCAAGAATCTGGATTATGATATCTTCATCCTCTACGATATCGCCCTCTTTGGGCAATCTGTCAAGCAAACGAAAAGCATAACCGGCAATAGTCGTCATGCGTGGATCTTCAATCCCGAAATTGGTCAGATTATCAAAATCATTCAGACGCATATCGCCTGGAACTACATAATCATTATTGTCTTTTTCTTCGTAATAGTGAACAGTTGCTCTTGATCCGCCGCTGATATCTCCGAAGATGAAGCTGAGGACATCACGCATGGTGATAAACCCCTCTACCCCTCCAAACTCATTCAGGCACGCTGCAGCTCGTACCTGATTGAACTGGAAAAACTCGAACATTTCATCGACTTTCTTGGTCAGCGGAACAACTACAGGAGGATGCATAATGTCCTCCGGTTCAAAATTGCTCAAGTCATTTTCGTCCAAAACCAACCGCATGATATCTTCAGCATGGATAAAGCCAACGAGATTATCCCGATGTGTTTTGAATACGGGTACTCGCGGGTGCTCAATTGCAATGAATTTGTCGATCATTTCTGAAACGCCCATATCGATATTCAGGAAGGCCATTTTGGTTCTTGGCGTCATCACCTCAACGATTTCTGTTTCATTAGCTGCCAGCAAGTTATGGATCAATGCTCTTTCTGTAGCATCAAGTACACCCTCTTCTGAAGTTTGTTCGACAAGGGTCAGGAATTCATCCACCTGAAGAATATTGTCAGCTGCTTTCGTTTCCCCGACAATCAAGGTTGTGATTCGGTCTGCTAGGCCTCTTACAGCCCACTGGATTGGTGCGATCAAGCGTATCCATAACCATAGTGGCTTCGCTACGACTCTTGTGCTGTAGCGGACTGGATTAGCGACAGCAATTGTTTTTGGGGTTACTTCCCCGAGCAGAAGTAACAGGGGGATCATGATCACCATATTGATCAGAAATGCTTTTTCCGGTTCATATAGCATTACAACGATGGTAGCCATATTTACCGCAGATGCGATATTGACCAGTTCATTTCCCGTCAGAATAGAAATGATCAGTCGACGAGGTTGATCAAGTAACTCGTGGATTGTTTCTGAACTGGGGTTTCTTTCTCTGCGCAGTTGTTGCAGATCAAGACGTGAAAGGGAAAAGAGAGCTGTTTCTGAACTGGAGAAAAATGCGGAGCAGATGAGCAGAAACACCTGTAGCACGAGTCGGATAATCATATCCGGCTCTGACAGTAAGGCAATGTCGAAAGCGAAATAGCTCGCAACCGACTGCCAATACTGACTCAAATGATACAGTATTTGCTCCATCGGCCTGTTCAGTCAAACGTGTACTAGGGGGGTGTTCTGGCACGAAAAGCCAAGCTCCATAAATAGCAGAGCTTGAAATATCGCTTATTTTGAAAAGAATTTCAATAGAAGAATGGGATTAATTGCAGTCGAATTGGCTTGGCCTCGGTCTTCGTATTCGTTTGGTAAGGGATCAGTTAAGAATCAACCCTTGTTTCGGAATTTAGCAATCTGCAAAATGGTTGATGTTTTTTGTAGAATGGATTGACAATAATAATCCATTGTGGACTTTGAAGCCAGTTTCGGCTCGTTTCTCCCTCTAGCGATTGAATAACCGTGATATTCTCCATATGTTCGCTCTGTGCAGAATATGACTGGAAATGCACAATCGGAGAGAGGGTATCATTAACGATGTCGGACCGGGTCTGCCAATCGAAAACGACTACCCAGCATCAATATAAAGCTCCGCCTGGGCTTGGCTTGCGGCGGGGTTCTGAATGAATTCCTTTTTCTGTCTTTGCAAATGATCAAATTAAAGAGCATATCCTCAGCAGTGTTACTACTTCTAATTGCTTTACAGCTAGTTGCCTGCGGTGGAGGTGGTAGCCCAGCACCCGATGCTAGCTCGCAAGGTATCCCAAGAGTAATGGATCCAGACATGAGTCGGGAAAGGATAGAGCCCTCCTTCTCCACCCTGTCCGATTCAAATGTTGGTATTTTCAGATCAGTTCGTACCGATGGCAGAAATATCGGATTAGGTCCTGCGTTCCAGCATGAAAGGCCGAGATTCTCAGATCTGTCAACCAAAACGAGCGAGGATGGTATTGAGTTCGGTTCAGGAACATGGAGTGATCCAAGGGGGCGAGATGGCAGTCAAACAGCCAACGAAATTCTCAGGTATTTAAGGTCATTTCAAAGACAGGCAAATCGTGAGCGGGATCAATTTGGCGATTTGATCATTGGAGGTTACGCAAGACAAAAAACTGTACGCATTGGCAGTGGAGTTCGAGAGAATGAGCGAAGACTGATCATTAGGGCGATCGAGAACCTAAACACTGCCCTTCCCTATCAAAATCGGTTGAGTCTTGGTCAAGACATTGCCAGAATCTTGTCAGCTGATGAAATTTCTGATGGAGAAATTCACATCCATATAACAAATGACAAGGAAGATTGGCTTCAAGGATATGACGACCAGTTTGAAGACTTGGAGAGAGTTCTGGGAATCGGCGGAATTACGACGAATCCGGGTCTGGAGATACAAGATTTCGTTGCGGGATATGCCTTGATTGATCGCAATGCGGTTAGAAGATCGACTTCAATCAATAATTCATATCCAACTCAATTGGAATTTGTTATCACGCATGAGCTTTTGCATGCTTATGGAATCGGAGCTCATGCCGATCCCAGTCGATATCCATCTTCCATATTGGTACCTGAAATACCTCGATTCTTGAGATCCTTGCCGCCACTGTTTACATCAATTGATGGTGAAGCGCTTCTTGCAATTCACATAATTTCACCTGGTACGACTATACGTTCACTGACTATCGGAGATTTGGGTCCATGGGAGAAAAATGGTTATCAACTCATTGGTTCAATAAATGAACCAGAAAGTTCTAGACCAGTTGTTGAGTTTGGTGCTACTTTTCGTAATGGTTTGTCAAAGCCATGGGCTATTGGACCACGTCCAAGTAGATGGATTCGAAACAATACCAGTCTTTCCGGTTCGGCAACTTGGAATGGATCTCTGTTAGGCTTTACCCGCAGAGGACAGACTACCTCTGGCGATGCAAGGATTACCTTAAATCTTAGAAGTTTTTCGGGTCAGGCTAATTTCGATCAAATTGAAACCTGGGGAGTTGCTGCTCACCCTGGAACACAAGGTAACGGTCAGCTCTGGAAAAGTGGAGATTTAAGTTATAGAATTGCGGTACCGAATAATGGCGCTTCTGAGAGATTTGTTTCGATTTCGGATCAAAACAATGATTTGGGTATAGTAAGCGGAGTTTTTACAGGCCCTCTTCATGAAGGAGCGACCGGTATTCTGGAGCATCCGGATTTATCTGCAGCATTTGGTGCTGTTCGTTAATTTACAATTTCCATGTTTTTGTAATACCCCAGTTCCACTCCGAAGTGCAACACTCCCCCGATTGCGAACACTTGAGACTCTAAATGAGCAAGATCATGAATAGTATAGCCAATTTCTTCAGTATCTTGTTTTTATTGGCTTTCAAACACCCTGTCCGCCATGAAAAAATTAGATCATAATTGACTCGGCAACAGCATCACATGTCCGGTTAAGTCAGGACTAAAACTTTGGGATTGTTGCCAAAAAACCACTTGAAATGGATCAATGAACGCGGCTGTCAGTGCGAGCTCAGGAAACAGCGTTTCTGTGGGAGAGCCTCTTTGCAATAATACCAGTAAATGACTGAAAATAATAAAAGACAAAAAACAATCAAAATACAAGCAAATTTAGACATATGATTTTTCGACCAACACTAATAAGGACGCGAATCTGTACTTCTTGAGAACAGAATATGCGGACACGAGGCTTGAGGGAGTCAAAAACGATATTTAGCATAGCGTGAAATTAGCAGCTAGTAAACGAGTTGAATTTCGAATATTTCAGAATGTATGTATTCAAAACAATGCCTCAAAAAAGTGATCATCGACCAGTTCAGAATTTCCATTTAGAATTGATGTCAGTATATTTGAATTTTGGCAAACTACATGGTGTACGAAATACTCAGTCATATAGTATTCAATCCTTGGCGTCATGAAAAATGAATGTGGAAAATAGTTTTTCCAGAAATCTATATGCTTTATTGAAGACCGAACCTCGTTTTGTTGACGAGAACGGGGAGTTGGTCAAAATGGCTGTGGTGAATAGTGCCTGGACAAGCGACTTCAAACTGATTCAGCTGTTGTTAGAAAATGTCAGCATGCGCAAGAAATTTTTTCATGAGATTAATGGGCATCAGGTTTTCAACCTGCGGCTCTTTATTGATTACGTTGCCGATAAAAACTTTATAAATTCTTCATATACGCGATTTCGAAACAAAATCGGATTGAACATTGATGAATCGTTTCTGCGTGAACGAGGTGAGGTGTCTCTAGTGTGGCCTTACAAAGATTGCGTATTGGAAGGAGGACAAACTCAAGAGATAGAGAGGAACCGCAAGGAGATATTCTTTAACGAAATGCTGGCCGAGGATGAAATAGACCGTCTATTTGATGCGAAGGTGCTGACGAACTGGAAACGTTATACCCGTTATGGAGCATGGGATGTTGAGGAGTTCAAATGGAACGAAGATGGATCGTTAAGTGAGAACCTGATTATCAAGGGAAACAACCTTCTGGCCCTGCACACGATAAAGCCGCGGTTTTATGGCAAGGTAAAGCTGATTTACATTGATCCACCTTATAACACTGGTACGGATGGTTTTGACTATAACGACAGCTTCAGTCATTCCAGTTGGTTAACGTTTATGAAAAATCGTCTGGAGGTGGCAAGAGAATTGCTGCGGAATGATGGGCTCATATTCATGCATATCGGCGATCAGGAAATGCATTACCTGAAAATCGTGGCAGATGAAATATTCGGCAGAGACAACTTTGTGTGCACAGCACCCCGAAAAACAAGGAGCGGTAAAAGTGACGTACCCTACAGATTGTCGCAGGATTTTGACTGGATGTTGATTTACACAAGGGGGGCATCGAAAAAGGAACGGCTATTCCGACGCAAGATGGAGCGCAAGTATTTCAAATCTCCGGACTTCCCTGACGATGAATGGAGACTGAGCGATCTTACAAAACAAACGACTGTTCATGAAAGACCGCATTCCAACTTCACGCTGATTAACCCAAAAAACGGAAATTGTTTTGAAGTAAATCCCAACCGCAGTTGGGGGATTTCAATTGATACCGTTGAGGAGTACCTGAAAAGAGGAAAAATTGTCTTCCCGGGAGATTATGACTTTCTAAAAATAACACGTCCCTACATGCGCATCTTCAAGTCCGAAGATATGGAAAAGAAAGGAGAGGATTTTGACAAGGCATATGTATCAACCGACTTCATGAACAAGGCCATGGATGAATTGCTGAAGGACATGACCAATAGGAAAGGGACGGATGAGATTGTAGAATTGTTTGGCAGAAAGGCGTTCGCATATCCAAAAGTCGAACTACTCCTGCAACGTATCATCGAGTACACAACCCGGGAGGGCGATATCGTGCTGGATTTCCATCTTGGTTCCGGTACAACATGCGCAGTAGCCCATAAAATGGGTCGGCAGTACATCGGTATTGAACAGATGGACTATATCGAAGACATTACTGTTGAACGTTTAAAAAAGGTTATCGGTACAGACGAAGGCTATGATGTAAACGGGGTATCCAATGATGTCGGGTGGCAAGGTGGTGGCGATTTTGTTTATTGCGAATTGATGCAGTACAACGCCGCATGGATAGACAAGATCCAGGCAGCGCAGTCATCGGTCGATCTTTTAGGAATCTGGCAGGATATAACCCAAAATTCTTTTCTGAACTGGTATGTAAACCCTGGATATCCGGATAATGCTAAAGACGACTTTATAGCTGTCGGCAAAGAAAAAAATGGGCTGCAGAAACAAAAAAGTTTGTTGGCTGAATTGTTAGACAAAAACCAACTATACGTCAACCTAACAGAAATAAATGATGAGGATTACAAAGTCAGCGAACAAGACAAGGCAATTAACCATGAGTTTTTTACAGGCGAGCACATAGATCCAGATGAAGGCTTGGAGCTAAGCGACGAGTTTATTGAAATGCTTGAAAAATCTGTTGATGAAGCAAAAAATGGCGGAAGAACCATTTCCCTTGAAGAAGCCGCTGACAATCTAGGCGCCAAACTTTGACCTACGATGTAGACCTTATCTCCACCGCAAATTCCGATCTGGATAAACTAGATCCCAAAACTCGCAAGCGTGTGGTTGTTAGACTGTCTTGGCTTGGGGTTAATATTGAGAAAATCAGGCAAAAAGCTCTAAAGCCACCCTATGAAGACATGGAGTTATGGCTGAAAGTAGTGCGCGGGGCGGAAAGGGGTTCATCCAGCGGCTACCGTGTTCGTGTCTGATTGTACCTCAATTCCGTCCTTGAATGGCACTCCCTCGATGACCTGTCCGAGCCTGCGGAACCCGCGCAGCCTTCGCCAGCGGGATTCCGCGCACTGGCCGAGCTTGAACATCATGTCGAGCATGGTGTCGCGGCTCAGGCAGCCCCGGGGCGTCCGGGTCCGGTGGCGGGTCGTGGCGAAGGTCGACTCGATCGAGTTGGTGGTGCGAATGCTCTGCCAGCGCTCGGCCGGAAAGTCGAAGAAGTTCATCCGTTTCTCGCGATCCTCGATCAGCTTCACCGCCGCGCCAGCAACTGCTGGGCGCTGTCGTGGAGAATCCCGGTCAGGACATCTTCAAATTTTCCGATTTGCGAATAGTCAATAATGGTATCATTGCTCATGGTGGCGTACCTCTTTGGTTAATTGTTTTCTCAATGGAATAGTTAATCCGGTTACGCCGCTTTTTTCAACCCCTTTCCGCCCCGCGCACTACTTTCGACCATAACTCGATCGATCAATGAACAAGTTGAAAAAAAAGTACTCCGAAGTTTATCTGCTACGCAATGAAAAGCATTTTGCATTATATAACTTTGATGATGGGCATGCGTTTGAACCAGATTTTCTACTTCTTCTGCTTAATGGGAATAAAATGGCAGTCTCATTACAGCTGTTTCTGGAGCCCAAGGGTGATCACCTTTTGGAGCACGATAAGTGGAAAGAAGACTTCCTATTACGAATTCAGAACAAGGTTGCAAAAAAAACACTGAAAGCAGTAACAAAAGGCAAGTTTAGCGAATATAGATTGATTGGATTGCCGTTTTACAACAGCAAGAATGAGAATGGCTTTGAGAAAAACCTCTATCGGGCCGCTGAGTTGTCAGATGATATATAAATTTGTCCTGCAATTCGTTATGAATCGAATTTCGCAACAGCACAAAAAGCATTGCGGCACCATCTTTGATTTCTCGCAACTTATTAAATAACAAGAGTGGTATTTCAAAAACCTTTGTGTAAGCCGAAGGGTCATATTACAATGATCGGGGCAGTAGTTTCAAATCGTTTGTTATGAGTTCTCTGGCAACAAAAATTTTATCTCTTGACATCACAACCATCTAAAACTTTTTGCGCTCATGAATGCTTTCTGAAATGCTCAAAATTACCCTCTTTGCTATCGGCTAACTTAACACTGCGCCAAAATATCACTTTGACTACCTCAAGCCATATGCTTGCTCATTCTTTTTTCAAGTACTGCAAATACTTGGCCAAACTTCTGTCCTCTTGAAGTCGTGATGTCTGAAATTGCAATATATCCTGACCTGGACGATCCGAACCTCTACCTAAATCGGGAACTCACTTGGCTTGAGTTCAACCGGCGGGTACTTTTTGAAGCCACAGACCACGACAATCCCTTGCTTGAGAGGTTGAAGTTCATAGCAATTTTTTCTTCCAACATGGATGAGTTTTTCATGAAGAGAATTGGCGGGCTCAAGTTACAGGTTGCGGCCGACGTGTCTGGATTGACGGATGATGGTAGGAGTCCATTGCAGCAAATTCAGGAGTGCAGACAACTGGTCGAAGAGTTGACCGAATTTCAGGTAGCTGCCTTCGAATCCATTTCAAATGAACTCCGTGAACACAATATCGCAATCATCAATTATCAGGACTTACAGAAAACCGGGCAAGGGAAGTTGAGGCAGTACTATCTCGAGAATGTGTTCCCCCTGATGACCCCGCAGATTTTCGATCCCGCACACCCCTTCCCCTTCATCTCCAACCTGTCCTTAAATCTGGTCGTTACGTTTCCGGCCGAATCCTCCGATGAAAAAGCCATTGCGAGAGTCAAGGTGCCAATTGGTCCTGGCGTGCCTCGTTTCATCAAAGTAGATGATTACCGTTTTGTTCCTCTTGAACAAATCGTTGCAAATAATCTCGATCTACTATTTCCAGGCGAGAATGAATTTGAATATGATTTCTTTTTCGTTGCACGTAATGCAAGCACAGAACGTCAGGAATCCGGCGCAGCCGACCTCTTGTCAATGATCGAATTGGAATTACGAGATCGGAGAATTGCACCAATTGTTCGTATGGTAGTTAACAAGGGAATGAACCCGGAACGCAAGAGTATGCTTACAGAATTACTCGGTCTCGACTCGGAACTCGACGTTTATGAAACCAATGGCCTATTGGCACGCAGAGATCTCTTTGAGCTTACTAACTTGCCAGTTGCGAATTTGCGCTATCCTCCGCATCAACCAATCAATCATCATCGGCTACAAGATAACCAACGGAGTATCTTCAATCTCATTCGTGAGGAGGAAGCGATATTACTCCAGCATCCATACGAATCATTTTCCGGATCTGTAGTCAGGTTTCTAGGCGAAGCAGCCCGCGATGAGTCAGTAAGGGCAATTAAGATGACCTTGTATAGAACTGATCGTGAAACTCGTATAGTTGACCTGTTAATTGAAGCGGCAAACAATGGGAAACAAGTCGCTGTAGTTGTTGAAATCAAGGCAAAGTTTGACGAAGCGAATAATATTAACTGGGCGGAACGTCTAGAAGAAGCTGGCATTCATGTAACCTATGGTGTAGTCGGATTTAAGACACACAGTAAAGTGCTCTTAGTTATTCGTAGAGAAAAAAAGCAATTGCAACGCTATGTTCATATCGGCACCGGAAACTACCATGGCGGAACTGCAAAACTGTATACAGACCTTGGACTTCTAACTTGTAACAAGGAAATAGGTGAAGATGCTACCGAACTATTCAACTTCCTAACTACCGGGCATATCAAAAAACGCCAATTCAAACATATTGTGATTGCACCGATTGATCTCAAAAACGAGCTGAGAAAACGGATTGCTACTGAGATCAAACATGTCGAAAATGGAAAAAATGGCTTGATTCGGATAAAAACCAATGCCTTGGAGGATAAGGATGTGGTGAAAGATTTGTACAAAGCATCAATCGCTGGCGTCAAGGTTGAACTCATTGTTCGGGATACCTGTCGTCTGCGACCAAAAGTTGCAAATTTATCCGAGAGTATTACCGTAATTAGCGTAGTCGGCCGGTTCCTTGAGCACAGCCGAATCTTTTATTTCCAGAATAACGGAAAGCATGAATATTTTATCGGATCTGCCGACATCATGAAGCGAAATCTGGAAAGTCGAGTTGAAGTTGTTACTCCCATTGAGAAAAAGTCTCTGAAGGAATCTCTAAAACTCATTCTCGATACCCTGATGAATGATCATGTAGACAGCTGGGAAATGTGCTCCGACGGAAGTTATGTCTCCCGCAAGAATGCAGACACGAAAGCAGTTGGCTGTCAACTAAAGCTCCTGGAATACTCTCAAGTCCATATACAGGGTAAACGAGGTAAAAAAAAGACAAATTTACAACCTATTAGGAAGAGAAACTAAATTTAATTCCGAGTTCAGCCGAACTGGTGCCTGGTTGCTTGATTCTGTAGCTGAGTTCCTGATCCATATAACTTGATCAACAAGTATACAAAGTGATTCGACAAACCATGGTTTTGCTGCGCAGATCAGGAAAACGAGACTTTTCCTTCAAGCTGATTTACGGGTATTGCCTGATCTTCAAGCATGATCGGAATTCCATCCCTAACCGGATAGATTATGGTATTGTTCTGCGTTATCAGAGCTTGTGACAATGGTGAATTGATCTTCTGCCCCGCGGCATTTTGCAAATTTCCCTCACTGATAGCCTGATTCAGTGTCTCAAGATTCGATTTTGATAACAAGCGTACCGAGAGTTTGGTAATTGGACATACCAGTATATTTAATAATTCTTTGTTAAGCGGCATGACTTATTGATAACTAGTGCTTTTTCGAAAGGGCTGAGTGATCAAGCGATCAACTCTCGTTTCACTATCCTGATTAAAAATCTCAAGCCCGATTGGCATTGTAGTTTGTGGTTGTTGTGGTTGATTTCGATAACTTCCAAAAATTCGATCCCACACGGACAGAAAAAAACCGAAATTCATATTGTGTTCTTTTGGATCGATCGAGTGATGGATACGATGCATATCTGGAGTCACGATGAACATGCGGAGTAGCCTGTCCACTGGTGAAGGTACTTTTATATTACCATGGTTGAACATAGCCGAGGCATTTAGGATGATCTCAAAGGCGATTACAGCAAAGGCTGGTGCTCCGAGAATAATAATTGCTATCGCCTTGATTAATATCGAGAGGAAGATCTCAATTGGATGAAATCGAAGAGCGGTAGTGAAGTCAAAAGCGGTATCGGTATGATGCATTCGATGAATTCGCCACAAAGGGCCGACCATGTGAAAGATTCGATGTTGCCAGTAGATTAGCAAGTCCAGAACAATTATGCAGAATATGACTTTTGGCCAGAATGCGAATTCAACCCAGTAAAACAAACCGAATTGATATTGAATCGAGAGAATAGCTGCCCCGACCGCGGTAATAGGAATCAGTACAAGCATGATTGTATTGATCAGAAAAACTCCAAAGTTACCAGTCCAGCGCAACCGTCTCTTGCCTGATTCACGTCGCGGGAACAACGATTCCCACAATGCCATGATGATCGCAACTGAGGTGAATGCGGAAATCCTCAATAGATTTTCAAGGGATACAGTTTCAAGCATGGTTAAATATTCGGTCAACCCTGTAAAAGATATGAAAAAGTGCTGTCGCTTGGCTCATGTTCAGAGCTTATTGTATTATGCAACTACATGTCCTCTTTGAATTCAGTGGTTTTGCTTGATGCTTTTCTTTTCGCCGGAATTCGCAGGAGGCTCTGCCCTGCATGTGTTTCCACAGATTGATTTGCAGACGAGTGTAAATGGATGTAAGGGAAATGCATGCAAGGTCAAAGCCTCTCCACCCGAATATCCAGCAGGTTTCGAGCTTTCTCGCCAAATGCCATGCCGATCAGGTGAATCGGTTCCCGGCAGTCAAGATACTTCTCGGCATACTTTTTTGCGCGAGTTTGTTCGATCGCCCTGTCCAGACGTTCCCTGGTCTTTCTTTCCATGTTTCTTTAGCCCTTCACCATCTTGAACTCGAACACGAACACCTGATTCTCATGCAGCAGCACCATGTCCGAGCGGCCCTGACTGGTCATTTCCTCGACTGCCAGGTTGGCGGTTGTTGTTCGAAAACTCATGTACAGCATGCTCGCATACCAGGACTCATGATGACCAAGCTTTCCGCTGTCATGCCAAGCATGCGGAAGATTCGGAAGCAATTCCCGAATTTTCTGCCTGAATGCAGAAAAGTCGTTCTCTCCCAGGGCTTGAAGCAGTCCCTTTCCCGGAACTGTAACTTGCTCACCCTGCTTGGTCAAGTGCTCGGCCATCCCGTAGTTGAAACTTCTCTGTACTGCAAAATTCGGAAAGGCCAGATGGTACAGAATGCGTTTGTCTTGCAGTTCCATTTCCTTGATGGTCAGATAACCGGACTGGAACAGCAGGGCCTCGGGACTGAACGTGCCCAGTTCAAGCTTTTTCAGAGAGGAGGCTTCGACCACGAGGTTTTCCAGCTGCAGGGGACTGACCCGGTTCTTCTCCAGTATCCGGTAGAGATAACCCGGCCCCCGGATTCGAACCAGTGCTCCGTATATTCACGTTCATAAAAGAGGTGCAGAATGTCGTGGGGATTGTAGAGCTTGTCCTCGCCCAGCCAGTTGTAGCCGTTGTACCATTCGCGAATCCTGTCCCGATCCAGACCTTCCAGTTCCGGAGCAAATACGGTCTCCAGATCCTGGTCCGTATAGCCGCAGATGGCCGCATACCTCGGCGACAGGCTGATGTTCGTGAGATTGTTCAGGCCGGATGAAAAACTGGCCTTGGAAAACATCGTGATGCCGGTCACGAACACGAAGCGGATGTGTTTTTGAGCACTCTTCAGGATGCTGTAGATCTCCCGAAGGCTATCCCTGTTCGCTTTAGCCTTCTCGTCATCTTCCAGTACGTCCAGCACCGGCTTGTCATGTTCATCGACCAGTACCACCACCTGTTGGCCAGTCGCCTGATGCAATTCGAAAAGGATATACCGAAGCCGTTCCGCAGCATACTTTGCCGGAGGGCGTTCCAGGTTGAAGTTCTTTCCAGTCTTGTGCAGCTGGCCTGACACGCTGTCTTCCAGCTTCTCTGGCGTACTGACAACCCCATCCAGGGTCAGACGAACCACCGGATGCCTGACCGACCAGTCCCGGTGCGGGTGGATGTCCAGGCCTTCGAACAGCGACTCATTGCCCTCGAACAGTTCCTGCAAGGTATCGACCAGCAGACTCTTGCCGAAACGGCACGGACGAGAGAGGAAGTAGAAATCACCCTCGTTGATCATTTGCCGGATCAGGGGCGTTTTATCCACATAATAACAGCCCCTCTCTCGAAGTCTGCGAAATGATTCAAGTCCAAGCGGTAGCGGATGGCGATCTGTTCGTGTTTTTTCACTCATGATGCGATCATCTTGACATTGCTGAAGCGAGCAGTTGCTGTTTATTGCCTTGTAATGTATTAGTTGACGAATCGATGTTCTAGTAAAAGGCCATCGCCATTGAGATGCTGTTTCCTGATTTTGCATGGATGACAACGATCCATTCCAGGCGGCTTTTGGACAACTATCTCGCAATTCTGGTCGCGACTCAACCGGTATGGATGATGCAGTTGTCGAGTCAATTGTAATCCGGGGATTTCATGGCCGAAGGGGTGATTACCAGGAACGAACGTTTCTACATGGGATTGACCGAATACTTGCCAAGCTTGAATTGGGGTTTGTTGGATAAAAAGCTCTGTCGAGTAAAACAGAATGGTTTATGTATGCTGGAGGGTTTGCATACTCGTGACTTTCTGAAGAGCCGATTCTACTATTTCTAGCCCAAGTTCCGAAACTGGACCATCTCCGCATAACATTCTACGCCAGTATCTAGCCCCCCTTTGGCCATGATATATGCCCGTCAGATGTCGTACCATCGATTTCAGGCTGACGCCTAGGGTTAACTGTTGCTCGATGTAGTCCATATAGGAACGAACGATTGTTTCTCGGTCAGGCTCTGGGTTTGCCGAAGGGTTACCGCAATAATAATCGCTTAGCTCTTTCATGAACCATGGATTACGATTTGCTTCCCTACCGATCATGACTCCATCCAGTTTTTCGAGATGGGATTCAACCTCACTTAGAGTATGGATACCGCCATTCACGATAATGCGAAGGTTTGGAAAGTCTTTTTTCAGTTTGTAAACCTTGTCATACTCTAGTGGAGGAATGTTCCTATTTTGACGGGGGTTTAATCCTTTAAGCCAGGCTTTACGAGCATGAATATAAAACATGTTACAACCAGCACCGGAGGTTCTGGCAATGAATTTTGCCAGAAATTCATAATCAGCGTGCCTATCGATTCCAATTCGGGTTTTGATAGTAACTGGCAAATCACAGACACTTTTGATTTGCTCAACACAACTAGCGACCAAATCGGGTTCAGCCATTAAGCAGGCGCCAAATCGGGCGTTTTGTACGCGATTACTTGGACATCCGATATTCAGATTGATCTCATCATATCCTCTTTGCTCGGCAAGTTTTGAGCAGTAAGCCAGTTCTTGTGGATTACTGCCTCCAAACTGAATACCAACTGGGTGTTCAAGCGGGTCAAAGTCCAGCGCATCCAGCCTTGAACCATGAATGATTGAACCCGTAGAGATCATTTCGGTATACAATTGCGACCTTGGGAAGATTTGACGAATAAATACCCTAAAATGCCGATCGGTAATTGACATCATCGGGGCTAAGGCAAATGTTTTTTCCATAAGTGTAGGTCATCAAATTTAGCAAAGGTATTGTATCAAACCATACCACTTTGCACATTCAATTTCCGGTCATCCATTAAAGGTCATGTCTGTTTTGTCTGACAGTTTGAAAAAAGCAGTGGATTCCCTGCTTAACCGTGAGCTAGGGCAATACTTGGGACAATTGAACCGTGGCATTGAAAAAGAAAGTCTTCGTGTCACACCTGATGGAACACTGGCTTCAACTCCTCATCCATATGCCTTGGGCTCGAGTCTTACCCACAGTTCCATCACTACTGACTATTCGGAATCTCTACTCGAATTTGTGACCGGTATTCACACGGAGATATCCGAGCTCCTGCTGGAACTGCATAATATTCATCATTTTACCTATCAGCATATCGGCAATGAGAAACTGTGGGTCAATAGCATGCCATGTATTGTTGAAAGCGAGGAGCAAATCCCAATTGCTCAGTATGGGACATCAAATATTGCACGCATGAAAGAAGTATATCGGGAGGGTCTACATCATCGTTATGGTTCGCTGATGCAGACGATTGCGGGCATCCATTACAACTTTTCGTTGCCTGAAGATTTCTGGTCTAAGATTGCTGAACAAGAAAATATTAATGATGTTAAAAACTACAAGTCGAAACGGTATTTTGGCCTGATCCGAAATTATCATCGTTTGTCATGGGTGACAATTTACCTGTTTGGCGCTTCTCCTGCAGTATGTCAGACTTTTCTGCATGATCGTGAGCACTCCCTGACGCCGTTACATTGCCATACGTTCTATGGTCCGACAGCCACTTCACTTCGATTAAGTCATCTCGGCTATAGCAATGATGCCCAAAATGATATTCAAATCAATTACAACGATGTTGAGTCTTTCGTCCAATCATTACGCCATGCTATTCAAACTTCGTATCCTTTATACGAAAAGATCGGAGTTAAAACCAACGGACATTACCGGCAATTAAACTCCAATTTGCTACAAATAGAAAATGAATTTTATGCATCAATACGCCCCAAGCGGGTAGCCAAATCCGGGCAGAGTCCATCTAGGGCACTATGTCTTGGAGGTGTTGAATATGTTGAAATCCGAAACATTGACCTGAATCCATTTGTACCAGTAGGTATTGATCAAGATTGCATTCGTTTTTATGATTTATTGCTACTTGCCTGTTTGTTGATGGATAGTCCGAATATGGATGATGCAGAATTTCAATTGACCTGCAAGAATCAGCAGGAAATGGTCATAAATGGACGCAATCCTGATTCCGAGATTACCCTGGCCAGTGGAAAAAGAAAGGCTTTGGTACAAATGCATGAATTGTTGGATGCATTAACGCCTCTAGCAGAGTTGCTGGATTCTCTTGAGAATAGTATTAATTATCGGCTTGCCCTTCAATCGCAAAGATTCAAGGTTGAGCATCCAGAACTGACTCCATCCGGACAGATCGTTTCTCGAGTTGCCAGCAATAAAGAGAGTTTCTACGAGTTTGCAATGGAGCTGGCCGAAGAGACTGAACTGTATTTTAAAAATTCTCAGCTTAAGGCTGATATCTCGAAGAAATTCGAATCCCTGTCTCGGGAGTCTCATCAAGCCCAAAAGGATATCGAAAACGCAGATTCAATGAGTTTTGATGATTTTCTGGTTGATTACTTCAATCGCCAAAATTCCCCTATGCCGTCTTGTGGTTGTGATAACGAACCGTAAGTTATGACATTCCTTGTAAGTATTAATTTGGCTGAATAACTGACACTATGTATTTCTAACCTGATCAGATGTATTTTTCATCATGAGTGATAAAACCAAGCAACGATTCCAAACTCGAGAGATTCATGACGGTATAGAGCCTGACCCGACAACCGGAGCAATACTGACGCCAATTTATCAGACCACAACCTATGTCCAGGAATCTGTCGATCAGTACATGGATAAGGGGTATTCATATAGCCGTTCAGGCAACCCTACAGTAGTTGCACTTGAAAAGAAAATAACTTCTTTGGAGAATGGTGTTGGTAGCGCTTGTTTTGCAACGGGTATGGCGGCAACGAGTGCTACCATGATGGCTTTGTTAAGTCATGGTGATCACTGTATTTTGTCGGATGTGGTTTATGGTGGAACGCATCGACTTGCGACGCATGTGTTATCACGACTGGGGGTGGACTTCAGTTTTGTTGATACTTCAGATCCAGCCAATATTGTTCAAGCACTTTGCCCTGAAACCCGTTTGATTTTTACTGAAACACCAGCAAATCCGACCCTCAAACTAACCGACATTGCTGCAGTTTCACAAATTGCCACTGAAAAGGGCATTCCGCATGTAGTGGATAATACTTTTTTGACTCCGTATTTTCAGAGACCCCTGGAACTTGGTGCTGATATATCCCTGCATTCCACAACCAAATTCATGGAAGGACACAATATCAGTGTTGGTGGCTCAATCACTTCAAAGACGGAAGAATTGCTGGAGTCGATCAAGTTTGTCAGAAACTGTCTAGGAAGCAACATGTCTCCAATGGTGGCTTTCTATACTTTACAGGGGTGCAAGACGCTGAGCACACGTATTCGAGCCCAGTCCGAAAATGCCACTCGTATTGCTGATTTTCTAGCTACTCACAATGCTGTGGATCGGGTTTGTTATCCGGGCCTTGACTCATTTCCACAAAGGGAATTAGCAAATCGTCAGGCTAGTGGTTATGGATCGATGCTCTGGTTTGAGGTAAAAGGAGGCGTTGAGGCGGGCAAGCAGTTGATGAATGCTCTGGAACTATGGAGTCTTGCTGAAAATCTAGGCTCTGTCGAGTCGCTGGTTACTCACTCTGTAACCATGACCCATGCGGATATGCCGCGTGAAGAACGAATGTCGGCAGGAATCACGGACGGTCTGGTTCGGCTTTCGACCGGTTTGGAATCTGCCGAAGATCTCATCGCAGACCTGAAGCAGGCACTAGACCAGCTATGATAAAGGCAGGGCTGGAAAACTAAGCACGATCAGCACAATGCCTTGATCAACTATTGAAAAATCACTCATCGAGACAAAGCAAAATGAACGATAATCTCAAGAAATTTGTTGTCCCAGTTCTTAGTTGGTGCATTGTATTCTGGATTTGTAGAGTATTTTTGTCGTCAATTCCCTACAAGTTCTCAAATCATCCCGATACGCAACATATATTTGGAACCATTGGTAATTGGATGGGTGAGGTATTTTTCGAATGGTTGGGGGCGTTTTTCACTCAATTTGGGCCTTATGTTGTTGGTAGTTTTGAAATTCTTACTTCGCTAGTTCTGATAGCTCCGGCCATTTACTGGATTTTGAGCAAAGCTGGCAAGATAGATGCTCAAGGCGTACGAAAAAAACTACATCAGTATGGTGGTCTCATGGCGAGCGCTGTGATGGCTGGCGCGACATTTTTTCACCTTTTTACCCCATTGGGTATTGAAGTCTTGCATAAGGGAGAATCGGATGGAGGCTCACTTTTTTATGCGGCAGTTTCCATTATGATTTTGGGCATTGTACTTTTCGTCCTGAATCGTCGTGCCGATTGATCAAGACACCATCATTCGATTATCTCTCGTTCAAAGTTCATCAAAAGCCAGATAGTTTGCGAGTGCCAGACCATCTGCTCAAATCTGCCTACCTTATAAATTTGCGTTTAGGGTAGAAAATCAACGAACATTCCCTAATGGCAGAAAAAACTCGCCTTTACCGAACATTTTAATAAAAGAAAGTTACAGGGTAACTTACTCGCCCGCCCCCTTGATTGCACATGAAATAAAGGGGGCAAAAAGGCCATGAAAACGGTGTTATGAATAATTGAGGGATAATTTTCTCCGAGTGTGATTATTTTGTATAGCTATTTTTGAGTATGTTGACTGCCTTGCCCTTCAGTACGAGTTCAATCGGAGTTAGCGGGGTTATATCCGAACATATTCAGGGTTGGTAAGTAGCTCGCACATCGGCAATAGGCTTGTAGCACCTTGAAGGAACAGAAGGTGCCAGATATTTTCTGCTCCACTTTGCTCATTCGCATCACCCGTTCCACAAAATTATGCTGATATCGGCATAACACATATCAGCCATTAGATGGCTGGTCTTGTGTTTTTTCCTCCATGAACGGTTGGCTCTGCACACCATTGCTTCCTGAGCAGATCCAGAGGTTCCAGAATGTGAACAGGCAACTCCAAAAGATCGATCAATACGGATCGATCCAGGTCTTGGCGCACCGCATCATCCCACGCCTCATTGGCCGGACGAAAATGTTGATCCGCAAAACTCTCGAATATTTCATCTCCTTTGGATAATTGTTCACTGGATAATTTACGGACATCAAGCGTAAGCAAGGCGGGCAATAGGGATATAGGTAGGCAGGCTCTTCCTTGTTGTTGGCGCGTGCCTGCCCACCAAAATGCGATCAATCCGAGTGTAGTGTTTCCCCACAAAGCCAAAATTAGCTCCCATCCTTGATTTTCGCATACGAAGTTCGGCCAGGCCCGACCGCCAATTGATGGCTCCCGAGTCATGCAAGCCGCCAATGGCTGCGAGTTGAGCCGGAAATCCCGATTGAAGTGTAGCCGAGTCGCTGTTTTCTGCCACGCCTTTAGTGCCCGACCCTCACAGTCGATACGAGGCCTACCACAAGAATCGATTTCAACTATAAACGAGGTCTCGCGCTTCGCATCATGTGACCATAACATGGGATATGTTGGAATTTCACCCTGGATTAGCAGTTTCTTTTCGAACGGGCCTCGTGGTTGTCCATCGCTATTTTGCTCTGTTCCTGTCAAATCCATATGATACAGCCCACGTTCTCCAAGCTCAGAAAGTGGGCATAGAGGGACCCTGACGGTCTTACTCATCCTGGGAAGTACCAATTCGCTTCGTTCCAAGTGATGAGCAAATCGGGAAACATCATTTTCACGAACACCCGCAAATCCTCCCTCGGACAACTCAGCTACAATCCAGTTGCCAACCCGTTCTTTGCCAATTTCATACGAACCGTCCTTTGCACCTGCCTCGAAATTGATTTCCGGCTTGCCCATTGCAAAAGCTTCCAGCATCGATTGGGGCCTCCTGTGCAGGTTGATATAAGCAGCATCAGTTTTAGCTGACTTGCTCTCCTTGCTACGGCGAGTAGCAAGCACCATTACTTCCGCCATGCCGGTATCTGCAGAAAACGCACGGTCGGTAGAACCAGTGGCCGCTATACTAAAGATGCAAATGTCATGATAGTGCTCATGAATCAGCTTGCGAGATTTTTCCCATGCATCGCCCTGAATAAAGGTAGACGGCAATATCAGTGCCAAAACGCCACCTGGCTTGAGTTTTTTATGCGCCAAGTCGATGAAGTTTGATGCCAGCCCCGCTTGCCCGTCACCAGCCATGCCGGGCTTGGTCATTTTTTTGAGTTCAACTGACATCGCTCGCTGAATCTCTTCTTCCGTTCCAAAAGCTGCGAAAGAAGGGACTGGGACGCCGATCCTCTCCGCTTCTTGACCCGTAGGTCGTGTAAAAGGCGGATTCATAATGACCAAATCGAAAGATCCATGCTTGATATGTAATTCCTGCTTGCTATCCTCCTTGATACCATGAACGTTCTTGTGTCCTGTGCCCCAAATTGGCATTGTCGCTTCGTCCTCTAAGAAATCCAAGGCGCCCAAACTTAACTTATGACCACTTCCTTCTTCCGGCATTCCATATCTTAAGATTCCAATAGACGTATCTCCGAACGTGATATTTGGGTGCCTGCTCGATAAAATCGTTGCCGTTAAATGCACTGCTGAAGGCATGATATCAGCACCCACCAAAGCATGTTCCATCATCTGTGAGTGGATCGCCTGATCATCTCCGCCTGCTCGCCGATATCTCGCCATCACAGCGCCATATGCGGCATTCAGTAGAGCCCCCGTTCCACACGCAAAATCCCCAATCCGCAATCCAGTAACGGCTTTTTCATTTGCCCAATCAATGGCTAGTCTTGAAACGGCTAACTCTGCTAGCAAGGTGGCGGAACTGGGTAAGGTATAGAAGGTAGCCAGGAATTTCCGGTCGGTAATCAGTTGCTGGAACATTCTTCCGGCTAAATCCAGCTGGCTGGTTGTCCCAAGGTCGGCTAGTTGACTAGCTGCTTTGGCTAACCTGTTCAAAATATTGTGCGCAGTGCGATCAGGAATGGGCAACATGATCTGTCGAGCAATGAAAAAGATTGGCCAGTAATTGATGTTGTAATAGATGAAATGCCAGTGTTCAAGCAAATATACTTTCAGCAAGCGACCTCGAAAATTACGAAGTTCATCAATGGATTTGATGTTCTCTTGTCCAGCGATAGCATTATGAAATATCATGGCATTTGCAACTATTGCCATGGCCATGCGGGAAGTCTGTTCACAGTCTTGCTGTCTTAGTTCTTCTGCGATGTTTCTGAGCGCATCAGGTGCGTCTTTTCCTGCTTCTCGAAGCATGTAACTTGCTTGGGCAACACCTGTTTCAAGAATTCTTACTCCACTGGCGATTCGATTTTCGGACAGAGAAGCATGTTCGATCAGAGTAGCCAGATCTTTGACATTACCCTTCAGCCAGCCATTTTCGGGCCATCGAATGGCATCTTTTGTTCCCGCGGAAAATACACAAAAATGAAAATCGGTTGTTTCTCGAATCAATCGCGATAAATCTCCCTGACTCGCGACGCTGAGTTGCTGAGGTATACGTACCGCAATGGTTTGCTCAATCGGATTGCTGTCTGCTTCCAGCATCTCTCCAAGACGACTCTTGGCATCATCTTCGACGGTTCGGCCCGGCATAAACTCAGTTTCTACGATTACAGGCAGACCTTTGGGGTGGTGGATTAATAGGTCTGGTTGCCGACTCCAATGGTTAACGAATTTACGTGTCTGTTCGGCTTCAATGTATTGATGCCAGCGTGGATGCATCTCACGTAATACATTGGCTAAAATGACGTTGAATACTCCTTCAGTGTTCCGACCCATCAATCCGAATCCCCTCTACTTGATTCCTTTACATTTTCAGTTGGCTGAGGCAGATTATAGACCGTATTCTCGAAAATGGAGAACTTTTGCTTCAATTTTGAAATCGGACAATTTCGGTAGTTCTCCTGCCGCCCAACGTCGGGCGACCTGCACACAACCCGAGTGTCTCTCTCATTGAGATAATGAGCAACTCTTGCAACTCCAGAATTTTCTTCACCCTTTGAATTTTTGATTCTCACTTCAATTTATTATCTCGCCGCCGAGACATATTTATACAATATGGGCTTCTGAGATGAGTTATGGTCGAGAGTAGTACGCGGGGTGGGAGGGGGTTGAAAAGACGGCGTAGCCGGATTAACTATTCCATTAACTAAAAAGCTGACCAGGAGGTACGCCACCATGAGAGATGATAACATTATTGACTATTCGCAAATCGGAAAATTTGAGGACGCCCTGACCGGGATTCTGTGCGACGGCGCCCAGCAGTTGCTGGCGCGGCGGTGAAGCTGATCGAGGATCGCGAGAAACGGATGAACTTCTTCGACTTTCCGGCCGAGCGCTGGCAGAGCATTCGCACCACCAACTCGATCGAGTCGACCTTCGCCACGACCCGCCACCGGACCCGGACGACCCGGGGCTGCCTGAGCCGCGACACCATGCTCGACATGATGTTCAAGCTCGGCCAGTGCGCGGAATCCCGCTGGCGAAGGCTGCGCGGGTTCCGCAGGCTGGGACAGGTCATCGAGGAAGTGCAGTTCCAGGACGGAATCGAGGTACAATCAGATCAGAACACGGTAGCCGCTGGATGAACCCCTTTCCGCCCCGCGCACTACTTTCAGCCATAACTCCATATGTGATGCGGATTTCAGTTATTTCTAAACCTAAATTTACTTATAATAAAATTATTATAATACAATAAGTTAAATAAATAACCCGACTCTGCCGTTATCAAGTAGCGCCTGACCCGCCCAATCTAGATTCTGTTAAAATAGTGATTATGCGTCCCCGTAGTTCAGCAGGATAGAACGGTCGCCTCCTAAATATTGGGCATCGGGGCTGGAAACTCCCTGGATGAATCCACTCAAATTAGGGGAAACCTTAACGGTTTAAGCCGATGGCAATCCCTAGCCAAGCCGACAACGGAAGGTATAGAGACTAAACGGGTGGGGCCTACGGGCAGTCATGCTCATGGTCAAGAGATAGTCCAGACTCCAAACAGTCATTAACTGGCAGTGAAAACTGTGGCGGGTATGAAGCGACAGGTCAGAGGTTCGAATCCTCTCGGGGACGCCATATTGAACACCTGCTTACTGGTTTGTCCGTGAATTCCGATCTTCCTGCTTCCATGACCAGCTTGATTTGCTGTTGAGTAGCCTTGGTTACCGGCACATCAGGCGGATTAGGTGCTCATTTCGCGCATGTACTAGATCAAGCCTGGGCAACGGGCGCAATTGTGGGCTGGAGTCTCATGAAGCTCAACCATGTTGCCTCTGGCCTGTCAAACAGGACGTTATCAGTCGAGCTTGATGTCTAAAGTAGCACCTCTATTTGCAATGCTGTTAAATCGGTGATCAACGCCTTGGGGCCGATCGATATTCTGGTCAATAATGCAGGAATTGTTCATTCAGCTCGTTTTACGTGAATCGAGGAGCAAGCCGGTCTGGAATCATGGAGAACAACTTACATGGAATGTTTCGACTTTCACGAGTGGTTTCCCGATTCATGCTGAAAAACCATAGATCCGGATGTATCCTGAATATTGCTTCTATCCTTGGGATGCAACCGAGCCTTGGGCAGTCAGCCTATTCGGTCTCAAAAGATGGAGTTATTCAACTTGCCAGAATTATGGCACTGGAGCTTGACCCAAGAGGGTTCGTTTCAATGCGCTCTTTCCTGGCTATTTCGAGACAGACATGAACCAGAGTATCTGGATTCTGGTACCGGGACTGCATATATTGAAAAAACATCTGCTGGCCGGGTCGGACAGATGCATGAAACTAGATATTCCGTTATTTAAATGCTGGTCAGCGATGCCGCAACTTCATCAATGGTGCCGTGATATCCGTTGATGGCGGACTCCTGGTTCAATCTCTGTAATCGCATGAATCTTCGTGGGAAACAGGCCGTCCAATCTAGGGCGTGTTAACATAGTTTGCCATGGATGTGGTAGACTTGCCACCCTTGTTTTCAGTTGAAGCAATGCGGAGGAACAGGCAAGTGGAACTCATCCGGATACAGTATGAGCGCATTGTGCCACTGTTGCTGAGGCAGTGGGGCAATGTCAGCCTCTCGAACCTGCAGGTCCTCAATGCCATTCTCTACGTGGCCGAGCACGGCTGCAAGTGGCGCGGTCTGCCGGAGCACTTCGGAAACGGGCACACCATCTACACGTGCATGAACCGGTGGTCGAAGAACGGCGTTCTGGACCGCGAGTTCGAGTGCCTGTTCCGGCGGCTCAAGGGCTTCCGACGTGTGTTCTCGCGCTTCGAGAAACTCGACATCATGTTCCTCGGATTCATCGTCTTCGCGCTCATCGTCGATGCACTGATTAGCGTTAATACACCCTAGCTTGATCAAGTTTGCGACCGAGGGCATTAGCCTCTTTCAGCACAGGAGCTTCTTGCGCCAAGATCAGACTTGCAGCACCACTTTGGGAGCAGCACATTGTCCTTCGAGTATTTGCTTGAATGCTTCTGCTCCGCTGTCCAATGGTCTTGGTGAAATCCAGTCAAGAGATCCCAAAGCACCACTATGCAGTTTTTCGAGAGTAATCCCAAGATCGATAGGAGAATACGTATAACAACCGATGAAGGTGATTTCCTGGAGTGTCATGCGACGGGTATCCAGCCGACCTTCATTGTCCATGAGGCCAATATGTACCACAATGCCGCCGGGCCGAATACAATCCACGGCAGTACTTCGGGTCCTGGCATTGCCTACCGCATCAAACACCAGACCATAGGACTCTCTATCAGGCGGGCTGTCAATCGGGTCAAACACTGAACAGTCTGTATGATCCACCACAGTCTGCCGTCGAAGCGGGTTGGTTTCTGAAATTTCAGTTTCAGCCCCCTTGTCCTTGAGAGCAAGCGCAGTCAATAACCCGACAGAGCCCGCACCAATAACAAGGCATCTGGTTTCGCTGATTGGTCGTGAAACCGATCGTTCTGCCAGATTCACAGCGTGAATGGCAGTCGCGCCGGGTTCTGTTAGCGCAGCTTTGTCGGCATCCATTCCCTCAGGAACTTCGATCAGGTTTCGTTCGGGAATTGCGATCATTTCTGCAAATGCGCCCGGTCTATACATGCCGATCAGATCACGCTCAGCACAGAGATTTTGTCTTCCTGACAGGCAATAGTCGCACTGCATGCAAGTAATCAAGGGATTCAGCACTACACGACTGCCGGGACTGGACCCTTCAATGACTGTACCCACAGCTTCGTGCCCAAGAATGAGGGGCGGAATCCGACGTTCATCATGCCCCAGATAGGCATGCATGTCGGAACCGCAAATTCCGACACTCTGAATTTTAACCAACGAGTCACCCTGCCCTACTTCAGGCTCCGGTTCTTCGCGGTAGGTCATCTCCTGTTCAGCAGTAAAAACCAGTGCTTTCATAGTCAACTCGATTATTTACATAAGGATTGAATACTTTCCGGAATCACGCCAGAAAGCCAAACCGTAGGAGATCAAGGGCAATCTGCCGTATTCCACAACGATGTTCTTGACGTGCATATTGCATTGTAGCCTGAGATGCATATCAAAAATGAAACTGCTGGATCATGCTGATTCAAGTCTTATCGCACCTATTTCCAAATTACTGCATTTTTGATAAATGTCAATCCTCTTGTGGTGCATCCTTGGTCTGGCATCGGCAAATTACAATGACCGACTTGATTTTGAGGACATCTTAAACTCTACTCGGACGTGCATATTCGAAAAAGACCATAGGAAAATGAAAACTCCCAAAAATAAGCCCAAACGGGTCTGGACAGTACCTGAGGCAAAGTTCCGCTTGTCAGAGATAATGCGCCTCGCCGAGCAGGAAGGACCATAGCACATCGGTGTCAGGCACTCTTTTGTTATCATGCCGGATGACGAATGGCATTCAATGGTCAAGCTTGGCCAAAGTGCGGGCAAATGGCTTGTGGAAATATGCCAGCAGGTGCTGGTCTAAACGCTCAATTCGGCAGAAGATCCAATCGGAATTTTCCTTTCATGAAGGCTGAAGAGAATGAGGGGCTTTCTGATTGACACTAATGTTACTTCTGAACTGACCAATCAAATTCCGAACCTCAGGGCGGGTCGTTTCTGTCCACACAATCAGACTGGTGATTTTCAACTATTGCTCTGCATGAATTGAATTACGGTCTTGGATTGCTTCCCCCAAGCAGTAAATGAAACAAGATTGATTCTACGGTTTCATAGCAAATAGATTATCCACTATTGACAATCACATTCCGGAGAGAGTGGCCAGTGGCCACCCCCGCCGAAACGATGTAGAAGCCCGGCATCGACTTTAGGCTCCTAAAAATTGTTAAGTGAATGTCAATGCTCGCACAACTGCCGAAAAATTTTCACGGATCAGTTGCAGTATTGCAAATTGTCAATCAAGAATCAGGGCATCGTATCCACTTACTCCACAAACAGTCGATCAGTTCGCATTTACCTTGCGGTAAATCCCCCATCGACAAACAGTACTTGTCCCGTTATGTATTTCGATGCTTCAGATGCCAGAAAAATCAAGGCTCCGGAGAGGTCTTCCATTACCCCATTCCTGCCGATAAGAGTTTGATCAGCCGCCCATTGACGGGTTTTCGAATCTGAAAATACCGGCTCCGTCAATTCGGTTGGAAAAAATCCGGGGGCGATGGCATTGCAGGTGATTGAATTGTGGGACCACGCTTCGGCCATGGCACGCGTCAGCTGGCAAATGCCTCCTTTCGATGCACCATAGGCAAGCCCATTCGGAAATGCCCGGACTGACTGCAACGATGCAAAATTGATAATCCTGCCATAACCTGCCGCTTTCATTTGCGAAACAAATTCCCTCGAGAAAAAAAATGGAGCCGCCAGATTTATATTCAGGGTTGACTGCCAGCTGTCGATGGTGATTTCATCGACAGGCTGTCGGAGGTTAACCCCTGCAGCATTGACCAGACCATGAATAGGCTGGTAAATTTTCTGACAGGAACTTGCGATACTGGACAGGTCTAAGAGGACCGACAAATCCGCAGTCAATCTTGAAGCCCTGCCCCCCTTGTCATTGATTGCAGCAACCAGTTCATCAAGCGGCTCTTGACGTCTGGCTATGCAGATAACCTGTGCACCGGCTTCAGCCAAAAAACGGCTTGCGGCCCTGCCTATTCCTGAACTTGCGCCAGTAACTACGAAACTTTTCCCTTCAAGGGAAAATTGATTCATGATGGATCGTGCCACCGGATTGATGAAGAGAGTTATTGATGATGGCCGAGATCGAAGACTTCACTCGGAAAGTATTTACCTAGGCGGTCATCACCGCTTCTTGCATGGCCTTCCATGCCCTCGTAACGGGATATTCTTGCGGTGACCGCGCCGACCTCGCGATTGGCCTCGCGAGTCATCCTTTGATAGGTCAGAACCTTGATGAATTTGCTGACACTCAAACCGCCAGTATATCGAGCGGCCCCTTTGGTCGGAAGTATATGGTTGGTGCCGGAGCACTTGTCACCGTAAGACACCGTGGTCTCCTCACCGAGAAAAAGCGAACCATAGTTGCACAGATTGTCCAGCCACCAATCTAGGTCATCACAATGCACTTCAAGATGCTCACTTGCATATCGATCACTGATTTCAACTGCTTCTTCCCGCGTATCCACAACTATCACCTCTCCATAATCCTGCCAGGCTGTGGTAGCCGCAGAACGGTTGGGTTCGATTAACCTGTTGATCGAGTCGGGCATGCGCTTGATTACTTCCTCAGCCAGTTCCTTCGATGTACTGATCAACCACGCAGGCGAATCCGGGCCATGCTCGGCTTGGCTGGCCAAATCACAGGCAACAATGCCAGGATCCGCACTATCGTCGGCAATCACCAGAATTTCAGTAGGACCTGCAAACATGTCAATCCCCACCCTTCCGAACAAGATGCGCTTGGCTTCGGCAACAAACCGATTGCCCGGACCGACAAGAATATCGGCCGGTTGGCCAGTGAACAAGCCAAAGGCCATTGCCGCAACACCCTGTACACCACCGAGATGCAGGATCGTATCGGCACCCGCATAGGATGCGGCATAAAGGATGGCCGGATGAACGCCGGCATTGCCTTGCGGTGGCGAACAGGCAGTGACCTGCTTAACACCAGCCACTTTCGCGGTGGTAACACTCATGATTGTCGATGCTATATGCGCATAACGACCGCCGGGCACATAACATCCTGCAGTGTTGACTGGAATCAGTTTTTGACCGCAAATCAAGCCTGGAGACAATTCCGTTTCAAATTCCTGCATGCTCTCCAACTGGGATTCGGCAAAGGCCTTGACCCGGGCATGTGCAAAGCGAATGTCTTCTTTGGTCTGATCGGACAGGGATGCCGTGGCACGATCTATCTCCTCTTCTGTTACAACGACATCGCGTTCCCAGTCATCCAGATTTCGAGCATATTCCAGTGCTTTCGACTCACCCCCCGCCTCAATCTCGGACAGCATGTTTCGGACTAATTCATTCGTATCGTCTTGCCCTGTTTGCGGAGTTTTGGATGCTTTCTTAAGATAGGTTGCAGGCATGTTTGTATTTGCTAGGTGAATAACTTACAGGCTTGCCCTGGCCAATTGATCAAGGTATTCCGGTAACCATAAAGCGATTTGCGGAAAAATGATAATCAAAATCAGTCCAATCAATTGAATGACCATGAACTGCAGCATTCCGCCATAAATGTCCTTGAGATCCCACTGTGGAACAACCCCCTTCAAAAAATAGGCGGAAAGAGCCACAGGAGGTGATAACCAGGCCGTTTGGAGATTCACTGCGACCAAGATGCCAAACCAGATCAGATTAAAGTTCATCTGATCAACTAAAGGCAGTAGGATGGGGACGATAATCAAGACGATAGGAACCCATTCAAGCGGCCATCCGAGAACAAAAATAAGTGCCATAATCATGGCAAGAATCAGATAGGGAGGAAGATCCAGATGAAGCAGATATTCGGTAAGCATGTTTGGGGTGCCCAGTCTGGAAAATACGGCACCAAAGAAATTGGATGCGGCAACGAGCACCAGAATCAGAGCAGATATTTCCAAGGTCTTTATCAGTGCATCCTTGAACCCGGGCCAGGTCAACTTGCGGTAAGCCGCGGTTAGCAAAAATGCACCCATTGCTCCCATACCTGCTGCCTCCGTAGGTGTTGCAAAACCAAACAGAATACTGCCAAGAGCAAAGGCAACCAGAGTGGCTGGCGGTACGAGTCCCATGAAAAACTCGTAAAAAACATGGCGTAAGGATTCTGGTTGGAGTTCTTCCGATAATGGCGGCCCAAGAGAGGGATTTAACTGACAGCGAATGAGTGCATATCCGGTATACAGAAATGCCAGCATGAATCCGGGTATGATGGCAGCCGCAAACAGGTCGGTGACTGGTACCTCAAGAATTGGCCCCATCACAACCAACATTATGCTCGGCGGAATCAGTATACCCAAGGTTCCACCGGCAGTAATGGTGCCGGCAGCAAGCTTTACGTCATAGCCCGACTTGTTCATTGTTTTAGCAGCCATAATGCCAAGTATGGTCACCGAGGCACCGACAATGCCGGTGGCAGCCGCAAAAATCGTAGAAACAAACAAAACTGCGATGTACAATGCACCGCGTGTACGCGAGAGAGTTAACTGAACAGCCGAGAATAATCGCTCCATAAGCCCCGCCTGTTCCATGAGAATCCCCATGAAAATGAATAGCGGTACAGCAGCCAGGGTCTGTTCCAGCATGACATTGGAGAACTGGAAAGTCATCAAGTAGAAAACAAGATGCCCAAATCCCCACATGCCAAATACCATGCCGAGAAAAATCAGAGTGAATGAAATCGGAAATCCGACAAATATGGCAAACAGCATGACTCCGATCATGATGATGCCGACATACTCGGACTGCAGGTTGATGATCGCGTCAATCATTCGCCAGGCCACCTGCCGCGAGTGGCCGCATAATAACTTTTCAGAAACTCCGAAATGCCTTGAATTAACAAGAAAAGAATGCCAACCGGTAAGGCGCTCTTAATCGGGCCCATATATGGCATCCATGCTGTATCCATACCGCGTTCTCCTTTTGAAATGGCGAGCCATGCGTAGTCGATTGACATCCACATGAAAACCAGCAGGCCCGGAAAGTAAAACAGCAAATAGAGCAAGGCGTCAATCGTTCCCTGTGTTCTGGATGACCAGTTGCGGTATAGAAAGTCTGCTCGTATGTGTATTCCCCTGTAAAGTGCATATCCCGCACCAAGGGTGAATAATGCGCCATACAGCATGCGGCTGACATCATAAGCCCACATGGTAGGGGCTACGAAAAATTTGCGGGCAATGACCTCATAAACCATTGCCAAACACATCGGTACCAGTAACCAGCAGACGATTCGTCCTATCCAGTGACTGAAACGATCGATATTGAGAATGGTTGCCACCATCCATGCAGGCATGTCTGGAGGCATCTCGTCTCCTCCAGATCTCCGCTCAGCTATGAGCTCGTCGGTTATATCGAGCTGGGAGGTTTCCGGGTCTTTAGCCATAGGTCAACCCATGGAAATGGCATTGGAACCTTCCGGCCAAGAGAGCAGACTCTTTTTTTGGCCGGAAGGATTCGACAATTGTGGTGATGCGGATCGTCAGTTCTGCAAGGATTTAGCGTACGCCTGTCCAAGTTGCGCATTTGACGATTGTGCTCCCGCCCAAAACGGTACAGCGATCTTTGCAAACTCTTTTTGCGAGTTCCAGACTTCTGCGAAAAACTCGTTTTCTGCCGCGTTTTTCTCAAGGCTTGCACGAGCCGCATTCATATATTCTGGAAAGTAATCAGCAGGAGTATCATGCAAGATCACACCGTGATTCTCGGTCAAGTCCTTGAGAGCCTTGCCGTTTTCATAAATTCGATAACTCAAAGAGCGAATCAAGGATGCATCTGCAGCAACTTCCATGGCAATTTGCTGATCTCTAGTGAGGCTGTTCCAGACATCGCCATTAATGTACATGTCAGCATTGACAACTACCTGATGTAGACCTTGCAAATAGTAATGTTTGAGTACTTTCTGGAAACCAAAAACACTATCGGGTTTCGGACAGCACCATTCGGCAGCATCAATTGTTCCTTTTTCCAGAGCAGGCAGGATATCGCCACCACCCATAGCGACAGAGGCGATACCAATATCTTTATAGGTTTGCCCAGGAATACCTGGAGGTGTACGAAAACGGTATTTTCGAAAATCATCCATGCTGTTGATTGGTTCTTTGAACCATCCTAAAGCTTCGGGGCCAACCGGCTGAAGCATTAGACCATGAATATTCAGACCCATTTCATCCCACAGGCGGTTGTATAGTTCTTTACCGCCACCATTCATATACCACGAAAGAAAGGCTATGTTGTCGATACCAACCCCGGCACCTGCTACGGGAGAACCAAACAGCATCGCAGCTGGATGTTGACCAGACCAATAGTGGGTCCATGCAAAGCCTGCATCGACTAGACCGGTATGGACTGCATTCAAAATATCGCGTCCACTAACAACAGCCCCATCGGGAAGGACTTCAATCTTGACCTCGCCATTGGTTAAAGCAGCTACATTTGCAGCAAAATCCTTGACCATAACGATTTCGTCTGCTTTGGTGGGCAAAACTGATTGCACTTTGATAACAACTTCTGCAAGTGCAGACTGTGATGTGATAAGAATCAAACCAACAATCGTTGCAGACAGAGACTTGAAAAGTTTAGACATAGTATGTTTTCCTCTTGTGATACTAATTTAATTTACATTAATTACGCTGTTCAATGCAGCGTTTGTGTGACGAATGCAAGTGACAATCTTTGATTTGCACAAACTGATTTCAATTGCGAGTCGGTTTGTATCATTGCCATCTCAATTCAGCAGACATGCTATATCTTAATTGTTTGAAGCGCAAATTACCATTACTAATTTTTCAAAGATCGAATTTATTTGCTGATAAATTATTTGTTGATATTCAGTACCGTCTTCGAATCCGGCTAGCCGAAAACTCACACTTCTATCCGCTAACCGAGGGCAAAGTTTTTAATGCAGGTTACCTGTGCTAAACTAGCAGGAACTAAACACCAACTTTCAATTGCTGAGGAATCGAGATGAAATCGCTGGTTAAAGTTGTTTTTTTTACGATGCTGACATCTATACTCTGGACCGGAGTGTCCATCAGTGGAGAGTCTACTTATCAAAAACAAAAAGTTGTCTATCACATAAATTATGACGACCCGAAAGCTCAGAGCGGCGCACTTCGCAACATTCAAAATCACATTAATGCTGTTGGGGCTGAGAATTTGGATCTCAAGGTAGTGTTGCATGGAAATGGGCTGGCATTATTGCTCGAGCCAGAATCACTGGAGAAACTTGGCAAATTCAAACATGCCAATGCAAATGAGAACATGACCGCCAGGATCGCAGGACTGAAAAATCAAGGAGTTGAATTTCAGGTTTGCAACAATACTATCAATGGGCGCAAAGTGGATTATGAAACCGACTTGTACGATGTTTCCGAAGAAGATATTGTTCCAAGCGGTGTAGCAGAAGTAGCCAAGTTGCAGGCTTTGGGCTATTCCTACATAAAGCCATAAGATATGCAACTTAACGACAGAAGGATAAAACAAGGACCATTTTTTCGACCTTGAAATTGCAGTATCGAGCTGAACATGAGCAAGAGTTCCTTGTTCTGTCCATCCCTGATTGACTCATGACATCGAAAACCGTTTATCGATCATAACTGTAGCAGCAAAACAAGGCACTTGCTTTACTGTTCGTTAACTTATTAATTTTTTTGAGGGTATATTTCACGATGAAAAAACTTATTTCTACTGTTATTGGTATCGCACTGTCAGGCGGCATTGTGGTGGCTGATGACGTCAAAATTGGGGTTTTGATGGGTTTCACAGGCCCAATTGAGTCTTTGGCACCGGACATTGCTGCAGGTGGTGAGCTTGCGATAAGCGAAGTATCAGCAAGCGGCATGTTTCTTGGCGGGCATTCAGTAGTGGCAGTTCGAGGTGACAGTACCTGCGTTGATGCCGCCGCCGCTACCGCAGCTGCTGAGCGTCTGATAACTTCAGATGGTGTGGCAGCAATTAACGGGGCGAACTGCTCTGGAGTAACCACAGCAGTCTTGAATAATGTTGCCCTGCCAAACGGCATAGTCATGATTTCACCCTCGGCAACCAGTCCGGCGCTGTCTACTGTCGAAGACAACGGTCTATTTTTCCGAACTGCTCCTTCGGATGCCAGACAAGGTCAGGTAATGGCAAATATTCTTGGTAACCGTGGTATCAAGTCTGTTGCCGTAACCCATACCAATAACGATTATGGCAAAGGATTGGCGGACAGTTTTCAATCTGCTTACAGTGAAGCAGGTGGCGAGATCACCACTGTTGTATCGCATGAAGATGGCAAGGCTGATTATTCGGCCGAGGTTGCAACACTCGCTTCAGCTGGAGGTGAAGTTCTGGTTGTCATCGGTTATCTGGATCAAGGAGGTAAAGGCATTATTCAGGCATCATTGGATAATGCTGCTTTCGATGTATTCATGCTTCCTGACGGCATGATTGGTGATTCACTGACCGAAGCCTTTGGTACGGATATAAATGGCTCGTTTGGTACTCGTCCCGGAACAGACAGTCCTGGAGCTGCCATGTTATCGGATCTTGCCGGATCCAGTTTTAACGCCTCTGGCCCCTATGCGCCTGAATCCTATGATGCATCCGCTTTGATTTTGCTGGCAATGCAATCAGCTGGCTCAACCAAAAGTGCTGATTTCAAAGCTCATGTAGAAAAAGTCGCCAACGCTCCGGGCGAGAAAATTTATCCCGGGCAACTGTCCAAGGCACTAATGATTCTCACCGATGGGGGAGAAATCGACTATGTCGGCGCGACTGCTGTCGAGTTGATTGGGCAGGGTGAATCGGCTGGTTCTTATTTCGAAATGGAAGTCAAAAACGGCAAATTTGAACAAGTCGCAAATCATTAATTCCGTGATTGCTTGAATCAAGGCGACTGGGTCGAATCAACCCAGTCGCCTTTTTATTTGCGGGTAGACGATGCTCTCGGTTGACAACCTTCATCTGCACTTTGGCGGGATCAGGGCTGTTGACGGGGTCTCCCTTACCATCGAACCGAGCACCATAACCGGTTTGATTGGCCCTAACGGGGCGGGAAAAACTAGCCTGTTTAATGCTATCGCGGGTGCATATCCCCCAACCTCTGGGCATATCTTTCTGGATCAGGAAGAGATAACCGGACTTCTGCCTCATCAGTTATTTGCCCGTGGGCTAGTCCGAACATTTCAGGTTGCCCACGAGTTTTCCTCTTTGACCGTACTGGAAAATTTGATGGTCGTGCCGGGGGAACAACCCGGCGAACAACTACTCAATGTGTGGTTCAAACCTGGACAAATCCGACAATCCGAGGAGCGAATTCGGGAACGAGCTCAAGAAGTCCTGGAGTTCCTCAAAATATCCCATCTTGAAAATGAACTTGCTGGCAATCTGTCAGGCGGACAAAAGAAGCTTCTTGAACTTGGACGAACAATGATGACCGAAGCCAAAATCGTATTTCTGGATGAAGTTGGCGCTGGTGTAAATCGAACCCTCCTGAAAACCATCGGTGATTCAATTCAAGAGTTAAATCAAGAGCATGGTTACACGTTCTGCATGATTGAGCATGATATCGACTTCATTACCCGAATGTGTCACCCGGTCATCGTGATGGCAGAAGGAAAAATACTCACGCAAGGTAGTGCTCAAGAAATCAAGGCCAATCGCGAAGTGATTGAGTCCTATCTCGGCCGAAAAACTACCGTTCAACCAAATTTGCAGGGATGAGTTTTCTTGAAGCAACCGGCATGAGTGGCGGGTATGGTACAGGCCCTGACATTATTCATGATTGTGATCTTCGTGTTGAAGCCGGTGAAATTGCAGTTGTGGTCGGACCCAACGGCGCAGGTAAATCCACGGCTATGAAGGGCATTTTCGGAATGATTCAACTGCGTAAAGGGAAAGTGCTATTCAATACTCGTGATATTACCGCCCTGTCCCCATCTGATCGTGTGCTGGAAGGAATGGCATTTGTTCCTCAAAATAATAATGTCTTTCCCTCAATGAGTGTTGAGGAGAATCTTGAGATGGGTGCGTTCATTCGTACAAACGGCATCTCCAAGACCATGGCTCAAGTCTTTGAGTTGTTTCCCGTTCTCAAGGACAAACGCAAGCAGGTGGCCGGTGAACTCTCCGGGGGTCAACGTCAGCAAGTGGCCATTGGTCGAGCTCTGATGACAGAACCGAAGCTATTGATGCTTGATGAGCCAACTGCCGGGGTAGCACCGATTGTCATGCAGGATCTGTTCCAGTGTATTCAGGATATCACGTCTGGCGGTATTGCCGTACTTATGGTTGAACAGAATGCCCGGCAGGCACTTGCAATTGCTGATCGTGGGTTCGTGTTGGTACAGGGCAAGAATCGCTTCACCGATCAGGGCAAGGTCCTATTGGCCAACCCTGAAGTCCAACGTTCATTTTTGGGTGGATGATGGATTTCCTGAATGGCTTTGTGCTGTTTTGCAATTTTGTACTTGTTCCTGCCACAACTTATGGGGCGCAACTTGCATTGGGGGCATTAGGAATTACAGTCATTTACAGCATCCTTCGTTTTGCAAATTTTGCACATAGCGAATTGATGTCCTGGGGAGCAATGCTGACCTTGTTTCTGACCTGGTATTTGCAATCTGTCGGGATACATGCAGGACCTCTGCCAACTGCTCTTCTAGCTCTGCCGGTCGGGATGCTTGGCGCAATGGCAATGGCTCTCGCTACCGAAAAAATAGTCTATCGGTTCTATCGTATACAGCGAGCAAGTTCGATCACTTTTGCAATTGTGTCGGTTGGTGTGATGTTTGTGATGGCGGGACTGATCCGGTTCCTGATTGGTCCTGATGAGCAAGTTATGGCTGATGGTCAACGGTTCCTGATCAAGGCTGCAGAATTCAAACGCATGACCGGATTGGATGAAGGTCTGTCTATCAAGACCACTCAGGTCATCACCATCGCTGTTGCAGTATCAATGGCCGGGGTTCTGTTCTGGTTTCTCTATCGAACCCGCTCTGGGAAGGCGATGCGGGCATTTTCGGATAATGAAGACCTGGCTCTGCTTTCAGGTATCAATCCCGATCGAATTGTTGCTATCGCATGGATACTGGCGGCCATTCTGGCGACTCTAAGCGGAACACTTTATGGACTGGATAAATCCTACAAGCCTTTTGTATTTATGCAATTACTGCTACCGATTTTTGCTTCAGCAATTGTTGGTGGAATCGGACAACCCCTTGGGGCTATTCTGGGGGGATTTGTGATCGCGTATTCCGAGGTTTTGCTGACCTATGCCTACAAGAAATTCGTAACTTATCTCGCTCCTGGCAATTGGGTACCGGAAGGGTTGCTGCAATTATTGTCAACCGATTACAAATTCGCTGTTTCATTCATTATTCTGGTTGTTGTGCTGTTGATTCGCCCAACCGGGATCATCCGTGGAAAAGTGTTGTGAGGCAGAAGGGTTTTCTTTATTTTGCAACATTCCTGATTTTCCTGATTGGAGTCGGATGGTTGCAGAGCTGGAATGTTGCATTCGGTATTTTGAATATGTGCCTAATTTCCGCAATCATGGCACTAGGGGTCAATATCCAATGGGGATACGCCGGCCTATTTAACGCGGGAATCATGGGGTTTGTTGCTTTGGGCGGGTTGAGTGCTGTTCTGGTTTCGGCCAAGCCGGTCAGTGAAGCCTGGACCTCTGGAGGTCTAGGCATTCTGGGAGGCCTGGCAATTCTGGGAATCACCATTGTTGCGATCCTGCATATCCGAAACAGGATAAAGCCACCTCTTCGTGCATGGTGCATCATAACGGTCAGCTTGCTTGGATATTGGCTGTTTCAGGGTCTTTATTTTCCAGCTGTAGAGCAGATCGAAACCATTGATCCAGCCTTGACAGGGTACTTGGGGGGGCTGGGATTGCCAATCATCATTTCATGGTTGATTGGAGGACTGGTGGCCGCCGGAGGTGCCTGGCTAATCGGCAGAATTTCACTGGGGCTTCGGGCCGATTACCTTGCTATCGCGACTTTAGGCATCTCCGAAATAATCATCGCCGTCATCAAGTATGAAGAGTGGCTGACACGAGGAGTTAAAAATGTGACCGGACTCCCCCGACCAGTGCCCTATGAAATAAACCTGATTGAAACACCATGGTTTGTGAATCTTGCAGAGAGCTTTGATGCAAATCCGGTTGCCATGGCTTCGTTGCTGGTCAAGTTCTGCTATTTCGCATTGTTTCTGGGTGTGCTCGCCATTCTGATGTGGCTCTCCGAACGAGCGCTCAAATCTCCCTGGGGAAGAATGATGCGCGCCATCCGAGACAACCGGGATGCAGCAAGCGCAATGGGCAAGGATGTCACTGGCCGCCATCTTCAAACATTCGTGCTCGGCTGTGCGGTTTGCGGTATTGCAGGCGCAATGCTGGTGACTCTGGATGGTCAACTGGTGCCAGGCGGCTATTCACCTTTGCGTTATACTTTCCTGATATGGGTCATGGTCATCTTGGGTGGTTCAGGCAATAACTGGGGATCGGTACTCGGTGGCTGTATTATCTGGTTCATTTGGATTCAGGCGGAACCTCTTGGATATGCCCTGGTTGAGGTAGTCACGTTTCCGTTCGAGGACGGCTACTGGTTGAAAGAACACCTGATTGGAAATGCCGCGCAAACCCGCTTGATCCTCATGGGTGCTATTTTGCTGGCAGTCATGCGCTTTGCACCGAAAGGCCTGATCCCGGGAAAGTAAATTTTCAGCGAGTAACTGGCTAACCCATGCCAGATCATCAACATGAACCATAACTTGCAACAACCGAGACTAAGAGACTTGTTTCAGCATGGCCGATGCATTTTTCCAGCTTCGGTAAACGATCCGATATCGGCCAGAATCGCCGAGGATCTCGGCTTTGAGACTCTAATGCTGGCTGGTTCGACTGCCTCACTCGCCGTACTTGGAGACCCTGATCACATATTGCTTACACTCAGTGAGTTATCCGATCTGTCCCGGCGCATATGCCGTGCCAGCAATCTGCCGCTGATGGTGGATGCGGATCATGGCTACGGCAATGCACTGAATGTTCGAAGAACGATTCAGGAACTTGAGAATTCCGGTGCTTCAGGTCTTTCGATTGAAGATGCCAATCTGCCGCGTCCATTCGATTCTGGCAAAAGCGCTGCATTGTTATCCGTTGAAGAAGGAGCCGGCAAAATGCAGGCTGCAGTCGAGGCTAGGAGAGATGCATCACTCCTGATTGCAGCCAGAACCAATGCGCTCAGAGTCGGTTCACTGGATGATGCCTTGAAGCGAGTCAAGATCTATCAGGAAACTGGGGTCGACGCATTGTTTCTGGTTGGCGTCAAAACCCGTGATCAGTTGAAGGCAATTCGAGAAATTGCAAAATTGCCGATAATGCTGGGTGGAGCTGGGCCGGAACTTGCCGATTCTGATTTTCTTGCGGAGCATGGAGTCCGGTTCTTTATTCAAGGTCACCAGCCAATTCAGGCCGCGATACAGGCTGTTTATGCGTCCCTCAAATTGCTTCATGAAGGTGTAATCCCGCAAGATTTGCCTGGATTGCCTGATCAATCACTGATGGACAAGATCACCGATAAACACCGCTATTTAGACTTGATAGAACGCTACCTGGAGCCTTGAGGATTATGATACAAACAGTGGCTTCGATTCATAGTAATCACTTTCGACAGGAAGGAAGGGGAATTTCTGGCGTATATTTTATAAATCACCCTGACTTATCCGATAATTCTGATGTATCAGAGAGGCTTTTGATGAAATCCCACTTCATAGTTGAATGCGGGACATTGAACAAAAAATCTTAGGTAGTTATCTGGAAGAGAATCCAGCGACATGCCACTTGTCTTTTGCATCCCTAAAACTACTGATTCATGTGAATTCAGGCATCACTTGTTCGCAAAACCTTTCGAGCGAAAGTATTTGCTGGCGATGATCCAAACCCATGCTCGCATAGTAGATGAACTCATCAACGCCCAATTCCTGATAACGCTCCAGTTTCTCAACGACCTGTTTGGGCGAGCCAAAAAGCAGGTTCTCTTCCAGGTAGTTTTCATCATATTGCTCACGCTCTGACAGCTCCTCTAGAGAAACCTGTTCCGGGAATCCATTTACGACTCTCCCCAGGTTTCGAAAAACATTCTCAAATTGCCCCAGGACACGAGTAATTGAGTCAATGACCCGCCTTCGTTCCGATTCGGAGACATAGACCGATGCGTGTCTCATCACTGCTAGGATCGGAGCTTTGCAATCTGGATGGGAAGCAAGAGCTTCTTCATAGTGCTGTTTGTAGAGCTCTGCTTCAGAGAATGGACGTGTTAGTGGCCAAGAAATAATATTGCATCCCTGCTCTACGGCATAATCAAAGGAAACCGGAGCACGGGCTGCAACCCATATCGGGGGATGCGGTTTTTGCAGAGGTTTCGGTACTGATGTTGATAAAGGGAATGACCAGAACTCGCCCTGATGCTCATAGTCTCCTTTCCACAATTCTCTCAAAACTGGCAACATTTCCTGTACATAACGGTAGCCATCAGTTTGCTTTAATCCGGGCTTCATGCGATCAAATTCTCTCTGATAGGCTCCCGATCCAATCCCGAAATCAAGTCGACCGCCCGTTATCAAATCGGTAAATGCCGCCTCCCCCGCCAGATTGATTGGATGCCAATAAGGTGCTACGGCAACAGCCGTGCCTAAACGGGCGTGTTTAACATGCGGAGCCCACCAAGTCAGAATCTGAAATGGATTGGGAGCTATTGTCATCTCAAGAGCATGATGTTCTGCTGACCAGATCAAGCCAAAACCACCTTGGTCGGCAATCCGCACCATATCCAAAGTGTGTTGGACAACCGATGACATGTCGTAACTGTCGTCTACTCGTTCAAGATTGATTGCGATCTGGAATTTCATGGAAAATAAAGTCCGGATTGGATCAGGTTCATTGGATCACAATGAATGACTGGGTTGATATTTGGCAAAGCCTGAATTACCCTGAATATCGAATTATAATTGTTGTAAGAATATTCTGTGGCGTTCTAGAGCCACATTAACATCACTGCCTGTTAAGGAGCCCGCTTGAAAACATCAATCAAAGAGCAGAGAAAGCGAGCGATCGTTGTCATGGTTGACCGGGTTCGACATTATCTGAATGAGGGAATAAACATCGCTTCAATCGAACTTGCGAAAAAGGAGCTGATGAAACTCTGCGAACAACGGGGGTTGTTCCCAAGAGAAGACTTCCCCATTCCATCAGCCGGAAGCAAGGAATTGTTCTTTCACATATACGAAGATCCGATTCAGGAATATTCTCTATATGTCTACTCCGCATTACCAGGACAATCTTATCGCCCACATAACCATGGCAATTCCTGGGCAATCGTGGCAGCCATTGAAGGCACGGAAATCCATAGCCTTTATCGGCAAACCAGCTATTCATCCACTGCAAAATGGATAACCGATATCGCCGTCAAGCCCGGTACCGCCGTATCATTACTGCCGGGTGGTATACATGCGATTCAATCTTCCGGAAATTGTCCACTGCTACACCTGCACTTCTACGGAAAGTCATTCGATATTCAGGGAGAACGCACAGAGTTCGATGCCAAGACAGGACAACCCTATTATTTGACACTTGATAACAATGATCTTTCCTATATCATCGATGCCAGGCATTAAGCCATCCAGGCATACAATATTCTGATGAAAGATTATTCTTCATTACCACTGACGGCATCGCATTGGGGAACCTACCGTGTCGAAACACAGGATGGTCGAGTTAAAGCCCTGCATGGTTTCGAGCAAGATCCAGACGTCTCGCCAATTGGTTCCGGAATACTTGATGTTCTGGATGGTCCAAATCGAATCACGAAACCAGCGATACGAAAGAGCTGGCTGGATCAAGGGCCTGGGACAGTTAATGAACAACGCGGCAAAGATCCTTTTGTTCAAGTAACCTGGGATGAAGCAGATCAAATCGTTGCAGATGAGTTAAATCGGGTCATTCGCAAACACGGAAACAATGCCATTTATGCCGGTAGCTATGGTTGGGCGAGTGCAGGTCGATTTCATCATGCCCAAAGCCAGATTCACCGGTTTTTGAATTGTATCGGTGGGTATGTACGTTCCGTTGATACCTACAGTTTTGCTGCTGGTGAAGTTTTGCTGCCACATATCATCGGCAACCTGTATGTTATGTTGACGCATGCTACAAGCTGGCCTTCAATTATTGATAATGCAGATCTGTTAGTAGCCTTCGGCGGTATTCCGCTGAAAAATGGGCAAATTAATGCTGGCGGTTTGGGACGCCATACCCAAAAGGAAAATTTGCAACAAGCACTTGACAGTGGCTTGAAAATCGTCAATGTCAGCCCTGTTCAATCCGATCTAGGCAGTGATCCTCGGATCAAATGGCTTGCCCCTCGCCCCAACACCGATACAGCATTACTCCTGGGTATCGCGCACACTCTATTTTTGGAGAACCGCGTTGACCATGAGTTTATTGCGAAGTACACCATTGGCTATGAGCGATTCATTGCATATTTGAATGGAAAACAAGATGGAACAGTAAAAAATGCGAAATGGGCTTCCAGGATTTGCAGTCTGACAGAAAACGAAATTACAAGCCTTGCTCGTGAGATGTCCGCAGGCCAAACCATGATTTCTCTATCCTGGTCACTGACTCGACAAGACCATGGAGAACAGCCCTTTTGGGCTGGCATTGCCGTCGCATCCATGCTTGGAAAGATTGGACAGCCTGGTGGCGGCATTGGTTTTGGATACAGTGCCACCAACAGTGTTGGCGATCATGGTTCACGGTTGCCAGGCGCATCATTGCCGCAAGGAGAAAATCCAGTTAAAGACTTTATCCCTGTAGCCCGACTTGTTGACATGTTGCTGCATCCGGGTGAACAGTTTGACTACAATGGTCAAGTCCTAACCTATCCCGATATCCATTTTGTCTACTGGGCGGGCGGAAACCCGTTCCACCACCATCAGGATATCAATCGGATGCTCAAAGCCTGGCAGAAGCCCGACACGATTATTGTCAACGAATGGTGCTGGAACAGTATGGCCAAACATTCCGATATTGTTCTCCCCTGCACAACGACATTAGAGAGAAATGATATCGCTCTCTCCCCTAGAGATCCCTTTGCTATTCACATGCAAAAAGTGATTGATCCGCCAGGTCTTGCCAAGAACGACTTTAAGATATTCTCGGGGATCGCAAAAAAGATGGGGATGGAAGAAGAATTTACAGATGGTCGGAGTGAAGAGGAATGGTTGCAATTTATCTATAACCAGACGCAGAAAAAAGCCAAATCTCATGGAATTGATATTCCGGATTATCATGATTTCAAGTCTGCTGGGTGGATACTCTACCCTCCACCCAGGGAACCAGCTGTTCTGTTCCGAGCATTCCATGATGATCCTGTCAACAACCCGCTCAAAACCAAAAGCGGAAAGATTGAACTGTTTTGTCCAACCATTGATCAATTTGGATACGACGATTGTCCAGGCCATCCAGTCTGGCTGGAACCTTTGGAGTGGCTTGGCAATGCCGATGAAGATTCTCTTCACCTTTTATCGAACCAGCCCGCCACCAAATTGCATTCGCAACTCGATCATGGGCAATACAGTCGATCAAATAAAATCTGTGGCCGCGAGCCGGTTGCCATTAATTCTCGCGAGGCATCGAAAAGAAACCTCAAGCCAAAGGATATTGTAAAAGTCTACAACCAGCGTGGAGCATGTCTGGCAGGATTGGTGATTGATGACGCTATCCGTGATCAAGTTGCATTGATGAGTACAGGCGCCTGGTTTGATCCTGATGAACCGGGAGCCAGAAACAGTCTTTGCAAGCATGGCAATCCAAATGTACTGACCCCGGATAAAGGCACCTCCAGTTTGGGACAGGGACCAATTGCCAACAGCTGTCTAGTCAGGATTGAGAAGTTTGACGGTACAGCGCCACCAGTAACTGCTTTTAATTCTCCAAGATTTGCAGACAAATAAACAAGTTGCGAACGCTATCTTAGAAATAACATATCCCCCTTAAGCGTTTGTTTCATTGATCAATGCAATGACTTCTTCGGTGATAGCCTGTGTGCCCATGTCTCCACCCGATTCACATGGACGAAGTCGATTCTCATCAAATCCGCGTTCGATAGACTGATCGATCAAGTTTGAACAATCTGCCAAAGATTGATCATCGAATTTTTCTGACAGGTAATCCAGCATCATTGACCCGGCAAGTATGCTCGCCAACGGGTTTGCCAGATCCTTTCCCATAATATCAGGCGCAGTACCATGAGAAGACTGAAACAATCCGTTGTAATCACCAATTTCGGCGCATGGTGCCATGCCCATGCCGCCGACCAGTCCTCCTCCCAAATCGGAGAGTATGTCACCAAAAATGTTTTCCATGACCAAAACTCCAAACTCCCATGGGCGACGGACCATATCAAGCGCCTGGGCATCGACATGATTATAGGAGGTTTCAATATCTGGGAAATTCACAGCGATTTCATCAAAAATCTTTCGGAAAAAGGCCATTGACTTGAATGCATTGGCTTTATCCACGCAGGTCAAGAGTGCTTTCTTTCCCTGTTCTTTACGTTTTCGAGCAAGTCGAAAAGCAAATCGATGAAGTTTTTCGGTATTGGAACGGGTAATTCGCAGTGTTTCACGAGCTTCATAGTCATTAACCACTTGTGCTCGGCCGCTTGTCGAGGCGGTATAGAACAATCCCTCGGTGTTCTCTCGCAAGATGACGAGATCAATCTTTGCTGCTCGCGGGTCGCTCAGTCGTCGAGTTGAATTTGAATATGCGCGAACTGGACGAACCGCAGCATATAAATCCATGCGCTCACGAAGTCGAAGATGAGGCATTATTTCGGTTCCATCAGGAGTTCGAACCGAGGGCAAGCCAATAGCTCCGAGCAAGATTGCATCACAATTTTCGGCCATCTCCTCTCCTCCAGGTTCAATGTCGAGCCCGGTCCTCTGATAATATCTTGCTCCCGCTTCGATCTCGAAATAGTGAAATTTCGGAAGTTGCTTGATTTCCAGCGTTTGATTGATGACCGCTTTTGCCGCTTCAGCAACGTCAATGCCGATTCCATCCCCTTTGATTAGAGCGATTTTTCTGTTTTTTTGCATTTTTTCAGATGATGATGCAACTGTTAGGCATCCATTCCAGCCATGAAAATATGTCAATCAGTTGCCATAAGTATAAATATATCATTATAGTTATCTATTATTTACAGTTATATAGGACTCAGATATGAATGATATTTTTAATTGACAAGGGTTCGACAAGGTGTGCATCAGAACGTAACGCGATTATATATTGCAATAATTCAGGATATTTCTCATTACCAATAGTCGACTGGAGAAAAATCAAGTTTTGAGTACTGAAATTCGATTGTTTCGAAGTGGAATATGTCAATCATTCAGAGGAATGAAGTTTCTGTGTATACAATAGTCATGTTAGTTTTAGACAATTTGTGGGTTCGGAATTGGGAACACTAAACGGATATACAGTCATTGAACTTGCCGGAATTGGACCGGGGCCGATGGCAGGCATGATGCTTGCTGACATGGGTGCGCGAGTGATTGTGATAGAAAGATTCAGAGAAGACGAAAAAAGACGAAATATGATTGGTATGCGTGGCAAGGAATCCATGGTTATCAATCTCAAGGATTCGCAGGGAGTGGCTACTGCTCTTGCATTGATTGCACAAGCAGATGTACTGATTGACCCATACAGGCCGGGAGTTTGCGAGAGACTGGGAATAGGCCCCGATATCTGTCTTGAACAAACCCCAGGATTGATTTACGGACGTATAACCGGTTGGGGACAGGATGGACCGTTAGCAAATGTTCCAGGACATGATCTTGGATATTTGTCAATTACCGGCGCATTGCATGCCATTGGCGAATATGGAAGCAAGCCCCAAATTCCCCTCAACATGATTGCCGACATGGGCGGTGGCGGCATGTTGCTTGTGAATGGAATTCTGGCTGCACTGCTTGAGAGACAGCAATCCCGACTGGGGCAGGTTGTCGACGCTGCCATGGTCGATGGTACGATTTATCAGCTACTAACGATTCATGAACTGATAGCTGAGGGTAGCTGGAATGCTGAACAACGTGGTGTAAACCTTCTTGATGGCGGAGCGCATCATTACAATGTTTATGAGTGTTCGGATGGCAAATATATTTCAATCTGCGCTCTGGAAGATCAATTTTATCAATCATTGATGCACCAACTCGATTTTGATACTGACGCTCTTCCTGACTACCTGGATCCAGCAAACTGGCCTGCCCTTCGCGTTCAAATAGCCAACTTAATCGAAACTCGTCCACGTGATGAATGGTGTGAGATGTTGGAAGGTTCCAATGCCTGTGTGAGTCCTGTCCTGAATTTGCATGAAGCTCCCGATCATCCTGCAAATAAGGAACGATCCAGTTTCGCTGTGATTGACGGAGTCCTTCAGGCTGCCCCTGCTCCACGATTTTCACGAACGGAGTCAAAAATTAATTGCAGCGGTCCCAAACTTGGCGAGCATACCCATTCAATCCTGCAAGAATTTGGAATCAATGCTGAAAAAATTCAAGAGCTGATTGACAAGGGCATAGTGTATGACTCTGTTCTCGGTTACAAATGAAGCATTTGAAATAAAACAACATGAGGGTCAAAAATGTTCGTATTAAAACCGACCATTAGAAAAACAGTTTTTGGGTTTATTGCCTTTACCTGGTTGCCTGCCGGAATCATTTTCATTTCCTTCATTCGATTTGGTTTGTCAGTATTTCAATATGCTGGGGGGCAAGGCCAAGGCATGATGATGTTTTTCAGTTGCTTATCCGGACTGTTCCTGGCTTTCGCGTGTCGCAAGTTATGGCTTCAGGAGCGGAAAGTGCCAATGTATACATGTGCAATACTTTTGGGGCCAACCAGTGTGCTCGGGGTCTTAATGGCGGGGCTGCTCGGCCCCTTGATGATGTTGCTTTATGCTGCAATTATCAGCAGTCCTGCTTGGCTGCTGGTATTTATCTTTCACATGCTAAAGAGAAGGCAAATCGAAGATGGTTAACAACAAGCATTTGATCCATCCAACACGGTTTCAATTTGCAGTTCGCGATGTTTAAAAACTCTGACAAGGGAGAGATGATTCTATCGCGTCTCAAGGACTTTATGGACCGACACATCTATCCGAATGAATCAATTTATCGCGAAGAACTGGAATCAGCAAAGAACCGATTCAAGAGCACGGAATTGATCAAGAAGCTCAAGAGACTGGCCATCAAGGAAGAACTTTGGAACCTGTTTATACATGTTGATCATGGGCATTATGGGAAAAATGGAGGAATGTCTCACCTTGAATATGCGCCACTAGCCGAGGAAATGGGACGCGTATTGTGGTCTCCGGAAGTATTTAACTGCAATGCACCAGACACGGGAAATATGGAAGTTCTGATGAAATATGGCACTCCGGAACAACAAAATACCTGGCTCAAACCACTCCTCAAAGGAGAAATTCGATCTTCCTATGCCATGACTGAACCCGATGTGGCGTCCAGTGATGCTACCAATATCCAGTTGCGAATAGAACAACAAGAAAATGAATGGGTGTTGAATGGAAGGAAGTGGTTCATAACAGGTGCGATGCATGAGAACAACCAGCTGTTGATCGTGATGGGCAAATCGGATCCTGATAACCCGGATCGATATCGCCAACAAAGTCAGATTCTTGTACCGACCGAAACTCCAGGAATCACTCTGGTGCGACCACTCACTACCTTGGGATATGATGATGCGCCATTTGGACATGCGGAAATCCTATTTCAGGAAGTGCGAGTACCGCTCGAAAATATCCTTGCTGGTCCTGGCAAAGGATTTGAAGTTGCACAGGGACGTCTAGGACCTGGTCGAATTCATCATTGCATGAGATTAATTGGATGCGCTCAAAGAGCCTTGGAGCTGTCTTGCACTCGGGTTGCCAACCGTCATGCTTTCGGAGAGTCCTTATCCAAGAATCAATCGATCAGGGAGGATATATCGAAATCATTTTCGGATATTGAGATGGCCCGCCTACTCGTTCATGAGACTTGCAACAAAATGGATTTGCATGGAGCAAAGGAAGCAAGGGATTTAATTGCAGCCAGCAAGACACGGGTTCCACTGCTGGTTCAGGAGGTGCTTGACCGATGTATGCAGATACATGGTGCTGGCGGATTGACTGCGGATTATTCTATGGCTGAGGCATTCAACTACGCTCGTTGGTGTCGTCAAGCTGATGGACCCGATCAGGTTCACCATATGGCGCTTGGTAAGCAGATCATCGCACGTTATGCATGATTTTGATCATCTTCGCCTCCAGTCGCTGGAAGCTTACCTTTCCACAAAAATTCCATTATTTTCCGGACCACTAGAACTTTCAAAGTTTCCTGATGGACAGTCAAATCCAACTTATCAATTGCAGACTCCTCAGTCAAAATATGTTCTGAGAAGAAAGCCCGATGGGGATCTGCTCCCTTCGGCGCATGCTGTTGATCGGGAATTTCGCATTATGAATGCTCTGCATGGAGCCGGGATACCGACTCCTCGATGTCTGCATCTCTGTGATGACGAAGACGTGATTGGCACGATGTTTTTTGTTATGGAATTTGTCGAAGGCAAGATATTTTGGAATCCAGCATTGCCCGAATTAACCAATCATCAAAGGTCAGAGGTTTATGATCAAATGAATCAGGTATTGGCCAGTATTCACTCAATCTCGCCCGAATCGATTGGACTTTCCGACTTCGGAAAACCGGGAAACTATTTTGCGCGTCAAACTGATCGCTGGACTCGGCAATATCAGCATTCAGCAACGGAATCAATTAAGGAAATGGATTACCTGATCCAATGGCTAAATGAAAATATCCCTCTAGACCAAGGCCTGCCCTCCATAGTCCATGGTGACTACCGATTGGACAATCTGATTTTTGATTCGCAAAAGTTTGAAGTTTTAGCAGTATTGGACTGGGAACTCAGCACGCTTGGACATCCTTATGCGGATTTAGCCTACCAGTGCATGCAATTGCGATTGCCCGATAACAATGTTTTGCCGGGCTTGGGTGGCAAAAACCGCAAAAATCTTGCTATACCAGAGGAGAACGAGTATGTGGAAATGTATTGCCAAAGGAGAAATCTTGACGGTATTGCGGATTGGAATTTTTATCTGGCATTTAGCTTTTTTCGATTTGCAGCCATATTGCAGGGAGTCAAGAAGCGAGCCTTGGAAGGGAATGCGTCAAACGAACGAGCACTTCAGTTGACGAAACTGGTCAGACCTCTAGCGGTCATAGGTGTTGAGGTTTCTGCTTTATAAAAAAAAACGGCAGATAGATGGTCATGTTGCAAATCAACCTTGACTGTAGGCGATCGGGCGCCCTTCAATCTGGATTGATACGCCGTGTGCATTTCTCACCCTGTCGAAAAGTCATCCGTAATGCATGCCGAAAGCATTCAGTACTTGCCGGGTCTGTTTTGAGAGCAAACATCCATCATTGCTGTTTTGATTGATGATTCAATTCACGTATCTACTCGCCCCTATTGGTGACGAGCAGATATTTTGGAACCGTACTCTGCTGAAGTTTCAGACTTCAGTTCCCGAACCAGCAGTCTGGCCAATCCATCTGCAGTGAAGTCTCGCGTGAGTGGAAAGCTCGTTGAGCTCGATCGGTCCGAAATGAAGACAGTTTGATCGATTGGTTCGGGTTGTCATGACAGGGTGAAAGCGAGTGAGCGTTCCATTCCCAGCAGCATGGTGTGATAGACTGCAGGCATGTATTTCGCCATGCCGTTTTCTCTTGCAGGCCTCGAATATCCATGCAATCAGTACGGGAGAGTGGGCACAGGAGCTCAAGGAGATCGTTTTCCGGTCCCGGGCACATGTGAAAGTTTCGTGGTGTCTGTCAGATCGTTCAGTCCATCGTCAAATTTCGGGTACAGCGAACGGGATGCCGCTTTCAGGCAATGATTTAGATTTATTTGCCTGTGTACTTGAGTAGTCTTCGGTGATCCGTTTTATTCTGTATACCATGTCTGCATGCATTCAATGATCATGCCCGTGGCGAGGTGTAGCGATGAATCCTGATCAGAAAAAAGAACTGGAGTCCTTTCTCAAGCGAACGGAAGGGAAGCCTCCTCTGGTGTTTGTTGGACGGGCCGAAGTGCTCGACGACATTGCGCAAGCGGCCAGACAGGTGTGGAAGGGCTCGGGAGCCGATCAGCATGGCGCAGGGAAAACGACGCGCATTATCCAGGGCGCGCCGGGGGCGGGCAAGAGCTCGATCGTGCACCAGATCAGGCACAATCCGGAGAGACTGTATACGGAGAGTGTCGGCAAGCTCCCGCTGGTGGTAGTGCTGGAGTCTGGCGTAATCGAGGAGCCCGTTGACATTCTTCAACCGCTAGCCCGGAGCATCAACCCGACAGCTGCCGAGGAGTTTTTATCGCATTCCGTTCGGACATCCGGCGGAGAGGCTGGGATTGGCTTGGGTCCAGTCAAGGCCTTCGGCAAGCAAGAGACCACCATGGAGCCAGCAAGACCGCGCATGCACTGGGATGTGTTGGGGGACTGGGCTGAACAGCATGGCGGGTTTGACCGTCCGATCGTGCTGGCCATCGACGAGGCACAGCGCTTTCAACGTGATTCCGAAGATCCTCTCTCCAAGCTGTTTCAGAGTCTCCATGACGGTTGCGGGCTGCCGATTGCGCTGGTGCTGGCGGGTCTCAGCGATACCGAATACTCGGCCCGCAAGATGGGACTGACCCGCATGCCGCACAGGCAGAAACACAACATCGGGCGTTTCCCGGATCATGAAGTTCAGGAACTCATGGAAAGGTCCTGTGCGCATTTTGGCATTGATGCTGCCGGACATGATGATGAGGTCGATCGGCTGCTTCAGCCTTGTGACGGGTGGCCCCGGCATCTGCATGTCGTCTTGCAGGCACTGGGCGCAGAAGCCCTGAAAACGGAGGGCGATCTCGGCAGGGCGGCATGGGAGAGGATACAGGCCGAGATCAAGACCGGAAGGGACGGGTATTGCGACGGTCAGTTTTCAAGCGAGATGAAAGATGCCATGGAGCTGACGGCCGAAGTGATGGCTGCGATGGACAGCAATCAGGGCTCTTCCCGGATCAGGCGCTTGATGGAAGACCTTCATGAGGCGGATCCTCGGAAATATCGCTTGCCGGCAGGCATGGATGCAGACGCCTTCTTCGTTCACCTCGTGCACCAGGGGGCCTTGCACCGAGAATCAAGGAATCAGTTTGTGTGCCCGATCCCGTCTTTCCGGACCTATCTGCTCGAGCTGGGCGGGATCGTGGAGAACTCGGACTTGCAACCTCAAGCCACATGATCGGTTACTGGCGGGTCCTGCGGTAAACCAGCTCTCGCTTGATGTTTTCCCCTCAAGTGCAATCAAGTGGACGAGTAGTTACCAATTCACTTGCAAAGCAGGAAAAAAGTTATGGCATGGGAACAGGCTGATCACTTGGTGGGACATGCCATGCTCTTTGGACGGCTGGTCTCTCTGCAATGGACAAATACCAGCGCAAGACATTCGGGTATCGGGAAATGTCAATGGTCTGCCAATTAAATCTCGCAATCCAGGGCCAAGTCGCCATATCCGCAATTGAATAATGACCAGCAAGAAATTCGCTGTTTTCAAGGTGACTATCCAATACCTGATATAGTCGAAGCGCTTCCTGTAAATATCGGTCTTGGGCATAAGGAGCTACTCCCGGATTGAATTTGGTGAAATGATGAACCTGCCCAAGCATAGGTCCAACATGTGCTACCTGAAACATTAGCCACTGCATGGCAGTCCAATATTGATCGGAATGATCTTTTGGCAGAAACTGTCTATCTGTCTTATATGCAAGATAGATCAATATAGCTGCAGATTCGAAAACGGTTTTCCCATTTTCCTGATCAACAATTACAGGTATTTTGCCATTCGGATTCATTGTCAAGAATGATTCTGCATGCTGGTCTCCCTTGCCGATGTCGATCGGATGAACTTGATATGGCAATTCAGTCTCTTCAAGCATGATACTGATTTTTCGTCCATTCGGCGTGGACCATGTATAAAGATCGATCATAATTATGAAATTGATTTTTGGTAAATAGGGAATGGAAGCTTCGAATTGTATCAAATGGACTGGCCCATTGGAAAATGCCTGTTTCCTTTATGCATAAGCATGTTGAATTCAAAAGATTCACTGAGGCATTTCATTGTCGGGAGGTTCATCCTGGGACCACTCGACAAATTTCAGGAAAATAAATCACCATCCTGAAATTGATGCAAGAATAGCAATCGCTCCGATTACCGCTGAAATCTGGAAGGGCACAGTGGCTGCACAGGATGCGGCGTATATCCATCACAAACAAGATCGGACAGAATCTTTCCGCTGACTGGCCCCATTCCAAAGCCTCCTCCACTGAATCCAGCTCCAACGAAAAGCCCCGATATATTTGGAGTCTCACCAAGAACTGGTAGTGCATCTGGCATATAATCGATCCATCCCGCCCAAGATCGAGTTAGTTTCAATGGCTGTGCAGCTGGATATTCGGCAGCAAAAAACTTGGCGGCTCGCTCAAGTGCTGCATGATCGGGAGCAGGATCAAGAGTTCTATTTTCTGTGCTTGCAAAGTCATCAAATCGACCGTTAAGGTCATCCAGCATAGGCTGACCTAGTGAAAAACGAAACAAGTCATGATTCTGTACTACCAATTTGAGATATGCAGCATCATAACGAAAAGAATCAAGCATCAGGTCGTGACATCCATGTTCTGCAACAGCAAGCGTCAAGGACTGGTCGGATCTCTGGCGAAATGCGCAACGACCCCAACTAACCAGCTTTCTCAGATTGATGGTCAGGGCTTCGGTATGTGCAGCTGAAGCTCTGACCCACAAGGAAGGATGATCAATACCGAGAGGTTTAAGGAGACGACTAGTCCATGCGCCACTGGTTACGATGACCGCGTCAGCATGAGTTTCACCCTCTTCTGACAGGACTCCAGATGCTCGACCATTCTCCGTTAAAATTTGCAGTACTGCACAATTTTCAATAATTTCGGCAGAACAACGGGAGGCAGAACGTGCCAGCGCAGCTGTTACCTTTATCGGTTCGGCACACCCGTCTGTTGGCGTATACAGAGCACCTAGCAAACCTTTGGCTGAATAGTGTGGCAATAGTTTCTCGCATTCTCCAGGTGTAAGAACACGGGTATCAAGACCATTTTCCCGACCAATTGGCACCCAATCCTCAGCCCACTCTAGCAGTTTTTCATCGTAACAAAGCCGAATATGACCCTCTTGGCGCTAATCAAGATCTGCATTCAGTTCTTTCTCGAGAGTTTCCCAAATCCGAATTCCTTCCAGCATGATTGGAAACTCTGTAGCTGATCGTCTTTGCGAACGTATCGAGCCCCAATTCCGGCCAGATTGCTCACCAGCTACACTGCCCTTTTCGAACAACTTGACCCGCTTGTTTCTTTTTGCCAGATTCCAGGCGGTTGCGGTACCAATAATTCCGCCACCAATAATAATCACATCCTTTTTATCAATGCGATCTTGATTTCGGTTTATTGTCATGTCAAATTTGCCATTATCCGATCAGAATTGGTTGAACTAGCCGCTTCTTTTTCCGCATGATCGTGTTATCTTTGCTGTTTGTCAATCGCAAATTACAAAACATGAAACTGAAGGATATCGAAACATGGATAACAGTTCCACCAACAGGTATTGGCGGTTCATTTTGGGTAATTGTAAGAATCACAACTGATAACGGCATTTCCGGTCTTGGAGAATGTTACGGAATTCCCGTATCCGGAAATATTGCTTGCCAAATGGTTGAAGATACCTTTGCCCGATATCTGGAAGGCGAGAGTCCATTCAATATTGAATTGCTATTTCGCCGGGTTTATTCAGCTGGATTCACGCAACGACCGGACATCACCATGATGGGTGTTTTTAGCGGTATGGAAATTGCAATTTGGGATATTGTAGGAAAAGCTCTCGACCAGCCAATCTACAACCTGCTGGGAGGCATGTGTCATGAAAAGTTAAGAACCTACACCTACCTCTATCCCAAACATGCAGACAAACATGGGAATACTCTGAATTATGAAGACGATGTGTATCACAACCCGGAAGCAGCTGCAAAACGGGCCTTGGAATACGTAAACTCCGGATTTACTGCCATCAAGCAGGATCCTGCAGGTCCCTATGGCATTCAAGGAGGCCGAGAATTATCTCTCTACGAGTTAAGCCGTTGCGAAGAAAATGTTCGAACTATTCGTGAAGCTGTTGGAAATCAAGCCGATATTCTATTTGGAACACATGGGCAGATGACGACATCTTCTGCCATACGCCTTGCAAAGCGTTTGGAACCGTATGATCCATTGTGGATCGAAGAGCCCTGCCCTCCAGATCAAATGAATACTTTCCGTAGGATTGCCGAATCAACATCAATACCCATTGCTACTGGTGAGCGATTAACTACCAAACAGGAGTTTTACCAATGCTTGAATGCGGGAGTATCCATACTCCAGCCGGATATTGGTCGTAGCGGTGGAATCTGGGAAACCAAAAAAATAGCCATGCTTTGTGAAGTTTTCAATGCGCAAATTGCGCCGCATATCTATTGTGGTCCAATTGCTCATGCGGCTGCTGTACACGTTGCGATTAGTTGTCCAGCATTTCTGATCCTTGAGACAATACAGACAGATTTCCATCATCGGGTTTTGACCCGACAACCCGAGTGGGAAGACGGATACATTATTGCACCATTGGAGCCTGGGCTAGGTATAGAGATGGATGTGGATGTTATTGAAGCTCACCCTTATACCCCGGGTGGACGACTTCATCTCGAGATGTGCCAAAGTATCCTGCCTTCTGACAATCAAAAGATCGGTGCTGATTTCATTGAAGATTTGTAACCACATAGTTTACCAATCCCACCATCTTGGAAATTTATTTGAGCAACACATAAAATTAGAGGATCAGGAGACGATGAAATCAACGAACTGATCACGCCTCATTCTTTTTCCTGTTACTCGAATTCGTGAGTGATCAGGGAGATTCTGCATTTGATACAATAAAATGAATCGAAACAATTGACATGAGTATCTGTTCACTAACACTCTCGATATCATCAGTATACATATGAGATTAAAATGATTTATCAATGTTTCTATTGACTGCGGCTTCAACTCACCTCGATAACATGTGTTGGCTGGAATCTGGACAATTCATGCATCAAGTCGATAGAATAAACCTGAAGAAACTGATCCCGAATATTGTCGTCCATGACGACAAAAGCAACTGGCGAAATTGATCGCGAATGATCTTGCCCTGGATGAAATTACCATGCAAGTAACTCAATCAACCCTATTATAAGAACTGCAGATTGTTGCCTTGAAAACACTACTTTATCAAAACCTAGACGCACAGAAAATTCCAAATTTCACAAAGATTAAGGCCCAGCTTGAAGCTGGAGATTATCAGTCTGCGGATGTACGCAAGGTTGGAAAAAACTTGTTTCGCGCACGACTCGATAGAACTAATCGACTTTTATTTTCGTTCGCTCGCCACAATCAGCAGTCATATATCCTGATCTTGGAATTTATTCCCAATCATAATTATGAGAAGTCACGCTTCCTTGCGCGCGGTGTTCAAATTGACGAAACGGCATTACCCATAGCGGATGCGGATTCATCGAAAGAGTCAGAGAAGCTTGTTTATGTGAATGAAGCACATAATACATTCAATGTTCTCGATAAGATTATTTTTTTCGATGACAATCAACATGAGACCTACAACTTAAAGCCTCCTTTCATAATTATTGGTTCTGCAGGTAGCGGTAAAACCGTACTGACACTTGAGAAACTTAAGCAAGCCGAAGGCGATGTTCTGTATGTTACACGTTCACCTTATCTCGTTGACAAATCCAGCGAATCATATTACGGGCTAAATTATGAAAACGAGGATCAGGAAGCCAGTTTTCTGTCCTATGCTGAATTTCTTGAATCGATCCGGGTGCCTCAAACACGAGAAGTCGGATTCACAGATTTCGAATCTTGGTTTGCAAGACATTCCAGAGCAGCAGGATTCAAGGATGCTTACCAATTGTACGAAGAATTCAATGGCGTGATTACAGGTACTGGAAGTGCCGCTTATTTAAGCCGCGAAGGCTATGTAAGCCTTGGAGTTCGTCAGTCGATATATCCAGTGGAAGTGCGTGATCGAGTTTACGATCTGTTTCAGAAATATCTGCAGTTTCTTCAAGATTCGGGTTTTCATGATATTAATATAATCAGTTACGAGTATCAGGCACTAGTCAAACCGGAATGGGACTTCATTATTATTGATGAGGTCCAGGACTTCACAAATGTTCAGCTGGAGCTCATTTTTCGTGGTCTGAAAAACGCTCGTGAATTTGTCTTGAGCGGAGATTCGAACCAGATCGTTCACCCAAATTTCTTTTCCTGGTCTGGACTTAAATCTCACCTGTACGAAAAAACCAGTCAAACCACCAGCACTGATTTTGAAAGTCCTGCAGATTTAATCCGAATACTTAGCACAAACTACCGGAATTCAAGACAAGTCACTGAAATGGCAAATCGAATTTTGCGTTTGAAGCATGCGCGTTTTGGCTCTGTAGACAGGGAGAGCAATCATCTGGTCACGAGCAATTCTCTCGATGATGGTAACGTGATATTACTGTCTGATGTGCCTGAAGTGACCAATGAACTCGATGGCAAAACGCATGGATCGACTCGACATGCAGTGATTGTTCTCAATCCAGAAGATAAGAAAATTGCCCAGGAGAAATTTCGAACACCTTTGATCTTTTCAGTCCAGGAGATAAAAGGCCTGGAGTATGAAAATATTGTTCTCTACGGATTTGTTTCGGAGGATGAGAAAAGATTTCGGGAAATAGCAAAAGATGTCGATCCAGAGCAGGTTCGTTCTGGAGAATTGAAATATGCACGGGCAAAAGATAAAACAGACAAGTCCCTCGAGATTTACAAATTTCATATAAATGCCTTGTATGTTGCGGTTACCCGAGCGATACGTACGATCTATCTGGTTGAGCCAAAACCCAATCAACCAATCTATAACTTGATGGACATTCAACTGTTTTCCGGGGAATTTCAAATTGAAAACCAGAAATCGAGTCTTGCTGAATGGAATCAGGAAGCGCAAAAACTGGAACGGCAAGGCAAAGCAACACAAGCGGAAGATATCCGTAAGCGGATTCTTGGAGTACAGCCCGTTCCTTGGAACCCTGTGGACAGAGTGGTGCTAAATGAAATTAGCAATCGAATTTATACTCACGATGCAGATCGAAAGAGCATGCTTTATCTTTACGAGTATGCCCTTCTAAGTTGTGATTATGCACGTTTAAACTTGCTGAAATTTAACCATTTCAAACCTGCAAGAAATAATTTTGATATCGGAATCAAGAAACTCATCGATAACCACTATGGGGCCTATTCATTTAAAAATGCAAGAGGTATTGAGAGACTAGTTGGGCAATATGGAGTAGATCATCGGGATCGATTTAACTTTACCCCACTTATGCTTGCTACACGCTTTGGAAGTGAGAATGGCGTGCAGATGCTCACGCAAATGAATGCAAAACTTGACCTGGTCAATTGCGCCGGCCTGACTGCCTATCAGATCATGCTGCAGCAAGCTCGAATTGATAAAACATATGCAGAAAAGACAACAACAAGAATTTGTGCAAAAATTTGTCCAAAGGACGTGTCGGTCATGGTCGGTGGTCGACTGACGAAATTGGATAGTCACAAAGCCGAGTTTTTGTTTTTCAATCTGTTCATGGCAATATTTAATATCGATACGCAGCAGGAATTAAATGTGCATAGAAACAAGCTTGGAATCACGGCAGCTCAACTAGAAAATGTACTCGAAAGCTTTCCTGATTCAATCGTGCCAAATTTTCGCAAACAGCGTCGGTACATCTCATCAGTTCTTGCTCGAAACGAAATGAACCGGGACACCAGCAACAACCGTCGAATCTTCAAAAGATTAACTAGGGGTTATTATGTGCTTAATCCTGAGTTAAGCGTCAAAGTTGAACAGAAATGGGTAAGGATATACGATTTGCTGGAGCCCGAATCCTTATTCAATCATGACTTTGTTGAAATAACCGATGCATTCTATTTTTCCAATCAGTTTGGGAGATTAGAAGAACTCACAGCGAAAATACAAAAGTTCTTGGAAAATGAACTTCTCGACAACAAACAGACTTTAAAAGAATGGGCGTCTTTGCTGCGCAAATAAGATGATATCCATGAAAAATACCATCGTTAGAAAATTTCGTCGCAAGAGTTGTGAGTCAAACGGACATGATGGCTTCTATTTGTTCAATCCGAATTAAATTCCGAGATGCTGCATACTGGAGTTATGGTCGAAAGTAGTGCGTGGGGCGGAAGGGGGTTGAAAAAAGCGGCGTAGCCGGATTAACTATCAAGCTCACGGCGATAGAATCGATTAGTCGGATGAACGTCCCAGCACCGGGTTCGGCATCAATTTGACTTTTCCGAATGACAATTAAATCAATGTTCGAAAACCAAAATGCAGTATCACTGTTGTGATATGTTTGCGACAACGTAACTCATGGGATGGAAATGAACAAAATTAGTGGACAGCTGCAAACATGATATCCTTGTCTGAAACATTAGTCGGTGAAAATTCTTCGACAATCCTCCCCTGTCTGCATACCAGAATTCGATCTGAAATTTTTCGAACCTCTGGCAAATAGGATGAAATTACTATGACCGCCAACCCCGAATCGGCAAGATCACCTATCAATTCGTGGATTTCATCGATTGCAGAGACATCAACCCCTCGGGTCGGCTCGTCAAAAAAACAGAGCTCGGGCTTCTGAATCAAAGTCTTTCCAATAACCGTCTTTTGCTGATTCCCGCCCGATAATTCAACAACATTCGCATTATCGTTGATTGCCTTTATTGAGACCTTTTCAATCCATAATTTGGATATATCTCGCATCTCGCGCATGCTAACGGAAAATCCATTGTGGGTTTTTGACGAAAGATAGCCGGAATAAAAGTTCTCGCCAACTGTCATCTTGTCGAAAAATCCTTCATTTTTTCTATCTTCGGTCACATACACAATGCCATCAGCAACAGCCTTGCTTGGAACGCGATAACGTGTAGATCGTCCATGAAAGTCAACCTGCCCTCCTCGAGCAAAATCACGTTTGTAAATCCCGGATATGATCTTCGCAGTTTCCGTTCTCCCCGAACCCACCAAACCAAAAATAGTCGTTACTTGCCCAGAAAATACCGAAAAAGAATTGTTCTTGACAAGAGTGCCCATCGACAACCCCTGAACACTTAAAATTTTCTTTCCGGATGGACGAATTTCCTGCTGCTTTCGAGCATGCCCAATTGAATAGGACAAGCTACGACCGATCATCGCTTGAACCACCTTGTTGCGATCTAGATCGCTGGTAGATTTTGTCATGATTTTTTCACCATCTCGTAATACAGTGATTCGATCACTTATTTGCAATGACTCTTCAAGCGCATGAGATATAAAAATTACCGAAACACCGCTTTCACGCAAGCGTTGAATTAATGAAAACAGGTGTTTCTTTTCTTCGGGGGTAAGTGAAGCGGTCGGTTCATCAAAGATCAGGATATTGGCATTCAGCCTGACCGCCCTTGCAATCTCCAGCATCTGCCGCTGTGCCGCTCCTAGAGACATCACCAATGCAGTCGGACTGACCGTAAAGTTCAAGGACTGCAGGAACTGCTGAGCCCGGATATTGATCCGTCTCAGACTGTTTAAAAAATTTTCGTTCCCCAAAAAGAGGTTCTGGGCAACGGTCATGGATGGCACCAAACTGGTTTCCTGAAAAACCATGGCAATTCCCATGTCCAGAGCCTCGGACGGACTCTGAAATTTGACCTTCTGATCATTAACAAAGATTTCCCCGCTTGATGGCTCAATCACTCCTGCCATTAATTTGGTCAGGGTAGACTTGCCGGCCCCGTTTTCACCAAGAATAGAATGCAGCTCTCCCGACTCCAGATCAAAATCGACATTCTGTACCGCCTTGACCCCTCGATATTCCTTGGAGATTCCCTCCATTCTCAATACGGTAGTCATGATAATTCTACAGAGCGAACAGTCAACTCCACGATGCAGTCATTACCCTTGGAGGTTGCAAATATTCGATTCCCGATTTGACAGCAACTGGTTATCCCATGACGATGGCCATTTGCGCGACTATGATAACTTTCGACAGGAGACTGGCTTTGATCCAGCCGAACCATCATTCCATACGATAAGGTTGGAGCCCATGGTTTGTGAATGCTCATGACTTTGACACCTCCTTTCTGTAACGGCGCCAAAAAACGATGAGTGCTCCTTAGAGTCGGTGCAATCCAGTATTCGGGGTCGATAGTGTCAACCATTTGCCTGCAAAATTCATGCTCGCGCAATACAAATTCAATCAGTCGATTTCGCGGCGCAAAAAGACATAACATCAACTCGGAGTTGGCAAGTTCAATGATTCGGGCTGGATAGCCCGGAATATCACTGAAAACGGATTCTGGCTTATCAGTGCTTTGCAAAGAAAACTTGAGAATTCGATGTTTCCAGCACTCTGAAACCAAAATCTCGTCACTGTTTGAAAGCGCAACGATACCGAATGGATAACACAAATCCTGAAAGATGCAGGATCGCTTTCCTGTTTCAAAATCGTATGTCCATATCGATCCAGATCGGCCATGTTGCAGCAAATCTCGCGTCATGTCTGACGGCCTGTCGATATTTTTGGAGCCCTGGCAAATTAGCAATCGACCATCTTGGGTGAATGTCATGGCCGTCGGGCATTTTAGGTGTTCCTGCTCCACAAGGCTCGCAAGATCCTGATTTTTTATCTCTCCAGTTAACAGTCTGCCATCTTCAAGTGCGATTGCAATACCTTGGTCAGTACTAAGCGCTATACATGTAATACTCGACTCGAACTCCGTGATCAGTTGAACATCAAAACCAGTTTCCGGATTCAGTTTGAACAATCGATTCAATGAAGAAAACCACAGTTCCTGACTGACAGCGATTAGGTTATCAGGTTGATCGATTTCGCTGTAAATGACATCACACTCATCCAAAGCATTATTTGGTCGCATCGCGCCATCCAGAGGAGGCACGACGATCGCCTTGGTACGGATTCGTTCTAGACAACGATCAACAAATTCGTCTACAAACAACCTCAGTTACCCCAATATGATTCATTACTGGTCCAGCTTTGATCCGCTTTATGCAGTTTGTATTTGCCGATTCGATTGTTTAGGATGCCACCAACATACAGATATCCTTTATGTTCGCGCATTGAGGTAACCATAGGATGATGCTTGCCCCCCAGATCACCGAGAACTTCAAGAATGTTTCCTTGTTCATCAAACTTTACGATTCCTCCAGTATTGATATTTGGAAATAGCCAGTCATCCTGAGGTAATTGACGCGTCATTCGTCTCCGAGTCCCGGGCATTTTTAGCATTAAGTCATAAGTGGGAGTACGCATCCCAAGCCAAGCCATCCAATAGCAGCCGTCAGATGCGCGATTAATATTGTCTGGATATCCAGGCATATCTCGGATCACTGTTGCGAGTTGGCCTTTTCGTGCGCCACGATACCAGTATCGATTGACCCGACACTCCCAAGATTCGGCAAAGAAAAATGATTCTCCATCATGAGCCATGCATACCCCGTTGGGATAATTCAGTCGTCGCAGAAGAGTTCGAGTTTTCCTGGTTTTCGGGTCGTAGACCAATACCCGGCCGGTTGGGCGGTTTTCGACACTGTCAATCGCCCATTCATGTGCATCATAGCGAGTGGTTGAATCCGTAAAGTAAATTTTTCCATCCGAACCGATGTCCAGATCGTTAGGGTCTCGTAATCGAGCATCATCAATGATCGAGAGATAGGATCGATTGGTTTCTGCGCTCAGTCTTTCGATATTGCGGTCCGGCGTGACCGAATACAGCCCCATCGCACCGACACAAATGATTAAGGTTTGATGCTGATCAAAGGCAAGGCCGAGAGGAAATCCTCCAATATGAACAAAGACTTCCCATTCCTTGTAATCCGGGGCGAAGAACCGCACAATATCACCATGTCTCGACCCGCAATACAGGTGGTCATCGTTATCCAGAATAACATCCTCTGGTCCTTCAACTTCACCTGCTCCGATCAATTCCGTTTCGGATAATCGAGAGTTCAGCGCATAGGCTGTCTGGTCCTTGGGAAGAGCCGAGATGGGCTCATTCATGGATGTATAAACCGGTGCAACATACACCTTATCCAGAACCTTATGGCGATTTCTAAGCCAGCGGATATCCAGAATCACGGCGAGAGTCAGCATAATTCCAAGAACCATCTGATTGGTACCACTGTGATAGCCCATCCGTATAAGACTGTTATTGATGGTCAAAACAATCAAGCCGCCAAGGACGCCTTTCGCAATGGAGCCACGTCCTCCTCCCAGACTGATGCCGCCAACCACACAAGCAGTAAGAACCAGGATTTCCATTCCGATTCCAGTGCCGGGGCCCGTTCCGTTTAACCGCGCTCCAAACAGAAAGCCAGCAATGCCGCAACAGGCGCCAGAAATGATGTAGGTTGAACAAACAACTCTCTTTACATCGATCCCGGTATTGAATGCAGAACGACGTGAACCCCCAATTGCACTGATATGCCAGCCTCGTCGAGAGCGGCTGATAAAAATGTGAGCAATCACAAGCACCACTACAGCAAAGAGAAAGCTGACAGGAATCAGGCCGACGGTTCCATCGCCGATAAAATCCCAAAGTGCAGAGTCAACCCATGAGAGCTGAATGGGAGTTCCAAGATAATCCAGCGCAATGTCGTAGATGGCCCGCCCGATAACGAAAGTTATAAGGGTAGTCAGGAAGGCTCGAAGCTTTAGATAACCGATTAAGTATCCATTTACTGCTCCAAACAAGGCACCGATTAGAACGGAAATCATTAGTGCTACGGGAACGGGCCATTCCAGAAGATTTACTACTGCTACTGCAATTAATGCACAAATCGCATAGATTGAACCAACGCTTAAGTCAATACCCCCGGCAATCATTACGATAGAGACGCCGCATACGATAATCAGAAATTCCCCCATTTGCCGACCAGCATCGCTCAAGCTTTGCGGTGACAGAAATCCCGGAATCAGGTTTGTTAATATCACGACAGTAATCACAAACACTGTAATTGGAACGATGTTATCTGCCCACCGTTTGGTCAGGATTTCACCCAGAATGTGATCTGGAATATAGTTGTAACGGAGCTTGCTCAGATTGATTTTTGAGCGCATGATCAATCGTGATTTTGTAGGCGTGATTCAGATGGACGCAATCGAATTATGAACCGGATTCGCATAAATCCATGTGTGCCATTCAACCGCTCCTATTCGGGAAGTCGCGGTATGCGCATGGTCTGGATCTAACAGTGCCCGATTTTGACAAAACCGGGCACTGTGATGATCTGATATTAAAGATTATCGCGAGTATCAGCCGCGTTTTTCTCGAGACTCCAGCAGAAACCCGGATAAATGTCATCCTTGGTAGTGACCACTTCATGCGTGTATAGAAACAGTTGCATAGTTCCGGCTGGCATGCCACTTTGCAACAGGGTTTTGATGGTGGCGTTTATCGCTTGAGACTGCTTGGGGATTTCAGTTGAGACAATTGCATCAATTGTGCCTTCATTGAGCATTTTGCAGGCAACTTCTTCACCCCCACCAGTTGTAATCAATCTCACCTGACCTGTTTTTCCGGCAGCTCGAATTGCTGCAGCTGTTCCAACAGCAGTACCATCCCAAAAGTCAATAATTGCACACAAATCGGGATGTTGTTGCAACATCGTCGTTGTGACCTCCTGGGCTTTGGTTGCATCCCATCCCGAATAGGGCTTTGACACAACCTCAACAGAATCATTCGCGTCGATGATATTCATGATTCCATTGTATTGATCGATGCTTGAAGCATTGACCTGTTCTCCCTGAATCAACCCAATTTTTCCGGATGTTCCTTCACCACAGAAACGCAAGGCTGCCGTTGCTTCCAACTCACCGAGTTTCTCCCAGTTACTCCCGATAAAGGCATCAGTGTTAAAAGCACTTCGGTTATCGATCTGTATGACATAAATACCAGCTTCCTGAGCCCGTTTGAACAGTTTAACGTAAGAGCGAAGATCAGGGTTGTGTACAATAATTACATCTGGCCTGCTTGCAATAACGTCAGTCAGCGCCTGGGAGCCGGCTTCAACGCTCCAATTCGGATCACGAGTCTCAAAGATTCCTCCCCAGTAGCGTACCTCTCTACCAATGTAGTGAGCCCAGCCTTGTGCAAGGTCAAAACCCATTGCCATAGGCATTAATACGACGCGCTTGCCTTCCAGAGCCTTTTTGGCTATCTCAGGCCCAGGATCTTCCTGTGCAACAACCATCAAAGGGCTTGCAACCATCATCGAGACGACAACAATCCTGACAATTTTATTGACAAATAATTTCATAATATTCTCCTAGTTACTTATTTTAGTTAAATATATTTTAATGGGAGTACTAGATATCACCCTGCTTTTCGGTTTGCTCATTGCGTTGGTTAAACACAGTATCAAGAATGACAACGATCAACAAGATTAGCGCCTTAATCAGGTTTTGATGAGTCTGTTCCAAATCCATGATCGTCATGCCATTGACCAGAACGCCAATTAGCAAGGCCCCGAAAATAACATTCGATACACCGCCTTTGCCGCCGCTCAATCCGATCCCGCCCAAGACAACAATCAGAATCACATCGTAAAGTAGCGTTGAATTCACAATTCTGGTATTAATGCTGAGTATAGTACCTGCGACAATGGCCCCCGCTATCGCGGCGAATAGCGCGGATAAGACATACTGCAATACAATCATCGGACGAACTGGTATGCCAATATTTCGAGCTGCTTCGTAATTGTCGCCAATGTAATATGTGTATTGTCCATATTTGGTTTTTCGCAAGAAGAACCAGGCAAGGATGCAAACTGCGGCAAAAATATAGACCTCAATTGGTATGCCTAGCGGCTTGACTGTTCCAAGGTCGAGCAAATCAGCATATTCATCTGGCACATAAGCAACATCGGCACTCATAATCTGAGAGCGTCCATAACCATAAACAAATAGCCCCATAGCCAGTGTTGCGAATATTGGCGGGATTTCCCCATAGGCAATCAGTACTCCATTGACAATGCCGATCAACAGAACGAAGCATAGTGCGATAAAGAGACTTCCCGTCAATGGAATTCCGGCGTGTAACACTTCGATGAAGAATGCAGCAGATATTGCCAAAATCGACACTATCGACAAATCAATCCCGCGTCCGATGATGACGATACCCATGCCAACACCAAGAATTCCCAAAATGGCAATGTTGCGAATGAGTCCGATCAGATTTGAGACAGAAAAGAAACCGCTCAGCGAGAGGGAAAACAGAATGAATAACGCTGCGGAGACCGCAATTACGACACGCTCCTGTGTAAATTCGATTTTTGCGATCATGCTTTGACAGCGATCTTCAAGATTGAAGCAGAAAAATTCATAGGCATATTTACTGTTTTTCCATTGATCATCAGTCATTCGTGCAATGAATGCATACCTAACTAGTCATCGTCAATTTCGATACTTTTAAGTTTATATATTACCATACCACTGAAGTGAAGTATTTTTCGAATACTGGTGTTCAAGGTATATCTGGAGTAAAAGATCAGAGTTTTTCACCGGCCACGTTTGGTGTCGCGTTGATATTTTTGAAACGGGGAAGGAAATATTGATGCATCGACAATTTATACATGACCAAACCCATAAATAAGCAACCTTGGACCCACTTCCAAATCATTAATTTTCAACGGTTTTGCAAGTACATGCCAGATAAAAGATAGCATGAACTTGATTATGGACAATTGCTTGATTTCTCCAAGTGACAATCCGAGTTGTCTTTCAAGATGGACTGGTTGAGTATCACCCGGAATCCGCGTAGGGTCAACATCAGGCATGGTTCTTTTTGCAGTTTGAATTGAGATTAAGACTAGCCGTAAGCGATGAGCGAGTCTGAGGGAGACAATTAACTGCCGGTGATCGGCGATGGGCAGACTTGCTACCGACAGTGCATTGATTGCAAATCCGAATCACGACATTCGGCATCATCGTCCGCCATATTCGCTTCCTCTCCAGCGAAAATTAGCAGGTATCGGCAGCTTGACTCAGGCAAAGTCCGAACGGTCGGTTTCCAGCATTGTTTCAACCAATCAAATGATCCTTGCCTGGCGAGGGAGTCATGAACAACTCAAAATTTATCCAGTCTCAGTGCAGGAAGAGCATAAAAAAATAAGAGAGACTACTTTAAGTGATCGTTATTTGAAGCAGACTTTGTTCAATGCTGTCTGAGTACTCGAAATTCGAAAATATCTGCGCTTGATCACTGCAAATTACTGCAAGTGTCATATTGTCATTGATCGGTCAACCCATGATGTAAACAGTAAAGGTAACTAATGACACTCTGTCAGGCTCGGACATTAATTGGATTCCGAGGCGGTGAAAAGCAATCGGTATCCGGTTAGCCTCCAGCAACAGAACAAGATGGTTTCGATTCTCGCCAGACCGATGAGAAATACATTCTCAAGGACCCCTCCAACAGCAAATTTAACTTCGATTGATCACCCTTCATTCATGAAGTGCATATTTTTTCTGCGCTACAATTTCTCGATGAGCGAGATAGGTGGTTGAGGCGATGATGATAAATGCGCCAACAACAACCCATACATCTGGCGTTTCATTGAACAGGATATAGCCAAACCCAATTGCCCAGATCATCTGGACAAATATAAACGGCTGAGTTGCCGTAAGCGGGGCTGCAATCAGGGCTTTCGTTATTGCATGATGACCAAGAGTTGCCAGAGACGCGATGCTAACCAGAATGATTGTATCGATCAAAGATGGAGTAACCCAAACTGCTAGTGCAGCAGGCATTAATGCAAGTCCGCATCCTGCCGTCAACATGAACAGGATATTGGTCGGAGTTTCTGCAGAAACCAGCTTTTTCGCAATCAGAAACGAGCCAGCAAAACCGATTGCAGCTGCAACTTGTGCCAGTGAGCCTAATGAAATTTCCACCAAACCCGGACGGAGAATAATTAATGTTCCAGCAAATCCGATAACTACTGCCATGACTCTTCGAATGCGTATTTTCTCCTTGAACACCAGCGCCGCACCGATTGTAGTATAAATCGGCAGGCTGTAGGCAATCGCTGTAACCTCAGCCAGCGGAATGGTTGCCATCGCAAAAAACCACAACATCACTGCGAATCCATGGAACATGGCTCGTAGCGAATAAAGACCCAGAATCGGTCTTGTTAAGCTATTCCAGTGAAACCTTCGGTACAGGGGAAGAATAATGATCAAACCGAACACATAGCGAAGAAATGCGCTTTGAATAGCCGGTAATCCGGATTCCATCAACTTGATCAGTACACCAACAAGTACAAATATGAATCCAGAAAAGATCATCCACAAGATCCCCCGTATCAAATCGGGCATTGCGGTGATGTTAGAGCGAAAAGCGTTCAAAGGTAATTGCCGTCACCAAGAGATGGAAAAATGCCCGACAAGCAAAAGCATTCTTCATTCATGCCTTGATTGTGGAGAATCATATGGGGCTGTCAGGGTTTCGGTATTCGAATACTTCTGGTGGCGGTTTCACGGGGAGACGTGGTTGTGGCAAATTGTAAAACTGAGGCATTTGACGAGTTTCAAGAGAAGACTCATATTCCAGTTCCAACTGGATTGAAGTATTGTTACGCAAGGACTGATCAATGGCTCGCTTCAGCGATGTTGCAACCTCATGATCCCAATCCATGCGATAGTATCGGGGTTGGCTGGTTCCCGGAACACGAAGCCATAGATATATCGCGTTGCCTTCTTCAATACTTGCTGCAATGACCGTTGCATGTTCTTCAGAATCTTCAAAAGATGCATACTCAATCGGTTGAGGTCGCCCCAACAAACTCACCAGAGAAACATATCCGACCAACACGAATGCAAACAGTAATGCAATCGATGCAACTCTAGGTCCAATTGAGCGCCTTGCCCAGATCGCAATGGCAACGAGTAGTCCAGCCAAGCATATGTGCAACAGGTAGAGTATCGGAATGTTTTCCATTCGTTTTACTTCACGCCTGTTTGACGAAGCGGTTTGAACAAGCTATGCATGCTGTTTTCGATCATCTCCCCATTTCCTTTCAGGCGAAAACGGGCTGCTGTTATTTCTTGACCCTGTCGAGTGATTAGTGTCCGTGTAAATACGATTGGCTTGACTTGGGCTTGATCATCTTTTGTGATTTTTGTAGTGACTAGAACTTCAACCGTAAAGGGAGGCGGATATTTTGGGTCAATTCGATAGGCGTGGACATTGACCACATACTCGCCTCGGGCAAATCCCCTGCTGTATGCACTTTCATGGTTAACGCTGGATAAGTCAAACTTGCTGCCGAGGTCATCACGTAATAGATTGAAGACTTTTCCGCCTTTGCTGGAATAACCAACGGCTATATCTCCGGGGGCTTGAACCCAGAGATCCATATCAGCGTTCATTTCCGACGGCCATGTCAATTGAACCACCAGATCGCCATCGGCCTCTAGAACAGCAGATTTGTCATCTTGCTCAACTACCAAGTGGGGAAGCAACAATACAATGACCGCAAGAAATCCAAGCAGGGCGAGACTGAGAACATCTCGAAACAATGTATCCCCAGGGTTGGTGGGGTCATCGTAAGGATTTAGCATTGCCGGGAGTTGCTTTGCGCTTGTTTCTATTCTGAAGGAACATGGGTGAATTCAATAATTGCGTTCACGAGACTAACTGTGCCCACAGCCAAAATCTGATAACATACGATTAACCATACATGCAGAATTGCCCCCACCAGAGTGGTATACAGTGCAACAGACATGCCTTGGATTAGAGTTGTAATCATGGGGCCAATTGATGCGGTATCAGCGACCTTTTTAGCATCCACTCCAGAGAGAGCAATAACAAAGCCAATAACGGTGCCGATCAGTCCGAAAATGACCAGGTTATTTGCGATCAAGCGCACTATACTAATTCTTGAATAGAGTCTGGAACGCAGACATTCAGAAACGGTCATTTTTGCATCGGCTGAGGTGTTTTTCATCATCTCAAAATATTTCTGATATATCTCGGATGAATCGAGATTGCTTGCCGACAGTTGTCTCATTTCCTCAGCACATTGATATATGCGATATGCACATATTGCCCACCCGATGATGAACATTATCCCTATCAGAATGCTAATTCGGGTTACATCGGTTTCAATAATCTGATTGATCCATCCTTCCATTGCACCAACAATAACCAAGGACAGCGCCAGAATATTGAGAGTGGCAAAACGTAGCAATAGAAGATTAGGTCTAGTCATGTCTGCGATCTATAATGAATGATACAGGGAGTTCAGTTTATCAGCCATTCAAGTGAATCAGTCAAATCACCGATCTGGGCGATCACAGCTCCGTAACTGGATTTTAGCCATGAAAGATTGTAAGCGAATCAAGATGAGTCCAATCATGGTTTTTTGAACGTGTTTCACAAGGCCATTGAAAGCATCCAATTACCGCAAGGTTCGCAAATAAGTTGATTAGCACTAGTCAGAGACCAAAATTGCACGCAATTATAATGTTCCATTACATCAACAAGTGGATTGATAACGAACATCCCGTTGAATTGTTTTGCTCGAAATCCGCAACAATTGAAATAATGTGCTCCGGTCATCAGCGATGCGTTTATCGATATTCAATTTTGCATTCAGGGATGCATGACACAAAGGCGGAAGCCAATATAGGCGATTCATGAACAGCTTGTATCAGGTTCTTTATGCTATGGATGATATCCAGGATCGAGACCGAAGGTAAAAGGGGGTCTCCAATTATGGCTACATTCACGCTCGTATCGTTGAACGGTTCGGCAACAAAACCATATGATGCGCGATTGCAGCGTTGCCAATAACCATCATCAAATACACCATGACTGGGGAATAATTCTGGTATATAAGAAACAAGTCAAAGACCTCGTTTTTCCGTTTACCGCATCGGTGCTGCAAGAATTATGGGCACTTGGATCGCCAAATCTGGCTATGTTTGGTTCAATTTATCAGCACTTGTTCAAAATCAGTCTTTGCGGCAACAATGTTGTATTGGCTTTCAAGGAAATCGTCGGTTTTCTGGTTTTTCAAGACGGGTAAGAGTCAGCTTATCTCGGCAGATCGATTGATTTCAAATATCCGTTCAAGAACATGAAATGCACGAGTATCCAGAGTTCCAGAAAAATCAATTGGTGTCCATGTTGCGAGATAATCATCAAGGCTAAATGCGGTCGCGATTCCTGCTAGTTCAACAACCCCTGTTCGTTCTATCGCATTTGCAACATTGCGTAGATGATTGTCCAAATAGGATGGGGAATTATGGTTGTTCGTTGCAGTTTCCATCGGTGCTCCATCTGAAATAAAAACCAAGCATTTGCGAGGCTCAGGCCGTTCCCGCAAGCGCATAAAGGCCCATTGCAATGCCTCACCATCGAGACCTTCTCGAAAATGCGCTGGATTGAGCATGGCTGAAATATTCAGTCGTGCCCGCTTCCAGTCTGTTTCTGCATCTTTATAAATGATGTGTAGACGATCATTTAGACGACCAGGGTTCTGAGGAGCTCCCCTGCTTCGCCAGATTTTGATTGATTGCCCACCAGCCCAACCGCCTGTTGAAAAGCCAAGTATTTCTGTTTTGACTCCCGCCATATCAAGAGCTCGACATACCACGTCAACAAGTACTGCTAAAGCTTCGTATTTCTGACGGCGCATAGAACCAGAGTTGTCGATTAAAAATGAAACAACGGCATTGCTTTGCAAAGTGATCTTTTCCTGCTTGAAGACTCTCGAATAGGCAGGATTCGCGATGAGCTGGCTGATTCTGCGACCATCAATATGGCCATCTTCCACTCCTTCATTCCAACCCGATCGAGTCGGTGTTCCAAATACGATCTTCAATCGTTGAGCAAGTTTCGGCAAATTGACGGACTGGGCAGAGATCAGTTGATCAAGTTGTTCGCGTAGTTTCATTCTTTGTTCAAGTCGATAAAGTTTGTCACCTGTGATAGTGCGGTCATACTCGATACAAAAGATCCTGTATTCCTGAACGTCTTCTTCCGTGTCTCGATACAACGAATCGGCAAAATCAGTTTCAGCAAGATTTTCATCACCGATACTATCGGGCGGTAACAACCTTTTCTCACGAAGAGCACCGATTTCCTTTTCGATCAATTGCAAACCTGACAACTCCATAAGCTTCAAAACAGAGGCAGCAATTGAACGAGCATGTTTTGCATAGGCGAGCTGATTTGATCGATTCTGCTTGAGACCTGCCAAGTCTGCTCCAATGTGCGGGACGAGTTCAAAACGCATCGACTCAATCAAGCCCTCAACTACCCGGTCAGGCGGAATATTGAGTATTCTTGAGCGAACTACATGGATTAGGGTAAACAGCAGTAGTCCGAATTCGGTTTCGGCATGCCCATTTTTCCGAAATTCCATGCTCCACGCGGCAAAGGCCTGATTCATGTTTTCAATTAGGCCTGTCATTCGTAAATCAGCCAAAGACTCACACCGCAATTGTTCCAATATATCGAAAATGAGTCTTTCAATTAGCGTATCGGGGTTGTTTGATCGGTGAAGTGCCTGGTCCGTATACCTCAATCGCATCGATAGCGCATCGGCTGCACCACGATTTCGGGTCAATTCATGGTGAACCGGGTCAGCGAAAAGGTATGGAGACTCGAAAAACAAGCGCTCACCATCAATCGACACCAACTGACGGCGATAGGCTGCTTGATAAATTCCAGATAATGCCCGAATCGTGGCTGCAGCGTGATGTTCTACCAGGCGAATGACGGCCGCTTCATCCATTTTCAGAGTTGCTTCACTGCTTTTCTAGATCGATAGCGATTGAATGTTCAATTTCATAGCCAAACACGCGCTGGTAATACTCCGAGATAATGGAACGTTCTGCTTCATGACATTTATTGAGAAAGGTAAGGCGAAATGCAGTATCAAAATCATTCAGAATAATGGCGTTTTCTGCCCATGTGATTACGGTTCTAGGTGACATTACCGTCGAAATATCTCCGGCTGCAAAGCCCTGTCTCGACAAATTAGCCATGGCAACCATCTTTTGGACTTCATCTTGGCGGGCAACGAATTCTGCAACTTGCCCAGTTACGATAGCTGCCTCTTCCTGCTCGGGGAGATAGTTGAGTGTAGTTACGATATTCCAGCGATCAATTTGCGCCTGGTTCAGTAATTGGGTACCATGGTAGAGTCCGGTCAAATTGCCGAGTCCAATTGTGTTTGCAGTTGCAAACAGTCGAAACCCCGGGTGTGGAGTAATTACTCGATTTTGATCAAGCAATGTCAGTTTTCCATCCCGTTCGAGCACTCGATGTATCACAAACATGACATCTGGCCGACCGGCATCAAATTCATCGAAAACCAGGGCAACCGGGCGTTGCAATGCCCATGGCACAATCCCTTCCTGAAACTCGGTAATCTGCTTGCCATCGCGCAATACTACGGCATCACGACCGACCAGATCGAGACGGCTGATGTGACCATCGAGATTGACTCTCACACAGGGCCAGTTCAAGCGAGCGGCAATTTGCTCAATATGGGATGACTTGCCTGTTCCATGAAAACCCTGAATCATGACACGCCGATTGCTGGAAAATCCAGCAAGTAGAGCAAGCGTCACCTCTTGATTAAACCGATAGGACGGGTCGATTTCAGGGACATGATTGTCACGCCAGGAAAAAGCGGGAACCATCAAATTGCAATCGATGCCAAATACCTCTTGGGCATTCACTTCGGTATCCGGAAGATTCTCGGAGCCTTCAAGAGGCTCTAAATGGACGGTCATAGAGAAATTACCCAACTCAATCTGCTTCAATTTTACTGACATACGAAAATCTCGTTAATGCCAGTAACCCTGTTTGAAAACTGGCAAGGATTTTCATACCACCGCATTATAATCGGTGATTGTCTTTTCTATCGAATTACTTCAATGAAGGTCTTTTATTTTGCGCTGGTTGCAGCAATTGGAAACGCAATGTTCGTGTATGGTCAACGAGGTTCAAATACCTCGGAGAATCCATTTCTCTTTTTGACCGTTACATTAATCGTATGCACTTCATTGTTTTTCACAAGTGCAATCATTAGCAAAGGATCAGCGTCCTTGAGCTACGTGCAAGAAAACTTGTGGTACATTCTGATTAGCGGACTGGGTTTCTATATCACTTTTGTTGGTTTTTACTGGCTCTACACTCAACAGGGTGCAACCAGTTATATCGTGTATGCACTTCTGTCGATTCTGACTACATCAATCGGAGTGGGTCTGATTATTTTTCGAGAACCTTTCAATCGATTCCATGTGATTTCCGGGATTCTGGCTGTTGCTGCAATCGTTGCCTATGGAATCGGACAAAGTCGACTAGAATCATGACAGCAGCAAGCAATTCTCCAAAAAAAGCGGGGATTCTATTGTCTAATCTTGGAACACCAGATTCACCCCAGGCTGAAGATGTTCGTCGCTATCTCAAACAGTTTCTGTCAGATACGAGAGTAATTAAAATGTGGAAACCGTTATGGTGGATCATTTTGAATTGCATTATCTTGAGAACACGGCCCGCTAGATCGGCCCATGCCTACAGCAAGATCTGGACTGAAGAAGGTTCTCCCCTGCTGGTTGAATCGCAACGGCAACTTGCTTTGCTACGCGAGAGCATGCCATCCATTCCTGTCGAATTAGGCATGCGGTATGGTAACCCATCGATTCACTCTGCTTTAGAAAAATTGCTTGAACAAGGGGTAGATCACTTCGTAGTGCTTGGACTGTATCCACAGTTTTCGTACACCACCATTTCATCCGTAAAGGATGAAGTTCTTCGCTTTATTGAGGCAGGGCATTCGTCTTGCAGTTTCCAGATGATATGCGATTATCATGATCATGATTCCTATATTGATGCAGTCAGCGATTCAATTCGAGGATATCAAAAAAAACATGGTCACGCAGATCGGCTTCTGATGTCATTTCATGGAATTCCAAAGAAGTATGCAGAGGATGGCGATCCCTATCCCGAACAATGTCACAAAACGGCGAGACTGATCGCCGACCGTCTCCGGTTGAATGAGGATGAATGGGGCTTATCCTTTCAATCAAGGCTGGGGCCAACCGAATGGCTAAGGCCATATACCGATGAAACTCTCGAGAAATGGGGCAAAGAAGGGGTGAAATCCATACAGGTTGTTTGTCCGGGCTTTAGCGTTGATTGTCTTGAGACGCTGGAAGAGATCGCGATGGAAAATAGCCTTGTTTTTCGAGAATCTGGAGGTGACAACTTTTCCTATATCCCTTGTTTGAACAGTAGCAAACCCCATATCAAGATGATGGTGGAACTGATTAACGGAAAACTCGAATGAAAGCATTATTGATCGTAGCACACGGAAGCCGGAATCCGAATAGCAATCGGGAGACTGAAGCATTAACAGAGGCAGTCCGGGGACGTGAACTGGATTATGAGATTGTAGAGCATGCCTACCTTGAGTTAGCAGAGCCAAACATACCAGCTGCTACTGCAGGTCTAATCAACAGAGGAGTTGATTCGATTACCTTGGTACCACTTTTTCTGGCGAGCGGGAATCACGTTGAAAGAGACATGCCTGCTATTCTGGATGAATTAAAAAATTCTTATCCCAAGAGTCGCTTTAGTATGACCGCTCACATTGGCGCAAATACCTCTTTTGCCGATTTGATCGTGAAGCATGTTGCCGTCAAGCGGTAGTCTCGTTTTCAAACCTGGTCTTGGCCTGTTTTGTATTTCGATAACCATCTTGCCCCTCTTGCGCAGGTGAAGCGACAATTGCTTGCTTGAAAAACAAGATTGAAATGTTCCAGCATCAACCAAGACGTAGCTAACACCCTTATTGCCAACGAATTGAAGCAGGAGAATACTGAAATAACAGTCGTTTTAGTCTTATGGGGGCGGGTAATCGCATTGCTTCAGATCCTTCTGATGAATTGCAGTCTCACGAAGAATCTCGCAGATATTGTTCTTGAACCAATCTTGCAATACGGATAGTTCGGCAAGTCCAGAGGTTATGTTTGGGAATTATATACATACCCTAATCCTTAAATAGAAAATTTGAAAGTACTTCCAACGCCTTGTGTGGTGTGGTTTTCGAACGGGTTGGCTTTTCACCCAATGGATGATTCTGATTCCAGCCCAAAATCCACAGTCCATCATGCCTTGCGCCAAATAAAGCAATTTCTATTTAAGGATTAGGGACATAAGTAACATTTGACCATGCCTGTAAAATTGCATATGATGCGTGATATGGGATTAACGCTCCTATATCCAAATCAACACTTAAGAGAGTAAGGTTGAACCGCATGAGCGATTGTACCGCATACCGCAACATCACCTACCGCCTGATTCCGGGTTCGGAATCGAAAGCTCGCAAGCTTGCAGGTCAGGCAGGTGCTTGCCGTTTTGTCTGGAATCACTTCCTGGGGCGAAACAAGGAAATGATGGAGTTGTGGAAGCGTTATCCGGAGTTGGCCGCCAAGCCGAAGACATCCTTCTTTTCGCTGGGTGTTCAGTTTACGAAATTGCGCAAGGAGATTGACTGGCTTGACGAGTATTCATATGCGATCACTCGATCTGTTCTCAAGTATCAATCTGACGCGTGGAAGGCCTGTTTCCAGTCGGGCAAGGGCTTTCCGAAGTTCAAGTCCAGACATGGTAATGATCCTTCGTTCACGATTCCTGAAAAGATCAAGATACAGGACGGCAAACTGCATGTCCCAAAGATCGGCTGGCTGCGTATTCAAAGAAAGGGTGGCAATCCTTATCCAACTGGAAAGCCAGTAAAAGCAGTCATCACCAAGAAAGCGGGTAAATGGTATGCGGTTGTCTGTTATGAGGTTGAGGTTTCCTTCAACGACAATCCGAACACGGCAGGGGTTGACCGCAATGTACGGCAAATTGCAGTGGTCGATACGGATAACAATAGCAATCTATACCATATGCCAGATATGGCGAAAAAGGAAGCGAGGAGAAAGAGGTATCAACGAAAGCTTGCCCGACAGGTCAAGGGTTCAAGACGCAGATACAGGACCAGGCTCAAGTTGCAGAAATGCTTCCGGCATCTAAAAAAAACCAGGGACAACTGGCAGCATCAGGTCAGCCGCGAGATTGCCGACAATGCAGGACTGGTGGTGCTGGAAGACCTGAACACGCAAGGCATGACCAAATCGGCGAAGGGAACTATCGACAATCCGGGCAAGAACGTAAAGGCCAGGTCGGGACTGAATCGCGAAATCCTGAAGACCGGCTGGTACGGACTGGAGCAGAAACTGGAATACAAGGCAGAGGTCATCAGGATCAACCCGGCCTACACGTCGCAGGCGTGCAGTGCCTGCGGTCATGTCAGCAAGGAGAATCGAACATCGCAAGCGGTGTTCAGGTGCGTGGTCTGTGGCCATGCCGAAAACGCGGACCTGAACGCGGCCCGCAACATACTGGCCTCCGGGATTGGGGCATCTGCACGGGGAGGGGCGTTATCGTTGGATACCCCTTTGATCCGTGAAAAGATATGTGAAGTGGCTTGATGTGACTTTTGTATATAATTCCCTTATGTTTTTTATGATACTTCAATTGAAAAAGAGAATATGCCCTGGGAAAATGAAGCAATGACCATCAATCCTGAAGTTTTGAATAAAGCACAAGGTTGTTTGGTTGGGTTGTTGGTTGGGAAGCTCTCGGCAGTCAAGTGGAGTTCGAGACTCCTGAAAGTATTCGAAATAACTACCCTGACGGGCTTCGGGAAGTCAATGGTAGTCCAATATGGAAAACACTTGCCGGACAGCCGACGGACGATTCTGAAATGGCATTGTTATTAGCTCGAATGCTTGCTGAGGCCCGTAAATACGACCCAGATATGGCATTCCTGGGTAGTGGCTCGGTTTGAAAATCAATCTTTGCTTTCGGATTAGGAAAGTGATAGAATAATGCCATAGGCAAACTTAGACGGTTACATACCATGACACACTTTACCCCCCCCCCCCCCCCCGCCCTTTCTCAAGGCTTTCGCCGCCATTCTGCTGAGCACGGCCCTTTCCCTGCCCGCATCGGCACAACAAATCCAGCAGGCCGCGATCACCCATTCACGGGTTCTGCAGGCCGCCCCCACTTACGTCACCGGACTGAATCAGGACCTGGTCCGGTCCGCTCCAACAGTTCAAGGCAGAACCTGGACTGGCCTGGTCCGGAACCTGAAGATCGAGGTCCTGCCCGGTCCTGCGGGCTCGACCACGACCTTCGGCGTGGGAGACGACTTCAAGTGCGCCCACACTCCGGGCCCGGGGCAACCGGTCGAATTCCACAACGCGACCGGCACCTATTCCCGCGGCGGGGCCATCGCCCGCGCCTGCCCCACCTGGACAGCCCGCAAGTGCTCGCGGAGCGTGACCTTCATGGGCAGGACCTTCACCGCCAACCACGGGTATCCGACGTGCAATGAAGAGACGGACGAGAACCTGCCTAGCGATGGCCAGTACACTGGGAAGACGCGTAAACAGCAGACTGCTGTTCCTGACTCGATCGCCCGGACCCCGAGCAACGGCATCTTCAACATCCGGATCTGGGGCAATGTCTGCATTAGCGGCGGCCGGGTATGTCGCTCATTCAAGGATGGCGCAGGCAGAAACTTGATACGTAATCCAGAGATTTTACATCTATTCGGCTATGGAGCCACCTTTCAGCATGCCCGCCATTGCGGCCCGCGGCGCTGGCCCTCCGAGGCATGGCGGCAACGCGGCGGTCCCGGGTATGTCGAATACTGCGATGTCACCGTCGATGTGCGCTTCTGACTTCCGTCCGGCAACGCGCATTCGAGGGGCGGCCCGCAGGCCGCCCTTTTCCCATGCAAGCATGATTTTCAAACCGAGACACTGCCCATTCCTGCAATACCAATACTGGCTCGATTCCGGTCCATCTGATTGTGATTGACCGATCTGCAATGTACTGCAAGATAATCTAGATTTTGAAAGCCAAGCCAATGGAGCCTTGATGCGTGTTAGCCCTCTTGGAATATTTGGCGCCAACTATCCGCTAAAGAAGGTAACTGACTGGGCTGAACGGGTGTTCAATTGTCGTCCAGAGGCAGGTGTAGATGGAGTAGCCAAACCCAGGCCGGAATGTTTTTGGCCGCAAGATGCACTGGAGCTGGCCGCAAGGCTAGTCAATCCCGATAAAACTGTCATCTCGGCATAAGTTTTAGCAATCCCTCAGGGTCGTTCATCAAACCGACCAGCAGTTAGTATTTCTGTTTATGCGGTATGACACCACGCACTCCCCCACGAGGCTCCTCGACATCTCCTTTTCTTCTCGGAATGAGATGAATATGACAATGGAATATGCTTTGTCCAGCGTCTTTTCCAACATTTATTCCGATATTGAACCCGGTGACCGATTTGTCAATATTAAGGATATCTCGACGAGCTAGCTTCAACAGCTTTTGGCAATCACGAATTTCGTTTTCGGTCAGATCAAAGTAGGTTGGCACACATCGTCTAGGGATGATCAGGGTATGAAGTTCAGTTACGGGATGCCCGTCACGGACTGCATAAGCGAACTCGTTTTTAAACACCATCTTGGATTCTGGCTTATTGCAGAAAATACAATCCTGTTGTTTGGTTTGGCTCATTTCTTGATCAGTGTTCCAAGGATGGGCAGTATTGTTCAACTAACTGCAGTGTTGCACTTCGGGCTTGAACTTGGCAGCGAACAAAGTTTTGAATCACGTCTGCAGAACTCGTCTGACTTGCAGTTCCATGCAAATGCATGTTTTGAACTACACGTCGAATAGGTCAAGTTGAACCCTTTGCGTTCAAATATGAATACGCGGATAGGGGCAAAGCCTCTAACATCGGTGGCGGAGAGAGAGGGATTCGAACCCTCGATACGCGTTAACGTATACTCCCTTAGCAGGGGAGCGCCTTCAGCCGCTCGGCCACCTCTCCAGATTTTGAAAAATTCATTATAGCAACCAGGTTTTCAAGTGTGGTTGCTATCGGTACTCAAATCAGACCATGATTCGCAATCGAGGCTTGCGTCTAAATCAATTAAGTTTCATGATCCTTGCCTAACTCTTCGGAATCAACATCGATCTCTGATTCATCCTCGAAATTGTCCCCACTCTCCGGCTCATTCTTTATGCGGTGATAAATCTCCTCTCGATGAACCGGAACCTCTTTTGGAGCATTGATTCCAATCCGTACCTGCGTCCCTCTTACCCCGAGAATCGTCAATCGTATGTCATCTCCAATGTATACAGATTCTCCTATGCGTCGAGTTAAGATTAACATGTTTTTACCCCCGATATTTTTACTTGGGTCTAATAATATATGCTTGAACCAGGATTTCGTTCAGTCGCTCACCTGCGAACCTTTTTATGTGTAGCGTCCTGCATCCAGACTCTCAGCAACTCATAGTTGCGATTATCGCTCTTTTTTACCTCTTTCTTCAAGTCGAAATGCATTATGCAGAGTTCGAACTGCCAGCTCTCGATACTCGCGATCTATCGTGACGGATATTTTGATTTCCGAGGTCGAAATGATCTGAATATTGATCCCCTTCTCTGCCAGAGCCTTGAACATGGTAGTTGCAATTCCGGCATGTGAGCGCATGCCCACTCCGATCACGGATATTTTGGCAAGATTTTTATCCCCGACCACAGTTTCTGCATCAAGTTTCTTAACCACCGGAGCCAGAACCTTCAAAGCAGTATTCAAATCATCCTGATTGACCGTAAATGTCAGGTCGGTGGTGTCATCAGTGCCGATATTCTGAACAATCATGTCTACATTAATATGTGCGTCAGAAATTGGACCAAGAATACTGTAAGCGATACCCGGCCTATCCGGTACGCCACGAACTGTAACTTTGGCTTCACCATCTACCGAAGTGATGCCAGAGATTTTTGGCTGTTCCATAATGTCCTCCTCTTTGGTGATTATAGTTCCTTCATTTGGTTCAAATGACGACAGGACTCGCAAGGGTATCTCATATTTACTTGCAAACTCCACCGCGCGAATTTGCATGACCTTGGCTCCAGACCCCGACATCTCGAGCATTTCTTCATATGTAATTCTTGGTATTCGTGCCGCACCCTCGACCACGCGCGGATCCGCTGTATAGACCCCATCAACGTCGGTATATATGCGACATTCTTTCGCTTTCAATGCTACTGCCAGAGCAACAGCAGTAGTATCAGATCCACCTCGACCGAGCGTGGTTATCTCATTGCTGGGGCTTAACCCCTGAAAACCGGCAACTACAGCGACTTTCCCAGCATCCAGCACAGCATTGATCGACTCTACTTCAATATTGGTAATACGCGCTCGACCATGAACCGAGTCGGTAACAATTGGAACCTGAAAACCTGTAAATGATTGAGCTGGAATCTCCAAATCCTGTAATGCAAATGCCAACAGGGCAATCGTCACTTGTTCGCCTGTTGACAGCAATGTATCCATCTCCCGGCTAGATGGTCGGGCGGTCATTGATTTCGCAAGTTTAACCAGTCGATTGGTCTCACCGCTCATGGCTGAAACGACCACCACAGGTTTGTAGCCATGGCGAACTTGTTCGGCTATGATTTTCGAAACGGACTGGATACGTTCGATTGAACCGACCGAAGTCCCTCCATATTTTTCAACAATAATTGACAAGGATAACTCTAATCATGATGGGACTCAACTGATCTCACGGAGATTATCCTGAATCCAGGACTGAACCCCTTTCAGAGCATCTTCAAGCTGGTCGGTATTTGGTCCGCCACCTTGCGCCATATCCGGTCGACCTCCCCCCCTTCCACCAACTTTCGATGCTACGTGTGAGATCAACTCTGACGCAGAGATTTGTTTGGCCAGGTCTTTGCTAGTTCCAGCAATAAATGTAGCTTTGCCCTCCGTAATTCCGCCTACTACTGCAATACCACTGCCCAATCGATTTCTCCATTGGTCAACGGCCATCCGCATGGATTTGATGTCTGAGTCATCCATCCTGACGACTACCAGCTTTGCATTGCCAATTTCATGAATGGTTTGTCCTGCCCCACCTGAGGCCAGTTGCGCCTGTAGCTCCTGAATCTGTTTTTGCTGACGTCGATTAAGATCATGCATCGATCGAATACGATCTACAAGATTTTCCTGGCTACTGTTCAACAACCCAGCCAAGGACTGAATTAGGGTTGATTGCTGTTCACTGTGTGTTACAGCTGCCTCACCTGTCACAGCTTCAATTCGTCGAATTCCTGCCGCGATTGCAGATTCAGAAACAATTTTGAAATATCCAATATCACCGGTTCTCTGAACATGCGTTCCGCCACACAGCTCAAAAGAAAACTCTCCCATCCGAATGGTTCTTACTTGCTCATCATATTTTTCACCGAACAAGGCTTCTGCTCCTGCTTCCTTCGCTCTGTCCAGATCCATGACTCGAACGGATACGCTATGATTGGCGCGGATATTGTCATTGACCAAGGATTCAATTTGGCCCAATTGTTCGGGATTGATTGATTCATAATGAGAAAAGTCAAATCGCAAGCGGCCTGGTTCAACCAACGAACCTTTCTGCTCTACATGTTCACCCAACACCGATTTAAGAGCCGCATGAAGGAGGTGAGTTGCTGAGTGATTGTTCGCACTAGATTGACGTTCGAGATCCCGAACTTGCGCTCGGCCGTCTTGTCCCAGTAAAATCGATCCGGATTTCAGTTGACCAAAATGCCCAATTGTCTTGTACCCGAGATAACGAGTATCCACGACTTCAAACTTTCCGCTCTCGGTCATGATTTCACCGGAATCTCCTACCTGACCTCCGCTCTCTGCATAAAACGGAGTGCGGTCGAGTATCAAGATTCCAGTTTGGCTCTCAGTGATTTGTTCGGCGGGCCCATCATTCACCAATATCTCCTGGATTTTTACACTCCCATCTAACGTCTCATATCCAACGAATTCCGTAGGCTCTGTAGTTTGAATCGCAATGGATTCATTCTGAACAAACCGGTTGGCTTCTCTAGCCCGGGTTCTCTGCTGTTCCATTTGCTGATGAAATCCCTCCATGTCTACTTCAATGCCATGTTCTCGAACAACATCCGCTGTCAGATCAATCGGGAAGCCATATGTGTCATAGAGACGAAAGGCGATTTCGCCCGGAATCGATTGCCCGGGATTCTGTTCAATCACCCTGTCCAGTATTCCAAGACCCTGTTCGAGCGTCTCATTGAATTTTTCGTTTTCCTGTCTTAGCACTTTTTCTATATGTCCCTGGGAAGACTCGAGATCAGGAACAGCGCCATCCATATACTCAATTAATGGTGATACAAGCAAATGCAGAAATGGCTCTTTGCATCCCGCCTGATGGCCATGTCGGACGGCACGACGAATAATCCGGCGCAAGACATATCCTCTCCCTTCGTTTGACGGTAATACACCGTCAGCAACAAGGCATGCAGTTGAACGAATATGGTCGACGATTACTCGCAAGGATTTGCTGTCGAGATTGTCAATGCCGATAATCCTTGCGGTTTTCTGAATCAGGTTGGCAAACAGGTCAATTTCATAATTGCTGTGGACATGTTGGAGTACAGCAGCGATCCGTTCAAGACCCATTCCGGTATCTACCGAAGGTGCAGGAAGCGGCACAAGAGTTCCGTCCGATTGTCGGTTGTATTGCATGAATACCAGATTCCAGATTTCGATAAATCGATCACCTTCCTCATCCGGCGTTCCGGGTGGTCCACCAGGAATTTCCGGGCCATGATCGTAAAATATTTCCGAACAGGGGCCACAAGGTCCGGTATCACCCATTTGCCAGAAATTGTCTTTGCTTCCAATGCGGGTAATCCGTTCCGATGGAAGTCCGATTTGATTGGCCCAGATTGATTCGGCTTCATCGTCCTTATCGAAAACAGTAACCGATAATCGTTCCGCGGGTAGCGCAAAGTCGACGGTCAAGAGTTCCCAGGCAAGTCGGATGGCCTCATCCTTGAAATAATCACCGAAACTGAAGTTTCCAAGCATCTCGAAAAATGTATGATGACGAGCTGTAAAACCCACATTTTCAAGATCATTGTGTTTCCCCCCTGCCCGTACACAGCGTTGAGCCGTTACCGCGCGTTTGTATGGACGTTTTTCAACACCCAGGAATACATCCTTGAATTGAACCATGCCGGAATTGGTAAACAGCAAAGTTGGGTCATTGCCAGGTACCAGGGAACTGCTCTCTACAATTTCATGACCGTTACGGGCAAAGAAATCAAGAAAGAGTCTTCGAATTTGGGTGGTTTTCATTTGGTTCAGTCAACTAGAAACTGCCAGCAGAATATTGAGCGAGTTCATCCCGTCCAAATCCTCGCTGTTGAAGAAAACGCAATTGCCTGGTTAAGTTGGAATATTCTTTTGGCAACTCTTCTCCAAATTTCTTGCGTCGAACCTGTTCAGCGAGGGCTGACCATTCATTCAAATAGGGTTCCATTGCCTTTTCAATCAACTCATCATCTATCTGTTGGCTGCGAAGCTCATAACGAACCAACACCGGTCCTTTACCAGCACTATAACGCGATCTGCATAAAGATTCTGCATACCGATCGTCCGATTGAGCGCCTTCACTGACCAACTGAAGCATGGCCTCTTCACAAATTTCCTGTGATGACTGTTTCAAGAACCGTTGCAACAGTTCATGATAACTGTACTCACGTTTTGCGAGAAGTTTATACGCTTTCTGAACAAGCGAATTTACAGCCTGTTCAGACACAACCGGCTATGAATTGGTTCGGGTAAAGTTGCTCGATCGCATGACAGTGATCACGAGAATATACGGACTTCCTGCAAGTCATTTTCCTTCCGATTCTGCAACTGGAGAACGTTCAATACCTTTGGCTTTTCTTATAGCCTCTTCAATTTCTGAGGAAATTTTTGGATTCTCGCGCAGAAAGTCTCTGACATTGTCCCGTCCTTGGCCAATTCGATCGGAGCCATAGCTATACCAAGCCCCTGATTTTTCAACAATGCCTTCGTCAACACCAATATCAATCAACTCCCCTTCTCGCGATATCCCTACTGCATACAGAATATCGAATTGAGCTTCCTTGAAAGGTGGAGCAACCTTGTTTTTCACAACTTTTACCCGTGTGTGATTACCATAGACATCATCACCTTTCTTGATCGTGCCTATCCTGCGAATATCGAGCCGGACTGAAGAGTAGAACTTCAAGGCATTTCCACCAGTAGTCGTCTCCGGATTTCCAAACATTACACCGATCTTCATGCGAATCTGGTTAATGAAAATCACCATTGTATTTGAGCGCTTCATGATTCCAGTCAACTTGCGTAAGGCTTGGGACATCAACCTTGCCTGGAGCCCCATATGGCTGTCTCCCATGTCCCCTTCGATTTCTGCCTTGGGTGTCAATGCAGCAACGGAGTCGATAACAATCACATCTACAGCACCAGACCGAACAAGCATATCCGCGATTTCCAGAGCCTGTTCACCCGTATCAGGTTGCGAGACCAGCAATTCGTCCAGGTTGACACCAACTTTTTCAGCATATGCCGGATCCAGGGCATGTTCCGCATCAATGAATGCAGCGGTGCCACCGGCTTTCTGAGCTTGGGCAATTAGCGAGAGGGTAAGCGTGGTTTTTCCAGAGGCTTCAGGACCAAAGATTTCAACAACCCGCCCTCGCGGTAACCCCCCTATTCCCAAAGCAATATCCAGTCCGATTGAACCGGTAGAATAGCTTTGAATATCCTCGCCGACTTCGGAATCACCCAGTCGCATCAGCGAGCCCTTGCCAAATTGACGGTCGATTTGACCGATGGCATTTTCTAATGCTTTTTGTTTATCTGCATCCATTAATCCATTCTCGAAAAACTAGTCAAATCCAACCCTGTTCACTTCAAGAACCATGATTGGCAAAAAAAATTAAAGGCAGTGTTTATTTACTCGAAATCATGGTCTCGATTGAAATCGAAGACTCACTTGGAAGCAATCGATTTTTTATTCTGCAAGCTATTGGTTTTTGCCATGCAAATTCGGCATCTTCAACCTGTTTGCAAAACAGTTTCCTCCAGCAGCCAAGCAGGGATCCGAGTTTCCATTGCGGAGTTTTGAGTCAGCCCCTTATCAAACCAGTGGAAATTATAATACGAAATCGAGCTCAACTGGAAAAGTGAGTCTTGAAATTACGCGAAAAAATCGCCATCCCGTCAAAGGCTATCCTTTTTCCAGCTCAGACGGGCGCATCAAATGTAACAAACGAGAATACTCTGCATTTGCAATTTCGATTACTGCCACTGTTGCAGTGGTCATCAACTTACCCGACTGATTGGCGCGGGCTTCTGGACAGTAATGCATGAGGAGCTGATCCATGGTCGGATTGTGCCCAACTACCAAAAGTGTATCGTCATTTTGCCAGTTGGACTGAATCATTCCCAAAACAGACTTTGTAGAAGCCGTGTAGAGTTGATGCAAGTGGGAGATCTCCGGTTCATGATTTTGCCATTCGCGTGTAGCTAAAATCAGCTCCAATGTTTCGCTTGTTCTTTTTGCGTCGGAGCAGAATATTCGATCTGGAAGATATCCGGAACTCGCTATCCATGCGCCGATCCTCGGGGCATCTCTTCTGCCACGTTCATTCAAGGGCCGCACATGATCGTTGTACGCTCCACTGTACCAGTCTGATTTGGCATGGCGTAAAAGCAGCAGCAGTTTGCTCATTGTCTCACATATAATCTGTTCTTGGGCGTACTTGGCACTTGCTCAAAAGGCGAATTGTCGTATTGTTGAACAAGTCTATCAAAGTTTTACCCGATAATTTTATCGCAATTTCATGCCCCGCCATGTTTGGATGTTTGCATTATGAATTCAGACATGCAAACTGATCGCCATCCGCTACTCATTGCTATTCGAACATTTGGCAACTCAACAAACAAGCAAAAAGAAGGAAGTTGGCGACTTCGGAAGATGTTCCATGTTCCAGGCAATGAAGTGATTCCATAAGAATCGACAGGTGTCGGCCTGACCTGAAAGCATGCAAGCCTTCGCTGAACCAGATAATTGACGGTAATGGATGTTCCGATATGTTGTAGAATCACTCATATGGTTTAACCTGATCACGGGTATTGATTGATTTGGATATGGGATTCCTCATCCCATATCACGCATTCTGCTAAACTCATGGAACATGGTTAAATAGCCCATTCATGATAAGGCCATTCAAGTAATTAATTGCCAATTGTCCCATATCCAACAGGAAAGCTGGGAAAGCCAGACGTAGAACTTACGCTATTTTGCAAGATAACACGCGCATGAAAATACTTCAAAATAAAATGTCCAGATTCACAACGGCATCTGGATGTGCATTCCTATTGTTTCTCGCGACAGGCATACCGGTTATCCATGCTCAACAGACGCTCGTAACCGTTGATCCTGTCATGCGGCAAAACTATACCAATACCATTCCAATACTAGGTAGGCTGGTGACTGTTCAAGCCGGCTCAGTAGCTGCACAGATCGCAGGAGCTGTCAAGGAAATTCATGTCCGTGTTGGTGATCGAGTTAAACAACGACAAACCGTAGTAACGATCAGCGACCGCTCTGCACGTCTTCGTAAACAATTGCTCGAAGTCCAGCGCAAGGAGGTAGAAGCCAGAATTGCTGTCGTTGAAGCACAACTGAAACTGGCAAAACAGGAGGTGAATCGACTCAGCAAACTGGCTCCTTCTGCAGCCATTAGCCAATCACAGATCGATGATGCGATTCAACAGCAAAACATCGTTGCTGCACGTGTATTGGAAGCTAAAGCAGCCTTGAACAGTGCCGATGCACAGATTAGCCTGATCGATTTGGAGTTGTTCTATACCCGAGTTATTGCTCCCTACAACGGAACCGTTATCGAAAAATTTACCGAAGTAGGAAGTTATCTCCAGCAAGGACAACCAGTAATTCGACTAGTTGCTGATGGCGATCTGGAAATCGAAGCTGATGTGCCAGCTGATCGTCTAGATGGCTTGACTGATGGACGTATGGTACAAATATCTTTCGATGACGGTAGCCAGCACCAAGCCAGTGTCAGGGCAATCGTACCGGAAGAAGATCCAAGAACCCGGACCAGGAGAGTTCGCTTCTCACTGGATTTGGCAGACAATGAAATGGCGTTAGCAGTCGATCAGGGAGTTACAGTGCTGATCCCTGCAGGAGCCGAACGCGAAATCCGTTCTGTGCACAAGGATGCCGTGATTCATGGTGGACAAGGTAGTATCGTATATGTGGTTGAGGAAGGATTCGCCAAGCTACGCCCTGTTCAACTGGGATCACCGATCGGTAATCGATTGGAAGTTCTCCGAGGGTTGGCTGAAGGGGATCTGGTCGTGATACGCGGCAATGAGCGTCTGCGACCAGATCAGCCCGTTTCATTGGCTGAGAATCCTTCCTGATCTCTTTCTCTAGTCTCCGATGCAACTCATTCAAGGATCAATCAAGAGACCCATCGCGGTAATCGCTGCTGTCCTGCTGGTCGTTCTGTTTGGGCTGGTCGCACTGACCACAATACCGATACAGCTGGCGCCAGACGTGAATCGTCCGGTAATTACCGTCACAACAAACTGGTTTGGAGCAGCTCCAGCTGAGGTAGAACGGGAAATACTCATTCCTCAACAAGATGAACTTGCTGGAATCGAAGGACTCACCGACATGACGGGTAGAGCCAATTCAGGTGAAGCTCAAATTACCCTGGAGTTCAAGATTGGAACAAACATGGATCGCGCTCTGTTACTGGTTTCGAATCGACTTGACCGTGTTCCCGAATATCCAGATGAGGCAGATCAACCGACTCTTGACACTGCCGGCAGTGAAGACAATGCAATCGCATGGCTCATTTTTACTCGACAACCAGGAAATGACCGGCCGATACACGAATATGGTGATTACATAAGAGATAATGTCAAGGAGAGACTCGAACGCGTACCCGGCATTGGACGTGTCAATTTTTTTGGTTCAACTGAACGCCAAATTCATGTCATCATAGATCCCTCGACACTGGCGAGTTATGGGCTAACCATTGCGGATATTCGCCGTTCCTTGCTGTTGTCAAATATCTCGCTGGGAGCCGGTGATATCAATGAGGGAAAACGACGTTATGTGGTTCGCACCGAAGGAGAACTTCAATCCCTCGATGCAGTTGGCCGTGTCTTGATCAACAAGGCCGGAGATGATGTGAATGTGCGCACTGCTCTAGGAGATATTGCCACAATTCAATTCGGGTATCAGGAACCGACAGCTTCCATCCGACAACTCGGCCAGGCTGCACTCGCAATGAATGCAACACGACAAACCGGTTCAAATGTGATCGAAACCATGGCAGGCATTCGTGAAGCTGTAGCGGAATTGAATAAAACCGTCATACCAGAAGCAGGACTTCAACTACAACAAGTCTATGATGAAACGATTTACATCAATTCTGCGATCGACCTGGTCAGACAAAATATTTGGGTAGGTGGGGTGCTTGCGGTTGTTATCCTGCTAATTTTTCTACGCTCGTTCCGTGCGACTCTGATTGTTTCCCTGGCAATACCGGTCTCTGTCATCGGCGCATTCGTTGCCATGGCTGCCATGGGACGATCGTTGAACGTGATTTCCCTCGCCGGAATCGCATTTGCGGTTGGCATGGTTGTAGATGCGGCAATTGTAGTCCTGGAAAACATCTATCGTCACAAGGAAGAAGGGTACAGCAACAGTGAATCAGCATATCGTGGCGCAAGTCAGGTCTGGGGAGCAGTACTTGTATCAGCATTGACTACCGTGATGGTCTTCATTCCAATTTTGGTCATGGAGCTGGAAGCAGGTCAATTGTTTCGGGATATCGCTGTTGCCATTTCAGTTGCCGTGGTTCTTTCTCTAGTTGTGTCGATTACCGTTATCCCCGCCCTGTCAAGCAAATTGCTGTCAAATAAAGTTAGTGAGGACGGAAAACCCAAACGGTTACGGCTGTTTCTGGTTGATTCACTGGCTGGACTGTTTTCGTCGGCGATCATCGCATTTGCGAATCTTGTCGTAAAGAGTCAGGTTGTTGCGTTGCTTATTGCTATCAGCGTTACCTCAGGTGCTGTTTACTTCAGCTATCAGTTTCTGCCGAAACTTGAATATTTGCCGGAAGGCAATCGAAATTTGCTATTTGGGATCGTGATTCCACCTCCCGGATACAACCTGGATACAACGACCGAAATTGCCAATGGCATTGAGCAGGAAATTAGCCACCTTTGGGTGATCAATAATGAACAGTCTGCTGATGCAAACACGGAAAAGCCATCGGCATGGGGACAACTTGCCTGGTTCGTTAGTGATGCCTGGAACAGTCTCACAGGTGATGACCAATCAGAGCAGGCATCTGGCGAAGACGATCCAGCATTGATCGACCGATTTTTCTTTGTTGCTACTCAATCTCGCACATTTATTGGTGCGATAGCCGAAGATCCTTCAAGAGTTGCCGAATTGAAACCCATTTTGAGCGCACCCGTATTTCGAGAACCCGGTACTTTCGGATTTATTACCCAACCTTCAATATTTGGGCGCGGCATTGGTGGTGGAAGAAAAATTGATCTCGATATTTCAGGCAATAGCCTTGAAACCGCACTGGAAGTGGCAAATCGTGCATTTTTCAAGATCATTCAATTATTTCCCAGAGATCAGGGACATGAATGGAGACCTGTGCCAGGCCTCGAACTCGGTGCTCCTGAAGTTAGAGTAATTCCCGATCGCATTCGATTGAACGAGAGCGGAATCACCGCCCAGGATCTTGCACTGACCATAGACACCTTTAATGATGGTCTTCGGGCTACACAGTCAACAGTAGATGGTCAGATGACGGACATTCTCATAAAGGGAGGAACACAGGGCGTCGATACCACTCAAGGAATTGGCAATCTACCAATCGTAACGGCTGCTGGACGGGTTATACCGGTCAGTTCGGTCGCGGATGTGATCCTCACCGCAGGACCCACTCAAATCCGGCATCGAGAGCGCCTGCGTACGGTCACGCTTGAGGTTCGGCCACAGGCTGAGTTACCGCTAGAAGCAGCAATAGACACGATACGTACCGATGTTATTGACGCTTTGGTTGCAGAAGGTCTTCCGCCAGATGTCCGTCTTCGAATTTCGGGAACTGCCGATAAACTCGATCAAACTCGTGCCGCGATGGCGGTCAATCTTACCCTTGCCCTGATTATTGTATTTTTGGTTATGGCGGTCCTGTTTGAGAGTTTCATTTATCCACTGATCATCATGATTTCGGTTCCCATTGCGGCTGCAGGCGGCGTTGCCGGCTTGGCATTGCTCAATCTGTTTACCTATCAGGCATTGGACATGTTGACGATGCTTGGTTTTGTGATTCTGGTTGGTATCGTAGTCAATAACGCGATACTACTCGTTCACCAGACTCTGCATTTGACTCGTGTCGAAGGTCTGACACCGGAGCAAGCGATTCCAATAGCTACGCAAAATCGCATTCGACCGATATTCATGTCAACTTTGACATCCGTCTTTGGGATGCTTCCACTGGTATTTTTTCCGGGCGCGGGTTCAGAACTCTACCGCGGCTTGGGATCGGTAGTGGTCGGCGGTCTCTCCTTGTCAGCCATCATCACTCTGCTACTCGTACCACCAATGATGTCACTCCTGGTCGCTCCTCTCGAATCCCGTCGCACTCGGCGTCTTGCGACAACAAAACTGGCTGAAGCCTGATTTTGTCACCTATTGATGATCGAGAGACCTATGACTGGCCTCCCCTCCCGATAATGCATGCGAGGCAAGGTAAAGTCCGATTGACACAATCGAAAATATCGCAGCCATCAGGAAAGCGAGAGCAAGATCGATTTCTCCGACCAACCCAGCAACCAATGCTCCCACAGCTCCAACACCATCGAGAACCGCAAATACAATACCCAGCGTTGTTGATTCAGATTGTTTCGATAATTCGACCGCTGTTGCCAAAATAATTGGCCTGACTGCTGTTAACAGTGAAACTGCACAGATCAGTGCAAGCATGAACGCAAGAAACGACTCAAACCAGGCCGCACTTGCTGCAAATATGGTGGCCAACAGAAGAACAATAATGATCGGCTGAGATCGGCCAACTCGATCTGACAACTTGCCTATAAATGGTTGAAACAGGGTTCCGATAACCAGCATTGATGCAAACAAGACAGAAGAGTTGAAGACACTCATCTCGTAACGTTGCTGCAGTGTCAGTGGAGTCATCGACAACATCGCGAATAAAGACATGTTGTAAAGTACCATCATGCCGATCATCAACAAGCCGCGATTGGTCCCCCAAACCCGAAGGACCTGTGACAGTTTTCCACGCTGTATTGATTGTCGAGATACAGATGAGATTCTCGGGCCAATGATGAAAAACAGCAGTCCCATCAAGAAAGCTGGAACAGTTACAATCTGCAAGGAACTTTGCCAGTCAAAGTAGGTTAACAATATTCCGATCGATATTGGCGCAAGAATTTCAGCTCCAACACTGCCCCCCATTGCATGAATGCCCAATACTTGGGCCCTTCGCTTGGGAATCGTCTTGACCAGAACCCCCGTTGCAACTGGATGCCAGAATGCATCCCCCATGACTCCAATTGCCAAAAATAGGGTGATTAACCAGAATCCCGGCATAAAGGTAGACAGAAAATAACCAATAGCAACCCACCAAAACGAAATCAGCATGAGTAGCCCGCTATTACGGGTCCGATCTGCGATTATTCCAGCTGGTATATAGGTGAGACCAGCTGCAATGCCATTAATGGCTATAATCAGTCCTACTTCGGCAGGCCCAAGACCCATGCCCGCAGCTATGGCTGGCGCAACAAGCCAGATCGTGCCGGCTACCCAATCATTGATCAAATGACCGGTTGCAAGAGTGCCGAGCAGAAAACGGTTATTCCCTGTCTCTCCAAGATCTTCAGATTTGACCCACTCAAGTTTAGAATCGGCATCTGACATTGTGAAGCGTATAGTGAGGGAGTGAGAATTTATTGAAAAATACGATCGGCGCAGGATACATGTATCGTATTCATTGGTCAGGCACGAGGTCGAAAATTCTCAGGATCCCAAACTGGCTCAGCCAACACCGTGGCCTTTCTTAAATCCCCGATCAGCAGCACTTGAAACTCACTGCCGGGTTTGCTGTATTCTGCGTCAACATAGGCAAAACCGAGACTTTTTCCTGTAACATGGCCATATCCTCCTGAAGTGGTAACTCCGATAGTTTGTCCCTCAACAAGCACCGCTTCACCTCCAATGACATCGTTATCTCCCTCTTCAACTTCAAAATATACCAAAGAGGTGGAAGCTCCGTCTCTTTCTATATCCAACGTACTCTGTTTTCCACGAAAATCATTTTTGTTGCGGCGAAAGAATCGCATCAATCCTGCTTCTACCATTGATATTTCATTGGTCATTTCAGCGCCCCACCCTTTATAAGCTTTTTCCATTCTCAGGGAATTCAACGCATAACTGCCAAAATCCGCAATACCAAACTCTTCACCTGCCGCAAAGACCGTCGTATACACTTCTACAAGATCAGCATTCCTGCAATGCAGTTCCCAACCCAGATCACCGGTGTAGCTCACTCGCAAGGCCCTGACTTGCATTCCCTGGATATCAATCGTCTTGCCCGATAACCATGGGAATGAAGAATTGCACAAGTTCTCATCAGTCACAGCAGACAGGATTTTACGAGACTGTGGACCTGCCAGGAGCAGGACTCCCCAGCCGTTTGTGACATTGGAGATGTACACATCTTCATTCTTGCCTATGCCCTGATTCAAAATCGCCAAATCACGTTCTTCACTCGCAGCTCCCGAGAGTACATAATAAAAATTGTCATCCAGTCGAGTAATGGTTGACTCACCGTTTAATCGTCCATTATCAGCAAGGTAATGCGTGAGCACAATTCCTGATAATGCCGGCATTTTGTTAGCGCTGATCCGATTCAACATCGCTTCGGCATCTCTACCAGAAACCTCGTATTTGGCAAATGTAGATAATTCCATGATTCCAGCACGCTCACGAACTGCCGTACATTCTCTCGAGACCACGCTGAATGTATTGTTATGACGGAATCCAATCTCTTCTTCTCGTCCGTCAAGTGAAAACCATTTGGCTCTTTCCCAGCCATTGACTTCAGTATATACAGCACCTTTTTGTTTCATTTTGTCATACAGGGGAGTAGCTCGAAACTTGCGTCCAGCTGGTCTCTCTTCACCAGGCAGGTGGAGTTTGTACATATGTTCGTAATCTTCATGAGATTTTTCCTTGGCGTACCTCCCCGGCGCGAATCCGCTAAAACGTCGAGGATCAACACCGGACATATTGATTTCTGCGTCGCCATAGATCATCCATTGGGCCAGATACTTACCACATCCAGCGCCCGAAGCGATTCCAATGGATGCTCCGTTGCAATGCCAGAAATTTCGAGTTCCAGCCGCCGGTCCAATGAAAGGATTGCTATCTGGAGTGTGAGGGATAGCCCCGCAAACTATGCGCTTAATTCCGAGTTGCTGCCACATCGGAACCCGTTCCATGACTCTTTCAATGAAAGGCATGATGTTGTCCATTTCTGGATCAAACAATTCATTTTCTGACTCCCATTCTGGCCAGCCGCCACGATGAGACCAGCATTCTTCGGAATTCCGTGTTTCATAAATTCCGATCAACGCAGACTTTTGTTCCTGACGATAATAGGATGAGGGATAGGGATCACGAATGACCGGCATTTCGTGATCTGCATCCAAAAACTCCTGCACGCTCTCGGTGACAAGATAGGTGTGTTTCATGTTGATCAGGGGTAGATCAGTACCGACCATCTTTGAAATTTCACGTGCGTAACAGCCTGCAGCATTCACCACATGTTCTGCAATAACCGTACCTTTTTCGGTTAGCACTTCCCATTCTCCTGATGAACGAAGGTGAATATCGAGCACTCGGTTTTGGGTGGATATCTTTGCTCCATGCGTGCGTGCGCCTTTCGCCATGGCATTGCAAACTCCGGCCGGATCAACATGCCCGTCAGCATGAGTCCAGGCTCCCGCGATTACTCCTTCAATGTTGACATAAGGTACCAGAGACTTGATTTTTTCCCGATCGATGATTTCACAGTCATAACCGATCAACTTGCCGACCCCGGCCACGCGGTGAAACCACTCTACTTCAGCTGGATGATAAGCAAACCGAATACCGCCGCAGCCATGCCAGCTCACATACTGGCCGGTCAATTCTTCAAGTTTTGGATATAAATTTACTCCATAATCATGAATTTTCGCCATATTGTAATCAGCAATGAAGTTGGGGCATTGCCCGGCGGCATGCCAGGTTGATCCTGAAGTCAATTCCCCCTTTTCAATCAAAAGACAATCTGTCCATCCTTCCATCGATAGATGGTATGCAAGTCCAGCCCCCATCACGCCGCCACCGACAATCACGACCTTTGCCAGTGATGGAAAATTTTGTTCGCTCATTGGCTCACTCCGGTATATTGTGTTTGCATTTCGGACGCATTTGATCTCTTGGCAACAGAATTTCAAAATTCGCCCGCAAATGGTTATCCAGTTGCTCTGATATGTGCTCGGGAAAATGAGTGTTCAGTATTTCCTTAACTCTTTCTCTCGCCGGCTCATTGACATTTTTTGAACCCAGTTCCATCCACTCAGCAGGGGTTAGGCGATTCCCTATCTCCGGATAGACATAATCGGACTGCATCCGAGAGAGAGTGGCTTGATGTCCGAGAAAGTGTTCCGGGCCATTCAAACAGACATCAGCAATCGTCTCCAAAGCCAGATTGTCACTATCAACCTCGATTCCTCGAACACTACGATTGATTGCCCCGAGCATGTCATTGTCAATCACGATGCTTTCAAACCCGAATCCGAGCAAGCTAGCTTGCATGCCTGCGGATTCATATACGAGGTTTGCTCCGCTGTGCCCGGCCAAGGTGACCGTATATGCTTTTTCGAAACCAGACTGTGCGTCTGCGGTTTTGGAATCCGCCATTCCAGCCGCTATTCCGGTTGGCAAATCCAGATAGCGGCCGACCTGTCCACAGGCAGCCATCAATACGGCTTGTTCTCCACTGCCACCGCTCATGGCTCCAGTTCGCAAGTCAGAGACAAATGGCCAAGGACCGAAAATAGCGGGATGCCCTTCTACCATCAGATTCACAATTGAGAGTGCAGCAAGACACTCTGCACACTCCTGGACAACTGCGCCAGCAAGAGATGCAGGACTGGTTGCACCAGCCTGCCCTGCTGCCAGCAACAAAACCGGCATTCCTCCACGTATACAGACCTCCATGACCCGGCAAGCATCTTCTGCAAATCGCATCGGCGGAACCACAAAACAACAAGACAGGCTAGCAAAAGGACGTTCGCGCCACTGTTTTTCACTGCCTGCTATCGAGTGTAGCAATTTCAGGCCAGCTACAGCATGTCCAGGATCGACATAACTTAAGCCACAATGTTTGGTTGTACCCGTGACCGAGACATAGGTGGTATTTAAATCCATTGCACAAGGGTCCTCGATATCACGAGCAACCATGCAACGCTGGAAAAAATGAACATGCTCGAGTTGATCCACCAAGCGCGCTGCATCATACAAATCCTGCAACGTGGATTCCCGATAGGCACCTTGATTCGGATACTCTTGATGGGTTTTCCAATCATCAACTACATGGACAGCCGCCCCCGCCGTGCCAAAATAAACTTTGTTACCGCTTAGCAACAAGTCATGTTCCGGCTTTTGCCCATATAAGGTAATGTCCCTTGCGCAAACTGCAAGCGTCCATTCAATCAATTCTCGAGGAAAGGTCAAGCGACCATCTTTGGTGAGTTTTCCGCCAGCCTTGGTAACCAACTCGATGATACTCGGTATTGCTCTGGAAAATCCGACATTTTCCAGCAAGTCCAACATCGCATCATAGATGCTGGCTAGCGCCTCATCGGTTAACGGCTTATACCGACCCCCGATTTGTCCTGGCTGTACTGGTTTGCTATCTTCTGCAAGCGGCGCAGATCGCAAGGCATGGCGGGCTGCCCGTCCACCGGCTCTTCGACTCATATTGAAAACCTCTAACGTAAATCAAAAAGGACAAAACTGTCTTTTTATGTATCCCTCGTTAAGGAATCGGGTACGACCTCAATGATCCGAATGAAACAACTTGTTCAAACGAAAAATGCATGGCGAGTATAACTGAACACATGATTAACCAGTTCTGCTTTTCGGAAAATATTGCCTTGCATTTGCAAGTCTGATAGACAGATAATAGCCAAATCAATCAGCATTCGTAAAATATGCTAATTTCCACAGCCAGGCTCCCTCATTTCCATTATATCAGGCAGCCATGAATCCATGTCGAATCTACTTTCAAACAAGAGGCTTTTTTAATGTCTAGTCGAGTTATAACCTATCTCACCAGTTTCATTCTAGCGGTTGCAATGATTCCACTTGCTCATGCCGCCAAGGATGAGATTTATACCAAACGGTTTGGCAATACCGCGGCCAGCGGCTACGACGTTGTAGCCTATTTCACAGCCGGCGAACCCACCAAAGGCAACAAGAAATTCAAGCTTGAGCACAAGGGTGCAGAGTGGCATTTCGCAAGCCAGGAAAATCTTGACAAGTTCAAGGAAAATCCGGACATGTATGAGCCTCAGTATGGCGGGTACTGTGCATGGGCCGTTGCCAACGGCGATACAGCTTCCGCTGATCCGAAACAGTGGAACATTACCGATGGAAAACTGTATCTGAATTACAATTCAAAAATCCAGAAAAAGTGGCTGAAAGACAAGGTTGGATTTATTCAGAAGGCTGACGAGAATTGGCCTAGTGTATTGAACTGATTCATCGACAAGCTGACAGATCCGAATCGGCTTCGGATCTGTCAGTTTACCCTTCCATTTCTGCCCCGCTTGTAGTCGGCGGATCGTTATGTATCGAATCGTTATACGGCGTGCAACCCTAGCGGATATTGCTCAGATAACCCAGTTTAACATTAACATTGCAAAGGAGACTGAAAATCTGAATCTCAATCCGAGAGTCGTTGAATCGGGGGTAGAGAAACTCATCAGCAACCCGAATCTCGGATTTTATTTGGTAGCCGCATCTGATGATCAAATCATCGGTTCGCTCATGATCACTACTGAATGGAGCGACTGGCGATGCGGTCAATTCTGGTGGATCCAGAGTGTTTATGTTTTATCGGATTTTCGCAAGCAGGGACTTTATGGGAGACTTTATTCGAAGGTCAAGGAGCTTGCCCAACAGGAAGGCAATGTTTGTGGTTTTCGACTATACGTAGAGCGAGATAATGTCGTTGCCCAGAAAGCTTATCGAAAGTATGGCATGCATCAAACTGCCTATCGCATGTTTGAAGAATCAAAGCCAAACATGAACATCACTTCATAGCAGGCCGAGTACTACTTGTTTCTTGTCCGCGTTACTTGGCGTTGATTAATTTCTATCCGGGTTTATGGCGAGTGGACAAGGAGCAACCCAAAATCTGATCAAGCATTTTCGACTCGATCAGAGGCATCATGGTTCAATCCGCGAGTTGAATCATGATGGTCGCTTTAATCAGATCCTCTGTACCCATGTCAACAAAGAATGTCTGGCCTGGATTCGAGCACAGTACCTCTACCATGGCAAACGCAATATTGCCGCCAGACCGAATTGAATGTGCCATACTTGTTATGATGCCGCGCTCAGTGTCCGATTCATCATTCAAGTACCATACGTCACGCGGAGGTGGCAAGGGATCCCCCTTGATCAGCAGTTGAACCAGCTTGTATACCTTGCCTTGCTCAAGTCTCTCATTCAATGCGTCAGTTGACATGCAATTTGCTTCCTTGTACTGATCGACAAAGCGACCGAGTCCGCATTCGAACGGATCCTCATTGATTGTGATATCGTTTCCATAGGATAACAACCCAGCCTGTATTCGATCTATCGAATTGGGGCAACCGGCACGGATGTTGTATTTTTGACCGGCCTCCCAGATACAATCCCACAAATCGAGTCCTTTGCAATGTTCTTCCAGATAAATTTCAAATCCGCCTTGACCACTCCATCCCGACCGAGCGATATAGAATTGAGTGTCCGCCAATTCGGAACGTACGAAACGAAAAAATGGCAATTCACGGATCTTGTCTCCGAGCAAGCTAGCCATCAAGTCATCCGATTTAGGTCCTTGAATGGCGAGTGGATTGATGTCTGGGCTAAAAACCCTAACTGAGTATTCCTTGCCATATACAATACCATTAATCCAAAGCATAACATCCGAATCTGCAGTTGATAGCCAAAAACAGTCTGTATTAGTGCGTAACAGTACCGGGTCGTTAATTATCAATCCGTTCTCATCAACCAATGGAATATACATGCATTGCCCAATTTGACACCTTGAAATATCTCTTGGTGTAATGAGTTCAATCAATTCCAAGGCATCTCGACCGTCAATCTGAACCTGACGTTGGCATGACACATCCCAGATCTGCACATGTTCACACAGATGTTCATAATCTTGCTGTGCCGAACGAAATACTGTAGCTAATGGAGTATTGTTGTAGACTGTCATGGATTTTGGCCCTTGTTCCATCACTCTCTGTTCATATGGGGTTCGGCGAATTCGACGAGAGAGTGAAAGAGTCGGGGGTGAATGTGTTGTAGATTTCATCATTTGACATTGGAATATGGACAGTGCTCGTATTATGATGATTTCCAGGCAATTTTGGAATATCAGTCAGAAAGCATATTACTGTTTGAAAGGTTACGTTCGTTGATTGGGGAGAATCCCGTAAAATTCAAAACAAGGAGAAAATGCCATGAATCATGAAACACACATGCCGCAAGAAGTTATTGCCTTCCTGAAAGGACTTTACAATGATGAGCATGACTTAGAACAGGTCAGGCAGGATTTGGTGAGCGACTATCATGCCTCTTATGGTTTTGAACGATTGGTACAAGCTGTTCATGCTCAACACATCATGGTGGATGTTGAGGAACACGCCGAGGGTTACATAACGATCTCGGAAAATATAGATACAGATTCATGGACATGTAATAACCGGGTTGAGACAGCGAAAAAAATGGATGAATGTCCTTGCGAGAAAAACGGAAGGAGTTATGGTCGAAAGTAGTGCGCGGGGCGGAAAGGGGTTCATCCAGCGGCTACCGTTTTCTGGTCTGATTGTACCTCAATTCCATCCTGGAACTGCACTCCCTCGATGACCTGTCCGAGCCTGCGGAACCCGCGCAGCCTTCGCCAGCGGGATTCCGCGCACTGGCCGAGCTTGAACATCATGTCGAGCATGGTGTCGCGGCTCAGGCAGCCCCGGGTCGTCCGGGTCCGGTGGCGGATCGTGGCAAAGGTCGACTCGATCGGGTTGGTGGTACGAATGCTCTGCCAGTGCTCGGCCGGGAAGTCGAAGAAGTTCATCAGCTCCTTGCGATCCTCGATCAGCTTCACTGCGGCCTTGGGATACTTGTCCTGGTAGCGGGCCAGGAAACGGTCGAAGGCCCGGTCGGCATGGTTCCGGGTCTCCGCCATCCAGATCTGCTGCAGTGCCGACTTCACCTTGGGATGGATGGCCTTCGGCATGGCGGCCAGCACGTTGGCGGTCTTGTGCACCCAGCAGCGCTGGTGCCGGGCCTCCGGATAGACCCGGTCGAGTGCCGACCAGAACCCCATGGCACCGTCCCCGATCGCCAGTTTCGGAGCGTTCATGCCCCGGCTCTTCAGGTCCAGCAGCACGTCCTGCCAGCTGAGGGTGGACTCGCGCACCCCGTCCTCGATGGCCAGAATCGACTTCCGGCCCTGGTCGTCCACGCCGATCACCACCAGGCAGCAGAGCTTCGTCTCCTCGTTGCGGAGACCGCTGTACACCCCGTCCGCCCAGACGTACACCCACCGGTCCTGGCTCAGGTCACGCTGCGTCCACTCCTTCCTCTCGTCCAGCCAGACCCGCTTGAGACGCTTGACCACTGACGGCGAGAACCCCTTCGCCTGCTTCCCCAGCAGCCCGGACAGCACGCCGGCCATCTCGCCGGTGCTGACCCCCTTCAGGTACAGCCAGGGCACCCAGGCCTCCAGCGTGCGACTCTTGCGCACATACGGCGGAACCACCGACGAGCGGAAGGTCACCGGCTTGCCGTCGTTGGAACGAACCTTCGGAATCCGCACCGGGACCGAGCCGATCCCGGTCTGGATCGAGCGCTCCGGATGATGGCCACTGCGCACCACCAGCCGGAGGTTCTGTTCGGTGCGGCGGTCTTCATACTGCTTCAGGAATTCGCCCAGCTCGGCTTCCACTGCCACCTGCAGCAGCCGACGGGCACCCTCGCGCAGAATCGCGGTCAATTCATCCTTGAACTTGCCGATTTTTGAATAGTCAATAATGTTATCATCTCTCATGGTGGCGTACCTCTTGGTTAACGGTTTTTGAAATTTGTTAGTTAATCCGGTTACGCCGCTTTTTTCAACCCCCCTTTCCGCCCACGCACTACTTTCGACCATAACTCAAACGGAAGTTACTGAGACAAGATTGCCGATTGCGTTGACAGTTATGTCTGCGATTTGAAACATGCTCAGGTGAGTCGGCATGACTATTATTGACCGAGCGACACAAGAATAATGTCAATTGGTGGGCACAACTTAATTCATCGCACTGAACATGCTTAAACCATACATTGAACAACACATCCACCATCGCTTACATCACCAATTCCAGATTCTCAGCGTTTTCTTCGCTCCCATCATCATAAATCGGATTGTCCAACCTGGATTGGTGTATGAAGACCATAACCTTTCGGTGTTGGAACGCGTTTGACGTAAAGCTGATTTAACCTTGCTCTACTGGCGAAATCTGAAGAAATATTGCAACTGATCATCAGCGGTCAATTTCTGTTCAGGATGTGGGTGTTATCATATCCTTACCATGTAAATACTCGGTAAAATCAACAGAACGATGAAGAAATACTACGACGAACTGCCCAAGATCAATGGACTGAATTTTGTGCAATTGACCCCGATCTCCTTCTTGCAGAGGGCCAGTGAGGTGTATGCTGATCAACAATCCATAATTTACGGAAGTCGATCATATACTTGGGATGAAACATCCAAACGCTGTTTGAAGCTCGCAGGAGGGCTTCGCAAACTTGGTATTTCTGAAGGTAGTACCGTAGCCATGATGGCAACCAACACTCCAGAACTTGCCGAGGCTCATTTTGGGGTTGTTATGGCAAAGGGGGTTTTGAATTCCGTAAATACACGTCTTGACCCAGATACGATTGCCTATATTCTGGAGCATAGTGATGCAGAAATTCTAATTACAGATACCCAATTTTCCAGCGTTATCTCAAAAGCCCTTTCCAAACTAAAGGTCAAACCCATCGTCATTGACATTCTTGACCAGGAACTGCAGGAAGAATCTGGCGAACTGCTTGGAATTATGACCTATGAAGAGTTATTGGACTCTGCGGGAATAACAGTAGATTGGGGGTACCCCGAATCCGAATGGGATGCCTTGACCCTAAATTACACCTCTGGAACCAGTGGACGTCCAAAAGGCGTGGTTTATCATCATCGAGGAGCATATCTCATGTCCATGGGAACTGTCGCTGCCTGGAATATAAAAAAGAACCCCCGATACTTGTATACAGTACCCATGTTCCACTGCAATGGATGGGGGCATGTTTGGACCATGACTCTCATGGGTGGAACTCTGATCTGTACTCGTGCTGTTAATGTCGAAACTATTTTTCAGGCAATTCAACAGCATAAAGTTACACACCTTGGTGCAGCACCGATCGTCCTCGCAATGTTGGCGAACTCACGCAAATCATCACTTTGTGCTCCAGACTATACGGTTGAGATCATGACAGCCGGCGCACCACCACCAAGTAAAATCCTTGAACAAGTCCAGAAGCTCGGATTTCATGTCACCCATGTCTATGGTCTAACCGAAACTTTTGGACATGTAGTCTTTTGCGACTGGAAAAGTGAATGGACAAATCTTGATATCGATAAACAGGCAGAAATCAAGGTCAGACAAGGTGTGCGTTTTCCAATGATGGAATCAGTACGTGTAGTTAATACTGAAACAGGTCAGGATGTTGTCCAAGATGGAAAGTCACTGGGAGAAGTGGTTTTCTGTGGAAATCCAGTGATGAAGGGATATTACAAAAACCCTGATGCGACCAATGAGGCATTCAAAGGCGGCAGTTTCCATAGCGGAGACCTGGCAGTGGTCCACCCGGATGGCTATCTGGAAATTAAGGATCGACTAAAGGATATAATCATTTCGGGCGGTGAGAATATCTCATCAATTGAAGTGGAATCTGCCATTTACAAACATCCGAAAGTTGCAGCTGTAGCAGTAATTGCCAAACCCGACGACAAGTGGGGTGAAACTCCCTGTGCATTTGTTGAGCTCAAACCAGATGAACTATGTGATGAAGAAGATATCATTGAGTTTTGTCGTGAACACTTAGCTGGATTCAAATGTCCGCGATATGTAATCTTTGGTGAATTGCCCAAAACCTCTACTGGTAAAATTCGAAAGTTCGAGCTTAGACAAAGGATTAAGAAAGATCTCGGAAAGAGAGAAGACTTCTTGGACTAGGGCGTGTTAACGCTAATCAGTGCATCGATGATGAGTGCGAAGACTATGAATCCGAGGAACATGACATCGAGTTTCTCGAAGCGCGAGAACACCCGTCGGAAGCCCTTGAGCCGCCGGAACAGGCGCTCGACCTCGTTGCGCCTCTTGTACAGTTCCCGGTCGTATTTCCAGGGAGCCGTGCGGTTGCTCTTCGGAGGCACCACGGGGGTGAAGCCGAGATCGACCGCCAGTTGTCGGGTTTCGTCATCCTCGCAGGCCCGGTCCATGATCAGGGCCGGCCGGTTCGACGGCCGGCCCAGCCGCTTCAGGAGTTGCCGTCCCTGTGGGGCATCATGGGCATTGCCGGGAGAGCGCGCGAAGGCGACGGCTGTCCGGGCATCCGCGGCAACCATATGAAGTTTGGTGTTCCATCCGCCCCGGGACTTGCCGATGCACTGCGGGCCGTTTTTTTTTCGAGCCCCTGTACCGTCGGGATGTACCTTCATGCCGGTGCTGTCGAGGCTCAGGGCCTCGACCCGGACCCGGATCATCTGCTCCCGCTGCAGGGCCTCGAACACGCGGTCCAGAACGCCGTTCTTCGACCACCGGTTCATGCGCGTGTAGACAGCGTGCCAGTTTCCGAAGTGCTCCGGCAGGCCACGCCACTTGCAGCCGTGCTCGGCCACCTACAGAATGGCGTTGAGTACCTGCAGGTTCGAGAGGCTGACATTGCCCCGCTGCCTCGGCAGCAGCGGCGCAATGAGCTCGTACTGTATCCGGGTGAGTTCCACTTGCCTGTTCCTCCGCATTGCTTCTACTGAAAACAAGGGTGGCAAGTATACCACATCTCATGGAAAATTGTGTTAACACGCCCTAGTCTAGCTCAATCCGATCGACAGATTTGCTCGCTTGGATCTTGTTCTGCAAGTACTAACGGGCAGTTCACTTTCTTTTGAATAAAACAAGAATGCAAAAATTTGTCCAGATTTACCTGTAGTGAAAAACATTTTAGGATTATTCGCCCAGATCTCGAAACAGGGATGGATCAGGATTGATGCGAATAAGAAGCTACTTCTCTTGAATCCTTGATCAATCAAGCAATTAAACTCGCGCTAGCACGATGACCGCTGAGCCAACAGCAATTCTGACTTTGCCCGGATTGCCGTTTGCATGTTGCGTTCGTTTAAACACAAACAGGTGGTGGCCTGTTTCAAGATCCCTTCCCCCGCCAATTAACAGTACTGATCGCCATTGCAGTGGCAGCTTTGACCTTGGCTACCGGAACGGCGGAAGCCCGGTACACGCTCAGCAATGTCAAGATGACCAAGATTTTGCTCAATGGGAGTCCAGATAGAATCACTAATAACAATGTCATCATCCGGTTCGATACTCCCGCCGATTGCCCTGTCGCCAATCCACCTCTGGAGAGTTGCGTCGTTGTCTGGGACAACAGTCCATGCGATCCGGACCTTGACAATTTTACGCATTGCGATGGGAATTATGTGGGTTGCGTCGGATTACTGGACAGGACAGCTGAAGAGAGCTAGAGCTGCCGTGCAGAATTCTTCAGGTCGGCTTTGCTTGCCGAAAAAACATCTTCTCCTGGATTCGCGGAAGCCAATATTAATAGGGGTGTTATGTACCTGAAGTGAAAAATATTTTCACCTGTTTTTCAGCAAAACGTCTGATAAACAAATAAGCAACCACTCGCATGTCAGGATGATCGCATCATCGAATGGCAACATTCAGTCAGAACACTGTCCCCTGCCAACCGGTATCCAGACATTTTCCACCCTCCGTGAAGAGTGCTGTTATCATGTCGACAGCATGCCCCTTCCCCCTGATCCGGGAAACGGTCTGCCGGCATTCAGCCGACAAGGGGAAGGAGGTAACCGAAACCGCCTCCCGTACGCCGTTGACGAATTGAGGTCATCAGTGGCTAACATTAATTGTGAAGTCGCACCACTCGGCGTAGGCAGGACGGCCTCGAGTCTGCATTTCCGGCGTGGGCCAGCGAGCCGGCCCGCAATTCAGCCCGGGCGCGAAGGTGGCACGGTAGCCGTTCTGGTTGATGTGGCTGAGCCACTGGCCAGCAGTAACCCGCTGTCCGCCGGGGCCAAACTGTGAGCACCGCTCCGCTCCGCCCACGGTCCCGTTCAGGCAGACCTTGCTGTAAATCCGGACCGTGAACATGCCGGTATGGGGGATATGGGTGCTAGTGGGCTCATTGTTCGTATCCTGCTGCGGATTAGGTGGGCAGGGAGGTCTTCCACGATTGGCCGTATATGTTCTTCCATCATGGGTCAATGTTCTCGAGCATTTTGGCTGACCCCAATACGTGCAGGCTGTGGCGATGGGCTGGCCGCCGGTATAGCGGCCACTCGCGTTGTGGAAGCCGACCAGCCGCGTTGCATCTCCACTGCCATATGCACATCGGGATTCGGATCCCACGCCGAAGGCCACCGTCGCTGGCCAGTTCCGTTCCTCGATAACCAGATCACGAGTCTCAACGTCACCTAGTTCAAAGATTCTCAGGCTTGCTTTCGGGTTGCTCCATCCGGTGCCGCCTGATGTATGGAAGATGGTGACCTCCTGCGACTGCGAATGCGCCCCGAATGCGATCAGGACGATAGCGAGTGCCAGTGAGGGGGGGGGTATTCTGAATTTCATTTGACTACTCCTGCATTGATTTCAAGTTGTAATTTGGCGACTGTCCTGCCAGCCAGCTTCGGTTGCCGTCCTGTTGCGAACGGGCATGCGAATCCGGGATATTCCTTCCGGTTCCAAGCCCAGACATTACTGCACGCTCAGCGTCATGCCAAAAGACAGGTCGCGTCCCGGATCACGTGGCAGTCAACCTCCTAGGACCCGGATGCGATGCATACCATGTTAATGCTCAAGATCATAGTATATCACTGTTATCGAGGGTTTTAAAGCGTTGGAACGAGGAGGAACGAGAGACGGACGGGGACCGTGCTCCTGCTGCTGGTTTCCCGCAGGCCGCAACATCACATCGGAAGGCCTGCGGACAATGGGCAGTAGCTCAGTTTGAAAATCCATCCAACTTGTCGCTTGAATTGGGTATAATGGTCAAGATGTCCATTTACTTCGGTGAGAAACCATGAAACATTTACATGCGGCTACCCCCCCCCCCCCACTCAGGAACGAGACAGGATTAGGAAGCCATAGGTTGCTCCAAAAATAACGGAAGTCCTCGTTCAGAACACCCATGCTGGATTACCGCCAAGTACTAACCCCGACGAAAGTAGTGCCTATGCTTTTACATGTGGCACTACTAATTACACATGTCAGTCATATCCGCCAGTAATACAGGTCTTTTGAGCGGATCGAGCGTCATAACCAAACTCGATCCTTCAAATGCTTCTGATCCCCTTGATTGCCTTCTTCAAGTTTCGGACTTTAGATTGACTCGGGGTCAAGTTGCAGCATGCGGTTCCGGAATGCTCCTATGTGATGATGTTGATCCCCGCTACTCTTCGTAATGCTGGCCAGGGACAGCAGGGATGAGGCTTCAGACGCTGTCAGAGCTCCATGAACAGGCTGTCGACTGGGCATCGGCCTGATCAAGCATGGCGGCCGGTTGGATTCGGATTTGCCATGCACTTCCGAGGCCTCCCTCGGTGGATGGAAGGACATGAATGTGGGAAACAACAGCCCCCTCCCAAGATGAGATCAGGAACACCATTGGTCATTTCGTACGCAACCGGGAACGAATGGGCTATCAACCGTTCCGAGAACAAGGCCCATGTGTATCCAGCGGAGCCGTAAAGATCGACTGCAAAAATGTCATCGGTACCCGACTGAAACGGGATGGCATGTACTGGAGCAGGAATGGAGCAAACAGAATGGCCTTGCTTCGATCATTCATCATTATCAACCGGCTGGATGACTACTGATACGAAAAAACAGCAATCCCTGATCCCTGCCAAAAATGATCTTCGCCCAGAAACATGACGCACCCCTCGGTGAATGAGTTTCCATTCATTGTAGTCGTTTCAACCGGAAAAGGACGGATTTTCAAACTGAGCCACTACCGGACAATGCGGAAACAATCGTCAGCGACCGGTTGCCTGAAAGAGGCAGGGGCTGCATCGGATAGCGCTGTCCCCGCCTCCCAGCCTGCCACGGAGGGAACACCGGCGGTCGATGAAGCCGGTGGGGAGTCCGGAAACGGTACCGGTGTTACTCCATGATCCGGGGAACCGCCGGAAAACCACGTTCGGCATTGCAAAAATCCACGACTGCGGGTATCTTACGGACTTCAGTGCAGGACCGAAGCGGCACCATGGGTACGCGCCGCCCGTCCTTTTCAGGATATCAATCGTGAAACAGGACAATCCAGTGCAGATTTCCGCAATCATTGGGGAATTGTTGCTTCAGTATATAATTCCCATATTAATATACTGATCAATACTGCTTTGCGCCAACCCTTAATCCGCACTTGTCTCGAACAAACTTTTATCCAGGCTAATGCTTCGTGTCTTCCGAATCGACATGAAAGGATAATGTTTGCTCTTCAGCCATTTCGATTAGGGCATCTTTGACTGCCGCCTTGATTTCACAACGGATTACAGCCATCGCTATGTCCATCATGTTGTCAATTAATTCAGCTCCGGCCTGACCCTGAATGTCATCCTTGCCTGCTAGGCTAGAAGTCAAATAGCTAGTTAAAACAGCAATGATTCGCTGCTCCATTAATTTGCCAGCTTCTAGTCTTTCATATTCTTTTTTTTTCATATTCGATTCTCGGTGAGTACTTGATATTTAAATTTTGACAAGCGTTCTGTACATAAGACAGATAGAGTAAATTGACCAACTATTCTAAAGATAATCATGAACAGATAGAAATCGAGAAGTAGATACCGATTTTTCATGGTTCATTACTGGAAAAAACTCGCTGCGGTTCGTAACTTTTCTACGGATCAAGCGAATCAACCGCACGATCATGCATGAACATATTCGACTAGTTAAACTGACGGCCGATACGTTCAAACTTGCTTGCCATTCGTTGCATGCCGGACTTGCTCTTTAACTTCGACGTCATCTTTTGGACTTGCTGAAATTCCTTCAATAACTTATTTACATCTTGTGTTTTTGTGCCTGATCCTGAAGCAATGCGCTTGATCCTTTGTGCACGGATGATGGCAGGGAAACTTCTCTCTTGCTCTGTCATGGAATTGATAATGGCAACTTTTTGTGGAATGTTCATCTTGCGAGCATATTCAAGTGCTTGTTTGGGGACTTGGTCCATGCCCGGCAACTTTTCCATCATGGAACTCACACCACCGAGCTTTTCGGTTTGCAACATTTGCTTGCGATAGTCATCCAAATTGAACTTCGCTCCACTTCGTATCTTTTTGGCAAATTTATCCGCTGTTTTCTTGTCAACTTTGCGTTTTGCTTCTTCGATAAGAGTTAGAACATCGCCCATGCCCAGAATACGAGAAGCGACTCGATCCGGATGAAATGCCTCAAGCGCATCCATGGACTCCCCAGTTCCCAGAAATTTAATCGGCTTGCCAGTAATATGCCGGATGGAAAGTGCCGCGCCGCCACGTGCATCACCATCAGTTTTGGTCAGGATAATACCGGTTAGAGGTAATGAATCATCAAACGAGCGAGCACTGTTTACCGCATCCTGTCCAGTCATGCTATCGACAACAAACAACGTCTCGACTGGTTGGACTGCAGTATGCAGTTGCTGAATCTCTGACATCATTTCAGTATCTACATGCAGTCGTCCAGCGGTATCTACAATAACAACATCATACTGATTTTTTCGAGCATGATCGACTGCGCTTTGAGCGATGTGCACAGGAGACTGTGATGATGTACAAGGAAAAAATTCAAGAGACAGATCGCGTGCAATGACTGAAAGCTGATCAATAGCAGCTGGGCGACGAACATCAGTACTCACCAACAGTACTGATTTATTCTCACGTTCCTTGAGAAATCCGCCTAATTTGCCCACAGTCGTGGTTTTGCCTGCACCTTGCAAACCCGCCAAGAATATTACCGCAGGGGGACGTACTGACAGATTAAGAACGTTATTGCTATCCCCCATCAGATGCACAAGCTCTTCATGCACCAGTTTGATTACAGCTTCACCAGGATTCAGGCTACCGATCACCTCTGTGCCAATAGCCCGTTCACGTATCGAACTTAGGAAACTTTGTACTGCTTCAAGCGATACATCCGCTTCCAGCATCGCAATCCTGACCTCTCGCAATGCTTCAGAGATATTGGACTCAGTTAGACGTCCCTTGCCTGTTAAGGTTTTGACCGCCGAGCGAAGCCGGTCTCCCAATTGATTAAACATCGAAATCACTTACCTGATAAACGAAAAAATTCGGCAGATTGAATAATCTGAAAACTTGTTGAATTATATCCAATTTCCTGCAAACCAAATTGACAACAAAAATCAAACTGACCGAGCAGGCTGAACCAGGCAACAACCCCGTTTACTCAAAATCAAAAATTACAATCATGGTCTCCGGCTAATGATATGATTCGCACATCAAAGAACTTACTGTGCAAAGACTCAACGGTGTGTAGCGTCGCCATTAATCCAAAATCGAAAGGGAAATGATTTTTGAAATTATCACTATCGGCTCATATGCCATTTGCTTGATTTCACTCTGGCGCAATATCAAAGTTTCAGAACAGCAAACTTTTTCTTGCAAAATTTATCTGATTGCGGCCATTGCGGTTTGTATGCATCTGATCACGCTCTATCAAATTATGTATTCACATCGGGAGATCATTATTTCAATAGGGAGTGCCATTTCGATGGCGGGATGGATTTCAGCGGTCATCTATCTTCTATTGTCAATAAAACTGAAGATAACGGAACTTGGGTTGGTTGTCTATCCACTTTCTATCGTTGCCGTGTTGGCAGGATTGATCCAACCTCAGAACGGTTTGCCAATGTCTCACTTTTCGGAATCTGCACGGCTCCATATTTTGATTGCAATTCCAGCTTATGGAGTATTATTCATGGCGTTTGCTCAGGCATGCTTGCTTCGAGCACAAGATCGGAATATGCGAAGGGGAACTGGAGGCATTATTTCAAACCTGCCTCCTATCCAGTCAATGGAGACCTATTTGTTCATGCTTATCATTACAGGATTCGTTCTGATGACGATCAATCTAATCTTTGGAATGTTCGCATATCAGGCCGAATCAGGGAGGATTTTGTCTTTCAACCATCATGTGGTTTTCTCAATTGCAGCCTGGATCATATTTGCGATGACCATCGCGGGCAGATATGTCATCGGTTGGCGAGGAGAACTCGCTGCAAAGTGGACCATGATTGCCTTTTCACTGCTCTTTATTGCCTACTTCGGCACCCGGTTTGCAAATGAATTAATCCTGAGCTGACCAAACGCCAACTTCCGCTAAGCTTTCGCTTGTTGTCCGGGTTTGTCTTGCACAACATTATCCCTGATGTATGTAGCAGTTATCTCGAGCGGGCTGACAGGCTTTCCTAGTCCATAATGAAGATACGCTTCAATCGCTAATGCCGCATCTGGGTAGACTGGGGATTGCTGAAATTCTACTCCTTTCCCAAAAGTCGACTGGAAATGTTCTTGGCATAACTGCCAGCCGTCCCCTAACACGGTAAATTCCTGCTGATTCATTGTTTGAATCTCATCAGGATTGCAGACGTATGGCGAAAGCAAAACACGAATATATTCGTCGACATCGTAAACACCCCCATAGACCTGTTTCATTCTAGCGTCCATAATCGGGACAATTACTCCCTTTTTCCCAGATCCGGTTGCCAACATGGATAACGAATCAATTCCGCACACAGGAATACTGAGACCGTATGCAATACCTTGCGCAACACCAATACCAATTCTAACCCCCGTGAACGAACCCGGCCCAGTATTGACAATCACCATTTGCAGATCATCGAGTTTAAGATTTCGATCAACCAGCGCACTCTGAATCTGTCCGATGAGGCTTGAAGAATGCTTCGGGGATTCCCGAGAGATCGTTGATAGTTCATTCCTTGAATAAACCGCAACACTGCAATATTTTGTAGCAGTATCGATTGCCAATATATTGATCTCATTCATGAAATCGAACCATAAAATTCCTTTATCTCATGAATATTGTCGACGATCGGCATCTGGGGCAAACTGTCGAGAAATATCTTGCCATAGGGCTTTTTCAGGATTCTCGAATCACAGATCACCAGAACACCTCGGTCTGTTTCAGATCGAATCAATCGCCCTGCTCCTTGTTTGAGAATAACCACTGCTTCAGGTATCTGGATTTGCATGAATGCATTTTCTCCATGCTCGCGAGAATGCTGAATTCGGCTTTTCATTACGGGATCTTCCGGAGAACCAAATGGTAATCTGTCAATGATGACGCAACTTAATGCATCACCTTTGATATCGACACCTTGCCAGAAGGTAGAAGTTCCGAACAATACGGCATGTTCATTCTTGATGAAGTTGTCTATCAAGTCTTGCTTGGAGGTGTCACCTTGTCGGTAGAGAGGCCAATCAACCTCTGCCCGAACAAGATCATAGACACGATTCAACATTGCAAAACTTGTAAACAGACAAAATGCCCGTCCTTTACTTGCTGTGCCAATTTCGATGATCAGCTGCTTGATTTCGTCTGGAAAGCGAGAATCATTCGGCTCTGGCATACTCTCATCAATTAACAATCTGGAGTTGTTTTGATAATCATAAGGGCTCTCCCAAAATCCTGTATCTGTATCCGGTTCAGACAATCCGACCTTGCTTATAAATGGAGAAAAACTTCGATCAACGGATAATGTCGCTGAAGTAAAAATTCTGCTCTTGCCAGTTTCATTCATGTGTTCTCGCAAGATTTGCCCCACATCCAATGGAGTTGAGTTCAGGTTGAATCCGTTCTTGCGGGCTGCAAACCAGCGAGCCGAGTTCTGATCTCGATCTTCACACCATGTATAGAGATTGTCAGACATCCACCTCGCCTGATCTCGACATCGAGTTAATCCAGCACCGGCTACTGCGGAATTTTCAAGCGCACGAACAAGATCGCAGAACACCAGTTTCAATTTGGTCGTTTTTTCTTCCCAATCATGATTTTTGACCTCACTATAGATTTTGGGTCCTTGATAATTCTGGTTGGCCAGTGAAGTCAAGTCATTGACAGCTCCCTCCAGATCCCGGAAAACAGGATGAAAATCGATACTGCTATTTTCTTCCAGCTCAGCAGTTTGTATATCCTCAACTAGATATTTGACTTGTGTACTTGAGAAAGTGAACCCAAAGAAGTTTGCGGCAATCTCTGGAAGGCTATGTGCTTCATCAAAAATGACGATTTCATGACTGGGCAGTACTCCACCGAAACCGCTCTCCTTGACCGATAGATCAGAAAAATACACATGATGGTTGGCAACAACCAAATCACTGTCAATGGCTTTTTTTCTCGCTGCATGTACATGACATTTGTTGAAATCCGGACATTGCCCACCGAGGCAGTTTTCGCTGGTTGAGGTAACCATTCGCCAGATCGGCGAGTTCTCGGGTATATCTTTCACCTCAGATATATCGCCAGTTTGGGTTTTATTTGCCCATTCGTTAAGCTTTGACAGAGGTTGCCGGACTCGAACACTGGCCAGGTCGGTCTGCAGTTGCGCCTGTTTCAGTCTATGACGACATAGGTAGTTTGCACGTCCCTTGAGCATGCAAGTTGTCATGTCTGCATTTAGCACTTGCAGCAAGTTTGGCAGATCTCGAAAAAACACCTGTTCCTGTAATGCGCGTGTTGCCGTCGTTATTACAGTCCGCTTTTCTGAGAGAATGGCAGGTACCAGATAGGCATATGTTTTGCCAGTTCCAGTTCCCGATTCGCAAACAAGGTTTCCAGAATGACTAATTGCATCGAAGACTGCTTCAGCCATTTCTTGTTGCGACTTGCGGGGGATGAATCCTTCTAATTTTTGATGCAAAAGTCCATTCTGCCTGAACATCTGATCCATCATTTTGATAGCAGAATCCTGCAAGGATTGATCGATCTTAGGATTTCCAGTCCGTTTGAGAACAGTGAGTCATCAAGAAACGATTTCATCAAAAAATGACTTGATCCGTTCAGACCAGGAACGGCTCTTTGGAACATGTGATTCTCCCCCTTTGGTGAGACTCTCCTCAAACTTTCGGAGCAGTTGCTTCTGTTCTTCATTGAGGTTCACCGGCGTCTCCACTACAACCTTGCAATGCAAATCTCCCTGTGTCCCACTTCGAACGCTACGAACACCTTTGCCTCTTAAGCGAAATGTCTTTTCTGATTGGCTCTCAGGCGGGATTTTCAAATTTGCTCGGCCTTCGAGAGTTGGTATCTGGATTTCTCCACCAAGTGCCAAAGTTACAAATGAAATGGGTATTTCACAATACAAATCATCGCCATCACGTTCAAAAATACTATGCCGAGTCAGGCGGATTTGAACATACAGGTCCCCGGGATTGCTCCCCGGTCGACCAATATCGCCTTCGCCAGATAGCCGAATATTGTCGCCATTGTCTACGCCGGCTGGTATTTTGACCGATAAGGTTTTTTCTTTCCGAACCACACCAGCTCCATGGCATGCTGGGCATGGGTCCTTGATGACAGTACCTTTTCCATGACAGTCTGGACAGGTTCTCTGAACAGAGAAGAAGCCCTGTTGCATGCGGACTTGACCATGGCCTCCACAAGTTTCACAGGTCTCGGGGCGTGTTCCCGACCGAGCCCCAGTTCCATTACATTCCTGACAGACCGAGTTTTTAAGTACCCGAATCTGTTTTTCAACTCCAGAAACCGCTTCCTCAAGGTTCAGGTTTATCTGGTACTGGAGATCAGCACCACGGGATTGACGTGAACCGCCTCCAGTCGATCCGCCAAAAATATCACCGAAAATATCACCAAAAATATCACCGAAACCGCTTGCTGGCCCTGATCCACCCGCTTCCTGTGAAATTCCAGCGTGACCAAATTGGTCATAAACTGACCGTTTCTGTTCATTGCTGAGAATGTTATACGCTTCCTGCACTTCCTTGAACTGGCGTTCTGCTTCCTTGCTGTTCTCATTCCGGTCAGGATGGTATTTCATCGCCAAGCGCCGATATGCCTGCTTAATTTCCTTATCGCTGGCACTGCGATCTATCTCAAGGATTTCGTAATAATCTCGTTTCGACATTGACGCTCAAATTGAAACGTCAAAGCGGAGAAATCTCCGCTTTGACATGGAAAAACTTCCAGATTAGAATGAGAATGACATTACGGTTTCTTGTTGTTGTCGTCAACTTCTTCAAATTCTGCATCAACAACATCATCAGCACTTGACTTTTCCGAGTCACTGGGCGGTTCACTATCCTGTTGTGCAGCTTGCGAAAACAATGGTCCGGAGACCTCTGTCAAAGTTTGAATCTTCGACTGAATATCATCAATGTCTTCACCTTTAATTGAAGTTTCCAGAGCAGACAAAGCGCCTTCGACCTTGGATTTCTCTTCCTCGCTGATCTGATCTCCAACTTCAGATAGCTGCTTGCGAGTTGAATGAGCAATGGCCTCGGCCTGGTTGCGAGTATCGGCAAGATCCCTTGCTTTCCTGTCTTCTTCAGCATGCTCCTCTGCATCTCGAACCATCCTTTCTATCTCGTCATCGGACAGCCCGGAACTTGACTTAATTACAATTCGGTTTTCCTTGCCGGTAGCCTTGTCTTTCGCAGAAACATTCAATATCCCATTGGCATCAATGTCAAAAGATACGTCGATTTGCGGTACGCCTCGTGGAGCGGGCTTGATTTCCGTAAGATCAAAACGCCCCAATGACTTGTTTCCGCTGGCCATCTCCCGCTCGCCTTGCAGAACATGAACAGTTACAGCGGATTGATTGTCCTCTGCTGTCGAAAAAACCTGACTGGCATTGGTGGGTATGGTCGTGTTCTTTTCGACCAGCTTGGTCATGACGCCACCAAGTGTTTCAATGCCCAGCGACAGCGGAGTAACATCGAGCAACAGAACATCTTTGACGTCTCCACCCAGCACTCCCCCCTGGATAGCTGCCCCAACAGCAACGGCCTCATCGGGGTTGACATCACGACGTGGTTCCTTTCCAAAGAAATTCTCGACAACCTCGTGAACCTTTGGCATGCGAGTCTGTCCGCCCACCAGAATCACATCGTTTATCTCAGAAGGTTTGAGACCTGCATCCTTCAAGGCGGTTCGACATGGCTCAAGCGTCTGTTTGATCAAGTCATCAACCAGATTCTCCAGTTTGGCACGGGTCAATTTCATGTTCAGATGCTTCGGGCCGCTCGAATCTGCAGTGATGTAAGGAAGATTGATTTCCGTCTGACTGCTGGATGACAATTCGATTTTGGCTTTTTCAGCACCTTCCTTGAGACGTTGCATGGCCAATGGATCGCCGCGCAGATCCATGCCCTGATCCTTTTTGAATTCGTCCGCCAGGTAATCAATCAAGCGACGATCGAAATCTTCACCGCCCAGGAATGTATCGCCATTGGTAGACAGTACTTCAAACTGATGCTCACCTTCAATTTCTGCAATTTCGATTATCGAGACGTCAAACGTTCCGCCGCCAAGATCATAGACAACAATCTTGCGATCACCTTTGGACTTATCCATGCCATATGCCAATGCAGCTGCTGTCGGCTCATTGATGATCCGCTTGACTTCAAGACCGGCAATCTTGCCGGCATCTTTCGTTGCCTGACGTTGAGAATCATTGAAGTAGGCGGGTACCGTAATGACTGCTTCCGTGATTTTGTCACCAAAGTAGTCTTCAGCGGTTTGCTTCATCTTCTGGAGTATGCGAGCTGATATTTCTGGTGGCGCCATACTTTTGCTGCCCGCTTCTACCCAGGCATCACCATTCTTGGCCTTGGTAATCTTGTAGGGCATGAGGTCAATGTCGCGTTGTACAACATCTTCATCGAACTTTCTTCCAATCAAGCGTTTCACGGCAAAGATCGTGTTATCGGGATTGGTCACAGACTGCCGTTTGGCAGACTGGCCAACTAACACTTCACCATCTTTAGCAAATGCAACGATTGACGGAGTTGTGCGATCACCCTCACTATTTTCGATGACCTTTGGCGACGAACCTTCCATTACTGCGACGCAGGAATTGGTAGTGCCTAAGTCAATGCCTATGATTTTGGACATATTGGAAACCTCTAATATTCAACAAAATTGATAAATGATTCTTGTTCAGGATATAGTGCTTGAATCAGAAATAACAAGCCGCTCAGTTTGCGATAACCACCATTGCAGGCCGCAACAGACGATCATTAAGAACGAAACCCTTCTGCATCACGGAGACGATCTCACCGGATTGAACATCGTTACTATCGACCATGGAAATCGCCTGGTGGTACTCTGGATCAAATGGAACACCCTGATCTGCTTCAACCGGCAAAACATGAAACCTGTCAAACACCGATTCGAGTTGTTTCAATGTGAGCTCCAATCCTTCATGCATTTTTTCTACGGCTTCGCTGGCCGATTCATCGATCTCCACCTTTATGGCTTGGTCGAGACTGTCAGCGACACTCAACAACTCCTTTGCAAAACCCTCAATCGCGTACTTTCGAGCCGAAGAAATCTCAATTTGACTTCGCCTTTGAATATTCTCTGCATCTGCCTTGGCACGGAGATATCCATCCTTCAGCTTTTTCGCTTCTGCACGCGTTGTGGTCAATTCAACAAGAAGCTGGTCTGGACTCATCAGCTCCATTTCTTGAGGAGTGTTCCGTTCATCATGCTCCATAGTTGAATTTTCACTGGAACTTTCCTCCTCGCCTTGATTATTCACATCATCTTGCGACTCATCCTCTTCCACATCAGGTAACTCCGTCTGCGGATGGTCAGGATCTTGAAATTCAGCCTGTGCTTCTTCCGTAGCAGTTTGTTCGTTCTTGTTGGTTGAGTTGCTCATGTTCAGCATCAATCCTATAAATTTTGAAACGCCTAGAATATGGGGGTTTTCAGGAAAAGGTCAAGACCAGAAAATCGGGGGGTTTCTTGGTTGTTGAGGAACACCTTGTAAATTTAGCCGAATCCAGTCGCTTCATGTCGCATCGCTTGCAGTCGAATCGACAACCAGGCACTGTTAGGGAGATTCCAAGGTTTCGATTTATAGCTGCAACTGCGTAAGCCAAGAGCCAAGTTCAGCAAGCAGGGCATTTTCACAACCGATGTCTCGGTCGACAAGCACAATGCGCGAGATTCTTCGACCAGTTTCGTGTATTGTCAAGCTGTGGAGCGACTAAAAAACTAATTCCGCGCTTTAAATCGAGAAGCTTGATCCGCAACCACAAGTCGCAGAAGCATTTGGATTATTAATTAGGAAACGGCTACCCATGATGTCATCTTTGAAATCAACTTCTGCACCGGAAAGATATTGCAGGCTCAACATGTCGACGACTACCTTGATGCCTTGATATTCCATTAGCAGGTCATCTTCTTCGGTTGTTTCATCAAATTGAAAACCATACTGGAACCCAGAGCAACCACCACCTTCGATATAAACTCTCAATCGCAAATCAGGATTATTGCGAGCTTCAAGAAGTTGGTTGATGCGCTGGACTGCTTCGGTTGAAATAGTTAAGTCAGATTGCATGCAGGAAGCCGGACGTGAAATTTGCTAAAAGGATTGAGGCCTGCATCTATTATTAGGGCAATCTGTAAAAATTTCAAGAGATCGTTACACCCATGCGAATCATGTCAGTTGTCACTATCGCAAGCAGGCCCGCCATTGAATGGTCTACGAGATTGGGGAATCCGCAAGTGGAGGGCGTTGCCGTTTAGCTCTACTATTGAGTCATAAAAAGACATGTCATTTAACTATAATTCCCATTGAGTAGGGTTGGCTTACTTCCTCCCCGGTCCGCGTCGTGTCGGAATAAGTTGCTTGATGGCAATGAGCCGCAGTCTCGAAATCTGGATATCGGCCTGCACCGGAACTGTTCAATCGAGCAATCCGTCGTTCGTTACAGTTTTTTTGGGAAACGAGCTGATCAGAAAATTCTATACTGTCGCACTTGTCATTTCATAACATACATATATCATTTGAGGATCATCCATGGATTTTGATAGCAATTTCGCAAGATGCCAGTTTCCGCAATTAACAGACAATCCCGATCTTGTCTTTTGCGCCAATGCAGGGGGAAGTTATATAGCCAAACAAGTCCATCAAGTCTTCGAAAACTACAATCGTCACTTGCGTGTTCAACCCTATTCCGGTTATTCTCCGTCGAATGAAGCAGGGGAGGCAATGGATCGTGCACGCTCACTTTGGGTGGAGGCGCTTGAAATCACGCACGACGAATTGACATTCGGCCCTTCAACTTCGATGAACACTTATGTACTCGCACAGGCGATTGGTGCTACATTGCAGTCAGGTGATGAAATCATTGTTACGAATCAGGATCACGAATCAAATCGAGGAGTCTGGTTGCGCATGGCACGACAAAGGGGCATAGAGGTAAAACACTGGGATGTGGAACCTGAACTAGGCCTGCTTGAAAAAACATCTCTAGAGAATCTGCTCACTGATAAAACTCGGTGGGTATTCCTTACACATTGCTCAAATCTAGTAGGGACGGTTAATCCTGTTCAGTCATACGTGCAAATGATCAAGAATTTCTCGGATGCTCGTGTCTTTGTTGATGCGGTCTCATATGCACCTCACCATATTCAGGCCCCGAAAAGTTTAGGGGTTGATGGATATGCATTCAGTCTCTACAAGGTATTTGGACCACATCAAGGCGTGATGTATCTTGACCTGCGGGCTGCTGAAGCCATGGAGGCTCAATGCCATGATTTTAATGTTGGCACCATCTCAAAACACTTTAATCCGGCTGGCCCCTTACATGCTGAAGTAGCGGCATCTGCTGGTGTTCTCGATTATTTTTCTACCTTGCACGAGCACCATTTTGGATCATCCAGTCGAAATCTGCGGGGTAAACTCGATGATTTGTATCAACTTACCCATGCACATGAGAATCAGCTTACTAAGGCAATTCTCAACTGTTTGTCTGAGTTTCCGGAGGTTCGGGTTTTGGGCAAGCAGAACATAGAAGCTGGTGACCGCGTCTCTACCGTGGCCTTCCGACACCAACGGCGATCTGCATCGGAGATTTGCGCAGAGCTTCAACAGCGCGGTATTGGTTGTGAATCAGGAAACTTTTACGCCTACCATCTGGTTGAGGGCCTTGGGGTTAATCCTGAAGATGGCTTTGTGAGAGTCTCACTTGTCCACTACAACAGTCAGAAAGAAATGCAGAAAATAATCAGTGCTCTTCAACAGGTTCTACGCTGAACCGAAAGTCCATGCACCAGGTGGGAGAAACACGGGCAACGAAAGACCAACAAGAACGAATCCTTATCTCAAAACGCCTCAATCAAATTTGCGTTGGTCATGCCCCGACATAATCGAAAAAAAAAGTTGGTGAAACTGCAACGATAAAGCAGACCGTTCTAGAGCTTGACGAAATTGGCATGCCTTTCTGGTTTCTTGCCGCTGTTGAAATGCATCGGTCCCGGCAAAGTGTCGAATTTGAAACATTCAACAATAACCGTTCGAAACGCGTTGGTTTTCCGAGCGCTTACCTCGGCCATACCGGTCTCGGTTCATCAAATGACCGGACATTTCTTGCAACCGCTCATGACCAGATAAGATGGCGATAGCCCAATTTTTGGTTAAGGCATGCTCAAGCCTTCCTTAGCGGATCAATTTTGAGACTGAACATTCCTCGTACTGTAACGCGCACTTTAAACCATCTGTCCTCACAAGGTTTTGCGAGCTGTTTCGCATTGCAAAACATCACTGGCAATTCGATTGGAAATGTTATTTCTGAACTTGATTTTACAAAGTGAGTGGATCATGAATAATGCTTGAGATCATGTGATCACGGAAATTTGACAGAACAAGTCTAGGATGGCCATTTACGATCAAAAGAACCAAAACGAATTTACTTGGTATTCACTAGTTATTTTTCAACCATGTTAGCCATAGGATGATAAAATCAAAAAAATTATTCTCTGATAAAAAATTATTATTCAATCATGGCGTACCAGCAAATACAAATCCCCGAAAACGGAAGGAAAATCTCTATTGAAGACAATAGATTAAATGTGCCCAATAACCCAATTTTAGGATATATCGAGGGAGATGGCATCGGAGCTGACATTACAAGTGCATCGCTACGGGTATGGGATGCGGCCATCGAAAAAGCATATCAAGGAAAGCGACGGGTACATTGGTGCGAACTGTATATGGGAGAGAAGGCTGCTGGAATTTATAGTGGTGATTTTTTTCCGCTAGAAACACTTAATGCAATCCGGGAACTCATCGTATCGATCAAAGGCCCGTTGACTACCCCCGTTGGCGGGGGTTTCCGCTCACTAAATGTCTCCTTGCGTCAGGAGATGGACCTGTATGCCTGTGTAAGACCAGTGAAATACTATACGGGCGTGCCTTCGCCGCTAAAGAAACCCGAAGAAGTTGATGTGGTGATTTTTCGGGAAAATACCGAAGATGTTTATTCCGGCATTGAATTTGAGAGCGGTACTGAAGCAAATGAGAAGCTTGCGGGTTTTCTGAGGGACGAAATGGGAGTCGATTTTTTTTCAGATGCGGGTCTTGCAATAAAACCGATTAGCCCTCATGGTACTCGCCGACTTGTTCGCAAGGCTATCCAGTACGCCATCGACAATCATCGAAAAAGTGTTACGCTGGTTCACAAGGGAAACATCATGAAATTCACGGAGGGCGCTTTCATGAGGTGGGGGTACGAACTTGCCAAAGATGAATTCCGAGATCAAGTCATCACTGAGCAGGAGCTGTGGGATGACCATGGTGGAGTGATGCCAGACAACAAGATTCTAGTCAATGACCGAATTGCCGATATCATGTTCCAGTTGTTACAACTGCGCCCGGGGGAGTTTGATGTACTGGCAACCATGAATCTGAATGGTGATTATTTGTCAGATGCGCTGGCAGCTGAAGTTGGTGGCATTGGAATTGCACCAGGAGCAAATATGGCAGACCATGTAGCGGTATTCGAAGCGACCCACGGTACAGCGCCAAAATATGCAAATCAGGACAAAGTAAATCCCTCGTCCCTGATGTTTTCAGGCGTAATGATGCTGCAATACATTGGCTGGACTGAAGCCGCCGATTTGATCAACAAAGCTTTCCCTCAAGTCATGAGCGATCGCACAGTGACCTATGATTTTGCTCGATTGATGGAAAACGCTACCACGCTGTCAACCAGTCAATTTGCTGACGCACTCATTGATAAAATCAACAATCTGTAACACTTAACATACAAATATACGCGGATGTATTCATGACAAAAGGCAAAATAATCCTGATCGTCTTTATTCTTGTTCTAGCCGGTCTTCTGATTTATGTAGGCCCTGAGAAATACCTGAATCTTGAATTTATCAAGTCCCAACTAGATACGCTGGTTGAGTATCGGGAAGCAAATCCATTGCTGACCATCTTGATCTATGCAGGTATCTACATTTCTTGTACGGCGGCCTCAATACCCGGCGCACTGGTGTTGACGCTACTAGGTGGGGCCATATTTGGGTTTGCGGTGGGCAGCGCAGTCGTTTTAGTATCCGCAACCATTGGAGCGACAATTGCATTTCTGGTAGCACGTTATCTGTTCGAAGATCTGGTCGCCAACAAAATGGGAGAACGTGTTGCAAAAATCAGGGAAAGCTTCAAGAAAGAAGGTGCATTGTACCTGTTTTCGATGCGTCTCGTGCCGGTTATCCCTTTTTTCGCGATCAATTTGTTGATGGGATTAACTTCCATTCGTACTACCGTGTTTTTCATAGCATCCCTGATTGGCATGGCACCAGGTACCATGGTATTTGTCAATGCTGGCACCCAACTTGCAAAACTGGATTCGGTTCAAGGCCTGTTGTCACCAACACTGATTGCGTCGTTCGTACTATTGGCAGTATTTCCCTATATTGCAAAATTTGCTTTGAAGGCGATTCGAAAGAGGTGGGTAGGAAATGAAGAAGCATGATGCGAATTTGATTGTTATTGGCGCCGGCAGTGGAGGACTGGTAACAGCTTATATTGCCGCGGCCATCAAGGCAAAAGTTTTCCTGATCGAAAAAGGTGAAATGGGTGGAGACTGCCTGAACACCGGATGCGTGCCGTCAAAGTCATTAATTGCCTCGGCAAAGTACATCCACGACATCAAACATTCGGAGAATTTTGGAATTCGCAAAGCCGAGTGTGAATTCGATTTTGCGGACATCATGAAACGTGTTCATTCGATCATTGATTCAATTCGGCCGCATGATTCCGTAGAACGTTATACATCGTTGGGAGTTGATGTTATCAAAGGCGAGGCAACTATCCTCTCTCGAAACAAGGTTCAAGTGAACGGTGCTACTTTGACTGCCAAGGCGATCGTTATCGCAGCAGGTGCAGAGCCACTGGTTCCGCCAATTGAAGGACTTGATGAAACCGGTTACTTCACCTCGGACACACTCTGGAATATCACGGAATTGCCAAAGAAAATGGTGGTTTTGGGCGGTGGTCCCATTGGGTGTGAACTGGCACAGTGTTTTGCTCGATTTGGCAGTCAAGTAACCCTGGTTGAAATGGTCAATCGAATCCTGATTCGTGAAGATCCTGAATTCTCGAATCATATTTTGAAAAGATTTGCGACCGAAGGCATTCGAGTTCTAACATCTCATAAGGCGGTTAAAGCAACCAACCGTGAAGGTTCGAAATTTCTGATCTGTGAAGGGCCCGGCAAAGCTGAAGAAATCGAATTTGATACGTTGCTGTTAGCGCTCGGTCGAGCCGCACGTATTGACGGGTATGGTTTGAATCAGATGAAAATCCCAATCACTCCACAACGCAGAGTAGAGGTCAACGAGTATCTACAGGCTGGTTACAGCAATATCTACGCAGTTGGAGACGTAACAGGCCCTTATCAGTTTACGCATGCCGCCGCTCATCAAGCCTGGTATGCTTCAGTGAACGCCTTGTTCAGTCCATTCAAGAAATTCAAAGCCGATTACAGCGTATTACCCTGGGCTACATATACTGATCCTGAAGTTGCTCGAGTTGGCTTGAATGAGCTGGAAGCTAACGAAAAACATATCCCTTATGAGGTGACAACATACTCCTTGGCCGAGCTTGATCGCGCCAAGGCTGATGGTCATGCAGAGGGCTGGATAAAAGTGCTCACAGTACCCAACAAAGACCGAATTCTTGGAGTAACGATTATTAGTAAACACGCAGGGGATCTGATCGCAGAATTTGTTTTAGCCATGCGGCACGGTTTAGGTCTGAACAAGATACTCGGAACCATTCATTCCTATCCAACCTGGATGGAAGCGAATAAATTTGCGGCAGGCAATTGGAAAAAGGCGCATGCCCCAGAATGGGCGCTAAAATTCCTGCAAAAATATCATGAGTGGAGGCGCGCTGGGTTTTAATTTCATTTCGAACAGCTACGAGTCCGTACAGGTCTGCTTATCGCTACCTATTTTCAAGGTGCAAATTTTGAATCATGTGGATAGGTTGTCAATTGTTCGTACCCATTCTCCGTTATCACGACTTGTTCCTCGAGCTTTACTCCCTCATGACCGCCATGCTCACCAATATAAGCCTCAACACATAGACACATCCCCGGCTTCAAGATACCATCGTATCCCGATTTTGCCCAATGATCTGGATAAGGGATTATCGGATACTCATCACACAAGCCAACCCCATGATACCTGACGGAATACTGTTCTTTTCGATACTTCTCCGGTAGCTGATGCCCACCGAACGACAAATCATGAAAGCTTAGACCGGGGCGTAACCGTTCCATATTCTCCATGATGTGCTCATAAGCCATGGCGTAAAGTTCGCGTTGTTTTCTGGTTGCCCTTTTATCACCAGCCAACCAAGTTCGAGACATATCAACGCAATATCCGTAGACTCCGACCAGATCCGTGTCGAGTCCGACCAGATCACCATCCTGAATGATCCGCGGTCCACATTCGGCCATCCACGGGTTGGTCCTGGGTCCAGACGACAGTATACGCGTTTCAATCCATTCCCCGCCTCGACGAATATTCCCAAAATGCAAATAGGCCCACAATTCGTTTTCACTGATTCCCGGAATTAGAGCTTGTTCAAGTTCCTTAACCGATGCCTCACAGGAAGCAACTGCGCAACGCATGGCTTTCAGCTCATTTCCGCTCTTGATTTCTCGGGCTGTCTCCATCATTTCCATGCCGTAATCGAGTACTTCAATGCCTTGTTTCTCGATTGCACGTAGGCCAACGATCTCAATTCTATCGATTGCTACTCGTTTATTTCCGCCTCCATGCTGACCTAACAGATCATCTATTTCTGCTGCAAATAGTCCGGCCTTTTCTTCACATCGATCACCGCCGGCGAAATAGAAAAACGATGTCATGTCACGAATTTCATCTACCAGTTCCAAATGGTTACTCAAGTGCTGGCAATTGTGGAAGTCGAATAATATAACTGGCCCTTCGGTCGCGATATAGCATGCTCTTGCCGAGTTGTGCATAATCCAGAGTACCATGTTCGTGCTGTCAGTCGCATATCGAACGTTAAGAGGATCAAAAAGCAAAATGCCAGCGCAATCATGAAGCTTGAGTTGCTCCTGGACTCGAGATAAGCGATATTCACGGAGGGCAGGCATGTTTGGACATTCAAGACCCAAATTTGCCCATTCCTCATAGCTTAGCGGACTTGGACCAATCTCGATTCGATCATTGTCATCAGGGGTTCGATCGGGCTTGAGCTGGAAACTCCTTTTCAGAACGCTTGCAGAAGAATCGCGCATTGCCGCTCTAGTCGGGCTGTATTTTTACGATAGTTCGACCAATGTTATGACCAGAAAGATAATCCTGAAAGGTATCTGTCAATTGATCGAAACGAATAGTCCGAGTAACGATTTTATCGAGATGGCGTGGTTTCAGATCTTCACTAATGCGTGACCAAATCAAGGCGCGATAGTCGTTGGACATTTCGATTGAATTGATTCCGAGAAGTGATACGCCACGCAAGATAAATGGCATCACTGTGGTATTCAATCGAAAATCATCAACCAGACCAATTGATGCAATGTTGCCCCATGGTCTGGTTGTTCGAGCAAGCCAAGCCAGAGTATTGCCACCTGCATTATCAACAGCTCCTCCCCATGTTGCTTTCTCAAGCGGCTTTTCACCCATTTCAATCTTGTGGCGATCAATTAATTCGCTCGCTCCCAATTCCTTCAGGAAAGATTGCTGATCAGACTTACCTGTGAAAGCCACTACTTCATAACCGTTTGATGCCAGCATATCAATTGCCAAACAGCCAACGCCTCCAGTAGCACCAGTAACGACAATTGGTCCCATCCCGGGCGTTTGCCGGTTTTCCTGCATTCGTACAATTGCCATGGCAGCAGTGAACCCGGCAGTACCTATGGCCATGGCCTCCCGAGTAGTCATGCCATCCGGTAATGGAACAAGACAACTGGATTTAACGCGCGCAAATTCGGAATAGCCGCCATCTGCCGTTTCCGATAAACCACAACCACAAACCAATACCTTGTCTCCAGATTTGAACTCTGTCACTGAAGATTCAGTAACGGTTCCGCTTAAGTCAATGCCCCCGTTTAGAGGAAATTTACGGAGTATTGCGCCTTTTCCAGTTGCCGCAAGCACATCCTTGTAATTGATCCCTGTCCATTCAACCTGAACGACCACCTCTCCTTCGGTCAAGTTATCAATGGTGATTTCTTCAAAGCCCGACTTTATTTCCTTTTCGACCTTGCGAATTCGGAATGCTCGAAATTTCGTCATGAAATTATCCCCTTTGTTTTGATTGTTTGATTACGTTCGATCACGCAACGGACTAGTTCGCGGAAAATGAGATTTTAAAAATTCCATTTGATCGGCAAGAATTCGTTTGCCCTGCAAATATATATATTCTGCACGGGTAGGAGTAAACGGTATAGCAAGCAACTTCATGCCGGCCTGTTCCGGTGTTCTCCCAGCCTTGTAGTTATTGCACCGAACACGGGCAGTTACAACATTTGTCCATGCATCCCGACCACCTTGACTAAATGGTGTAACATGATCTCGTGATAGTTCATTATAGTGAAACGGATCACCACAATACAAGCACAGGTATCCATCTCTCTGAAATAATGGAAGGTTGTGTAAAGGTGGTGAATAAAGAAATTCATCGTTGGAAGTTGATCGGAAGTGTCCTTGAGTTGCGATGATCGAGTTAATTTCAACAATACTGCGTTTACCAGTGATTCGATTTCGTCCACCAGTAATCGACAACTCAAAATCACCACATGTATAGGCTACCTGATCAAGCGTTATCAGGGTTACTGCACGCCTATAATCAATCCATTCAAGCGGCATGCCAGATATATCAGTCCTGAGGACGGGTTGTTGAAAATCGAACATGGTATTTCGAATTATAAGTATCAATTATGAAACCGTTGCAAATCTAACACATTTTTAAGCAACTGTATGACAGTTAGATCGCAGTTTACCTGGATTTTTGCATGATACCGTATTCATTAAGATCTCTTGCCCCCATTCCACTATGAAGTGCAACACTCCGGGGGTCTGTGGTGTTGCAAACGGCCGGCAGGCCCAGGAGAAGGTCGCCACCCGCCGTAACGAGGTGTCGGGCGTGCCCCGCAAGCTGACCGATGCGTGGTGGCGTCGCATCCGTGCCCTGTTGGGGCAGGGCTGGGGTCCGGAGTAGATTGAGGGTCGCCTGAAGCTTCTGGTCGAGGAGACGGTGGGCCGGTAGTGGATCTACCGGCAGGTGCCTTGCAGACCTTTCCCCCGCCGACCGTTAAAAAGAAGCTGGGGAATTTCGGTAGCGTCCCGTTTGAAATCTCCGTAACTACTCGCCCCATCAAACGAAGCAGTGAGTGAATGGGTGTTTATTCGTTCCATTAGGAACGTTGCAGTATCTTACAATTTTTTCTTGAGTATATCGACTGCTTCTCCTTTGAGTACCCGTTCGATTGCAGTGAGAGGATTGTATCCGGGCATGTTCATGGTTTGGAGATAGCTGGTGACTCGACAACAGGCTTGTGCCATGTTGAAGGATCGGAAGGTTCCGGACATTTTTTGTTTCACTTTGCTCGTCCTGTGGAAGCGCTCAGCCGAATTATTGGTGTAGGGACAGAACGGGTTACGAGCAAATCGCAGGATTTCGTTCTCGAAGTTCTGGAATGCCTGGTGGAGGTCATGCGCATCGGTTTTCGGAGGCTTGCCCCGTTGCCCTTTGCGGGCGGGCAAGTCCGGCAGTTCCCTGGCCCCTTGGGTCAGGATCCGACGGTATTGACCATGGCCATGCTCGGCGGCTATCTGGCTCGGAAAAACGACCCGCCGCCCGGACACAGGGAGATCTGAACCGGCTATCTCGAACTCGGCGCCTACGGCCGGGCTTATGCATTGTTCAAGCGCCTGGACCCGGAATACCTGTATCCGAATTTACGTTCAGATAAAACTTGTGGCTAATAGGCAGGCCGCAGTCTCCCCTCCGACTACAACTAGCCGCACGGGCACGTGTACGAGAACGGGGTGCGCATCCGCCGACCGCTTCCCGACCGGACACCTTGGAGGACAGTCTGCGGGCCGCCCTTTTCCCGGCTTCGCTCGGTGATTTTCAAACTGACCCACTGCCAGAATTCCGCAAGGCCATCCTTCAGCCCGTCAAAATCCAGTACCCCGATCCGGAATAGCTCGCCTGCCCAACCGGACTGGCGGACAGCTGTTTCGTTACTTTCGTATGTAATTCCCTTTTAAAGGGTAGAGATTCCATACAACGCCGCAGCTGCAATTGCTCCAGCTACTATATCGTCCAACATTACTCCAACACCGCCTCTAAGGTTTTTATCGAACCAACTGACGGGCCATGGCTTGACTATATCCAGAAATCGAAACAATAAAAACCCAATCACTAGATTCATAATTGTAGCGGGAACGAGGATCAGAGTGATTTGCATGCCGACAATTTCATCCCACACAATCGCTGGATGATCATGTTTGCCTAATTGTTGTCCTGCCCTTTCACAAACCCGTATCCCGACCAAGATACAAGTTGCACAGATAACACCATACAAAAATATCGGTTCGATCTGCCCCATCAACCACACTATTGGCATGGCACACAAACTGCCCGCTGTCCCTGGCGCTTTTGGAATCAGACCAGAACCAAATCCAAAAGCTAGAAAGTTTTCCAGTGAAGCGAACAAATCAGACAAATCAGGCTGTTTGATTGCCTCGCACCTCCCTGGCCACTTTATCTAATACCCCATTGATGTATTTATATCCCTGATCAGAACCGAATTCCTTGGCTAGATCAACCGCTTCGTTGATAACAACTTTCATGGGGGTATTCGGTTGATGCGCCAGTTCAAATGCTCCAATCCGAAGTACTGCCAAGGTCACCAAATCCAATTGATGCTTGGCACGATCAAGATGCTGGTCGAACAGTTTATCAATCTCCTCTGTATTGGGTGCGATGCCTCTTACCAAATGCAAAAAAAATTGCAGATATTTTCCCGATAACTTTTCATTGAAAATGAATTTGTCTTCAATATCGGTAGGTGATTGCCCAGTCAAGCTGTATTGATAGAGAGCCTGAACAGCACTCTGTCTGGCCAGATGCTGACTGTTAGTGACGTTGTTCAACTTGTGACTTATTGGTTATTTACCGGATTAACCTAACTTGAGAAAATTCCTGAAAATCAAAAATTGCCGTCAAGTTCTCACAATCTGGCTCATTGTGCTTGCCATTTCCAATGCAGCCAATGCCGCTTCGCAACCCTTGTTGGTATCAAGTCCAGCTCGTTCTATAGCCTGCTCGGTTGTGTCGGTTGTCAATACGCCAAAGATGACTGGAGTATTCGAACTGTCATTGATACGTGTAATACCTGCAGCGCACTCCCCTGCGACATAATCAAAGTGTGGAGTTCCTCCTCGGATTACTGCCCCTAGCGTAATAATTGCCTGGTACAGACCAGATTCGGCCAGCACCCTGGCGATCAAGGGGATTTCAAAAGCACCGGGTACCCAGATACAGTCAATATCGGTTTCTGGAATACCATAAGTCCTCAGGGTAGAAACTGCACCGCTTATGAGACGGTCTGTGATGAACTGATTGAATTTTGCCGCAACAATCGCGTATCGTCCTTTACAACTTGTCAAATCAGCATGAATTTCATTGATTGGCATGCTTCCATTCCTGAAGTTGTCTCGGGGTTTCAACGTAACCGACAATTTCCAGCCCGAAACCCGATAACCCATGAGTGCGCTTGGATCGGCCCAATGCAAGAATTCTGCGGACTCCCAAATCGGCCAGGATTTGACTTCCAGCACCCAACATTCGCAAGTCTTGTGGCTCGCTAGCTTGATCCACTCCAACTGGACGATCCGTTAATTCGGACTTGGTTCGAATGCGCTTAACGAGCTCGTCAGCAGTTTCATTATACGAAAGTATCACGACCACGCCGACTTCTTGAGCCGCAATCGATGCAGTTGCATTCTCCAGTGTCCAACTCCAGGGTGAGTGAGGATTCAGGACCACGTCCAACGCGCCTCGATGTACATGGACCCGTACTGGCACTACCTCATCACTTGATAATTCCCCTTTGACCAAGGCAAAATGGGTACCTCCTTCAACTTCATCTCGAAAGACAAAACCCCGAAACTTGCCATGCTCCAGTGATAGATAATGCTCGGAAATTCGAACCAGTGTCGGGTCATGATCAAGGCGATAGCGAATTAGGTCTGCGATCGTTCCAATTTTGAGTTGATGCTCCCTCGCATAGTTCATCAAATCCGGCAATCTTGCCATCGTACCATCCTCTTTCAGGATTTCGCAAATCACCGTTGCCGGTTCAAATCCACTCAGTCTTGCCATATCCACGCCAGCCTCGGTATGACCAGCTCTGGTCAAGACACCACCCGGTTGAGCCTTGATCGGAAACACATGTCCAGGGGTTACGATATCCTTTGGGGATGCGTGTGGTGCAACTGCCGCCCGGATGGTCCTGGCTCGATCCTGAGCCGATATACCTGTTGTTACATCACGGGCTGCTTCAATCGAGACCGTAAAGTTGGTTGAGAAGCGGGCATTGTTACGACTAACCATCAATGGTAATTCCAGCTGATTACACCGCTCTTCTGTAAGGGCTAGACAAATCAGACCTCTAGCTTTTGAGGCCATGAAGTTGATGTGCTGATCATTGACGACTTCTGCGGCAACAAAAAGATCTCCCTCGTTTTCCCGATCCTGGTCATCAACCATAATGATTGTATTGCCCTTGCCGAACTCTTCAAGGACTTCTTCAATCGGATCTACTTGCAAATCAGACACTGTTTTTTCTTTTTGCGTATTCCAATTCCATTCTCAATTGCGACAATTTCCAAATTCTCGGTTTATGAACTGAGATCATTGGGAACTCGTGACAGAAAAGCACATGATCAGGGATGCAAGGCATTCATTTTTCCTTTCAAATGTTGCAATGCTCGTTTTCCTGAATAATAAGCGGGGTAACCAGACAATGCAATGACAATCTGGGATATTTCTCAGCAGCAAGACAAATCTCCCTCATGTTGCTTGTTGCTCATGAGGCTAAACTCGGTCGCTTGTTCAATCGGCATTGAAATTATTCATGCGATGGATATAGCGGGCAATTTGATCGACTTCAATATGAACTGAATCACCAATGGCTAATTCCCCCAATGTCGTTTGCATCAAGGTGTGGGGAACCAACATCAAATTGAACTCGGTCCATTTCCGGTCATCAGCAATGCTGTTGATCGTCAAACTCACTCCATCAATCGCAATTGAACCCTTTTCGGACAGAAAGATTGCAAGCTCCCTGGCGATTCGGAATCGCATGGTTCGATATGAACCGGTTTCTTCCGAAAAAACCAAGGTTCCGACCCCATCAACATGACCAGACACCAAATGACCGCCAAGCGGCGCAGTGAGAGTTAGCGCTTTTTCGATGTTTACCCGATCACCGGACACCCATTTGCCAACCAATGTTCGACTGAGTGTTTCCGAGGATACATCAAAACTGTATTTGGCGCGATTGATCTCAACCACTGTGAGACAGGCACCATTAACCGCTACACTATCACCAATTTCCGGAATGGGCGATGGCATTTCGGCGATGTCAATGACCAATCTTCTGCCGAGTTCATGACAATCACAAGAGGTAATGGTTGCTTGGGTTTGAACTATGCCAGTAAACATGCGAATTACTATCGTAACGACTCGTCTCTTTTGTGATCAAGTAGTTGTATGTCAATGAAGAGATGGACAATATCCTAAGAGGCGAACTAAAATCCGATCGAATTCCAAACCCCCGATTTGCATTGCAGCAGTTATTGAAGAGTCAGCAATTTTCTGGAACACAAACTTGCCCCAAAGAAATACGGATGTTAAGGCGAAAAACAGCATGTTACGGCCTGGAGCGAATATGCTCGGCTTTCGAAATTTCGGCATTCGATTCAAGCATGCCTTGTTCAACAAGGAAACTGCGAAACGAGGGGATCGGGGTGTAATAAGTCCCATCCGTTCTTTTTTGAATTACACCTTGATGCACAAGATGTGAGATATAGTCCAACACAGGATCTGTAACATCCAAGTGGTGTTTGAGAAATACCGAACTGATCTCGTCCTGGCGGTTTTTCTTGATCAGTTTTACAATATCAGAGAGTTTCATGCCTTGCTGAAATTGCGCCATGACAGTTGCTGTCAAGCGATCCATTAATTGCATTTCACGGCTTTGCTGAGCTCTGTAGTAGTCAACACGGCTGTCTCGAAATTCAGCATCCAGACGATTCCAGTCCAGAGACTGCATCTCTCCTTGTGTTTTGAGCAATTGCTCTCCCAGAACAGTCTGCGCGAAATAAAGATGTCGCGGCCAGCCCTCGCTCGGTTTTGCATAAGTCGACAAGCGTTCTTCATATCCAGCTGAACTAACCCCGAACGTTTGGCAAAATCCATCCATAACAAGTTGTGTTTCCTGTTCTGACAAGCAGCCAACTTCATGAAGCCTGGAACCGCGTGTCAATTGCATTTTACGTGATTTTTCGGGTGTATCCCCGAGACCTGCCAGAACCAAGGTGAATGGCATATGCCATACATTGTCATGCAAAGCCTGTAGAATCTTGGCTATTGGAGAGCCAACATCTTCATCAAATCGCTGCGCTTCATCAATTGCAACAATGACCGGGCTTTTTGGCCGATTGCGCTTTGGCAGGGATTTCAGCCATTTGCCGAACTCTTCGATACCCGTATAGGAGTGATCTTGGCTCTTCGATTTAGACTGTTTCTCAAGATTGACTCCTACCCCTCCAAGACTGATGCCGAGAGAAACTTTTCGTTCATATTGTTCAACAAATTCCGACGCTCTTTTCTTGCATACAACCTCCGCCAAGGGTTCCAGTATGCCTGCCGGGCTGACAATATTGGCTGAGTTAAGCAACAAAACCTCTGGCCTGACCATCGGTAGCCCCGAGGCCATGTCAGAAGTCATTTGCCAGTGCCTGATTTTTCTCAGGATTGAACTTTTGCCAGCCCCCGGCGCACCATGAACAATACGCGTATTTCCTTGTATCCCATGATTTTCAGAAAAAGAGTCCGCGCCGGGTTTCCACGACTCAGTTGAAATAGTCAGAATATCATCAAGGATATGATCTCTTCCCACGAACACGGGCGGGTCTTCTTTTTCTCCTCGACGTATGTATTTTTCTAACGCTGTTGAATTAAATCCACTCATTTGCAATGCGATCAACTTAACATGGTAGGGATCAGTAGTTATATTGAATATTTAATCCCCTTCTGTTGCATATATTACATTCATGCAGTTCATGGCTTAGATATTATCATGATCTACCGGCACCAAAACCATCTTGAGATCAGGTCCCAAACACTCCGAGCAACTTATGCGCATCTGGATTTTTTCGGTCAGTTGACCAATCCCCGGAAGATTGATCATTGCAAGCGCATCATTCCCTAAAAAACTCGGTGCAAGATACAGAACCAGTTCATCGACTAACCCCTGCTTCAAAAAATTCCCAGCGAGACGTGGACCGGCTTCGACCAGGACGATATTCATTTGCCTCTTTCCACACTCCTTGAGCATCCCAACCAACTCTACTTGATCATCATTACTTTGGCTGGATATGATTTCGAGATTCGTTCTACTAGCAAGCTGCTTACTCCTTTCATTATTCTTCGTAGTAAACAGATATACCTTAGCTGAATCCTCTAGAATTCTTGCTTTAGGCGATATTGACAATTGACTGTCCAAAACCACTCGATCCGGTTGTCGTGAATTTTCAAGATGCCGAACAGTTAACAAGGGATCGTCTTTCTGGACAGTGCCGATCCCCGTCAATACAGCAGAGGAAAGCGCTCGCAACCGATGAACATCGCAACGTGATTCCTCACTGGTAATCCATCGACTCTCGCCATTGGCCATGGCGATTCGCCCATCGAGACTGGACGCAATCTTCAAGATTACGAATGGCATGTTGGTAGTCATGCGCTTGAAAAAACCTCGATTCATGCATGTTGCCGTTTCGGTACATATGCCCGTTACTACCTCTATGCCCGCTTCCTCGAGTGCCTGCAAACCTCGGCCTTGAACAAGCGGATTCGGATCTTTACTCGCAACCACAACTCGGCTGATGCCTGAACGAATCACAGCATCGGTGCAAGGCGGTGTGCGACCGGTGTGATTGCATGGCTCCAACGTAACATACAAGGTCGCTCCCCGTGATCGTTTTCCAGCATCTGCAAGTGCTTGAATTTCAGCATGTGCTTCACCAGCCCGTTCATGCCATCCCTGACCAACAATCTCGTTATTCTTGACCACAACACAACCAACCGCGGGGTTAGGATGCACAGTATACTGGCCTTGTTTAGCCAAATTGAGAGCCAGTGACATGAATCGCTCGTGGTCTGAACTGGTCATGTTTTCGATTGCCTGGAAGTCTCCCGCGATCAGCGGAAGTTGCAATTTTTCAGGATTCAGCCGGTTTGCCCTCTTTTTGGACTGGCAACATGTCTTCCCGTTTGATCCCAAGTACGAGTATGGTTGGACTGGCTACGAAGATCGATGAATAGGTACCAATCAGGACACCAATTAACAGAGCGACCGAAAATCCTCTAATGACCTCTCCACCCAAAATTAACAAAGTGCAAACTACAAGCAACGTGGTGAGCGAGGTTAGCAAGGTTCTTGGTAGTGTTTGATTGATTGCCCGGTTCATAATTTCGATCACATCACTCTTTCGCATTTTACGAAAATTTTCACGGATTCGATCACATACCACAATTGTATCGTTTAGTGAATAACCGATAACCGCAAGTACAGCGGCCAATACCGGAAGTGAAAATTCGAGTTGAAATAATGCAAACATACCAATCGTAATTACCACATCATGTACGAGTGCCACAATTGAACCAACCGCAAATCTCCATTCAAAACGAAATGTCACATAGATCAAAATGCCAAGTAAGGCATATAACATGGCTAATCCGCCTTGATTCGCTAATTCATCGCCAATTTGTGGTCCTACAAACTCAACTCGTCGCATTTGTATCTGACAATCGGATACAACACCACCAGAAACACACTGTTGGGTCGAAAGGTTGGTTGAATCAATCAGAGATTCGCCATAGGGTTGCCGTAAAACTTCCATAACCTGGCTACTTAATTCTGCTGCACTGCTATCCTCGCTCAGGGCTGTAGATGGCAACCGAACCAAAATATCCTGCGGAGTACCAAAATGCTGAACAACTGAGTCGGAAAAGCCGCTTACAACTAGCAGATTTCTGGCCTCTTCGATTTGAACAGCATTCGGATACCCAACCTCAACCAGCGTTCCGCCGGTGAAATCGATACCAAAATTCAATCCTCGGGCAAACAAGGCAATGATGCTCACTGTAATCAGGCATCCAGAGATGATTAAAGCAAACTTGCGCCTTCCCAGAAAATCAAACGTCGTAGTTTTGCGAAAGAGTTGCATGGTTCTAAATCGACAATCGCTTGACGATTTTTCCTCCATAGATCCCGTTGACAATAACCCGACTTAGCAAAATTGCCGTAAACATTGATGTGAGGATACCAATACTCAGCGTTACTGCGAAACCTTTAATCGGACCCGTTCCAAAATTAAACAACACCAAAGCAGCAATCAGAGTGGTTATATTTGCATCTACAATGGTAGAAAGTGCACGGTCATATCCGAGATGAATGCTCGCCTGTGGCGTATTACCATTTCTAATCTCCTCCCTGATACGCTCAAAAATCAAAACATTCGCATCTACTGCCATACCCACGGTTAACACAATACCAGCGACTCCTGGCAAAGTTAGGGTGGCTTGTAAAAGCGAAAGAACAGATATGATCAGTACAAGATTCATGCTTAGAGAAATTAGTGCAACCACACCAAATATTCGATAATAGATGATCATAAAAACCATTACCAAAATCAGGCCGACAATAACCGATAGCATTCCCTGATCAATATTTGCCTGCCCGAGACTCGGACCAACTGTGCGCTCTTCAATAATTTCTACAGGTGCGGCCAGTGCCCCAGCACGCAACATTAACGCTAAGTCTCTTGCCTCATTGATCGAACCGATGCCTTCAATCTGATAGCGTTTGCCTAGTTGTGCACGTATCACAGGTGCAGTTAGCACCTCTTCAATCCGATCGGTGATTCTTTCGGGTAATCCCTGGGCATTGAGAATTGGGTTTCCGTCATCATCAGTGCGAGTTCTAGATACAATTTCTTGGTAGACCACTGCCATACGATTACCGATATTTTCTCCGGTTATTCGGCTGTTGATTGTTGCTGCTGTCGAGTCCAGAGTGATACTAACTATGGGGCCGCCAGATTGATCTAGACTAGCAGCGGCATCAATAATGTTATCTCCCGAATAGATCACCCGCTTTTCGAGAAGTATGCGTCGACCATCCCGAAAACGATACAGCCGGGAACCGGGGGGTGATTGACCCGCTTCAAGTGCAGCAGCATTATTTTCTTCGTCAACCATCCGCATTTCAAGTGTAGCAGCTCTGCCCAATATTTCTTTAGCCCGAGCAGTGTCCTGCACCCCGGGTAATTGTACGATAATGCGGTCAGCACCTTGTTGCTGAACAATCGGTTCTGCTACTCCGAGTTGGTCAACTCGATTTCGAAGAGCGACCCGATTCTGTTCAAGCGCAGCTTCTCGGATCTCATCAATCCGTTCGGTACGCAATGATAGAATTAATGCACCTTCATCATCAGAAGAATTAAGAATTTGCAATTCTTGAAAATCCCGTTCCAGAATCTCAGAAGCTTCTTCTCGTTGCTCTGGATTACGAATGTCGGCATGTATCGTGCCATCCTCGTTTGCTACAATCCGGCGATATCGAATCCGTTCTTCTCGCAATGTCGAGCGAATCCCATCTACTGCGTTCTGAATCTGTCTTTGAATGGCGCTATCCATATCTACCTGCAATAGAAAATGCACGCCACCACGCAGATCAAGACCGAGATACATCGGTAAAGCCCCTATATCTGACATCCAGTCGGGGGCGTTCGGAAGTAGAGTCAGAGCAAGCGAATACGCATTTCCAAGTTCTGACTCCAATACTTTCTTAGCTCTGAGCTGGGTTGTTGTCTCAGGAAAATGAATTCTCAAGTTGTTTTGATCTTGAGATAAGGATTTATATTCAATACTGTTTTCTGTCAGTACGGTTTCAACACGTCCTAGTACATTGCTATCGAGAGATAGCCCTCGAGCTCCGCGTATCTGAATGCCCGGGTCGCTACCAAACAAATTTGGAATTGCATAAAAGATTCCAACCACAACAACTACAGTTACGATTAAATATCTCCACCATTCAGTTTGATTCAACATATGATGATCAAAATCAGTAGTTTGGGGTTCAGGTTCAATATAGGCGTCGGGATAAAAAACTATTCAGGCTTGGATAGCTTTTTCTTTTTACCCGATGAGGAATTATTGAATTGAACCGTACCCATAGGCATCATTTGCGCGATTGCATTTCGCTGTATTTTTAATTCAACCTCTGATGCAACTTGGACAGTAAGAAAGTCGTCATCGATGGCCTTAACAACACCTAGTGCACCACCATTTGTTACGATCTCATCCCCAATCTCTAGTGAAGAAATCATTTCCCGATGCTGTTTCGCTCTTTTTTGTTGCGGGCGGATCAACAGAAAATAGAACACTACGAATATTAAGATCATGGGCAGAATACCGATCAATCCTCCTCCAGCACCCCCAGATTGGGCCCAAGCATTTGAAATCAATAAATCAGTCATTTATCAGACGAACTCCACGTTGAATATCTTCTGTATGGCAATTTTTGATTGTGGATTATGCCACAATTTTTCAGATCTTGGATGATGAGATCACTCATATCGAGGCTGATACTGGGTATTTAATTGGTTGAACGAAAAAAGAGGCTAAGCCTCCTTTTTCGGATTCATTTAATTCGAATGAGTTATCCGTCATTTACTCGTTAGAAAGCACTTGCGGGCTATAGGTGAGTTTATGCCATATTTTGAATGGCCAGGACTGTAAATCATGACCGCGTAGTAATGGTTTGGTAGAAGACCAGGGAAAGGAAGCCTTCAATTGGCAAGTCTATTCTGTCCCGTGAGAGAGCCTAGATTAATTTCTCTTAAGTATGGCGGATCGATTCGGGAATCGTTCGATCTGACGGCTACCCTTATGGGTCCAGTGAGTTTAACCACTTCCTTGCAATCTTCAGACTCCGTTTTTGTGCATCCTTGCTTATCGCTTTTGTAAGAATGGTCAAAGTGAATTACAAACGCAGTCGCATTGTCTCTTCCTACACTTGAGCCGAAAAAACAGATAGGATAACAGGGTGTCGATATCCATCTTGTGTCCGGCGTGGTCACTCCAGGCATATCTGATTTACATGCTATCCCTCCCATTAGGTATGCTTCGGCTGGCTGGTAGACCATCATAGCCAAACTCACGATCATTAATGTGCCAGTTTTGTTTGCCAAGAGCTTATAAAATCTTTTCAAGATCTGTTTACTCATGTTTGATTTTTTCTGAATTCTGTAAAACTATTCATAGCCGCAACAAATTGAACCAATCCCGTGCTTAAACATCAGCCAATAAGGGTATCAAAGGATATCAAGATTCATATACCGTTCTATCGATGACCTGATTTTAGCTTTCGATGTCCTTCAAGAGATAGCTCGTATGGATTTCATTCAATTTAGCTCTATTGCAGTAATTTACCGGATTTTACAATATTGCGAAAATTTATGGTATCAATAGAGGCTCTTTTTTTACGAATAATATTAGTGAAGAACTCGATTTCATGATTGAGTGCGGATAATTTTGTCGTTTTGTCACGAAATCCGTGACCTTCACCGGCAAATTCATAATAGGCATGATGAATCCCCTTGCTCTTCAGTATACGGACTACTTCGTGAGAAAGTTCAGGAGGTACTACTTTATCATCACTTCCCTGAAACAAAATCAATGGGCAATTCAGCTTGTCCATCTCGAATACCGGCGAGCGTTGTGTATAGCGACTGTCTGGATTTCGGGCGCGAATCGGATCGAACTCTTCTCCAATTAACTGATCCGTATAGCGTGATTCAAATCGATGGGTAATTTCACTGAGCGTGATTAGATTTCCAATCCCGTAATAACTCGCCCCAGCACAAAACAAATTGTTATGTTGAGTAAGTGCTCTTTGAACCGCATACCCCCCTGCACTGCCACCCCGGATAAATACCAGTTCAGGGTCGATTCGCTGCTGTTGAATCAGGTATTCAACACCCGCTGCAATATCGTCGCAATCATCAATGCCCCAGTTGCCATTGAGGCTCTGACGATAAGTTCTACCAAAACCTGTACTGCCGCGATGATTCACATCCAGCACCGCAAATCCCAGTGAACAGTAATAATGCCGTATACCCTCATACACGCGAGAAGATCGACCCGTTGGCCCACCATGAATCATCACAATCAAAGGGGGATATAGCGTGTTGATTCCCCGATATTCCGGATTGAGTGGCGCAAAGAACAATCCATAAGAGAATTCTCCTTTACTCGTTGGAAATTTGACAAATTCAGGAGTAGGCGCATGATCAACATCATGTCCATTGTGTATCTCATTCAGGCCCAAATCATTCATCCGAACAATCGAAGATTTACGGTTTTCATAGTGTGCCATACATAGCAACACTCCATCATCACTCAAGCTCATCTGATGAAATGCGGCGAACTGTCGGGTTAGCGAATGAATTTCTGATGTCCTTGTATCCAGCTCAATGATTCGATCGCCATCACGCTCTGTGAAAATAGCCACAATGATCCCGTCAGAAATTTCTTTCCAGCGAGTTTGTCCAAATTGCCAGTGCGCTTCCCCAAACTCCCCTCTCTCATCGGTTATCTGCTGCAACTCACCTTCTGGTGAGTAGCTATAGAAATTCCAGAAGTCGCATTCCGGGTTATCGCTAATGAATAGCAAATGACCGTCATTCAAATAGCCAATTTGACAAACCGACCAATTTGCACGATCAATTATGCGGGTTTGATTTTGGGTGGACTGGGATTCGCTCAGATCGATATCCGCGCACATGAGGCGTGTCTGATCCCAAGGCATGTGCGGATGTGTCCATTCAATCCAAGCCATTTTCGAGCCATCACTTGAAATCACCGGACTAGCATAAAAATCTGAACCGGTAATGAGTGTTTCAACTCGATGCTGGTCGGGTTCACCTGAGGTATTGAGCTGCCAGCGGATTTTTACGATTCTACAACCATTTTCAATCTCCTTATTGGACACTTCCATAACCGCAATAATCCATTGACCATCCGGTGAGGTCGACAGGTCAGCAAAACCAGGGATTGGGTGATTACTCCATTCTGCCAATTTTATGGGTAAATCATGTCCCTTGATTTTTTCTGAATATCGATATTTTCCAATCCATTGAACATTGGTGTTCAGGAATTCATCATGTTGCATCTTTTGTGCATACAAACAACCATCCTCACAATTGTTGAAGACGAAATAATCATCAATAATACAGAAACACTTTCCTCCGTATTCATTAACACGGGTTCGGATGTTGAAGCTGCTTGATGCATCGAACGGTAACGGGGTCAGGATTTCTGCTACGGATACATCTTGTTCATTGATTGCTTTACACAAAACGGTATGACCAGAATGCTCGCCAGAAAGATTCTGGAGCCAATATAGATCTCCTTTATTCCAGAATGGATAAAGCGGCACCTCACCTTTGGCAAATATGGTTTCAGAATCCAGGTGACTTTCCCATAACCCAAAATGGGCAATTTTCCTCTTTTCATCCATATGAACAGATTACAGGGAATTGACGATCAGGCGTGATTTCCCGGGGGAGAGCATGGATTCTTCAAAAAATCCAACTGGTGATTCAAGGGCAAATTGGAACGGTTTATTCGGTGAATACAAATGTCGTTCATCATCCTCGTAAACATCCATGCGAAGTACATTGAACAGAAGTCCATGTTCGTCGAAAAATCCGATATCCAGCGGAGCTTTCACATTCGACATGTGAAAGCTGGCTAAAGTTGGTTCCGGGTAAACAAATAAAATCTTGGTATCGTTAATCACAGAAGGGCAAACATGTTGAAAACCGTATACTTGCTCAAATTGATCATCTGCAATGAGACTTTGTACATGTTTGGCATTTCCATGATCATCAAACAAGGTTAGACCTTCCTGATGCATGGATTTCATGCCGTCATTCATCGTTTGGCATTCATCCTCGGCCGCAGTACAACCAGACAGGATAGTGAGAGCAAACAAGCTCAGAAAACAAACTAGCGGCCCGAATTTCATGCAACTCAACAGATGATCAGTTAGGGAATTATATACAAAAGGTGAATATTCGGTCAAACCTCTAGAATCCCTAGTCCTTAAATAGAAACGATTTTACCTGTTCCGAGCCAATGCGGTCTGTCTGTACTTGAATGTCATTGCCTGTAACCTGCTGGTTCTCCTGCGCATGAAGCTCGGTCTCGAGTGGCATGGCAATCGGGCCGGCACCTTCCGAACCTGCCTGCATGACATGGCCGGTCTGATTGTGCGTCACTCCCGGGAGTGGGTGCTGAAGGTCAACCCGGTGGATCGGAAACTGCTGGATGAAGCACTCTGGATGATCCGCACCTGCCGCCTGTTCTGATCCCCGGATTCCTCTGGACCCATCCAGGACTGGCCAAACAGGGTCATGGATTCGCACGCCCGGAATTTGCCCGGAGGCCCAAAACCCGCTACCACGCTACGAACCCGGGGAGTGAACGCGCATCATTCATGACCGGAATCCGGCCGCTCGGACCATTCCGGACCATTTTTCCGCTCAACTGCTCGAATCCCGGCTCATAACGGGTAGAATCGTTTCTATTTAGGATTAGGGTATAAACTCCCCATTATTGATCCTGGCATTGGGTTTGACAAAGATGCATTACAGTCGTTGGAACTGCTTCAAGAATGTAACAGAATTCGCGACTCACGTCATCGTCTGATGATCGGACATTCCTGAAAGTCATTCATGAAGGAATTTAGCGGTGGAGTTCAAAACAGGGATCTTGAAACTTTGGGTATTTCACTAGCCTTGACTGGCAATGTAGATATCTTTCGTGTGCATGACCCGGTCTCACACATGCGAGGACATCTTGCCTATTGCCATGTTTGTTGAGTTGAGTGAATTATGAAGTTACTGAGATCTCCATGGAAAAATATATTTTTGAATTTCGCACGATCGATTGAACGAAATGCAATTATAGTGTCCCCCTATATTTCAGCCCAGCCTCTTGAAGAGTTAGCTGAATGTATTCGAAGCCAACAATCTGCACAAGTCGAGATTTGCACTAAACTCGATTGGAATAGTATCTCGCATGGCTCACTCGATTTGAATGCTATTCAGAAATTTTGTTATCAGTTTCCGACTACCAAAATTGATCATTTACCAGGCCTGCATGCCAAGGTCTATATTGCAGATGATCATACAGCCATCATCACATCAGGAAACCTTACGAACGCCTCTTTATCTCGAAATCTCGAATATGGAATTTATGTGAACGACAAAGAAACGATTCTACAAATATCAGATGACATCCAGCAGTATCGCAAATTTGGTTGTGAACTCTCTCGACAAAGACTTGACTGTTTTTGTGAACAGGCTGATGGATTAATTCAGGCTTGTCAAGATAGTTCCGATGCAAATTCAGCTGGAAAAAATTTAAATAGTCGATTGGATCGTGAGCTGAATAAGTTTCAGAATAGTATAGAGAAATTGCGCGGAGAATCAGGTGCAACCACCAATTCAATATTCAGCCAAACAGTTCTTTACGTATTGAAAGATGGACCATTGACCACTAATCAAATCCATTTATGTGTTCAAGATCTGCATCCAGATCTCTGCGATGACTCGGAAGATCGAGTTATTAACGGAGTTCGCTTTGGAAAGAAATGGAAACATCATGTGCGAAACGCGCAACAAGCACTCAAGAAAAACAACCAAATAGCTCTTATCGATGAAAAATGGCAATTACTTTGAGTTCTCCCAGGGTCCGCAAGTTACACATAAAATGGTATTTCGATACAATAATTCTTTGATTGATCAAGTTATACAATGCAATATAATGAGGCAATTAAACACCATCATGGAAATCGAAAATGAAAACTTTGGGAATAGCCATTACGGCTATGATAATCATCATCTCGCAGGCAATGGCTGACATGACCGCCCGTACAGTGACCTTCGAGAACGAAGGCGCTTCGCTCTCTGGCACCCTGTATTTGCCAAGAGAAAATCCTCATAAGCGTCTGCCCATCGTGTTTGTGACAGGTGCTTGGACTAGTGTTCAGGAACAAATGCCCAGTGTCTATGCTCAAGCAATGGTGGAGCGTGGTTTCGCTGCCTTTACATTCGATTTCCGCGGCTGGGGCAAGTCCGGTGATTTGCCTGATGGTACTCGCTACAAGGAGAATCCACAAGCGAAAATTTCGGATATTCGTGCTGCTATTAAATTTGTCTCAACGCTGGACGAAGTTGATAAAGAGCAAATCAATGGGCTTGGTATTTGTGCTTCTGCAGGATACATGGTCGATGCGGTTGCGGGTAACCCCCTAGTCAATCGTGTAGGTCTAGTTGCCCCTTGGTTACAAAATGATGAGCTAGTGAAAACTGTCTATGGTGGGAATGAAGGTGTCAGTGGGTTAATCGCAATCAGTCAAGCCGCCGAAGCGAAAGGTGGTGAGATTATTCCAGCAGCAGGTCCGGTAGGAGCCGAAGGTGTACTGATGCCAATCGGCGGTTATTACCATGATCCGGACCGTGGTGCGATCCCAGAGTATGACAACAAATGGAATCAGGCAAGTTGGGAGGGTTGGCTAAACTATCATCCAGCGGACAATCCTGAGCGACTAGACAAGCCATTAGTTATCGTTCACTCCGAAGCTGCCGCGATTCCAGATGGTGTCAAGACTTTTATCAATGGATTTGTTGGTCAGTCAACACTCAAATGGCTTGAAGACGTCACACAGTTTGATTTCTATGACAATCCCGAAGACGTTCGGCGTGCGGCAGATGTCGTTGCCAAGCACTTTCAGCAAAGTTGACTTCTAGCGCAATGTTTCAGGTGAATTCATATTGACGCATCTGTTTTAGTTCAAAACTTCCCATGTCTTCATAGTCAGGATGAAATTTTGTTAATCATTGAACTATCCGAGGTGGTCCCGCACGGGACCACCTAGAATGATCGCTTGTTTCTGGCATATGCAATCACCTTGACCATCTTGCTATTGGCGTATATTCTGTAACAGAATAATTTAATTATGTTATAAAACAATTAGATAGTTGAATAGCCATAAAATCGAGGGATCATTTTTCTGAGTTATCCACAACAGTACGATTTTCGTACTGTTGCACTGCACAAATGCTTTCTGCCGTTCTCTTTGACGGTTGATTTTGGGAGATCATTGGTTGAGAATGCGTCATGCTTTAGTGCCCTACACCAAGCAGACTCATGAGTTATGACTGCGTCAAGATCTATCGCACCCAGAGAGCCTATATCTGGAATTCCAAGCATGAAATCCTGATAAAATGGAATCATAATTTTACCTTGGGGTTTTTGGAAAATGATTTCAGAGACTGAGATTGGACAAAGGATTCATCCGTCCCTGCGTGGTTCATTTTCCTGAAATTCGGATGTCGCAGGATAATGTGAAAATGAACATGTTTTACCGTTTGAAATAACATGCAACGTCGCCGTTTACCCATCGGAATTTCCAGTTTTGATGAAATTCGAAGTTGGAATTTCTACTACGTTGATAAAACCCCCCATATTCTGAATTTGGTTGAATATCCGGGGCGGTATTTCTTGTCGCGCCCACGGCGCTTCGGCAAGAGCTTGTTGATTGACACAATGGCTGAATTGTTTCGCTGTAATGAGAAACTGTTTCAGGGACTGTATATCCATGACCGCTGGGATTGGGACAATCCTCACCCAGTACTTTTTTTCAGTTTTGGTAGCGGCAGTTTCAGTAAACCTGGGGGTCTAGAACTGGAAATCAGCGATAAATTGGCTATGTTAGAAGATAAAACAGGGATTGATCCAGACAAAAAAGCACATTCGGTACCAACGCGCCTAAATCATCTCGTTGAACATCTGCACGTGAACCATTCAAGGCAAAACAAAGTGGTGATTCTGGTTGATGAGTATGACAAGCCGATTCTAGATGTAATTGAGCAACCTGAACTGGCCGAAGCGAATCGAGATACACTTCGTGAGTTTTATTCTGCCATCAAGGACAGCGACAGGCATGTGCGCTTCACCTTTGTTGCTGGTATCAGTATGTTTGCACAAGTTAGCCTGTTTTCTGGTCCTAATCATCTGACGGATATTAGCTTAACAAAACAATATTCCAGTATCTGTGGGTATACCGAGAGCGATCTCGATACTGTTTTTGCACCTGAACTTGAAGGACTGGACCGCGAACAAGTCAGGAAGTGGTACAACGGCTATAGTTGGTTCGGGACTGAGAAAGTCTATAATCCATACGATATCATGTTGTACTTTAATGATCGAGAATTCAGACCTTATTGGATTCGTACCGGTACTCCAAGATCCTTGTTCAAAACACTTGTCGAACAGCATTTTCATCCGTTGATGTTGGAAAACTTGGAGATGACAGAGGAGGATATCGCTAAATTCGAGATTCATAATATCAGCCTGATCGCTTTCCTTTTTCAGGCGGGTTACTTGACGATTTCGGAAAGATGCGGGGACTTTCCAATTACCTACAAACTGGATTATCCAAACCTGGAGGTCAGTCAGGCTCTGAACAATGGTCTGCTAGAGATGCTGTCTGGAAAATCAGGCATGGCGACAGGCACTGGACTGGCGATGTCTCGAAGTCTTATGGATAACGATTTTCCTCGGTTTAGCGAAGTGGTGAAGAGTTTATTTGCCAGTTTGCCGCACCAATCGTATCGTGTGGGTCATAATGCGAATTCGTCAGCTGGTCATGAGCGGACATATTCTACATACCTGGTGGGCTGTTGCCGAGGTGCCGGCCTTAAGATTCAGGCTGAGGTATCATCGGTGCAAGGGGATGCAGATTTGGTGTTATGGTTAGAGCGGCAGATTTTCATATTTGAGTTCAAGGTAGCGGCAAATGCGAATAAGTCAGCTCCAAAGTTAGCAGCAGCGATGCAACAAATCAAGGATAAGAAGTATTATGAACCATATCTGCAAAGCGGCAAGTTAATCCATTTGGTAGGCATGGTATTTGGCAAAGCCGAGCGGAATCTGGTGGCGTTGGATTTTGAAACTATACCGGTCTGATCGGTTTCTGGATCTGCTCTTCAGGCAGCTTGGCACTGATCAGTGTTGTTGGTTTGAAGAGAATCAAAAAAGGGAGAGCCGAGTAGACGGGGCTTGACAACAACCCCGTCTACTCGGCCTAATTCCCATCAGCTATGTACCGCCCTGCCCGTGTCCAACAAACTGACTATGCGTTCTTGAGTCTGTTTCGTTTGCACCAACTTCAGAAATGCCTGTCTTTCCTTGATCAGGAAGTCGCTTTCAGAAAATTCCGTGCCAGGCTGGATAGGTCCGCCCGACACAATCGCTGCGATTTCTCTCGCTACGAAATAGTCATGCTTCATCAGCTTGCCTTCACTCAATTCCTCATTCAGCCAGTCAAGCATGCTGTCAAAGAGAGGTTCACCAGGCATTTTCAGTTTATTTCGTATTAATGGTTTCTGATTTTTTGCCGAGAGAATACTCGCTCTGGCAGTGGCGTAGATTCGGTCTCTGTTTATTTCATGCCGATCATTATCCCTGAGCATCGCTTGCTCCAAAGCAAGTGCAGGTGAAGTAGTGGTGATGCCATAACCAAGATTCATGAAAGCTTTCCAACATGCATTTTTCATTTCATGCTGACAATTAAGTTTTTCAACCCAGCGATACAGTGTTTCCTTGCAACCACCACCTGAAGCAACAAGACCCACCCCCGTTTCAACAAGCCCCATGACCGAGTTCGCATGACAAACCACTTCCGGAGCATGCAAGACAACTTCATATCCGCCGCCTATAGACATGCCAACCGGCGCAACCACTACAGGGTAATCAGTATTTTTCAGCGACATGGCCGTTTGTTGAAAATGATGCAGAAAAGAATCGAGGCCATCCAGATCATCTCTTTCGAAAAACTCTCTGACCTTGGATAAATCAACCCCACAGGAAAAATGTTGGGCATCATTATGTACGATCAAGCCCGCATTGCCTCTTGCCGAAGCATTTTGCATGGCATCGGCAAGGATGTTCATCGAATCCTGATTGAGGACATTGGCCTTGCTGTGAAACTCGACAATCACAATGTCATCATGCTCGTACCAACTGGCTGATTCTGTCGTGTTTTGCGGTTTGATTTGTCGGCGAATTTCACTAAAACGCAAAACACCTTCTGGCCGTTTGATTGCACAATGAATGGCATTCGTTTGCAGAGTGCTCAATACATTGTTCTGGATTGCATAGAATCCCTTTTTTCTACCCTTTTCCAGAAACTCGGGAATACTTCGACTTTCCGATTCGAGTCTTGAAGCAACATGGTCGACACCCAACATGTCCAGCATTTCGAACGGGCCATTGACCCAGTTGTAGCCCAATTTCATTGCATCATCAATTGCAACAAGATCTTCGGTAACTTCGGGAATCAATGATACAGAATAGACCAGCACATTGGATAATACTTGCCATGCGTACTGTCCATAGAAGCTTTTATCGGACAATAGATTTTTTAGACCAATCGGCCCCGCCTGGTTTGCGACCGCTATGTCTGGTTTTACATATCGTTCATACTGTTTTGCCTGGTAATTGAATTCATAACGAATCCCGGATTGATCAACCTTGTAAAATCCCTGCCCCGCCTTATTGCCGGTTTGCTGATTCTCAATCATGTAGGTAATGATCGGAAGTTCTGCAGCTACTTCATGAAAAGCATCGTTTTCGGGCAGAATCCGTTTCAGACTTTTCACCACATCAGCCATCAGATCTATACCGATTAGATCAAACAGTCCGAATACACCGGTTTTTGGAAAACCCATCGGACGTCCGAAGATTGCATCTGCCTGAGCTGCTGACAAACCGAATTCCAGAGCCTTGAAAAGGGATAGCTGCAAACTGTAAACTCCGATTCGATTGGCGAGAAATCCGGGAGTATCACCACATCGGATGACTCCTTTGCCCAGTTGCTGGTCGCAGAACTGTTCCAGCTGGTTCAATACCTCTGGGTCGGTCTTGCTGCCACCAACCAGTTCGAGCAGGTGCATAAATCGGACCGGATTGAAAAAGTGTGTTATGGCAAATCGGCGACAGAATGATTCGGACATACCTTCGGTTAATAACCGGATCGGAATGGTCGACGTGTTTGAGGTAATGATGGTGTCATCACCTGTGATTGCATCCAGCTGGTGATAGATTTCCCGCTTGATTTCAATGCGTTCAACAACTGCCTCAGCGATCCAGTCGTAATCCGACAACTGATTCAGATTATCACGGAGATTGCCAAGCCGAATTCGATTGCCGGCATCAGGATGAATCAAGGCTGGCTGCTTTGGATTCGTCAATCTACGGTAGCCCAATTCAGCCATGGCATTTGGGTGATCTTCGTCACCATAAAGATCAATCAAAAGAACCTCTCGACCTGAGTTGGCAATCTGTCCTGCAATACCTGAGCCCATGGTGCCAGCACCAATCACTGCTATTTTTTCAAGACTGTTCATTTGACCATGATGTCTCCACGACCAATTAATCCATATGGCAAGTGTAAATTTCCAGAGAAACTGTATCGATCAAAAAATTTCACGAATTGGAGTATGATTCACGATGATTTTCAACCGACAAGTTGCTGTCTTAGACGATATCTAAGGGCTTGGATTATATTCGATATGCCTTCGATAACTTGTTTCGATTCGTATGAAAGATGTATATTGACCTCTAAAACCAATCGCTTCAGTCTTGTTCCAGCCACATGTTTGCGACAGGTCGCAACGTTGTTGCGAGAAGCAGTTTATCGCTCTTAACAGTGTTTGGCGAGATCAGGTGTAGAAGTCGAATATCCAAATCAAACATCGATGTACCAAATGTTAACCAAGAAGCACTTCTGTTCATGCCTGTTATGATTTTTGGTCTTTTGCCTCCATGTATCCCAATCGAAGGAACCATATCTTGAGCACAATCCATTCACGGTCTATTTCTTGTGTCAACTTAAATCACATGTCTCAAAATCCAAGCCCCGTCTCGCGAGCTGCCTATTTGCCGGAATCCACCAGTATTTGTTCTGCTTCTTGGAATTGAATTCACAATTCGGTTAATTCTCCAAAAAGACAATGATCGAAAATCGGTTTTCGTGATTTCTTCTGCGCATGAAAAGATTGCCGGCAAAAATCTGATTGCATTTCCTGCGGCAGTTGATACTTCACGCCTCAATTACGCGGCAAAATCAATCCCGTGCATTCCCGATGACAGCTTGATCGATGTTTTGCCAAATATCACCTGATAGATCTCCAAGTTACACCTTAGTTTTACAACGATGCACAATTTCAATCGAAAATCCTTGGCTGGCTTGATGATCTTGATCATGGTCACATTGAGTATCCTGAAGGGATTGGCTGATTTTCCAGGAGAGAATGTGGTTGGAGTTCTAGCGGGGCTTTCAGGATGGATCGCCGGTTGCTTGTTATTTATTGATGCGCCTCGAACCCTCAAGATTCAAGCCGGTATATTGATTGTTCTCGGCGTAATTCTGTCCACATTTGCCCTGACAAGGGGGCAAACTCTCGATTGGTTTTTACTGACTACACTCAATACATCCTTGTTAAGCATGATTGCTGCAGTAGGATTTCTGCGGATGGTGGCCTTGCCCAGAGATAAAACCGTTTCGAACCTTCCCAGGGGACCAGTTGCTTTTATCCAAACCATGCTTGGATTGAGTTTTTCCAGTTCAATCACCAATATCTCTGCACCGATCGTGGTGTGTGATCGTATTCATGAAACAAGACCGATTAGCCGATATATGGCAAGTTGTTCAACCCGGGTATTTTGCGGAGCTGCCTCATGGTCACCATTTTATGGCGCAATGGCTGTGGTACTCACCTATTCACCGGATGCCAATCTCTTGTGGTTGATTTTTGCTGGAATTCCGCTCTGCATTGCTGGACTCATCTATGTTTTCCTGGCTGCCTGGCGATTTCACAATCAAGAATTACCCGATTTCGTAGGTTATCCACTGCATGGTCGAGACCTTGCGATTCCGGTGACGCTGATCTGCGTTTCGCTGGTCGGGTATATTCTGATGCAGGGGGCTTCCATTCTTGCGATAATCGCCTCTTGCGCATTGCTTGTGACCGTCACGACGCTAGTTCTGCGTTATGGATTGAGATCAACAATTTCCCAATTGAGCGGTTTCGTAGTTGAAGGCCTGCCAAAAATGGTCAATGAACTCACCCTGTTCCTGTCTGCGGGAGTACTTGCGGTCGGAATTATTGCACTCATTGAAATCGACCTGATTGACCTTCAGATCACAAACTACTCGGCAATCACCATCGTATCGGTTCTGGCCGGAATGGTTCTGTTATCAGCCCTGGGTATTCATCCGGTAATCCAGATTACCAGTTTTGCGCCGATTCTGCTTGAGAGCTCACCAAGCGCCAATCTGATTGGAGCAACTTGGCTGTTTGCCTGGCATCTTGGCACTTGCTCAAGCTATCTTTCCGGTACCAACCTGATATTTCAGGGACGTTATGGAATACCGAGTTGGCGAATTGCTGCTGATAACTGGCCTTATGCAATGACCATGGTAACGGTCGCTTCAATCTGGTTGTTGATTCTCAACCATTATTTTTCCGCGTTTCAGTGATATCTATCCGGTCGTCCCGATCAAGCGGCCTTTTCAAAAATACGATCCAATGCTGTCTCAAAACTGGATACGGTACGATCAATTTCGAGCAACTTGTCCAAACCGAAAAATCCCAATCGAAAACTCTTGAAGTGATCGCCTTCATCGCACATGAGTGGAACGCCGGCTGCAATTTGCAATCCTTGGGCCGCAAACAGTGAGCCATTCTGAATGTCTGGATTATCCGTATAACTAACAACTACGGAAGGGGCCTTGAATCCTTCAGCTGCGACGCTGGCAAACCCCCGTTTCTCAAGAATCTGACGAACTCGAGTACCCAGTTCGAACTGAGCATTACACAAATGATCAAAACCAATTTTCCGGGTTTCTTGCATGGTGTCTCGGAAAGCCTTCAGAGCATCGGTTGGCATGGTCGCATGATAGGCATGGTCTCCCTGAACATATGCCTGCATGATCTCGTGCCAGCGGCGCAGATCACACGAAAAACTGCTGCTGACTGTTGTCGATAGCGTCTCAAGAGCGCGACTGCCAAGCATCACAAATGCGGCACATGGAGAAGCACTCCAACCTTTTTGTGGCGCGCTGATCAATACATCGACTCCGCATTTTTCCATATCGACCCAGACTGTGCCGGATGCAATGCAATCCAGCACCATCAGCCCTCCAACATCATGAACGGCATTTGCAACCTGCCTTATGTAGTCATCTGGAAGAATAAGCCCGGCAGAAGTTTCAACATGAGGTGCAAAAACGACATTGGGTTTCTCTTCGGAAATTTTCTCCAGTACAACCTTCAATGCAGCTGGGGCAAAGGCAGAGTTGGATTTTTCAGAAACCCTGGAAGCATTGATCACGGTGGATCTTGCTGGAATATTGCCAGCATCAAAGATCTGGCTCCAACGGTAACTGAAATATCCATTTCTCAAAACCAGGCATTTTTTATCGGTTGCGAACTGTCTTGCTACAGCTTCCATTCCATAGGTTCCGCCTCCGGGTACAATGGCCATGCACTCGGCCTGATACACATCCATCAAGGTAGAACGAATATCCAGCATTACCTTCTGGAATCGCTTGGACATGTGATTTAAGGAACGATCAGTAAACACGACCGAATACTCCAGCAAGCCATCCGGGTCTATATTGGGTAGCAAACCTGCCATTTTTCTTTCTCTACAAGTATATTTTGGTTCCTGAAAATAAGATCAGGTACGTTTAGTGATAGGTATTCGACACAAGTCACGATTCGCCAAGCGGTCGAACATCGCAAATGTCGCATACTTAACTGGTGCATTCGATTGTAGCACCGAATCGATATTTATTAGGTCGTCACTCAGGGTTTACGCGCAAAATTTCCAGACTTGGAGTTATCCATATTCCCGCGAATTTCTCGAGCTTGCTGGCTTTCTTGCACAACAGTCTGATAACGATTGAATCATGAATTGATTGAATGAATGAATGAATGAATAGTTGAATTGCAGGCATTATTGATTGGGTGTTGCTAATTCATCGTTAATTTTGATATCGTGTTTGAGGCTGTATCTGATATGCTCACACTTTCGTAATATACGGTGATGTTTTTGGATTCAATTTACAATGCAAAATCATCGGAAGATTCTACTCAATCACTATTCAAGATACGTCCTGTCATTTCACCATGATCGACAAAGGCATAAATACTATAGCTGTACATGGCGGTGAAGCACCTGATCCTGAAACGGGAGCGTCCAGCCCGAACATTGTCATGTCGAGCACTTATGTCGTAGATCAGCCCACCAGCTTTTCCATCACCAATATGGACGATGATACGCCATATGTATACACAAGATGGGCCAATCCGACAATTCGTCGAGTTATGGTCGAAAGTAGTGCGCGGGGCGGAAAGGGGTTCATCCAGCGGCTACCGTTTTCTGGTCTGATTGTACCTCAATTCCATCCTTGAACTGCACTCCCTCGATGACCTGTCCGAGCCTGCGGAACCCGCGCAGCCTTCGCCAGCGGGATTCCGCGCACTGTCCGAGCTTGAACATCATGTCGAGCATGGTGTCGCGGCTCAGGCAGCCCCGGGTCGTCCGGGTCCGGTGGCGGATCGTGGCAAAGGTCGACTCGATCGGGTTGGTGGTGCGAATGCTCTGCCAGTGCTCGGCCGGGAAGTCGAAGAAGTTCATCAGCTCCTTGCGATCCTCGATCAGCTTCACTGCGGCCTTGGGATACTTGTCCTGGTAGCGGGCCAGGAAACGGTCGAAGGCCCGGTCGGCATGGTTCCGGGTCTCCGCCATCCAGATCTGCTGCAGTGCCGACTTCACCTTGGGATGGATGGCCTTCGGCATGGCGGCCAGCACGTTGGCGGTCTTGTGCACCCAGCAACGCTGGTGCCGGGCCTCCGGATAGACCCGGTCGAGTGCCGACCAGAACCCCATGGCACCGTCCCCGATCGCCAGTTTCGGAGCGTTCATGCCCCGGCTCTTCAGGTCCAGCAGCACGTCCTGCCAGCTCAGGGTGGATTCGCGCACCCCGTCCTCGATGGCCAGAATCGACTTCCGGCCCTGGTCGTCCACGCCGATCACCACCAGGCAGCAGAGCTTCGTCTCCTCGTTGCGGAGACCGCTGTACACCCCGTCCGCCCAGACGTACACCCACCGGTCCTGGCTCAGGTCACGCTGCGTCCACTCCTTCCTCTCGTCCAGCCAGACCCGCTTGAGACGCTTGACCACTGACGGCGAGAACCCCTTCGCCTGCTTCCCCAGCAGCCCGGACAGCACGCCGGCCATCTCGCCGGTGCTGACCCCCTTCAGGTACAGCCAGGGCACCCAGGCCTCCAGCGTGCGACTCTTGCGCACATACGGCGGAACCACCGACGAGCGGAAGGTCACCGGCTTGCCGTCGTTGGAACGAACCTTCGGAATCCGCACCGGGACCGAGCCGATCCCGGTCTGGATCGAGCGCTCCGGATGATGGCCACTGCGCACCACCAGCCGGAGGTTCTGTTCGGTGCGGCGGTCTTCATACTGCTTCAGGAACTCGCCCAGCTCGGCTTCCACTGCCACCTGCAGCAGCCGACGGGCACCCTCGCGCAGAATCGCGGTCAATTCATCCTTGAACTTGCCGATTTTTGAATAGTCAATAATGTTATCATCTCTCATGGTGGCGTACCTCTTGGTTAACGGTTTTTGAAATTTGTTAGTTAATCCGGTTACGCCGCTTTTTTCAACCCCCCTTTCCGCCCACGCACTACTTTCGACCATAACTCCAATTCGTCAGCTGGAGAAGAAACTTTGTCTTCTGGAAAATGCGGAGTCCTGTCTTGCTTGTGCATCTGGCATGTCGGCATCTAGTGGAGTGTTGTTTGGATTGTTGAACGCGGGAGATCACCTGATAATCAGTGAAAGCAATTATCCCGGAACGGCTGAGATTTCGCGGCAAATGTTACCGAAAAATGACATCAAGGTTACTCCGGTTGATACTTCGAATCCCGAAAATATCCAAAATGCAATGCGTGAAAATACACGCATGATCTGGGTTGAAACACCATCGAACCCGCTGGTTAAATTGACCGATATCCACACGGTCTCAAAGATTGCGCAAGAGGGAAATGCTCGATTGGTTGTCGATAGTACTTTTGCAAGTCCAATTGCCACTCGACCACTAGAACTGGGAGCCGATATCGTCCTACATTCCCTGACCAAATATATAGGCGGGCATGGGGATGCAATTGGCGGCGCAGTTCTTTCCAGTCGAAAAATCATTTCGGACATTGTTGCAGGGGGCATGCTTCATTATGGAGGGACAATCAGCCCATTTAATGCTTGGTTGATCATGCGGGGTGCAGCAACCCTGCCTCTGCGAATGATCGCTCATCAGGATAACGCCATGCGAGTTGCGAAATTCCTTGAATCGCATCCACATGTGGAATTGGTTCGATATCCCGGTCTCCTATCGCATCCGCAACACGAACTTGCACAAAGCCAAATGAAGAATTTCTCCGGAATGATTGCGTTTCGGACTTCAGATCCCCAATCTCTAGCCAAGCGAATGATGGACAACCTTGAAATTGTTCATTATGCGGTATCGTTAGGACATCATCGAAGCTTGATCTTTTTGCTGGAATCCGACGACCTGATCAACTCATCATATAAACTTGATGGAGAACTTGAACGTGAATACCGGGAAATTGCGGGACAAGGGGTATTTCGCTTGTCGGTGGGGATTGAAAATACCGAAGATATCATTCGTGATCTCGAGCGTGTTCTTGGATAACGTTGATCAGCCGATTTAGCGATGAGAAATCTTCCTAACCAGAGAAATGAACTCGGTTTGCCTGTTGGACTTCCTATAACCGATTGGAAACAACCGCCGTGGCCTGAAAAAGCTGTCTTGACCGGTCAATTCTGTTGTCTTGAACCATTCGATATCGATCGGCATGCCAAGCAATTGCATGAAGCATTCAGCGCTGATCAAGAGCATCGAATTTGGGTGTACATGCCCTATGGACCTTTTGATGATTTCGCATCCTTTCTTCAGTGGTTGGAAAGCTTCTGTTTATCAGATGATCCACAATATTTTGCGATCATCAATACGGCTACACGTCAAGCAGAAGGGGTGGCCAGTTATCTCAGAATCAAGCCCGATAGTGGTTGTATCGAGGTTGGTCATATCAATTTCTCCCCAGCTCTGCAAAAAACACTTGCCGCTACTGAAGCCATGTATCTGATGATGCGCAATGTCTTTGAGCTGGGTTATCGAAGGTATGAGTGGAAGTGTAATGCATTGAATGAAAAGTCTTGCCGAGCAGCGACTCGACTTGGATTTCAGTTTGAAGGAGTGTTCCGTCAGATGATGATTGTAAAAGGACGAAACCGAGACACAGCCTGGTATTCAATTCTTGATCATGAATGGCCAAAAATCCAGGAAGCATTTGTTGCATGGCTAAGCCCCGAGAATTTTGATGAATCCGGACGGCAGCATATTTCACTATCGGAGTTAATGGGTGAAGCAAGAGCAAAACTGAAAATGAGTTAATTGTCAAATTCTCATCCTGTGGTTGGTGGTGGATGCGATAGACTCTGTCCTGTCATGAAACCCCGCATGTTTGCTCGAAATGTCGCAAAACGAAATATTTTTCTGGAGTTTAATCGGGTAATTAGCGGGGACTGATGATGAAGTATTGCACTTCGAGAAACCCGAGATCGCCCTCCCTAAGTTTCTGAACTTAGCCCTTATGGTTGGCATGTCGAAATCGGGTTCGCCAAGCAATCTCAATATACCGAAGCATAAGCGGCATATATTTCCGGTTCGGTCATGTTTGACAAATAGTCCATTTCACCTTGCTTATGTTTGATATATATGTCAGCAAATCCGTTTGGAAACCAACCGACCACAGTCTCATTGCTACCAAAGCGTTCAAGAGCATCCTCGAGTGTTTGAGGCAATCGAACAATATTTCTTTGGCAGAGAGCCGACTCTGACAGTAGCGACAGATCTTCCTCGGTAACAGCTGGACAATCGAGTTCCTCCACGATACCTTGCGTTCCGGCATGTACAATTGCAGCAAGTGCAAGATAGGGACTGGCGGCCGCATCGGCGGCACGAAACTCAAAATTGAACTGATCCTTTTCTGCGATATCGCTCAAACTATTGACTGGGCAAATCCGAATTGCTGCTTCACGGTCTCGGAACCCAAGATTATTGAAAGCCGCACTCCAGCGATGAGGTATCAGTCTGTTGTAGGAAATGACGCTTGGTGCGGTGAGCGCGACTATGCTATCGAGGTATTTCAATATGCCCGCAATAAATTGTCCCGCAATCTGACTGAGCCCGTACTTGCTTTTCGGATTGTAGGCAATCGCATTTTTTTCACTATCATGTAAACTCATGTGAATATGGACGCCATTGCCAACATCTGCGGGGTCACGCAGTGGTGTGAAACTTGGATCAAGTAGCAGGCTCTCAGCACAAATTCGAACAAGTTCCCGCAAAATCGTTGCATGGTCGGCTATTGCCAATCCCCAAACGGGTCCAATCGTTATTTCATACTGATCAATGCCATACTCTTTCATGAAAGTATCTGGTCGCAATCCTGCCTGTCTGATTGCTGCAACAAGCACTTCGGCGAATTCGCGTTGCGCTCGGAAACCTGAAGTAGTGTATGCATTTCCCGGTGAAGAATGATTGCTAGCAAGATGGAACTCATGCTCGAATGAACCATAAAGAGTTACATTGGCAGCCGTCTCGAGGCGCTCGAGAGCTGTCACTAAGATGGATCGAGTGCAACATTCCCAAGCAGATCCGTCAGTTTCGTGAATATTCCCAAATGCAAACCGCTCAACCGGCTGTCCGCATCCAAAGTCAAGTTCAATATAGGTGGTCGAATCAGGTATCAATACCAAATCACCCAACGCACCATAAGGACTCTCGGCAATCGAATCAAAACAGGTAATTTGTACATTGGTCGGAGTCCAGCCTACACCTCTTTTCAGTCGTTTATCGAACTGGCTAGCCGGAAATGATTTGCCACGCACTTTGCCTGCGATGTCGCTAGTCGCGGCAATTATCAAGGGTTCTTTTTTCATTGAGGATTGGGTGGACTTTGGGTTGCAGCTTGTCCAGCTGTCAAGTCATCGCTGACTTGCATTCCAGATCTGTTCGGGATACGTATAAGTTCGCGCCCGATCAAGGTCAAGAATCCGTTATATCGGATATGACAACGTCTGATTCTACTGTAAAAACATTGATTTTCGACACCTTGTTTGCCGCGGTTTTTGGGGAGTTTGCATCAATTATTACGAAAAATGAATAATTGACTTTGATAAAATTCCCTGTCATTGGCAAATTCGAAAACTGAAATACTTGTACCTATGCAAAACGGGGATGAAATTCGACCGATTCCATTGTTAAATTCAAGTGAGTACGGACCCCTTGATATCGTCAATAAATCGAGCCAATACCCGGTCCTTTTGGTGTGCGAACACGCTGGACGTGCGATACCCAAGGCACTCGGTGATCTGGGACTTTCAAGGGAAAACTTGAACAGGCATATTGCCTATGACATAGGTGCCAAGCATGTTTCCATAATGATGGCCGAATATCTTGGCGCACCACTGATTTTGCAACCTTACAGTCGTCTGGTTATTGATTGCAATCGTCCGCCTGATTCTAAAGAATCAGTGCCAAAGCAAAGCTGTGGAACAAGGATTCCCGGTAATTGCAACCTTGGTCCTGAAGAGCGCAGACAACGCCTTGCGGAAATCTTCATTCCGTTTCATGAATCCATTTCGGCCCTTCTTGACAAGCACAGGAGAAGTGCTGTTTTTTCCATCCATAGTTTCACCCCGATAATGGATAATAAAACAAGACCATGGGATTTGGCATTTCTCTTTCGCAAGGATACCGAAACATCGCATAGTTTGGCTGATGCCGTCCGAAATCTTGATCCAACCAAAATTATTGGCATGAATGTACCTTATTCGATCGATGACGATACTGACTGGTTCGTCCCTTATCATGGAGAGCAACGCGGTATTGCTCATAGCTTGATTGAAATTCGAAACGACAATCTCAAATCGGATGAAAGTTGTCGCGCATGGGCGAAACTCCTTTCCGAGGCAATCCGGCAGTTTCTCGATCAGGTATCCAGATGAATTATTCACGGAATTTGCCGCTCAATCCAAGCAATTCAGCATTGCTATTCATTGATGTACAAAATTATTGCGCTCATCGTCATGGCGCTGAATTTGCTGATTTATCCCTATCTGAGTTCAGTAATCAGTATGGTTGGTTTTTCGATGCTCTGGTGAGATATGTGGTTCCCAACATGCAACGTTTGCAAGATTCATTCCGGTGTGCTGGTATCGAGGTGATGTACACAACAATTGAAAGCTTGACGAAAGATGGCCGGGATCGCAGCTTCGACTACAAAATAACAGGGTTTCATGTACCCAAAGGATCATGGGATGGTCGGGTGATTGATCAACTCAAGCCAGGCGATGATGAAATTTGGCTGCCCAAAACCTCGTCATCCGTATTTGTTTCCACCAATATCGATTACATCCTGCGAAATCTGAATATCCGGCAACTGGTAATTAGCGGACTGGTTACCGATCAATGTGTTGAGAGCGCAGTTCGAGATGCCTGCGACCTAGGTTATCTTGTTACGCTGGTGACCGATGCATGTACGACCTATAGTCAAGAACGGCATGACAATTCATTGTCGGCAATTAAGGGATATTGCCGCCAGATGACAACCGATGAGCTACTTGGCGAAATTCAATCAGATATACCTCATCAAAAATGATCAGCTGGCTGAAAGGAATTTTGGCTTTAACCTCTATGCCGCCAAGCTCAACCGAACGATTTGCCCAAGCCTCATCCATCCTGTGCTTCTCGAAAAAAACTTGCCTTACGCGATATACTGGAATTTTCTTTAAAACTTATAGTATCTACTCGCCCCCGATTGGTGACGAGCAGATATTTTGGAACCGTACTTTGCTGAAGTTTCAGGGTTCAGTTCCCGAACCAGCAGTCTGGCCAGTCCATCTGCAGTGAAGTCTCGCGTGAGTGGAAAGCTCGTTGAGCTCGATCGGTCCGAAATGAAGACAGTTTGATCGATTCGTCCGGATCGTCATGGCAGGGGGGAAGCGAGTGAGCGTTCCATTCCCAGCAGCATGGCGTGATAGACTGCAGGCATGTATTTCGCCATGCCGTTTTCTCTTGCAGGCCTCGAATATCCATGGAACTAGTACGGGAGAGTGGGGGCAGGAGCTCCAGGAGATCGTTTTCCGATCCCGGGCACATGTGAAAGTTTCGTGATGTCTGTCAGATCGTTCAGTCCATCGTCAAATTTCGGGTACAGCGAACGGGATGCCGCTTTCAGGCAATGATTTAGATTTATTTGCCTGTGTACTTGAGTAGTCTTCGGTGATCCGTTTTATTCTGTATACCATATCTGCATGCATTCAATGATCATGCCCGTGGCGAGGTGTAGCGATGAATCCTGATCAGAAAAGAAAGCTGGAGTCCTTTCTCAAGCGAACGGAAGGAGAACCGCCTCTGGTGTTTGTTGGACGGTCCGAAGTGCTCGACGACATTGCGCTTGCAGCCGAGCAGGTCTGGGAGGCTCGGGAACCGATCAGCATGGCGCAGGGAAATCAACGCGCATTATCCAGGGTGCGCCGGGGGCGGGCAAGAGCTCGATCGTGCACCAGATCAGGCGCAATCCGGAGAGACTGTACACGGAGAGTGTCGGCAAGGCTCCGCTGGTGGTCGCACTGAAGTCTGGCGATATCGAGGAGCCCGTTGACATTCTTCAACCATTAGCCCGGAGCATCAACCCGAGAGCCGCCGAGGAGTTTTTATCGCATTCCATTCGGACATCCGGTGGGGAGGCCGGGATTGGCTTGGGCCCGGTCAAGGCCGTCGGCAAGCAAGAGACCACCATGGAGCCGGCAAGACCGCGCATGCACTGGGATGTGTTGGGGGACTGGGCTGAACAGCATGGCGGGTTTGACCGGCCGATCGTGCTGGCCATCGACGAGGCACAGCGCTTTCAACGTGATTCTGAAGATCCTCTCTCCAAGCTGTTTCAGAGTCTCCATGACGGTTGCGGGCTGCCGATTGCGCTGGTGCTGGCGGGTCTCAGCGATACCGAATACTCGGCCCGCAAGATGGGACTGACTCGTATACCACACGATCAGAAACACAACATCGGCTGCTTTCCGGATCATGAAGTTCAGGAATTTATGGAAAGGTCCTGTTCCCATTTCGAGATCGACATGACTGGATTCGAGCATGAGATCGATCGGCTGATTGAGCCTTGCGACGGCTGGCCTCGGCATCTGCATATCGTCATGCAGGCATTGGTCGAAGAAGTTCTGAGAACGGAGGGGGATCTCGGCAGGGCGGCCTGGGAGAGGATACAGGCCGAGATCAAAACCGGAAGGGACGGGTATTGCGACGGCCAGTTTTCGGACGAGATGGAAATCTCCAGAAACATGACTGCCCAGGTGATGACGGAATTGGACTATTGCAGCGATCGTGCCGCCATTCAGAATCTGATGGACAGGTTGCATGATTCGGATCCTCGGGAATATCGCTTGCCGGCAGGCATGGATGCAGACTCCTTCTTCGTTCACCTGGTACACCAAGGGGCCTTGCACCGAGAGTCAAGGAACCAGTTTGTGTGCCCGATCCCGTCTTTCCGGACCTATCTGCTCGAGCAGGGCGGGATCGCGGAGAACTCGGACTTGCAACCTCAAGCCACATGATCGGTTACTGGCGGGTCCTGCGGTAAACCAGCTCTCGCTTGATGTTTTCCCCTCAAGTGCAATCAAGTGGGCGAGTAGTTACAACTTATATATCATGCTATAATATCCATAAGGATATTAGTTAGTTATATATTCAATAATTAGTTTTCTCTTGCTCTAAAAGACCTTGTTAGTGTCGTATATTTGCGTTTCGATCGTATCATTGCAGGAGCAGAATTATGGTTCTTAACACCTTGGAAAACACTGCTTCCCTGAGCTTGTACAAACGACTGCGACTTTTTCCATTCCAGATGCTTTTTGGACAACTATCCCGCAATTTTTAGTCTCGACTCAACCTTGAACGGTCATTCTTCAAGTCCAGTAAAATTTAAGTATTTCATGGCAAGCAGAGTGATTGAAATGCCAATAACAAGCGTTTCTGCATAGGAATGGCCCAATACTTGCCATATCTTTTCACGGGCAAGGAACCAATTCGCTTTACCAAATTCTCATTGATTTACTTTTTTTTCAATGGATTTGAGAATTCCCCGCAGTATATTCACTTCTTCCTGAGTAAGTTGAGATCGATTAAACAGTCTTTTCAGTTTACGCATTAGTAGTGATGAACGTCCATCCAGAAATTCAGTCATGTTCAGCGTCTGTTCCAAATGAGTCATGAAGCCCTTGACCTGTTCTATATTCGCAAGATCTTCCGGTTCTTGTACACAAGCCAGATTTTCACTTGAATTGATTGCTTTTCGAAATTCATAACAGAGTACTGTGGCTGCAGAGGCTAGATTCATGGATGGATAACCTGAATCAACATCGATTCTGATCATGTAGTTGCATAAATCGAGTTCAGCATTTTCGAGTCCGTTTCGTTCCCGACCGAATACAACAGCCAGCCGAGCATTCTGTCGGATCGCCTTCTCCATTGCTTGAGCAGGGAAAAGTGTAGGCCAGCGGATTGCCCTTGTTCGCGAAGTCGTTCCAAATACCAGCGTACATCCAGCAACTGCTCTCTCCAGCGTAGGATAATGCTTAGCCTCTCGTAATATCTGATCAGCACCACTCGCTCTACGTAAGGCTTCTGAATTAATGATGCAGGGTGCATTAACCAGCGCCATGTTATCAATACCCATATTCGCCATACAACGGGCAACTCCGCCAACATTTCCCGGCTCAGAGGGTTCGACCAGAACAATTCGGATATAATTGGGAATCTTCATAGATACATAATTCGGACATGCGGTTAACTAGCAGGCAATTGCTAACTGGATTTCGCCGATGCTCTTTTAGGAAAATTATATTGGACCCTCTGCTCAATATCGGGATAAAGGCCGCTGTTTCAGCTGGAAAAGTCCTGACCCAATTCCTGAACTCACTTGATCGGATTCATGTAACTCCAAAAGGTCGCCATGACTTTGTAAGCGAAGCCGATCAACTATCTGAACAAACGATCATCGAAATTGTTCGAAAACACTATTCGGAACACAGTATTCTTACTGAAGAATCGGGCTTGCATGTTGGTTCAAGCGACACCAAAGATCAAATTGAATGGATCATTGATCCTCTTGATGGAACCATGAACTATCTTCACAATCATCCGGATTTCACGGTATCGATAGCGGTCAAGAAAAATACAGTAGTTGAGCATGGTATTATATTTGACCCGATCCGAAATGATTTGTATACCGCGAGCCGCAACTGCGGAGCGCAACTGAACGGAAAAAGGATACATGTAACCCATGCCAGGAACCTGAAACGTTCCACTATAGCTCTGGGAGCACCCCATCCGGATTATCTTTATCGGGATTACTGGATTGACAACGTCTCAAATATTATCAGGGGAGTAGGCATGTTTCGAGTTACCGGATCAGCTGCTCTTGATCTAGCACATGTAGCTACCGGTCGCGTCGATGGATTTTTTCAGCCATCTCTCAAGATTTGGGACATTGCTGCCGGCAGCCTACTGGTTCGGGAAGCCAAGGGTCTGGTATCGGACTGGAGTGGCAGTCAGGATTTTCTAGAAAATGGATGTATAGTAGCTGCGGGAATTGGTGTCTTTGGTCAACTTCTGGGTTTGGCTCAATCAACTTTTGGCGAAATTGCGTCGGAAACACCAACGCATAACATGAATAGTGCCTGATTCAGGCAACCGAACATTTTTCCATTTGCGAATATTGCCGACCTCAAGGGACAATTAGTTAGAACGGGTTTATCGATTAAAGAAAGTTATGACAGCAGAATTTGGTCGTAATCGAGAGGAGGAATTCAATTTTGCGCTGCGTGATGTTCTGCGTGGAACCCGTATACGATGGAAAGTCACGCCCTCTCCCATAAACGCGGAGCAGACTGGAGTTTTGGCAGGGAGAGAGAATGCGGGCAAGCGACCTGATATCCTGATTGTCGAGAATCAATTTCCTCCTTTGGCGATCGAATGTTCATTCAATCCATCTGACGCGGATCAAGACGCCCAATCCAGGCTGGGCTTGCCCATTGTGAGCGGTCATCGCGAAATCAAGACCGCAATTGCTGTTCACATTCCAGCGTTGTTTCAATCGGCTGAATCACCTAAAGAGGAGTTGGCCAAGGGAGTCGATATTGGATATGCGTTGTACCACAAGATCGAGGAAGGAATTCGAAGATGGCCAAGACAGGGCTTCATCCAGGGCGGTGTGAAAAACATGGCCTCCCTTCTGTCAGAGGCAATCCTGCCAAAAGAAGACATTGAACAAGTGGCAGCCGAAGTGTCGGACCTGGTTAATTCCGCGAGCTTCCATCTTGGCTCTCTGCCCAAAATGACGCGCAAGAAAGTCGACGATCTCATCAAGAGAGGATCTGTTCTGATGAGCATCAAGACGGCAATGGTATTATGGCTGAATGCCTTGCTGATTCAGCAACGCTTGCACATGCAGGAAGTTGAGCAAGCCCCCTCCCTTGATTTCAAGCCTGCGACAGTGCAATCACATGTCAAACAAGCTGCAATATGGACAGAAATTCAGAAAAAAAACTGGCGAGCGATTTTTGATCCTGCCATTGAGGTTTTGATGATTGTCGGAAACTCTGATGTGCGAGCGACCAGTCAGGCACTGAAAATTCTGATTAATGCCGTGAATGAAATCGAGGTTGCAGGATTGGGTTTACACATAAATGTTGGCGCCGAACTCTTTCCCAAGCTGAGTGAAGATCGAAAGCAGGCGGCTGCTTTCTATACGCAGCCAGCGACTGCTGAATTGTTAGCCAGCCTGACAATCCGCAGCCAGGATCTTCCCCCCGACGAGTGGTCGCATGGAGGATTATTCTCGAATCGATGCATGGCGGATCTGACTTGTGGCACTGGAACGCTATTGAGAGCTGGATATAGAAGAATCCAGGCTTTGCACGAAACGAACGGAGGAAATGAAGAAAGCATTTCCCGATTGCATCGTGAAGCAATGGAGTCAGGGATCATTGGCACGGATATAAGCCCTATTGCGGCACACCTTACCTCTGCATCCTTGGCTGCAATCGGGATGGGCGAGACTTACGGAAAGACTCGGATTGGCTGGATGAATGTTGGTGGCGAGAAAAGCTCCACGGGTTCGCTCGAGTACTTTCATGCTCCAAATCAGGAAGATGCAATGGGCAGGGTTTCGGGAGGCCATTCTCACGGCGACGATCAGAAAAAGAACTATTCCGTTCTTATTGACGACAGCAGCATTGACTGGATTTTGATGAACCCCCCCTATTCAAGAACAAGAGGCGGTCAAAGCGCATTTGACATTGCCGGCCTGTCGGAGCAGGAGAGGATCGCCTGTCAGGACCGGTGGAAGCAGCTGATCAGAGACAAGCCCTGCAATGCCAAGGCCGGAATGGCCGCTTCCTTTCTGGTATTGGCCATGGATAAGGTCAAGCCGGGAGGCAGGATTGGTTTTGTGTTGCCACTCACCGCGGCCTATGCCGATTCATGGACGGAAACAAGAAGAATGATCGAATTGGAGTTTGAAGACATAGTTGCGATCGTTGTGGCTTCCGGGCAGGCGCTGGGAGACGATGCATTTTCGGCAGACACCGGCATGGAGGAAATGCTTCTCGTCGCAACTCGACGGACGCATTCATCCAGCGGAATGGAAGAAGTCGGCGTGAAGCTCGTGACTCTTCATTCTCCCGTCAACAGACTCGGCGAAGCCGGTGAAATTGCACGGACGATTGCAAATACCATTGATCATGTTTCAGCAAATAATCCCTGTCGTCCAGTCAGGGTCGCCGCCGAGGAGATTGGTGTCGCTTACAATTTTGCTTCGAACGGAGATGGAGCGCCTTGGGGAATGTTGGGTACAGTACACTCCGGCCTGGCAAATGCTGCCATGCAACTGTCTTGCGGACGGTTGGATTTTCTTGACACCTCCATGGCATGGAAATGCTCGATGACAACGATTCAGCAACTGTTTGATGTCGGGCCAACTCACCATCTTATCGGATATGTCAGTGGCAATGATGCAATCGGCGCATTTGAAATGTTTCCCGTGGCAAGCGAGACAGATGCGATCGGCAACGACAGATCGCTATGGGCGGCAAATGCAACATCACAACGTTGCCTTGTTGTATCGCCAACGCATAAAGGAGTGCCTGTCGGCGACAATTGTGATGCAATGCGGGCAAGGCAGGGGCATCTGTTCTATGCTCGCAACATGCGCTGGACATCCCAGTCCCTGCTGACTGCCGTAACCAGATACAGGGTCATGGGCGGACGGGCGTGGGCCACACTGCAACATGATGACCTGCGTGTCTGCAAGGCTTTCTCTCTGTGGGCAAACTCATCGCCGGGCATGATCTTGCATTGGACACGTGGACAACGGACGCATTCAGGAAGATCTACAACACAAATCGGCGCATTGCGTCAGATTCCTTGCCCTGATCTGAATCAGCTGGATGATTCGGCATTGGATTATGCTGAATCAAGGTTCGATGAATTGTCCGGACGCCAGTTGCGTCCTGCATGCCAAGCCCATGCAGACAAGGCAAGGATTGAAATTGATTCCGCGATAGCTCACATTGTAGGGCTTCCGCAAAGCGCAATGGATGTCATCCATCAGTTGCGATGGCTATGGTGCAATGAACCGTCGGTTCACGGCCAAAACCAGGAGGCTTTGGCCAAGTTGATGCCGAAATGAAAATCGACTCTCGCAATTTAAACTCCAATAACTCCGGTCTTTCGATGAGGAGATTAGACATTCCCGCGCAACAAGAGAGCAAGAGAACATCAAGGAATTTTCCAGCCAGGAGATTCGAACTTCAAATATTGATTCAATAATAGCAATAACTGCAAGAATAAAAGTAAAATTTATTTTAGAAACAGTCGCATACTCTATCCAACAATCGCATACTCCATTCCTTTCAAAGTACAGACAGCTTCGCAATTAACCCATTTATGAATTTTATTTCATGGAACAAGAGTCCCTAGTCAAGACACCAACAGAACAGTCAAGAAAACTGCATTCATCAGGGCATACGCCAATGATGAAACAATATCTTGCGATCAAGGAAGAACATCCCGACAAAATCCTGTTCTACCAAATGGGCGATTTTTATGAGATGTTCTATGAAGATGCCGAAGAAATCTCGAGAATTCTTGATATTACTCTGACATCCCGCAATCAATCCGGGGGCTCGGAAATACCTATGGCTGGCATCCCTATCCACTCTGCCGAACAATATCTTGAGCGGCTGATCAATCTGAACCTATCTGTCGCCATTTGCGATCAGGTGGGAGACCCGGCAACCAGCAAAGGTCCAGTTGAACGCAAGGTAGTTAGAGTAATTACCCCGGGCACTTTGATCGAAGAGACCTTGCTTGATGGGCGAACGGGGAATATAACCGCTTCCATCTACGAGTTGGATGATTGTTACGGAATTGCTACCCTCGAGATATCGAGCGGCCGGTTCGTAGGGTACGAAGTTGGCACTCGAGAGTTGCTGTTGAACTCGATTAGTCAAATCAACGCGGCAGAAATGATCGTCAGCGACAATCAAAATCTTTTAGAAGATGATACGGCTCTGAAACAAGTCCCCTCCTGGTACTTTGATCCATCACGAACCGAAAAAGTTCTCTGTGAACTGTTTGAAACAAAATTTCTCGATGCATTTGATTGCCCAGAGTTCCCAGTTGCAACTCGTGCAGCGGGCGCCTTGATCCTCTATATCCAGGATTTGCACGGCCATCAGCTCCCGCATATCACGGGCATCGAGTTCAAGCAGGAAAGCAGTTTTCTGGCCATGGACGAGGTAACGCGAAAAAATTTGGAAATTCAAGTAGGACATGACGGCACATCCCAGAATAGTCTTGTTCGCATTTTCGATGAATGCAAGACAGTTATGGGAGCTAGAATGCTTCGTAGGTGGTTGAACGCCCCAATTCGAAACCATGCAGAACTTGCCTCCCGGCATGATGCAATTGACTGGCTAATGGAGTGCCCCAGTTTCGAAAAAATAATGATTCTGCTGAAATCAGTTGCCGATATCGAGCGCATTCTTGCCAGAGTTTCCATGAAAACCGCCCGTCCCAGAGATTTGCTTGGACTTCGTAATTCTCTTGAAATATTGCCAGAACTCTACCAACTGATTGACCAATCAACTGCTACGTTGATTCAGGATTTACAGAGTCGGCTGACCTCGCATCCGGATGTACTGGACATGCTCAAATCATCCATCAAGGACGATCCCGCAAATATGATTCGAGATGGAGGAGTCTTGAAAGATGACTACGATCATGAACTCGGGGAATTAAGGCGCCTGCAACAGGAATCTGGTGAACATCTACTTTTGATGGAAATCAATGAACGACAGGCGACCGGAATCTCAACTCTACGACTCCGCTATAACCGGGTACATGGATATTACATTGAAGTGCCACGGTCCCAACAAGGCAGTGTACCGGAACATTATGTGCGGCGCCAAACGATCAAGAATGCCGAACGATTTGTAACAGAAGAGCTCAAGCAATTTGAAGAAAGAATACTCGGAGCCAAGAGTAAAGCGCTGATACGTGAAAAGTATCTTTATGATCAGATTCTTGAAAATCTAAAACCACATATCAAGTCGATCATTCAATGCGCTCGTGCTCTGGCTTGTCTGGATTTGCTCGGGAATTTCGCAATAAAAGCGCAAACACTCAATTTGTGTCGCCCCGAGCTAGTGGATCAATCGATTATTGAAATTGTTGATGGACGACATCCCGTTGTTGAAAAAAGTCTGGTCAGCAAGGATTTCATAAGCAACTCAACCTTGCTGAATGACAACACTCGCATGCAATTGATTACAGGACCAAATATGGGTGGCAAAAGCACTTATATGCGACAAGTCGCAATTATTGCCTTGTTAGCACATACTGGCTGCTTCGTTCCCGCCAGTTCTGCCAGGATCGGATTTATCGACCGGATATTCACGCGAATTGGTGCGGCAGATGATCTAGCGAGTGGTCGCTCAACGTTTATGGTCGAAATGACGGAAATGGCAAGCATTTTGCGAAATGCATCACAAAACAGCCTTGTGATAGTGGATGAAATTGGACGTGGAACAAGTACATTTGATGGTCTGGCTTTAGCATGGGCTTGTGCCATCGAACTGGCCATGAAGATTAGATCGCTAACTTTGTTTTCGACGCATTACTTTGAACTGACCGCTCTTGAGCAAAAACTCCCCTGCCTCGTTAATGTACACTTGGATGCTGTCGAACATAGCGACAATATCGTGTTCATGTACAAGGTCAAGCTGGGATCGGCCTCAAAAAGTTATGGCCTGCAAGTAGCCCGCCTGGCGGGTATTCCAAATCATGTCATAAAAGCTTCCAGTTCAAAGCTGAAATCCATGGAGAAAATTCAGATGAACGGGGGAAACGAAAAACCATGCGACATAAGGAAAACAGAAGCCCCCCTAAGCCCAGAAGAACGGAAAGCCCTCAGTAGCATCAAATCCCTTGATATCGATAATCTGACACCGCTCGAGGCACTGAATATGATTTATGAGCTTCGCAAAAATATTGCGGTATGAGTAAACAATTGTTAAAATCACGGATTCGATTCGCTGTATCCGGCGAAAGTACATAGCTTATTAAATTGACTTATTCCGAGTATCCTGAATATGACTTATGTGGTGGTAGAATCTTGTATCCGTTGCAAGCTAACTGACTGTGTTGAGGTTTGTCCGGTAGACTGCTTTCATGAAGGACCAAACTGTCTGGTAATTGACCCCGAAGAGTGTATAGATTGCAGTTTGTGTGAACCGGAATGCCCGGTGAATGCCATTTTTGCTGAAGATGATTTGCCGAAAGAACAAGAACACTTTCTTAAACTGAATGCAGAACTTAGTCAAATCTGGCCAGTGATCACCGAGATGAAAGATCCTCCGGAAGATGCGGATGATTGGAGAGAAGTCAAAGATAAGCTGCAGTATCTTGAGCGATAGCTCTTTGCATTTCATTCATTTCGAGAATCATTATCATCAGCAATGAATAGTGTCGATCCGGCCACGATTTATCTTTCCGACTACACTCCTCCAATCTTCAAAATTGAACAAACTCGGCTGGTTTTTCAGTTGGGTTTTGATTCGACAATCGTTACAGCAACCCACCAAATCCAGCGAAACGGCGAATCTTCAGGCCCTTTGGAACTGAACTACGATGATCTGGAAATCGTAAATATTGCAATTGATGGTCATGAACTTGACAACTCTGAGGTCGCAAAGAACGACAAGCTGCTGATTGTCGCTAATCCTCCAGATTCATTCCAGCTGACCACTACCTGCAAACTGAGTCCGCAAGAAAATACTGCTTTAGAAGGATTGTATCGATCAAGGAATCTTCTTTGCACACAATGTGAAGCAGAGGGATTTCGGCGAATAACTCCCTCTATTGATCGTCCTGATGTTTTGACACGTTATCAGGTTCGTATTGAGGCGCCAAAACTGGAATTTCCTGTGATGCTCTCTAATGGCAATCTTGTCGATCAAGGAGAACTCGATCAAACTTGGCATTATGTCGAGTGGGAGGATCCATTTCCCAAGCCTACCTATTTATTTGCTTTGGTAGCTGGGCCATTGAATTGTCTTGAAGATCAGTTTACTACCATGAGTGGTCGGGAGGTCTCGCTACGATTTTATGTCGAAGGGAATAATGTTGACAAATGTCACCATGCCATGCATTCGCTCAAGCAGGCAATGCAGTGGGATGAGCAGAAATGGAACCGGGAATATGACCTCGACTTGTACAATGTTGTTGCCGTTCGCGACTTCAATATGGGGGCGATGGAAAACAAAAGCCTCAATGTTTTCAATACCACTTACGTTCTCGCAGATCAAGCCTTTGCTACCGATTTCAATTTTCAGCTCGTCAGAGACATCATTGGGCACGAATATTTTCACAACTGGTCTGGTAATCGCGTCACATTGCGAGACTGGTTTCAGCTGAGTCTAAAAGAAGGCTTTACCGTATTTCGTGAACAGGAATTCAGTGCGGACATGAGTTCCCCGGGAGTTCGCAGAATTGATGCAGTGAACAATTTGAGGAATCATCAGTTCAGCGAAGACGCCGGGGCCATGGCTCATCCTGTTCAACCTCAGTCTTATCAGCAAATTGACAACTTCTATACTGCCACTGTCTATGAAAAAGGAGCCGAGGTTGTTCGGATGCTAGAGACCCTGGTCGGACATAATCAGTTTCGGCAAGGGGTTGACTTGTACTTTGAGATGTACGACGGAAAGGCAGTAACAATCAATGAATTCGTCAAGGCCATTGAAAAAGTCAGTGGGCATGACTTATCTCAATTCAAGCTCTGGTATTCTCAAGCCGGCACCCCGGTCGTCAAGGCCGAATATCGATACCTGCCTTCAGGATCTGTTCTGGAAATCATGCTTTCGCAGAGTTGTCCAATAACAGCTGATGGTTTCGAAAAAAAGCCATTCATGATACCGATCAAGACCAGACTGCATTACGTAAATGGAGAGCAAGCACCGATCGATTCACAGGGGGAAGAAACTGTCTTGATTCTCAAAGAATCGCAACAGACTTATCGGTTCGAAAATATTACCAGGCCTGTAGTTCCATCCTTGTTGAGGGGGTTTAGTGCACCGGTAGAACTGCATTCAAACCTAACGAATGAAGATTTGGCCTTTCTTTTGAATTTCGATGATGATCCTTATGTCCGATGGGATTCCGGCCAGCAATTATTCGTTAGTCAACTACTGATTGACATAGCGGCCATCCAAAACAGCGATCGGTTAATGGAGAATACATTTCTACATGACCGAGTACAGGAGCTAATTGTCAATCAAGATATCGATCACGAATTGCTGGCTACGCTAATTTCCCTGCCCTCAGCCGATTATCTAGGCTGTCAGATGGAAAAAATCGATCCTATGTCCATTCATCATGCCCGCTGTAACTTGCGAAAAAACCTCGCTCTACATTGTCGAGCAAATTTGCTGGATCGATATCATGAATGTGCAGAAATCAACCATGGCCAAAACGCTCCAGCCGAAATAAGAGCAAGAGTGTTACGGGATCAATGCTTGAATTACCTGAGTGAATTGAATGATCCTGATATCTGGAGTCTAATTTCGGAGCAGATTGCCAACTCCCGATGCATGACTGACAGTATCAGTGCATACAGCGCACTCATTCGAACTGATCATCCAGATAAAACAGACTATATCGAAGAATTCTATCAACGCTGGAAGCATCAGCCCGAAGTCGTCGACAAATGGTTTGCAATGCAGGCTTCAGCAACTCAACCTTCCACTTTGGAAAAAATAATCGAGTTGACTGCTCATCCAGGTTTTCACTGGAAAAATCCCAATAATGTACGAGCCTTGATCGGACGATTTTGTCATGGCAATCCAGTAATATTTCACAACGAAGATGGTTCGGGATATGCGTTCGCGGCGAACTGGATCAAAAAACTGGATCCTGTTAACTCGAGTTTAAGCAGTAATGTTGTTCGATCATTCGAAAACTGGCGTAATTATCGAAATGATCTCGCAGAGCTGATGAAAAACACTCTGCTTGAAATGAAAAATGTTGATGGATTATCCTCAAATGCACTGGAAATCGTCAGCAATTCTCTGAAACAGTAAACCTATTTCAAGATGTGATGCATGTCTGACCGTTTATCTTTGTCAAATGTTTTTCAATCAGTGTCAAAACCCGTTCTACCGCTCCCTGATTCTCTTTAACAAAACGCTGTCCCTCGTCACCATAATTTTTTCTTGAAGTCGGATCATTTAGCAGTTTGCAGATGGTTTCTGCCAATTCACCAGCATTTTCTACCTGCAGTCCAGCACCCTGAGCCAGTATCTGGTCTGAAATTTTCTGAAAATTGAACATATGGGGCCCAAAGACTACCGGCACGCCTACTGCCGAAGCCTCAAGGACGTTGTGACCACCGACCGGTACTAAACTGCCGCCAATGAATGCAACATCGGATGTTGCAATCAACATCGGCAACTCTCCCATCGTATCCCCGACCATGATGTCGATTTCTTTTGATATTGATCCTTGCAAATTGGAATAAAGCAACGTTTTATACCCATTTTCTTTGCACTGTCTCAATATTTGACTCGATCGTTCTGGATGGCGAGGTACCAGAATTAGGAGAGCATTTTCGCATTTTTGATTGATCTCTCTACAGGCATCCAATATTTTTTGTTCTTCTAATGGATGGGTGCTACCGGCAATCCAGACTGGCCTTTGGCTACCTAAACGATGCCGAAGGAGTAATGCGGTTTGCTTCATTTCATCGCTGATGGTGATGTCAAACTTGATATTCCCTGTGATGTGAATCGATTCTTTCCTTGCTCCGAGCTTTCGTAGACGCCCAGCATCCATTTGCGACTGGATTGCGAATTCGTCGACATAACTTAAGGATTTGGAAATCAATGGCTTGAAATTGCAATATCCGCGGTAGGACTTTTCAGACAAACGCGTATTCGCAAAGATAATCGGGATCTGTCTACTCGAACAGCATGCTAGATAGTTTGGCCAGATTTCCGTTTCCATGAATACAGCAATTACGGGTTGGATCAGGGATACGAAGCGTCTCACTGAACCCGGAAAGTCATAAGGAAGATAGCAATGGCTGATTTTATTGCTGAGATAATCGCTAGCCTGTTTCGCTCCGGTTGGTGTCATGGTGGTCATCACGATCAAGCAATCTGGAAATTTCTCATGAATCCGATTAACAAGAGGTATCGCGGCATTGACTTCGCCAACGGATACAGCATGAATCCAGATTCGAGGTTGACCTTCTCTATTTGGGGTGAATGCGGAGATGTTCAGCCCATATCCAAAGCGTTGTGACAAGCGATCAAGATACTTCTTGTCTCGCGAGACTCTGAGCAATAATTGAACACCTAGAATTGGGGCCAGTAGATACAAGGCGATACAATATAGAGCGCGAGGCATAATGATCGAAATTCTCTACTAGTTTGCTTGTTCAGATAGCCAGTCCCTAGGAACCAGGTAGTAGTCAGTCAAGCGTTGCTCTTCAGTACCGGGTTTTGCCTCCCATTGATATTTCCACTGAACATTGGGGGGTAATGACATCAATATCGATTCTGTTCTGCCGCCAGACTGCAATCCGAATAGCGTCCCACGATCGTAAACCAGATTAAATTCGACATATCGGCCGCGTCGAAAGGTTTGAAAATCCCGATGTGAATCTTCCCATGGAAGATCTTTACGTCTGTCAAATATCGGCATGTAAGCTTTGAGAAAACTGTCTCCAACAGATTTCATCAGAGCAAATGAGTGTGAGAATCCACTTTCATTGAAGTCATCAAAAAAAATGCCACCGATTCCGCGCGGTTCGTTGCGGTGTTTGAGGTAGAAATATTCATCGCATTGTTTTTTGAACTGGAAGTAAATTTCATCGCCGAACGGTATGCAAGCAGATTTTGCGACTGAATGCCAATGCACACAATCTTCAAGAAATCCATAGTATGGGGTCAAATCATAACCTCCTCCAAACCACCATTTTGGATGCTTGGAATCTTTTCCTGCAATAAAGAAACGAACGTTCATGTGGCAGGTTGGAACGAAAGGATTGACCGGATGTAAAACCAGCGAAACTCCGGTTGCTTCAAACGGTAAGCCGGCAATCGAATGTCGATGCGATGTTGCCGAGTCGGGGAGTTGATCCCCTCGCACGTGAGAAAAATTGACGCCTCCTTTCTCAAAGTATTTGCCTCCCTGAATAACTCGAGTTATTCCGCCTCCTCCCTGTTTGTGTTGCCAAGAGTCGAGTTCAAAACAGTGTTCCGGTTCAACAGAATTGAACTGATCACAAATTTTACTTTGCAAGCCTTTCAGGTATTCAATGACGGGTCCAATATCAGGTGTACTTTCCATCAAAGAACCCTAACTTAGAAAACATGAAACTAGAAATTCGAACTTGCAAGCGACAAGATAAATGCCGCATACTTTTGGGAGTAAGGAAGCACGATCACAATACGCTAGTGGATATACTGAAAGTTACAGGCTTTGTGGACAAGACCAGCTCATTGGAAATACGAGGATAAAGGTTTTTTACAGAAACGTTCGTTTATTGGTTTTTCAGTCACCACGCCAGCCATGTAATAAGGGGTTTTACTGCTGTCCCAATGTTGAAAAATAAAACCAGTATAATTTGTTGATTATAATATATCCCCCATTCCACCATGAAGTGGAACACTGCGCCCCCCGACCTGAACATCTCCTTTGGCTCCCGCCACGGTAATAGTTCGAGCGGATGCTTCGAGTTTTGGTCTGACAACAAATTGGTACGCAATTGATTTTGCGGCAGGCGAGACGCATCCAACAACTAGACCTACGACGGTACAGGTAGTTTAATAATGGATAGTACTCGCCCGGACTATTGCAACGATTCGTGACGCGCGCCCATCGGGCTAAACACGGCCATATACAACCTAAGTAATGGCATGTCTGGTTTGGTTTCTGCTACGGCAATGATTTTCAAAGCTATAGCCACCTAAGGTCATAAGAGGAGTGTGTGACATTCTCTACCCCATGATTAGTTACCCAACTTTACCATGTGCCTTTCCACGGCATGCGTGAAATATTTGCTAGAAGCGAATTGTATTGCCATCCAGCCCATTGCGAATGACCGATGGTGTTCGGCGCTGACCAACTCTTCCCCTCACTATACCATCAACATCGTCTTTAAATTCTTCCAATACCGTCTTTTGCAAGCGATGGGGTTGATAGGATGAACGGTTTGCACTAGTTGAAACTATAGCCATGCTGCATTCCCGACATAGCATTCTAACCAGTAGGTAATCTGATACTCTCAAAGCTACGCTCTGATGCTCCCCACGAATAAGCTTCGAGACATTTTTTCGAGCCGGTAAAAGCCAGGTCACCGGTCCAGGCCAACTTAGCAGAATTTCATCGCGAGTAATTTCTGGCAAAAAGGAAAAATACGATTCAAGTCGCTTGATATGATCACTGATCAGGATTAACCCTTTGCTAAAATGCCGTCTTTTCATACGAAGAATTCGTTGGACTGCATCGGCATCCATCGGATTGCAACCCAGCCCGTAACACCCCTCTGTGGGATAGGCGACAACGCCCCCGCTACGAATTATGCGAGCGCCTTGAGCTATTGAAACAAGGCTCAACGCCGTTCGATTTCTTTTTGCAGGGCCTGATCCTTATGAATGATCTCCTTGACGTTTTTCTCTCGTTGGTCTCGAACCTTTTGGGCAATTTCAGAATCAGCGACACCGATAATCTGAGCCGCTAGGAATCCAGCATTTTTTGCTCCTGCTTTTCCTATAGCGACGCAAGCAACCGGTATCCCACCAGGCATCTGAACTGTAGACAGCAAAGCATCATGACCATTCAATGGGCCTCCGTCCATCGGTACACCAATGACTGGTCGAACGGTCAGGCTCGCCACTACGCCACCGAGATGGGCAGCGAGTCCAGCCGCCGATATGAAAACAGCACAACCACGGTTTTCAGCGTCTCGAATGATTTCATGGGTCCTGTCTGGCGTGCGGTGAGCTGATGTTACATGGGCTTCCCAATTGACACCGAGTTCATCAAGCACATCAAAGGTTGATTTCATTACCGGCAGGTCCGAATCAGAACCCATAACTATACAAACAAATGAATTACTCATATTGATAAATTGATTATTGAAACAGTAAATTTATTGTTGCGTTTGAAGGATTGCCAAGCAACATCAATCGATGATAACTGACCCGATTTTCTTGCATTCTCAAAAGACAGAATCGGTTGTTTCTCATGGACTAATTCGTCTAAAGCATTTCAACATTTTCAAGGATAATTGTATGCTAATCCGGTTTGCCATGTGAAAATATTTGCATGATGAATTCAAAAGGCCGATAGAGAGCTGACGACAAGTTTCTGGGATGCTCTCTTCCAGACCATCGGATTTGCAGTTTAAACATCCTCTTGAGAAATCTCTGATTAAGCAATATTCTTTGTGGTAATAGTGGTTTTCTTCTATACGATTATTCAGTACTTGCTGTTCTTGATTTATTCATAAACCACCATTCATTTTTAGTCCCTTAGCTACAAAAGTTTGTACAAAAAGCACACAAAACAATTTTCTGATGGTGATATTTCCCCGAATTTCGGCAGCGGCCCAGCTTAAGAATCCTCCCGATTTTTCGCTTGACAATTTGTTACCTGAATTGGGTGCAATGGCGGAACATCGTTCTACTTCGGAGAGAAACATGAAACAGCAAACTAGAATTGGATTATGGCAAGCCTGAACATTTCCCTGCCCAGTGCGCTGAAGGACTGGGTTGAGGGACAAGCCGAAACGGGGCGTTATGACAACGCCAGCGAGTATGTGCGCGAGCTGGTCCGTCATGATCAGGCCCGGGGCGGGAAGATCGCGGCCATGCAGAAGCGGGTTGACGAAGCCTTCGCGAGTGGTGCCGGCCGGCAGAGTCTGGACGAGATCTGGACAGCGGCATCAAGGTCGGTCCCGGCCGTGCTTGGCGATTAAGTTTTCACGCGAAGCCGAGAATGATCTACTCGGCATTTTCCGGTACGGCATTCAGCATTACGGGCTGACGCAGGCGGAACGCTACAAACGCGGACCGGACAAGAGCTTTCGTTTCTTGTCCGAGCATCCCCGCATGGCCCGGTTGCGATACGAGATCACCTCTCCGGTCCGTCTCGTGCCGAGCACAATGGCATCTGATTGTCTACACGCTGCTAGAAAAGGACGAGACGGTGTTCGTGTTGCGGGTCCGCCATCAGCGCGAAAACTGGATGGATCAACCCCAGACGTAGGTTCGTCGCAGACGGGAATCCTGATTCTCAAGGGTGAAACTGTCCTCCAAACCCTCAAAACGCGCTCACAGGGCCTCTCCTGGCGTCAGATTTGAAATGACATGCGAAAGCAACGAAACAGCTTCCCGCCCGTCCGGTTCGTCAATCTCGGCCGCCCCAGGGCCAGCTGCTCCAGGGCGTCCAGCAGCGTGGAGGAAAGGGAAGTCCCCTTTCCTTCCTCGGCCCTGTGCAGGCTCTCCCTCCGCTATCGGCATCCCCACCGGTTCAGGAAATTGGTGTTGTCCTGGGTTGAACGGAACAGGGGCAGGGTGGTCTTGCGCCCGCACCAGCAGTTGCGGACATGCTGCTGGGTCAGGGGGCTGATCGAGAAGCACCCGCTACTCCGGCCTTGCGTACTATTAGGGTCTACATTCATGGTGTAGTTGCCGCCGGTCATGAAGCAGCGGCGGGCAAACACCTGTTTCGGAATAGATCCTGTCGCACCCACATAAAATTCCACATGATAGCTGGTCTTCGCAACCAGACCACTTATGCTTCGGCTTGTGTTGGCCACAGTCGTTTGGGTGCCACTCAAGGTTCCCACAGATCGTCTCGCTACACTTGCATTTGTGCGGGCGTTGAAAATCTGGACAAACGCTGAGGTTGTTGTGGGTGGTGTCGTATCGCCAAGCCTCCCGGTGTATTGGTTCCATATTAATTGTGGATTAGTGACGGCCACGCTGGTTGTGGACAAGGCCGTGATGGGGAAATTCTCGGCATCGACCTCAGACTGATCAGGCTTATCCTGCAGGCAAGCGGTCGGGCCTTCCCGTCCGGCGCTTGTGACGGTCGTCTGCGCCACGACCGGCCCGGCCAGCATCGCCAGGAGCAGGAGTGTTGCTAGTTTAGCGAGGGGGGGGGCAATGTCGTTAACTTGAGCATGTTCAATCTCCGAATGAATTAATGATTGAGGTATTCTAACACGGTTTGAATCGTGTTTTTCATGACTGGCAGATCCATGATTTACAGCCGATTTGCTGAATCATGGATAACGGGCGAATGGTCGGCAACGGGCTTTTTTGCTGGTTGCCACATGCTTTCACATGGGAGGAACTCCATATGCCAGCTCGACAAACGGAAGATGAACCGGCTTCCAAAAAAAGATTACGAAGCGACACCATGGCTTTCTCCTCGAGCTATCATCAGGATTTTGGGTGCTGACGAGCCCCGTGTTCGGGCATCCCTGGACGCCCGGAAACCGCTTCGGGCATTGTATGCAGCAACCTGTTCCGATTCACGGTTCTGCATGATGGTCTTTTCAATGGAGCATATTTACAATGACCGAACCGACTATTCACGAATGGGAAAAAGACCTTGCCGAGTTGAAGAAACAGCACACCGTGCTGGAGAAGAAGATGAACATGAAACAAGCTGAAACGGAAACCGCGCTCGAGCGCATGAACGCGACTTTCGAGCGGTTGCGGACCGACATGGCCAATCGGAAGACCGACAGGTTGGATCGGGAGAAAAGAATCAACAACGCTACCATGATAATGGTCGGCGGGGCAACGGCGTTCCCAAGTGCCCTGATTGGATGCGCCGCCTACTTTATATCGGTGGACTAGTGAGTTTTTCATTATCTGGTTACAATTTTTCACAGGGAACTTTATCATCGCTTACGCATAAAGAATGGTGACAGGCATCTTCGGTTAACTTTTTTGTTAATCAAATAGTTAATCCGGCTACGCCGCTTTTTTCAACCCCTTTCCGACCCGCGCACTACTCTCGATCATAACTCGTTTCCAGCAAATAAGACTGAGAGCGCAATGATTCATGATGGCTCAAAAAATACGGATAATTCTCGAAAATTAATTGTTGCATATCCATAGTCATTTCGGGGATAATTCATAAATATCCACGAAACAATTGCGTATATTCATGATTAGGCGTCAACTAGACCTCATGGAATTGCTGGGCCGTTCCTCGCATTTCCTGTTTGGACCACGAGGAAGTGGCAAGAGCTTCCTGATCTGTTCGAGCTGCCTCAAAGCGGCAGACTATATCGATTTGCTCGATTCTAGAACGTATTTGCACCTAAAGTCAGACCCTGCATTGTTGCATTCGTTGATTTCGAAACCATTCATCGTTATCGATGAAATTCAGCGAATCCCGGAATTGCTCAATGAAGTACATCGCGCTATCGAAACTGAAGGCCAGCGCTTTCTGCTCACTGGTAGCAGTGCACGAAGCTTACGACGAAAAGGAGTGAATTTACTTGCAGGGAGAGCATTTCGGGCAGAAATTTTTCCGTTCACATGGTTCGAGTTGTCTTATTACGATCGATTCGATTTGCACCGCTACCTTCGACTTGGCGGGCTTCCCACCGCTTTTCTCGGTGAGCATGGAGAGGACTACCTATACGCTTATGTTGATACTTATCTGAAGGAAGAAATTCAGTTTGAGGGCCTCGTTCGAAGTTTGCCAAATTACACGAGATTTTTACAAAGCGTAGCATTCAATAATGCCAAGGTCCTGAATTATGCAAAAGTTGCCAACGATGCTCAGCTTTCGCCGAATACTGTCCGAGACTATTATCAGATTCTCATCGATACGCTAATTGGGTTTCAAGTACCGCCTTGGCGAGGTTCACAAGCCCGCAAGTTCGTGCAAACCAACAAGTTTTATCTCTTCGATACGGGTATCGTCAATGCCTTGCGAGATACTCGGTCTCTTGATTCCGGCAGCGATCTTTTTGGTATGGCATTTGAGCATTTCATCGCCTGTGAACTTCGTGCATTTCTTAGTTACAGTCGGATTCGACTGCCTTTGCAATTTTGGCGTACACGAGCTGGAGCTGAAGTCGATTTCGTAATTGGTGATGAAATCGCCATTGAAGTAAAAAGTGGAAAGTCAGTCAGCAAACGAGACCACAAAGGTCTACTTGCTCTAAACAAGGAAAGACAATGGAAACACCTGCTGGTGGTCTCTAGGGATTCGACAAGCGCATCGTTTGATAACGGCATACAACACCAACACTGGGAGGAATTTTTGCGTCGCCTCTGGAACCGTGAATATGTTTAGGAAATAACTCACAAATCCAAACCCAATCGTGACCTTTTTCCAGCTTTGAGTACCCCCACTTCATAGTTGAATGGGGATTTCCAAAATAATGCCCTGCTATTTTGGAAACCGAGAGAGGATTAGAAAAATAACTACTTTGTGCGGATGAAAAAATTCAGATTTAGTCTGAAAACCGATTTATAGCTCGATATCCTATATCATCACGGTACCAACTACCTTCCCAGCGAATTGACGATGCAGCTCCGTAAGCATCATTCTGGGCATGGAGGATGTTGTCCGATAATGCTGTGACGCAAAGGACTCGGCCACCAGAAGTCTCGACACGCCCATTGATCAATTTTGTGCCTGCATGAAAAACTTTGATGTTATTACAGAAGACAGTTTCAAGCCCATGTATTTCATGCCCTTTTTCATAACTTCCTGGATATCCCCCAGATGCCATGACTACTCCAAGAGCAGTCTCTCGATACCAATCAATCTGTGCTTCACCAAGACGACCTTGTAAGGCAGTCATACATAATTTCACAAAATCAGATTTCATGCGTGTCATGATCACTTGCGATTCCGGGTCCCCCATTCGACAGTTGAATTCAAGAACATGGGGGATATCATTTTGAATCATGAGCCCTGCATAAAGGAATCCTGTATAGAGGATACCCTCTTTAACAAGTCCATTAGTGGCTGGTTCGATAACTTGCTCAATCACGTTCCGTTGCATTTTGGCGTCAATCACAGGAGCCGGAGAATAGGCACCCATGCCACCAGTATTGGGACCACGATCACCGTTTAGGGCGGCCTTGTGATCTTGGCTTGATGCCAATACCAAAAAATCCTGCCCATCCACCATGCAAATGAAGCTAGCTTCCTCGCCCTGCAAGCATTCTTCGATGATAATTCTTTCACTTGCCTTATTAAACAGTTTGCCAGAAAGCATCTCGTCTATACACTGTTCAGCCTGATTTCGATCCTGACAAATGACAACACCCTTCCCGGCCGCAAGTCCATCCGCTTTCACTACCAATGGAAACTTCTGATAATCGAGATAATCTTTGGCTTTTTTCGAACTGGTGAAGGATTGAAATCTGGCAGTCGGGATATTGTGACGGGTCATGAACTCCTTGGAAAATGCTTTTGATCCCTCCAATTTGGCTGCAGTTTTGTTCGGTCCAAAACAAAATATTCCAACGTCCCTGAACTGATCAACAATTCCATCAACCAAGGCGTTTTCTGGCCCAACAATCACAAGGTCAATCTGTTCATCAAGCGCAAAACTCGTCAATCCGTCGAAATCTGATTCTTTCAGAGGAATATTTGTAGTCTTATGCTCCATAGCTGTTCCGGCATTTCCCGGCGCAACAAAAACAGCAGAGACTTCCGGCGATGATGCGGCTTTCCATGCCAAAGCATGTTCTCGCCCTCCTGAACCAATAACAAGAACTTTTTTCAAACGGTTTGCCTTTCTTTAATGCCGAAAATGGCGCATGCCGGTAAAGACCATCGCAATTTCATGTTCGTTTGCCGCTGCAACCACCTCATCGTCTCGAACCGATCCTCCAGGTTGAATAATTGCCTTGATTCCGGATTTTGCAGCATTGTCAATTCCATCACGAAATGGAAAAAATGCATCGGATGACATTATGGCTCCATCAATATCGAGACCGGCTTGTGAAGCCTTGATGCCAGCAATCCGTGCGGAATTTACACGACTCATTTGTCCTGCGCCAACCCCCAAGGTCATTTTGTTGCCAGCATAGACAATCGCGTTTGATTTCACAAATTTGGCTACTTTCCAGGCAAACAGCAAATTCTGACTCTCTTGCTCGGTTGGAGAGCGTTTGGTTACACATTCGAATTTTTCATACAAATTATCATCAGGTGTTTGTATCAGCAGGCCACCGCTAACCTTTTTTAAATCCATTTGCTGAGACTTTGGGTCGGCATGATTCCAATCTCCCAATTGGAGCACACGAATTGAGGATTTAGTATCGAGCACTTCCAATGCATCGGAGGTGATTTTTGGAGCCACAATGACCTCAACAAACTGCCGATTAAGAATGGTTGATGCGGTATCACGATCAAGCTCTTGATTGAAGGCAATAATTCCACCAAACGCAGATTCTGGATCTGTTGAATATGCTCGTTCATAGGCACTGCAAATCGAATCTGCCAAAGCGACACCACAAGGATTAGCATGCTTCACGATTACACAAGCGGGTTCTTCATCAAATTGCAGTACACAGTGGATTGCAGCGTCCGCATCTGCAATATTATTGAAAGATAAATCTTTACCCTGCAGCAGTTGGGCAGTCGATACACTCGGCATTGTTCGATTCTCATCAATATAGAAGGCTGCCTCTTGATGTGGATTCTCACCATATCTCAATGTCTGCTTCAACACATATTGAGACTGAAAAACCGGAGGAAAGTTCAAGTGAGAATGGGATGAATCCCTGTCCAGATAATTGGCTATATTCTTATCATATTGACTTGTATGCCGAAACACTTTTGCAGCGAGTGATTTACGGAGGTTTTCTGAAGTTCTATCTTCATTTTCAAGCATTTCAGACATGACTCTCTCATAATCGCTAATATCTGAAATCACGGTAACATGCCGATGGTTTTTGGCCGCGGCGCGTAACATGGCCGGGCCACCAATGTCGATATTTTCTATTGCGTCTTCGAATGTAGAGTCCGGTTTGTCTATGGTTTTTTCGAATGGATACAGGTTAACAACGACGAGGTCTATCTCGGAAATCAGGCAACGCTCCATCTCGTCACGATCTTCATCTCTGCGAGACAGGATTCCCCCATGTATTTTCGGGTGCAGGGTTTTGACTCGACCTCCCATGATCTCGGAAAAGCCAGTGTATTCATCAATTCCAAGAACTGGAATATTGTGTTGCTTGAGATGTGTCTGGGTTCCACCAGTAGAGATGATCTCAATGTGTCGACTAACCAGGAAATCAGCAAATGGAATCAGTCCGCTCTTATCGGAAACACTGACAAGAGCCCTTTTTATTGGTCTAACCATTTCAACGCTGACCTTGTCGGGCTTGAAGAAGATCAATCAATTCTTCAGGATAGATCATGCTTTTCCAGTTTTCGACGAAGTGTGTTGCGATTAATACCCAACAGGCGGGCAGCTTGCGTTTGATTATGATTGACTCGTTCCATGACCGATTCAAGTAGCACTTTTTCGACCTCACCCAGCACTATGTTGTACAAATTACAAAGCATGTTTTCGTCCGACTGCTCCATGTATTCATCAAGCGCATTCTTGATTTGTTGTTTAATCATTGTCCATAATTGTCTGATTTTTAAATCGTTGTTGTGAAAATTCGATATCTCGGTTTGATGAGTTGATTGATATGGCAGTCTGTAAATTATAAACCTTGAATGATCCTCAATAGAATTTGATATTAACAAATGGAAGAAACCGCATTGGAACGGTAAATTCATGTCTCCTTGTCTCAATCAACAAACCTGATTTTCAAAAAGACCGGGAAATACAAATTTTAGCAGGTGGTCAGGTACCCATAAACAGGATTGTTAAACCTAGATCCTTCTTTAGAAAACGAAAGTACCTCAAAGACCTGTGTGCTTGGTTCTCGGGACTGGTGTTTCACCTAATGGATGATTCCGCATCCTAAGCTAAAGCCAACAGCATATAATATCTTTTCGCCTGATACAAAGCACCCTGTTTCAGGATTGGCGCATTCCACCGATCATTCATCACCGACTATGTCAACCCGAAATCCATGGGCATTATCATGGGGTTTTGCAAGATCCAACATAACCGAAGAGAGAGCGCCGGAAACCATTTTGTTTTCGATATTTTCAGGCAAATACACCGATGCCGGATAAATTCGTTGTCCTATAATACGACCAAACTTATCCCGAAGTGTCAACTGTATTTCTGGGTAAGGTTGTGGATGCTCCGCTTCATTGATCAACTTGACAGTGATCCTGAAAGCGTCGGGATGACTAGGATGAGGTTCAATGTTGAAGTGAACGAGATCCAGTTTTTCGACATCTTCAAACATGGGCAGTTCACATTGAATGATCTTGCAAAACGCCACAAGATACGGTCGATATTGTGTGGTTTGTGCATATTTGGGCACTGCAAAAGCTTCGATTTGCATTACTAGAATTGAGAGAAATACAATGCTGACAACGCTCCATACAATAATCGAAACAGGGCTGCCTTGATCCTTGATTAGATCAGTAACCTGGCTCTTTTGTTTCTGCATGCGGTCAAAGCCATGTGTGCTTTTAGGCGAGGAAGATGCACGAACTTTGGATCGCTTTTTTGCAGATTTACGAGTGAAACTGAAAGATCTGGAACCATGAGCAGACTGATTCCCTGATTGTTCAGATTCCTCAGCCACGAGCGAGGGTTGCGTCTGTTCTGTTGTCGATAAGCCAATTTCTTCATCTGATGGAGAATTTTGCGCAAATTGCCCATTTCGTTCCTTTGTTGATTCTTCGGGCAGGGTTATGGTCGGTTCTCGAAGATTAACGGTCTTATGCTGCTGTGTTCTCAGATTCGTTTTTGGCTCTATATTTAAATTCAGGGATCCTCTCTGCTCGGATTCATGTTCATCTTCATCCATGGATTGCTGTTCTGCACCGTACCCATTTTGAGAGTTGACATGGGGCGAGAATGAGTTGTCAGGCTCTCCATTTACGTTTGGAATCCCGACATCCGGAATAAATCGATTGCCAACTCGGACAACACGATTAAGATTCGCATCGAACATTTCGCCACAATTTCCGCAAATCACCTTCGAGAGACTCTTGCGCAAAATAAATACAGAGTCACAAAACGGACAACTGCAGTAATTCTGATCATTCATCGCAAAACACCGAATTCATTCGTCTCCAGACCAATTTTTGTCACAAGGATATAATCTGGCAAGCATTACTATCATTGCTTTTCACGCCGGTCGCCGACTAGCATTGCCCAATCTCCTCGCTGAACTATCGAAAATTCAAATACATCTTGGAAAACATCAGAAACCATCTGACTCTGATTGACCATAATCCCCGAGAGTATCAAGGATCCTCGGTCAGCAACCAGCTCCTTTAGAATTTGTGCATTCTCGATCAGGGTATTGGTCAGAATATTTGCGACAACTATATCGCCCTCTACAGATACAGACTCTCGGAAATTTAGAAACTCTTCGAGATGTTGGGCTTTGAATCTGCTTTCAACCTGATTTTGCTTTGCGTTCTGATTGGCGATTTCTACAGCTACATGGTCAATATCGATACCAATTGAACGACTTGCCCCCAATAGACAAGCGATGATGCCTAAGATACCAGTACCACAGCCGAAATCGACAACAAACATGTCTTGATGAACTCGGTTGACTAGCGCTTCCAGGCAAAGGTATGTTGTTTCATGGCTACCCGTACCAAATGCAAGTCCTGGATCGATATGAACAACATGCCGGTATCCTGTTTTCGGTGTTTTCCATTTTGGGCCTACCCATAGATCATCGCCAATGATGGTGGGGCGAATGTACTTTTTCCATTCTTCGTCCCAGTTTCTCTCAGGTAAATGACAGAATTTCTGGGAATCGCCGAAAGGAAACCCCTTCAGTTGCAATTCTATTTTCTGGATGGATTCAGAATCAAGTGTTTTGGAATCGAATAAAGCCGAGAGTTTCATGATCTGCCAAGTTGAACCGTACTGGTCTTCATCAAGGAGGTTTGGCTGTTCGGTTTCTTCAATTGTGATGGAACAGGCTCCAGCTTGTACCAGCACTTCTTCAATCTGGTTCGAGTAGACTCTGTGTGTGAGGCAGGAAAATTCGAGGTAGTCAGTCAACGTCAAGATTTTTCTTGAGGAAGTTTATATCACACTCTCCGCGTTGGAAATCTGGGTTTTGGAGTATCGCTTGATGCATCGGAATATTGGTCTTTATACCTTCTACCTGCATTTCCTGCAATGCGCCCGACATTCTAGCCATAGCTTCTTTCCGGTTTCGTCCATGCGTGATCACTTTTCCAATCAGCGAGTCATAAAACGGGGGCACGTTGTAGTTCGTGTAAGCATGTGAATCCACCCGAACACCTGGACCGCCAGGTATGTGTATACGAGTGATTTGGCCTGGCGATGGAGTAAACGTTTCCGGGTCTTCAGCATTGATTCTGCACTCAATCGCATGTCCTGCAAAGCTTATATCTTCCTGACCAAATTCGATCTTGCATCCATCGGCAACTAGAATTTGTTCTTGCACAAGATCAATACCGGTAATCAACTCAGTCACCGGATGCTCAACCTGGATTCGGGTATTCATTTCAATAAAATAAAATTCACCATTCTGAAACAGGAATTCGAACGTTCCTACTCCCTTGTATTGCATCTGCTTGCAGGCATTGAGGCAAATTTCTCCAATCTGCGAACGTTGCTCATCTGAAATTCCGGGCGAGGGAGATTCTTCAATAACTTTCTGATAACGCCTCTGAATCGAGCAGTCTCGGTCCCCAAGGTACAGTATGTTCCCGTGGTAATCTGCGAGGACCTGAATTTCAATGTGTCGCGGTGATTCAAGATAACGTTCGATGTACAGTGAATCATTGCCAAAAGCGGATAACGCTTCTTTTGCAGTTAACTCAGCTGCTTCGATTAAATCTTGTTGGCATGATACCTGACGCATACCTTTTCCCCCTCCCCCACCACTGGCTTTCAGCAACAAGGGGTAACCAATCTGATTGGCGAGAGCGACAAGTTCGTCCTGATTTCGAGGGATCGATCCATTTGATCCGGGAATACAAGGTACCCCCATGCTTTGCATCGTACTGATCGCGGTGATCTTATCGCCCATAATGCGAATAGTTTCAGGATCCGGACCTACAAAAATGAAGTTGCTCTCTTTTACCTGCTCAGCAAAATCAGCATTCTCCGACAAAAATCCATATCCGGGATGTATCGCATTTGCATCCGTAACTTCTGCCGCTGCAATAACGGCTGCCATGTTCAGATAGCTTTCACGGGCAGACGGTGGCCCGATACAAACAGATTCATCTGCAAGACGAACATATTTGGCATCGTGGTCCGCCTCGGAATGTAGTGCGACGGTCAGAATGCCCAACTGCCTGCAGGCTCTTAGGATTCGAAGCGCAATTTCCCCTCGATTTGCTATGACCAGCTTACGAATCCGGCGGCGTTCCATGGTCGGATTGCTCGAAACAACTAGCTTGGATCAATGATGAACAGTGTTTCACCATACTCTACAGGATCGCCAGAAGATTTAAGTACAGAAACTACAATGCCCGATATCTCGCTTTTTACTTGATTGAATGTTTTCATTGCTTCCAGAACGCAAAGCGTATCATTTGCATTAACGACCGAACCAACCTGAACAAATGGCTCGGTATTGGGTTCTGATGAAGCAAAGAATGTACCGACCATGGGGGACGTTACTGCGATACCACTGTTCTTCTCCTCCCCAGCAACAACCTCCGCATTTTGAGGCTGTGAAACGACATGGTGGCTTTGTATCGGTGTGGCTATGCCGGGATTTGAATCACTCGCCCTACTGAGTCGGATTGTGTCGTCACCTTCCCTGATCTCTAATTCACTTAGCTTTGATTTTTCGAGCAAGTCGATCAGTTTCTTGATCTTCCTTAAATCCATAATTATCGTTCTTCAAATATATCTTCAATATTATCGGGGTCATATGTTTCAGCCATGATAAAGTGCAGGGCAAAAACATATCCAAGCAGCCCCATGCCCAGAATTACTGAAACCGCGATATCTGAAAGATAGGATTTGTGTCGAAAATCTTCCCTGGAATGAGTATTTGTAATGTGCACCTCAATAAAAGGCATGTCAGTTGCGAGAAATGCATCACGCAATGCGATACTGGTGTGCGTATATGCACCGGCATTGATGATGATGTACTCGACTTCCTCCTCATCTGCCTGGTGGATCCAGTCCACTAGTTGACCCTCAGAATTACTTTGCTTGCATTCAAGAGAAATACTCATCTTCTTGGACGTATCAATCAATAACTCTTCAAGTTCATGCAGGGGCACTTCACCATAGTGCTCCGGCTCGCGACCTCCTAACAGATTCAAATTTGGGCCATTCAAGACCAGTACTTTTTTCATGATTCTCCTCAATGACTCTTATCTCGATTATCGCAAATTTAATCGTGAAAATCTACCCCCAGCAGCAATCTTCTGCTTTAATCATACTGATAACATGCAGACATTGAAAGCAAATTAGCGGCAATCATGACCTGATCATGAATTTTACATCCAAACCCATAACCAGGAGTAAAAACTAGATCGGCAAGGCTGTCGTATACTTCATTTGCTCCATCGCAAAGGTTGAAGTTACTTCGGTCAAATCAATCCTGCTGATGATCTTTTTGTACAGGTGATCAAATTCGGCGATGCTTGGAACAACAGCTCGCAACAGATAGTCTACTTCTCCACTCATTCGATAAACTTCCATAATCTCTGGAATGTCTGACATTTCAAAAGCAAACTTTTCGGTCCAAGCCATATTGTGCTGATCCGTCTTGATTGCAATAAACACGGTAACAGCAGCCCCAATCAACTGTTGATCCAATAACGCAACATTGGCACGTATTACTCCACTTTCCTTGAGATTGCGAATTCGCTTCCAACACGGTGTCGGCGACAAGTTTACACGCTCCGACAGCTCCTTGATCGACATGCTGGAATCCCTTTGCAAGTAATACAGAATTTTTCTATTTTGCTCATCTAAAAAATATTTTTCTATTTTTTCCATTTTTTTAATATTATTTTCTACAAAAATTGAATTTTAACATGGAAGGAATAATTTTTTTCTTTTTTATATTGCATTGCATCATATCGATGCCATAAACTGTATTTCAAATGATCGAACAACCAATCTGTACAGCTCATGCATCAAGCCAATTTTCAAGAAAAACAGTTTTATCAGTCACGAGCAGACCAGTTTGCGAATCAGGTTACGCGCTACCTTAATGGAAAATTGGAGGCGGATGTGTTTCAGCAATTGCGACTCCGCAATGGTTTATATGTTGAACGCTATTCCCCAATGATTCGAATCGCGATTCCATATGGTCACTTAAACTCTCATCAATTGCGCATGCTAGCCAATGTCGCAGATTGCCATGACCGTGGCTATGGCCATTTCACGACTCGACAAAATATCCAGTTTAACTGGGTCACAATCGAAGATGCTCCCAATCTCTTGAGGGACTTGGCAGAGGTAGGCATGCATGCAATCCAGACAAGCGGAAGCTGTGTTCGAAACATTACAACAGACCATCTCGCCGGAATATCTCCAGATGAGATAATCGATCCACGTCCTTGGTGTGAACTGATTCGACAATGGTCGACCTTGCATCCTGAATTCTACTGGTTACCTCGAAAATTCAAGATTGCCGTATCCGGCGCCATTCAAGATCGAGCAGCTGTCCGTTTTCATGATATTGGAATTGAACTCTACCGCGGTCCCAGAAATCAGACTCTAGCTCGAATTTTGGTGGGCGGGGGTATGGGGAGAACTCCGGTTATCGGAAAAGTTTTGAAAGAATCTCAGCCAGCTGAAAATCTGCTTGCCTGGTTACAAGCGGTCATGCATGTCTACAACAAATACGGGCGTCGCGATAACAAGTACAAGGCTAGAATCAAAATTCTGGTGAATGAACGCGGTATTGATCGTTTTCGAGAAGAAGTAGATGAAATCTATGAGAAGTATAGCCAACAGCAAGGCGATTGGGATGAAAAGCGTTTCATGGACCTGGCGAATAGTTTCACCCAACCTGAATTTGACGATCGGGAAGTACCAGACAATATTATTCCTGTTCATGGTGATGGATTCCTGAAATGGAAACAAACCAACACCGAGGCTCATAAAGAGCCGGATCGGGTAATTGTTCACTTGCCGCTTAAATCAAAGGGCATGGCACCCGGTGACATGGATTCAGAGAGTATGCGACATCTAGCAGATCTTGCAGATCGTTATAGCGGTGGAGAGATACGAGTGACCCATCGCCAAAACCTGGTCTTGCCATGGGTTCACCGCAAACATTTGCATGCTGTCTGGCATCATCTGAATGAAATGCGGTTGGCCACTCCAAACCTTGGGACGCTTACCGATGTGGTCGCCTGTCCGGGACTTGATTACTGTTCATTGGCAAACTCCTCGACGATTCCTTTGGTTAAGGAACTTGGCGATGCAATTGATAGCCTGGATCGCATTCACAATATTGGCCAAATCAGTCTGAAGATGTCTGGCTGCATGAACGCTTGCGGCCATCACCATGTTGCGGATATCGGAATTTTGGGAGTCGACAAGAAAGGCAAGGAGTGGTATCAGATTACATTGGGCGGTGATTCGGGAAAAGACGCATCTATTGGAGAAAGAGTGGGCCCGGCCATTCCCCGTCAACATATCGTTCGTGCAATTCTAAATATTCTCGATACCTATCTTGACATTCGACAATGCGACGAATCATTTGGAGAATGTTACCGTAGAGTCGGGTTAAAGCCTTATCAGGAAAATCTATATGCAGATTATCAAAAATCGCGAAATCGTTCAAACAGTGCGGCTGCCTGACCAGCCAACTGGTCATGCGAATTCTGCCCCGCGAATTTTGGCGCTCAACGACTGGCTAGAGCAACTGGAAAATGATTGTGTGAACGAGCGTTTTCAGTCATTGGACGGAGTATTGCTGCAACCGGATGATGAACTAAAGTTACTGGAAAAGCATTTACCCGAAATTCCCATGATTGCGATCAATGCTGGAGATTTCTCTGATGGAAGAGTTTATTCGCTGGCAATTGAACTGCGTGAATTTTATCGATATGCAGGGGAAATCCGGGCAATTGGCGCAATTTACGACAATCTGTCCATGATGGAACAATGCGGGTTTGATGCTTTTGAATTGCAGGATGGTCTCTGTGCAGAGGAAGCCATGCATTATTTCAACGAAATGGGACATGTCTATGCATTGCGATCCCCCGGTCATTCGAATTCATGAGTTTCATGTGGCACTAATGATTCGCTTCACAATGGGTACAAAGTCATGTTCTTCGACAGGATTTCTGTTGCAGAGCCAATCAATTAAAGTACAGTCTTCAATCTCGAGCAATTTCGTAAAACTCCTCTGCTCCTCTGCATCAAGACTTTTGTAATGGCGTTCAAAAAACCCGATTAGTATCCAATCAAGTTCACGCGTTCCTCGCCGACAACGATAGAAAAGTTTACGCTCATCTTGCAAGGATACGTTCCGGGTTGACTCTGTCTCCAAAACTATTTCCTTTCTTGAATTGCCTGCTTTATTTTCGCTATTGATTTTGCAGGATTGAGTCCCTTGGGACAGGCTTTTGTGCAATTCATGATTGTATGGCAACGATACAGCTTGAAGGCATCATCGAGTTGATCAAGACGCTCGCCTGTAAAGTCATCGCGACTATCTGCAATCCAGCGATAAGCCTGAAGCAATGCTGCAGGCCCGAGATAACGATCTCCATTCCACCAGTAGCTTGGACAGCTGGTCGAACAACATGCGCACAGAATACATTCATACAATCCATCAAGCCTGCTTCGTTCTTGCTCAGACTGCAAGCGTTCCCGATCGGGAGAAGGACTATCAGATTGAAGCCATGGTTTTACCGATGTGTACTGGGCATAGAAATTCGCAAGATCAACGACTAAATCCTTTACCACGGACATGTGCGGCAATGGATAAATCTTGATGTCTCCAGTGGTTTCCTGAGCTGATGTGATACATGCCAGTGAATTTGTACCATTGATATTCATGGAACAAGAGCCGCAGATTCCTTCCCGGCATGAACGACGAAAGGTAAGGGTGCTGTCGATGGAATTTTTGATGTGAATCAAAACATCCAGCACCATTGGTCCACACGCCTTGGTGTCGACATCATAGCGATCCATTCGAGGATTGTCAGCAGTATCCGGATCCCAGCGATAAATATAGACCGCCTTCAGATCTTCTGAAGTTGAATCCTTGAAGTGTCCGCCTTGCTTGATACGTGAATTTTTTGGTAATCGGAATTCGGCCATCAGTAAACTCGCTCCTTTGGCTTGATGTATTCAACTTCTTCAGTCAAGGTGTAATCATGTACAGGTCGATAGTCAATCGTGGGCTCATCAGTAATATTTTCTTGCCAGGTTAAGGTATGTTTCATCCAGTTTTGATCATCACGTTCGGGATAATCTTCACGTGCATGTGCACCTCGACTTTCCTTTCGGTTCAATGCCGATTCAATTGTCACTCGTGCTTGTCTTAGCAAATTATCAAGTTCAATGGTTTCCAGGAGATCTGTATTCCAGACCATTGAACGATCGGTAATGCGTATATCGCTGAACTGATGACACACCTGTTTGAGCTTGTCAACCCCTTCCTGAATCAATTCTTCAGTTCTGAAAACTGCACAGTTGGTTTGCATGACTTTTTGCATTTGCAGTCGCAACTCGGCTGTGGGACTGTTTCCATTGGCGTGTCTTAGCTCATCAAATCGAGCAATGATCGATTCTCCGGCATCTCGATCCGGTCGAATTCTTCCTTGTTTGTCCTGCAGTAGATGTTTGGCGCGATGGGCAGCCGCCCTGCCAAATACCACGATGTCTAGTAATGAATTGGAACCTAAACGGTTTGCGCCATGAACCGATACACAAGCCGCTTCACCAATTGCCATTAGTCCGGAAACTACGTATTCGGGATCGCCATCTTTCAGGGTTACAACCTCACCATGGATGTTGGTCTGGATGCCACCCATGTTGTAATGAACAGTTGGAATGACTGGAATTGGATCCTTTGTGACATCGACTCCGGCAAAGATTTTTGCTGACTCGGATATACCTGGAAGTCTTTCTGCGAGGACTTCGGGGCCGAGGTGCTCCAGATGGAGAAAAATATGGTCTTTTTCTTCACCTACACCAAGACCGCTCTGAATTTCCATGGTCATTGAACGGCTAACCACATCACGCGAGGCCAGATCCTTGGCATTTGGAGCATAGCGTTCCATGAAACGCTCGCCCTTTGAATTGGTCAAATAGCCTCCTTCTCCTCTTGCGCCCTCCGTAATTAGACAACCAGATCCATAGATACCAGTCGGGTGGAACTGGACGAACTCCATATCTTGCAAAGGCAGTCCTGCACGGAGAACCATACCCCCTCCATCACCGGTACAACTATGCGCAGAGGTAGCTGAAAAATAGGTCCGGCCATACCCGCCAGTTGCCAGCACGACAATTCTGGAAGCAAAGCGATGGAGTGTTCCAGTATCGAGATCCCATGCCATAACGCCGCGACACTCACCGTCCTTCATGATCAAGTCGATAGCAAAATATTCCACAAAAAACTCGGCCTTATGACGAAGAGACTGTTGATAGAGGGTATGCAGAATTGCGTGGCCGGTGCGATCAGCGGCTGCACAGGTTCTTTGAGCTTGCCCTTCTCCGTAATGTGTAGTCATTCCGCCAAATGCCCGCTGGTAAATCTTGCCCTGAGAAGTTCTCGAAAATGGCACTCCGTAATGTTCCAGCTCAATAACCGCATCAGGTGCCTCCTTGCACATATATTCGATCGCGTCTTGATCGCCCAACCAGTCTGATCCCTTGACTGTATCGTACATATGCCAGCGCCAGTCATCCTCTCCCATATTACCTAGAGCGGCACTCATCCCGCCTTGAGCTGCAACAGTATGACTCCTTGTCGGGAAGAGCTTGGTTATGCAGGCAGTACTGAGACCCTCAACCGCCATACCAAAAGTCGCTCTTAAACCAGCGCCGCCGGCCCCAACGACCACGACATCATAATAATGGTCAATAATTTCGTAAGTTTTGCTCATGATCAACCTATGTCCATGGATTTAAAGAGCAATCTGTAAAACAGAGAAAACTGCCAGGAGGCCGAATAGCAAAAGAACGACCTTTGAAAAAATGAGCAGAATCAACCTGACTCCGTGATGATGGACATAATCCTCAATCACTACCTGTACTCCTAACTGTGCATGATAAAACATGAAAATTGAATACAGAATTAACAATATGGCTGTTACTGGATTGGCAACCCATTCATGAACAGCAGAATGTTCCTGACCCAACTGATTGACGATTGAGAATAAAAACCACAGCGTTAGCGGAATTAAAGCTAGTGCAGAGAGACGTTGCGTCCACCAGTGGCGGGATCCCTCGCCAGATGCACCCAGACCTTTAACTTTCGCGAGCGGCAATTCCAATTTCATAGTAACCAGACTCCGGTGGTAATCACGATCGCGAACACCACAACGAGTTTTCCTGTTCGATAAACCTGCGAGATTTCAAAACCGTAGCCAAAATCCCAAGCCAAATGCCGAATACCGTTGCAAAGGTGATATGCAGTACAAAGCGTCCAGATAACCAGCAAGAGTTTTCCCGGCAAAGAATTCAGGAAGTTTGAAAGCTCTCCGTACCACGGATCACCTGCAGCTACACTTGCAATCCATAATCCGATTACTAATGCTCCAAGAGCAATAATCACACCGGTAATTCGATGCAATATTGACAATACCGAAGTAATCTGTGGTCGATAGACTTGCAGATGTGGTGATAGTGGACGTGTACTCAAGTTTTGGTCTCCCGCAACTAAAAAGGCAGATTATACTAAATCGCAGATGGGATATTTCCCTAATCTAAAAATAGAAACTTTTTTGCCTGCGGCAGGCTAGGATTCGGTCGCAAGCGGGATCGGAGTGCGCCCGATTTGCCCGAATCCGCAATCCGGTCCGGAAAACATTGAGTGATCTCGATCGACGGAAAGGAAAAACCGATTCAGATTGACAGGCTTGCCGAATTCAAGCAGCCGAATCGCGAATCATCTCCTCATGCCCTGCAGAAGATTCGTGAAGACGGAATCGACAATGAGAACAGATTCGAAAAACCGGTCGATGCAGTCAGGCATTGCCCGCCGGGCCAAATTTGCAATGTTCCATGTGAAGCGGGAGGGCAGTACCGCCGCAACATGTAGCGGTTCTCCCGGTCAAGCAATCGCGCAATAGCCTGCGCGGCCGACCACGATCCATGGCTGCCAGGCAGTTCCATCCAGGCTTCGCAGGATATCGAGATTCACCTCGTTCGCTTGCCGCGTCTGACAGGATTTGCGTCAGGCATTTTTCCATGTGCCAGTCGACGGTTGTCTCGGCACCCGGTAGCGACTGCATGCATTCGACCAGTTGACGAACCGCGATTCGAAACACTGTCCATGGCTGCAGGCATGCTTGAACATGTCGATGGTTTTAAGGTCATGCCGCGTACACAAGAGAATGCCTGGACCGACCAGTCCCAGTGGGAGTGGATACCCAAGCCCTGGAAAAGCGCTTCATTCCCTTCAGGCAGTTCCTGCAAGGTATCGACACTGGCAGACCCTTTCCGAAGCGACGAGGCCGAAAAAGAAAGCGGTGTCGCCCCTGTCCGATCATCTCCCCAATCAAGGGGGTCTTGTCAATATGGCGACAACCCTCTTTTCCAGATCAGGAAATGATTGGCAGCCGGTCGGAAGAGGATGGCGTTCTGTCTGAACTTGCGCGCTCATGATGCAATCATCCTGCCATAGCGGAAGCGACAAGCAGTTCCTTGCCTGTAAGCAGGTCGCCATGGTTCTTTTCCCGCTACATGAATTGGCATTCGCGCTGGCGGGAGCGGCAAGGAAAAGGGCGACCGAGGCCGCTCCTTCCCTGTTCCGGCCAGTACTGCTTCACCTTATATCAAAGGTGAAATCACAATACGCGGCATAGGGCGGGGCGCCCGCAGCCCGCATCTCCGGCGTGGGCCAGATGGCCGGGCCGCAATTGTTGCCTCCGCCTTTGAAGGTAGCGATATACCCATTGGTATTGATGTTGCCCGCGCCTCTTGCTGGTATTGGCTCCCTCGCCGGTAGACATACAAGGTTCGAAGTGTAGCACACCTTGCCCCAGATCCGGACGGTGAACATGCCGGTATGGGCGATACGGGTGCTCATGGGCACATTGTCCATGCTGTCACAGGAAGGGGATCCACGATTGGCCGTGTATGTCCTTCCGCGAACGGTCACTGTTCTCGAGCATTTTGGCTGACCCCAGTACGTGCAGGCTGTGGCGATGGGCTGATTATGGGTATACGTGCCAGTCGCGTTGTGGAAGCCGACCAGACGCGTTGCATCTCCACTGCCATAGGCACACCGGGATGTAGCTCCCACACCGAGGGTAGCGGTAGCGGGCCAGTCCAGGACCTCGATGTCCAGATTCGTGACAGAAGCCGGAAATCTCCCTGCTTCGGGGGTTTGATCTGTGAGGAAGCCGTTCAGCGAGGTCACGGGGTTCTCGAGGCCCCTGCCCTCGTTCAGCTGGACTTCCGTAAGGTGATCAAAGTTGCCGGGGAACCTGAATGACTGCGCCGCAACCGGTCCGGCCAGGAGGACAAGACCGGCGGCCAGGGCGGCGGCGAGTGCCGTCAGGCGCTTAAGTTGTGCGATGCCGCATGGGGGGGGGGGGGTAATCATGGTCATTTTCATTTTTTCAGAGTGATGGTGAAATGATGGTCGGGTAATTATAACCATTTCAAGCGGAAAAGGCAGGTTTTCAACCCCCCCCCCCCAATCCTCAAATAGAGGTCATGACAGGGACCAAGGGCAGGGAATCACCGGTCAACATGACCGATCTCCCGATATTCCTGTTCCGTTTCGAGGGACGGTAGCCGCAGGAAGCCCGAAAATCAAGCGAATGAACCGGAAATGACGGGGATATTGACAGTGCGGCGCGTCAAAAATGACATCCTGTTTTTTCACCTGCCCAAAGCCAGCCTCTGTCATCTGTTTTCAGCATCTGCCACATGTACCTCGCACTCTGCAATGTACAGAGCCCGATCTTCCCCTGTAGAACCGGGGTGCAAACTGCCTGAAAACCGACGGACTGGAATAGACTCTTCCTGAAATACGCTTCCGAAAAAACCCCAATCCATAAATGGAGAACACGGGAGTACCCGGGGGCTTGCGGGGCGTGATTTTCGAGAGGCCTGCAGGATCACCCATTGGGTGATTTCAGGTCGCAGGCTGAAACCCGCATCACACATGCCTTTCCGCCCAGTACCGAGAACTCTATTTAAGGAACCCAGTATCCATATACAAGAATCGTGCTGGAATTGGTATGATTAATCATAAGGATGCTTGATTCCTCACTCGCATGAGAGTTACGTTTCGAGCCAAGTAAAGCAAGTTATTTTCGTAAATCTCAAGGAGCATGAACCTATGTCCAACCCGATAATTTTGTGTGGCATGTATGCATTTTCCACAGCCCTGCAGAATGTCTGGAAAGACCTGTTCAAGTCCCTGTATCAATTGGGAGCTCAATCACCCGGCAGAACTTTCGATATTCGTTATCAAAGCACGAAAAATGACTTTCGAATTTCAGATCTGTATCTCGGTCACACATGTGGATACCCATTCTGGCATGACTTTTTGAGCACGCATGAAGTAATCACCGTTCCTGAATTTGCTGTCGATGGATGCTCAGGTTTGAATTACTCAAGCTGGATCATGGCCAGAGCCAATGATTCAAGAGGTACGCTTGAGGATTTCAGAAACAGCGTAGCGATAATCAATTGCTCCGACTCAAACAGCGGTATGAATGTATTCCGTCATGAAGTCAGTCGAATCGCTTCAGGTTCCCGGTTTTTTCGGGATGTCAAGATAAGTGGTTCCCACTTGAAAAGCATGTTGATGATCCGAGATAAAATCGGTGATATCGCGGCCATTGATGCAGTCAGCTTCGGCCTTGCGAAGCATCTGGGTGAGATTGATCCATCAGAATACAAAATCCTGTTGCAAACGCAAAGTACACCTGGACTGCCCTTTATCGCTCATCGACAACATGAACTAGATGCCCAGCTCATAACAGCGGCATTGAATGAAGGATTAGCCAATCTTCCAAAAGAGAGTTCCGAATTATTGCCGATACGACAATTTTCATGCATCGACTCTGGAATATACCACCGAATAATGGAACTCGAAGATATCGCGACCAAGCTTGGATACCCTGAAATTGCTTGACTTCCCGATTTCTTTTGCAGGCATCTTGCATCAATCCAAAGCTGGTTCTGATTGCGATTGCTTGGCATTGCTTTTTCGTTGGCGATGTTCCCAATCTTCAACTAGGCCAACTGGAGCATCAAGGGGAGCAAGCATCCCCCGACCCTTGATCAAATCTGCGGCTCTCTCGGCTACCATAATTGTTGGTGCGTTCAAGTTGCCATTCGGAATCACTGGAAAGATCGAAGAATCGATCACCCGAAGTCCGTCAATACCATAAACCCGGGTTTCCGGGTCGACAACTGCCAGATGATCGGCCCCCATTTTGCACGAACAAGAAGGATGGTACGCACTTTCTGTATTGTTGCGAACCCATGCATCAATTTCCTCATCGCTTTGCACATCTTCTCCGGGTTGTATCTCAGCACCTCGATACTGATCCATGGCGGGTTGCGCCATGATCTCACGCGTTAATCTCACGCACTGCCTGAAGACGTGTCGATCATGCTCATTATCGAGATAGTTGAACTGGATTGAAGGCTTATCCAGGGGGTCGTTCGATTTCATGTGAACATGTCCACGACTCAAAGGTTTATTGTGTCCTACATGTACCTGAAATCCATGACCCTTGAATGCTGCTCGACCATCATAGCGCATCGCGCCCGGTAAAAAATGATACTGGATATCGGGCCATTTGACACCCGATCCTGAGCGAATGAATGCACAAGACTCGAAATGATTGGTAGCGCCCAATCCAGTCTTGGAGACTTTCCAGCGTAGGCCGATTTTGAATTTACTCCACCAATCCAGCTTTGAATTCAAGGTAACTGGCTGTCGGCAACGAAACTGAAAATAGAATTCCAGATGATCCTGAAGATTCTGTCCAACACCCGGCAAATCATGCAGAACTTCAATCTCGGCATCTTGCAGAACTTGACCCGGACCAATACCCGACAGCTGGAGTAATTGAGGTGAACCAATCGATCCCGCACAAACAATCACCTCCTTTCGAGCTTGAACAAATCGGTCTTCAGACCCGCATCGGTACTCGACACCTGTTGCATGCCGATGCTGCAAACGAATCCTCTTCGTCAATGCACCGGTTATCACTTTGAGATTGGATCTATTTCGGGCGGGTTTCAGGTATGCATTGGCTGCCGACCACCGAATACCCTTGTTGACCGTCATGTGCATCGGTCCAAACCCTTCCTGCAGATATCCATTGTAGTCTGCAGTCTCCCCATAACCCGCTTGTACTCCAGCCTGAATAAATGCCTTGTACAACGGATTCGCCATTTCATTACCGTTGTTCACGGAAAGAGGTCCACCCTGATTTCGATAATCATCCGATCCATATTTCCAATCATCCGCTTTTCGGAAATACGGCAGGCAATGCCGGTAGTCCCAGCCATCAGCCCCAGCCTCGGCCCATTCATCAAAATCGTGAGCATGGCCTCGAACATAAACCATGCCATTGATGGATGACGATCCTCCCAGGACTTTGCCGCGCGGGCAGTGCATACGGCGGTTATTGAGGCCTGGCTCTGGATCAGAATGAAACTGCCATGCAAAACGCTCCGTATTCATCGGGATCGATAGAGCAGTGGGCATTTGAATAAATATACTTCTATCCGATCCACCGTATTCAAGCAATAGAACCCGGGAACTTGCCTCTTCACTCAGTCGACTTGCAATGACACAACCCGCAGAGCCTGCACCGACTACAACATAGTCATATTCTTCATGAACGAAACCTTGATTCATTGGGCAATTTGAGTTGTTGCAAATCTAAACCGGTTTTTGATATTGAGACGGCTTTTCCTGATATAAGGGAGCATGATCGGCAACATCAATGTCGCAGCAATGATTTCATCGATATCATCCTCCATTGACGAGACCGAAATGTTATTCATGTGACCTATGTGCACATCAATACGAATTTGCCCTAACCTGTCCATTTCACTGTCATTGTTCTGCCCCAAATATTCAAAGACATGCTTCCCGCGCCTTCATGGCGGTCGGGAGATGTGCAAACTCTGTTCTCATCGGTCTGGATTATGGTATTTTTCGTATTCCAGTCTTTCGAAATCAAGTCTCTTTTCGTGACTCTCAATTTGAGGGTCTTCCGCATCCTAGCCCTCACTCGCATCCAAAAAAGAATTGATTGTCTACGAATGTTGGGGCTGCATCGGTTTTTCAAGGCTTCCAGAAATTCACTGTAACCCCGGTTCCCACTGACCAGAATGGTCAGATACAGGTGCTCATTTTGCACTCGCAACCATACCCACCGATACAACTCTGTTCAGGGTTTCGCAATCGGGGATAGTGTTGCACTTCGGACTGGAACTGGGGTGTTATTTTATTCCAAATCTCGTTGCTTTATCGTTCTCTCAAGATAAGTTCGCTCCTCCCATTTTCCAGTCAGGGGTAGCACATTTCAGAGGGTGCAATGCAATGGCGCCTAGTCATCTATTGAAATGAGCAATTTTTCCATGAAGATGGAATTCGGGTCATTGACAGGGTAATTACCAAAAGCATTGCGGTAACGGAACCCCAAACTCTCATATAGCCTGATCGCTGGTTTCTGATGTATGCCCGTTTCAAGTAGCAGGCTTTGACATCCTTGATGCCTGGCATACTTCTCGAGTGTTTCCATAATCATTGTCGCTATACCGTGACCTCGATTCTCACCATCAACATATACTCGCTTGATCTCGCCATAATCCATTCCAGTCATAATCTTTACGACTCCGATACCGACTGCATGATTCAATCGATACGCACCAACCAAATAGGCATCGGCCTGTTCGAGTTCATGCGGCGAATCAAGATGATTCGATTCTGCCGGATACAGCTTCGACTGATAGTTGTCGAGTTTGGAAATCAAACGCAGGATTTGCGGGTCGCAAAGTGTGGCTGGCTTGACTTCAATGCCAACATGATTCATTGAGCACTACAACCAATCCATTTCGAATGGATAGTGGGTCATTAGTTTCGCTCCCTCAGGCGTGATCACCACCTGCTCTTCTAGTTTGACCCCCTCACCGCCTCGCTCAGAACCGATATAGGACTCGATACACAGGGTCATATTTACTTCAATCGTCCCCTCATACCCATGTGATACGAGCTTATCCATATGCTTGATCCCCGGATATTCGTCCGCTAAGCCGATACCATGAATCAATGAACTGTACTTGTTATTGCCAAATTCCTTTGGTATGTTCCAAGCTACTCTTGATATCTCGTCAAAAGTCATGCCCGGCTTCAATATTGCAACATTATGCTGAATTTGCTGATACGCATAGGCATAAATTCTACGTTGTTCATCGTTTGGCTTATCCCCACATACCCAGCTTCGAGACATGTCTGCACAATAACCATAAGGACCGATCAAATCAGTATCAAAACTGACCATGTCTCCCAGCTCGATAACGCGCATTGAACTTTCCCGAAACCATGGGAAAGTGCGAGGGCCGGATGAGAGCAGGCGGGTTTCAATCCATTCCCCTCCCAAGGATATGTTGGCCTCATGCAATTTCGCCCACAAGGCATTTTCGGTAATTCCCGGTTCCAGCGAATCCCGCATTGATTGAATGCCCTGCTCACATACATTGATCGCCTTTTGCATCAATATTAATTCCTGATCGGATTTTATGGCACGGGCTAACTCCATGACTTCAAGGCCGTCATGAATCGAGAGTTTTCTTCTCAACAATGGTTCGCAACCAGTATAAGAGAGTCGGTCAATTGCAAGCCGTCGATTTCCGCCACCATGAGTAGTCACTAAATCGGCAATCGCGTCAGCAAACTGTTCCGCCTTTTCGGCCGAGCGTCCACCAGCGGCAAAATAATAGAACGATGAATGCACGCGATATTCATCAATCGTCGGAATATCTTCAGCAAGGTGCGGGTAATCTCCATAGTCAAACAATATCAGTGGACCATCCGTCGCAATGAAGACACATCGGGTTTCATAGTGTGAACACCATATCTGCATGTTTGTTGCATCCGAAGCATATCGACAGTTAACCTGGTCAAACAGCAATATACCCGCGTAATCATGTTTTCTCAGTTGTTCATGAATGCGTTCGAGTCGATAGCGCCTGACTAAATTCAGATCAACTGGCGAATCGGAAAATTCCATCGCACCATGCTGTCGTGCGATTATTTTTTGTCCAGACAAGTTCATCTCATTTCAAACCTGTATCTTGAGCTCAATGACCTTTCCAGACCGGTTTGCGTTTCTCAGAAAAGGCTTTTGCGCCTTCAATCATATCCTCACTGTTATACAGTGTTCTGACCGTTGGGAGGGATTGAGAGTTAACCAAATCAAGCGCCTGCTGAAAATTCATGTTTTGTGTTTTGCGAACCACTTCCTTGATGGCAGCAAATACCAAAGGAGGTCCATCGGCCAAATCCTGAGCAATTTCCCTGGCACGCGGAAGCAACTTGTCATGACCAGTCACTTCATTCACCAATCCCCATTGCGCCGCCTCTTGAGCATCAATCCAACGGCCAGTAAGCAGTATCTCCATTGCGATGTGATGCGGGATCATTTTTGGGAGCTTTATGGCGGCCGCATCAGCCAAGGTTCCGGCATTGATTTCCGGCAATGCAAAACTTGCATGCTCTGAGGCAACAATAATGTCAGCACAAATCATCAGTTCAAAGCCGCCACCGCAGGCAATGCCATTGATTGCGGCAATAACCGGCTTGTTCAAATCCGGAAGCTCCTGAAGACCTCCGAACCCGCCAACTCCAAAATCAGTAGTGGCACTTTCCCCATCTGCAGCCGCTTTCAGATCCCATCCTGCACAAAAAAACCGATCTCCTCGACCCGTAAGTATAGCTACACGCAAATCCGGATCATCACGGAAATTTGCAAACACGCGTCCGAGCTCCTGACTGGTCTGCTGATCGATTGCATTGGCTTTTGGTCGATCCAGAACCACTTCTAATATTTGCTGGTCAACACTGGTTTTTACTGGTTCTGATTCGTCCATAGCCTGCTTCCGTTTTTACGAATTCGAATCAGAGCATCGGCAGCCACTGCCCCCGATTCCCCTACCATTAACGGGTTAATCTCTACTTCATAAATATTCTCGCCAAATTTTCTCATCATGTCTGATAACTGTTTTATAGTTCTGACCAACTTTTCTACATTTGCGGGCCTGCGTCCTCGATATCCAGCAAGAAGAGGCCAAATTTTCAGCGCGTGCAACGCTCCAAGAATCTGTGCGTCATCAACTGGCAACATCAATACTTGACTGTCTTTTATCATCTCGACCAGTGTACCACCTGTACCAATCATCAGGAAATGACCGAACTGGAAATCATGGCTGATACTGACCATCAATTCAACAACATGGTCATGCACCATTTTTTCAACACGCACACTATGCCATCTCTCAAGCATGTGTTGAACTCCAGCCTTGATCTGTTCCATTCCAGTCAATCCAATCATAACAGCACCCGCCTCGGTCTTGTGCTCAAGATTGGCATCCAGGGCCTTGATGGCAACTGGATATCCGATTTTACTGATTGTTTCTACTGCTTCTGAGACGCTATGCACCCGTTCCCCGGCTGGTACGGAGATCTGCCAGCGTTCCAGCAATTGTTTTGAGGCATGCTCATCCAGGTTTTCTATATCTTCTGCACACGCAGACTGACCAAACAATGAAATTCGGGGAGGCGATACTGGTAATTTCCGTCTCATCCCGATCTGACTCAGTGACTCAATCGCAGCCAAAGCCTGGCTCATGCCTTGCAATGGCGCGACCCCGTTTTCGATCAGGTATTTACCAATGTTGCGAGTTATGTTTTCCGAAATGCTGCTCACAACAACCGCCTTGACCAGCTGTTCCTGACTAGCCTTGACGAAGGCTTGCACGGTTCCTATCCAATCTGAATCCTCACAGCACTCGGGATCCGGAAAATCAATAATCAGAATGAAAAGATCAAAATCTCCCTCCATCATGGCCGAGAACATCCGGTAGGTGCGGTCATAATCGCCCCAAATGAATGTATGGTAGTCAAGCGGATTGGACAAGGAGACATAATGATTGAGAGTTTCACCAAGGAGTGATTGATGCTCTTGTGTGAAGGTGGGGAACTGCACGTTTCGATGTAGCGCCAAATCTGCAAGTAATGAAGCTTCCCCTCCTGAGCAACTCATTGAAACCAGTCGATTACCTTCAAGCGGGCCATGAACATAAGCCAATTTCAAAGCCTCCAGAAATTCTTCGGCCGTATCAGTCTGAGCAATGCCCAATCGATGGAAGAGAGCCGAGTAGAGTCGCGATTCCCCTGCCAGAGATGCCGTGTGGCTATGCGTAATTTTCGAGCCGATCTCCGATTTCCCTGCCTTCAGCACGATGATCACAACGCCTTTTTCTCGAGCTTGCTCCGCTATCCGGATAAATTGCGGAACATCCAGCAGACCTTCAATGTGCAACCCTATGGCACGAATATCTGCGCATTCCAGAGCCGCTTCAAGAGCATCCTCTATTCCCATCACTGCCTGGTTGCCAATGGTAATCAACCATGCAATCGGCAGATTCCGTTGCTGCAGGGTAAAGTTGATGCCAAGATTTCCGCTCGCTGTTATGATCGCAACGCCCTGATCAACTCGATGCAGACCATGCTGATCCGGAAATAGCGCGGCACCAGTTATTGCATTGATATAGCCATAGCAGTTGGGTCCCAATACCGGCATTGATCCCGCTACTTTAACCAGTCTTTGTTGGCGCTCTTCACCCAGTCCGCCCACCTCCTTGAAACCGGATGCCAGACACACCGCTCCACCGACATTCATCGTTGCCAAAAGATTCACATAATCCAGGGACTGGTCCGCGGATATACCAAGAAACACGGCATCCGGAATCCTCGGCAAATCCTGAACATGTTTGACACATGGAATACCTGCCAACTCCGACCGGTTTGGATTGACTGCCCACAGGACACCCTGATAGGACAATTTGGCGCACTGCTCGAGAACCCGTTCCGATTCCCTCCCCCCAACCACGGCAATCGACTTCGGATTCAGAAAACGAAGCAGTCGGTCTCGATCAAATTGCAAGATCAATTACCGTGTTGATTCTAATGGACGCAAAATCGACCGAGCGATAATCATGCGTTGGATTTCACTTGTTCCCTCCCAAATCCGCTCGACTCTCGCATCTCTCCAGATTCTCTCCAGCGGTAAATCGGACATCAAGCCCATGCCGCCATGAATCTGAATCGCTTCATCCGCAATAAAGGCCAGTGCTTCAGTCGCCGCCAACTTGGCCATGGCTGCATCCATATCGCTCATTTCATCGGCATTGGCCTTGGTGCCAGCTTGGTAGGTAATCAATTCTGCTGCTCGCAACTTCATTGCCATGTCGGCCAGTTTGAAGGATACGCCCTGAAACTTGCCGATAGTCTGATTAAACTGTACTCGGGTTGCGGCATAGTTGCAAGCCAGCTCATAAGCCCGGTCACATTTTCCGAGACAGATTGCAGCAACTTGTAATCGGGTATTGCCCAACCAGTCATTGGCTACCGCAAAACCCTTGTCCACTTCTCCGAGCACCTGCGTATGCGGAATTCTGCAGTTATCGAACTCCAAAATACAATTGTGATAGCCGCGGTTGGATACGCTCTGGTAGCCATCTCTGACTGCAAAACCTCTGGTTTCCTTGTCAATCAGAAATGCAGTAATTCGTTTTCTTGGGCCGCGTGGTGTTTGATCCGCCCCGGTTGCCGCAAACAGGATGACAAAATCGGCAATATCTGCATGACTGATAAAGTGCTTGGTTCCATTGATAATGAAATCCTGCCCATCTCTCGTTGCACGGGTGGACATTGATCGGACATCCGACCCCGCTCCAGGCTCGGTCATTGCGAGACAATCGGTTTTTTCACCTCGAATACACGGGAACAGGTACTGCTCTCTCTGATCGCCCACACAAGCCTGCAATATATTGCTGGGTCGTCCAACCGTGTATTGCAACGCATAACTCGCCCGACCCAGTTCTCGATCCAGCATACACATCGAAAGAGGATCAAGGCCTCCACCTCCCAGTTCTTCGGGCATATTGGCTGCATACAAGCCTACTTCAATCGCCCGTCTGATGATCTGCTGACGCAGTTCAGGACGCACATTTGCAGTTTTTTCAACTTCCTCTTCATGAGGGTAAAGCTCCTCCTCAACAAAACGCCTTGCCGTCTCGACCAAAAGTTTCTGCTCTTCACTTAACTCAAAGTTCATCGAATTGAATATCCGGTTGGTCGTTTGGCTCGTTTCATTTCTTTTTCATTTGACGGAGTGGGAGTTTCAATCAAAGTGGTCACGCCCCAAAATTCTCAATATGCCCATCAACATTCATAATCTGACCCGTGATTCGACTGGCATCGCGAGAAGCCAAAAACAACGCCATCCGAGCGATATCCTCTGCATCGATAAATGTTCGCAATGAGCAGCAGTTCGTATATTTCGTTCGCAGGGCCTGTTCTGATAGACCCCTTTGCTCTGATTCTGCGGCAATTACGCCGTCCATGCGGTCTCCATTGATACTCCCAGGGCAAATCACGTTCGCTCGAATACCATGTGGGCCAAGTTCCATAGCCAGTGTCTTGGTCAACCCAATCACCGCCCATTTCGCCGCAGCATAAGGAGAGCGAAGCGGGTATCCATGCCATCCAGCTGTTGATGAAATATTGATGATTGATCCGCGTCCAGCGCTTTGCATGCTAGGGATTAGTTCTCGGCAATACAGAAAAGTCGAATCAAGATTAACCGCTATGCAACGCTGCCAATCATCAAGAGCAACATCCTGAACAGGAGCAGTAGGACCGGCAATCCCGGCGCAATTGATCAGGACATCAATGCCTCCATAGGTCTTGACATGTTGTTCTGCAATGCTCCTTGTTTGTGCTTCATTCGATGCATCCGCGATCGAGACCATGATTTCAGGCGATGCATTCTCCATCTTTCTTCCCGCCTCTTTGTCAATATCAACAACGTGCACCGATGCCCCGGCCTTATGGAATTCGAGAGCTATCGCTCTACCGATTCCAGATGCTCCAGCAGTAATCAGAACGCTTTGGTCATTAAAATTCATCACTAAGAACCAGGCATCTGAATTGAGCGACCACAGTTGATCGGCAACTCAAGATTGCGCTGTCCCTCATAAATTTTCCTTAATCGCTCCAAGATTGCTGGCTCAGCGGGACAGGATCTGGATTCACGGGTGTTTACATGTAGCAACATCTGCTCTCCCGTGGCCAGGATCCGGTGATCTTTGGCCGCATACATGGAATGACAGATATGCAACCGTTTTGCATCCAGGTTCAGAAGCTGAGTTCGGAAATAAAATGTCTCTCCGGCCATGATCTCTCCCTGATGAACCAAATGAGTTTCGACCGTGAAATAACTGAAACCCTGTTGATGGTATGTCTCATTCACGCCAATCAACTGAAACAGGGCATCTGATGCATCACCAATCGCTCGCAGATAACTGCTTTCCGTCATATGCTGGTTGTAATCAACCCACTCTGGAGGAACTGTGCCGGAATGCAGTTGCAGGGGTTGATTAAAGTCATGTTCTGAAAATCCGATCGATGTCTGATTATCAGCATGAGAGATTCGATATAATTTTTCCTCATATTTTGCCAGCGTTTGGCCGGCACTGGTTTCATTAACCCGAAGTCCTTGCAGAATGGACACGATGCAATCATCACGTTTCTGTTCAAGTTCGAATATGGATCGATCTTGAGCCTGCTGATCGGATTGCTCAGTAATCCGATGCAGCAAATTGTCAGTTAGGTCTGGGCCATCAAAACGAGTCCATGGCCATTTTAGACTCGGGCCAAACTGAGACATGAAATGCCGCATGCCGCCCTCCCCTCCGGCAATTCGATAAGTAAGGTATGGTCCCATAAATGCCCAGCGTATTCCAGGTCCATAAGCGATCGCCTGATCCAGTTCATCGGCTGTCGCTACACCTTCATTGATCAGATGCAGGGATTCACGCCACATAGCCTCCATCATGCGATCTGCCAGAAAAGCCTGCACTTCCTTCTTCACAACCAGTGGATGCATGCCGATCTGTGAATAGTATTCTTTCGCATGGTGAATTGCCTTCTCGGATGTTTGTTGACCACCCACGATCTCTACCAGTGGCAACAGGTAAACGGGATTAAATGGATGACCGACGATTACTCGCTCCGGATTTTTGATGCCTTGTTGCATATCGCTAGGTAAAAGACCGGATGTTGATGAAGCAATGACAACTTGATCAGCAGCACATGATGCGATTTCCCTGAAAAGCTTCTGTTTCAGGTCAATCCTTTCCGGCCCGCTTTCCTGAACGAAGTCAGCGCCAGAAACTGCTTTTTCAATCGAACTGACAATCTGCAATTCACCCCTAATTTCAATTGGAGCCAAGGTCATTTTTCGATAGGCTCTGAGTGCATTGTCGAGTACTTTATCCAGACGCGATGATAATTGCCGGTCTGGATCGTATATCCTCACGTCAACGGCATTGATCAGTAACCGAGCCGCCCATGCTGAACCGATAACTCCGCCGCCGATCAGTCCGACTGTTTTAACTTGCATCTGAATTTCAAGCGTGTTTCGTGAGGTTCAGTTTTTTTCGAACAGATTCGGGGTCCATGATAGAAACACCCATAGCCGTTAAAATGGTGACGGCTCTTTCTACCAGTTGTGCATTCGTGGCATAAACTCCCCGAGAGAGGTACAAGTTGTCTTCAAGGCCAACACGCACGTTACCTCCGGCCAGGACGGCCATGGCCACATAGGGTAATTCGTTTCTCCCAATGGAAAAAGCCGAAAACACGGATCCAGCAGGCAGAGCATGAACCATTGACATCAGGGTTGTGGGGTCATCCGGTGCACCATAGGGAATACCCATACACAGCTGAATCATTACCGGATCATCGATCAAGCCCTCTCGAATCAACTCCTTGACAAATACCAGATGTCCGGTGTCAAACACTTCCAGCTCCGGGCGAACCCCGAGCTCCTGAACTTTTTTGGCCATGGTCCGCAGCATGCCTGGGGTATTGGTCATGACATAGTCGCTTTCAGCAAAGTTCATGGTGCCGCAATCCAGAGTGCATATTTCAGGGAGATGTTGTTCAACATGTGCAAGTCTTTCCAGTGGGCCTGCCATATCCGTACCCTCCGGATCAGGCGGCAAAGGATTTTCACCGGCACCGAAAACGAGATCACCTCCCATGCCGGCAGTCGCATTAATGACAACATCCGTGTCGCTGTCTCGTATTCGGTCGATTACTTCGGAAAAGTACTCCGGTTTTCGGGACGGAGCACCCGATTGGGGCTCGCGCACATGGATATGCGCGATAGCAGCTCCTGCTTTGGCGGCGTCAATTGCCGCATTGGCGATTTGTTCAGGGGTGATTGGTATATCAGGATGTTTGCCAACCGAGTTTCCAGACCCGGTGACTGCACAAGTTATAAAAGCGTTGAAATTCAAAATAGGCCCTCAGTGTCTGGTTGATGGACAAGTATAAGTGTCATGCGATTCAATCAAATTTTCAAGAAAAATTTTGCGTTCACCAGATAGTGGTGTTCGCAACCCGTGATGCTGTTGAGCAAAGCAGATACAGATGCAGTCAGGCAGCTAGCTGAATTCAACTTGATTCATGCAATCGATTGTGATCCCATGATCGGGAAAATGCCGAGCAAGTTCAAATGTTGCATCCTATTTGTACAGAAATTCTCGATTTCGCATCGGCTTTACCATGGGTGATATTGTGTCATCAATCTGGGTAAAGTTGATTGCTGTGAAAATACGCACAGGCAAAGAGCGGTTTCGAAGTATTTCCAACTGACAGGTTGAGATGAGTGTTATGACGTTCGAAGCCATCGCTTTGATGGAAGCAGGTACAGGAGTTCTCCGACATGATTGCATTTCCATCAGACTGTCGGTAGCGACATATATCGCATTGTTACAAGGCTTGATGAGCAAGTCTTGTGACACAAGATCCTAGGCTCTCGATAATGTCTTGCCGCAGACTGATTGCCCTGAAACATGCAACCGATTTGGCATCTCTTGTCCTGTCGATTCGAAGGTCTTGCATAATATATTTGCTGAAAACCTGCAAACAGTCGCGCACTATGTGATACTATCTTGACTGATCCTGTTTCCGGTTATGAACTAACTATTCCTTCTGTGTTTCCATAACATCCCCGAGGTATTCAAGCAAGTATTTTCGGCAGATTTAAGATGAGTTCGAACACCCAACATAATCCAAAAATCGTCTGTAACCACATCTGGAAGATCTTTGGCCCCAACCCGGAAAAAACGCTACAGGAACTTGATCATTCGCTGACGCGAGCACAAGTCCAGGAACAGACCGGACATATCATTGGCATTCGGGACATGTCTTTTGTCGTTGAGCATGGAGAGACATTCGTCGTCATGGGGCTGTCTGGGAGCGGCAAGTCCACTCTAGTTCGATGCTTGTCACGTCTGATCGAACCGACTGCTGGTGAAGTATTGATTGATGGTGTTGACGTAATCAGAATGAACAGCCATGAATTAACCGAACTTCGCCGCAACAAGATGAGCATGGTGTTTCAGCATTTTGGACTGTTTCCTCACCGTACGATTATCGAAAACATCGCTTTTGGCCTTGAAATCAAGGGGGTCAAAAAAAACGAGCGGCTCGAAAAAGCTGTTGAGGTACTTGAGATGGTCGGTCTAGGAGGGTGGCAGGATAATTACCCCAAGGAGCTTTCCGGCGGCATGCAACAAAGAGTCGGGCTAGCCCGAGCCATGGCTGTTGATCCGGAAATCCTGATATTCGACGAGCCGTTCAGTGCTCTGGATCCGCTCATCCGCCGCGAAATGCAGGACGAGCTGCTAAGTCTTCAGGACAAGCTGAAAAAGACCATGGTTTTCATCACTCATGATTTTCTGGAAGCAATCAAAATGGGTGATCACATTGCAATCATGAAGGATGGAGTGACATCACAAATCGGCACGGCTGAAGATATTGTTTCAACACCAGCAGATGCATACGTACGAGAATTTACAGAAGATGTACCCCGCTATCGAGTTTTAAGTGTTGGCAAGGTGATGTTGCCACCACGCAATGTATCACTCTCTGATGGTGGGCCAGTTGTCAACAAGAACGACAAACTCGATTCCCTGATCGATATATTGACAAGTTGCGATCATTCCTGTTGTGTAGTCGATGAAAACGGCGAATTATGCGGAGAAATCAACAAGTCGATCATGCTCAAGGCCATGAGTACTCGAGTATGACAAACCATGCTGTTCATCATTATGCTAACCGTGAGCGTCGCACAGGTAAAGAAAACCCCGCTTAAGCCAGGTTTTCTTTGATTGATACTTTTGCAAAAGACTCAGCTTCTCAGCCGGATCGCTTAAATGTTCTGCATAAGCGGCCAACTCGTCCCGCCATTCCTGCACTCCCCTGTCTTCGATTTTCCGGTGTCTTTGGATAGTTTCTTTCATGACGTTGTCCAACCATAAAAGGTATTCATGATCGTGATTCTCGGTGCCCAGTTTAGTTTGTTTCGAAGCACCTCAAACTCAACCGGGCGGGCGTACTTTTCGATCTCTGCTAGGCGATCCCGCACCAGACAAAAAATCCACTCCAGCGCATTGCCATGCGTTAAGTTTCGGCCTCAATGAAGCGTCAACTCTTGCGCTAAATAGTCTAGCGCACCTTAAAAACGGCACGGTTAATGCGAATGCTGGTGGTGTCTGCTCTCGGTTTTTTCATTGGGACAATCCTGATAATTCTAAAGCTCGTTCGGTAGGGATCTCGTTCTCGCGCAGGGCTTTGTAAGCGCACGCGGGCGCGTCGCTTGCACTCGGTGGCCACTTGATCGTCACGTCCAAATTGGTCTTTGTCGAAATTTCCACAGCCATCATTCGGGCAATCGGTTGCGCTGTCTGCTTGATGAACAACCTTCGAACCTCTCGAAGTCCGGCAATCGGCAGATTCGACGTGAAAAGCGAAGCGTGTAGGCCGTAAGCACCAGCGATCTCGCCAACAAACTGCTCACGGAGTTCATGTCCGGGTGCATCGGTCATATAGCCCCTCAGTACGCCCGATGATCCAGAAGCGACCGATGTACCACCAGCCGGGCGATGTCGGTCAACATCTGAGCAAAGTAGCCGACTTCCCGATGTTGATCGCTCGATCACTGTTCGCCAATAAAAAGGGGCGTGTGTTGCGCCCCTTTTGTTTTCAGTGTTTTTGTTGGTTAACAGATTATATTGTCTGTTTGCATGTCACTGAATGCTGCCGTCGGTCTCGCCCCACTCGTTGACCGTCGCGTAGCCCTGCCGCCCATGACCAGGAAGCAGGCCTGGCCACGTTCGCGCATGACCTCAGTCCCAGGGCGCGACCCATTTGGGGATCTGCGTCGGATTGGGTCCGACGGGCGAACAGTTCGGGCTCCCACTGACCCGCGCCTCATACCCAGTGAGCAACCTCCTATTCTCACCTTCAAACGAGCCGTCGTTGTCCCGGTCCTGTTCGCAGTGTTGCTGTTCGTAGAGGAACCCGTTCCCGTCAAAATACAGTTTGTAGCGCGAGGGGTTTTTCTTGTGGGCTACACAATACTCCGTTGTGTGGATATCTACACCATTCGGGATATCCCATTCCGCTAAAAAGTCGGCGGTGAAGTGCCGGGACACTTTCCAGCCCTGCTGGGTACATTTGTCCATCCACCGCTCTTCGGTCCAGTCGCCCCGGTTCTGGCTACAATAGCGATATCTTTCCAGGGCCCGGAACATCTCTGCACCGCCTTTTTTGGTTTGAGAATGGGCGATCCTGATTGCGACCTCTGCGTGTGTGCACTGTCGGAGCCGTTCGCAAGACAGCGTGTTGAGGCTTTCTCTTAATTCAAGGCCTGAAGGACAGGTCGCCTGGGCTTGTGCGGCCATCGGCAGGGAAAGCGCCAGCACTGCAAGCAGCGAGCAGGGCAACGCTAGTCTAGCGAGGGGGGGGGGGGGGAGCAATGTCATTAACTTAAGCATTTTTCATCTCCAAATAGTTATGGATTGTAGTATTTCATACAGAAATGACCATGTTTTTCGGTCAATTTGGGCATTATCAACCGCCAAAGCCATACTCAAGGAAACAATTATTCCTTAAGTTAATGACATTGGGGGGGGGGGGGTCATTTGTTTCATGGTTTTGTTCCTCTAAAAAAAGTTGGTCTCATAGCCACGATTTCCACGTGCTTTCATTATTATCCAGCCATTCATTGACCACTTCGTAGATATCACGACCTTCTTCATCAATGGCAAGAACCAGTTTTGCCTGTTCCAAATTACTGATATTCATATTACCCAGCACGGCAGCAGCTTCGGGATGTGCCTGGACAAAAGAAGCACTACCATAATTGAATGTGACATCCTCAGCCCAGCCGGTAGCCGGCCATTTGTCCTCATCGTATGCTGGCAACTCAAGTGCAACCAAATCCAAGGCTGCATGTATCCAATGAGGTTCCCAGGCATATAGCAGAAATGGCTCTTTGCGAGCATAAGCTGCCTTCGCTTCTGCCCAAGCAGCTGTTTCTGTGCCCAGCTCCACAGCAACAAAATCAACGCCATGAATATCCAACCGTTCCTGATCTTGACACTCCCAGGCTGGCGTAGGACACGCAATCAATCGACCCTTACCACCAGTTTCAAGGGTCGCAAAATGCTCTTTGTATTTATTCAACTGATCAAGAGAAACCAGGTCTGGCGCAACCTCATCAATAAAATACTTGGGTACATAATAACTGGAAACTCCAATAATGCCCGTATTGCCCAGATCGACTACTGATCCATCACCACCATACCCTTCAATCATTTCAGCGTTCCAAGTATTGTATGATGGCCAGTTTTCACAAGCAAAATCCAGATCACCCGCTGCAAGAGCTTCGGCAACAGGTGCTCCTGACGGCATGGTCACACGCTCAACCTTGTAGTCCAGTTCTCGCTCCATTATTAATTCAGCGATCGTGCAAAGAACGTGTCCCCCGGTCCAGTCAGCGATTGGAGCTTTCAGGCGAGTATCGGCCTGAACAGCAGTGGCAAGAAAAATGATTGACAGTGCCGAGATTGCACTAATCATGGATTCAGAAATCGATTTCATCAATGATAACCCTCTTGTTAACTTGTAAATATTGATTTGTGAGATTGTAAGATATCAACATTATACAGGTATTAGCCGAATATTCCGAAAATTAATCACTAATCCCAAATCAAAATTTTTGCTTGTTGCCAGCCAAGGCCTGGCTCGGTTGAGCAACAAAATGATCCGGATTTCGAGAAAGACTGGATTCTGCTCAAAAATAACGCTGATTTTTTCCAGGATTACAGCATTACAAGCCCAATAACTTCTCCTGTTTACGTGTCCAAGCCTGGCTCAATCGATCAAGAACAATCGCCAGCAAAACAATTCCTGTTCCAGCCGCTAATCCATATCCCGTGTTTGCCTGATTTAACGCGGTAAAAACATCCCTTCCCAAGCCAACACCTCCGATCAATGGCGTAACTACCTGCATCGCGAGGCCCATCATCACTGCCTGATTCAGACCAAGCATAATGCTGGGCATGGCAATGGGCAGTTTTATCTTGAACAGTTGCTGCCCTGAAGTAGAACCAAAGGATTGAGCTACTTCCGTATATGTTGGGGGAATCTGAGTCAGGCCAAGAGTTGTTAGTCGAATAACCGGAGGCATGGCATAGACAACCGTGGCAATGACTGCCGAGACGATGTTGCCACCAAAAAACATTAGAACCGGTATCAGGTAAACAAAGGACGGCATGGTCTGCATTGCATCGAGTATTGGCTTCAACAGCATGTCAACTCGCGGGCTATGAGCAGCCAGGACACCAATCGGCATTCCAATGACCATGCAAATGAGAACCGAAACGAATACTGACGAGAGTGTCAGCATCGCCTCTGTCCACAATCCACAGGCACCAATAAACAGCATCAGGATCAGGCAGGTTACCGCAAACTTTATGCCAATTAGTTTCCAACTTGCAAACACCAGTACAATCATTATGAAGTACCAGGGAAGGTAAACCAGATATGTGTTCAAGGGATCCAGCAGGCCAAGATAGACAACCGCCCTCAACCCCTTGGTGAAGGCAATGAATGTGGGATTCACGGTTAACCATGCAACCGCATCGTCTACTGGCTCACGAAACGAAAAGTTGATGGACTCGGGGAATCCACCGATTCCGGGGCCGAACCTGTCAAACAACAGGATACAGGCAATAAACAGGGCACTACCAACAAGAAAACGCCTGTTCAGCAGAAAGTCACGAACCTGCTCGCAGACCGTTTCCCTGAAAAATGGCGACAACCACCGCATGGCTATACTGGCTATCAACCCGACAATCCATCCACACAAGCCCGATATCGCATTCCAGACAAACCCGATTACACGCTCAACTTGATATGCCCAATTGAATTTATCCCAAGTTTGGGGGAATAGCCGAAAAGGTAGGGTGTTGGCTGGCAGAGGGGGTTGCTTAGAACTCCCCATGGCCGTACTCAATCGGTCCAGAACAATTGCCATGAACACAATGCACATTCCGGCCTCGAGAGACCAGCCGACATTTAACTTGTACATCGAATTCCAGACTTCAGTACCGAGCCCCCCCGCACCAATAAAGGTTGCAAGAATCACTAGACCCAATGCCATCATGATGGTTTGGTTGATCCCTAGCATGATACTGGGCAGTGAAATGGGTATTTGCACCTTGAACAAGGTCTGCAGTCGGGTTGCACCAAATGCCTGAGACGCTTCCATGGTCTGGTCAGGTATCTGACGGATGCCCAGATTGGTCAGCCGGATCACTGGCGGCAAGGCATAAATCATGGTAGCCAGAATTGCCGGCGGCCCACCAATTCCAAAGAAAAACACAGCGGGCAAAAGATAAACAAATGCCGGCATGGTCTGCATGGTATCAAGCACTGGCTTCAACCATGCTTCAAACCGGTCGTTTTGCGATGACAGGATTCCAAGCATTACTCCAACAATCACCGAAAGGATGACGGCCAGGCCCATCAGCGCCAACGTTTGCATCGACTGCTCCCACATGCCAACACCACCCCAGAACAAAGCACTGAACAGGGTCAGAAGTGCAAGGGGCAACCCGCCAAAATATAAAGCCGGCAAGACCATTAACGCCATAATTAAAAACCAGGGTGAATCAATCAGGAAGTCTTCAACCAGATACATCACTACTTCTATCTGTCCAGCAATCATTCGGGTAAACCACCGAAAATTGTCTTTCATCCAGTCTTCAGCCTGGTTGACCCACTCTTCGAAAGTAAAAACACTGGAAACTGACTCGGGAAAAACTGACTCGTCTTCAGCCTGAACCACCAATAGTATCGACAACATGAAGACAGCGACAACCAGAGATGCCAAAATGAGTTGTCTTGTCCGGATGGAATGAAAATTTGCCGTGTCGGAAATGATGGACTGGGTAGACATAGACGTTCGGATTTATTGCAACTCCCCTCTTACTTCACCAGTTCTGCAGAATTTATGACGGATTCATGAAACTGCTTCACCGGTTTCTGGATCCTTAATTGTGTAGAGAGTTGTTGGAGCACTCCGTCCTCGCAAATTGATCTCGTCAACACGAATAAATTCAAAACTGTCTTTCGCATGATGCATTGTTTCCTCAGAAATCAGAATTCTGGTTCCCATCTGCTTGTTCAGTTGTTCCAGCCTCGCCGCTATGTTCACATCATCGCCATGGACGGTATAGTGAACTCGCTCAGTAATGCCAACCAAGCCACCAATTACATTACCGGTATTGATGCCAACCCGAGCTTTCAAATTGGAACCGTGAAACTGGACTTGCTTTAAACGGGCTAGTATCTCGAGTCCTGAGCGAATTGCTTCTCTGGCATGATCCGGATTTTTCTGCGGGATATTGAAACTTGCCAATATTGCATCTCCCTGAAACTGGTTGATCACGCCGCCATGACGATGTATAGGCTCAGCTGCAACTGCAAAATATTCATTCAGGGTCTCAAGCAGACGCGACGGGGACATTGACTCGCTGATCGTGGTGAATGATTCAAGATCTATAAACAGGATGGAACACTCTCCGCTTTCGGTTCGATGTAAATCAGGCTGTTGAGAATCTTCCTTAATCTGCTCAGCGATCACATCTGGAACAAATTTTGATAAATCTTGAGCGGCTGCAGCATTCTTCAGCGAAACTTTCAATAAATTCTGGCTTCTTGAAATCCCCACTGCCAAAATCCCAGTGACCAGTAGAATCGAGATCACCTTGTCTAATTCGGCTCCAATCAAAATTGAATTGCTGGTTAAATACTCGACATAATCTCGAGTTATTCCATCCATGCCCGATTCATGCACCGAATATAGCAACATCAGTATCCAGCCTACTGCGCCGAGAATACCGGCAATGACCACATACAAAGCCTCGAACCGCAATGCTCTCAGCGAAATGAAAATAAACAGATAGATTAATGTCGGAGCCTTCAGGTAGAAACTTGCAGGTTGCTCATATTGAATATGAAAGGTCCAAATCAGGCCATACAACAATATCATATCAACAATAATTGAGAAAACCAGGAAAGCCGGAGTAACACGAGCTCGGTAAGTGAGATAAAGTCGCAGCAACGTGAAACCAAGATAAAAGCCCAGAAACCAAGGTACAGGACTAATCCCCGATTCTGGGGCAGTTTTGGGTGATAACGCGTAAAGAATGACGAAAACCGAAACAATAAACAGTTGTGTCCAACTGATTATTCTTTCACTCTCAACCTGCTGTGTCTGTATACTCTTACGAATTCGATCCGGAATGTCAGTAATGACCAGCTGCTGAGCAATCCAGCGGTAAATCTTCCTTGGGTAATTGAATTCACTTGGCATAATTGATAGAGCTTAAATCATGAATTCAGCGCTTGGAAAATACTGGCTCCATCACTGTGGCAATGTGAAAGGTTCGAGCAGATGGCACGAACAAATAAAATTGAAATATGGATAGGTTAAACAACGCGAAAGTACTCATTTACAGCCATGACAGTTTTGGCTTGGGACATCTGAGACGTTGCCGTGCAATTGCCAACGCTCTAGTCGATACATTCAAGGGAATGTCCGTCTTGATTATTTCTGGCTCCCCAATGATTAGCCAGTTTGATTTCCGATCAAGGGTGAGTTTTATCACGGTTCCTGGAGTCGTTAAACTACGAAATGGAGATTATACAGCACTTGGGCTTCATGTCGATTTGAATGAGACGTTGGCAATGCGTGCTTCAATGATTCAGCATGCTGCCGAGGCCTTCGCCCCCGATATTTTCATTGTTGACAAAGAACCATTGGGACTTCGAGGTGAAATAGAATATACACTGCGCTGGCTACGCATGAAAGGCTGTCTGAATGTCTTGGGGTTGCGCGACGTGATGGATGATAGCGAAGCACTTCAATCAGAATGGAAAAGAAAGGAAGCCGTTCCAGCCGTTGAGAATTGGTACCATGAAATATGGGTCTATGGCACAGAGGCAACCGGCAATCCAATTGAAGGTATTGAATTAAAGCAAGAAACCCTCCGACAAATGCATTATCTTGGATATTTGAAACGGGAGGTGTCCGATTCAGTACAACTACCCGAACACTATTCAAAAACCCCCTACATTCTGATTACTCCCGGTGGTGGTGGGGACGGAGAAATTCTGGTTGATTGGGTCATTCGCGCTTATGAGTCGGAAGCGAATGGCAAATTGTTGCATGGGGTTGTGATTGTTGGACCTTTCATGAAGACAACGACCCAACGCGACTTCAAGCGTAGAATTGCAAAGATTCCAAGACTCAGTTTTGAAATCTTCACCAATCGAATCGAAGTACTGATGAAAAATGCACGGGGAATCGTTGCCATGGGTGGATACAACACATTTTGTGAAATCCTTTCGTTTGATCGACGTGCGCTGTTAGTCCCGCGAGAAACTCCAAGGCTGGAACAGAAAATTCGATCCGACTTCGCTGAAGATCACAAGTTGACCTCAGTCCTCTACCATGAAAACTCGGATAAAACCGAGCTGATGAGCAAGGCTCTGTTACGTTTACCCCTTCAACCAAAACCGTCATTATCAAATGCAACAGAGATGCTCGGTGGGCTGGAAGGAGTGACCAATCGAGTGTTAGCATTACTCAGAGACAATTGAAGCCGATTCTGTTCCACCTCCAGCACCTTTTTGGTTCTGGTCATATTCAGCGGATTCGCGTACTTGCTGAAGCTCTCGCCAAAAAAGACTATGCTGTTGCACTGATCAGTGGTGGACTTAAACACCCAGCACTGTCCGAGCCATGCATTCGAGTCTATGAATTGCCGGTAATAACGGCGGGGAAACATCTCGGAGAAATTGTCGATCTTCATGGTAATCGGGTCAATGAAGATTTGTGGGAGCAACGGTCGTCCTTAGTTGGGCAGATTGTTCTCGAAATTGAACCTGCCATGATCATCACTGAGGGATTCCCTTTCGCGCGACGGCGTTTTTCTGATGAAATACTGAGAATGTTCGATACGGCCAAAAAGGAGCTGAAACAACAAACAATAAATATTTGCTCAGTACGCGACATAATCCAACCGATACAGCACCCCGATCGACAAAATCAAGTCATTGACACTTTGAATCAGTATTACGATCATATTTTGGTTCATGGTGAACCCTCATTTGTTCCTCTTCAATCTTCTTTTTCCAGACTGGGTGAGATACACAAACCTATCACTTATACCGGATATCTGAGTAGCGCAACCATGTTGCATCACCACGAAACTCGAAAGCCCGGACAAGTCTTGGTGTCTGCCGGTGGCGGGATTGCCGGATCAGTCATCTATGAAACAGCAATTCAAGCCGCATCCACTCTCCATGGGGCTAACTGGTCATGGCACATCCTGATTGGAAACAGTGTCAGTGAACGAGATTTCGTTCACTGGTGCGGATGCGCCCCGAAAAATGTGGTTGTAGAAAGAAACCGCGCGGATTTTCGTCAACTGCTTGCATCATGCGAAGTATCCGTTTCTCAAATTGGCTATAACACAGCCGTTGATCTGGTTGAGACTGGTACACGTGGAATTGTTATTCCCTACGAAGCTGATGGCGAGCAAGAACAGATAATCAGGGCCAAGGCACTGATGCAATTTGATCATGTCAAAGTGGTTAGAGAATCAGACTTAAATCCAGAAACACTGACTTCTGCCATATCGATAATAATGAGGGAAAGTAAAGAGCCGGTTTCACCCTTTGAAGCCGATGGCATTGAACATTTTTTGAACATGGTCAATTCTATCTACCCAATATCTGCCGAGTCCGAGTAAGTGGCCGATCAGATCGCAACTCGACATATTCGACCCGACCTCGTTCGAACAGTCTGGATTGATGATCTTGATTTATGAGATATGGCTGAGACTGAAAGTAGCGCGCGGATACCGGGAGCTCGCCCGGGTCATCAAGCGAGTGCAGTTCAAGAACGGAATTGAGGTACAATCAGGCGAAGGCGAGAAAACGTTAGCCGCTGGATGATCCCCTTCCGCCTCGTGCACTACTCTCAGCCATAACTCGCAATTTACCCAGATTGACTATCCCTTGTCTCATAAACAAAACAGAAAAAGTTCAGTTATTGCAGTTATCTAGTCGACCTCTATGGTATTTCAGTGTGCCAAGCTGACTCGGAGATGCCTTACATTTGTGATCTGAATATCGCCAATATGTATAAGGCCCGTCAAACTCCACCCATTGACACTTATAGTTTACTACGCATTTGCATAAATCTCGATCGTCCGCAACTTGCCTGAGCTTACGATAGTAGTTTTTTGCATAATCGTTCCAGTCGGTAGGATCATTGACCTTGAAATCGCGGTCTAACCAGTGTGGGGACCCCACCACTCTGCAAAACTTTGGCGCACTCGACGCGTAAAATGCAAACCCGCATGTCCTGTGAGGGTCACCATACCAGTGTTCACATAGCGATTTTTGGTCTGCTGAAACGGTGCCTGATCCTGCAAGCATTAGAAAAGTAGTAATAATAATTATGGTACTTGTTGAAATTTTTCTCATCGTGACATCCTCTAGTTAGTTAATTTGCATTTGCTATGGCAACTAATCACCTTTTATAACGATGATTCTACTTCATAACCTGCTCCAAGACAAGCGCTACTACGTTTTGATGATTCTATTTATGCGAGAGCCTTACCGGCAAATCTCAATATACCCGAGACTTTTTGAGTAATGAGGCGTAGCCATACAAAGTTTTTTCATGTCCTCTGAATTGCCTGTCCACGATGGATTTCTGATATTCACACGTCTTGTTTCGCAATAAATGCCCTCACACCAAAAAGCTTCGCAAACCACATCAATGCTACATTGAAGGGCTTGAGGTTTATTCTGGAGAAGTGTAGTCAAGGCCTCATTATCCTTCACACCAAGAATAGCTTCCATATAGTCTGTATTGACAATATGATAGGGACCAGATGTTGGAGTGCATTCTTGTGATGCAGAACTAGCTTTCCAAGCAGCTTCACATTGATTTGCTACCATAGCATATTTCTCCCAAAATTTAATCCATCCAGACAGATCAGCATGGAGTGGCACTGATGAAAGCATAAAAACTGCGATCAATGCTGTTAAAGCTTTATTCATGATTGACATCTCTTGATTGTTCTTCTAACTATGGTATTCAAGAACTGTGGCATTTTATATTTCTCCTTTTTTGAATCTGCCTATACTCACTCATGCGAGAAATGCGATTGATTGTTACTTACTGTAACACAAAATATACGCAAAGATTCGGTCAACCCTAGGGTGTTGCTGTCATAAACATGAAAAAGCGCTAATCGCTCGACCAAGATCGCATGTTCAGAACTTTTTTGCTTCATGTCCGAGTAGGCCAAGCCCGTCCCTCATAGAACCCCTGCTTCCCGAGCTCTCTCAGACAACAGTAGCCCTTTCCATTTCAAGTGGTTTTTTGGACAACTATCTCCAATTTTGATCTCGACTCAACCTATATGGATGATGCAGTTGTAGAATCAATTGCATTCCAGGCATTTCATCGCCGGTGCAGCGATTAAAATGCCAGAGACGAATGTTTCTATATGGGATTGGGCAAATAGTTAGTGTCTGCCAGAAAAGCATGGTTTTGGCATAATTGTGCAATACAAGCAGTCAAATACATGATCATTCATGCCCGATATCGGGTTATTTGAAAATAATTTGATAATACGAGAATTGCCGGAATTGCAAGGTAATTGAACTTTGAGTTGGTGATTGAACTTTGAATTATCCATAACAGGACGATTTTCATACTGTTGTACTGTGCAACTGATTTTTAGATGCCGGTTAGGAAATCCGAACTGTGAAGAGAGTAGCGAGTGAAATGCCTTGTTATCCATACCGTGCCTCGTTCTACTCAAATCATGCATTCTTTCATGCTGTTTCAATATCAAATGTGAAATTGTGCGTTTTATTTGTTACTATTCATATTCTAATAAACGGGTTATAGTAGTTTGGCAATCAACGAAGAAGCATTGGAGTTATCCAGAGTTCCTCTGTTTTCAAAGCTGGATCCTGCGAAATTAAAGCTAATCGCCTTTACCAGCGAACGACTAGATCTGGGTGAACAGGAATATCTGTTTTTCTATGACGATCCTTCGGATTCCGTCTATTTGGTAATGGATGGTGTTTTGCAGGTAACTGTTGAACACGATGACGATACGGTTGATGTGGTCGCTGAACTGGAAAAAAACCAGCTCGTGGGCGAAATGGGAGTGATCGCAAATACACCTCGCACCGCTTCAATCAGATCATCCGGACATAGCTCAGTACTCAAAATCGAAGCCGATATCTTCATGACCCTGTTAACCGAAAACCCTAGCATGTCGCTCCATGTCATGCGGGAATTGACCAGTAAATTAAGCAAAAGTCATCTCCAACTGGTAGAGTTGAAAGAACAAATAGACCATTAGCGCGATATGAACACTCTTGAAAACCGTTTTATCGATCTTTGGTGCGCTCATTCCAAGCGCCCAAACCGCTCATCAGCAAAAGATGTTCACGATAGACTAGTTGCTTATTACAACGAAGACTGGCGCAGTTATCACACCTTCGATCATATTCGAGACACATTGGGATGGCTGGATGACTGCAAGGAACATGCTGATGACAGCGATGCCGTTGAAATGGCAATCTGGTTTCATGACTGTATATATGTGATCGGAGCCAATGACAATGAAGCCCAGAGTCGGGACTACTTTCTTGCCGAGTCGGATGGAGTACTGAACGAAAGTTACCGTAGCAGGGTAGCGCATCTGATCATGGATACCTGCCATATGGAAAAACCCGATTCCAATGATGGAGAACTGATCGCGGACATTGATCTGACCAGTTTTGGGCTGGCTTGGGAGGACTATTATTCGGACTCGCTCAATGTACAGAAGGAATTCAGCATCCAAAAGCCAGCGACCTTCGAATCCAAGACCTTTTATCTGAAAAAGCTGAAAGAGCGTACGACCATCTACCATTCGAATTACTATCTGCAACACTATGAGAACGCAGCTCAACAGAATATTGCCATTCATCTTGACCAAATTGTCCAAGCATATGAAGAACAGGGAGAGGCGTCATGAAGAGACGTCATGAAGAGACGTCAAAACGCCTCAGAATCTCTTCAATTCGTGTCTCGGCAACCTTGAGCGCATGATCGGACAAGAATTTGCTGTTAGCTTGCGTACGCATTCGATTCCTGAGCCTATGATCACGAATCAAAAGTTTCAACCTCTCGACAAACAGCAATCTGTCTCCTGAAGGGACTAGAAAGCCGTTTCGTCCATCTTCAATGATCGTGCCAACTCCACCATAGTCATATGCGAGTGATGGCAATCCATAACTTGTTGCTTCCAGCAAAGCCATTCCAAATGCTTCGTTCACTGACGGCCAGACATAACAGTCCGCAGTACGGAAACAGCGCACAATCTCTCTGGGGGCAAGTTCCCCGGTAAACAGACATCGATCACCATGCCTAGAAAACAAGGATTTTACTTCCCGCGACTTTTCGCCATCTCCAATGACAATTAAATTCCAGTTCTCGTCCGAAATCGCCTGAAGTGTCACATGCAGTTCTCGATAAGAACTCAATTTATCGCCAGTACGCATCATTGCAGCACAAACCAGCCATACCGCCCCAACATCCAAATTCTCGTATTGATTTTTGATACTCCTGCGATCCGGAAATGCATCATTCAAATCTGGATAATCGACAAACGGCTGAATATTCTCGATTTTCCTGGAATTCGGCAGTAGAGCCGCTATGCATTTTTCGTCTACAGGGTTGAGGCACAAAATCGCATCGGCAGACAGTATGCAGATCTTTGTTCGTTCATGACCTTCCGCCCAATCCCCTCCAGCCTGTCGGGGCGCAAATGAAGCTTCTGCAATCAAATAGGGAATGTTTAAATGCCGAGCCAGGTCAAGGCCAAGCCAATCCGGAGATTTGTAGTAGACATGATAGACAAATACCACATCCAGTTTTCTGATCTCTTGGTCTTGTTTCAGTCGTTCAAGGTCAATTCTTATAGCTGAACGAGACTCTCGCTGACACTTTTCATCGCCCTTTCCTTCCCAACTGCTCTTCACGGAAAGGATCTTGACTGAGTGCCCTAAATTTTGAAATAATTTGATGAATAAATTTGCGATCCTCCGGTCTCCGGAAGGAACCGGGTGATCGGGATGCTTCATTGGCGCATAAAATCCGATGATCATTCACTTAGTTTGTTGACTAGAAGTTGTACATTGCGTTTGAGATCGAAAGATTCTTCTACAGTCCTTCGCCCTTCACAACTCAATGCATTGCGGCACTTTACATCCTTGATCAGCCTCTCGATGGCTTTCGCAAGCGCATCAACATTCTCAGATTTGACAATCAGCCCGTTTTCTTCATGTCGAAGCAATTCTGGAATTCCAGATATATCTGTTGAAATACAAGCCAAACGCTGGGACAGCGCTTCCATAAGCACATTCGGCAGTCCGTCCCGATCACCATCTGGATCAATCCTTGAAGCCAAAACAAATATGTCTGCTTCGCGATACTGCTCAAGAACTTTGCTGAAACTCATTGGCCCCAGCCAGTCTACACGAGTCTGCAACTGCAAGGCCTTCGCCTGACGCTGCAACTCCTTGAGCAACGGACCACCCCCGACATGCACGAATCTCCAATGCAAATCCTCCGGCAATTTTGCCAAGGCTTCTATCAGAATGTTATAGCCTTTTTTGGATACCGCTCGTCCAACCGACAGAATCCTGACTTGAACGTGCTCCGTTGATCCATCGTTCATGTGCCTTTTCGAGAGGTCGGAAAAGCGTTGCAGGTCCAAACCATGATACAGGAGCTGAATGCTGTCCGGATTTTTGCTCAAGCCCGAGAGATATTCTCGATTTGATGCAGTACAGGTAACCAGCCACTTGAGACGGTTCAGTTTTTCCTGAATTTCCCATTTTGGAGTAGTCCAAATATCTTTGGCATGGGCCGAACAACTCCATGGGAGATCTGAAAGAATTGAGCAGTAACAGGCAACCGAGGCGGGAGTATGAAGAAAATGCGCATAAATCCAATTCCGGTCAGCAGCGATTTCCCGGTAAAGAACCATCGCCTGCCCAAGACGACGAACTCGATTCACCGAACAATCACGCCGTAAATCCCGAAAAAACACTCGCATTAATTGGGTAAAATTTTTGGATGAAAAACTGGATATCAACCCCCCCAAGACCCGGTATGGATGCCATATCAGATATTCTGGCAAGTATCGAACCGGGGCTTGAATCATGCTGTGGATCGGATGGACGTCTCGATCGGTCGGATGACGCAAGGAATATATGATCAGATTGAATCCAGCCTTCTCAAGTGCCAACAGCTCTTGAGCAATGAAAGTTTCAGATAGACGAGGATAACCCTTAACAATGACCGCAACTTTCTTCATCTTACACTGGGATATGGTTAGGATAGTGATAACATTGCAGATTAGCAAACACAACAAAATGGATCCCTGTTTTGGAAAATGACCCGAACAAGATAGAGCCGTCGATTTACCGCTTTATCCTCAAGCATACTACCCGAGACCAAGTTCTTATTTTACTCATTACGGTCGCCTCAATGCCGGTGATTTATGGCTCTTTGGAAGTGCCAAAAATAATCATCAACAGTGCCATCAATGGTAGCAATATCCCGGAGATGATTCTTGGTATACCAATGGACCAGATCAGTTATCTGCTGGTTTTGTGTATGATCTTCCTGACACTGGTGTTAATTGCAGGAGGGCTCAAATACCTGAACAACGTATATCGAGGCGTGGTCGGAGAGCGTATGCTGAGACGGTTTCGTTTTGATCTTTTCTGTCGGGTCTTGCGATTTCCAAATCAGCGGTTCAAGCACGTCTCGCAAGCCGAAATATTACCCATGATCACGGCCGAGACTGAACCTTTGGGAGGATTTATCGGTGATGCTTTTGCCTTGCCTGCTTTTCAGGGTGGTCTGCTTCTGACCTATCTATTGTTCATCTTCAATCAGGATTTTTGGCTGGGGCTTGCCGCCATCGCGCTATATCCCCCTCAAATCTATCTCATTCCAAAGCTGCAAGCCAAAGTCAATCAACTGGCCAAGCGTCGTGTTCAGGCCGTGCGGAATCTGTCTGACAGGATTGGAGAAGGCATCTCCGGAGTGAGCGATATTCATCTGCACGGCACAGCACGTTTTGAAAAAGCACATATTTCAACCCGACTCGGAAAAATTTATCACATCCGCTTTGATATTTACAAGCGCAAGTTCTTTATCAAATTTCTGAATAATTTTCTGGGGCAGTTAACCCCTTTTTTCTTTTACTCAATTGGCGGTTATTTCGTAATCAAGGGTCAGCTGACGATCGGTGCATTGGTTGCAGTGCTGGCTGCCTACAAGGATTTGTCTACACCTTGGCGAGAATTGTTGAAGTTTTATCAGATTACCGAAGATGTACGGGTCAAGTACTCGGAAATCATCCAGCAATTCCAACCCGATGGAATGCTTGATCCGAAATTGCAAGAAGACGAAGATATTCAGCTGCCCAGTGAGAATGTTCCGATTATAGCAAGTGCACTGCATTACAGTGAAGATGAATATGTGAAGTCTCTTGATGGCGTCAGTCTATCCATCAATCCATGCGATCACATAGCTATTATAGGACCTTCGGGTAGCGGACGCGGCAATTTAGCCAAGTTGCTGGTGCGATTGATCGCTCCGGATAGTGGACAACTGAAACTTGGCAACCATAATCTCGCTGACTTGTCTGAAGTTTCTCTTGGTCAGAAAATTGCCTATGTCGATGCATCTTCGTTTGTATTCAATGACACAGTGCATGCCAATTTATACTATGGACTGAAGTATCGGCCGGTTCATGATCCTGAATATAGTGATGCTGAAAAGGCCGTTCGCAAACGGGATATCGCCGATTCAGAAAAAAGCGGTAATGCCACGGAAGATATTCATGCTGACTGGATTGATCTCGAATCTGCGGGTCTGAATTCCAGCGAAGCACTTGACTCTCATCTCATGAATATTCTGAATATTATCGAACTCGACCAGGATATCTATCGATTAGGCTTGTATTCAACGATAGACCCCGATGCCGATCCTGATTTGCTGGACAAGACCATGCAAGCGCGATTGGCTTTCAAGGACAAGTTGTCATCGGGAGAACTCGGCAGATTGATTGAACATCTTGAGCATGACCGCTACAACGTGAATCTGAGCGTGGCTGAAAACCTGTTTTTTGGAACGCCAATCGAAAATGACCCGGAATTTCATAGTCTGATCAAGCAACCATCAGTACAATCTGTTCTGAATTCATCTGGTCTTGACAAAATTCTGTTTGGAGTTGGCATTCAAGCAGCAAGACTCCTTAGCGAAATCTTTTCGGATGTGCCGGAAGGCTCACCTCTTTTTGAACGATTCAGTTTTGTTGAATCAGATCAATTACCGATTCTTCAAAAAATAGCGAAACTTCCAGAAGATGTCGATATCAATGAAGTCAATGAAAACGAGGTTGAGCTGATTTTCGGAATCTCCATGAAATTGACTGTTGCACAACATCGATTGGGATTAATTGATGAATCGATACAGGAGGCGATCATTGCTACACACCTACAACTGCGTGAGACTTTGAGCGAGAACAATGAGTTGATCGAATTCTACAATCGTGATCATTTCGTCAAGCGCTTCTCAATTCAGGATAATATTCTGTTTGGACGGATTACCCATGGCCAGGTCAACGCCCGCGAAAAAGTAGGCGAGCTAATGGATGAATTTATTGAAGAGTCTGGCCTGAGAAAAGATATATTGTCAACCGGGTTCAATTATCGGGTAGGTGTCGCTGGCGCAAGGCTTACCGCCAACCAGCGTCAGAAACTGACAATAGCCCGCGCGCTTGTCAAAAACCCGGATATTCTGGTCTGCAACGATGCCCTGGCAATTTTTGACAAGAAAACAGCAGCCAATATTCTGTCGCAAGTACTGTCATCATTGAAAGGCAAGACCGTGATCTGGATTTTGAATGAGGCCAATTCCCTTTCCCATTTTGACCGAATCGTGGTCATGGACAAAGGGAGGATTTTGCAGGAAGGCACCCATGAAGAGATCCAGAGTAAATCTAAGAGTCTTACCTTTTTGTCTTAATCCTATCGTTCGATCAGTTGGTCTGCCGGAATACTGCATCGCTTTACACTTTGAAGATCCGAAGTTTTCAAATTTCCTGATGAGTAACCGGGAAACCATTTTGTACCCAAGGTTAATGGTCGAACACACCAATATACGAATTTTTTACTGGCTGGACTGGCTTTTTTCATGCATGATCCACAGACAGTAAACTTTCCCATAATCACAAAATGAAGTATAGGCAAGGAATCCATACTGGTCTCTGATATTGGACCGGAAAAAATTTACACTGAGACCAGCAATCTGAATCAAACGTTTTTGTTGGAGACAAGGAAGTAGAATTGACACACCTTGTCGTAAGACAGGAATTATGCATTTTGGCTCAAATTACAAGAATCTTTCGAGTTGCTTCAGGGATACCAAACCCGCAAACTTGGAGATACAAAACTGGATTTTCAGCTACAGTCTTCAAGTCAGTCCACCCCGTCAAACGTTCAGGAAGGCAACTATCAATTTGGATAAAATATCCAAACACAAGAGTCAGGATCAGAAAGCAAAAAGACCATGACTGACTGCAACATACCCAACCGAACAATTTCCCGCCATGACAATCTTGATATCCTTCGGGGTATCAATTCCGAGTGCATTGACCTGATCTATCTTGCCCCCCCCTTTCAACAAGAACAAGAAGTTTACCGCCCCTATTGGCAGCAATGCAGAAGGGCCGAGTTCAGAGGCATATTCCGGGAGGAAGATATCAAGAGCGAATGGTTGACAACGATCAAAGAAGACCACATTGAATTTCACGAATGAAACGCAAAAAACACGACCGTGTTAAGTATGGAATGTTGATGGGCCTTTACCCGTGGTTTAGACCACATTGCATATACATGTCCAAAATATTGGGAATTATAAAGAAAGGTTGACAAAACTTCCGTGATTCGGTATAATTTCTGCATCGTCAACATACAGGAACACCATCATGGAATTTACCGAAGCACCAGGCAGACACTACCGCGAGGGTATATCCCTCATTGATCTTTTCGACATGTTTCCCAATGAGGAAGCGGCCATCAAGTGGTTTGAAGGCATTGTATGGCCGGAAGGCCGTGTTTGCCCGCATTGCGGATCGAAACGCACCTGCAATGCAAGCCACAGGAAAATGCCATACTGGTGTTCCGACTGCCGATCCTATTTCAGTGTCAAGACCAATACCCCCATTTCCAACTCCAAGGTTCCCATGCAGAAATGGTGCATTGCGATCTATCTTTCCCTTACTTCCCTCAAATCGGTATCCAGCATGAAGCTGCATCGGGACATCAAGGTATCTCAACCTACTGCCTGGTTCATGCTTCATCGGTTGCGTGAGGTCTGGATGGATGACGATGACTACATCTTTACCGGCCCTGTCAAAGTAGACGAGACCTATTTTGGAGGCAAACGCTCCAACATGTCGAACAGCAAGCGTGAAGAGCTCAAGGATACTGGACGCGGCGCGGTTGGCAAGACCGCGGTTGTCGGCATCAAGGACAGGGAAACCAAATGAAGTCCGAGCGAAGGTAATTGCAAATCCTGACAAGGAAACCCTGCATCCGTTCATTGAAGAGAATGTTGAGAAAGGAGCAATGGTTTATACCGATGATGCGGCTGTTTATGATTCCTTGGGGAATTATATACGATGTTAGCCATAAGGGATTTGATGCCGGGACATAGTTGAAGGCTGACCGACAAGTTGAACATCAAATTTGAGAGATGGAATAATTCTGCTTTCGGCATTGTGTATCCGAAATGAAAGTTGCCATCCACGCTCAAAGATTATCAACGCAGTTGTCTTTGATTTTGGTTTCATATGAATATCAATGATATTGTTTGGCAAGGCAACTCTCTTGCCCCATTTCAGCGTTCCATGCATGTTGAACGAGGTTAGCGAAACATCTCCGTTTTCCTTGATAATCTTGTAGAAGTCATGCGTTCCCAGCAAATAACTTATCATTTTATTGGGGTTGGCATAGCTGCTTACTTCATCAATGAATGCCGATAGAATGGATTGGTAAATGCCCATTTTCTCGTCCCTGTCCATGTTGCGCCACAAGCCTTCCCGCTTGTTCAAATCGTCAAATATAGGTCTGACATCTTTCCAATATTGGCTTGAGCAAGAAATGCCATACCATTCTGATCCGAAATCAATAGTGCCTGAAAGCCGGGAGTGCTTGACCGCGCTGTGTCTATGCTTTGCAGAAATTCCAATAGTGCCGCTTGGGGTTTCCAGCAAAACATCCCGGACATCGCCTTCCTTGCCCTTCATGTCGCTCTGCATTTCAACGCCAGTTGCATCAACCAGTCTTTCGTCATGCGCCCGCAGAAAGCAAACTGCTTCATTTGCGGCGCTATCCATGCGTCTTCTTTCTTCCGCGCTCATCAAGTCATAAGCGCTTTGCGAATATATTCTCGGATTTGAAACGTACAAATTGGCAGACCGGTTTAAAGTGTCCGCAAATTGTCTTGCAAGACCATATTCCCAAGCCTTGCCGCTATCGGTCTGACTAATTTTCACAGGTTGATTACCAAAACCTCTTTTGATCGCTTGTCGCCAGACATTCCATACTGCCATTCTGGTTCCAATATCTCGAAATCAGAGTACAGGCTTCTGATTGACTCGCAATCATTGTAGGAAAGTATCCAGCCGTCTCTTGACTTGAGCATGTCGGCAAGATCATCATGGGAGAATCCCCAGTGCATGTTTCCGCGATCCCCGTACAGCTTTTCGCCATTGTCATAAGGTGGATCAAGATACAGCAGCTTGCCCGGATTATCTTCAATCGTATCCTTGTAGTCGGCATATGAAACATTGAGATTTCTTGACCGGAAATCCCGCAATCTGTTGATGGCTGATTCCGTGAATCTGGGATGCCCCGGCGACATTCCTCCAGACAATGTTGTTCCTGAAAACGAAGATCGGTTTAGCACGTAGAACACTGCCGCTTGGTCAACTTCGTCTTTCAGCTTGTCAAACCCTTTCTGCAAGCTGTAGAACTTTCTCTTGGTCAATGGATGATACTGCCGCACCCGCTCTGAAAGCAGCACCGGATTCCTCAGCGTCTGTTCCCAAAAATTCACTAATGGCTTGAATGCGTCCGCACCATGAACAGTCATGCCGTCAAACGCGCATGACAACTCAAGCGAACCGCCGCCAAGAAACGGCGACACTAATTCCTTTGTTCCTTCGGGGATGTAGGACTTTATGGTGTCCACTGCACGAAACTTCCCCCCTGGATAGCGCAAAGGTGATTTCGAGCTGTCCGGCAGTTCAGGAGCACCAACTAGCGTTGACATTGCTTCCTCGAAATTCACGGGAAGCGCCGGCAATTCCTTCTGCATCATTTGCTCAGCTGCTTGTATGGCAGAGTTGTTCCGATCGCCCCGTCAATGGTTTGCTCAAGCTTTGCCATTGTTCCCTGCTTGCGCATGTTGAACCGGGTTGAATATTCGTCCATATAGCGATGAAGATGCTTGGCAGACATTTTATGGTAAACGCCCATATGCCCTCGCTTGAGAAGCGCCCAAAAAGACTCTATTCCATTTGTACGGGCTTGATCCCTGACGAACTCCTTGACCGAGTGCTTGACGCTTTCATGCTCGAAGCCAATCAATCCAGCATAGCCCTTGTGGTCATCAGTGTAGACTGTTTCGCCTAGCTTGACATTATCCTTGATAAATCCCTGCAACTGATCGGAGGTGGTGGTCTGCACAAATTCGGCCTTTGCCTTGCCGCCTTTTCTTGACACAGCGCCAACCACCGCCATTTTGCCGACCGCGCCGCGACCAGTGTCTTTCAGGGCCTTGCGCTTGGCATTGCTCATGTTCTTGCGCTTTCCACCAATGTAAGTTTCGTCGACCTCGACCGGGCCAGCAAGCAAACCTCCTTTTTGCTCCCATGCTTTCCTTATCCTCATGGCCAAGAACCATGCGGATTTCTGGGTAAGGCCGATTTCTCTCGCAAGCTGCAAGCTGGACATGCCCTTGCGATTCGTTGACAAAAGGTAAACAGCGTACAGGAATTTATGAAAACCTATGTTTGACTGTGACAAAACAGTGTTGGTTCTGACGCTGAAATGCTTGCGGCAAGCCTTGCACCTGAACGGCTGAGGCTTGCCGTTATTGGTCAAGCTAATGCGTTTACTTTGGCAATGAGGACATTCAATCTCGCCTCTCCAGCGTAATTGAATGAGATAGTTTTCAGCCGCTGCGTCATCAGGGATGCGTTGCATGAACTCATAAACGCTGATGTCCCTGATTGGCTCGTAGTGTTGCTTTTTGCTTGGCATATTAGTTAGTACTGGCGATAGTTGCTTTTGTTTATGGCTAACATTCTACCAAAAACCGATCAGCCTGTCAACACTTTTTGGCTAACATTGTATATAATTCCCATTCCTTGCCTTATGACCATGAAGCAGTCAAGCACTCGGTCAAGGAATATGTCCGGGACATGGCGCATACCAACGGGGTTGAATCCTTTTGGGCTACTCTGAAACGAGCGCATAAGGGAACATTCCACAAGATTTCTCCGAAGCACCTGAACCGCTATGTCCACGAGTTCGCCGGCAAGCACAATATCCGTGATCTAGACGCCATTTCTCAGATGCGGGACACGGTCGCCCGGCTTGTCGGTTGCAACCTGCTCCGTAACCGACTTACTGCCGACAACGGGCTTTCTAGCATGGCGCGGTCGTAACAACGCCCGTGCCAGCGTTTCAGGGGTAGCCCCTGCCAAATCTACCTTCGGATCAAGTTTTGCTCTGTATTTCATCATTTACTCCGGTTTGTAGTTCTTCATTTCAAGCTTAATATCATGCAAATCAGCTTGAACCCATTCATGCTTGTTCGGGAAAAGGTCATGGATACGTTTTTCCAGTTCTCGGAAATAAGGGGTTTCCAGCTTGTATTCGATCTTGTAGGCCCGCTCCGGATCGGCAGTCTGGTAGGCCACCAGTCTTGCTTGCGCGTTCTTTGCAATCTCAACCTTGTACTCTCCGGGATAGGCTGGATGAGAAATAATGTAGACGAATTTCCTTTCCCGGTAGTCAACATCCAGATCGGTACGCTGGGGCGGATCGGTTTTCAGGTGAATCTGGTTTCTGAATTGCAGAATGTGACCGGGGTCGGCTGCCTCGTCAGTCAATCGATCTCGGACTAAGTCATAGGCGATAATAGATATATCAATTCCTATCCACTGCCGGTTCAGATGCTCGGCCGCTACGCAGGTCGTGGCACAGCCGCAGAACGGGTCAAGTACCATCCCGCCTTCGTTGCTGGAGGTCTGAATGATGCGTTCAAGCAGGGCAAGGGGTTTTTGTGTCGGATATCCAGTACGTTCTAGTTTGTCTGAATTGTTAATCTTCTCAATAAACCACACGTCATCAAGTGGTACGCCATAAGACATCGCTTCATCAATAAAACGCCGAATCCTCTTGCCGCCTCCTGCATCAGACAATACATACTCTCGGCCTTTTTCATCAATTCTCAATTTTTGTTTGCGAGCTTTCACATATTCATCTTTGCTATCCCATGATCGAGTTGGATAGTAAAAAGTTTGTTTCTTGGCTTTGGCATAAAACAAAATTGTATCGTGTCGCCTTTCAATATATGATTTTAAGCGTTTATTCCAACCTGAATAATGCCAAATAATTTCATTCTTGAAATTCTTCTCCTCGAATACGCAGTCCATGAGTGATTTAAGGTAGTGGCTCATGGTCGGATCACAGTGCAGGTAGATTGATCAAGTGTCCTTTAAGATTCTTTGGCATTCAATCAGCCGAATTGCCATGTATGCAAGATAGGCAAAGTTGTAGGGTTTGCCTACTCCCTTGATGCCATTGAGGTAGTGAAACAGCTCCGGCTGATCTTCCTGTATCGTAACCAGCCATTCTGCCTTGACATCTTCCTCCCGGAATATGTCGCTGAATTCCGCCCCCTCTGCACTGCTTCCAATAAGCGCGGTAAACTTCTTGTTCTTGTTGAACGGGGGATCCAGATAGATCAGGTCGATGCATTCTGAATTGATGCCGTGCAGGACATCCAGATTGTCATGGCAGAAAATGGTGCGGTTTGGAATGTTGCAGTCAGTCATTTTGTTCATTTGTCTGATTTGCCCTTTCATGTAAATTTGCAATTACTTTTCTCCATGCTTCGGGAGAAGGGCTGGCTTGTAACTTGTTGCAAATTATCCAGCTTTGAATGTCCTGCATTGCCGTTTCCGCATCTCTGAAACAAACAGACAAATCACCATGCCTGGTTCCAAAATGCATGGTTCTCGTTTTATGGTCAATGTATGCATGTTCAAATTTCTTGTTGCCGTCAATGAAATTATTGACGGTTAAAACTGGCTGACTACCCTGATTGTTTTCCAGCTTTTCAACCCGTCTACGAAGTCCCCAAAATCCAAACATGGTCAACAGCCCCCCGGCGATACCCCATAGGATTCGAGCCACAATTTCAGCGGATGTTGCACCAATGATTGTCTGTAAATCAATTTCCATCCCCGCATTCTAGTCACCTCAAATACCCTTGTCAACCTTTCTTTATAATTTCCAAAATATTCTGTCAATGCAACTCAAACACGATCGGAATTTGCAGATCAATCTGTTTCAGTTTAAGGCCTTTTGGTATAGGTGGAAAGGGTTCGGCCCTTGAGAGCATTCTCAGTGCCTCCTTGTCAAGGTGTTGGTTGCCAGTACTCTGAAGAAGTTCTGAAGATACCATACTGCCGTCGGCAAGGATGATAAAGCGTACTTTTGCTGTTCCTGTTGCTCCCCGGCGTTTTGCTGCATTTGGATATCTTTTTTGTGCATTCAGCCTCGACTGCAAGAGACGGACATATTCTGCCCGTGCGGTGGAGGTTTGCTGCTCATCGCCCGTACCATCTTGACCGTACGACAATGCCGTCAAGTCCTCAAGCGTGGTTTCTGGCTGCGTCACTGTACGACCATCCCCAATTTCTTCTGGATCTTCCGAATGTTCGTGTGAAGGAAAAGAAGCTGGCATTGCCAACGCCTGTTCCACCCCAGGTAAAACCCGATCCTTGTTTCTTGATGGAACAGTTCTGCTCGGCCTATTGACTTGAGCGGATTTTGACTGTTGAGTAACGGATTCCGAGGGCTCGTCATGCTGCACCTCAAGTAGCACTTCTTCGGTTGGAGTTGGCTTGGCAGTTGTTGCAAGCTCGATGACAGGATTTGCCAAATCAGATACTTCGGTTAATTCCCTGGTTTCAGCCATCTCTGATGGCTGATCTGCATTCGTATCTCTGATTTGCTCGATTTGGGCTACTCTCTGCACTTCGGTCAAGACTGATGATTCGATTGCAATCGATGCTACTTCTGCAGAGATAACATCTCGAATAGCAGGTACCTCTGGTATGGCGGTGATCACACTGGATTCCTCAGTTAGAGTTTGCTGCCACTCACCGAGAGACACGCGAATCGCATTTTCTCCCGCAGCTTGAATTTCCTGGTTATTCGTAAGAAACAGCCACCCAAATGCAATGCTTGCATGCATCACGATAGCAACGGAAAATGCAGTGAACCAGTTTCGCTTTGAAATTCTCATGGCGATGCTTCTGAAACCGTAACTAGATCAACTTCCTGAACACCTGCTGACGCGAGTAATTCCATGATGACAACAATTTTAGATGAGGGTACCCGCCCGTCAGCTTTCAGGCGAACTGTCCCCAAATTTTCATTTTCTTGCAGGTGTTTGTGTAACATGTCCTCAGTAACTGGCGTATCCCCAATAGCAATCTGGAAATCTGCACCAACATAAACCGTTGTTTCAGGTGTTTTCGTCCACCCCTCTCTTGCTGAATGAGGAGGCTGTGTCTGGAACGGATCGGGGGAGATGATTTCCCCAGTTATCATCACAAAAATCAAAAGCAAAAAGACAACATTGACAAGTGGAAGTACTCGCTCATCGTCTGTCTTTGTTCTGGTTTTCTCAAAACGCATCATTGCAATTTCCTGCTGATCATCTGATCAAGGATATCCGCGAGATACCAGCTTCCGACAGCAAATCCATCAGAGAGACTGTTTCCTGCAATAGCACGCCATCAACAGGTTTTATCAGGGCAACCAGATCCGGATTTTCAATTAATTTATTTTCCAGACGAGCAATCATGGTCCCCTGGGAGATGATTTCAGCCGACAGCCGCAGTTGGTTGGGGCCAATCTCGATAAGCACTACATCGGGTTCAGAACCAAAAGAGGACCGTGTTTCGACAGGAGCATCAATGGAAATTGCATGCCAATCTTCATAATTTGAAGCCAGCATGAAAAATATCAGCAGGATGAATACGACATCAATCAGCGGTGTAAGTCTGATTGGATTCCGGTGAGATCTACCTCTATTTTTGAATCGATCAAGCACTGTTGTGCTGTGAGATAGGCTTGGCATACTCATTTGCTGTCAAATTTTCAGAAAGATCGACGGTAAATATTCCCGTGACGATGTTACTCATTTCATGGGATAGGCGGTCGACTTTTCTCTCCAATAAGCCGAGGATGACTACTACTACAATCGCTACGACTAGTCCTAGTGCTGTTGTAAGCAATGCCTCCCAGATACCGCCGGACAATACAGCTGGGTTCACCTGATTCCCAGACTGTTCCATTTCACGAAATGCATCGATCATTCCCAGTACTGTGCCAAGTAAACCTAACAAGGGCGACAGTGAAGCGATCAACTCCAACATTCTGAAACCGTTACGCAATGACTCCAGTACATCAGTTCCATAACGCATGACTTCCTCACGAATGGCAGGTTCGGGGAGGGAGAGCAAATGACCTCGAATGGCTCTTGCCGCTGCCAGAGCCGCTGGATTTCTGGATTTGCTGCAGACTTCCAGTGCTTCTTCTGAAAGACCTCTTCGATAAAGTCCCAAAGCTCCTTTCGCGGTCTGGAAATGACCGATCTGTATCGTTTTGAATTGCCAGGCTTTGACCAGAATAATCGTGAATGCTACAATGGACAAAGACAACAAAACCAGGGCAACTGGCCCACCAAGATCAAACAGATTGACAATCCGCTCCAACATGTATAATTTTGTCTCCTGCTAATAAGCTAAGTTGATGTTTACTGCATACCTCTGCTCTATCCAGTAATTGACCCGTATACTTTCTGTAGAGATTCGATAACGCGAGAACAGCTCGTGTCCGATACTGTCTGCTCCATCAATCGAAGATTCAAGCGATTGATAAACCATCCGTTTTTACTTGATCAATTCTGCCGAGGCACGCGAAGACGGGGACAAAAGATCTAGACAACCGCTGTGCATGTCTTGGTTGGTTCTACATTCGGTTACATCATTGATCAACAGTCGGCCAATCTGATTGCAGGCCAACTGCAGATTGAAGACTTTGACGCCAGTCTTAGTGGTTGGTAGTGGAGCTAGAGATACGCCTATCACTCTCTCAATAATGCCATCCGAGCGAAAAATCACCAGATCAACAATTAATTCAGTGAAATTCTCCGGAGTCTGATTGTGTGATACAAGATAAGCATGACATCCTGATTCACGAGATTCCAGTTTGTTCAGTTCTATTGATACTGCACCTTCAGCATACGTCATGCCGGAACGGATTACAAGTGTCGCAATAATCACGATTATGAAAGCTGTATTTTGGAAAATTTGATTCAGCACGGTAACATGGGTTTTGAAGATATGGACTAGATTACGAGCGGAAAATCTTTATAGGGAACTCAGGTTTCGGACTTCATTTATCGTTGAAATAATGCAATAAATTGTTGAAATAAATAGAAAACAAGGCCTCATTTCGGGTATTGATACATGTTCTTTAACATCATTCATGTAATTCAATTCGCCGAAGGAGACCTCAAACATGAATTATAAATGCAAATCCAAGTCGTTGCCGAAACTGATTGAGTCAATGATTGACAACCTGCTATCGACTCTCTGGAAAGAATTGAAGATGCCCGCTTTACTATCCCGAGCCGGTATTGATCAAGCGCTGTGGACACTCCGCGATCATGATGGGTATCTCCATATGTTGTGGCGCTGGACGAATTCGCCAGGCACCCGAATGTTCTGCCATCAGTCACTGCAGCACATGCTCAAGATGCATCATGGTACCGTTCATGATTTGCTCAACAACCCGAAGATGAACTGGCGAGGCTGGCAATGGGCACTGGCGAAGACCGGTCTGGTTCAACATGATCAAGGGATACGCGCTCTGGTAGTAGATGATTCAATCAAGGAACGCCGTTCGAAGAAGATGGATGTTGTTGCCTTTCATGATGACCATGCCCGTGGGTATACCGTAAAGGTACATCAGGTAGTAGCGTTGGGATTGAGTACCGAGCATGGACATTATCCATTGGATCAGGAAATGTCGATCAGCTGCAAGGGACAACAGAGCAAGGGGGGGGGGGCGTTGAACCGGAGCGCCGAACTCAATCAATGAGGCGCTATCGTGATGCAACAACCTGTAGCAAGATTGAATTGGTTGGGAAGAGGGTCAAACGATTCGTCCAATCGGGGATTGAGGCGAGTTGTCTGTTAGCCGATTCCTGGTATAGGAACAAGGCGATGATGCGGATTGCGATTGATACCAGTCTGACGGGGCTGTATCGGATGAAGAATGGCCCATTGCAGTTTCGGGAGGTTCAGGATGATGGCAGCAATCCGATCCTGGCCGCCAACGAGATTTACCGGCAACAGGTACGTTGCAACTGGTCGAAATCCAGTATCGTGCACGGCAGCAAGTGGCGAATCCGTAAAGTGATCGTTTGGAGTTGACCATACCGTTTTCTTTTGCATACCTACAATACCTATGTGAATCAGTATAGAAGAGTGGGTATAAGAAATCAGAAAGATTGTTTTCCGATTTCGGGTACATGTTGAAATTTCATGATGTCTGTCAGATTGTCCAGCCTATCGTCAAATATCGTGGCTAACGAATAGGATACCGATTTCAAGCAATGATTATTTTGCTTGTGTACTTGCATATTCTTCGATTATCCGTTTTAATCCGTATACCATATCTGCATGCATTCAATGATCATGCCCGTGGCGAGGTGTAGCGATGAATCAAGATCAGAAAAGAAAGCTGGAGTCCTTTCTCAAGCGAACGGAAGGAGAACCGCCTCTGGTGTTTGTTGGACGGTCCGAAGTGCTCGACGACCTTGCGCTTGCAGCCGAGCAGGTCTGGGAGGGCTCGGGAACCGATCAGCATGGCGCAGGGAAAGCGACGCGCATTATCCAGGGGGCGCCGGGGGCGGGCAAGAGCTCGATCTTGGAGGAGATCAAAAAGAATCCGGAGAGACTGTATACGGAGAGTGTCGGCAAGCTCCCGCTGGTGGTAGTGCTGGAGTCTGGCGTAATCGAGGAGCCCGTTGACATTCTTCAACCGCTAGCCCGGAGCATCAACCCGACAGCCTCCGAGGAGTTTTTATCGTATTCCAGCCGGACATTCGATGTGGGGGGTGGGCTTGGCTTGGGTTCAATCCAGGTCACCGGCAAAAAAGAGACCACCATGGAGCCAGCAAGACCGCGCATACGGTGGGATGTGTTCGGGAAATGGGCTGAACAGCATGGTGGGTTTGACCGACCAATCGTGCTGGCCATCGACGAGGCGCAAAGGCTGGACCATGACCGAAAACATCCTATCTCGAAGCTGTTTCAGAGTCTCCATGGTGGTTGCGGCCTACCGATTGCACTGGTACTGGCGGGTCTCAGCGATACCGAATACTCAGCCGACCAGATGGACCTGACTCGCATACCGCCCAAACAGAAACACAACATTGGAAGCTTGCCGGATCATGAAGTTCAGGAACTCATGGAAAGCTCCTGTGCACATTTCGGCATGGATGCTACCGGATATGATGGTGAGATTGATCGGCTGATCAAGCCTTGTGATGGCTGGCCCCGTCATCTGCATACCGTTTTACAGGCATTGGGGGAAGAAGCGCTGAGAACAGAGGGCGATCTCGGCAAAGCTGAGTGGGAAAAGATACGCGCCGAGATCAAAACCTGGACAAATGTCTATTACGACAAGCAATGTTCTCGTGAGATGAGACAGTCCATAAAACTGATTGCCAGAGTGATGGCGGAATTGGACCGCAACTACAGCCTGGCAAATATTGAATATTTCATGAAAGAGTTAAATAAAACTGATTCCCAAACATATTGCTTTCCTACTAATATGGATGCGGCCTCCTTGTTCATTCACCTTGTGCACAAGGGAGCTTTGCACGAGGAATCAGGTGATCGGTTTGTATGCCCGATTCCATCTTTTCGGACTTTTCTCCTTGAGCAGGGCGGGATCATGAAGAACTCGAATTTGCAACCTCAAACTACATGATCGGATACTGGCGGATTTATGGTAAATCAACTCTCGTTTGGTGTTTTTCTTTCAAGTAATTCAAGTTTCGGACTTCATTTATCGCTGAAATAGTGCAATAAAATGTTGAAATAAATACCCCAGTTCAAGTCCGAAGTGCAACACTACCTCCCGATTGCGAACCATGAACAGAGTTGTATCGGGGTGCGTGAGCTGTTCGCCACTATGTTACTTTCGAACCTCGTAACCGGATATTGCGAAACATTAAAAGATGAGAGGGTGTGCACGAATCACGGTCATGCTTGACTGGCGATATGCAATCCCATGAAAACATCGAATATTACCGTATCAACGACATGACCGAATATGAAAGAACCTAATGCAAATCCCTCGGCATCATTTATATGGATCTGCCGCATCGCGCAATCCATCACCCAAAAAATTGAAAGCCAAAATGACAATGATCACTGGCGCGACCGGAAGCATCAGCCAAGGATAAAGTGCCACAACATTGATGTTTTGCGCTTCATTCAGTAACACCCCCCAACTCGTTATTGGCGGGCGGAGTCCAAGTCCCAAAAAGCTCAGAGCAGTCTCGCCCAATATCATGCCGGGGATTGAAAGCGAAGCAGATGCAATCAGATGACTCATGAACCCCGGCAATAAATGACGGCCAATAATACGCTTGGGCTTAGCACCCATCAATTGCGCTGCAGTACAATAATCCTCTTCGCGCAACGATAACAGTTTCGAGCGCACTGCCCTTGCTAATCCAGTCCAATCAAGCAAGGCAAGAATTAGGGTAATTCCAAAGAAGACCAGTATCGGACTCCAGGTCACGGGTAAGGTTGCAGACAGTGCCATCCACAAAGGCAGTTCTGGAAACGATCGCAATATCTCAATTAATCGCTGAATGATATTATCGATCAACCCTCCAAAATAACCCGCAATCCCACCAATCACAATTCCTAGAACAAAACTCAAGGCTATTCCAACCAAACCAATGGTCAGTGAAATCTTCGCTCCATGCAAAATTCTTGAGTACATGTCGCGTCCAAGACGATCAGTTCCAAACAGGAACAAATATCCGTCAGAAGCGGGGCAAACAAAATGCACATTGGTTTCAAGCAATCCCCAGAATTTGTATTCATCGCCCTGACAAAAAAACCGAAGCTTTTGAATATTTTCAGTATCAGTGGTGTATTCCCGCTTCAGATTCACCATATTGAGTTGATAGCTGTAGCCGTATACAAAAGGACCAACGAATCTTCCGTCATGAAACAAGTGTACCTGCTGTGGAGGGGCATAAATGTAGTCGGTATGACGTGTATGGAGATTATAAGGAGATAGAAATTCGCAGAATAATGCCATGAAATAAATGATGGCCAGTACCATGCTTGAGCCAACAGCAAGCCGATGTTGCTTCAATTTCAGCCACATTAACCGCCACTGCGAAGCCAGATACAACTTCTCCTGTTCAGATGTCAATTTTTCGACCGAATGTGGATCGAATGGTGCTTCGGATACGTAATGGGTACTCATTTTGTCGCCCCACCTTGCAAGCGAATGCGTGGATCCAGCATGGCCAGCAAAATATCAGAGAGCATCACACCAATTACGGTCAGCATTGCCAGAAACATCAGAAATGAACCGGCTAGATACATATCCTGGCTTTGCAGGGCATTGAGCATCATCGGTCCTGTAGTCGGCAGCGAGAGCACTATGGCAGTGATTTCAGCACCTGAAATGACACTGGGGAGCAGACTACCAATGTCCGCAATAAAAAAATTCATCGCCATCCTGAGCGGGTATTTTCGAACCAGTTTCTTCTCTTGCATGCCTTTGGCACGAGCGGTGACCACATACTGCTTTTGCAATTCATCGAGCAAATTGGCTCGAAGTCGGCGAATCATGCCCGCAGTACCCGAGGTTCCAATTACTATTACCGGAATCCACAAATGCTCAAGTACTGAAAGGAGCTTGTCGATTCCCCAAGTCTGGTCAATATATTCCGGATCCATCAAGCCGCCAATCGAAGTTCCAAAATACACATTAGCGAGATACAGCATCACCAGAGCTAACAGAAAATTAGGTGTTGCCAGACCAATGAAACCGATAAAGCTCAGCCCATAGTCACCCCAACTGTATTGATGGGTCGCCGAATAAATCCCGATTGGGAAGGCTATCGCCCAGGTAAATATAATCGTAACTACAGAAATAATGATGGTCAGAAACAGTCGATCTCCAATCACTTCATTAACCGGCAATCCGTACTCGAATGAATAACCATAGTCTCCGACCAGCATGCCTGATGCCCATACGAAGTACTGCTCATATATCGGCTTGTCCAGACCGTATTCAGCCCTCAAAAATTTGATGCGGTCGGGATCAACAGACTCCCCCTGACTTTGCAATTCGGCGATATAGGTTTCAAGATAATCTCCGGGTGGCAACTGGATAATCACGAATACCAATACACTGATCACGAATAAGGTCGGGATCATGAAAAGCAGTCTTTTCAGTATATAGACGATCATCAAATCGTCCTCAAAAGCCTGGCTGGGAACTATTCATCGAACCAGAACGTGTCGGGAGAATAAATTCCAAAATAGGATGTTGGAAACCAGGCATACAAGCCCTCAAATGGCACATTCATTAATCTGTTATTGACAACTATTGGCTGTGGAACCGCGTTCACAATACCAATGTTGAAGACCTCGTCCGTATAGATATGTAACATCTCACTCCAGATTTTCTGCCTTTGTTCAGCGTCGGTAATTTCTGACCATTGTCGATATAAATCGTACAACTGCCGCACTTTCACAAGTTCGGGTCTCTCACCAGCCTTGCCGCCGGTTTCATGATATTGCCCCCAACGAGACCATTGATATTGGTCCTGGCGGGTTGGTGCCAGTTCGCCTGGGCTGATCTCAGGCGTTGGCAAGGCATTTTCCAAGCCAGTCCAGACCGACATCATGACATCACCCGAGAAAATCCGATCTCGAAATACCTCACGTTGCGAGGGCTTGGTGAAGACCTTGATACCGACCTTCAGTAAACTGTCATGAATCAACTCCAGTATATCTGTCTCTTCTGTTGACTCACCTGCCGTATGAATAATCACCTCCAGAGGACGGCCATCGGGCATCAATCGCAATCCTCGTTTATTGCGTTCATCAAGCCCGAGTAAATCTAACAAGGCATTGGCCTGGTCCAGATCATATTGAGCCCATGTTTGCATATCATTTCCATAGAAGATGGAATCTGGCAAGACTGTATTGCTACTCTCATTGGCAAGCCCGTAATAAATGACCTGATTGATTTCACGTCGATTGATCGCAAGCGACAAGGCCCTGCGAAAGCGGACATCTCTGACCAGGTTTCGCCATACTTCATCGCGACTGTTCAAATTTGGATAAAGGGCTTTGTGAGATCCGTTCAAAGTCTTCCATAACAGAACACTATAGCCGTTTCGGTGCTCACCTTCCTTTAGAAAGGTAAAGTTATCAAGTCGTAAATAATGTCCCTGAAGATCAGATTCACCTGCTCCTGTCTTGGCTGGAATGAGACTGCTGGAAACGATATTGATCTGGACCTGATCAATATAGGGAAGTTGCAACCGATTCTCATCAACTCTGTGAAAAAAGGGGTTTCTTTGAAATACATACCGCTCTGCTGGCGGGCTTGTGGTATTCACCCAAGGTTGCAGTGAAGGCAATTCCGGGTTCGTCAATTTATACTGCCGAGCTTTCTTCAGGAAAAAACCAGACCAGTTTCGACTGCCGCGACTTTTTGCTTGTTCATCCAGAGCCTCACGATCCGCATAACTTGGATGGAATGATTCCAGATAATGGCGCGGCATGTAGATGAACAATGGTCTTGGTGAAGCCAACTCATTGAGAAAATGCGGATTTGGTCGCTTCCAACGATAGATAACAGTGAATTCATCCGGAAACTCGACAACAGGCAGCTCACCTTCCACTCGAAAAGTGTTGGGTGGACCGAATGGAAATAACTCATCGTTGTTAGCGACATCTTCCCAATAGAATCGAAAATCCTCTGACGTAAATGGTTGACCATCTGACCAGCGATGCCCCTTGCGTAGACGAAAAATGAACTCGCGCCCCTCACGAACCTCGTAGGACTCCAGAATATCGGCCGTCAGTTGCAAATTGAGATCAAATCCGACCAGTCGAGAATAGCCAAAAACAACCATCCGGCGAATGTCCTTCTCCTTGCCCATGAGCATGCGCATTGTTCCGCCGTATTTTCCTATTTGCATACCCTGTTCTGAGATCTCCATAATTCTCGGGTTGTGGGGCAATCGTTCCAACATTGGTGGCAAATCTCCGGATTGCACTGCTTGAACAAGTATGGGGGGTTCCCGATCCAGACTAGCGAAACCGTTCTGTGCAACAAAAAGAAATAACGCAACGAAAGCTGATAAATGGAAAAACGGGGTTCGAATCAATTTATGCCTCCATCAGAACACGGTGCCCCTGATTTATTTCCTGCAGCTGGAGATGAGTCATTTCATCGCAACGAAATGGTGCTGACCACGATTTCGGTTCAGATGCTTGTGATTCCAGGGTAGTTTCAAAATCCAGTGGTTTTGATAGATCGGGGTGTGGAACAGCACCCAGTAATGCTTTCGTGTATGGATGAACCGGATTCTCAAACAGAGAATCGCGATCGGCGAGTTCAACCAGCCTGCCCCGACACATGACCCCGACCCGGTCAGCAATATAGTTCACTACCGCGAGATTATGGGTTATGAATATCGTGGTCAAACCAAGCTCTGTGCGCAAATCCTTCAGCAGATTGAGAATTTGCGCTTGAATCGAAACATCCAGTGCGGATACAGGCTCATCACAAATCACAAAATCAGGTTTCAGAGCAAGTGCACGAGCAATTCCCAGTCGCTGGCGTTGACCTCCAGAAAAGCTGTGTGGATAACGATTCAAGAATCGTGGATCCAACCCAACCACACGTACCAGTTCCTTGACAAATTCACGTTGATAATCGATATCTCCAATCTCATGAATCAACAGTGGTTCACGAATAATATCGAACACCGTCATTCTTGGATTTAGGGAGCTGAATGGGTCCTGGAAGATGAACTGCATCTTGCGTCTGAACTCGAACAACTCATCCCCATCAAGGGCAAGCACATCAATTCCCTTGCGAGCCGTCTTGTCATAGTAAATAATGTTACCTTCGTCTGGGGACAGTGCTTTCATCAGAATTTTTGACAGAGTAGTCTTACCGCAACCGCTCTCACCAACAAGCCCAAAGCATTCACCTCGATGGACATCGAAGCCAATGCCTGAAACAGCCTTGATTTCAGGCACCTCCGATTTTCCGAAGATAGGGTTATTCTTGATTCGGAAAGATTTGCTGATGTCTCGGACCTCCAGATGGACTGAATTTGCCTCCAACTCCTTGGCTGTGTCCACTCGCAAAAGATCTCCTACTGATGATTCGATATTTCGAACCGGAGTCAGTCTCTCGTCGGGCTTCATGTCAAAATGAGGAATAGCCTTCATCAGTGCCTTCAAGTAGGGGTGAGAGGGATTTCGAAAGATGTCTTCAATCATCCCGGATTCCATGATTTGCCCGTGGTACATCACCACTACTTCATCAGCCACATTCGCTACCACACCCAAATCATGAGTAATCAATAACACAGCCATGTTCAACTCACTTTGCATATCCGATATGAGTTTCAGAATTTGTGCCTGAATGGTTACATCCAGAGCAGTGGTGGGTTCATCCGCTATCAAAATGGCAGGCCTGCACACCAGGGCACATGCTATCATTGCTCGTTGCCTGAGACCACCGGACAATTCAAATGGGTAGGTTTTGATAGCTCTTTTCGGATCTGGAAAACCGACCCGCGCAAGCATATCTTCTGATAGCTTTATGGCTTCAGACTTGCTCACATCACGATGCAACAAAACGGCCTCGGATATCTGATTTCCAACCGTGTGAACTGGGGACAAGGAAACCATGGGTTCCTGAAAAATCATGGATATTCTGCCACCCCGAATAGACCGCATCTGCTTGCTCATTGGGTTCAGCGAGACGATTTCCGTTGAATTTCCGTTTTCTGGGTCTTCAAAGCGGATACTGCCTTGCGTGATATGGGCTTTTTTAGGCAAAATCTGCATGATTGCCTGTGCGGTCACCGATTTGCCGGAACCCGATTCACCAACCAATGCAACTGTGCGACCTTGGGGTATACTGAAACTAATATCTCTCACTGCTGGTATTCGACTGTTGTGATAGTCGAATTCGACCTGGAGGTTTTTGATAGTGAGAATATTTACCATTGTGTTTCGGCAATCAATGTCAGCCACGGCTGCTATTGTATATCAAGTTGCAAAGTTGCCCGGCATGGTGGTTCGACCTGGTAGAGCGTGAAGCTCTGTTTTGATTCTTATCACCAAGGCAGATTAGATTCTGTTGTCGAACCATAGCAAGAATAACTAGAGATTTATATCGTCCATTTTGTTGCCACTTCACTTGCATTCGCTTCCAGTCAAATTACGAATTGCAATGATCAATTTATCAAATGGACAATTGTCATCTCACAAAATAGAATCATGCCTCTTTGGTAATAACTGTAATTAGGTTATATAATTTATGCAAAGACCTTTTCGGCGAATGAAATCCCATGAATTGGCGCAATATATTCTTCTTAGAAGGAAATTGGCGTTTTTCAAATTCACCAATTGTTATTTCAGGTAAAAATGAAATCCAGTGCTCGAGACTGGAAGTTGGCCTTTTCTGTTGGTAAACAGGTGGAGCCATGAATACATTTCGTAGAGAGGAATTGGAAGACTTCGTCATTCAGGGTGAAAAGTCACCACCCCCGGTTTTCATCGGAAGACAAGATATCCTGGATAATCTTCTTTCTCCTGCGAAGTTGAGTGGTCGTAAGGGATACGGGCACGCTGGAAATACACGAATTATTCAAGGTGCTCCCGGCGCTGGGAAGAGTTCAATTCTGAGTGAGCTAGCAAGGCGTGCCAATCAGCAGGGGTACCCCCGCATAATTAAAATATCGAATATTCATCTATTGCAGGCCTTGCCCAACGTCCTGCGGGCTTTGGCTTTTGCTGGCTCTGCACCAAAACAGAATTGGTTAAATACCCTTGCTTTGTTTGGAGAAAAGTGGATCCAAAAAATTGGCCAGATTAGCGCGTTCGGTTTTGAAGTCAGTTTGAAAAAGATTTTTGAGAGCACACCGCCCCAGACACTGCTCTCCCTTGAGGAAAATATCCCGGCGAAAAAGTGGCACACGCCGGTTATCTTGGCTGTTGATGAAGCACAAAGACTACCCACAGGAACAGATAGTTCTCCAGCTCTTTTTCTGCAAGCCATTCATGATGCTGAGACGGCATTGCCGCTGACACTCGTGATAGCCGGCCTAGGGGATACACAATCGCGCATGCAGTCTCTGGGCTTGACTCATGGAGTACAAGCACATGCTCTTGGTTGTTTTACCAAGGATGAATGCGCTGAACTAATGGATGGTTTTTGTGGTTATTTCGGCATAAAAACCGGAAATTGCTCCCCAGAAATAATCGCCTTGATTCAAGCCACCGATGGATGGCCCAGACACATGCACTGGGCACAGCAGGCTGTAGCAGAAGCAGTACTTGAACCGGGTATTGATGGCGACCTAGATAAAGTCATGGAATGGTCAAAAATACAGGCTAGAAGCGAAGCTCTTCGACAAGGATATTACAACTATCAGTACAGTGATAAAATGACTTTTTCAAGAAAACTGGTTGCCCGTATCATGCTTGAGGTTGGAAAAGCCCAAATTGAAGGTCAGATTCTGCAGGAGGATGATATTCGGAGCAGGATCAGATCATTCAGCGAGCAAGATCTGGATGGGCAATTTGAACTTCCCGAAGGGTTTTCGCCGCAAGACTTCGTAACCCATCTCATTCATTGTGGTGCACTGCAGGAAGATCCGGACAACCACGGAATGAGATGTCCAATTCCCAGTTTTCAAAGCTACATCATTCGACGGGGAGGTTTGGACACCAACCAACTCGGAAATTAGATATCACAGTTTGAATATACCCCTTGTATCTCTGACTTTGATTCTAGGATTATTCGATATTCTTCCACCACGAACTGCTCAATGACGATCACACATGATTCACGTCATCAGGATGATCAAAATGGGGTATTGTCATGTGTGTATTGGCTTTTCGTGAATCTTTGGTCAACCCCGAAAAAAGATGGAAAAATGCTAATCGCTTGGTGAATGTTCATGACTTTTTTGGTATCTACTCGCCCCCAATTTGGACGAATTAGATACTATGGTGACATGGTTATCTGGAGTTTCAGGCTTCAGTTCCCGAACCAATAGTCCAACCGATATACCCTCCATGAAGTCTCCCATGAGGGAAAGCTTTCCGAGTTCAATCAATCGATCAGAAATGAAGACAGTTTGACCGATTGGTTCGGGTTGTCATGACAGGGTGAAAGCGGGTGAGCGTTTCATTTGCAGTGGCATGGTGATAGACTGCAAGCCTTTAGTTGTCCATGCCGTTTTCCTTTGCAGACTTGGAAAATGTACGTGAACAAGCATGAAAAAGCGGATACAGCAGATCACAATGAGTGTTTTCAGATCTCGGGTACAGCGAACGGGATGCCGCTTTCAGGCAATGACTTATTTGCCTGTGTACTTGCGTAGTCTTCGATTATCCGTTTTATTCTGTATACCATGTCTGCATGCATTCAGTAATCATGCCCGTGGCGAGGTGTAGCGATGAATCCTGATCAGAAAAAAGAGCTGGAGTCTTTCCTTGATCTGACGGAAGGAGAACCGCCTCTGGTGTTTGTTGGACGGGCCGAAGTGCTCGACGACATTGCGCAAGCGGCCAGACAGGTGTGGAAGGGCTCGGGAGCCAACAAGCATGGCGCAGGGAAATCAACGCGCATTATCCAGGGTGCGCCGGGGGCGGGCAAGAGCTCGATCGTGCACCAGATCAGGCACAATCCGGAGAGACTGTACACGGAGAGTGTCGGCAAGGCTCCGCTGGTGGTCGCACTGAAGTCTGGCGATATCGAGGAGCCCGTTGACATTCTTCAACCATTAGCCCGGAGCATCAACCCGAGAGCCGCCGAGGAGTTTTTATCGCATTCCGTTCGGACATCCGGCGGGGAGGCCGGGATTGGCTTGGGCCCGGTCAAGGCCGTCGGCAAGCAAGAGACCACCATGGAGCCGGCAAGACCGCGCATGCACTGGGATGTGTTGGGGGACTGGGCTGAACAGCATGGCGGGTTTGACCGGCCGATCGTGCTGGCCATCGACGAGGCACAGCGCTTTCAACGTGATTCCGAAGATCCTCTCTCCAAGCTGTTTCAGAGTCTCCATGACGGTTGCGGGCTGCCGATTGCGCTGGTGCTGGCGGGTCTCAGCGATACCGAATACTCGGCCCGCAAGATGGGACTGACCCGCATACCGCACAGACAGAAACACAACATCGGGCGTTTTCCGGATCATGAAGTTCAGGAACTCATGGAAAGGTCCTGTGCACATTTCGGGATCGACATTACTGGATTCGAGCATGAGATCGATCGGCTGCTTCAGCCTTGTGACGGCTGGCCCCGACATCTGCATGTCGTCTTGCAGGCACTAGGCGCAGAAGCCCTGAGAACGGAGGGCGATCTCGGCAGGGCGGCATGGGAGAGGATACAGGCCGAGATCAAAACCGGAAGAGACGGCTATTGCGACGGCCAGTTTTCAAGCGAGATGAAAGATGCCATGGAACTGACGGCCGGAGTGATGGCTGCCATGGACAGCAATCAGGGCTCTTCCCGGATCAAGCGCTTGATGAACGAACTGAATAACCGGAATTCCCAAACCTATCGCTTGCCGGCAGGCATGGATGCAGACTCCTTCTTCATTCACCTCGTGCACCAGGGGGCCTTGCACGAGGAATCGGCCAATCGATATGCATGTCCGATCCCGTCTTTCCGGACCTATCTGCTCGAGCACGGCGGGATCGTGGAGAACTCGAACTTGCAACCTCAAGCCACGTGATCGGATACTGGCGGGTTCGAGATAAACCAGATCTCGTTGGATGTTTTTCCCTCAAGTACAATCAAGTGGGCGAGCAGTTACGAAATAGTACCGGATCGAAAACTCCGACATACTCAAGGCGTCATGCCCATCTGCCAAAATGAACTTTCAAGTTCCACCGCCTTATTGAAACGAGCACAAAGAGATGACCGGCGTGGCACATTGAAGAAATTTTTTCCGAGCCGTCGTTCAAAGGCTTCATCCAGAAGATCTCCTGCCGACTTTGCAACATTCTGATAATCAGCACCTCCATAAGTATTGATCCAATCCCTGTAGACGTTCGACTCAGATTCTCTCATCAAACGATCACCAATCTCGCCGTAACCCATAACGCATGGCGATAGTGTGGTGAGCAGATCAAGCAGGTCACCGCTGTAACCGGCTTCAAGAACATAACGAGTGTAGGCAAGATTTTCAGGCCGCTCTGGCGTAGCCGCTAGATCCTCTGTTGAAATACCAGCCGCCTGACAAGTACGAACATGGAGTTGCATCTCCCCGGATACCAGAGCATGAACCGTGGAAGTGGCGGCAATCAACTCTTCATAATATTCCGACTTCACTGCTGCAAGCGCCCAAGCCCTCGAGAAATGGGTAAGAAACACATAATCCTGACGCAGATAGTGCAAAAAAGCGATTTTCGGTAGACTGCCATCGCTTAATTTTTCCACAAAATCATGGCGAATATAACTCTCCCATGCATCTCCTGAATTATCACGCATAAGACGAAAGACCTTCCCGTAATCAGGCTTGTGACTCATTTTTCTGTTTTAGCTGAAAATAAAGTCAATAGACTGAAGCTTGTAGACAAACCTGTTGTAAACCGAACCTGCAACGCATACAAAGACCCGCTAATAAATTGTCGTAAAACGATCACAATATTGACTCTGTCATTCATGATAATGCCATTCATGGTTCGAGGGATACAACTCCTCAATATGGTCAGTCAAGCTGAGAAAACCGGGCTGTTCTTGCATCCTTTACCTGGAACCCTATACCGCCCATGAAACTCTATTTTTCAGAATCTCCCAATACCTGTCTCTCGACGTAATTCATTAAACTAGGAATCCCTGGCTCATAACATAGTAAAGGTTCTTCGCCTTTAGCCTTGCTTGGTACAGAAATCTCCCAGATATAACCGATATGAGATAATTTGCGAATATTTTCAAGAACCAATTCGTGCGTAGGCGATATTCCTTGTTCCTGCAACGCTGTACCAACCAATTCTTCGATTTCTATTGCGGGAAGATATTTTCTATTCGTTTCTCTTAACGCCTGACCTATTCGAATCGCCGGAGTCCGCAACTTCATTTCCTGTAATTCATCATAACGATCTTGATAGATTGTCTTGCATTTTTTCATTGCTTTTTCTTCAACATCTCTGATCGTGTCAATTGTGACTTTCTGTGACGCGTTGATTGCAAGTCTATTGGCAATATAGTTCCCCCATATTTGAATAAAATACGGATAACCGTGAGTATGACATACTACCTCATACAAGGCATCTTCAGTGAACATGATCTCGAATTGTTCTAACGGGATAGTCAGGGCCTGTTTAGCTTCTTCACTCGAAAGACGCCCCAAGGGGAATATTTCACCTCGATTCCAGAATGTCGCGCTGGCTTTACGCAATACTGTACGTAAATCTGGCGTACCCGCCAATACCAGGAAAAAAGGGCACTTCTCTCCCCGAATATCCTGACTGGTATTGAATAAAACCTTACTGATCTTCGGATCTAGTGTATGAGCCTCATCAATGATCATGATCAATGGTTTTTTTTGGCACTTTTCTTGCAGTACAGCTTTAAGAGCATTGGTTTCTAATGGTCGGAACAAGTCTGTTTTTACTTGGGCAACTCCGATGTTGGCTGTAGCCGATAGGTTGTCTAACAGAGGGCGGAGCATTTTTTCGACTCTTTTCAGAAAGCCTGAATCATTGCCGATGATCAGTTGAATTAACTCACTGATCTCTTGAAATTCCGAAGGCGTAACCCACAAAGTCTCCAATCTGTCGCTGGTCCTTTTTTGCAAATAACGCAACATAGCGGTTTTGCCATTACCACGAGGCCCGTAAACTACCATGTCACCGACTATCTGTTGCCTCTCAACAAGCTTTTCAGCCTGACCGTTGAAGAACAACAACTCTTCTAGACGTCCTGCGAAATAAGGAGGTTCTGATCCTGTTCCTGGGCGAAACAAGTTCTCTAATTTTACCTTTTTTTCATACATTTAAAGTACAATACTAGTGGTTCTCAAATAATTTGATTCTTTTCCAGGAACACCGATAACTTGGACAATCATCATAATCTCAATGCGAGAATTCCAAAGCATTTCTTGTTCAATGATAAACGAATACTAGTACCAGCAAGTCAAAATTTTACCCAAGGGTTACCAATTCTCGACAACCATTAGTATTGTATATCAAGTACTAAAACTACTTGATATACAATGTCAAACTTGGGCCACAGTAGCTCTTCACCATTTAACCTCTTCCTGAGATCATTCCCGAAAAGACCGGCTGATCGTGACGGGAACGAATGCCAAGAGCGACATTCGCAGGACTTCCCTCTTCGCTGGCCTGGCGTCTATCTGATCAGTCGAGTCAGGCGCAACATGCTTCACAGTAGCGGTTTTGTTTTTCCATCAGCACACTGATAGTGGTTGATATCAAGTTCCTATGGCAGGTTGAGCACGGACCGTTGCCCTATTGGCAATCCTGGCTTGCTGCTTCAATTGGGTGGTACCAGGAGGTCGCTTGATGGGAATCTGCTGCACATTAGCGCCATGTTGCAGGGATTGCGAATTCTCCTGTTGCACTACGCTGAGATTCCGTGTATAAAGGCCTGGTTCAAGACGGTGTTTGCAAAACGAGAATGAGTCATGCATCTATCGGGCTGTTCGAATCATTTTTGATATTAACCCTCCAGTGTTGTCAAACCCGCATTCGCAATGTTTACATGTTCAACAAGCAGGCCATTTGCATGATACATTCAAGTCGGCTTCCATCGCTCGATTGTCATGCAGGCATATCTTGACTCGAAGCAAAGAGGAATTTCCCGAACATGCGCATTTCAAGACCGCTGGAACGGTTCCTGTCCGACAACCGTGAATTCGTGATTGCGGCATTTGCCGTTCCGGCCAGCTTTGCATACCGTTCCGTGCGGGGCATCGGCAACTGGATTTACCGCAACTTTCGCAATACCGGCGCCAGGCATGCAGAGGCGGTAAGGGTCATCCGGGATCAGGTTCGGGCCGGTCACGACAGCGGCAAGCGCATGTGCACCGCTCGCAAGCCGTGGAAGTCGATGTCTCTGCGCAGTGCGGATTTCAAGCGGGACATGGTCCGGATTGACGTGGACCTGCGCAATGTTCTGGAGGTGGACGAGAGGCGTTGCGTGGTCCGGGCGGAGCCGATGGTGACCATGGGCGAGATCACCCGTTACCTGAATCCCCGGGGGTTCGCGCTGGCCGTCCAGGCGGAAATGGACGATCTCACGCTGGGCGGGCTGTGCATGGGGGTGGGCATCGAGACCACCAGCCACCGCGAGGGCTTTCTGTTCGAGACGGTCGAGGCGTTCGAGCTCGTCACGGCCGACGGCGAGCTGGTCCGCTGCACGCGTGATGAACATGCGGGTCTTTTTCACGCCCTGCCGTGGTCCCACGGGACCCTGGGATTTCTGGTCGCGATCGAGCTTCGCATCACCCGCATCCGGTCCCATGTCCGGCTCGACTACGAACCCTGCGATTCCATGGCCGCCTTGTGCGAGCGGCTGAACCGGCTCCTGAGCGCGGACGATGCGCCCCGTTTCGTTGAGGCGCTGGTTTTTTCCGACCACGCCGGAGTCATTCTCAAGGGCGAGTTTGCCACCCCGCCTGCCGGTGCCAGGATCAACCGCATCAACGACTACTACAAGCCCTGGTTCCATACCCATGCGGCCAGGTGCCTGGACAGCGGACCCTTCAGCGAATACATCCCGACCCGCCATTACTACCACCGTCATACGCCGTCGGTCTTCTTTCAGCTCCAGGATCTCGTGCGCTTTGCCAACACGCCTTGCTACCGCCATCTGTGGGCCTGGATGGGCGCGCCGAAAATTTCCCTGATGAAGCTGACCATGACCCGGGAACTGCGCCGGCAGGCTTTCGAGAACCGGGTTGCCCAGGACATTCTGGTGCCGATCGGACATCTGGCCGACTCGATCCGCCTGAGCGACCAGCTGTTCGGCATCTACCCGCTGTGGATCTGTCCGGTGCGGCTGTTCGACCACGGCGCCCATGAAGGCTTCCTGCGCAATCCCCCGCCCGGACAGGAGAGCCAGATGTATGTGGATGTGGGCATCTACGGCCTCCCTGCCGGCCTCGAGTCGGGATCGTACAACCAGGTGCGGGCCTCGCGAGCACTGGAACGGTTCGTTCGCGAATGCGGCGGCTACCAGATGCTCTATGCGGACATCTGCATGAACCGCAGCGAATTCGAGCAGATGTTCGAACACCGGCACTATCGAGCCATGCGACGCAGGTACCATGCCGAGCAAGCGTTTCCCGAAGTCTACGAAAAGGTCATTCCCGAGCAGTGGATCAGGCAGGAAATGGACGAACTGCGCAATGAAACCGGCTGAAACGCCGTTGCACAGGCTGTGCCTGTTCGGCACCCAGTGAATACCTGTCGAAACAGTTCGTTCGCCCCCCCCCCCCTGCTCTTTTGTTCTTGTCATGCCGGATATTGGGATAGCCCGACTAACGAATGAACAGATGACCCAAGAAAAACGGTTGGTCAGCTGGTCATACCGAAAACCCTCTTGATCCAATCAAACATGAATCAGGGCAAGCCGATTCGTTTATGAGCAGTCAGCACCAGAACACGTTGAGAGACCTGTCGCAAACTCACGGGCTGGTACTTTTGTATCACTCAATATCCAGCGATACCAGTCTATCCCAAAATCGAATACACAACGTCTCGCCTGATATTTTTGAAAAACACATAAGCGAACTCCATGGAATCTTCGAGTTTGTTTCCATGTCTGAATTCACATCTGCAGAAGATTCATCTGGACTCGCGACAATCACATTCGATGATGGTTATCGGAATGTGTTGCTAAATGCCTTGCCGATTCTTGAGGGCGCACAGATATTTGCCACATTATGCGTTAATTCATCTGTCTTGCAGGGTCAGATCAATTGGCGGGACAAAGTCCGATTCCTGATTCAGCACAATCTGACTGAGGATTTTATGAGCACTTGCAATCTGTCGGAAACGGAAGGCTCTTTCTATCGATTCAGCAAGCACTCAGCGAACAACAGTGCTTTGATTGATGAACGTCTGAACGAGTATTTCAACGATCATGGCATAGAGATAAAACAAGATCGGACGTATCTGAATTCGAAAGACCTCAAGGCTGCAACAAAATCGATCAAGACATTATCCGTGGTGAATCATGGGGCACGTCATTATGTATTGTCATCACTAACCGATGAGCAACAGCTTCATGAAATCAGCAATCCGCCTGCATGCCTCTCAGAATGCGCCAAGTCTTATCTTGAGAATGTGTTTTCGGTTCCCTTCGGAGGAAGTCGAGATATCAATGACAAAAGTTTGGAAATTGCCGTTCAAACAGGATATCAAAACATGTTGATGAGTCGTCAAAGTCTGCACCGAACAAGCGAAACTCCATCACGAACACCTCGCTTGATTGAACGATTCATGCCCAGAACCGAGGATATTATCGAGGAAATATTGAGAACCTGCTCTGCTCATGCAATGTGAATTCAGGCGGATGATTCATTGCGGTTTGCTTTCTCCCTTTTCTCGGATTGAACCCGTTTACCAGTCCGCGGACTATCAAACAACTGCTCCCAGATACGATTGACGGTACTTCGATACGACTGCATGATTTGTTCATCTAGATGCGTATCGCTCAGATCCATCATGTGTTGGTGCATTTTGGATCTGAGAGCAGTGTAGGCCCATGTCAATTGATCCGCGTCGTCTCTATCCAGAACCTCGCAATCACCTGCAATTTCAAGAATCCGAATATTGTCGGAATAAGCGGTTAACTCTGGATGTTGATTCGCAAACGCCAAAACAATGAACTGAACCATGAATTCAATGTCAACCACACCACCTACGCCCAGTTTAATATCCTCATCTGCATCATGATGATCGGTCATGCGGTTGCGCATTTTCAAAATTTCTTTACGCAGAAATTCATGATCTCGCTTCTTGCAGAGAATTTTTTTGCGAACTTTTTCGAATTGTTCACACAACTCGACATCGCCAGCTACTGCCCGTGCCCGAACCAGAGATTGGTGCTCCCATACCTCAGCTTCCTGATTTTGATAATGCGCAAAACCAGATAGGCTCGTGACCATTGGGCCCGCCTTGCCCGACGGTCGAAGGCGCATATCGATCTCGTACAAAGCCCCAAAATACGTTCGAGATGTCAATATGCTTAACAATCTACGCACCAAACGATGAATAAATGGGACAGTTTCATTCGACATGTCGTGGATAAAGACCAGATCCAGATCGGAACCCGGAGAAAGTTCAATACCGCCAAGCTTCCCATAGCCCACAACAATAAAGGCATCTTTGGATTTGGACAACTCTTCCGCATAACGCGAATGCAACCTTTGCCATGATAGTTTCAGGGCATGTTCCAACATGGCTTCAGCCAGAAAAGTGAGGTAATCACTTGCTAGCATCAATGGAAGCAAACCCAGAGATTGACCAAGCACCACATGAAAGACATGTCGCTCCTTGAACTCTCTTAATTCATCCAGAACTGTTTCTTCATCGGAATCGGGTTTCAGTCGCTCTCCCAGAGCTTCAATCAACTCTTGTCGCTCTGGAGGCGGATTTGCCAAAATTGAAATTGAGGAATCATGCAACATATCCATGAACATGGGACGCATGCGAAATTGTTCAGCTAGCCATTTGCTGTTTCCAGCCAAACGGATGAAACGCTGCATGGCGGAAGGGTTATCCCGAAGAAAAGCCAAATAGGTTGATCGACCAAGAACATCACGAAGTATTGGCATCAAGTTGACAATCTTGATATCCGGGTCAGTGTTGCGAGCCACTGCATCGAGGAATCTTGGCATCAATTCATTCAAGCGCTTTCGGGCTGAATCACTAACCGATTGACGATCCCTGGCGATTTGCAGATTTTTGAGTTCTTCGGTGATTTTTTCAGGATTCTCGAAGCCAGCTTTACGAAAGGCTTCAGGATTATCTCGACTCTCCCAGAGATTTTCACTAACCTGAGGTTCATCAACCACCAGCAATTGATCAAATATGACCTCGACATTTGCACGATGCCGCCCCAACTCGACCATGTATTGATCGTAACTGTCAAAACCGTGAGACAGTGCCAGTCTTAATCGCCCAAGATCATTGGCAGGCAAGCGTTGCGTCTGTCTGTCTGCTTCTGCCTGAACACTATGTTCGGAATGTCTAAAAAACCGGTAAGCAGTTTCCAGCTGCTGCACGGTTTCTTCATCAAACAGTTCAATTTTACCCAACTCAGCCAGTGCATCCAGAAAAGCAGGCACCCTTAATGATGGTTGCCGGCCTGCTCGAATCAGCTGTTGAACCTGAACTGAAAACTCTGCATCCCGTATACCCCCTACTCCGAGTTTGATGTCATCAGCATCTCTTCGATTATCCTGGAGTGCCTTGATATCCCGCATTGACTCGATCGATCCGAAATCCATGTATTTGCGATATACGAATGGTTGAACCGATTCCAAAAATTTCTTCCCTGCCTGTATGTCTCCGGCAATCGGTCTCGCTTTAATATATGCGTATCGTTCCCAATCCCTACCTTCGGTTTCCAGATATCTGCGCATAGCCGGAAAGTGCATGGCAAGGGGTCCACTCGTTCCATAGGCTCGCAGGCGCATGTCTACACGAAATACAAACCCGTCTCGAGTTACCGTGTTCAACGCGTCAATGAGTCTTTGACCAACACGAATGAAAAAGTTCTGGCTATCCTGACCCGATGAAGTTTTTCCCGGCTCGGTAAATGCAAAAATAAGATCTACATCCGACGAGAGATTTAACTCCTGACCTCCCAGTTTTCCCAAGCCAAACACAACCATTCGCTGCTCTTCATTGGTCTTCTCCCCAATTGGCACGCCTTGCCGCTTTCGCTCCCTGTTTTCAACTACTCCAAGGGTAGCATCAATCAGAATTTCTGCCATTCTGGTTGCTGAGGTAGTGGTCTCTTCAAATGAAGCCAGGCCCAGTACATGACGCCAAATTACCCAACATTGTCTACGATCACGCAACTGCCTCAGGATATGCTTGAGATTGTCCATCTCTTCGACCCCATCAAGCAAATGGCTGACCTCATTAGAAAGATTCCAATCGGCGGCATGCTGATCCAAACTGCCATCTAAAATGGCAGATGCAAACCATTCTTTCTGACTTTGAGCGACCTTGGCGGCAAAGTCACTCATACCAATTACCCACTTCGCAGAATCGGTGAGTTCGACGTTGTTGTGCGACTGAAATCGCTCCAATCGTTCAGCTAAAGGATTTGGTAACTTGGTCGTTGGATCAATCATGGCTGTCATGGATTTTTTTCATTCTGGGTGAAGTTTGGTCAGGCAAACAACTAGCCCTAACTTGATTCAATACCTTCTCAACCGCAAAGCCGATCTGGTACAGGCGAGCATCATAACCATTGATGCAAGAAATCATCAATCCGGTCGGCGCAGATCCGTAATCGCTAGAAGGCAAGCTCATTGAACACCCGTCAAAATTATTGGCAATAGCGGTATTCCTCAAGCATCGTAGATTGATCGATCTTGTGTTTGACTGCTCTGAAGCCTCCGCAATTGTGGGGGGAATACAGCTTACTGTCGGACTAATCATGGCATCGAATTTGCCTTTGGTCATCATATCCTTAAAATCCTGTGTCAGCTGACGTTTGACTGCGTAACGGGCTTGCTGTTCAGAATCTGTCACATTCTGATAGGATGATATTCGCGTCAAAACAGTCTGATCGTATTCGTCGGCATAACTCTTCATCATGTCTTTATGCAATACATAAGCTTCATACCCGGCAATTGCCCGATTCAAAAACAAATCCACGCACTCATCTATAACTGGAGCTGGGGTTCGCTCGATGGTTGCACCGTAATCTTGCAGAGCCTGAACTGAACGATCAAAATCATGTTCAACTTGTGGGTCCAGGTCATGAAGCACGGTCGAATCCGGAATCATCAATCGAAGTTTGCTGATTTTGGTCGATTGAATGGCAGGGATTTCACCATAGCCATCCCAAGCACCTTGAGCAATTTGATCAATAACATGACAACTGTCGACATCCATGCCAATTGGTCCAGGGGCGTCTGATGAATGGGACAATGGGTATATACCTTGCAACGAAAATCTCCCATAGCTGGGCTTGACTCCAACCACGGAATTAAAGGCGGCCGGGATTCGGCAAGATCCGGCCGTATCCGAACCCATCGAGGCCGGGACGATGCCTTCGGCAACGCTTACTGCACTACCGGAAGAAGAACCACCGGGTATTCGTTCCTCTGACCGATCCCAAATACTCTTCGGGGTTCCGTAGTGTGCATTGATTCCCAATCCAGAGAAAGCAAACTCGCTCATGTTCGTTCGTCCTAGAAACAACAAGCCTGATTTGCGCAAAGGTTTCAAGACATCACAATCTGAAGAAGCTGGTTTGGCATAGTGCTTGCGTACGATGGAGCCTGCCAGAGTCAGCTGACCCTCTACATCAAAAAGATCTTTGATAGTAATGGGGATTCCCGAAAGAATTGGCAAAGACTTGTTGGCATCAAGTTGCCGGTCAATACTTTCTGCCTGATCCAGCACTTTTTCATTAATGACAGTGAATACGTTTTGACTTAGTCTAGCGAGATCAAGGGCATCCGATATCAGAGTTGCAACCTTGAGTTCTCGGCTTTGGATCTTGTGTGACAAGGTTCTTAGGTTCAGTTCCTTCATCCATTCATTCTCGAATCATCATGCTTTTGCCGCAGCAGCATTGCCATAAATCTATTGACTGGATACTAACTCACATACCCACTTCAATCAATGACTGGTCATTAACCTGCCAATTTTACGCGCCTAACTTTGCAGATTATTCATGTCGATCTCCCTGTTGCAAAGAAACGATTTTCTGTAGACATGATCAGTTGATCCAGAATGCGTATGAGAGCGGTATACTGTCCAGCCAGATTTTCTCTCGTGAATTCTGTGAGAAAGCCTGTTGGATTTCATTGCATTGGCATATACGATCCGGGCCTTGCATAGCCAAATAACGAGAGCGATGAATTTGTTATTGATGAAGCTGAATGGGTAAAGCATGACCAGTGGGATCATGACTGAAACAGGCATTATTAGTCAATAAATTTAATTATTTATAGATGATATATTATGAATTCCTGCCTGAAAATCACCAACTAAAGAGCTAACGAAACGGATTGCCTGTACCGCCCGGTCAACGACACCATAATCGTGATTCCGATGGTTGGGAGTTGTTGCATGCAATGGATGAAACCGGTATCGAAGATGCTGATTCTCCACCCCCAAATCCGCTTATTGACGATTACTTATTGATCGCCAGATCAGCATGTGTTCTGAACAAGAAGCCAGCACATTCCAATATCTCGAATTTTCTCGGCACTTCGGTGAAATGGATCAACCCCCATCATGCTAATTTGCATGTAGATGGGTTGGCAAAATTTGCTGAACTTGGGGTATCTCAAAGAGTAGTTGATATAATCACAAGCAGGGCAACTCCCAATATTGGGATGGACAAAATGTGCAGTCATGGGTTATCTATTATGTATCTGGCTTTTTTGGTCTTGTGATTAGGCAGAAATACAGTTCCGTTTTCACGTGTGGTTACCATGAATGACAATGTTCGCAGATTCTGTTTTCTTACCGACGGTTTTCGAGCGCTTCAATTGAAAATGGACAACTTTTTAAGCAATCCTGACAGTAATGTTTAATCAAGGCAGTTCCTACCGTATTGCTATCCCCATTGATCTAGAACTTACAATAGCGCAATACAAGTTAATAGCTAAAAACCCTGAGGGCAAAAATGACTGATTGCAACGTCCCAAACCGGACCATCTTCTGCAATGACAATATAGATATCATGCAAGGCATTAATTCACAATGCATTGACTTGATTTACCTGGATCCCCCATTCAACAAGAACAAGACATTCACTGCTCCGATTGGATCAAGTGCTGAGGGGGCAAGTTTCAAGGACATTTTTCATGAGGAAGACTTGAAGGATGAATGGCTGAAAACAATTAGTGAAGATCACCCCGATCTCCATGTTTGGCTAAATGGAGTCAGGGAATTTGGAAAGGTCAACGATTTTGCATATTTAGCTTACATGGCCACTCGTCTGCTTGAAATGCACCGTATTCTGAAACATGATGGTAGTCTGTACTTGCATTGCGATCCGACAATGAGTTCAGGATTGAAGTTTGTCATGGACGCAATATTCGGATATCGCAACTATCGTTCAATGATTGCATGGAAGAGAGCCACATCCCCGCAAAAGGGATCGCAACATAAAAGCAAAAAGTGGGGAAACAATACAGACATCATTTTGTATTATTCAAAATCCAAAAAGACAAAGCTTGATCCATACCGACAGTTGAGTGAAGCCGAACGTATTTCCAGGTTCAACAAGGTTGATGAGAGCAATAGGCGTTATTATGATGATAGTGCCCATATTTGGAGAACGCCAAATATGGGGCCGAGACCTAATCTTTGCTATGAATGGAAAGGTTATGTCAATCCACATCCGTCAGGATGGAGGCTTAGCAGAGAACGAATGGATGAAGAATATGCCAAAGGAAACATTGTGATTCTTCCAAACGGTAAACTCCAACGTCGAAAGTATGAGGAAGATTACAAGGGTGTTACCTATGGCAACTTTTGGGATGACATAAACTTTGTGCTGGGTAAGGAATCTGTCAGTTATCCAACGCAAAAGCCATTAGCGTTAATGGAGCGCATCATCAAGGCTTCCAGCAAGGAAGGCGACATGGTGCTTGATCCATTCTGTGGCTGTGCAACGACTTGTGTTGCATCAGAGCGCATGAATAGACAATGGATTGGCATTGATATTTCGGTTAAGGCTTACGAACTGGTTAAATTGCGCTTAACGAAGGAAGCGGCAGATCCTCAAGACTTGCTGAAATTTCAGAATCAGATCCACATGAAAACCAACCCGCCGAAGCGAAGTGATTTGGGGGTTGATTACAGAGAGAAGAAATTTGTGTATGTTATATCTCACCCAGCATATCCGGGTGAATATAAAGTTGGTATTGCCAAAGACTTCAGGATGCGACTCAATGCATATCAGACATCCGATCCTGACCGGCAGTACAAGATCGAATATAAACTGGAAACTCCCAATTTCAGGGAGCTTGAATCCCATATTCATGAAGTCTTCCCCAACAAGCATGAGTGGGTGCAGGGCGAATTGATTGAAATTGTAAATGCCATTAAGAATTACGAATCAAAATGAACCGAGGCTTGGACAAAACTTGATCTGAAAATCGAGCTCGGCTGGAACTACCCCCTGAAACATTTGCAAAAGTCTCACTCCGACTGCACCATCAAGAAAAACTATTCGGGCTGAATGCCAAGCAGATTGCGACTGAACAGTCGAGCAAACTTGTGAACACTACGAGCTGGATTTTCGGATTGATCTGATGGAACTTGTGTGGAGTCATGGTTGAAAGTAGTGCGTGAGGTAAAGGGAAGAGATGCAAATCTTTTGGTTGATAGATGCATAAGGAGTTCTGCCTTGTATTCCATAGTTCAAGTCCATCCAGTTAGCGATCGAATGTGCTTGTTTGTGAGAGGAGGTTCACCCAGTAGATAATTGAACATACAATACCTGACAGTAATCACCTTCGGCATGTTCTGTTTATTACATCAGCCAAATGGAATTTCAATTTTGGCAATGTCCGAGAGGGCATCTACTATGCGGGATAATCGTGTTATCCAGCCAACAAACGATTATTGGCCTCAATATCATCGGATATAACATGTCACAATTACCAATGATCAGCGTTGTAATTGAACCTGCAAAGAATTTCATATGAGAATCGTCACCTACAATATCCAATACGGCTTTGGTGAAGATCGAAAATTCGATCTTGAGCGGATTGCCCGAGAAATACGCGGAGCTGACATTATTGCTTTACAGGAAGTTGAACGATTTTGGACGCGCAGCATGAACACCGATCAAGTGGCATTTTTCACTGAAAACTTTCCAGATCATTACTCTGTCTATGGACCTGGAGTCGATCTTCACATACCGGAAAGTACGCCAATGGAAAATCGGCGACGTCAATTTGGCAATATGATTTTGAGCAAATTTCCGATCACATACGCTCGCAATCACTTGTTGCCGAAGCGAAGTAGCATCGGCCAACCCTTGAGTATCCAGAGAAGCGCGCTTGAGGCAACCTTGCTCATGCAAAATGCACTTATGAGAGTTTACTCAGTGCACCTGACCCACCTATCGAGGCAGATCCGAAAAAGGCAAATCCAGCGCATATTGAAAATACACCATGATGCCGTCCGAGAGGGATTTCCCATATCCTATGAAAATCCAGATTGTAATCTTGAAGTGGATGTTCCAGAACGTACTGTCACTGACAAAGCCATTCTGCTTGGCGACTTCAATTTTGCGCCAGATCACCCAGAATATGAAAAAATCGTCGGCCCCTCAAGCGACTATGGTGGATATGTAATCAGTGATGACAGCTTTGTTGATGCCTGGACTCATGTTGGAAAAGACTTGATGTCTGGTACAACCGCGCATACTCTCAAAAAACGGGTTCGTATGGATTATTGTTTTGTGAGTTCGATATTACGCAACCAGATAAAGTCCTGCTGGGTCAATGAAAAAGCGCGTGGCTCGGACCACCTGCCGGTTTGGCTCGAACTTGAGATTGAATGAAACCTTGTTCCTCTTTTTCAGATTAGTCATTTTTCCGCATATTGCTGGCTAGAAAAGTCCAGATATCACCAAATTGAGCGAGTATAGATGCTCATTTTGTACACCCACTCACTCGCTCCGATTCAACTTTATCAATAGGTTCGCGATAGGGGGGGGGGGGTGTTGCACTTCGGACTTGAACTCGAGCAACTTGTTCACAAAGTTTCCATCGCAGAAGATGATCAAATCCATTTTCTTTTTTCGTCGGGATTGGGTATGATTCGGCACTTCGTTTAATAATCGCATTTCATGCTCGACAGGTTTCATGTATTATCCCCCTTGATGTATTGCATTCATGCGTAAAAAACTTATTGTAGGCAATTGGAAAATGAATGGCCGAAGAGCCATGGCAAATGAACTTTGCAGCAAGATTGTTAAAGAAATACAAAATCTCGAAAATATTGATGTTGTCCTATGCCCGCCATTCATTTTGCTTGAAGAGGTTCGAAAAATGACCACAGGCAGCAATTGCCTGCTCGGCGCACAGGACCTGGATATACATGACGATGGTGCATATACTGGTCAAGTTTCGGCCGGGATGCTGAAAGATGCAGGATGTGAATGGGCGATCATTGGCCACTCGGAAAGACGCACATTTTTTGGAGAAACCAACTTGATGGTTGGCAAAAAGGCAAAGCAAGCCTTGAGTCATGGTCTAAAACCGATTGTGTGTGTTGGAGAAACCGAGAATGAAAGAGAGGCCGGTCAAGAGAAAACGGTCGTTCAGGAGCAGTTACTGTCTGTAATCAATGAAATTGGTATAGAATCGTGTAAAGATATTACAATTGCCTATGAACCGGTATGGGCAATAGGGACAGGCCTAACCGCCACCTCAGACGAAGCCCAGACGATTCATTGTTTTATTCGGGAACTGCTTGACTCACAAAATGATGAGGTAGCTGACTCCTGCAGGATTCTGTATGGCGGCAGCATGAAACCGAATAATGCAAGATCTCTACTTGGTTGCTCGGATATTGATGGCGGTTTGATCGGGGGTGCCTCATTAAATGCAGATGAATTCCTTGGCATTTGCAGATCTGTTTAACCCAAAACACTCAACGTTTTCATTATGCTTTCGAACTTGCTTTTGGTCTTTCATCTTCTGGTTGCACTGACGATTATCGTACTTGTCCTTATTCAACAAGGCAAAGGTGCTGACATGGGTGCCGCATTTGGTGGTGGATCTTCAGAAACTCTTTTTGGAGCTAGAGGTTCGGCTAGTTTTCTAACAAGGATTACCTCTAGCCTGGCTGTAATCTTTTTTGTAACGAGTTTGGTGCTAGCTTTCTTGTTTACTCGACAAACCGGCGATATCAGCGTAATTGAAGAGTCATCTGTTCTTCAGTCAGCAGAAAACATTGTGATTGAGACACCAGGTACAGTTGAGGGCATTCAGCAAGAGGACTCAGATGTGCCTGAAATCCCGAAGTAATTTCGTATCACTGCTAATTGCCGAAGTGGTGGAACTGGTAGACACGCTATCTTGAGGGGGTAGTGGAGAGATCCGTGCGGGTTCGAGTCCCGCCTTCGGCACCAAATAAGACGCACTACACGATAGGACATTGCGCTTGATTGTTGCACTTGGCATTTATGAATGCTGACAATGCTGACATATTTGAACTTTAACGAATCCAGATTCGGCATATTGAAAATATTGCACATCTGACTTGCTGGCGCGCTATTGGATAAGTATGCAACATTCAAATACACTATCAACTTTTTCTTGAGGTTCCAAGATTCGCACTGCAATTATTGCATTTGCTGGATCAGAGTTAATTCACCCTCCTTCAGTGCAAGCTCCAATTGGCCCAGAAAACTCATCCCCAGCAACACTTTGTCACCCTGCATGTGCGGGTTGATATTGGCCCGGACATTTGGAACCGATATGTTCCCAAGTTGTACCTTGTTCAATCTGGTTTCATAGACCCGAATCACTCCATTTGCAGTCTCAGCCAAAATCGGCACGCCCAACTCCAGCGATAATTTCTCGGCCAGAGTCCACGGCACAACCACTGAAGTTGCACCTGTATCTACAATGTAGTCAACCGCTTCATCATTGATGCGACCCGAAGCAACAAAATGTCCAAGACGGTTTTTCTTCAGTACAACTCTGCTCTCAGCAAAATTCTCAGAAGTCTCAGGACGACGATTCGGATTGATCTGACGTTCCAGAACATCGCTGAAAATAATCACCATCAATAAAATTAGGAATGTCCAGAACAAAATGATCATTCCTGTCCCATATTTTCGGGTTTGCATATACCGTCCGTAGGCTGAACGATAACTCTTTTGTTGCTTGTCTAGATCACTCATCAGGAAACCACAAGGCATTTCATGCCCTTGGAAGGTGCATTTTGATTCACTCAAGTGAAAATACAGCAATATGAAACCAGGGAAGATTCACACACATTCCAACCCGAACTGCTGAGCAACATCCACCATGTTCTCCCAAATAAACAACGCAAATCCACGCGGAAGAAACAAGTCATAATGGCCATCAGCGTGCCAAAGAGTCACGCCGACATGATGAATAACTGATGAAGCCACCGAACCTTGAGGAAACTCCCTCTTACGTAAATCAAGCGGTAGAAATCGATTAAGGAATTCAACCACATGTACACCGCTGATACGAATCCGAGTACGAGAATGAGAAAGGTCAAGAGACGTACCATGCTCCGGTAATAGAACTGGAGCTGGAACATCAATTAGCCACCATTTCATCGGCTCAACACGAAGTAATGTGCCATTTTGTCCAGCCATAGCCCGGCCAGGACCGGGCGCTGATGCCGCTTTGGCTACTTTGGCGATTTGTTCTGCAACCATGTCCATGGTATCGACCCATCCTGCAACTTGATAAAGTACAAGCCCCTCTACATTCTCCAGAACAATGCCTGCACTTCCATCAGCACTAATCTCACCAACCTTGCCGGTTGAGTAATGACCATGCAAGGCTGAAATTCGCGGTATACCCGAATCAGACATGCATGCGCTCTCCCTCTGGATCAAACATGTGTGGTGAGACGATTTCAACTTCAACGTCCCCTTTACGCACTGGATCTGCCGCAACCGCAGTCCTCCCTTTCCAGGCCTCATGCCCCCCCGAAACAAATCCAAGTCCAATCCAGTGGCCGAGCGCCGGGGAGTGGGTGACCGCAGTAACCCAGCCCTCTCCCATCCCGGAGACTTGATCTTTTTTACATAAAATTGCTCCTGCATGAAAGGTCTTGCTACGATCCTTGGGCTTGATGCCCACTAACCTGGGACGATCCTCACGCGTGAATTCGGTACGGTTTTTCAAGGTTTTGCCTGTATATGACTTCCTGGTTGATGCCATTTTCCCGAGGCCTGCATCTTCAATCGTAACCCGTCCATCAAGCTCTGCTCCGGTTACATGCCCTTTTTCGATTCGGAGTGTGCCGAGTGCCTCTAAACCATAAAGACAACCCTGCGCGATCCTGACTTGATCCCACAAGAGATCAATCATCGAGATAGCAAAGTCTGAGGGAACATAGACCTCATAAGCCAATTCACCAGAAAAACTGATACGTGCAATTCGACAAGGTAAACCCCCTTTCATTTTCGTCTCGATTACTCCCATGAATGACAGATTTTCATTGCTGAGCACATCTTGATTCTCAACTGAATCCATGAGCACTGCTCTGGATTTTGGTCCGGCAATCGCACAACCTGCCCATTGTTCTGAGACACTTGTAACATGCACCTTGAGTGTCTGCCAACGAGTCTGAAGCAACTCCTCCAACCATGCCATGACTTTTCCAGCATGTGCAGTTGTCGTGGTCATGAAGTATTCGGTCTCCGAAAGGCGCCAGGTCGTGCCATCATCCATGACAATTCCATCATCTCGCAACATGATTCCGTACCTGGCCTTGCCAATCGGTAGTTTTGCAAACGGGTTGGTATATATCCGGTTTAGAAACTCGGTAGCATCCGGACCCTGTATAGCGATTTTTCCGAGCGACGTAACATCACAAAGTCCTACCGTTTTTCGAACCGTGTCCGCTTCCCGGATATAAGCCTGTTCAATGCCTTCACCATCCTGAGCAAAAAACCAAGGTCGGTGCCAAAGACCAGCCATGGTCATGGTTGCACCGTGTTCAAGATTCCAGTCGTGCATTGGGGTACGACGCAAAGGTCGAAAATGCTTCCCCACATTCCTTCCTCGTAATGCACCAATTGAAACCGGCGTGTAAGGTGGTCTGAATGTTGTTGTTCCGACATCAGGAATTTCCTTGCCTAATGCTTCAGCCATCAAAGCCAAGCCAATAACATTACCGACCTTGCCTCCATCCGTCGCCATTCCTAAGGTAGTGTATCGCTTGAGGTGTTCTACTGAAACGAATCCTTCACGATGTGCAAGCCTGATATCGTCTGTTGTAACATCGTGTTGAGGATCAACAAGGGACTTAAGATGTCTATCTTTAACCTTGACCTCATAGATTGGGGTTATCGGACCTTCCCATCCACCCGCCGGAGGATGCTTTTTCTGACGTACTGTACAACCAAGAAGCTTGGCTACTTTCGCCCCCACCGACTGTCCAGAGAGCAGACAATCCTCCAAGTTCCAAATTGCTGCTGCACTCCCGGCCATAAGAACTGGACTGTCTGTTTCCGGTGTCACAAAGCAGGCCTGTTCCTGGTTCCAGATCGGTTTGTGTCCCAGATGAGAGTGTAAATTGACCACCGGCGACCACCCACCCGAAACCAGCAGCAAATCACAATCCTCGACACCACCATGCTCCCAACCTTTTGAGGTTGCTGTTGTATATTCCAGAGCCTTGACGGAACGTTGACCTTTGACACTAAGAGGAGCAGCTCGTATACGTAAACTGATATTGCTTCCTCCCAGCTGACCAATCAACTCTGAGCGAACATTTTCACGTGCGTCAATCAGGCTTACAATCGCCCCAGCCTCTTCAAGTTCAATTGCTGTCTGATAAGACGAATCGTTATTGGTGGCAATCACGACTCGCTTACCCGGCAAAATTCCAAACCGATTGAGATAGGAGCGTCCAGCCGATGCAGTCATGACTCCAGGACGGTCATTGTTTCCAAAAGCAATCTGCCTCTCGATTGCACCGGTAGCTAAAACAATGTATTTGGCTCTGACGGTCCAGAAACACTGTCTAGGCAGATTTTCATTGATAACTGGAAAATGATCACTGATCCTTTCAACCAGACCGACCACACCATGATCATACAGTCCAAATGCGGTAGTTCTTGTCATGAACTTGACACCTTGCTTTTGAGCGTCTTCGATCAGTTTTTCAATCAATTTATCAGAAGAGTCTGGATAGTTGAGTAGATCACCGCCAAGCGAGAAATCCTGCTCAACCAATCGCACATCTAGACCAGCCCGGGCAACTGCGGTTGCTGCTGACAAGCCTGCCGGACCGCCTCCGACCACCAGAACATCACAATGAGCATGAGCATGATCATAACAATCGGGATCCGGGTCACGTGTTGCCGTACCCATTCCAGCCGCCCTTCGAATCAACTTCTCGCAAAACATCCAGAATCCAGTACCCCCACCAAACAGCACTCTGGGACCCATAAATGTCTTGTAGTAAAAACCAGCCGCAAAAAATCTCGAAAATAACGAATTGACCACTCCGAGATCATGGCGAACATTTGGCCAGGCATTCTGACCAGATGCCTCAAGTCCTTCAAACAACTCCTGAGTGGTGGCCTTGATGTTCGGTTCAATGCGGGAATCCTTACCGACCGTAACCAATGCTCCCGATTCCTCAACCCCAGCTGACATGATGCCACGTGGTCGGTGATATTTGAAACTGCGCCCCAATATCTGTTGTCCAGAAGCCATCAAGGCTGATGCCAAGGTATCACCCTGATAACCCATCAGACTCTTTCCATCCCAAGTAAATCCGATAGATTTCGTTCGGTCAATGCGGCCACCCTTTTCCAGTCTTCGACTTTTCATGCTTCTTCCTTCAAGCTGGTTTCCGACTGTACAACTTTTGCCCATTCCGGATGGGCCTCCTGAACACCAACAATTTCGTGAGTTAGAGTATCTCGCTCAACAATTAACCACATCCGACAACCATGCACATGATGCCAAGTCTCTCTTTGTAGGCCACGGACATTCTCCCTCATGAAAACTGCGTCATGCCATTCATCTTCTCCTGCATCCAGGGCAGGGTACACAACTGATGCATCACCCCCATAAGTAAACTCAGAGTGATCTCTGAGGCCACAAAATGGACAATTGATTCTCAACATGCTCTATCCGTGAAGTTTCGGATCAGGACCAGCACCGCGCTCATCAATCATTACCCCTCTCTGGAAACGATCCAGAGTGAAATGACTGATCGTTTCATGTGCACGATCATTGGCAATCAGATCCGCGAAATACCAGCCCGATGCGGGACTTGCTTTGAATCCACCATAATTCCAACCCGCATTCAGGTAGAGGTTTTCAATCGGTGTTTTGCAAATGAAGGGAGATCCATCCATGGACATGTCCATCAGGCCCGACCAATGTCTTAGCAAACGTACACGACCTAGGCAGGGCAGGATTGATGTGGCACATTCACAGACATCCTGTACAGTCGGCAGATTTCCGCGTTGTGAATAGGACTTGTACCAATCAAGATCGCCGCCAAACACCATCCCTCCTTTATCCGATTGTGAGATGTAAAAATGTGCACCTCCAACTCCGAAAACCACCACATGGTCAAGAAGCGGCTTGATCGGCTCAGATACAAATGCCTGAAGTAAATGTGTTTCGATCGGCAAGTTGCCAAGCCCGGCAATTTGCCAGAGACGCGAAGTGTTTCCGGCAACAGCAAACCCGACCTTCCCTGCGCCTATTATTCCTCGAGTTGTTTCCAGGCCCGTCAGTTTGCCGTTTTCACGAACGACCCCGGTAACCTCGCAATTCTGGATAATATCAACACCAAATGTATCGGCTGCTCGGGCATATCCCCAAGCTACCGCATCATGTCTTGCATTGCCAGCGCGGCGCTGAACCGCTGCACCAATAATTGGAAAACGGGCATGATCATAATTCAGGTGTGGTATTTCCTTTTTGAGTGTTGGCAAATCCCAGAACTCCGCATCGGAGTCGGTTAACTTCATGGTGTTGTAGCGCCGTGCCGCACTGTCACGAGCTGCCGGTGTATGCAGCAAGGTCACATGATGACGTTGCGAAAACATCACGTTGTAATTCAACTCATGACTCAGCCCTTCCCACAGTTTCAGGGAGTGCTCATAAAACTGTCGGTTCCCCGGCATCATGTAGTTGGATCGGATGATCGTGGTATTGCGACCAGCATTACCACCGCCCAACCACCCTTTCTCAAGCACCGCAACATTTCGGACATAGTGATTTTTCGCCAGATAATAAGCCGTCGCCAATCCATGCAAGCCTGCTCCTACAATCACTACATCGTATTTCTCGCGAGGATCGGGGTCACGCCACTGTCTTTGCCACCCCTTTTGTCTGTTGAAGCCGTTTTGAATAATCGACCACAATGAAAATCTAGACATCTGTGCAAAAAAAGAAATTTGAAGGAGAGTCTGACGAAATTGTAAGAGAACACTTCATATCTTGGACAATTATCGGGAGCTGACTGTTCTTTGGTCTAAAACCAGTATAACGACCGCAGAACCTGATTTTCAAAACACGGCGATTTGCTGAGCACCTTGCCCTGCTCTGCTTTACGGACAAAAAGTCAACCAAGGCTAAATTCGAATTATATAGTGTCTGGCAGAAAACTAGTGTTTTTGTCCAGACGTTAAAATGGAAAATCATGAAAGCGCCACCAAAATCTTGTGTAGTGTTGTCTTTGGGTAGGATGGCGCTGAATGATTCCGGATCAAGAGCTGAAACCCGTACATAATGCGTTGCCCTGATAAAGACCACGCTATTGAAGGACTGGAGATAAATATGTTTTATAGAATGATATACCTTGTAATTTTGGAGTTTGACTCTTATAATACAAGGTATGATTGAAAGAATAATATTCGAGAAACTCGTTGATGACATTGCGTTTACACCTGCTGTAGTTCTTCTTGGAGCACGGCAAGTTGGAAAAACAACGCTGGCGAAACAACTGTCTGCTCGAATGCCTTCGATATACCTTGATCTCGAATCTCCCAAAGATGTAGTCACTTTAACGGATCCCGAGAATTTCTTTCATGAGAATGCAGACAAGCTGATCATTCTTGATGAAATACAGCGTGCTCCTGATTTATTTCGGATTTTACGCGGGGTAATTGACCATAATCGTCAACTCGGCAAACAAGGAAACATGTTTCTTTTGCTCGGCTCGGCTTGCATGAATCTGCAACGCCAGTCTTCCGAGAGCCTTGCAGGCAGAATCAGTTACTTGGACATGGCCGGACTAAATACAATTGAAACGGGTCAAGAGAATACCCGTCAACTTTGGCTACGAGGCTCTTTTCCAAATAATTACCTTGCAAGAAATGAAGCATTGGCCATGCGCCGCATTGAAAATCTGATTCGCACTTACCTAGAACGGGATATCCCACAAATGGGCTTTACCGTTCCGGCCACCCGTCTGCGACAACTTTGGACGATGCTCGCTCACTGCCAGGGAGAAACAATAAATTACAGCAGTTTTGCAAACAATCTGGAAGTAGACAATAAAACCATCAAGTTCTATATCGAGATCCTGATTGACTTGTTACTGGTCCGTCGTATTCAACCATGGCATGCGAATGTGAAGAAGCGAATGGTCAAATCCCCTCGATATTATGTTCGAGATAGCGGTATACTGCATCGCCTGATGGGTATTGGAAATTATTCTGAACTATTGACCCATCCCATTCTTGGAAAGAGTTGGGAAGGCTTTGTCGTTGAAAACGTCCATTCTGTCCTGCCGCATCTTGCCGAAACATATTTTTATCGCACGGCTGCAGGTGCAGAGATTGACCTCATCATAAAAATGCCCAATGCCCAAGTATGGGGAATCGAAATAAAATATGGTCTTGCTCCAAAACTTGGCAAGCATTTCAAGCAAACCTTTAACGATATAGGGGCAACTCGCAAGTATGTTGTTTATGGAGGGAATGAAGAATATCCCATCGGGGATGATGTGCGGATGATTTCCCTGCCAAAACTCATGGAAAAGTTGATGTCCATATCGTCATAACTTCCAGGATGAATGGGGGTCAGTTATACTTTTTGGTTTCCTCTACGACACAGTCATGACAGTAAAAAAAATTTTGAGGTTTATTTACAATAGTGGTGAACGCCAGCCCAACCGCCTGTAATGAATCCATCTCACTTGAGATGTCTCACTTGCCGATCCTGTCCTGCATCAGGATTGAAGTGTCTGGCGATGACTGAAATTTCATCTTCATGAACTTCTCGACGCTATTCAGGCGCAGAAATGCCAGCCAGATACTTTTTTGATTCGTCAAATCGAAAATTGGATGGAATCTTGACTCCAGGTTTCGACAGATATTTCTCATGATTTTCTCTCACTTCTATCCATGCTTGTTGCATTTCCTTTCGGCTTGGAATTTCCATCAAGGCACCTACCAATTCTCTGGTTTGCTATTTTAGCCATCGATTCGTCAATTTCTGATCCAATAAATCTTCGTGATTCGAGTAATGCGGCTTCGCCGCAAGAACCTGAACCCGCAAACGGATCACAAACCAACGAGTTTTTACAACTGAAAATCCTGATCAGGTGTCTCAACAAGTCAACTGGCTTTGCTGTCATGTGGCCGTATCTTTCCCTGGTTTTTGAAACCGAGATAACCGTGCCTGGAAACTTGTCAGGTTCAAGATAGGGGTTTGAAACGTCAATCAAGCCAGTTTCCCAAGTATCCCAATTATCGACAAACGTGCCATCTCTTGGAACTTGTGCCAGCACAATCATTTCGCATTGCGGTTTCAATTGAGGAGTTTTTCTTCCTTCCAATTTGGCAATCAAGCGGTCTTTCTCCTGTTGCGGTATGTTTCGCTTGCGAATGAAATGCTCTTGTGTAAATGCCTTGGCTTGACCTTCATATCGCCATGCAATGATGTCTCTTATTTCAAACCCTGCGTTTTCAATCGCCATGGCCGTATGGTGAACCAAGCGATTTTGAGAGAAGCAAAGGACAAATCCTCCAGGTTTGATTATTCTCATCCATTGCCCAGCAATCGGATTCAAAAACTCTTGAAGCCTCAATCCTTGCTGCTTTTCAAATTTCATGCCAACAGGCAATGAGCCAATTACTCCGGCCTTGCTTGTCTTGTTTCTCAATTTCTGGTGATCCCAGTCATCGTCCATTCCATCAATAAAGTATGGTGGATCAGTAAGAACCAGGGAGACGCTGTTATCGGGCATTTCAGACATCATTGACCGGCAATCCGTTGAATGAACGAACTTGATTTTCTTCATGATGCTTGCTGCTTGTATCGAAGCTGCTCTCCTTCCCTGTTTCTAACCAGAGGTTCCTCCTGGTCAATGGTGTTGTTACGAAAAACATTGTGACGGCCCGGGAATCCATTAGCGTAGCGGTACTGGTACTTGACACTCGTCATGTGACAGGTTCCGTGGCATCGCCATTTGAACATGACCAAGAAAGTTTCAATGTGATTGGCATTTGTCATGCCATGGTCGTACTCGCTGACAGAGTGGTCGACTGCTTCATGCTGGCATTTGATGTCTCTGAAGGCCTCGTCGTAGATATAGACGATTGCATGCTCATCGGTTTTATTGGAACAAAACCCTTTAATGTGTTGACGTTGGTATCATTTACAACTGGTGTTTTTCATTGATCTCGCAATCCCGCATCCAGAAAAGATTCTGTTCAGCAAGAAAAAACAACTCCCATTTCATACTTTTCCGATACTCATCAAGGTTCGCCACTATTGTATGTAATTCTCAAAATTTTTGTAAGCTGGAACAAGCCCGAAGGGTGCGATTTTCGAACCGAACATGTCGCCTTGACCAGAATAATTTTTGCGGATAGACCAACTACAGAGCATCTGATCGCGACAGTCTATACGAAAGGGACGTCTTCAAGTCGCCCTTTCCCAATCACGTTCGGTCAGTCTCAAACGAAACTGCTACCGGTTTTGCCAAACTGCTTCATGATCCTCGCATCAACTTGAGCGTTTGGCATGAATGCGTTTTTTCAATAGCTCTTTCCCCGCTTCCGACCCGTCATGCCAGCTGCCAAAAACTCGATCAAAAGGGGTAGGCGTGTTCCCATAATTGACATGAAAATGACGATGATGGAGTTGATGAAAATAATCCCCGGCAGTTACTTTCTTGCGCCCCCATAAGGAAACATAATCAAATCCAGAGTGCGAAATCGCTGGACTAACTCCCTGAAACAATCCGGTCAGAATGATAATGATCGGATGAACCGGGATAACCCACCATAGAGCAAACAAAGAGAAATAGGCCAGGTGTTCAAGCGGATGCATTGAGATGCCGGTCCAAGGACCAACATTCACATTACGATGATGTAGCTCGTGGGCTATCGCATAAATCGGCTTAACATGCAAGAAACGATGAATGAAATAAAAATGCGTAGTACTCCAGATCAGGACCAGAGGCACGCAAATCGCAAAATATAGCGGATATTCAGCAACCGGCAAGACCGGCCGCCAACCCGATGCATAAATCCAGAGGGTGATGCATTCATAACACGTCCAGATCGTCACACCCGAAACAAGACTCCAGAACATGTTATCCTTGACCTGGTCTCCCCAGAGAAATCGTTTGTCTCCTTTCGCCATCCATCGATCATCAAATTTGTATTGGTCGGATTGGTGACGCCGGATGTACAGGAACCAGTGCAAACCTCCTGCGAACAGACTCAGAATCAGCGCATTTCGAATCCAGATTGCAACCATCCAGTCCGCGGATAATTCAGACATGGTTTCTAGCGAAGGAGTCAGGAAATGCCATGAAAATGCTGCTATCGCCAAAAACAAAAAAGTCCATGGGAAGAGCAGATCAAAAGCAAAATACCGGAGTATCTTTGCTAATTTTGGAGGCCATGCATAAACCGGTGGCAACAAAATTGTATCGGGCTTGTATCGTTTCGATTGCTGTGGATTCATTTCGGACATTTTACACCTCCAGGACAGCTTTTTTTGCATGGCGAAGCAATCAGACATGCTAACTCCTTCGTTTTGTCCAGTCCAAATAGTATAAACTTGACCGTCCATGGTGCACCATATCATTCTGCTTGAATAATAAATGCGCATTTGACTATCAACAAGAGAATATCGATGATGAAAAAAACCTTTCTTTGCGCCCTGTGTGCAGTAATGACTTGTGCTGGCACGAGTTATGCTGAAACGATCAACTGGGCTCGAGCCGGCGACAGCCTTACGCTTGATCCTCATGCCCAGAACGAAGGACCAACTCATACACTCGCACATCAGATTTATGAAACTCTGATCATGCGGGACATGACTGGAGCACAGGTTCCCAACCTTGCTACTGAATGGGGACCTTCCCCGAACAATCCGAATGTATGGACATTCAAGTTACGTGAGGGCGTTACCTTTCATGACGGCGCGGAATTTGACTCCGAAGACGTCGTATTCAGTTTTGAGCGGGCGCTGACACCGGATTCTGACATGAAAGAATTGCTCTCTTCGGTCAAAGATGTTCGAGCTAATGGCAAATATGGATTCGAAATCGAAACCGATGGCCCGAATCCGGTCTTGCCAGCCAACCTGAATGATATCTTCATCATGGATAAGGATTGGACAGAAAACAACAATACGGTAGCAGTCCAGGATTTTGAAAGTGGCGAAGAAACCTATGCCTCACGCAACGCCAATGGAACCGGGCCCTACATCCTCAAAGAACGAGTGCCAGACGCAAAAACCGTACTTGAAGCTAACCCGAATTATTGGGGGATTGGCACTTTCCCTTTGCATGTAACCAAGGTCAACTATACGCCCATCAAGAATGCCGCGACCAGGGTCGCCGCTTTGCTTTCGGGTGAAGTTGATTTCATTCAGGATGTGCCAGTACAGGATCTCGGCCGAGTTGATGATGACCCAAATCTCAAGGTACTCAATGCTCCACAAAATCGAGTGATCTTCTTTGGCATGAACGTAGGAGATGATGATCTGGTTTCGGATGATGTTGAAGGTGCAAATCCCTTTGCAGACCGACGAGTCAGAGAGGCCATGAATATTGCGGTAAATCGTGATGCGATCAGGCAGATAGTGATGCGTGGACAATCCATACCAGCCGGCATAATTAACCCGCCTTTCGTCAATGGCTATACAGAAGCGCTGGACCGAATTCCAGCATATGACATCGAAAAGGCCAAATCTTTGATGCAGGAAGCCGGTTATGGGGATGGTTTTACCATTACCCTGAACTGCCCGAACGATCGCTACATTAATGATGAGGCGATTTGTCAGGCAGCTGTTGCCATGTTTGCGCAAATTGACATTACCATTAATCTGGACGCGATCCCTAAAGCCCAGCATTTTCCAAAGATACGGAATTGGGAAACCGATTTCTACCTGTTGGGCTGGGGTGTTCCAACGTATGATTCCGAATACATCTTCAACTTCCTGGTCCATACCAAAACCGATAAACGTGGCTCATGGAATGGCACTCGCTATTCAAATGCAGAAATGGATGCAAAAATTGTCAGTCTGGGCTCTGAAACCAATCTAGATGCCAGGAATGCAACAATTGCCGAGATCTGGGAAAATGTACAGAATGAAATTCTTTACCTGCCAATCCACTTTCAGGTACTGAATTGGGGCATGGCAAATCGGGTGCAGACCATAGTGGCTCCCAACGACCGTGCAATATTCAAATATATGGAAATCAAATAACCAGGAATACGGCGAAGCTGGTCGGTAATGCGACCGGCTTCCTGGCATGCCGAAGTTTATTCTTCCAGTTTTTCAACTCCCTCGAATCTGAACAGTGTTCCCTGTTTCAATCCTTTTCTCTAATAGAAGTGAAGCCTGACTTTTCGCCACTTACCTTCCATTGAAGTGCACCAGAACCAACAGACTCTACCTGATAGGTCGGAATATCAAAAGCCGCTCCGGGAGCTAACCTAGATGCTGTCCTATGTCCTTCGAAGGGCATTGCAATCGGTACTCGTGTTACTGACAGTTGGCCTTGTGGCATTCTCCATGTTTCGGTTTGTTGGAGATCCGGTTGAAAACCTGCTTGGACAGGAGCGTACCGATGCCGATATTGAACGTTTGCGGGAACAATTGGGCCTTGAAGATCCTTTCCCCATTCAGTATTGGGAATTTCTGACCCGCGCTGCACAAGGTGATTTGGGGATTAGTTTTCGTCAGGGACGGCCCGTGGTCGACATTTTTATTGAACGCCTTCCAGCGACCCTGGAACTCGCGTTTGTTTCTGCCGCTTTTGCCTTTGTGTTTGGCGTGGTGTTCGGAATCTATACCTCTATTCGGCGTAAAGGTTTTTTCACGAATGTGATCTTGACGGGCTCCCTGATCGGCGTTTCGCTCCCTACTTTCCTGATCGGGATACTTTTGATTTATGTATTTGCTGTAGAGCTTGGCTGGCTACCGAGTTTTGGTCGAGGAGACGTCGTAGAGGTCGGATGGTGGTCGACTGGATTTCTCACTGAATCCGGACTCAAGGCACTGATTTTGCCTGCGTTAACTCTGGGACTGTATCAAATGACCCTGATCATGCGCCTGGTACGTTCCGAAATGTCTGAAGTGTTGAGACAGGACTACATACGCTTTGCACGTGCTCGCGGCTTATCTGATCGTGCAATTTATTTTCGTCATGCAGTGAAGAACACCTTGATTCCCGTGATCACAATCACCGGTTTGCAACTTGGATCAATCATCGCATTCGCCATAATTACGGAAACAGTGTTCCAATGGCCAGGGGTTGGATTGCTGTTTATCGATTCGGTTCAATTTGTTGACATTCCGGTTATGGCAGCTTATCTGATGATGATTTCGGTGATGTTTGTCGCCATCAACTTTATCGTCGATATACTCTATCTCGCCATTGACCCGCGCCTTCGAGATGGTAAAAACTCGTTCAGCTGATGATGGATCGTCTTCACAAAATTTGGGACAGTGATCTTTTCTGGTCATTTCGGCAAAGTCCGGTGGCGATGGTTTCAGCCTGTATATCAATTGTCCTGATTCTCAGTGCCATTCTGGCTCCTTTGATTGCACCTTTCAACCCTTTTGATCCATCCACCCTAAATCTGATGAATGGATTTTCCCGTCCGATGGAGCCGAATGCCTTTACCGGCGAAACCTTTTTGTTTGGTACAGATGATCAAGGGCGGGACATGTTGTCTACCATCTTGTATGGCATGCGAATTTCCCTTTTCGTAGGATTTATGGCGGTGATTTTTGCCATGGTTCTGGGTGTGTTGCTGGGACTTGTCGCAGCCTATGTTGGCGGTCGAACTGATGCCATCATCATGAGAATTGCAGACGTACAATTGACTTTTCCTGCAATCCTGGTTGCAATACTGATCTTCGGTATTGCCAAGGGATTTACACCCGTTCATTTACGTGATCAAATGGCAATTTGGGTGTTGATTTTTTCAATCGGCTTGTCTGACTGGGTTCAGTTTGCCCGGGTAGCTCGCGGTGCAGCACTGGTAGAAATTCAGAAAGAGTATGTCGAAGCAGCCATCCTGATTGGTCGTAGTCCGGGGATCATTATTTTCCGACATATCTTGCCCAATGTTGTATCGCCGATTTTAGTCATCGCGACCATTTCTCTCGCCCTCGCGATTATTCTCGAGGCAACTTTGAGCTTTCTCGGGGTAGGGGCTCCACCTACTCAACCATCCTTGGGAACATTGATTCGAATTGGTCAGTCCTTCTTCTTCTCAGGAGAATGGTGGATTCTGTTTTTCCCTGCCACCACTCTGCTAATGCTCGCTCTATCAGTCAATCTGCTTGGAGACTGGCTAAGAGATGCATTAAACCCAAAGCTGGATAACTGATGGCTCTTCTTGAAATCAAGAACATGAGGGTTGAATTTCCAAATCGACGTGGCGATTTCACGGCCGTCCAGGACACATCCATTCAGGTTGCTACCGGAGAAATTCTTGGAATTGTTGGTGAGTCGGGTGCCGGGAAATCCACCATTGGGAATGCAATCATGGGATTGTTGCAGGCCCCTGGTCGACTTGACGGAGGTGAAATCTATCTGAACGGAGACCGGATAGACGGACTCTCCAGCGAAAAATTGCGAAAACTTCGCGGCAATCGAATTGGCATGATTTTTCAAGATCCCATGACTTCACTCAATCCAATTGAGACCATCGAAATGCAACTTGTCGAGACCATCCAGGAGCATCTCCATCTGTCTCAGGCTCAGGCAAGCATGCGAGCCATTGATTTACTCGAGCGAGTTGGCATTGAAAATGCAAAGGAGCGGATAAAACAGTATCCCCATCAGTTCTCTGGAGGAATGCGTCAACGAGTTGTCATTGCATTGGCTCTTTGCGCAGAGCCAGAATTAATTATCGCTGACGAGCCTACTACAGCTTTGGATGTATCAATTCAGGCACAGATTCTGGAACTAATCAAGGAGCTTTGTCGTGAAAAACAAGTCGGAGTCATACTGATCACACATGACATGGGAGTCATCGCCGAAACAGCCGATCGTGTGGTCGTGATGTACCACGGACGACTTATTGAGGAAGGAGCGACCATTGACATTATTCGCAACCCGAAAATGCCGTATTCAAAGTCATTAATTGCGGCAGTGCCTCCTTCTAACAAGAAAATTGAACGCTTCCCCAAAGTTGCCATGGATGACAGCGATGGAGGACGACTTCAGAATTTCAATCTTTCCAGTCATTGGCTGGGTAGCGGGAGACGATACGAGAATACGGCAGATGCATTGATCCATGTGCAAAACATTTGCAAACGTTTTTCATTGAACTCTGCTATCTTGAAACGGGATCGGACTTACATTGATGCCCTGAAAAACATCAGTTTTGATGTCTTTCCCGGCGAGACATTTGGCTTGGTTGGGGAATCCGGTTCTGGCAAATCAACCGTGGCACGAGTCATCACCGGCATCCATCCTGCAACCTCAGGATCCATTATTTTCGCAAATACCGATCTGGCAAAAATCAAGTCGAGAGCTGAACAAAGGCTTGTTCGACGTGATATTCAGATGGTTTTTCAGGATCCTTATTCATCTTTGAATGGGCGCATGCGCGTGGGTACGATTGTGGCTGAGCCGATCGTTGTCAATAAACTTGCCAAGACCAAGACAGAACGGGAGAATATTGTTCTCGATTTACTGGATCTGGTTGGCCTTGGGCGGGATGCCGCACGCAAGTATCCGCACGAATTTTCAGGCGGACAACGACAGCGGATCTCGATTGCCCGAGCTCTTGCCACGCGACCGAGATTCCTGATTTGCGATGAACCAACTTCCGCACTCGATGTCTCAATTCAGGCGCAGATCCTGAATCTTTTGAAAGATCTTCAAGAGCAGCTGAATCTGACTTTCCTGTTTATCTCACACGACATGCCGGTCATGCGCCAGATGTGTAATCGGATCGGCGTGATGCGAAGGGGTGAACTGGTTGAGATCAGTGAAACAGAAGCACTGTTCAACAATCCGCAGCATCACTACACCCGGTCTTTAATACAATTAATGCCGAAATTCACAAAATAATCGGCAACCGGTCATGTTCTGCAAGCATTGAGTATTGAAAGATTCCGATTTGGTAGAAGTACTTATTTTGACGGAATGTGGTGTTTAATGATTTCAAACAAATTAGGCCGGTTGTGACGGAGTTCATCAATACCCAACCCTTCTATCGAATGTGGAAACTTCAACCAGGATTCTGTTTCATGGATATAGTAATCCGGCTCAAAATCGACACAGTTTCTGGAAGGCTTGTAGTAAGGAACTGCAATTTTGATTTCACTCGGGGCATTTTGTCTCGTCTTTGAGCGCAGATGGTTGATCACGGCCTGAATCGTCAATCCAGTGTCAAATACGTCGTCCACGATTAGCAAGCGATCCTCATGCCGAATATTCTTGATGAGGTAGCTCATGCCATGAATACGAATTTTTACCAAGCGGTCATTGATTCCGGTATAGGAAGAGGTACGAATTGAAATATGATCTATCTCCATGTGATGATAGGCCAACATCTCCTGGACTGCTATTCCGATCGGCACCCCTCCTCGCCAGATTGCGATCATGAAGCTAGGCTGGAAATCACTTTTTACAATCTGCACACCAAGACGAAATGAGTCTTCAAGTAATTGTTGTGCGGAGAGATATGACTTCTTGAGCATATGACAGCATCTCAGCCATGAGCTGAAACAAGGAAAACCTGTCCAAAATTATCACGAGCTTGCATTTTTACAGGTTTTTCATGAGTAAGGCCTATTCATAACCGGTCTAGATCTCGATACAAATGGCCATGAGCTAGACTGTCCTTGATACCCGGAATGCCAGTCAAGAATATTGCATCATACTGATAATTGGAATATGCACGGAAGATGTACTCATGCCAATAGTTGGGATGAAGTCCGAACTTCATGAAATAAGAATGCTGATCGTAATTCTTGGGCAAATAGATTTTTTTCATGCGTTTCATCTCATGTTCGAGACAATCAACAAACATGCTATCGGAATAATCATCCTGATGTTTCTCCTAATATATATGGCAATTAAAAACGATATGGTAACTACTCGTCCACTTGATTGCACTTGAGGGGAAAACATCAAGCGAGAGCTGGTTTACCGCAGGACCCGCCAGTAACCGATCATGTGGCTTGAGGTTGCAAGTCCGAGTTCTCCACGATCCCGCCCAGCTCGAGCAGATAGGTCCGGAAAGACGGGATCGGGCACACAAACTGATTCCTTGATTCTCGGTGCAAGGCCCCCTGGTGCACGAGGTGAATGAAGAAGGCGTCTGCATCCATGCCTGCCGGCAAGCGATATTTCCGAGGATCCGAATCATGCAGCTTGTCCATCAGATTCTGAATGTTGGCACGATCGCTGCAATAGTCCAATTCCGTCATCACCTGGGCAGTCATGTTTCTGGAGATTTCCATCTCGTCCGAAAACTGACCGTCGTAATACCCGTTCCTTCCGGTCTTGATCTCGGCCTGTATCCTCTCCCAGGCCGCCCTGCCGAGATCGCCTTCCGTTCTCAGGGCTTCTGCGCCCAGTGCCTGCAAGACTATATGCAGATGTCGGGGCCAGCCGTCGCAAGGCTGAATCAGCCGATCGATCTCATGCCCGAATCCAGTAACGTCGATCCCGAAATGTGCACAGGACCTTTCCATGAGTTCCTGAACTTCATGATCCGGGAAACGCCCGATGCTGTGTTTCTGCCTGTGCGGCATGCGGGTCAGGCCCATCTTGCGGGCCGAGTGTTCGGTATCGCTGAGACCCGCCAGCACCAGCGCAATCGGCAGGCCGCAATTACCATGGAGGGCTTGAAGCAGCTTCGAAAGCGGGTGTGTTCGGTCATGGTCCAGATTTTGCGCCTCGTCGATGGCCAGCACGATCGGCCGGTCAAACCCGCCATGCTGTTCAACCCAGTCCCCCAACACATCCCACCGTATGCGCGGTCTTGCTGGTTCCATGGTGGTCTCTTGCTTGCCGACGGCCTTGACCGGGCCCAAGCCAATCCCGGCCTCCCCGCCGGATGTCCGGCTGGAATGCGATAAAAACTCCTCGGCGGCTGTCGGGTTGATGCTCCGGGCTAGCGGTTGAAGAATGTCAACGGGCTCCTCGATTACGCCAGATTCCAGTGCGACCACCAGCGGGGGCTTGCCGACACTCTCCGTATACAGTCTCTCCGGATTCTTTTTGATCTCCTCCAAGATCGAGCTCTTGCCCGCCCCCGGCGCCCCCTGGATAATGCGCGTCGCTTTCCCTGCACCATGCTGATCGGTTCCCGAGCCCTCCCAGACCTGCTCGGCTGCAAGCGCAAGGTCGTCGAGCACTTCGGACCGTCCAACAAACACCAGGGGCGGTTCTCCTTCCGTTCGCTTGAGAAAGGACTCCAGCTTTCTTTTCTGATCTTGATTCATCTCTACACCTCGCCACGGGCATGATTACTGAATGCATGCAGACATAGTATACAGAATAAAACGGATCACCGAAAACCACGCAAGTACACAGGCAAACAAATCATTGCCTGAAACCGGGCATCCCGTTCGATGTGCCTGAAATTTGACGATGGGCTGGCCAGACTGTTGGTTCGGGAAATGAAGTCTGAAACTTCAGCAAAGCATGGTTCCAAAATATCCGCTCGTCACCAATAGGGGGCGAGTAGATACACGATATGTCTGGAACTGATCTCATATGGCGATTCCAGAATCCGAATGAACCATATCTGCCCTTTACGGCCGTGATATCCGGAAGCAACACGACAATTGATAGTAATGGAAGTTCCGACTTCCCACAATAATATTTCCTTTTCCTCTGCTGTGTCTACGCTTCTGCAGTGCATGTAGAAGCCCATCCTTAATTTCCTCATTATGCTGATTGCATCAATGAGCACCGGTGGAAAACTCAGTTCATGCGCAATACGCAAGAAGCAATCTCCCATGGTATTTAGTCTATCAACATACCATACTTAACACGGCATCATCCACTCCCGTCATCAAGGGTGGCCGCAGTCGCTTGCAGGCTCGGATGCTTCGCATGCCCCCAGCGACTCGACCATTCCCAGCCATGGCAGCCTAGTGCCGGGCAAGGGCTGTCTCCGGGTCGGCAGGAATCCGGCCAGTTTGCCGACCTGAACCGCCTGTTCGCGAACGGTCAGTTCCGGCGGCGGTGGTGACGGCCGTGTCCGGTACAGACCACGGAGCAGAATCTGGCAGATCTCGATCTCTTCCGGGTCAGCCACGCGACTGGCCAGTTCAATCCGGCTCGCCCCTGGCCAGCCGCTGCAGCTCGAATACGCGCCATGCCGTGATCGCATCGAAGGCCAGGCACTTGACCGGATCGACCGCATCGTCACACTGACGCTTGCTGATCCCGGTGCCGGACCCTGGAACTTCAGCTCCTTCCGCTCGGCAAACACACCAACCGACTCCGGCAATTCGACCGACAGGGCCGAGGCCAGCCTCGGCAGGATCTTGCGAGCCGGGCTTCGCGCAGAACTCCTTGATGATTGCACCACCCGGACTTCTCGCACAAACCCCGAGCCAGACCGGAACGGGCATAATCCCCCGATGATACCGCACCCTTGAACCACTCGATCGACTCACTGTCAAATTCCCGCATGCCTGTCTTCATGACCAACTCCTGAAATAAATTGAACTTCAGGAATTAAACGAAAAAAACACTGCCGTGTTAGGTATGGTATGTTGATAGAATTTTGGTTGTTCGTTCGATATCATGATCTTCAGTTGGAGATTATGACTTGAACGGATTGACGATCGTAAGCTTTTCGATAATCTGGCCATCTTGCAAGTCTTCGCTGTACAGAGTTCTGCACCTGGCCTCCAGTGCAGCAGCGACAATTAGACTATCGTAAAACGAAAATCGGTAACGCCACATGACATCAAGTCCACAACGATAGAGTCGATTTGTGGGGTTAACGGACCATAGGGGAATCAAGACATCCTCGAAAAATTGATGTGCATGCGTTGCTTTGGCAAGCAACTTGTTCGTAATTACATTGACTGTTTCCTGAACAACCTGATAACTGATACAGCCAATCCCCTCTCTTATGGCTGATTGAATCAATCCCTCAGAGCATGTCCTTTTACCCTGATCAGTTTCATCGAACAAGTATATGAACACATTAGAATCAATAAAATATTTATCGTTCATTATTTATCGTTCATTCATTTCCTTTCGCGAGAACTTGCGCCCATTGGAAAAAATACTGGCTTGTAATTCCCGGATCGTTTCAATGGTTCTTTCACTTTGTTGTTCGCGTTGAACATACTTTTCAAGCCATATTCGAAACTGTGCATTTAACGTCGTATGCTCTGCAGCTGCACGTTCTCGTGCCTTGTCAATTAAATCAGCATTTGCACTAAGTGTTATGTTTTTCATCATTTCATGTGATGGATACTATACGGAAATATTGTACACGAAGTTCGTGTACATTTTCTCGACTTTCGAGTAATCGCCGTCTCTGGCGACTCCTTCGAGCAAGCTCACTTCGCAAGCGAGGCAAGGCTCCGCCCCGGTTGGAGCGACTTTCCGAACCCGGTTGATGAAGCCGAGTCCTTTGGTGATTACGTTGTAAACACCTCCATTTTGGTTGATTTCTTTCATGATTGTTCCTCCATATTTGAAGTCAAAAGAAAACATGGCGAGACGGTAATTACTCGTCCCCCCTAATTGTACTTGAAACAACACGATCAGAAAGTACTGGACAAATTTCTGGTCTTTACCGATGGTGCCGGTCTGAATCGTTCCATCGGCATGTTTCATGGGCAAGGCCTATTTGGGTTCCAAGGCGACGTCGGGGTTGTGTCAACCCCTGATTGGCATGATGCCGCAGCATGATGTCTACATCGAGACGCATTTGGGCGGTGGTGCGATCATGAAGCGCAAGCCGCCGCCGATGCTCAATATTGGCCTGGAACTGGATCCTCGGGCCCTGGCGGATTTTTCCTGCGACTATCCGGTGCAGCTGATTCATGGCTGCTGTCATGCCTTCCTGAAGAGTTATCCGTTTGAAGGATCAGAATTGGCATACTGCGACCCGCCTTGAGTTGCAGGTCATGAATCAGGCCGAGATGGTCACCGAAGTGGTCTGGTACAACTTCGCGATTGACCGTCTCCACTGGTCGCGTCACGCGGGATCGACGCCGAATCAGCGTCAGGATATCAGGCGCAAGGCGGAGCGTTGGGCGCGTCGTTATCGAGCGATGCCGCAAGCGGAGCGGATTGCGATGCTGGGGGCGATCATGGCGGTGGAGGAGGAGCATTGAGTACGGCTGTGGTCGAGAAGAGTCTGTCTGGTCTGAAGGGCCAGTTTGAACAGCTCCAGGCTTCCGGCCAGTGTTAGGGAGAGGTGATCGTGCTGTTCCAGTCATTATTGGCACTGTTCGAGACGATGCTGATGATGCTGATCGAGAAGAACACGCCGAAGACCCCCGCGAATTCGGGCTTGCCGAGTTCGACCGTCAGGTCGAAGATCCGGTCCGGCCGTCAGCGACGCAAGCAGTCGCATGACGAATGCGGCAATGCCCGTCTTGAGCAGACGGCGGAAATCTCGCCGGTTGAGCATGGTGAACATGGCGGTCATGACTGGACCCGCATCGCCGTGCAGGATCATGAACGGCGTGCCCTGATGGATGTGGTGTTTGTCACCCATGAGCATCATGTCAAGACGCTCATCAAGTGCGGCCGAAGCCGCTGGAAAGCGGAAAACGAGACCAAAGTGCCAGCAAACCGTGCTACCTTGCCGCACAGGCAATACCGTCGCATCCTGATACAAGGGGTGAAGGAATTGCCCGCCTTGCCGAAACGGAAAAGCGCCAAAGGCAAGTCTCCGAAAACCACTGCGCACAACCTGCACCAGGCATTTCAAAATTGCGAAAACGGGATCTTGCGCTTTGCCCGCAACCCGTCCTGTCCCTACAGCAACAACGCCGCAGAAAGATTTCACCAAATGAGCAAAGTCAAGCAGAAAATGTCCGGAACCTTCCGCTCCGTGAAGATGGCGCAAGCCTGTTGTCGAATCACCAGCTGCCTGCAAGCGATGAACCTGCCCGGATACAATCCACTGACTGCGACCGAATGGGTGCTGAAAGGGGACGCAATCGGAATACTCGAAGAAAAACTGGAAAATACGGCAACACTTCAAACCGGCGGATAAACACTCCACCCGCTACATCGGTTTTTCATGGGGCGAGTAGTTACGCGAGACGAAAGAAACCCCCGATATGGGGAAAATTTCCCCATGCGGGTACAAGGTCTGTCGACCCCTGATTTAGGCAAGCAACCTCTTGTTCAGGGGTTGCGGATTTGGAAACGAACTCAGGCGATCAGCTTGTTGAGCATCCAGACCAAAAGGTCTGAATACCCCACAAAAAACACCGCGAAAACACCAAAAACACCAGTGAATGTATAGATCATCAGCGTCTTCAATGAATCAACGCGGCCATTAACGGCTCCGATCTCAATTCAGCGATGGCCGCGAGTAAGCGGTTTTCACATTTCTCGATCCGTTAATCTATTTCAGCGATCATCTGCAGTTTCTGCCCAGCAGTCAGTTCGTCAGCAATGCTTGTAGCATCTTCTATGGGTTCGTTCGAAAACCACGTCACACAAGGCGTTGGAAGTACTTTCAAATTTTCTATTTAAGGATTAGGGTAAATATAGTTTCATTGGTTGTAGTAATGCTACAATTCAAGACACGCGAAAAATTTAGTAATGACAGCGGTATGACTCGGTTAAAGAAACTGATAACGGGGTTCAAGAGCAAGCCAGAAGATTTCACTTGAAACGAACTGGTTTTGTTGCTGGAATGAGCGGGTTACAGTCATGGAAAGGTCAAAGTCAAAATAGCATGGTTGCCACGCAAAGGCTCAAGTCAGGAAGACCAAATTGATGAATCGGCTTGACATCGAGTCTATCCAAATCTATCAATAGCAGGTCATTCGAATATTGCAAACAGCAGCAAAGAAGTGGTTTATTGATGAAGAGACATTGATAAACGATGCCTATCGACTGGCGGTAATCATATACGAAAGCGGATTCCGACCACGTTTTCTGGTTGGCCTCTGGCGAGGTGGCTCAACGGTTGGCATATCTGTTCAGGAATGCCTGCAATATCTGGGTATCGAAACCGATCACATATCAGTGAGGACATCCTACCGGGGCATGGAAGATTACATGAAGAGATATGAGACCAAGTCCAGATTAGCCGCACATGGCCTTAAATATCTGGTCGAGACCATGAATCATGACGATCCGTTGCTAATTGTTGATGATGTGTTTGCCACTGGCCGGCACATTGAGGCCTTGATACAGCGATTGCGCTCGCGCATGAAACGCAACATGCCAACTGACCTCAGAATCGCAGTCCCGTTTTACAAACCTAAACAAAACCGCAGTGGACGAAAGCCGGATTACTTCTTGCACAGTACCGAGGATTGGCTTGTTCTACCTTACGAGCTGACTGGGCTCAGTCTTGAGGAAATTGCTCAAAACAAACCCTGGGTGATGCCTATTCTGCACGCAAAAAACGGATAGTAAAGCCAATTAGTGTTGTTCAAAGTCGATTAATTCATGCACCGGCAATCCAGACAGCGAACGCCTCAAGAAATCCAGCCCAAGTTCCACTGCTCCCAATCTTGTCCAGCTCGGCGTGCCTGGTAGTCGGGATTTTCGATATTGAACTTGTCCGGCTTTTGAAATACCGAGATGAACATCAATTCCACTCTGCTCTTTGTCATCAACATATGGTTCGGTCAAAACCGAAAGGCCATGCGTGGAATTGTATTTTTGAGCCGCCAGAACTGCTACCCTCTTGGTCACAGCTGGTTGAGTCCATTCGTCATTCTGTAGTTGAAATAAATCATGAAGATCACTCATGGCTTGCGAAACAACCCCTACTTTCATCACATCACCTGGTTCATCACAGGAATGGAGACGGCTATTGATCAAGCCAGCCGTGTGCATTTCAACGACTGACACGGAAGACAAAGATTCACGCAGAATTTGACAGATTTTTCCCTCAAGAGTTTGGGCGTCTTCAGAAACAATGAAATTGCCCAGACAATTGCGAATATGCTCTTCAATTGGGGCCATCATTTCCAGAACATCCTGCTTCATGGTGTTCGCGACCAGTTTGGTTTCCAGTTGTGGATAATGAGACTGAAAACCCAGTTTGACTTGTGAGTTTTTAGCCATTAGTGTCGCCTGTTCCAGCATCTTGTCAGCACGCGACTCTCCAATTCCAAAGGAATGAAAACGTTTGATATGGGTATATAAGGCTACGCCTCTCAAGTTTTGCAGACGCGGAATAATTTCCCGATCAAGCATCATGTATAGTTCTTTTGGTACTCCTGGAGTAAAGAAAAAGCGAACTCCATCAATATTGAGAGCAAATCCGCAAGCTGTACCGATCGGATTATCAATCAATTCCGATCCAGCCGGTAGCAGTGCCTGCTTGCGATTGTTCTCGGGCATGACCCGTCCTCGTGAGTGGTACCAGTTGGCAATATGATCGAGCCACTCTTGATTCAACTCGAGTTCTACCTGTGCAATTTTGGCTGCCACTTCTTGTGTCAGATCATCCACCGTCGGGCCTAGTCCTCCATTCACGATGACAGCATCCGATAATGAGGCGGCAATCTCCATTGCATGATAAATATCCTCGAACTGATCACCAACGACACTACCCCAATTGACTTCAAACCCATGGTCGACTAGACGCTTTGCAATATGACTGTAATTCGTATTGACAGTCTTTCCAGTCAAAATCTCATCACCGGTACATAGAATAGCAATTTTCATAATGTATTTTGATTATGGCCCCCGCTCCGTCATTTCCAGGCAAATCGAGGCTGATCATATTGGGATACACGAGTGGATCGACCCCGAATCGCAACTTCACGGAATTGATAAATGATTGCCGCGGTAGGTGAATACATGCGATGCCCCAAGGTGGGAAATTCCGAACATAAAATTGGGCGATCCGGATCAAGGCCTGGTTCAAACAAGGGAATCGCCTCACTGTCGAGCTCTGCAAAAGGAATTCGAAACACCAAGGCAACCTCGTCAGGACTTGGAGCGAGAATGCAATTGCTGCCCAACCAAACCACAATCGGGCTAATTCGGAATTGCGAGCGGGTTGGATAATCATCCAATCGACCAATTACCTGTTTCGAATCCACTTCAACTCCTAACTCTTCATGCAACTCCCGCAATGCTGCTTGAACAGTCGTCTCTCCAGAATCAACTTTCCCCCCGGGTAAAGCAAATTGACCTGAATGTCGAGCGATATTTTTTGGTCTTCGAGTGAGGAGTATTGCAGCATCATGAGGCCGATCATCATGTTCTACCACTGCAAGTACGACAGCAGCATGGCGAAGCGATTTGTCCTCAATAACCTGATAATCGAATTCTTTGAGTCGACCGATCATCAGCTTTTTGAGCTGATGATCCACAACATGGCCAGAACTCATGACTGGTCGCTAATTTCAGTTGGATAACCGCTTGATAGCCATTCATCATAACCTCCTTCCATATGTGCTGCCGAAATCCCCAAATTTCCCAGCGCACAGGCAGCGAGAGCGGAACGCCAACCCTTATTGCAGTGAAGAATCAACTCGTCGCATTGATTGAAGTATTCTCGATAATATGGACTTTCAGGGTGGATCCAGAATTCGAGCATTCCCCTTGGAATATGCTTTGAGCCGGGGATTTTGCCATCTCGCTGTAATTCCCTGATATCTCGAATATCGACAAGAATTACTCCAGGCTGATCCATGCGGTCTGCTACTTGTTCAACCGATAGCGTAGTTACTGATTGATCAGCCTGTTCAATCATTTGGTCAAAACTTATTGTAGGTTTGATCATGGAACACCTCATTTATCATTATATTCCTGGGTTAGATACTCAGTGGTTCAAGTGCAGGCTCACCTCTTCCGAGCTGTTCCTTGCGTTTTACGACGAACGCTTCGAGCTCCTCCCGAACTCCAGGGTCTGTTGGTGGCGGTTCAAATTCATGCAATATCTGTTGCCAGATTTCGGTTGCTCTCATGGTTGCATCCTTGCTGCCGGAACTTTGCCAATTCTCGCTATTTTGCCAATCACTCAAAAATGGATCATAAAACGCATCCTTGTAACGTTCAAGCGTATGTTCACAACCAAAAAAATGTCCTCCCGGACCAACCTGATCCATGGTTTCCAAACCAATCTCGGAATCATTGATTGTAACTTTACAAAACAATCTTGACATGTGCTGGAGCATTTCACAATCGGTAACAATTTTCTCGAATGAAGTCAGTAATCCACCTTCCAGCCAGCCCGCGGAATGGAAGACGATATTTGCATGTCCCATCACCGAACTCCACAATGCCATTTGAGTTTCCCAAGTTGCCTGACAGTCATTCAAGTTCGATGCATTACAAGCACTACTTCGATAAGGCAGTTGATAACGCCGTGCCAGTTGGCCCGATGCCATATTGGCAAGTGAATTCTCGGGAGTACCAAAGGCGGGTGAACCTGAACGCATATCAACATTGGTGGTAAATGCCCCATATATGACCGGTGAACCGGGTGCAGTCAGCTGCATCAGACTGAGCCCCAATAACGCTTCAGCGTTTTGCTGAACGAGTGCTCCAGCCATGGTAGCTGGCGTCATGGCACCCATCAGCGTAAAAGGAGTAACAATAACCGGCTGACCTAGCATTGACATCTGCATGGCTGCATAAGCCATCGAATCATCAAGCTTTCTTGGTGAATTCACGTTGATATTCGTGAGCAGTGAGGGGCGGCCTTTGAGTTTTTCAAGATTGATACCCAATGCAATTGCGGTCATTTCTGCCGCATCTCGAATCCGCCCGCCACCGATACCGATTGTAAAGCTTGGCTTGTCAGTGTAAGTAAGATTGATAAGCGTAGTATCCAGGTGGCGAGTATTTGGCGGCAGATCGGTAGTCGCTACACCCTGGGTACCAATAAAGTGAATGATGTTGAAATATTGCGCCAGCTTGATTACTTTCTGATAGTCTAGAAAATTGCCCGGTCGTCGCCCCATAAGACAATCATGAACATTCGGCGGTCCAGAAACCAATCCGAAATTGATTGCGTCTCCACCGATATGAATTGCACGCTCTGGATTTGAGGGAGTAACCGTGAACTCCTTGGGAGCTTTAGAAACCGCCTCCATAACCAACCCTCGGTCCATTCTTACAACTCCGTTGGAGTCGACCTGTGCGCCCGCTTTACGAAATACCTCAAGAGCGACCTGACCAAGTACCTCAATACCCTGTTCCTCCAAAAGTTGCATGGATGAATCATGAATGTGTTCGACCTGCTCTTCATTCAGCGGTGATAGAGGAGGAAAAGGGATCACGAGATTCTCGCGTGGCAGTTGACGAATGGATTTGGTTAACTCTGGAATCGGTTTGTTTCTGGTTTTCCGTTTTCGTCTTTTCACAGCCTCTGTCATATCAAATACCCTGACATCTCTTGTTGTCTATGATACTGCGAATATTGGTTGCGGTGGCAGAATTCGTTTCACAGATTGAATCAATCATGATGCGTTTGTAAAGTTTGAGTACCGAGTAGACGGGGTTGTTACCAAGCCCCGTCTACTCGGCCGGTTTGAGAAAAGTATAACGATTCGCCAACATGAAAACCGTGTGGCATGTTGTTGTTTGTTTATCCACTCAATCCCATGCATTGCTTTATTTCTTCGGTTTTGTTTGAGTATTTTGTCTTGCATTCCCTTGCCGGGCCCGTTCAATGGCAGTCAGTGGTTTGTATTGACGTTAAGCCTATGCTCTGGAGATAGCAGGTTGGCTACAACAAGCAGCGACGGGGACAGAGCCTGCCATGAGTCATTGACCACCCCAGATTCAAGATTCTGCCTTGGTTCCGATCATCCAATCTCGACTCGCATGCACTCATGATCATGAACAGAAGATTGCCCAAGGACTGTTACCAATACTATGCTGTCCAACCTGTGCCAATTGAAATATCCGCACAAATTCCAATCCGTACCGGAGCCATATACGGGCTTCCGGATGGATCAATCTGGGTGTCATCGAAAAACTGGACGCCATGACCGCTATAATCGCGCCAGCAAATCGAAAAAGGATATCTGGGCAAACCCCTCGTAAAGAAACTGCCCCGATAGAACTTTATTCGTAGATTCGCAATCGGAGGCAGTGTTCCAATTCGGACTTGAATTCGGGCTGGAAAAAACCTCGGCTCCTGATAATTGGCCCTAGAAGCCCTAGCAAGCCAGGATGTTGCTCCTCTTGCCATCTCAACGAAAACCCTGTTACGTACAAAAAACTGCTATCAATGTTACTCAGAATGAACTGCATTGTTCAATCCTTGGTATTAACCAGAGATTTCAAGGAGAGGTTGAGTAAAGCCATTCAATATTGAGATTGGTTCAAGGCGGTTATAATCGATCACACAACCTCATAAGAAACAACATGCATTTTTGCGAAATTTATGATGTTTCGCTCAATACATCGATAACCAAATCATGGGAATAATCAATCTTGCGAAACGCATTCATGATCATACTTACCAGTTGGATCCGATTGCCCGCAGCTTATTGGATACTGATATATACAAGCTATTGATGCTGCAGACCATCTGGAAGGAGTTTCGGGATGTTCCAGTCACCTTTTCCTTAATCAATCGGAATCAAGACGTGCGTTTAGCCGATGAAATCGATGTTGATGAATTACGGGAACAACTAGATCATGCAAGGACCATCGTTTTGTCGAAGCGTGAGCGTATTTGGCTGGTCGGAAATACGTTTTACGGAAAAGAACGACTGTTTCGTCCTGAATTCATCGATTGGTTAAGCGGTTATCAATATCCGGAATATGCACTAGATGTTCGAGATGGCCAATTCAACATTGATTTCGAAGGAACATGGTCTGAAATCACTCTCTGGGAAATGCCCGTGCTATCAATCATCAGCGAATTACGTTCAAGAGCTGCGCTAAGAAAGATAGGGCGATTTGAAATCGATGTTATTTATGCAAGGGCAAAGGCTAAATTATGGGAAAAAGTTGAACGTCTAAACTGTCTCCCAAATCTTAGAATCGCGGATTTTGGAACCCGAAGGCGGCACGGCTTTCTTTGGCAGGACTGGTGTGTAGAAGCCCTTAAGGAAGGGTTGGGGGAGAAGTTTACTGGAACCAGCAATATCCTGCTGGCGATGAATCATGACCTTGAAGCAATTGGCACCAATGCACATGAACTGCCAATGGTCATGGCAACACTCGCTGAAAACGATGAGGAGCTGCTTCATTCACCTTACAGAGTGCTTGAGAGTTGGCAACGAACTTATGATGGAAATTTGCTGATCGTCTTGCCCGATTCCTACGGTACAACAAACTTTCTGAAACATGCACCGGATTGGATTAGACGATGGAGCGGTTTCAGAATTGACTCGAAAGAACCGGCTATCGGAGCAGAAGAATTGATCGAATGGTGGATTTCCATTGGTGAGGACCCAACCCAAAAGATGATCATCTTTTCAGACGGACTGGATATTGATGAAATAGAAAACCTGTATCATCGATTTGAGGGACGCTCACGCATAGCGTTTGGCTGGGGCACAAATCTGACGAACGACTTTAAAGGGTGTTCGCCAACCCCGAATCCTAGCCTAAACATGATTTCCCTTATCTGCAAGGTCACCAAAGCCAACGGCAAAAGTGCCGTGAAATTATCCGACAATCTTGAAAAGGCGACGGGACCCCAGGAAGAGATTGACCGTTATTTACGTGTCTTTGGCAAAGATCAACTATCGCGTAAAACTATAACCATATGAACAGCAAATTTTTTAGTCGGATTAGACGGACTAGGCAACAACCCCTTCTGCTCGGACTATTTTTTTGTCATCGGTAGCTGGATAATCGCTCAGCAGTTGATTTGCGCTGTTTCGATCTTTTCATCTGGCCATTGCCGAGCTTGAAACTGATTAACAAAATCATTCGACACTGTGGTTTGCAACCAATAAAAAGGACCCACAGTTTCATAATTTGGCTCCAGCTCAGCCTGAATATCGATTGCCTTCAAATCCTCCAAGTATTTGCTCGCCAGTTCTTGCTGATGAAAATAACCAAAAGATACAAAATATCCTGTCTCCGAATCACCGTAAACATAGTATTCCAATTCTCGATTCTTCTCTTTGAATTGAATTTGCTTGATCTTCAGTTCCGCAATATAGCGTTGTAGAGGTTCTTGCTGCAAAAATGGTCCGGCAAATACTCGGACTGCTTTTATTTCTCGGCTATTGCCAGTAATCATTTCGGCCGTAATGTCGTTCTCCGACATCCAGGCCGAGGCCTTTTGTACAGATTGCTTGTCGGTGAAAGGCCCTACTCTGAAACAGATTTCAGTCGCTTTCTGTCCTGCATACATCCTCTCTGGACTTTGAGTCTCCTCATCGTTAACGATGGGCAAAATTGAGAGTTCGGTTGATTGCGGGAGATTTTCCTCGTTCGATAAACCACGAGTTACAACTCCGTTAATATCTTCATGTTCCGCAATTTTTGAATCATTGTCTGATTCTGATTGAGCTGCGGTTGGGGTCGAGATAGAAAGAGGGTTGTTTTCGACCTCGTTTAACAGGAGCATGGCTTGTTCGTTTACTCCCACAGGTCGAATGGAGCTTTCTTCAACGGACTGATTCGTTTGACTGCCGATTGATAAAAATACACTGACATTAATGATCAGCAATCCGATTGCAAGCCACTTTAACAATCGGGGTCCCTCGTTACGATATACATTCCAATCAATACCAGAGCAGACAGCTCAATCATGCTGTATTTTGAAAAACGATTAATCACAGAGGAGTCTCCGCCAGTGATGACGGTACTTAAATGCTGGCCTGTTTGTTTTTGGCAATGAGCAATCGCTTTATCAATGGATGATGCTACGGCAAGCAAAGCACCATTGACAATCGCAGAACAAGTGTCTCGGTTATTCAGGATCAACTGTCTTTTATCAGCCATATTTGAATCAATCATGGGCAACCCGGCTCTTTGACTTAGAGATTCCATTATGGTCATCAATCCGGGAACGATAACTCCTCCTTCGAATGAGCCTGTAGCATCAATGGAGTCAATTGTGATAGCGGTTCCAGCATCAATCACCAACAAGGGTCGATCCGGTATACAATGTCTTGCAGCAATCATCGCCAACCATCGATCGACACCCAGTTGATCAGGATCAAGGTAGTTGTTTCTTATTTCAGTTCTGCAGCGGGTAGACGTAACGAAATTTGGATGAATATTCCATCGTTCCTGGCATGCCCGATCAATCGCTGACATAGCCTTTTTTTTTCCAACACATGAGACATAAACTGAGTCTGGTTTTGACGCATTGCGAAATTGCCGGCCGAGTTCATCGATTGCCTCTCTAGCGGTGAAGTTTACCACTTGAGACAACTTGTCCAACTGAGCTCGAGTGTGCTTTCGAGAAATGAATTCCGGCATATCGACGCTCTTGGTCCATTTGACACGGCGGTTTCCGACATCCACTAATATATCCATGGCTTTAGTCTGCTTTGAAAGTCTTGCGACGAAGTGAAACATCGCCAGTTTGGATAATCTGAACTCCATCATCAGTCTGAATTCGAAGCGCTCCTGATTCATCTACACCAAGATTACCCCCAATTATATTATCTTGACCTATGCGAACCTCAACCAAACATTCCTTGAACGCATCCAGTGAATTCCAATCGTCAACAAAGCTCGAAAATCCGCGGGTAATACAATCTGTAACCAGCTCATCCATATTTTGCAATATACCTGACAACAACTCATTCGCATCACAAGCAGAACTGATTGATGTAATATCTGTCCAAGGTTGTCCGATGCCTTGCATGCATGATTTCTCCAGTTGGTAGTTCAAACCCAATCCAACGACTAACTTGCTTCCGACCTTTTCAACCAGGATGCCCCCCAATTTACTGGCATCGAACAAAATATCATTTGGCCACTTTAGCTGGACTCCCTCAACACCCGACTGCTTAAGGGATTTAACCACTGCCAGACCGGCCACCAAGGAAACTCCAGAGCAGTACTCGGTCTCTATATTCCAACCCATGGACATTAAAATAGAACCGCCTCGGCCATCTGTCCACCTTCGACCTTGACGACCTTTTCCAGCAGTCTGATGATTCGTGATACAGCACAGACCATCAATCTCTGGTTGTTGCAACATCCAGTTATTGGTTGAATCCAATTCATCGAAAAAAATCAGGCGATCGGCTGAAAACCTAGCATTTTCCGATAGCAAGCTCGCTAATTTCTGAAAGTCAAATTCCACTGGATTGATACTGCATGCTGCAAATCAGGACGGTTGGCATCGAAAACCATAGAATAAATCTGGTCAGATCAAACAATACCGGATAGGATTTGATTCCTAAATTTTATCCCAAGATATAATTCATATGCTGCTTCAAGGTTGTATAATACAAATTATGCGCCATTTACTCCCAAGAATTTTTAGTCATTCAAGTAAAACATGATCAAGCGAAAACCTACTCGAGAAGTGAAGATCGGACGAATTGCCATTGGTAACGGTAATCCGATTGCTGTCCAGAGCATGTGTGCCACACCAACTCGAGATCTCGACTCAACACTTAAGCAACTCAAACTTCTTGAAAAAGCGGGTGCAGATGTAATTCGTATTGCCGCTGACAACAAGAAAGATGCCAAGGCATTGGTCGAAATTCGGCAGCAAACCGATGCTGTTCTTAGCGTTGATCTTCAGGAAAATTATCGTTTAGCTGAGATTATTGCACCCCATGTTGAAAAAATTCGTTACAACCCAGGACATCTGTATCATCATGAAAGAAGCAAGCCTTGGCAGGAAAAAGTTGGTTATCTTGCTGAGATTGCGACAAAATATGATTGTGCCATGAGAGTCGGTGTAAATGCTGGTTCAGTCGATCCAGATCAGGTAGCAAAGTATCCGAAAGAAGATTCAATATCACCAATGATTGACAGTGCGCTTGCACACACCGAATGGCTGGATCAAATTGGATTCACTCGTTATTGTGTCTCGCTCAAGGATTCTGATCCAGAGAAGACTGTCAGCGCATATCTGAGATTTGCCGAACAACGACCAGAAATCCCTCTGCATGTCGGAGTCACAGAGGCGGGCATGCCGCCCGAAGGCATCGAGAAAACCCGCATTGCCTTTGAACAAATTATCGGAAAAGGCATTGGGGATACAGTGCGCGTTTCGTTGACTCTACCTCACGCAGAAAAGCATTTGGAAATTGAAGCGGGTAGAAAAATTCTCAAGGATATTTCTGAAGGCCGAGTCAGAACCGTTGTTCACTTCAATCGGGACAAATTGAATCTGATTAGCTGTCCGAGTTGTTCCAGGGTTGAAAATGAAGCATTTATTGATCTTGCTCGCAAAGTCAAGGATCGCACCAAGTATGCGGAAGACCATGCGATAACCATTGCCGTTATGGGCTGTCGAGTCAATGGTCCGGGCGAGACAGATGATGCAGATCTCGGGCTATGGTGCGGGCCGAATTATGTGAACTTGAAAAGGCATGGAGAAAAAGTCGGTGCATTCACCTATGATGAAATCCTTGACCGGCTTGATCAGGAACTTGAAACCATGATCAACTAAAATCCAAGTTGAATTCATCTCATCTGGTCTGTTCAAGATCAATTCCCGGATTTTCTCCAGATATTGCCTGCATATTTTTTGAGAAAAACATCTTCGCTCGTTTCCGCAACATGACGAACTAAGATTAAAAGAACACTTTATCGAACCTCAGCCCCATGAATGGCATCAAGGCGGCGGTCTTGCCCGTTACGAATCCTGGCATGCGAGCTTGCTGTTCACGTGTTTCAAGGCCCTGGATGTCGATGTCACGGCCGAGGACAGTTCAAGTCATGGCCGCTCGGACATGGTGGTGGTGCATGACCGTCAGGTGTCTGTCTTCGAATTCAGGATGCTGAGGGAAAACAGGACGGTTGAAGAGACTCTCCATGCCGCCATCAAACAAGTTCGCAACAAGCGCCATGCCGACAAGTATCGGGACCGCGGGGAACCGGTTCACCTGATTGGCATGGCATTTGATGAGACAGACCGAAACCTGCGGGATATTCGTGTGGAGAAATTCTGACCTTGAACGACTCTCATCCGTTTTCATTTCCACTCATTTGCAAATTAAACTGTGAATACATATGCAAATCGGAGCTCCTGCGAACATCGACGAAAAGAAAACCACTTATCAAGACTACTGAACTCAAAGAGGACAAACAGCCACATAAAACAAAAAAATTTTGGACATTTGATCTTGGTCAAGAGAACAGCGCTTTTTCATGTTTAGTGCAGGGTTGACCGAACATTTATGTGAGTTCAAACATAAATTATTGAAAAGTTGATTGAAAATCAGTCATTACTGCCGAAAATGTCTGGAGCAAAGTCACTCTTGTTTCACGCTCGGCAAAATACACCGAATTTTTGTGATTTTGTTAGAATAATCTTTTTTCTGAACCCTAAGTAAAAATATGCCTGATTATCGATCTTGGACAACCACACGTGGTCGGACTATGGCCGGAGCTCGTGCCTTGTGGCGAGCGACGGGAATGACCGATGAAGACTTTAACAAGCCCATCATTGCGGTTGCAAACTCGTTTACACAATTTGTACCTGGTCATGTCCATTTGAAGGATTTGGGACAACTCGTTGCGCGAGAAATTGAAGCAGCTGGAGGTGTTGCAAAAGAGTTCAATACGATTGCTGTGGATGACGGAATAGCGATGGGCCATGGTGGAATGCTGTATTCCCTTCCCTCAAGGGAAATCATCGCGGATTCTGTTGAATACATGGTCAATGCCCATTGTGCTGATGCGATGGTCTGCATATCGAATTGCGACAAGATCACACCCGGAATGTTGATGGCCACCATGCGCCTAAACATCCCGACTATTTTTGTCTCAGGAGGTCCTATGGAAGCTGGCAAGGTTACCTGGAGAGACCATGAACAGGCTGTAAATCTTGTCGATGCTATGACTGTAGCTGCTGCCGATGATGTGACCGATGAAGAAAGCTTGGAAATGGAACGGTCTGCCTGTCCAACCTGCGGTTCCTGCTCAGGCATGTTCACCGCCAATTCCATGAATTGCCTAACTGAGGCCTTGGGATTGGCTTTGCCCGGAAATGGAACAATTGTTGCAACTCATGCTGAGCGAAGAAAGTTGTTTGTTCAGGCTGGTCATACCATCGTGGCTCTGGCCCGTGCATGGTATGAAAAAGAAGATGAGTCAGTACTTCCAAGAAACATTGCAAATTTCCAATCTTTTGAAAATGCGATGTCTTTGGATATTGCCATGGGCGGTTCAACGAATACAGTTCTGCACTTGTTGGCAGCCGCCCGTGAGGGAGAAGTTGGATTCACCATCAAGGATATTGATCGATTAAGTCGCAAGGTGCCAAATCTATGCAAGGTCGCACCATCAACACCTGACTATCATGTTGAGGATGTCCATCGGGCTGGAGGAATCATGGGTATTTTGGGTGAATTGGACAGAGCAGACCTAATTAACCAGGAAACCTCCACTGTGCATGCAAAAACCATGGGGGAGTCTCTTGAATCCTGGGATGTCTGTCGCTCAAACGATCCAAGCTTACATGATTTTTATCGCGTAGCGCCGGGGGGAGTTCCTACACAAGTCGCATTCAGTCAGGATAAGTTGTATAAATCTTTGGACATTGATCGCGAAAATGGCTGTATTCGAAATGTCCATCATGCCTATAGCCAAGACGGAGGGCTAGCTGTTCTGTTTGGAAATTTGGCTGAGGAAGGTTGTATCGTCAAGACCGCGGGGGTTGATGAGAGCATTTTGACTTTTTCCGGTAAAGCGCGGATTTTCGAAAGTCAGGAAGCGGCAGTCGACGGCATCCTCGACAATCAGATTGAACCGGGTGATGTTGTCGTCGTTCGTTACGAAGGACCCAAGGGTGGACCGGGAATGCAAGAGATGCTTTATCCGACCACCTACCTAAAATCAAAAAATCTAGGAAAGGTTTGCGCTCTGATTACAGATGGGCGTTTTTCAGGTGCTACTTCAGGCTTATCTGTTGGTCACATCTCTCCGGAAGCAGCTGAAGGTGGTCTGATTGGACTGGTTGAGGAGGGTGATACTATCGAGATTGATATTCCAAACCGCCGTATTCATTTGGAGGTAGACGATAAAACCCTTCTGGTTCGTCGAGATGCAATGAACCAGCTTGGCAAGGATGGCTGGAAGCCCAAACGGGAACGTACTGTTAGCAACGCACTCAAGGCTTATGCGGTCATGACTACCAGCGCATCCAAGGGAGCCGTCCGCAATACGGAAATTCTGTAGTGCCGACTGTTCCAATTCCCGATTCTCTCTGGCCCGTCCGGGACTGCATGAAACCGTTCCCGGATTCGCTCGCCCAGAATTTGCTACGAGGCCAGAAAACCTCGCCATTGCTTTAATATAACAAGAGGATGACAATTATTCTTGACCAGAATCCGACCAATTTAGAAAAAAATTTATAACCAACTGAATTGCAATGATAAAATATTTGATCAGAATTTGGCAAAAGATTCCCCAAAATCCCTACAAAACCCGATCGTGGAAAGTGCAATACTGGATCAATCATTGTAAAAATATTCCTCATGACCACAGTTTCTTCGGTGATGGTGTCCACGCATCGCGAGGTTTTTGACTTTCTTGCAAATCCCGATCATTTTTCCGCTCAACCGATCCGGTTCCAAGCGTAACGAGCAAAATTTCTATATTTGAGGATTAGGGATAATTGAAAACTGCTATACTGCCAATAGTTCTTTTTCTACCCTGTAATTTATGAGTATAACCGTCAAAGTTTTCGCCAGCCTGCGGGAGGACTTGGGAATTGATTCTGCAAATATACGTTTGTCTGGCGATATGACAACATTGGATGTCTGGAAAGAAATCACTGATAAACTGCCCCCAGATAATTTGCTTTGCGCCATCAATCACGAATATGTGGGGTTTGATGAGGCTGTTCGGGATGGCGATGAGGTTGCTTTCTTTCCGCCTGTCAGCGGTGGCTAGTTGTGTATATCCAGATTTGCCCTGAAGCATTTAATCCCTGGTCCGAGGTTGCCGATTATCCCGCACGCTCGAAAATGAAACCGGGTAGCTATGGAGCATGCTCAGCATTCGTTGGATTCATGCGCGATTTGAACCTGGGAGATAAAGTTCAATGCCTTGAACTAGAGCACTATCAAGGCATGACAGAAAAACTGCTTACCGAGCATGCTGAAAAAGTGAATCGGCAGTATGGTCTCCAAGAGCTATTGGTTCTGCATCGTATCGGCATGATTTATCCGCAAGATCCAATTGTACTAGTCGCAACTTGGTCAGCACATCGAACTGAAGCTTTTGACGGGTGTCGCGACATGATGGAATACCTCAAGGCTCAAGCTACATTCTGGAAAAGAGAAAAGCTTGAGGACTCCGAAGACCATCGATGGGTCGATAACCGAACAGCAGTGCCTTAGGAAACCAACTTTAACCGTCATCCGCTATCCCTATACCCTACTTCAGGGACAGATATGGCTTCACTAGTTCATAGAGTTCGTCATAAGTAAGAAGACCCAGCTTGCTCTCTACCTGAACTCCCTGTTTATTGAAGATCACGGTATAGGGGAGTGCGCCGTGGCTCGGATTACCATGCGCCTCTAACAGTTCATTACCGTCAGTAATTGCGACCAGAGACGGATAATTCATGCCCACCAAAGCAGAAAATGATCGAGCCGAATCAAGAAGGTCATGGGCAATTCCCAGAACCTGAACATCATCTTCGGCCATCTGGGATTGAAAGGTAACCAGCATGGGAATTTCCTCGCGGCAGGGGGGGCACCAGGTCGCCCAGTGATTAATGACAACGATTTTACCAAGCCACTCTTCACCGGAACGAAGTTGCTTTTCTGTATCAGGCAGAGAAATCCCGCTCAATGTAGCCCGGGATGGTTCAAAGAAATTTGCTCGGCTAAAGTAGAGTCCTGCAAACAAACTTCCGATCACTAGAAAAACGTAAATTCCCTTTTTTAAGCCATTCATCTATTCTGTTTGACTGTCTTTAAAGTTAATGATCGAACAGATGTCCGAGTGCCGATACATGTGCCAAAATTGCATTTGGATACTAGATCTAGCACCTAATTTTTTTTCTGCCAGATTTTCAGGTATTCCTGAAGGTGCTCCTGTTTTGATTGAGATAACAACGATCGAACATCTTCTTGAGCGCTCGCATACTGTTTCTCATTTAATGCTCCAGAAATCAGTTCCCACCTGAGATAAATTAGGTATGTGTTTAATACATCTGTCTCACAATAATTTCGAATCGCCTGCAAGTTCCCCTCAAGATAGGTGCTCCAGACTCGTTTTCCTTCCATTCCCATTTTTCCAGGCAAGTCAATCATCAGTGATATTTGATCCAATGGGGCCGAACCCCGCAGGTTATAACCTGAAAGTACATCCATTAAGTCAACATGCCGCCAATGATAGCGACTGAGGTAATTGCTGTAGCGGAACTGGTTATCGTGGTCTCCTCTCTCCCAGTACCTAGATGCATTGATGCCGTGTAACAGGGACCGATAGTGCAAAACCGGAAGATCGAAACCTGAACCATTCCAACTGACCAGGTTCGGCTTCTCCTTGGCAATTCCATCAAAAAATCTTTGCACCAACTCCTTTTCATCCGAATCACAATTACCGAGAGACCAAAGTTTGATGGACTGATCCTGTTTACGATAGAGTACAGAAATTGCAACCACTCGATGTTGGTGAAGTGGCAAGAAATCAGAGCCTCCAGTCTTCTGCACTTGTTTCGTGATCATTGCTTTGGCAATATCATCATCCGATAAACCTTCCAAATCAAACAAACGTTTTCCGAGTGTCGTATCTGGAATGGTTTCGATATCAAAAACGAGAATACCCATAGTATTAAGCACCATCAAAAAAGAAGTAAAAGAGTTGTTGTAATGATATGAAGCCTTTGGAAATAACAGTCAAGGCCAGTCTCAACAAAATCAAGCTGTATTGCAACAATGCGCCGATTGATAGTCTACGCCAGAAACATGGGATTTTGATCAATCGCCATAATTCTCGTCGTAGTGTATGAATACAGAATCATATTTATCGTCAATAAACATTATGGCATATACATAAATATCCTCATGCAACGATGCTGACATTCCTGAACTTGTATACAAGTTTTCTGTTCCAATAATGTCACCTACACAATCAAACAGGTGCTGGATTTCTTATAAAGTCACGATAAAATGGTACTGCATATGTTCAAAACCATGCGCGGAGCAAAACACTCAGTTGTAACTCGGTAACAAAGAGGTGGGACGTCATTATCAGAACGATATAAGCGACAACAACAATACGGTAAAGTTTACACCCCACTCACGAAAGTAGTAAAAATTATGCAAGCTGGCAAACTATGTTCGCAATCATATAATTTCATACGCTCTTGCGATAAATGGATTTTGAATAAAAAATCAGAATTTCATTCGTATACATCAATCTAAATCCGGTAAGCAATGCTTGCACCTTGCTCAATTCCCTTGATCACCTCAAGTCAGAGATCGGATTCATTTGTTTGCATAATGGTCGATCTGACTGATAACACTTTTGATTCTGTTTTTGTGAAACTCTTTTCGGCACTCAGCTTGCCCAATTCGATCCGATCCTGAATACGGTTGTATGACGATTCAAGATAAAGACTTGCGCAACCGTCTTCGGCTTGGAGAGGATAGTCTCTGGGAATTCAAGCAAATTGATTTCAGTGGACACAAACCAAAAAGTCCACGCAAGGAAGATTTGGCTGATGAAATCGGAGCGTTTGCAAATAGCGACGGCGGCATTCTACTCTGCGGCGTAACCGACGATGGAACAATCCAGCACATGTCCAAACAGCAGATAGTAACCTTGGGCAAGATGCTGGCTGAAATATCTATCGATATTCTTGAACCACCTGTACGTATCAATATTCATAACCGAACACTGGATAAAAAAGCCTTTATTCTGGTAGAAATCCCACGAGGTTATTCCGTGCACGCACGAGCTAGAAGAGCATTCATCCGGATAGGCTCAATCAAGACTCGCATGCAGAGAGACGAAATTCTCAGGATTGCCCAGAATCGCACAAAAAGTCACTATATCTGGACCGACAAGCAGACCGTCCCCGAAACCGGTTTCGAAACTCTCGACGAACGCCTTTGGGAACCACTACTAAGCACCGCTGGAGCAGTTGATCCGCAAAGAGGTCTAGGGAACTTGCATCTCCTAGCGGAAAATGAAGAAGGCGCTTTTCAGGCAACCTTGGCCGGTATACTACTATGTACTTCTGTACCGCAAATCTGGCTGCCATATGCGACAATTGTCGCAACATGTTACCGTGGATTAGACCGCACTTCTGAACAGCTGGACGCACAAGAAATCAAAGGGGCACTTCCTCGGCAAATTGCAGAGGCGGTAAAGTTTGTCAAGCGGAACATGCGTGTATCCGCCCGCAAAAATCCGGAAAGGGGAAATCTGCCCCAATACAGCATGAAAGCTGTTTTCGAAGCAGTCGTAAATTCCGTTGCACATCGCGATTACTCCATGTCGTCCCGAAGAATTCGTCTGTCCATGTTTCAGGACCGACTGGAAATTGAATCACCTGGCATACTCCCCAATGGCATGACCATCGACAGCATGGAGGCCAGTCAATCAACGCGAAACGAAGCCATAACATCCGTGTTTGGTCATTTTCCGGTAACCGATATACCAGGCTCGAATCATCGCAAATACCTGATGGAACGTCGTGGTGATGGCGTTTCAATCATCCGCACTGAAACCCGGAATACTGCTGGTCTTTTTCCTGAATACGAATTGATTGATCATTCGTGCCTGAAACTTCACATCCCCGCTGCAAAACTTGAACTTGTTCCGGCGGATGCAACGGTAACCGTGCATTCAAAAGGTGAGCCACTTGCTGGTATTGAGGTGCTTGCACAATTCCCGAACATGACAAGTATAAAATCGACTACTGACGAATCAGGTAATGCGGCATTGAGTCTCTATACAACAAATTTGCCAATGAGGGTATATGTTGCTGGCAAGCAGTTTACGGCTGAGCTTGAGCATAACTGGATACCTGAGAATGGTGGACTGATGGTCGAACTCGAAACACTCAATTCAGGAGGCTCTGTTATCTTTACCAAAGGCTCCGGCTATCTTCCTGGCCTTCACGGCCTCATCAACCCGGTACACGATACATCTGACCGCACCTACATGTATACTGACAACATTGCTATAGATGATGGCCGACTGCAACCGGTCACATTTCGCCTTGGCAAACCATTGCTGCTGACCGATGCCTATGGGAATGAATTGTCAGTAACTATAATCGATATCCTTGGCCAAGCTTGCCTCATCGAATATAAGCCTCCAATTCTCAAAGAAAAACATTAAAGTACCCTCAAACACTTGTTTAGCATGGTTTCCAAGCTGGCTGGTGTTCCACTCATGGACATTTCCAGTTCCAGACTTGAAACCCGCAGTACAAATGCTTTTCGCTGGATACAAACTGCTCGATTCAAGGGTAAGTGAGTTCAGACAAATGATGAATTACCAACCCTGCCTGTTATACTCACAAACTGAGCGTTGATGATACTATCGTTGTAGAAAACCATGCAACCGATCCAAAATAAAGTTACCGAATCCTTCCTGGACACTCTTGATCATTCACTCAAGAGGCCTTTGAAAAAAGAACAAAAGGACTACCTGAGACATTACTTCCGGCGTTTGTCAGCACAGGACTATGACGACTCTCGGGCTCAGGAATACTACGAAATTGCCTTCGAGCATCGAAAACTTGCAAAAACTCGAAAACCTGGCGAAGTCATCATTCAATCGAACAACAGAAAGATTGAAGGTGCCTCAAACCAAAACGCGGAGTACACCCTCATCCTGGTGGTCGTGGATGATGTCCCCTTCCTCGTCAACTCTCTTTTGATGAAGCTGAACTCCTTAAACAAGACTCCGGAACGATTCATTCACCCTGTTTTTACAGTTGAGAGAGGCCCCGACCACAAGGCACGGTCATTTACGGAATGCTTTCAGACTCAGGATGACGACAGCCCCAATAATGAATCATTTATTCAATGTGCAGTCGAATACATGCCTGAAGACGAGCACCTGTCAATCGAGCGCGGGTTGCTGGATGTAATTGATCAGATTCGCACTTCTGTCGACGACTGGCTCGAAATTCAAAGCAAAGTCCGAAATCTGACCAATCTACTGCATAGCAAAGATGCGAATTCAGAATTATCTGAACAGATTCATTTTCTAAACTGGATTCAGCAAGAAAATTTTGTATATCTCGGCTATTGTGAGGTAGAGATCGATACTAGCAAGAATTCGAATCAACCGATGCTTGCTAAAGACTCCCTACTAGGCAATCTCAAGACGATTTACCAGAAAGAACACCATCTGATCGATTCTGCATTACCGCCAGTATCCTACCCCAACCCCAAACGAGTGGTCTACACCAAAGCCAGGATCAAAGCTGAAATCTACTACCCCAGTTATATGGACTGTATCCTGATTCGACATGACCCTGGAACTCACAAAGGGGAAACCCGCATCAGTTGTGTAATCGGCTTTCTGTCCAGAAACAGTCAAATCCAGGGACATATGTTAATCCCCTATGTCCGGGACAAGATTGAATGGATACTTCATCACTGCGGCATGAGACGAGACGGACATGGTTTCAAGGAGTTGCGTGCCTTGCTGACCACCTTGCCAAGAGACAAGCTACTACAGATGGACCGGGAAGATTTGTATCGATTGGGAATGACACTGCTCAATCAGGAACGACGCAAGACACGCGTGCACCTGCATCGGAACATCTGCGGACATTTCTATTCCTGTCTGGTCTATATCCCTCGTGACCTTTTCAACAGTGAATTACGTGCAAAGATACAGGAATACATGCGAGTAGTATTCGAGGCAACCGAAGTCGAGTTTGACGTATATTTCTCGCACTCTATCCTGACTCGCATCCACTACATCATCCACATTGACCCAAGTTCAGGTACAAACCATGATCAGCAACAGATTGAAACGGATGTCCAGAATATTGCACGTGACTGGAACGACAGCCTGCTTGAACTACTGAAAGAAAAAAAGCCATATCAGGAAGCGCGAAAACTGTTTGATGTCTACACCGACACCTTTCCTGCGAACTACCGGAGTTCATTTAGTATCCAGAATGCAATCGCCGATATCGCCATTTATGAAAATATGCATGATGGCGAAGTTCGTTGCAAGCTCTCGCCTTCCCAACGAGACAATCCTGATTCTGTTGAGAATCAAAGTGCCTCATTCAAGATCTACAGCAAGAACATTTCCCTGGTACTCTCGGATGTCTTGCCAATCCTTGAAAACATGGGAGTACGCGTCCTGCGAGAAAGGCCTTATCGAATCCGGCGCAGGGATGCCGATCAACTCGGACTGCTTGACTTTCAAATAGCCAGAAACGATTCGAACGACTTTGACTTTAAAACCCAGTGCAAAATCTTCGAGGAGCTTTTTGTGCAATGCTGGAACGGGGAAATTGAGACCAATGGATTCAATTCCCTGACTCTTTTGGCTGGACTCAGCTGGCGGGAAATAATGGCAATCTGCGCCTTGTTTCGATACCTGAAGCAAATCAGGTTGCGCTATAGCGAGCAATCCATTATCGAAACCATGATCCGGTATCCGAAACTGGTGAAGGACATATGGAACTGGTTTGAAGTTCGACTAAACCCCGATCTTGCTGATCGGGATGACGGAGTTCATTTGAACACAATCCAAGAAAAACTAAAACTCGTAGGCACCCTCAATGAAGAGCGCATCATGATTGCATTGATTGATGTGATTGCTGCAACCTTGCGAACCAACTTCTATCAGCCAGAAAAGGACGGTACACCCAAAAAATACATTTCTTTCAAGATTGATAGTGGCTCAATACCCAGAATCCCGGAACCGATCCCCTTGTATGAAATTTTTGTGTATTCTCCCGATGTCGAGGGTGTGCATTTGCGGGGAGGTAAAGTCGCACGAGGGGGGCTGCGGTGGTCAGATCGATATGAGGATTTTCGTACTGAAGTCCTGGGTCTGGTCAAAGCACAACGTGTAAAAAACGCTGTAATTGTGCCAGTCGGCTCCAAAGGGGGTTTTGTAGTCAAAAAATTGTCCGAGATCCCGAAAGACTCGGTTCAGGACCAGGTCATCGCCTGCTACAAGACATTCATTCGTGGATTACTTGATATCACTGACAATGTCCTGGGCGATAGCATCGTACCTCCCGGAAATGTCAAGCGTCTTGATGAGGACGATCCTTATCTGGTAGTGGCAGCTGACAAGGGAACAGCTACATTTTCCGATATTGCGAACAGTGTCGCGAAAGATTTCGAATTTTGGCTGGGTGATGCCTTTGCCTCTGGCGGTTCTGATGGATATGACCATAAGCGCATGGGCATTACCGCACGTGGGGCTTGGGAATCAGTCAAACGGCATTTCCGGGAGTTGGGCAGGGATATACAGAATGAACCTTTTACGGTGGTCGGTATTGGTGATATGTCTGGTGACGTGTTCGGAAACGGCATGCTACTCTCTAGAAAAACCAGACTGGTTGCTGCTTTCAATCATCTTCACATCCTGATTGATCCTGATCCTGATCCTGAAATTAGCTATCAGGAAAGAGAAAGACTATTCAAACTGCCCCGCTCGTCATGGACTGACTACAACCCCGATTGTCTGTCATCTGGCGGCGCTGTGTACTCAAGAACAGAAAAGTCCATCACGATTTCTCCACAGGCTATGCAGCTACTTGGCACTCAAATCGTGGAATTTACTCCAGATGAGCTGATAAATACGATTCTGAAATGCGAAGTGGACTTGTTGTGGAATGGTGGAATTGGAACCTATATTAAAGCGTCAGCAGAGTCTCATTCTGATGCACAGGACCGAAACAACGACAACCTGAGAGTTGATGCTATAGATCTCCGTTGCAAGGTCATTGGTGAAGGTGGGAATCTCGGGGTAACCCAACTGGGCAGAATCGAATTCGCCATGTCTGGCGGGCGTTCATATACTGATGCCATTGATAATTCCGGGGGAGTCGATACCTCTGACCATGAAGTAAATCTGAAGATCCTGTTGAATGCCGAAGTAAAGCAAGGGACATTGACAATGAGTGAGCGCAACAAGGTCCTGATGAAAATGGAAAAGAATGTGGCCGAACTGGTCTTGCTGAATAATTATCAACAAACCCAGATTATTAGCATTGAAGCAGAGAGCGGCAAACCGTTAATGTCTCAGCATATACGAACTATCAGCTTGCTTGCTGAAGACGGAATGCTGGACCGGGATATTGAATTCCTTCCATCCCATGAAGAATTGGTTGATCGCCTTGAAACAGGCCATTACCTGACTCGGCCCGAACTCGCAGTGGTTCTCGCCTACAGCAAAATGGATCTGTATCAGAGGTTAGTACAGTCGAAGTTTGTGGATAACCCCCTTCTGCTCATGGAAATTGAACGTTACTTTCCAAAACATGTTCAAGATAACAACTTGGCTGGCATTCATCATCATCGTCTAAGGCACGAAATTATCGCCACTCAGCTAACCAACGACCTGGTTGGTTGCATGGGCTCCTCGTTTCACTTGAGAGTCATGGATTTGACCGGCAGAGCAATCGAAGATATCTGCGCTGCGTATTTGGTTGCGCGTGACTCTTCCAGTTATCACGAAATAAGCAAAAGAATTGTCAATCTCGACAACAAGGTCAATGCCGCTCTACAGATCGAAGCATTCAACAGACTGTGCCGATCACTCGAATCAACAATTCAGTGGATATTGAAGAAAGTAGAACATGCTGATAGTCTTGAATATCTTATTCATCGGTACTCCAAACCCTATCTCGAGTTATGCAAAAATCTAAAGAAAGTTCTTAGTAATGCCACTAGAGAACGATATGATGACATAAACGCTCGCATGCTGAAGGCAGGCTTTCCGAAATCATTGGCCCATGACATAGCCAGCCGAGATATTCTCAATAATGGCATCGATATTGTTGAATTATCGCTTGAGCATGCAAGGCCGGTTGTAGAGACGGGTAAAATCATGTTTGAGGTTTCTGCAACACTTTCGATCGACTGGGTCTACAAGCAGATTGCCTCCATTGAAGCGGACAATATCTGGCATGAACGAGCAAAATTCAGTCTGCTCAACACTCTGAGGGGGCACCATACCGAAATTGTCAACTCGATACTGTCAAACTTCAAAAACAGCCAACCCAAAGAAGCGCTCGAAACATGGTCGCAAAAAAACCAGATTCCCATCAAGGCGCTTGAACGAAAAACTGACTCCTTGAAGCAAGAGACAATGGTCGATTATTCGATGCTGAGCGTGATCGTCGCCGAGCTGGAATCGATCAAATAAGATGATGCGTCCTTTGAGATCTAAAGCTTACTAATCCGGAGTACAGAGTGACTGAAGAATTAACCGAGCTGAGAAAGCGTGCTTCTGAGCTTGTCAAGCGTTGTAAATCCTTGCAGTTGGCGACGGTAAATCATAACGGAACACCGCTTGCAAGCTATGCCCCCTTCTATCGTATCGATGATGGAGACTACTTCATTTTCGTAAGCACCCTGTCCTCACATACCGGTAATCTGACAACTGGAACAGCCAGCATACTAATTATTGATGATGAATCAAGAACATCACAAATTTACGCCCGCAATCGTTTAGGATTCAATTGCAATTGTCAGCAAGTTAAGCCTAACGAAAGCCAATATGAGCAAATTCTGGAAGGTCTGGAAAAACGTCATGGAACCATTATCCGGACCCTTCGTACGCTAGCTGATTTCCGACTGTATCGATTGTGTCCTGAACCCGGTTCGTTCGTGATCGGATTTGGTCAAGCTTATGAGGTATCGCCGGATCTCAAGAATTTTTCCCATATCGTACCCGGCAAATGATCATCTCATATCTTTAAATCATAAGCCCGCTCAACCGCATCACGATCTTCCATGGCAAAATATCACTGATCAGAAAATGATTCCCGTATTGGTATGGGTGATTTCGGATCACTCCCGAAATGCATCAACTTTCCTAGTGTCTGTCCAAAATTTGAGAGATGCCAAAACAGCCACTTGAGCACCGCAATTCTTGATCGCTTATCTTCGGATCCACTCGCCTCATTACCCTCCATGAAAGTATGGCGTGAGTTTCCTGTTCATTAATCCTATGGTCTGCCAACAGCTTCTTTATTTCGCTTCTCAACAGACAACCTTGCCATTAAGCTGAAGTTCCCTATGAAAACCAGCAGGCTTGCACCATCAAGTTATCGAACCGCCACTATGCATGGTGGAACAGTGCCTAAAAGGCAATTCGCGCCCCACCTAGCAAGCTAAATAAAACGCCCTGTAAAATCAGATTTATGATGGCTAGTACTATTCAAGCCTTCCAGTTGTCCCATAGTGAGCACCGATAAATACTACCTCAGTACCACCGCTTGAAGTAACTCGACCGCCATGTGTTCCTACCATTGCCCTTGGATTTTCGGAAACATCGCTAATTGAAGATAGTTGGCTACCCCATGAACCACTCCTAGTCGTTATATTCAAACTTGGGCTTGAAGGTAATACACTGCCAGTGATACGCCCACTCGATTCAATTCTGCCACGTAAACTCGCTGTAAGGTCACTATCTCCCGAATCAATCACTTCGCTACCATCTGGATAGACAACATAACCCTCAGTGTAGACATTTGTTATAGAACCAGAAACTGCAAGTGTCTGAAAGTTGGCCGTAGCTTGAAAGTCTCCTGTATATTCACCGATTTCCATGGTGCCCGATGGGACTAGAAATCCCGGATCGTTACCGTATATGCCTGCATACAAACCGGATGCCTCACCCCTATAGGTTGCAGTGCTGGAATTTGGAAGGTTGCTAGCATCGGAAAACTCAGGTCCGTCAGCAATTGCCCCAACTTCGATTCCGTTAATCTGCCCATTACGCCAATCACCGGTTGCATGCAACCAGTAACCGCCCGCCATCCAGTCTCCTAAATCATCAGGATCATAGTCAACTCCCGCATATGCAAGAGTGATGCTATTGTTGCTCCAATCCAATAAAGGGGCAACCGTGACTGCGCGCCCTGTTATTGTATTGGTTTGAGGACCGACCACAGCATACGCATGGTCTCTGGAATTAAGCGAGAGTGCACTTCCATCACTACGATTGATATCGAGGTAAAAATATTGATTTCGCTCTGTAATTTGTCCTTGCGTTAATTTGGAAATACCGTTTGTTTGTGTTTGCACCACACTTCCAAAAACCGGATTATTGGATGCCGCCGTCCTGATGGCTGATATGACACGACTGGAATTGGCAGTTAAAGCGTCCTGTCTAACTTTGCTTTGGTCGCTTGCACTTCCGTTGTTGGTTGGGATAACTGCTCCCCCTCCTCCACCACAACCGGACAGAACAAGAGTTAGGATGAGAAGTATGGAAGTTAGTGAAAACTCAGCAAAAATAGGGGGGGGGGGTATATGATTGATTATAAAACATTATTTTTTCTCGTAAGTTTCTTCTATTATCATTGCTTTTATTCAATGCACTTGCAATCATTGTACAGTAATTTCGCAAGCGGCATACATTTATTTGAGTGTTGCGCTCATTGACAACAGGTTGTCGAAAAGCTATCTCCCGCGCTGACCTGATAGTCCTGACAACCCCTTGAGCACTTCGGGCACAGTACTATCGTGCATCAACTGATGCTCGCATCGGTCAGTAATCGTGGCTAGCGATACCGCATAATCTTTGAGTCTTTCATGCTGATCCTGCGAATAGAATCCAAACATCTGTATGACATTCGCCTCCTGCACAAAGACAGGGAGTTGAGGGCTATTCCGGGATTGAAATCGATACCTTAACCAAGGTTCTGTATTGAGGCATCCTGAATCCGCTTCGTTCGTAATGATCCTTCTTGGTCAAGCTTATGAGGTATCGCCGGATCTCAAGAATTTTTCCCATATCGTACCCAGCAAATAATCATCTCATATCTTTAAATCATAAGCCCGCTCAACCGCATCACGATCTTCCATAGCAAAATACCATTGCATCAGATTCGGATAATCGGGAATATTCAGGCCCTGATTTTCATGGATCACAATCCAAGGATAGATGGCCATATCCGCTATACTGTATTCATTTGCAATATAGTCGCGGTCTTCAAGCTCCCGATCCAAAAATTGATATAGACGTTTTGCTTGGAGAAAGAAATAGTCCAAGACTTGTTCAGGAGATTGTAGATCGCCTCTGAAATGCATCAACTTCCCCAATGTCGGCCCAAAATTCGAAGCCTGCCAAAACAGCCATTTCAGCACCTCAATTCTTGACAAGGAGTTCTCCGAAAGATACTGACCTGATTTCTCAGCAAGATAGAGCATGATTGCGCCGGATTCGAAAAGGTGAACAGACTCTCCATCTGAGTTTGCATCATGATCTACAATAGCAGGAATTTTTCCATCTGGTGAAATATCAAGAAATCTCGGTATAGTCGTTAGATCAAGGCTTAGATCAACAGGAATGAGCCGGTATTCGATACCAATCTCTTCAAGAAGAATAAGAATTTTGTACCCGTTTGGTGAACTGTCGCAAAATAAATCAATCATGGAAAGTGCTATCAGATGCTCATCAATAAACGATTTTACTCATATAATCACTTGTCCAGCAATCCTTTTGAAATATCGTTGCCCTCTAGCAATCTCTGGGTATTCGGATATGGTTCGCTAATGTGGAAACCGGGATTTCGCTATCTCCAATCCAGTCCTGCCCGCTTGTATGGATTCAATCGTAGGTTATGCTTATGGTCAATACATTATCGAGGGACGCCAGAAAGGCCTGGGCTTGTTGTTGGATTGATTCCAGGCGGGTCTTGTCATGGCGTGGCATTTCAGATTGATGAGAATTTTCGCGAGGAAACTTTGCAATATCTTTATGACCGAGAAATGACCAATTATGCCTATCGTCCAATCCTTAAGAGTATTTATCTTGAAAACGGTAGCAATGTCAAAGCTCTAACCTTTGTTTCAAGAAAGGACCACAAACAGTTCGCATCATTGAATTCGGACCATGATATCATCAATATTATCAGTGAGGCTGAAGGCCCAATGGGAACGAATATTGATTATGTCATCAATACTGTCGCACACTTGAAAGAGATTGGTATTCACGATTCACAACTATACAGAATTGCAAATAGACTGAAAACTACTTCATAAACACTCGGAATGAACCGTAATTTCATCATGTGTGGAGGGATGTTAGACTTGATGAGAGCTGGGTGCGTTGTCAAGCTAAAGGTAACCAGTCTGGTGAGCCAGAATCAAACTGGATAAATCAAGAATTTTTCTCACCCATGGACATTAATTTGATTCACGATCTGCCCCGCATCGATTTGATGCCACGGTAGAACAATCGCATTCGAGCATATTTGTCGATTATCACCGCCGTAAACCAGCCATGACTGCCCCGCGGTTTCACCGGCAAGCTTTTGCCAGAACTCCAGCCCCTTGAAATAATCCGCATTGATGGTTTGGCCGGATTTGATTTTCAAAGCCGATAGTTCAGTTCCATGGTCAATAACTAGGCCTACCTTATGTCCGGAACGATCACGCCAGAAATAGAGATTCGAGACCTTGCCCGCATTAAAACGGGCTTTTAGTAATTCGCTTACGACCCAGGTTTCCAACCAATGGCATTCACTTAAGCACAGAGACGCATTCACTTAACAAATTTCGGAACAAGTGACGGTCATGGTTCGATTATGCCGTCTTGGTCTGGTTGGCAACAGTTGGTTTTGCAGATTTGCCTTTGCTGCTCCGGAAACGGTCGTCAGGACGTTTGGATTTCCGTGCATACGAGCGTCCGGGACGTGCCTTGGCGATGCATTCACTGAAACTTTTCAAGAGGCATGAAACGGTTTCAGCAACCATCTGGGCATGACCGAGAATCAGGGCTTCAAAACGCCGGGCGACGGTGGCCAAGGCATGCTTGAAGTTGACCTGAATCTGCGCCTCGTCCGCGACACAACCGCCGATCACTTCTTGCACCTGATTGCCGAGTGAACGAGTCAGTGCAACCACGGTAAAATGGGCAAACAGTTCCTGTCGCACACCGCGTTCGGTTTGTGCATGAAACTGTTCGACCTTGATCAGCCGCTTGGAGACCTTGTACAGCTCTTCAATGCCCCAGCGTCCCTGATAGGCTTCGCCCAAGACCGGGCTCGGAAAACTCTCGTCATCGGTCAGGGTGGTGGCAATCAGGAAGTCCTCTTTGGTGGTGGGAATACGCACACAGCGTACCGTGATCGGATGGAGAATCTCTCTCGGATGCAATTGATTCCAGCGACGTTTGGCTTGCTTTCCGGGCGTAACCTCAACGATGCGCTGCGATTCACCGCTGGCGGCAAATCGTTCGAATTCCTTGGCACTGCTACCCGGTAGACGAAACACGCAGTCGACCCCCCTACGAACATGATCATGCAGCAGTTCAAAGGAGTAGTAACCGCGATCATAAACGACCACATCGCCGGCGCGAACCTGTTGTAGATGTTGGGCCGCCATGATGCGCTCATTGCCGTGGGATGCCAGATCAAAATCGATCGGCATGCGATCATTCAGACGGTACAGACAACTGACCAATCCCTGGGGATACCAGGCCTCGGGTTGGGGGGTTTGGTAGCCCCAATTGAGCAACTGACGAGGCACATTCATCTTGCTGCCATCGACCGCATACAGACGCCGACCACACCAGCGAGGAATGGCCTCATCTCCCATCCGTTGCAGCAGGCGACGATGGACCTTCTGGAATACTCTTTCGTCGACTTTCTGGCGGGCGGTCGACATCGCTGATGCGGCCACCGGATGTGGCTGTGGCAACTCGACATCGAGTAACCGGCATTGGTCCCACAACTCATGGATGGTGATCGCATAACTTTCATGATTGTTGCTGAACACCAGACGAAACACGAACAACATCACCAGCAGGGTACCGATGGTACGCCGTCGGACCCGCCATGCTGGATCCTGCATGGCCGCCGTCTCGGTGATGATGCCCACCAAGTCCAACCACAACGAGACCAACGGTCCGTCGGCGGGGGTTGCGACCTCCAGCGCCGCATGCTTGCGTTTGCGAGTGCGCCGCTCCCCACGCAGGATCGCACAAGCATCCTTTTGCAAGGCCTTGACATAGAGGTCCTTGCGACCCGTACCGGATTTGCGATGGCCCGCACTTTGTCCAATTTTCTCCCACCCCGCGGCCCGGTAGATGGTGCCCGAGTGCATGACTCCATCGACAAACGTCTCCACCAGTACCGGACGCACCTTCCATCTTGCCTGCCAGTCCTCGGCCAACCGGAATACCACCAGCGACAGCACATGCGAAGCCAGATTGTGCACGCGCACCCAGGGCAAGATCAGAAACCGGGAATTGCACACCACCCGCTCCAGCCGCTGCTCTCGCCATCGGTCATTCCAGCCAATCCACTGCTCTCGACTCTGCAAGCTTTTCGAAGCACGTTGAAACAGCAAACAACCCAATCGCCGTCCCTGCCCATCGACCACAAAATAGCGCATGTAGCAACCCACTTGCTGACGATAGCCCAAGGCGTGATAACGATCAATCCATTCCTTGAACAAGGCAACCTCCAACTCGCCATCAACCGGCTCAAGAACAATGTTGCCCAGTGCCGACAAGTCCCCGTCGATCACCGGTCCCGGTTCACCCGCTGCGGTCCTCTCGGGCGCTTTGCGTACTCCGCGCATCTTGCTCTCATCCTTCGCCGGCAAGCTCAGAAAACCCTCTTTTTCCAGGATCTCAAGCATCGCCAATGCCGCATAGGTACTATCCTCACCCGAACTGGCATGCCAGTCAAGATGTTCACAGATCGTGTGCGCCAACTCCTGCCGGCTCAAATTCGACATCAACTCGACGGTGCGCCGAATATCCGACAGTTGCTGGCGAGAAATCGAACGGCCGAAAAATTTCCTCGGTTTGAGTTGATGAGTGCTGTCGAGCATCGAATTTCCTCGTGAAAACGGTTTATTGACCCAGTGAACAGAGTGCGATACAGAGTATTATCGGAAACGCGCATGCGTTTGTCAAGAGGTTTTTGATACTTTTTTTGAAATAAATATTTATATCCCTACTATCAATGAGTTGCCACTCGATGAAATTCGTAAATGTGTGTATTTCCTTAAACAGAATGCCATTGGGTTTCCAACAGGCCCCCCTTTTGAACATGGGTAATTAGTTGTTCATAGCCCTGGATACCGAGCAACCAGGCTGCAAGACCGGTATCCAGAAAATAGAGTTTAGGTGTTTTGACCATTCGCTTGTTGAAATTTTGATGATGTGGGGGCAACAGGTGCACGACATAACTGGCTTCCAGTAAAGATATCCATGCATTTGCTGTGTTATGCGTAATACCGCAATCATTAGCTAAAGAGGAAAGATTGAGGAGTTGTCCCGTCCGGCCCGCACACATTCTTATAAGACATTGAAACAACAGTATAAGACATTGAAACAACAGTAGATTTCGGATATTAATCAATTGTCGGACATCTCGTTCAAGATATGCTCGCACATGGTTTTCATACCAAGTATATGGATCAAGCAAGCGACTGTGAATGGGGGAAAAGCGCCATCAAATAGTGTTTTATCGAGAACAGGAGTAGTTTTTTTGCATGCCTCAACTCTCCGTAGGTCATGGGTAACAGGGTCAGCAATGCGGTCCTGCCTGCCAGACTTTGTGTAATACCTGACAATAATCCAAACTGCTGAGACCCTGTCAGCATGAATTCACCGGGTTGTTGTCTTTTATCGAAGTGTATCTGAATATATGAGAACAGAGCTGGAATTGCTGGAGTTCACAAAGTAAAATTCACGATTATCAACATCAGACTGCTCAATCTTGATCGGGTGAGTGGCAAGATTCCAACAATAACTGAGAACAACCATGAGCGACGAGCTATTCTTGAAAATTGTCAATCGGGAAATCCCCGCTGACATTGTGTTCCAAGACGAGCGGGTTACCGCTTTCAGAGACATCAATCCACAAGCACCCACTCATATTCTAATCATCCCGAACAAACTCATTCCAAGCGTCAATGAAATCAGTGAAGAAGACGAGGCATTGCTAGGTCATTTGTTGGTTGTAGCTCGCGATATCGCTAAACAGGAAGGAATTGCCGAGTCCGGTTATCGCCTATTGATCAATTGCGGTGATCATGGCGGGCAGGAAGTCTACCACCTGCATATGCACCTCTTCGGCGGACATCCACTTGGAAGAATGATTAGGAGAAAATAATATTCGGATAATCGAAAATTATCCAATCACCCTTCCCTGCATCTCAATCATGGCGATTGCTTGAGTAGCAATACCCTCTTCTCGACCGACAAACCCTAAGTAGTCGGTACTGGTTGATTTAACACTGACTGCTGAAACAGGCAAATTCGTATCTTCAGCAATATTGGCAACCATATCTTTGATGTATCCCAACATTTTGGGCTTTTGTGCAACGATTACAGCATCGATATTAACAATCCGTTTCCCGTCTTCATTTAGTATTTCTACAACACGCCTTAGCAAAATGCGACTGTCAATATCTTTAAATTCGAGATCGCTCGACGGAAAATACTGCCCAAGATCGCCGAGAGCAGCAGCACCTAGCAATGCATCACAAATCGCATGTAACAACGCATCACCGTCTGAATGCCCTTCCAGCCCCTTGTGCCAGTCAATCTCTACTCCACCCAGAATGAGTTTTTTCCCCGTAACTAGAGCATGTGCATCCAGCCCAATTCCTACTCTCATAACTGAATATCTCCTTTAAGATATGCTTCAGCCAGACGTAAGTCGTTCTTTTCGGTGACCTTAATATTCATGTCACTGCCCTGAACCATGATCGGTGACCAACCCGCATGCTCCATCGCCATTGCCTCATCGGTTACCGTAATTTTGTCAGCTTCTAACATATCAAGTGCGTCAAACAAACTCGCAACATTGAATACCTGCGGAGTATAAGCGCGCCAGCAACTATTTCGGTCCAGTGTCTCTACAACAATACCATTTTCAGCACTTAATTTCATCGTGTCTTTTGACCGTGAACCAAGCACAGCTCCATCCTTGTGTTTTGTTGCCGCATTAATCACCTTCAGTGTATCTTCATTTGTGATACATGGACGAGCAGCATCATGAATCAAGACATAATCCTTCAAACTAACTCCAATATTTTCAATCAAATATTGAACCCCGGATCTGACTGTATCTTGTCTACGTTCTCCTCCCTCAAATAATCCGAAAAATCTTGGATGTTCATAGTGATCATTATTCCACCTGGGATCCGATACAGATAATCCAACAATCACGCCGGTAATAAATGGCATCTCACACAATCTTGACAAGGTATGATCCAATATGGTCTTACCGCATATTTCCATATGCTGTTTAGGTATATTCCCACCCATGCGCACACCCTGACCTGCCGCAGGCACAACTGCCCAAACTCTACTGACGTCTCTGGAATTCTTTTTCATGTCACTCTCAATTTGGGTAGAATTCACGCTTTCATTTATTCTGGCTCACTGATTTGCTGAATCCAATCTTACCGCGTTCTTCGAAAGAATCCATGATTTGGAACAACCTTCATGGTTTAACAATCGGCTTTGCAATAGCTGAATTGGTTCGAACGCACTCCGAACTTGTAGTAATTGTACTTGATGACCCGCATGAACTCAGTGTTCTAGAAGATGAAATCCGCTTTTTTCTCGGCGATACCAATCTTCCGGTTCTGCACTTCCCAGGCTTGGAATGTCTCCCCTATGAGCATCTGTCGCCGCATCAGGAAATCGGATCAGAGAGAATTCGCATTCTCTCGCAACTGCCAAACCTCATCCACGGCATACTTTTGGTCCAAGCCGATACTTTGTTGCAATTCCTGCCACCGGTTGAGTATATCTTTAACCACTCCTTTGTAATTTCTGTCGGACAGAAAATCAATTTTGAAGATTTTCGTACCCGACTGACTGATTCCAACTATGTTGCCGTTGATTTGGTGATTTCACCAGGTGAATTCGCTTCCAGAGGCGGGTTGGTCGACGTGTTTCCGGCCGGATTGGAATCACCCTTTCGCCTCGAATTCTTCGATGATGAAATTGATTCAATACGCTTCTTTGATCCAGACACACAACGAACTATAGACAACGTTTCGCAAATTGAAATACGTCCAGCACGTGAATTTCCAATGACTGAAACCGGGATTAATCAATTCCGATCTGCATTTCGGGAGAAATTCGACTGCGACCCACTAACCCAACATATCTATCAAGAGGTAAGTCACGGCAATACGCCGCCCGGGATCGAATTTTATCTGCCTCTGTTTTTTCAGCAACCAGCAAGTATTTTCGATTACCTAATTCATTCAACATTGTTCATCACATCGTCGACCATAGAAACCGAACTGAACAACTGCATGGAAGATGTTGAACAACGTTATGAGAACTTCCGTCATGATATTAGACGCCAGATTCTTCCGCCTCAAGACTTGTACCTCCAACCAGAACAGGCAATCAACAGAATCAGTGATTTTCGCAGAATCGAATTAACCGAACAAGCAAGCCCTAATGCATGGTCCGCAAAGAGTCTTCCGGTTGAAAACTTCCCTGTAAATACCCGCCGCGCCAATGCCTACCGATCGCTAGTTGACCACCTCCATTCTTCCCGAAATCGCATTTTGATTGTTGCCGGTAGTCAGGGACGTTTAAACATTATTGAACAGGCACTTATTTCTCACCAGATTTCAAATTCAGTATTCTCGAGTTTCGATGATTTTCTACAGGCTCGCGATTGGCAAATTGGTCTCACTGCATGTGCACTTTCTCGTGGTCTTAGATTGCCCGATCTTGAATTGGAAATTATCAGCGAAAGTCAGCTTTTTGGCGAACAGGTTCTACGGCAACGCCGTCGGAGTCGATTCTCCAAGGATCCAGATATGATCATCAAATCCTTGGCTGAACTGAAACTCGATGATCCAGTAAGCCACATTGATCATGGCGTTGGACGATATCGAGGTCTATACCGAGAAGATTATTCCGATGACGAAACAGAATACATCATCATCGAATATCAAAATCAGGATCGGCTCTATATTCCCGTGCTATCACTTCAGCAAGTAAATCGATATATTGGTGGTACACCCGACACCGCACCGTGGCATCAACTCGGCTCAAAGCAGTGGGAAAAGGCAAAACAGCAGGCTCGATTAAAAACCTATGACGTCGCAACCGAATTATTGGAAATGGATGCAACGCGCCACGCTTACAAAGGCATTGCCAATACCATCACCGCCAAAGACTTCGCAACATTCACTGATCAGTTTCAATTTGAGGAAACGCCCGATCAGTTACAGGCAATCCAGGATGTGATCAATGATCTTGTTATGACGAAGCCCATGGATCGCTTGATCTGTGGTGATGTCGGCTTCGGTAAAACTGAAGTTGCCTTGCGAGCCGCTTTCATTGCTGTTCATAATGGCAGGCAAGTTGCCATATTGACTCCCACTACTTTACTGGCTCAACAACACCTTGAAACATTTACCAGTCGTTTCTCAACATGGCCCGTCGAAATCGAGATGTTGTCTCGTTTCAAAACCATCAAACAGAAAAAGGATATCACCCAGCGAGTCATTGAGGGCAAGATCGATATCATTATCGGCACTCATGCATTATTGCAAGACAGCATTGGGTTTGCAAATCTGGGACTGGTCATCGTTGATGAAGAACACCGCTTCGGTGTACGTCAAAAGGAAAAACTCAAGAAGCTCCGTCAAAACGTCGATATTTTGACAATGACGGCAACCCCTATACCTCGCACGCTAAATTTGGCCATTTCAGGCTTGAGATCGATTTCAATCATTGCTACACCACCGGTCAATCGTCTGCCAATCCGTACCTTTATTCGGTCGTATGAAAACCGGATTGTACGTGAAGCCTGTCTACGTGAGATTCGTCGAGGAGGACAGATATTTTTCCTGCACAACAGGGTCAGTACAATTGAACGCATGGCCGAAGAAATACAGCAATTGGTACCGGAAGGATCGGTCCGAGTCGGACATGGACAAATGCCGGAACTGGAATTGGAAATGGTCATGCTGGATTTCTATCATCAGCAATTCAATATTCTAGTATGCAGCACGATTATTGAGAGCGGAATTGACATTCCAACTGCCAATACCATCATCATTAATCGTGCTGATAAATTCGGTTTGGCTCAGCTTCACCAGCTACGGGGCCGGGTTGGCCGTTCACATCATCAGGCATATGCATACTTGCTGGTCCCCGATCTTGAATATATTGCCGGAGATGCTTCCAAACGCCTTGATGCGATTCATGCCATGGGCGAACTTGGATCAGGATACATGCTGGCAACTCATGACCTTGAGATTCGGGGTGCTGGTGAATTGCTGGGCGAAACCCAGAGTGGATTAATCGATAAAGTCGGACTATCGATTTATAGCCAATACCTGGACTCTGCCATTCGTTCTATTCGCAAGGGCGATCTTCCCGAAACCGTGAATGCACAATCCGATATGGATGAGGTTCTTGTCAATTTGCATGTCCCGGCATTTTTTCCAGATCAGTATCTACCCGATGCACATAGCCGACTGATTTTTTACAAACGCATCTCTGGTGCAATTTGCATCGAAGACTTGAATGAACTGCAAATCGAAGCGATCGACCGATTCGGGTTGTTGCCTGATCCAGCCCGGAACATGTTTCGATTGACTGCCTTGAAACTGTATTCAGAACAACTGGGCATTCGCGAAATCCAGATTGATGAATCGGGAGGCTCCATCCAGTTCCGAGAGAATCCTTCAATAAATATGCCAAAGCTCTTGGAGATTGTCCAGAAACAGCCAGACGAGCTGAAATTCCATCATGACGGCTCAGTAAAATTCATCAAAGAAATTACAAGCTCAAATGAAAGACTTGATAAAATTGAACATCTACTTGAAGCTATAAGCGAAGCTTAACATCATGGGAAATAACCTTCTTTCATTATGTAATCAGCTGTGTTTATGGTAGCCTTGACATAACAAATTGCATTGGTTTTTTCATTGATTTCCATTCTGCAAAAGCAGTGTATCCAGCATTTCTTGATGGTTGCTTTACTCTTTACCGGTTTGCCACCAGTTGTCCATGCAAGCAACTATGAGATAGAAGTCATTGTGTTTGAGCGCCCTGAATCGAAAGATATAAATCTGGAATACTGGAACTTCTCGAGCGAGCATCTGAAAGATCAGAGAGCAAGTCTGGAAGAAATGGCAGAATCCCGAAATTTATCGAGGTTATCGGAGAATCCATCTTACAATGGAACCCATAAACTGCAGCGATTAAGTGAGTTTATTCGAAAACTGAATAGCAACAACTTACCGGTGCTGGCCAGCGCTCGATGGATTCAGCCACCTTTCTTCATCCAGAATGCTCCAGTCCTATCTCTGGGGACTGCAGGATCAAGACTACCCCATGCTTATTTTCGAATCTACAAGACGTCCTTGCTTTTTGCTGATATCGCTTTGCAACTCTCGACCAACAGTCCGGTCGTTGCAGCAGATTCCAGTTCACTTGAAACACCTGACGGATTGCCACAAGAAACTCCTGAAACAAGATTTGATTCAGAATATCTGTTCGATACATGGCCGGAAATTGAATCAGTGAACCCGGAATATTATCTGATTGAACGACGTCGGATTCGGTTCAAGGAAGTCCATTATTTTGATCATCCATCTTTCGGGGTAATATTGGGAATCTGGTCAACCAATTGAATGAAAGGCAAGTAACATTTGATAAACCTTGTTGGTTGTGTTTTTCAAAACCTGACGAATACCCGCTATTGATATTGGCTCATCACTCCGACCAGCAGCCGGATTGACCACCATTGCAAGAGTCGCATAAGACATGCCCAACTCTCTAGCCAATGCCGCTTCCGGCATTGCTGTCATGCCTACCACATCCACACCGTCCCGTTCCATGCGGTCAATTTCTGCTATCGTCTCAAAACGGGGACCTTGGGTAACGCCATAAACTCCATGATCAATAATCGGTTGTCCGGTGATTTTGGCGCATTTGAGAATATTCTCTCGCAAATGAAGATCGTAAGGATTTGCAAATTCCACATGCCCTGATTCTTTTGTCGGGATATGAAAATCCACTGTATGGTCAAAGAATGTATGTTCTCTGCCCCACGTGTAGTCAATGATCTGACCAGGAAGAGACAGTGAACCAGTAACAAAGCGAGACGTTATTCCGCCAACCGCGGCAATCGCAATCACATCGGTTATACCCAGATCATGGAGAGCGTAAATATTTGCCCGATAGTTGATTTGATGAGGCATTATTCGAGACCCCGTTCCATGGCGAGACAAAACGATTGCAGGATTGCCATTTAGCGTTGCATGATAAAGTGCTGATGAAGGTCTACCATAAGGGGTGTCCACTGACTGTTGTCGAGTTATCTCAAATTTCGGAACACTTTCAAATCCTGTTCCACCAATAATTCCTAGCATGATCGTTCTCTCTCGAGATTTGTTTCATTTGGGTAGTCTTCAGTCTTTCCTTCAAGTACGTCAAGCAAATAAGAACCATATTTTCTTGACACAGACTGTTTCGCCAGAGCCTCTAGTTGAGCATCATCAATGAAACCAAGACGCCAGCAGACTTCCTCTGGGCAACCCGACATCCCACGATTGAAATTCAGAAAATCTTCAATCAAATCCTTCGCTTGCGTTGTTGATAATGAGGAGTCTATATCCATCCATCGAGCTTCTTCACTACGCACCCGATACTCAACTTGTTGTTTATCATACTGTTGCAATACGTCATGAAGGCTGGGATTGGTTACTTGCAATGAACGAATTTTTTCATGCACAGTTGAATCAAGCACAACAAGTCCGACCTCGGATTCTTTGAAATGACCGGACCGGTATGCTTCAATTAAGACAGTTGCTTTGCAAGATGAATGTAGCTCCTGAATCCAGCCACTTGCTCTGGTGTTCATGAACACCTTGTCACCCATGACCAAACAGGATTTCTTGTCACCAGCAAATTCCTCTGAAACAAGAATGCTCTCTACCATCCCTCCACTTTCAGCAGTAAGTGCATAGGAAAACTGCAAGCCCCAATCTTCCCCACTTCCTAGCATTTCCTGAAAATGCACCAACTTCTGTGCATTGGCAGTAATCATGATCTGCCGAATCCCCATTTCAATCAATACTGATATTGAAAAATAGATTAATGGTCTATTTGAGACATCTCGCAAGAAACATGCATCAGAATTACGAGCCGATGACAAAGCGTGAACTGGCTTTCTCTCAGTACAAATTATTCCACGCATTGCTCCTCCAAATTGAAATGCACGAATTCAAATTCAAGCCCCAAATCAACACTGAAGGATAGTTTTCCGTCGACCAATTCCATGATATTCCAGACCTGCCTGTTCAGCAATTTCAGGGGAGAAAATGTTACGTCCATCAAAGATTACATTTCCAGACATTGCATTTCGTACCTGAACAAGATCAATTCCTCGAAACTCGCCCCACTCCGTAACCACGATCAGACAATCAGCACCTTCCAGCACTTCAAATGGAGATTCCTTATACAACTTCAAATCAACACGATCACCATAAGTCAACTGCACAGAATCAGATGCTACCGGGTCATAAGCTTGAACTGTGGCGCCATGCTCCCAGAGAGTTTCCAAAATGACCAGACTCGGTGCCTCACGAATATCATCCGTATCCGGCTTGAAAGCAAGGCCCCATACTGCAACTGTATGTTTTGACAAGTCAGTTCCAAAGCGTTGAATAACACGATTCGGTAAAATTCGCTTTTGGTCGTCGTTCACCTCATTTACAGCCTGAAGCATGCGGGCATGGTACCCGCTTGATATCGCGGTCTGATACAAAGCGCGAGTATCTTTAGGCAGACAAGACCCACCGTACCCACACCCAGCATAAATAAAATCATAACCAATTCTAGGATCTGAGCCGATACCGATACGAACCGATTCGATATCTGCACCAAGACTCTCGGCAATCTGGGACATTTCGTTCATAAATGATATCTTGGACGCCAGCATTGAATTGGCAGCATATTTGGTTAATTCGGCTGACATTACATCCATAATGATCAAACGCTCATGATTACGATTAAACGGCGCATACAAGTCCCGCAATAAATCTATCGCTCGCTCATCATCTCCACCCAGTATGATCCGATCTGGTTTCATGAAATCCCGAACAGCGACACCCTCCTTCAGAAACTCTGGATTTGAAACGACTGCAAAGTCTGCTTGACTCCCTCTTCCGTCAAGAATTTCCTGAATAATCCCCTGGACTCGATTGGCTGTGCCCACCGGAACCGTCGATTTGGTGACAATGACCTTGAATCCGTTCAGCAATTCTCCTATTGATCGTGCGACTTTCTCAACATGCGACAAATCTGTACCACCGTTCACATCAGGTGGCGTACCAACTGCGATGAAATAAACCTCAGCATGCTCAATTCCCCTGGCAATCTGGGAAGTGAATTGAAGACGACCATGCGCAAGATTATTTTGAACAATGGCGGTCAGCCCTTGTTCATGAATCGGAATGATGCCTTGTTGGAGTTTTTCAATTTTTCTGGAATCAGAATCAACGCAAATGACATCGTTTCCCATCTCGGCAAAACATGCACCGGTTACCAAACCTACATAGCCAGTCCCAATAATGGACAGTTTCATGAAATGAAAGTATCCATTATGCGACGAGCACGTGGAACAAGCACCACATCATTGCGGAACCGATTTGAGCTCTGGCATTTCGGGTCTTTGCATAGAACCCCACGCTTTGCATCCCGGACATTGCCAATGTAATGTATTGCTCTGAAAACCACAGTTTCTGCAACTGTAATGACGTTCTGTTTCAACAGCATGACTAATCAGGCTTGCTAACATTTGATAATCTTTTTCCTGGCCAGTGTTGCCAATCGCCCGGTCCTGACTGGCAATCACCTGCAAAACTCCTTCCAGAGTAGGGTGCTCGCGAACGAGCTTGAGCTTCAACTTCCGACTCGCCTCTTCCCCTTGTTGTTCCCTGGTCAACTCAACCAGGGTATTAATGATCCGACTGTCAGTATTTTTTTTCAATGCCGCTTCCAGAAACTGGCGCAGAGGTACAAGATCACCCAAGGCCTTGTAACTGTTTTCAATGTGGATAACGACCTCACCCAAATATTCTGGAGCAAGATATTCGAGACTCCGCCAGATGGCTATAGCGCTGGTATGATTCGAGCGCATGACTGCAAGACGCCCTGATTGCAATACTCCTCGAATACACTTCTTGTCATATTGAAATGCGAGCGCTATATTCGCATCAGCCTGTGCGTAATTCCCGGCTCGGATATTGCTTTCTGCTACTTCACAATACAAATGCGCAATAGTATGGGAATAGTCATAGTCCGAATGTTCATGCAACTCGATTGAAACTTCAATCGCTTTTTCCCACTCCCTCTCCTGATCAAAAATCTGCAACAGCAATTGACATGCCCGAACTCTGACCGTTTTGATCTTTCTCAATTGCTGAAACAGGTTTTCAGCGCGATCATACAATCCGGCCTTGAAGTAGTCCTGAGCGAGTTCAAACAGGGCCTGACTTCTCAATTCATTGTCAAGATCGGTACGATTTACCAGATTTTCATGAATTCTTGTTGCACGATCAACTTCTCCACGCTGGCGAAACATATTGCCAAGTGCCATATGCATTTCAACCGTTCCGCTGTCCATCTCAACGGCATCAAGAAAGATTCTGAGTGCTTCATCAGGCTGATCGTTCAGCAGGCAGTTCAAGCCCTCAAAGAATCGATCGGGAATATGAGCCTTTTGATTTTTTGAAGTGCGATCATGAGCCGCAAAAAGCCAACCGCTGGCTGCGGCAAGCGGGAGCAACACTAATAGCCATACCGGATCCATTTTATTGAAAATTCGCAGAGAGACAATTCATGATCAATGAGCAGATTATACCCGACCGCACAGAAAGTTGATTGCGGTTAAATATGACAAGAGATTTACAACCGCGGTTGGCGCTCCATTAAGCCCGGCGTGGTCCCGCGAAATGTATATCCGGCCGGGTAGTCGTATTTGCGTCACGCTCTGGTTCCACGGCAACAACTTCTTCTCGCTCGATGGGTATGCGCCTAACGGTGAGGCGAGGACGTCAGTATCTTTCGTTATTTTTACGGCCCCAGCACGACCCTCATCCTGCACGGTCTGACAGACCAACTCCAAGGGGCGGTCTTAGGGCCGACTTTTCCTCAGTCAGGTTCCGTAACCTTCAGGAGGACCATTACTTGTTGTCCGGCACTATTGTTTGTAAATTGCAAGATTTCTTGTCTTTCGTCTTGACTGAAACAACCTTCTTCTACATTTAACGAGAGCCCAGAAATTCCCAATGAACCCAATCGCCACCCCAATAATCAAAACCGATAATAGGAGCACAGATAGATTGAATTCTCCTGAAAGACCAAAATATCGAAGCTCAACCTGTTGATTGTTCATGTAGGGAAAAGTAACCCCAACCAGCAACATGAGGATCACAATCAGTGAATAGAAGAGCTTGGTCACGAGACAGGAATTAGGGTCGTTTGATTTGGGGTTTCTATCCTGTCTTGGAGCAATCTTTGATTGATCTGACTTCGACCACTTCAGTACCAAATATACAATTCAGATTCATGTCCAGGAGAACCCTGTAAAAAACCGACTCTTTTCGAAAATTTTATCCCGCCAGACAAACACGAGCATCTTCAGCATAAAAGTACAACTTGAACCCGAGATCAACACTGGATGCAGATCAATCGAATCCGCTTACTTGTTGTTTACCCTTGTCTTCAACTCGTTTCCAGGCTTGAAATGAGGAACAAATTTTTCTGGAACGAATACCGGCTCCCCTGTTTTCGGATTGCGACTCTGGCGTCGAGGACGATGATGCAGATTCATGCTTCCAAATCCTCGAATTTCAATCCGCCTACCCTCAGTAAGCGCATTGACCAGGCGATCTAAAACACATTGCACGGCCAACTCAATATCTTCTTCTTCCATTTGAGGATGCTTCTTCCATAAATCATGAATAAGTTTAGACTTGGTTAGAGTTGTCTTGTATTTGTGTGCTGGCATAAGTCTGTTCCGCTTGTTTAAATGGTATATAACTGAAATTCTACTCGTCTGAATCAGTGGCTTGCAACTCCAGTTGCGCCTTGAGTTTATCACCTAACGTTGTAGCCACTTTAGAATCCTTTGAGTATTCGTGCTTTACAGCATCTTCTAAATCTGCTTCAAGTTTCCTGACTGAAAGCACTATTTTGCGATCTTTTTTATCTGCATTGATGATTTTTGCTTCGATTTCATCACCAATTTTCAGCACACTCCTTATATCTTCTACGTGTTCTTTCGAAAGCTCAGATATTCGTATTTGTCCTTCAATATTTGGCGCTAGCTCGATGGTCGCAGATCGATCTTTAATTTTGCTTACTACTCCTGTCACCACACTGCCTTTGGGGAATGTAGCCGTGTAAATCTGAAATGGGTCTTCCGTTGCCTGTTTGAGGCCCAATGCTATACGCTCTCGAGCCGGATCAATTGACAGGACAACAACAGTCAATTCATCGCCTTTCTTAAATTCGGTAATAACCTGATCACCCGGTCGATCCCAAGACAAATCAGATAGATGAACCAATCCGTCAATACCACCTTCAACACCAACAAACACACCAAAGTCTGTAATTGAACGAATTTGTCCGGTAATCCGATCTCCCTTTTTGTGAATCGCGGCAAATTCCTCCCATGGATTTGGGATACATTGCTTCATGCCCAGTGAGATGCGGCGCCTTTCCGAATCGATATCGAGGACCATAACCTCAACTTCATCACCAATGTGACAGACTCTTCCGGGATGGATGTTCTTTTTCGTCCAGTCCATTTCAGACAAATGCACAAGACCCTCAACACCTTCTTGCAGTTCAACAAAAGCTCCGTAATCAGTCAGATTGGTTACCCGACCAAAAAGCTTGCTTCCGATCGGATGACATTCAGCCAAATCCAGCCAAGGGTCCTGCCCAAGTTGCTTCAGACCGAGTGAAACACGTCCCTCACCTCGATCAAATTTCAAAACACGAACCTCAATTTCATCTCCTACGGTTAACACCTCCGAAGGATGGCGAATACGCTTCCAGGCAATATCGGTAATGTGCAGCAAACCGTCCAGCCCCCCCAAATTGACAAATGCACCATAGTCGGTGAGATTCTTGACGATTCCGGAAACAATTTGCCCTTCTTGCAAGGTTTCGAGCAGTTTTTCTCGCTCTTCAACCAGTTCATTCTCCACGATTGCGCGCCGTGACACGACAATGTTATTCTTGTTTTGATCAAGCTTGATCACCTTGAACTCCAGATCACGACCTTCGATATACGCAGAATCCTTGATCGGGCGTATATCAACCAACGAGCCAGGCAAAAACGCCCGAAGACCATACAGATCAACCGTAAATCCTCCCTTTACCTTACCGGCAATCATGCCGTTAACCACTTTATCACTCTCATAGGCTTCAGCTACTGCCGTCCAGGCCCGAACTCGCATCGCTTTTTCTCTTGAGACCCGAGTACTACCGCTTCCATCCTCAACTGCCTCTAGCGCAACTTCGACTCGATCACCAATCGAGACGGTCAGATTTCCAGATGCATTCTTGAATTCGTTTGCCGGAACTTCGGCATCGGATTTGAGACCAACGCTGATAATCACATAATCATCGTTCGCCTCCATAACATCGCCCATGATCAGCTCACCAGGCTTCATTTCGATAGCATCCATGCTCTCATTTAATAGCGCTTCAAAATTTTCCATTAGTAAATTTTGTGTAAAAAAGTCATTACCCAACCTCTAGCAAGATAGTCATACTCGACTCAAGTAGTCGGTTAGGAAACAGTCAGTCGTTTAAAAATCATGCCGGCTTGCATAAATATGGCTTTAACAAAATGCAGCTGCCAAATTCATGTCAAGACAGACAACCCAATAATCTAACATTGCTCGCGAAATACAAAAGCCTCCATAGTACCAGTCAAAGAAATCGTTTGATTACTCCAAGCACTCTTGATATGACATCATCGATAGTCATGTCCGTCGTATCAACAACGGTGGCATCCTCAGCAGGCTTTAGAGGGGAAGCCTTACGCATCGCATCACGCTCGTCACGTTCAGCGATTTCACGAAGCAACTGCTCAATTTTAACATCGAAACCGCTTTCTCTCAACTGTTTATAACGACGTTCTGCTCTTTTTTGCGGAGTTGCCGTAAGAAAAAACTTGCAGAACGCATCCGGAAACACCACAGTCCCCATATCTCTGCCATCACTAACCAGGCCCGGAGGTCGGGCCTGGTTGCGTTGCCACTGCAATAATGAATGTCGCACTTCCGGTAGCGGCGAGATGCGGGATGCCCGCTCAGCCGCTTCTTCCGTTCGAATCAAACCTTCAACATTCTGACCAGCAAGAAAAATCCCTTCTTCCGCAAACTCGATGTCAAGATTGCGACTAAGAGTCACCAAGCCCGCCACATCATCCTCATCGATCTGGTTTTGCTGTGCCAGATAACCAAGCACACGATAAATGGCACCGCTATCAAGATAGTGCCAGCCAAAGTTGCGAGCTATCGCAGTCGAAACTGTACCTTTCCCGGATCCGCCCGGACCGTCAATTGCTACTACAGGAACACGCGTTGTAGACTGTTCCTTCATTCGACAGTAATCCACATGCCGGCTTGATCGGCCAGCTCTAGAAAATTTGGAAACGAAGTTGCCACATTCTCACAATTCACAATCTTGATATCTCCTTCTGCAATCATGCCCGCAACACTGAATGCCATGGCAATTCGGTGATCCGCATGGCTGTCAATTTCTGCGGAAAGAAATTTGCCGCCACGTATCTTCATGCCGTCCACTCGTTCGTCAACTTCAATTCCGAGTCGTTGCAATCCTTCGACAACAGCCTTGATGCGATCACTTTCCTTGACCCTCAACTCACTGGCACCATGGATGACCGTTTCTCCACTTGCAGCCGCTGCAGCAATACAAATGACCGGAATCTCATCGATTGCCAGAGCCACATCGTCCGCTGAGATTTTACACCCGTTGAGATCCGAGCTCGAAATGATCAAATCAGCCACATCTTCACCACCTTGTTTCCTTCTGTTTTCAATTTCTATAGCTGCACCCATCCGAGTCAAAATGTTCAAAATACCTGTTCGGCGGGGGTTTATTCCGACATCTTGCAAGCGCAATTGACTGCCAGGAACAATGAGTGCAGCAACCATGAAAAAAGCAGCTGAAGACAGATCGGCCGGCACATCAATATGAGCTGCGGTCAGCTCATGCCCACCTTCAAGACAAATTTCTGCACCGGAAACTGCAATCGGATATCCAAAACCAGCTAGCAATGTTTCAGTATGATCCCGAGTAGGTGCTGACTCGATTAAACAAGTTTCTCCAGTTGCCCTCAATCCGGCTAGCAACACTGCTGACTTGACCTGTGCCGACGCAACAACAGGATGGTATTGAATGCCGGTTAGCCCCTTGCAAGGCATGATTGATAATGGGGGCTTGCCATTTGCTGAATCAATGATCGCACCCATTTGCCTCAATGGCTCGATGATCCTGGTCATCGGGCGCTGTAACAGGGATCTATCCCCGGTCAGGGTTGACGAAAACTGCTGGCTCGCCAAAAGGCCGGCAATCAACCGAAAAGCGGTTCCGGAATTACCGAGGTCCAAATCTTGAGCGGGTGAATACAGGCCATCCATGCCAACTCCATCTATGGTGTAAATTGGACCATGCTCATCGATGCCACGAACTATATTTACCCCCATTGCCCGAAAAGCCCGGATATTTGCAAGAACATCTTCGCCTTCCAAAAGATTCCTGATACTCGACTTTCCATTGGCGATAGACCCGAGTATCACTGCGCGATGCGATATGGACTTGTCGCTGGCAACTCGCAATTGTCCATGCAATTTCCGGGAAGGATGTGTATGAAATATCAAATTACTCATTTACTGATCTGACCGACTGAATGCCCTTTGTGCTTAAACTAGCTTGAATTTCTCCTCTCTATCACAAGTGAACGAGCCTGGCGTGCTTCTTGAAACAACTTTTCCAACTTTGCATCTTCGCCGTTTTCAATCAAGCTAACGATTGCTTCCAGTCGTGTTTGAAATCTGCGAATATCTTCCAGCAGGCATTCCTTGTTCATCAAGGAAATATCCCTCCACATCTCGGGATCGCTGGATGCGGTTCTTGTGAAATCGTAAAATCCGCCTGCAGTCATCTGATAGCGGCGCTCGGAATTGGCATCGTCTGCGAAATGATTCATCATTGCGTAGGCCAAAATATGCGGCAAGTGGCTGGTCATCGATAACACCGCATCATGCTCCTTTCTATCCATAAGAATAATCGATGCTCCAGTCTCTAGCCACATCTGCTCGATCAGGGCAATTGCCTCCGGATTCGTCTCTTCATCAGGAGTCAATACGACATTGTGGTTCTCAAACAATCTGGAGCTCGCAGCATCAATACCCGAACTTTCTCGTCCTGCGACCGGATGACCTGGCACAAAGTTCCTGTACTGTTCTTGCAAACACTGTTTGGCAGTAAGCATAATATCTTGCTTGACGCTCCCAACATCGGTAATCACAACATCCCGCGGCAGATTTACCGATAACTCTGCCAAATAATGTTTAATCGAATTCACTGGTGTAGCAAGCACGATTACTTCTGCATCATGCACAACATCCTGAAGTTCAGAGGCCGCATGGTCGATAGCTCCTACTTCCAAGGCTTTTTTGAGGTTGATCGGACTACGACCGATACCAACAATTTCTTGTACAGCGCCAACACTGCGTAATGCCAATGCCAAAGAACCTCCAATCAAGCCCACTCCTACCAGAATGAGTTTTCGTATCAGGGGAGTGCCATTATTCATTCGTGCCAATCCAAGAAATCACAATTGTAAGATTCGGTTTCATTCCCAAGATTTGCAACCTGACAACATCCATGCTTGTTATGTGAATGATCGACTGCAGTTTTTCTGTGCACAGAGAAAAGGAGACAACGATTGAAGTTCTTGCTCTGGCCTACACCATTCGCTCTTCGGACGGTTTACCGAACCCCAATTTCATACTCAACCCTGCTGCTACAGAACAACCGAAGGATATGACCCCAGATTCTTGTAGAAGCCGGCTTTCGATCGGAGAATCTTTAAGGCTCGCTCCACTGGTTCTTCGTCCTGATGTCCAATGATGTCAATAAAAAATACATAGGCCCACAACCCGATCCTTGATGGTCTGGATTCGAGTCTGGTCATGTCAATTTTTTCATTCAAAAGAGGCATCAATAATTCGACCAATGAGCCCGGCTTATTGGCCGCGGCAACAATCAGAGAAGTTTTGTCTTTGCCGCTCGGTGGTGTTGGTCGTTTCGAAAGAACCAGAAAACGAGTGGAATTACCCGGCTCATCTTCAATGTTCTTGACCAGTACATTCAGACCATATCGATCAGCAGCGACAGCACTCGCAATTGCTGCACTGTTCGGTTCGTGCATAATCTTGGCAGCTGCATCAGCATTACTGCCAACCGGAATTCTTTCGGCTCCAGAGCAATTCTTCTCGATCCAATTTCGGCATTGTCCAAGTGACTGGGTATGTGCATAAATCACTTTGATCTGATCCAGAGAATCGGCCTTGCTGAGCAAACAGTGGTTGATTTCCAAATTGATTTCACCACACACCGTAAGAACGGTAGTGCAAAGACGATCGAGTGTTCCGGTTACGCCTCCTTCGGTTGAATTTTCAACCGGCACTACGGAAAAATCCGTTGCACCTGTCTCTGTAGCCTTGATGATTTCATCAATTGTTGGATGATCCATGATATGAATCGTTTGGCCAAAATGCTTGCGGGCAGCAGCTTCTGTATAGGTCCCTGGCGGACCCAACACGGAAACCGACAATTCCGCTTCGGAGTGTCGAGTAATCGACATCACTTCTCGAAACAAGCTCTCAACCGCAGTATCGGACATGGGCCCATCTCGATTGAGTGCCTGTAACCGTCGCAGTACTTGAGCTTCACGCTCTGGTCGGTAGTAATCGGGATTTTGCTGCTCATGCTTGATCTCGGCAATTTTGGACGCAATATCGATTCTTCGATTCATCAACTTGAGTATTTCCGAATCAATACTATCAATTTGATCGCGAAAATCTGCAATCACTGCTTTTGTTTCTTTCGCCATTAATCGCTGGACTCGTTGATTTCTTCAGCATCAACCAAAGAGACTACTTCACCTCCTTGATCTTCTTCTCCTACGTCCGGTTCGACAATCTTGGTCATACTTACCAGCGTATCTCCCTCATTGAGGGATATCAGCCGGACTCCCTGGGTGTTTCGGCCAATTACTGAAATATCCCTGATATTGGTCCGAATCAAGGTGCCGCCATTGGTAATCAACATCACCTCATCTTCGTTTTCAACCACATGTGCTGCTACCACCTGCCCATTGCGCTGGTTGGTTTTTATGGCGATTACACCCTTTCCGGCACGCCCCTTACATGGATAATCATTAATGGAAGTTCGATTTCCAAATCCGTTTCTGGTACAAATCAGGATGGTAGATTGAAAATCCTCTGGCGTATCCGGCTGTTCATCGGCAGACGGCAGGATGACCATTGAGATCACTCGGGCAGTTTCGCCCAAGCGAATCCCGCGAACACCGCGTGCCGCCCGTCCCATCGTTCGTAAACGGGATTCGGAAAACCGGATGGCCCGACCCTCATCGCTGATTAGGAGAATATTCTTGGACCCATCGGTAACTGCAACATCGATCAGATAATCGTCATCAAGGAGGTTGACCGCTATTAATCCGGTACTTCGTGCTCTCGAGAATGCACTCATTGCACAGCGCTTGATAATCCCTCGCGAAGTGACCATTACCAGTGTCTTTTCCTGATCATGCTCACCAATTGGCAATACTGCCGTAATCTGTTCATCGGCTGCCAGTGGCAAAAGATTGACCAGCGGCTTACCCCGAGCATGTCTGCCTGCTTGAGGAAATTCATAAGTTTTCAGCCAATATACCTTGCCCATAGTTGAAAAACACAGGATTGTTTGGTGCGAATTGGCCACAAACATTCGCTCTACGATGTCTTCCTCCTTGGTACGTGTTGCAATCTTTCCCTTTCCGCCTCGCTTCTGTGAGGCGTATTCAGAGATTTTCTGTGCTTTCGCGTAACCTTCTCGGGAAATGGTCACAACCAAATCTTCCACTGGGATCAGATCGGCCAGAGTCAGGTCAACCATGCCCTCGACTATCTCTGTTCGTCGAGGTTCATCAAACGTCTCCCGGATTGACTCGAGTTCTTCACGAATCACTCCAAGCAAGCGATCTGGATCTTCCAGAATCGACAGCAATTCCCGAATTTGTTGAATGATCTCGGTGTATTCCTTGATGATTTTCTCGCGTTCAAGTCCAGTCAATCTTTGCAATCGCAAATCAAGTATCGCCTGTGCTTGCTCAGCGGTCAGACGATATCCATCTGCATGAATGCCATATTTTTCCTCCAGGCCTAGCGGTCTTGACAGGGAACTTTCGCTATTTGCGACCAATTCTTCAACAACCCCTGGATTCCAGAATCTCTCGAGCAAATTCTTCTTGGCCTCTGCTGGATTGTGGGCTGCACGAATTAAAGCAATCACTTCATCAACGTTCGACAAGGCAACGGCTAACCCTTCAAGAGTATGTGCACGATCTCTTGCCTTTCTGAGTTCAAACAGGGTTCTTCGTGTCACCACTTCACGGCGGTGCGCTACAAATTTTTCAAGAACTTCCTTCAGACCAAACAGGCTGGGTTGATTGTCATTCAGGGCTACCATGTTGATTCCGAACACGGTTTGCATCCGTGTCTGCGAGTAGAGGTTATTGAGCAATACCTCGGCTTGCTCCCCGCGCTTCACTTCGATCACCATGCGCATTCCCGACTTATCTGACTCATCACGAAGTGCCGCAATGCCTTCAATGCGTTTACTTCGGTGCAACTCGCCGATCTTCTCCAGCAGATGCGCCTTGTTTACTTGATATGGCAATTCGTGAACAACAATGCATTCGCGACCATTATCGAGTGTCTGAACCTCAGCTTTAGCGCGCACAATCACACGGCCTCTCCCGGTTTCATAGGCTTGTCGAATCCCTTGCGAGCCTAAAATTATTCCAGCAGTAGGAAAGTCTGGACCCGGCATGTATTCCATCAACTCACTGACAGAAAGTTCTGGATCCCGGATGAGCGCGAGACATGCATCAATCGTCTCACCTAGATTGTGCGGCGGGATGTTGGTTGCCATGCCCACCGCAATCCCGGCAGAACCATTGACCAGCAAATTCGGAATGCGCGTTGGCAATACCAACGGTTGTGTTTCAGTATCATCGTAGTTCGGGCCAAAATCTACGGTTTCCTTTTCGATATCAGTCAGTAGCTCATGTGCAATTTTGGAAAGGCGAATTTCCGTGTAACGCATAGCTGCGGGAGCATCGCCATCAACCGAACCGAAATTTCCCTGTCCATCCACTAGCGTATAACGCATTGAAAAGTTCTGGGCAAGTCGGACAATCGTGTCATAAACAGCACTGTCTCCATGCGGATGATACTTTCCGATCACCTCACCTACTATGCGTGCTGATTTCTTGTATGGTTTATTCCAGTCATTACCTGATTCAAGCATCGCGTAGAGAACACGGCGGTGTACTGGTTTGAGACCGTCTCGAAGATCCGGCAAGGCACGACCCACAATGACACTCATGGCGTAATCCAGATAGGATTGACGCATTTCTTTCTCAAGGTTAGCCGGGAACGTCTCTAATGCAAATGGGATATCATTCATAAAGGGGAGTCATAAGAAACCAATGCCTGCTACCCGCAAAGTGAGCAGGACAGAGGTGAAATGAGGGAGCGAAGTTATCTGGTTTAGAGTGGTCTTACGGGGCATTTTCCAATCGTAAATTATAGCATAGCCGGCCTTTAATTTTCTTTCCAAGGTGTCATCAGCAAGAATGTTCTGATAGCTCGATGTGCTTCAGGGTATCGATTCCGACAGGGTTCCACATTGCCATTTATCGGATACCCCGAAACCTCGGACGGGAAATTTTTGTCAATTTGCGAGATTATTGCCTATAATGAATGAGGCGAATGCTGTTCGGCATTTTTTATGGAAAAACGACAATTTTTTGGTTAAAGCATATGGTCAACCCCAATATCACCACCGACATTGATGAAATCGAGACTCGGGAATGGTTGGATTCGCTTGAAGCGGTACTTGAGACACAAGGTCAGGAACGCGCTCACTATATTATCGAATCCTTGATCAGTCACTCACGCCGCCGCGGCGTGCATATTCCCTATCAGGCAAATACGGCTTATCTGAACACCATCCCTTTACATATGGAAGAGCCAAGTCCGGGTGATCATGCACTGGAATGGCGAATTCGGGCCTTCATACGATGGAATGCCATGGCGATGGTCATCCGGGCAAATCGTATCTCAACAGAATTGGGTGGGCATATCGCAAGTTTTGCTTCTGCCGCTACCCTGTATGACGTCGGCTTCAATCATTTCTGGCGAGCTGCTACTCCAGAGCATCTTGGGGACATGATTTTTATTCAGGGACATTCTGCTCCGGGCATCTATGCGCGCGCCTATCTTGAACGAAGACTTGATGAAGATGTGCTCAGCAATTTCCGTCAGGAAGTCGACGGAAGAGGACTTTCTTCCTATCCGCACCCTTGGTTAATGCCTGATTTCTGGCAATTCCCGACAGTCTCGATGGGACTTGGACCCATAATGGCCATTTATCAGGCTCGTTTTATGAAATACTTGCATAACCGGGGGCTGATTGATGCGAAGGACAGGAAAATATGGGTATTTTTAGGTGACGGGGAAATGGATGAGCCCGAATCCGTCGGTGCTCTGGCCCTTGCCGGTCGCGAGAATCTCGACAACCTTGTTTTTGTTGTCAATTGCAACCTCCAAAGACTGGATGGTCCGGTCCGCGGTAATGGAAAAATCATTCAGGAACTGGAGAGTGATTTTCGTGGTGCTGGCTGGAACGTCATCAAGCTCATCTGGGGAGGTTACTGGGACAAACTCTTGATGCGTGATGAGAAAGGCATTCTGAGACATCGTATGGAGGAAGCGGTAGATGGCGAGTACCAAGCCTTCAAAGCCAATGATGGTGCCTACGTTCGAGACCATTTCTTTGGCAAATATCCGGATTTGAAGGCCATGGTCGCCAATCTGACTGATGAAGATATCTGGCGTTTGAATCGTGGCGGTCACGACCCACACAAAATCTATGCAGCTTATCATGCAGCCATTAACCATACTGGTCAACCCACGGTCATTCTGGCCAAAACGGTCAAAGGCTATGGCATGGGTGAAGCCGGCGAAGGTCAGAACACCACTCACCAGCAAAAGAAGATGGGCGAGCAGTCTCTACTTGCTTTTCGCGATCGCTTCAATATCCCGTTAACTGATGAAGAGGTCGCGAAGACTCCCTTTTATCGACCCGCAGAGGACTCGGAAGAGACCCAATATTTGCTGGAGAGAAGAAAAGCCTTGGGCGGTTTTCTGCCGGCTAGAAAAATCTTCAGTTCACCCGGTTTTACCCTTCCGAAGCTGGATATCTTCAAGGCTCAACTTGAAGGGACCGGTGACCGTGAAATCTCGACCACCATGGCATTCGTGAGGATACTTTCCTCGCTAATTCGCGACAAGAGCCTGAAGGATCGAATCGTGCCAATCATTCCTGATGAATCAAGAACTTTCGGCATGGAGGGCATGTTTCGACAACTCGGGATTTATTCCCCGCATGGTCAACTGTATGAACCGGTCGACTCCGATCAACTAATGTTCTATCGAGAGGACAAGACTGGCCAGGTACTTCAAGAAGGGATTAGTGAGGCGGGGGCCATGTCATCCTGGATTGCTGCTGGCACTTCTTACAGCAACCACAATTACTACGCGATACCCTTTTTCATTCTGTATTCCATGTTTGGTTTTCAACGGATCGGTGATTTATGCTGGGCTGCCGGGGACAGCCGAGCGAGAGGGTTTATCCTGGGCGGCACTGCCGGGCGAACTACACTTGCTGGCGAGGGATTGCAGCATCAAGATGGACATAGTCTGATCCTGGCTTCCACAGTACCAAACTGTGTTTCTTATGATCCAACCTACAGTTATGAACTCGCGGTGATCATTCACGATGGTTTGCGCCGCATGTATGAAGAAGAGGAAAGCATTTATTACTACATAACGGTAATGAATGAAAACTATACTCACCCGGCAATGCCTGAGAATGTCGAAGAAGGCATTTTGCGAGGCATGTATCTATTAAGGAAAGTGGGTAAAGAATCCAATCAGAACACAGTACAAATACTAGGCAGTGGTACGATATTGCGGGAGGTAGAAGCCGCTGCTGAAATTCTCGACAAGGATTACCATGTAACGACCAATATCTGGAGTGTGACGAGTTTCAATGAGCTTGCCAGAGACGGTAATGATGTGGATCGACAAAATCGCTTGTATCCAGAGAATCCGCGTCAAAAATCTTATGTGGAGCTTTGCCTTGAAAATACGGAAGGCCCTGTAATCGCTGCAACCGATTACATGCGGCTCTATGCCGAACAAATTCGCGCCTATGTACCAAGGCGCTATAGTGTTCTCGGTACAGATGGATTTGGCCGAAGCGACACGAGGGCTCAACTCAGGAAGTTTTTTGAGGTTGATCATCGCTATATTACAGCCGCAGCATTGAAGGGACTTGCTGATCAGGAAGCGATTGATCCCAAAACGGTAACCCAAGCAATCAACGATATGCAGATCGATACCGAAAAGCCTAATCCGAGAAAGGTGTAGCAAAATGATTGAAGTGAAAATTCCAGACATTGGTGACTTTCAAGATGTTGAAATCATTGATGTGCTGTTTAATGAAGGAGATCGGGTTGAACCGGAAGAAGAACTGCTGACACTCGAAAGCGATAAAGCGACAATGCCAATTCCATGTCCTGTAGCTGGAGTGATCAGCAAATTCCATGTGAGTGTTGGCGATCGAGTTTCTGAAGGAACATTGGTTCTGGAACTAGAAGCAGATTCCTCAGAAAGTGCAGAAGCGCCGAGTCAACCCGAAACTGAAGCTTCACCGACCACTTCAGAAGCCAAACAAAAGCCCGAAGCAAAACCGGAGTCCATCCCCGAGCCGAATCCTGAACCGGCAAAACCAGAAACGGTCAACAAATCAACCGTACCTCCCTCACCTGAGAGGACAGAAAGATCCGATGCGATTCCGCATGCAAGTCCGGCAGTTCGGCGATTTGCACGTGAACTTGGTGCCAGCTTGCACAGAATCAGAGGAACCGGACCCAAAGGGCGTATTCTCAAGGAAGATGTCAAAGCATGGACTAAACAACAACTTGAGGATTCAGGCAAACAATCGAGTTCTCAGGGTCTTGGATTTGCTCCAATGCCAGAAATCGATTTTTCCGAATTTGGAGAGACAGAAAAATTATTCCTATCCCGCATCAAAAAACTCTCTGGGCCGCATCTGCATCGTTCTTGGGTAAGCATTCCGCATGTAACCCATCATGATGAAGCTGACATAACCGACCTTGAGGAGTTTCGTCGTTCGCTGAAAGATGAGGCGGCAAGTCAGGGTCTACGAATCACAATCCTGTCTTTTGCCATGAAGGTGCTGGTCAGTGCGATGAGGAAATTTCCAACATTTAATGCATCCTTGTCTGCTAATGGCGAGGAGGTCATACTGAAAAAATACTTCAATATTGGTATTGCCGTCGATACTCCCAATGGCCTGGTAGTGCCGGTCATTCGAGATGTTGACCGAAAGAGCATTTTTGATCTGGCCAAGGACTTGGCAGAAGTCAGCGAGCGAGCTCGGGAAGGAAAGTTGAAACCCGCAGACCTGAAGGGGGGGTGTATCAGCATTTCCAGTCTGGGCGGTATCGGTGGGTGTGGTTTCACTCCAATTATTAATGCTCCTGAGGTTGCCATTATTGGCTTGTCTCGAAGCAAGATGACCCCGGTCTGGAACGGCAAGGAATTTGAACCGCGCATGATGCTGCCAATTGATGTTTCTTACGATCATCGCGTTATTGACGGAGCAGAAGCAGCTCGTTTCGCGGCGCATGTAGTGCACTCGTTTTCAGACGTTCGAAGATTAGCCTTGTAGATTGAATTATGGCAAAAACAATAGAAACACCGGATTTAGGTGATTTCGATAATGTACCGATTATTGAAATCTATGTGTCAGAAGGAGACACGATCGAGTCGGGCGATGATATCCTCGCTATTGAGAGCGACAAGGCAACCATGGAAATTCCATCTCCCGAGGGCGGTACCGTGGTCAAGCTGTTGGTCTCTGTGGGTGATCCAGTATCCATGGGTCATCCCCTGATTGAGCTGGAAACGGAGGGAGCTACCGATCCGCCCTCTACTTCAGAGGAAACAACGAAGGAATCAGAAGCGGGACCTGCAGAGAAAATTCCAGAACCTGTCGAAACTCAAAACCCCGGTTCTGATGTACCCAAGATTGAAGGTGACATGCATGCTCAACTGGTGGTACTGGGATCTGGGCCCGGTGGATATACTGCTGCATTTCGGGCGGCAGATCTTGGTCTTGATGTAATTTTGATTGAACGCTACCCGACTTTGGGCGGGGTCTGTTTAAATGTCGGATGTATTCCCTCCAAGGCACTCTTGCATGTTGCCAAAATTATTGATGAAAGCGAAGAGATCAGTGAAACCGGGGTTATTTTTGAACATCCGAAACTGGATATTGCCCAAACCTTGAAGTGGAAGAACAAGATTGTTGGTCAGCTAACTGGTGGCCTTCAAGGGCTTGCCGAAAAACGCAAGGTTCGTGTTGTTCAGGCCACGGGCAGATTCCATTCTCCCAATTCAATCAGTCTCGATAACGGTCAGACAGTAACTTTCGACCAGGCAGTAATTGCCACTGGCTCCCGTCCAGTACAGTTACCTGGTTTTCCTCATGATGATTCTCGTTTGATCGATTCAACCGGCGCTCTGGAATTAACCGATATTCCAGCCAATCTTCTTATTATCGGTGGTGGCATTATCGGACTTGAAATGGCTACGGTGTATCACTCTCTTGGTAGCAAAATTCATATTGTCGAGATGATGAAAGACCTTATGCCGGGAACCGACTCTGATTTAGTTCGTCCGTTATTGAAGCGGATCAAGGCACGATATGCAAATATCTGGCTGCAAACAAGAGTCAAGGGCATCAATTCAGTTAAAGAAGGACTTGAAGTCAGTTTTGAAGGTGAGGAAGCGCCGGATTCAATGACTTTTGACAAGGTCCTGGTATGCGTGGGACGCACGCCGAACGGAAAGGAAATAAGCGCTGAACTAGCTGGTGTCAATGTTGATGAACGTGGATTCATTGCAGTTGACAACCAACAAAGAACCAATGTTGATCATATTTTTGCTATCGGAGACATAGTCGGACAACCAATGTTGGCGCATAAGGCTGTGCATGAGGGAAAGGTCGCTGCGGAGGTTGCGGCTGGCCTGAAGAGCGGCTTTGAAGCCAGAGTAATTCCATCAGTTGCCTATACAGACCCTGAGGTTGCGTGGGTGGGTGTTACTGAAATCGAGGCGAAAGCTCAAGGCCTCGACTATGGCAAGGGGGTGTTTCCCTGGGCAGCAAGCGGCCGCTCCTTGGCTCTAGGCAGAAATGAAGGAGTTACCAAATTGCTCTTTGACAACCAGAGCAATCGAATTATCGGGGCGGGTATAACCGGTACCAATGCAGGGGATCTTATCGCCGAGGCGGGGCTCGCAATAGAAATGAACGCTGATGCCGAAGATATTGGATTGACAATCCATGCACATCCGACTCTAGCTGAGACTTTGGGTTTTGCTGCTGAGGCATTTGAAGGGACAATCACAGACCTCTATATGCCTAGGAAGAAGTAACTGAAACCGTAAATTATTTGGACTATCCTGTGTAGAAACAAAAGGCAGCCACTTGCTCCCACTATGTTGAGATGACCGCGTTGTGAATCCAGACATTCCAAAAAACCGTCTTCCGTTACCTATTGGCATTCAGACATTTCGTCGAATTCGTGAGAAGGGTTGCTACTACGTTGATAAAACAGATCTAATCCGGCGAATGATCGATGAGGGTTATTTCTACTTTCTCTCTCGTCCGCGTCGTTTCGGCAAAAGTCTTCTGGTGAGTACGCTCAAGGAGTTGTTTGAGGGAAATGAACCCCTGTTTCGAGGGCTGGACATTCATCCGCACTGGGACTGGTCGGTCAAGCATCCGGTGGTTCGCTTGAGTTTTGGGGGGAAGGTCAGCAGTCCCGAGAAACTGGAAGACAGTTTGTTAAGCCAGTTGTACAGTATTGAAAGGGAATTTAACCTGGAGCTTCCCCCGGTAAAGTACTCTTCGGAACGGCTTCGGCATATTCTTTACCGACTGGATCAAGCAACCGGTCGTCAGGCAGTGGTGTTGATTGATGAATATGACCGGCCGGTTTTGAATGTTCTGGATGATCTCGATCAGGCGAGGAAGATCCGGGATGATTTGCGGGATGTGTATAGCATCCTCAAGGACGCTGAAGACCATGTTCGTTTCGTGTTCGTGACCGGCATCACGATGTTTTCCAAGGACAGCTTCTCTTCGGGTCTCAACAATCTCGATGACATCAGTCTCTACCCTCCTCTGGCATCGATTTGCGGCTATACGGACCAGGATCTGGATACGGTGTTTGCCCCCGAGCTGGAAGGACTGGACCGGAACACGATTCGCGAGTGGTACAACGGCTACAGCTGGCTGGGCGAGGACAAGCTCTACAATCCCCACGACATCCTTCACCTGTTCAGGAAGCGCAAGTTCCGGACTCACTGGTTCAGGTCGGGACAGCCCGGCTACCTGTACCGGATGCTGCTGAAGAGAGAGGTAGGCACCATGGATCTGGAAAACCTGGAAGTCGATGAAGAGGACATCGTCAGTTTCGAGCTCGGTTCCTTCAGCATTGAAGCCCTGCTGTTCCAGTCCGGCTATCTGACCATTGTCCGGGAACTCGAGGTGGAAGACGAGCATCAGGTGATCTACCAGCTATACTATCCGAACCTCGAGATTCAGAGGCGATTCAACAAGGGGTTTGTCCAGCATCTGACGGGCAATGGCAAGATGGCGGAAGATACGGGCAGGAAACTGCTCCGGCATCTGGGAGAAAACGACTTCTTGGCCATGCAAGAGCAGATTCAGACCTTTTTCTCTGACATTCCTCATGAATGGCATCAAGGCGGTGGTCTTGCCCGTTACGAATCCTGGTACGCGAGCCTGCTGTTCACGTGCTTCAAGGCCCTGGATGTCGATGTCACGGCCGAGGACAGTTCAAGTCATGGCCGCTCGGACATGGTGGTGGTGCATGACCGTCAGGTGTTTGTCCTCGAATTCAGGATGCTGAAGGAAAACAGGACGGTTGAAGAGACTCTCCATGCCGCCATCAAGCAAGTTCGCAACAAGCGCTATGCCGACAAGTATCGGGACCGCGGAGAATCCATTCACCTGATCGGCATGGTATTTGATGAGACAGACCGAAACCTGCGGGATATTCGCGTCGAAAAGTTCTGACCTCATGAGTTCATATCCGAGGTGCAACACTTCCCCCTTTTTCCAGACCTGCGCGACCAGAGTCATATCGAGAAAAACAAGCGGAGATGAAAAATGCACATGTCCCAGCCTTGCTAAAACAGATTCATTGAGCATATTTGATGGAATTTCCATGTAAACCGTTGTCGCTTCCTCCTCATACAGTCTCATCCTGATAAGATTCATCTTCTGGATTGCGGTATCAAAACTTCGTGTCTCTACTTCTTATTCATTGAAACCAATATAAAACAATGACTCAACCGAACTAGAATTTTGATAGTAGCTCAATTCGAAAATTACCCTGTCCCTTACATAGAGTTCTCGGTATTGGGCGGAAAGGCATGTGTGATGCGGGTTTCAGACTTCGACCTGAAATCACCCATTGGGTGATCCTGCTGGCTCTCGAAATTCACGCCACGCAAGGCCCCGGGGTACTCTTGTGTCCTCTATCTATGGATTAGGGAATTACGGTAGTGGCTCAGTTTGAACATTGCAAAGCTTGCGTGGGGAAAAGGCGGCCTGAAGGCCGCCCCGTGTTCGGGATGTTCCGCGATACTCCAGCGATATCCAGTTCCGGATTGACGCCCTCACGTGGCCGCACTCCCGAGAACCGGATGAATCAGATGGATCAGCTGTCGAGGTTCGGACAATTGAGATACTGCCTTTGCGCCTGGCTCGCCACAGTCTGGCCGGCGAGGATGTGTGTTCCGTTGCGCTTGCCGTTGCAATAGCAGTCCCGAATGTCCTGCCGCGTGCTGGCCACCGCATAGCACCCGGTCCGGTTATATTGGGTTAGGTTGGGTTTCCATTCAGAGCCATCGAGAAACAGGTTCTGCTCCGCATTCGTGAACTCGCCACGCGTCTTGAAGCAACGGCGGATCAGGGGATTCAAGGGGCTTGCACTACCCGAGTAGAGAACCAGGACATAACGCGTGTTCTTCTTCAGGCCGCCAAACGCATTATTGACTGTGCCTGCCGGTATGGTGGTCGATTCACTACTGATATTTCCGATTAATTGCCCGCCCCCACTAGCTGTCGATCCCGGCCTGTTTTCCAGAAGTTCTACACGGACCGGCTTAGGAGACGTAAAATCATTACTCGTATCGCCCCACTCTTGCAACTTACTATTGGTCAGTATGGGATAGTCAAAGCTTACGGCGTTCGCTGTAGCGCTTACTATTAATCCGGCTGTAGGCTGCAGTTCCACCAGGCTTCCCTGTGTGCAGGCTTCCGCTCCAGTAGTCGCTGGAATAATCAACTGTGCTTGCACCGGCACCGCAAGCACTGCAAGCAGGAGGAGGGTTGCTAGCTTATTGAGAGAGAGAGAGGGGGGGGGAATTAAGGTTTTTCTGGATCATGATTTTGTTCCTCATGGTTAATATTTTCCTGCATTATATAGTACTTTCCTTTCTGAAAATAGACAAACTTTCAAGCTGAGCCACTATCGGAATTACTCATCGTTTGATTTGGCTGGAAAGAACCAGTATAATTCCGACAAGTGCAACTACTAACGAATATCATTCCGGAAAAAGCCATGAAACGATTAATGAGATTACCCCCCCCCTCACTAAATTAGCAACCTTCTTCCTGCTTGCGTTGCTGGCACTGCCAGCGGTCGTGACAGCACAAACGACCGTGACCAGCAACGGGCGAGTTGGTGAGACAGTCTGCCCGGATATGTCTGAGATCAATGCCGAGAGTTTCTCCATCACGGAGATAAAGCCAAGCTTCATCCGGTACACTACTCCGACAGTAACATGGAACCAATACACCGGGCGGCTTGGCGATACGACACCACCCATTAATGTCGATATTCGTTCCACTGTTTATGATGCCAGAACAGAAGCAACAGTGGGCAGCGTAACATTAGCTAATATAAATAACTCCATTAACTATAACGGCAATAATACACCGCTAATCAGAGCAGGTTTGTCTGCGAAAACTCCCTATTATCTAGAAGTTTATGCCGCTTCGTCAGGATCCATTCCGAAGCAGGTGTTCGCCCGAAGCTGCTTCATGACCGGCGGCACCTACACCATGACTGTGGCACCTGGTACCGAGGGCCGGAACAGCGGGTGCTTCTCGATCAGTGAATTTAAGGGGACTATGGATACCATCCAGCATGTCCGCAACTGCTGGTGCGGGCGCAAGACCACCCTGCCCCTGTTCCGTTCAACCCAGGACAACACCGATTTCCTGAACCGGTGGGGATGCCGATAGCGGCCCTTGCCATACCCGGGCGTGGGCGGCTGCCAGACTATCCTTGTCGTTGCGGACCGCCACCGCCCGCGTCCTGATGCTGAAGGCGTCTGCGGGCGTATTCTTGGATGCGCTGAAACCCCATCGACAAAAACCTGAAAGGACATTTTCAAACTGAGCCACTACCGGAATTTTCATCTTTTGCCAGTTTTATTTGCGATTTCTTCTTGGGAACAAAATAAAGTTCATCCCTCTTGACAATATATTCCCCACCGTATCTACTCGTCCCTATTGGTTGTAAGGAGATAGAAAAGGATTGAGATCAGGCCAGGTTTCTTCCTCAAACAATCGCTCGTATCTCGGGTTATAGATGATTTCCTTGGTGTTCTCTATCCCGTAGCAGGAGGGATCAATTTGTTTATGCATAATTGGGTATTGGTCTCGGATATGAAGCGTTCAGTTCAGTTCGTTAACATATCAACTTAAGAATTTTTCATTTATATGATGGTAAGTGCAGTGATTAGCCATTTTCAGCATTGACCAGAAACTTTCGATACCGTTGGCATATACCATTCCATTCACATATTCGGATACTGAATGTTTGACACTTTCGTAGAGTCGTTCAATCCCGTTTTACGCATTTGCATCGTCAGTAAAACCTTTGCAGTTTCCTCGGTTCGTTCCAAAATCTTACTCCGATTACTGATATCCAACAACGTTCCTGCAATTTCGAGCTAACAAGATAATTTTCCATCGACGAGTCAGGTTTTCACCCTCGTCATGTCTGGGTCGTAAAATGCTCGGTGATGGAGTTTAGCTGGAATCCTACGGGTTGCAACTTCAAGTTCATATGTTCCGCTGTCTAGCCACTCATCTTTCACTCCTTGTAGGTTGCGGACATAGCCTAGACCGATTGGACAACCTATGGTATGCCCATATCCACCGCTGGTTAGCCAGCCAACTCGCACCCCATCGCGATAAATGGTTTCTCGGCCAATTAAAGCGATTCCCATAGTATCGGTTGAAAATCCCAGCAAACGCTTGGTAAGGGGTTTTGACAACTGCGTCTCAAGAGCTTGACGTCCTGTGAAATCGATAGAGGTGCTCAATTTCACGGCAAACCCCAGACCTGCCTCAAGTGGAGTATGATCTGGAGTCAGATCGGTTCCCCATGCTCGATAAGTTTTTTCTAGACGGAGTGTTTCAATAGCACGGTAGCCAACATCTGCGATTCCATGCACTGACCCTGCCTCCATCAAAGTCTCGTAAATTAGATTTGCATCTTCGCGTTGACAATGCAACTCCCAACCAAGCTCGCCTACATAAGTAACTCGTGCCGCCAATATTCTCTTTCCTGATATTTGGATATAACGTACGCTGGAAAAAGGAAAGTCCGAGTTTTTGAAAGCCCCCTCTGAAACAGACTGAAGCACTGATCGAGACTTTGGACCCATGAGGGATAGAACTGCAAATCGATCGCTAACATCTTCAAGTCGAACCGATTCACCAGATCGAAAATGACTCTCGATCCAATGCCGGTCATGAGTAATAAACCCAGTGCCTGTGACGATGTAGAAGCGATCAGACGCAAGGCGGGAAACGGTCAGATCACACTCAATACCGCCGCGACTGTTCAACATTTGTGTATAACGTAATTGCATCGGCTGACAGTCTACGTTGGCAGCACATATGCGGTTGAGAACAGAAGCAGCATCCGAGCCATGAATTTCGAATTTTGCAAATGATGTCTGATCCATGATTGCTACGCGCTCACGCACCGCACGGTGCTCATCCCCAACATGTTCAAACCAGTTGGGTTGCTCAAATGAGTAGCGATCTTCTGGCATAACACCCGGTGGCGCAAACCAGTTCGGCCTTTCCCATCCCATTTTTTCTCCAAAACAGGCACCCCTTTGTTTTAAAGTCTCATACAGCGGTGATTGTCTGGCGCCTCGAGCACTATTGTGTTCCTCAGAAGGCCAGGCGATAGTGTAGTGTTTGCCATAAAGCTCTAGGGTTCTTGCCTGTACCCATTTGCGGTCGCGATGAACAGCACCAAATCGACGGATGTCTACTGCCCACAAATCATAGGGGGGTTCGTCAGCAATGATCCATTCCGCTAATGCCTTGCCAGCACCTCCGCCAGCAGCAATTCCGAATGCATTGAAACCGGCGCCGACAAAATATCCACGCAGTTCGGGAGCCTCACCGAGAATAAAATTCCCATCAGGCGTAAAACTCTCAGGACCATTAATGAGTTGCTTGATGCCAACTTCGCCCAATGCCGGTAACCTAGGCAAGGCAAGGGCCATCATTGGTTCAAAATGATCCCAGTCAGCATCCAGTAACGTGAAGTGAAAATTATTCGGTAAGCCATCTTCCGCCCAGACTATTGGGTTGGGCTCGTAACCTCCCATTATGAGACTTCCTACTTCCTCCTTGTAATAGGTAAGTCGGTCTGGATCTCTCAAAGTAGGCAGGTTTGGTGTGACGCCGGGAATGGATTCTGTTAACAGGTATTGATGCTGTACCGATATCAGGGGTACATTGACCCCGGCAAGCATTCCAAATTCTCTGGCCCATTGACCGCAACAGTTGACCACGGTGCCGACTTCAATTTCACCCATGGAAGTTTCGAGTCCAGTAACTCTGCCATCTTTTATCCGCACTGTTAAGACATCACAGTTCTCAATGATTCGTACTCCCCGGTTTCTTGCACCCTGAGCCAAAGCGCGAGCAATATCACTTGGATTCGCCTGTCCATCGGTCGGCAAGTATGCTGCCCCAATCACATCATTGATATCCATCAACGGCCACAATTCCAGAGCCTCTTTGGGAGTTAGGATTTGCATATCCAAACCAAAACTGTTTGCGGTTGTGGCTTGGCGCTTTATTTCCATCATTCTCTCGGAATTGCATGCCAAACGCAGTCCCCCGTTCATTTTCCATCCGGTTGCTTGGCCGGTTTTCTGTTCGAGACTTTTGTACAATCCGATGGAATGCCCAAGGAGTTGGGTAATGCCGGCCTGACTGCGCAACTGACCTACCAAGCCTGCCGCATGCCACGTGCTACCGCTTGAGATCTGGTGTCGTTCAAGCAGGATCACATCAGAAATACCCAATCCTGCTAGGTGATAGGCTGTAGAACAACCCATGATTCCGCCTCCCACGACGATTACATGAGCTTGGTCCGGCAAAGAACTCATGTCAACAGGTCCATGAATTCCTGCATGGCATTATCAAACCGATCAAGATTCTCTTCGGTATAGGAGCGATAGTCCACATCCAACGAGGAATGAATTTCCGACACCATGCTCCACATGCTTTCACGCAAAAGAGAAGCACATTTCATAGCGCTATATGAGATCCATAGTTGTTCATCTACTGGCTTTTCGAAATAGGATTCGAGTAGCCAGTGTTCCTGACTTTCGTCAAGACCATTATTCGAAGCTAAACCGCCTAGGTCAAACAATGGGCTGTTCAAACCCGCATAATCAAAATCAATAAGCCATAGACGCTTTCCGTCATCAATGAAATTTGCAGCCAGTAGGTCGTTGTGCCCAAACACGATGTCCACAGGTCCTACTGCTTCTTCTAGTTTTTTCGCAATATCAAGTAGCTCGGGAAGTTTATGCTGCATTCGGCTGTTGTGAGCTTCTAGAGTTGACGCATAGTCCCGAACTACGTGGAATACCCAGAACATCAGCACGGGTCCGCGAAGATAGTGGGGAATTATCTGATGGCAAGTTTTAACCAGTGTCAGAATTCGTTCCAGATTATCAGATTTGCAGACATCCTCTTCGCGAAATGTATTGCCCTCTATATGGTCTAATACCATGATTCCGGGTTCGTGATAAATGACCATTGGGGATAGTCCAGCTGCATATGCGGCTTTACTTGCAGCAAGTTCGTTGAAGCGTAATATTCCATGTACTGGAATATCCTCACCTGTTCGGACGAAATAACGTCGACCGCTGGACTCGACAAAGAAGTTCGCATTGGTTATGCCGCCTGAGACAGGTTCAGGTTCTACTGGTCCGTCCCAGAGGTCGAGTTGCTTAACTTGATCAATAATACTGGTCATGGATTGTTGGATGAAAGTTGAAAAATATTTAGTCTTCGCCAAGTCCAAGCTTGGCACGTCTTTTGGCAACCCAGGCCTTAATAAGACGATCGCATATAATGGCTATAGCGGCCACCGATATGCCGGCAACTAGGCCTCTTCCTGTATCTGCCTTGGTCAGTGCAATATAGACTTCTTGACCGAGGTCACGTGTGCCGACTAAAGCAGTGATTACAAGCATGGATAGGGCCATCATTATGGTTTGGTTGATACCTAGCATGATTTCCGGTAATGCCACGGGCAGTTTCACTTTTCGCAGGATTTGGCCGCGAGTGCATCCGAAAATCTCGGCAGCCTCTATCAGATCAGCTGGTACTTGGCGGATTCCATGGGTCGTATAACGAATGGCTGGTGCAACGGCATAAGCAACGATAGCCAGCATGGCAGCGAAATCACCCACTCGAAACAGCATAACTACCGGTATTAGATAGACAAAGGACGGTAGCGTTTGTAGCGTATCAATGCAAGCCTGAACGATGCGTTGTCCTCGTTCGCTGTGTGCTGCCCAGATACCGATGGGGATGCCAATGATGGATGCAAACACAACCGATATACCGCACAAATAAACGGTCACCATGCCTTTCTTCCATCCACCAGTCAATACGATGAAAAGGGCTAGAGATGTCGTCAAAAGTGCCAGCTTCCAACCCCCCAATCGATAGCCTAGTAGCATCACAAAACCCACTATCACAACCCAAGGCGTTGCCAGCATGAAACGTTTTACCGGAATCAGGATATTCAGCAACAGAAAGTTTTTGAATGATTCAAGCTGGTCGAAATAGTTAATGTTGATCCATTTCACCAGATCTTCCCAAAAGCCGCTGGTGGTTATGGTCCAGCTTTCTGGATAGGTTCTAACCAACGGCAGGTATGCCGAGATGATCCATGTCCCCAGTAACAGGGCTGTTGCCAAGATGAGATGGTGATGAACCCATGTTCCTTCCTGTACTTGCCGTTTTGGTTTGCGGTTTGCGAAAGCCTGACTGAGGCGGTCAAGAGCAATCGCTAACAGAGTGATAGCGATGCCAGCTTCAAGACCTGAACCGATTGCTAGGCGTTTTAGTGAAGATAGTACATCAAACCCAAGTCCGCCGGCACCAATCATGGAAGCGATAATTACCATGTTGAGTGATAGCATAATGACCTGATTGGTACCGACCATTAGGCCCGGTGAAGCCGATGGGATCATCACCTTCCAAAGTAGCTGACGACGGGTACAGCCTAGCATCAGGGCAGCTTCAATCGATTCGGTAGGTACTCGGGAAAGTGCCAGTATGGTTACTCGAATCATAGGTGGAGTAGCGTAGATCATGGTGGCGATCATGGCAGCTACCGGCCCGAAGCCGAACAGAAAAAGAACTGGAACGAGGTAGGCGAAGACCGGTGTCGTCTGCATTAGATCAAGTATCGGTTCGATAGACCGTCCGAACGAGGTCGAACGATATGCCAGAATACCGATTAGCAATCCGCAGATAATACCTAGTGGAACAGCGATCAAGATCGCACTCAGGGTTATCATGGCGCTCTCCCAGCGCCCGAAAATTGCCAGATAAGCCATGCAGGCACCCGTCAGTAATGCCAATTTCCAGTCTCGGACCCAGTGTCCGACGATGGCGGCCACTCCGATCAGAGCAACCCAGGGTATAGGGGGTATGATCACTTTGGCTATTGGATCATTGGAAAAGGAAAAACCGGTGACCAGAATTCCCTGGGCGAAGGCCAAAGGCCATTCCAGAAGCCAGGCGATTGATCGAGTCATCTCCTTGAACGTAAACAGCCCGAAATCTAAATCCTTGATCAGCCATTCCATGAAATCGCTGATCCAGAAGCGCAACGGAATAACCCACTCTCGAGGAAAATTTACCGCCCAGGACCAGTACTCACCAAATCCGGCAATAAGTCCCGATCCTGCAGCAAAGATGATCCAAATCGATAATGCCCAGGCATTGCCTGATGCGTCTGGCAGAAATATCCGCAGAGTCGGGGGTTCGGTCATAACATGGCGATACAGTCAAGCTGTTGGTGGGCTATTCTATAAGCCGATGCGTCATCCAGAGGGTGATAGTGCATGGCAGGCAGACACGATCGGAAAGTTTTATGTGTCTCGCACATATCAGGCAGAAAGTCCGGGGCCATTCGACCCCGGTATAAGGAAATAGCCGTATTAGTCAATGAAGGGCTAGCATTGAGTCCATGCAGTCCAGTTATCTGTATTGGTATTCAGCCAGTTTTCAACTACATCTTCTACCGACTTGCCATCAAGGTCTACCTCACCGACCATAGTTCCCATGGCCTGATTGTCTATAGTGAATGCTCGGATAGCATTATAAGCACAGGGCCATTTGTCCTCTCCGCCTTTCCAGCCCACCTTCTTAATCCACCCTCGCGGTTTTCCACAGTCATAAGCCATGTTCGGATTTATTCCTACAGACTTGTCGGTATAACATTCATCGCTGTAGGTGGGGAATTCCACGAATTCTCCCTCGAATTTTATTGGAGCCCAGTGCGGTGTGTAGACCCAGCCGAGCCAAGGAGCCTGACGCTGATAGGCCGATTCAAGCTCTGCGAACAAAGCCGCATCCGTACCCGCATGGACCACTTCATAGTCGAGATCCAGCGCCTCAACGCGTTCATCGTCATAGCCGCCCCAAGTCACGGGGCCACCCAGATACCTTCCGCTTGGTGCTGTTTCCGCAGTAGAGAACACCTCCGCACAGTCGTTTAATACTGTCCAGTCAGGTAATCCTGGGCATTTTTCCTTCATGTAAATTGGATACCACCATTCCTCGATGGCTTGCATACCGGTTTCGCCAAGATCAACGGTATTTCCGGTTGCAAGGCTTTTTTCCATGGCATCCTTCCCAGTCGTTTCCCACATTTCCATAGCGACATGTAGATCGCCGGATTCGAGTCCGGCAAATTGAGCCAAATAGTCAGCTTGTTGATACTTGACGTTGTAGCCCATCTCCTGCAATACCCTGCCCATTATGGTGGTGGTAATGTATTGTCCAGTCCAGTCATGTAGAGTGAGAATGATCGGGTCAGTCGACTCCACTTCTGCCTGTGTAGAAGCGCTGAAGAACATGGCGGCACCGGCCGCCAACGATATGAAGAATCGATTATGGTGTTTTGGCATGATGCACCTCATTTTAATAATCTATAGTTAATCAAGAACAGTTGGGATCACATGCATGCGTCAGCATGTTCTTGTGATAACTGTAACTTTATTATCCACATAAATCCACAAAAAAATCGAAAAATATAATATTATTTGTGGGATTATATTGAAGTATCATTTTTGCTATGAGTTTAAATGAGATCGATTGTCTGTAAATCGAAAATGGCATATGGAATCAATTCAAGAGAGCAAATCAATGCAGCCGCTGTCAAGGCATGAGGCGGAGATATTCCGGTTAGCGACTCTTCTTGGATCATGTTCCATAACAGAGCTTGCGGAACGACTTGGCGTTTCCGATGAAACAGTACGTCGGCACATTCGGCCCTTGGTAGACCGTGGTCAACTGGAGAAGGTCCATGGTGGCATCGTTCTACCGGATCGTCTAAGAGAAGCCCCCATGCAACGACGTATGAGAGAAAATCGTGCCGCGAAACAGGCGATTGCCAAAGCAGTTTCCAAGATCATAGATGATGGGGATACATTGATGCTAGATACGGGCTCAACCACTGCTTATGTAGCTATAGCGCTTTCTGAAAAGCAGGGTCTTCATGTGGTCACAAATTCAACAGAAATCGGGCGCATATTGGCACGTCAGAGCACGAACAAGGTCTATCTCGTCGGTGGTGAAATTGGTGGTGATCAGTTGGCTACCTTTGGTCCGCAAGCGATTGATTTTGTTCGTCGGTTCAATGTTCGCCATGCTATCTTGTCCATCGGCGGTATCAATGCTAAAAATGAATTGTTGAATTTTGGCCTGGATGAAGCAGAATTTTCTCGAGCGGTGATTCAACAGGCGGCTTCAGTAAATATCGTGGCTGATTACACCAAATTCAGTCGCCATGCCTTGGTTAAGGTCTGCGATATCGCGGACATTGATACATTTATAACCGACCAATTACCGCCAGAGTATTTTCGTGGGCTGCTTCAAGAAAACGATGCAAAACTTATGATTGCGGGTTGATTGCCTCTAACTTTAGAACTCAGCATGAGCCGTCTTTGATGTAACCACTCACTCATAGCACCAATGATGCTGGTGTGGTTATTTTTCCGAGTTGAGTAAATATCTGAAGTGAACTGGTGTCAGCCAGAAAACTCCTGTTTTCCAGCTACTGGCAGGCCGTCTTTAGCCCGACTTTCGAAAGTCGTGATAGCGATCGACCAGCTCGTTGAACAGCCTGACCTGGTCCGGGTCATGAATCGGCTCCAGAACCACTTCGCCCAGCTCCGACAGGTCGCATTCAATCCGCTCTCCCGACTCACCTGCCGCGGTCCTCGCAGAAGCCTTGCGAGCACCGCGTATCCGGCTCTCGTCCTTCGCCGGCAAGTGCAACAAACCCTCTCGCTCCAGGGTCTCGAGCAGGCCCAGCGCCAAACAGGTGCTGTCCTCGCCCGAACTCGCACGCCAACCAAGATGCTCGCATATGGTATGCGCCAGCTCATGCCGACTCAAACCCGACATCAACTCGACCGTGCGCTGAATATCCAGCAGCTGCTTGCGGGTGATGTGACGGCCGTAAAATTCTCTCGGCCTGCATGATTGGGTTCGACTGATCATTCAGCTTCCTCGTTGAAACCTTGCATTGACCCCTTTCGGACAGGAAAACATGTAGGATATTGCCAGAAATCAGCATGCACTTGTCAAGAGGGTTTTGCAAATTTTTTTCATCAAAAAACTAGATCAACCTTATCAGGAACTTATGACTCGATTAAATGCTTGAACAACCTTTTTTCTAATCAGAATGCCGTTGGCCCTTCAATAACGCCATGATTGAGCCCCCCGGAGCTGCCGACCAGGGAAAGTGCTGTGTTGTTGAACCACCATACACCCCATTGACAAAAACTAAACGATTTCTTCACTCTCGAAAGTGATCAGTCTTTGATGCTCCTTGAATTTTTTCATTGCATAAACAACTTTTCGAGTACGCAGAACTTCCCCATTTAATTGTCGGTCAATCAACTTTCTGGTCAATTGCATGGCTTCATGGATTTGTTCACGAGACTCAAATTTATCATCATGAAATGCCTTTAGGGTTTTTCCACGAATTGATGCGGCACCCGGACTCAGTGTGAGCACGGGCCCTTTTTCTGGAACGTAATCATAATAGGCATCTTCATTGATTGCTTGACCCGATAATGCATCATGATCGAGAATCAGGCCAAAGCCAATTTCACGAAGCAAGCACTTTTCGAATATTCGAAGAACAGCATGAGGGTCTATGCCCTTTTCCAATGCAACCAGTGAGTCTCGATAGTGGTCAAACAATTTTTCATTGCTGTCAAAACGGTGAAGCAGCTTGAGAAGCAGTTCATTTTGGTAATATGCACAGGATCTTGCAGATGCTGATAGTTCTTCAGCAAAACGACTCGACTCAATCCCGGTTAGAACAGGAAGGTTTCCTTTTCCGCTCCAACTGAGAAGCAATGGTTTGAATGGAATAAACAAACCGACAGCTCGTTGCTTATTACGTCTTGAGCCCTTGGCGATCAATGTCAATCGACCATATCCTCGAGTAAATACATCAATCAATAGACTAGTTTCCGAATACGGACGACGGTGAAGAATAAATCCAGACTGCTGATTGATGCGATGCTTCGCCATGTCATCAACCTTCCATATATCCGAACTGCACAAGTTCCATGTCCCGATCTGTCCAGCTTTTTTTGACCTTGACCCAAAGTGAAAGATAAACCTTCTGTAAAAATGATTTTTCGATCTGTAGACGTGCTCCAGTGCCAATTTTTTTGAGCATGTTGCCTTGCTTGCCAATCACTATTGATTTTTGAGAATTCTTCTCGACCCAAATCGTTGCGTCAATATCCAGGATGTTCCTGTCATTCGTTTCAAATCGTGTTATCTCTACACTGATTGAATAAGGCAATTCTTGACCAAGCAGCAAATAAGTCTGCTCCCGAATCAGTTCCGAAGCCTGAAATTCTCTGGTCCGGTCAGTTGTCATCTCGTCAGGAAATCCTGGATCGCCAACAGGCAAGTGCTGCACCAATTTGGCACAAAATTGATCAGAGTCTGGCAAATTTGTCGCTTGAACTGGAATAATTTCCGCAAATTCATGAAGAATGCTTGATTGTTCAATCAAGGGAAGAAGTTGCATCTTGTTTTCGAATTTATCAATTTTATTGATAACGAGCAATATGGATCGATTTACATTGCAAACATCATTCAAGGCTTTCCTCGTGCTGTCTTGCCAACCCTTATGGTCAATCATGAATAAAATCAAGTCAACATCCGATAGACAGTTCATTGCGGTTTTTCGAATGACTCGATCAAGACCACCTTGTGGACTCGGTTCTATACCCGGAATATCGACAAAGGCAATTTGATGATTTTCTCCCGATAAAATTCCAAGTATCCTGTGACGTGTAGTTTGTGGTCGTCTGGAAATAATCGAGATTTTCTGTTGCATTAGAGAATTCAGAAGCGTGGACTTGCCAACATTCGGCACTCCAGCCAAAGCGACATACCCAAATCTATGCTTGGACATCTGCAGAAATCAGTCGAAATAGTACTCTCTCAGCGGCTGCCTTCTCCGCAAGTTTGCGTGTTCTGTCGGAAGCAGTCGACTGAATTTTCGGATTTTCAATTTTACATGTTACTGTAAACGTAGGATTGTGGTCTTGGCCAGTAGCGCTCTCCAAAATATATTCAGGCAACGGCAATGCTCTCTTTTGAAGATATTCCTGAAGTTCCGTCTTGGGATTGTCATCAAAACTTTCCGAACTGAGTTTTTCCAATTTTTTCGCATAAAGACGATCCAATACTGAAAATACAACATCAATTCCTCCATCCAGGTAGATTGCGCCAATGATTGCCTCAAATGTATCTGCGATAACTGAATCAATCTGAAAGGAGTTGTTTTTCCTGTCCGATTGTCCCAAGATCATATACGCATCCAATTCGAGTTCCTTTCCCAGTTGCGCAAGAGTCTGATTGCGAACAAGTGTCATGCGCAATTTTGACAATTGACCCTCTCCTATTTTGGGAAATCGATGATATAGCTGGTCAGCAATAAAAACTCCCAGAACACTGTCCCCCAGATACTCAAGACGCTCATTATTGGGTTGCCCCCAGCTTCGACGGGTCAGGGCAAGCCGCAATAGAGACGGTTCATGAAACTCATACTGCAATTGTCCAAGCAACGGTGATACATCTTTCATGGTTCTATGAAGATAGAGTATTTTTTGGCGTGCTTCCTTGATCGAAATGAAATGTTTCAATTCTTTTGGTTATCATATAACTCAAATAGCGAGATACAATCAAAAATATTGTGGCAACTTGGATCAGGGCTGAGCCAAATGATCACGGTTATACATATCCAAATTCATTCCAACATTCATATATTCGATTTTCATGTGCGGGAGATTTGCAAATCAACTTGATGATTTCGGTCCATGGGAAGAAATGCTAGCAGACTGGCCTTTTTATTGCGATACCGGTTATAACATAACGCCAACACAAAACATCCCAGTATTGACCTATGAACACCAAAACAAAAAAACTATGGGGCAAGCAATGCGTTGGGGGCTAGTCCCTTCATGGTCAAATGAAATAAGCTCAAAATTCTCCACCTTCAACGCAAGAATCGAGTCGCTTGCGGAGAAACCTGCTTTTCGAACAGCATGGAAACAATCCAGAACCTGTCTGATTCCAATTCGGGGGTATTATGAATGGAAAGTGAAAGATTCGGAAAAACAACCTTACTATATATCTTTGAAAACGAATGAGCCAATTATGCTCGCCGGAATCTGGGATATCTGGAGAAAAAATGCGAATACGCTCTATTCCTGCAGTATTATCACTCGTTCCGCGATAGGTTACTTGTCCGATATTCATTCACGTATGCCTGTCAGAGTAAATCAGAATCATGCTCTTGACTGGCTCATTAGAGGTAAAGACCAGTTACAGATCATTTCGAATCTGCAATATCCAGATGAATTTGACTGGTATCCGGTTAGCAAGAGGGTAAATCGGCCGACCAGCCAGGGTCCTGAGTTAATCAGTCCTTACCCGAGTGTCAACTACCACCAAAATGCAAACAAATAATCTCGAAATTCAACGAACAATGATTGTCAACCTGAATTCAATTTGCATGGGAGAGCCGTCAAATCCGTCGGTCATTATCTTGCATGGAATGTTTGGTTCGTCTAGCAACTGGCGATCCATTGCCTCAAGGCTCAGTATACATTACCATGTTTTTTGCATTGATTTGCGCAATCATGGCAAATCAGAATGGAGAGATTCAATGAGCTATTTGGACATGGCTGGAGATCTTGCTGCATTCATACACGACCATGACCTTACTCAACCCCATTTGATTGGACATAGTATGGGAGGAAAAACCGTGATGGCTTACTTGCAACATCACCATCCTGACATCAGTAAATGCGTCATTGTTGACATCGCGCCGGTCGACTATTCCCATGATCATGATGAGCTTATTGACGCCCAGAAAAGGCTTGATCTTGATGCCATTCATTCAAGAAACGAAGCCGACCGAATGCTTGCCAAGGATATTCCAAAATCCACCATCAGACAGTTCCTGCTTCAAAACCTAATCCGGAGTGACCATGGTTTTGCTTGGAGAATCAACCTTGAAGCAATTGCCAATAATCGTAGTCTGCTGTTTGGATATCCAAAAGGCAATATTTCTGAAGCCGAAATTCTCTTCGTTCGCGGTTGCAACTCAGATTACATTCTTCCAGAACACTACAAATTGATCGCACAGCAGTTTCCCAACTCAAGCATCAAGACCATGGCAGATTCAGGACATTGGCTCCATGCCGAAAAACCGATTGAGCTAACGAAATTGCTGTCTGATTTTTTTGGATAAGCGGTCTTGAACTGCAAAGGCCTTCCAATGGGACAACCTGCTCATAAATCTCTGTCCAGTTCATTATATTGAAGATTCTTGGGCAAGTTCGAGTCAGCTATCGCATATCCCGAACCGATAAATTCGCTTCCATCTGATTTCCAGAGAACTAATCCAGAGCTCTGCTGAAATAGTTAATCGTGGGCGAAGAAAATCATTTCCTTGCCCGATTTTCAATTAGCTCATCTACCACAGCAGGTTCAGCTAGCGTGCTCGTGTCTCCAAGACTGTCCAGCTCATTTGCAGCGACCTTACGCAATATTCGTCGCATAATTTTTCCTGAACGGGTTTTCGGCAATCCGGGTGCCCACTGAATTACATCTGGTTTGGCGATCGGTCCAATCTCCGTTCTGACGAGATCACTCAATTCCTTTTTCAACTCATCAGTCGCTGTAACTCCTTGCATCAGGGTAACATATGCATAGATGCCCTGTCCCTTGATCTCATGGGGGTACCCAACTACAGCTGCTTCAGCAACGGTTTCATGAAGTACCAATGCACTTTCGACTTCCGCCGTACCCATGCGATGACCAGAAACATTAATGACATCATCAACCCGTCCAGTAATCCACCAGTATCCATCCTCATCACAACGTGCACCATCACCGGTAAAATACATGTCTGGATATGCACTGAAATACGTTTCAACAAATCGTTGATGGTCACCATACACTGTGCGCATCTGACCCGGCCACGATTTTTTAATCACAAGATTACCTTCTGCTCCGCCTGCAAGACTAATTTCATTGCCTTCAGCATCCATCAAAGCTGGCTGAATGCCAAAGAACGGTCTGGTTGCAGAACCGGGCTTCAGGTCTATAGCACCAGGCAATGGTGTAATCATGATACCCCCGGTTTCGGTTTGCCACCAGGTATCGACAATTGGACAGCGGCCATTACCAACAACATGATAATACCACTCCCAGGCTTCCGGATTGATTGGTTCTCCCACGGTACCCAGAATTCGCAAGGAACTTCGGTCCGTGCGTCTGACCAATTCTTCACCCTGACCCATCAATGCACGAATCGCAGTCGGTGCCGTGTAAAAAATCTCTACTTTATGCTTGTCGACCACTTGCCAAAATCGACTGGCATCAGGATAGGTAGGCACGCCTTCAAACATCAACGTGGTTGCTCCGTTGGTTAGTGGTCCATATACAATATACGAGTGCCCAGTTACCCAGCCCACATCCGCGGTACACCAGTATATGTCGCCGTCATGATAGTCAAAAACCATCTTGTGGGTGAAGGCCGCATACAGTTGATAGCCAAAAGAAGTATGGACAACTCCTTTCGGCTTACCTGTTGAACCCGATGTATAGAGAATAAATAACGGATCCTCTGCATCCATATGCTCTGGCGGACAGTCTGCCGAAGCAGACTCAACCGCTTCACCATACCAAACATCGCGACTGGCATTTTCTGGAACCGGATTCCCGGTGCGTTTCACTACAATTGTGGTATGTACATTGGGACAACTTTCCAGTGCTTTTTCAACATTCTGCTTAAGGGGAACATTTTTACCCCCTCTTGGACCTTCATCGGCAGTAATAACCACTTGACAGTCCGAGTCCAGAATCCGATCTTTCAATGCATCAGGAGAAAATCCACCAAATACCACTGAGTGAATCGCTCCAATTCGGGCACATGCCAACATGGATACAGCAGCTTCGGGAATCATGGGCAAATAGATGCTGACGCGATCACCCTTCTTGACTCCGCGCGATTTTAAAACATTGGCGAATTTGCAAACCTCTTCGTGAAGTTCATTGTAAGTAATCTTTCTGTCAACATTGGGATCATCAGACTCCCAAATGATTGCTGCTTGATTGCCCTTGGTTTCCAAATGTCGATCCAGACAATTGGAACATACATTTAGCTTCGCACCCTCAAACCAACGAATATCGCCCCTGACAAAATCAGCGCCATGGACCGTGTCCCACTGCTTGAACCAGCTCATGTATTTTTCAGCTTGTTTCGCCCAGTATGTATCGGGAACTCGAATAGACTCTGCATAATCCGCCTCATAACCTTCAAGATCAATATTCGCTGACGCAGCAAGGTCGGAATTGACAGGATATTTCTTTGTATCTATCATGATGATGTCAAATGCTGGTTGTTGTGTTAAAGTAATTGAGACCGATCAGTTCAATCTTAAAACAGGGCGGTCTGAATCAGGCATGATGCAATGTCGGTTTTAACTCTGGAAGTAACTACCCTCCCCTGGTTGGAGGGCGATTAGTTGCAATTATTGTTAATTTGCTTATAATACATCAAGAATCATAATATTACACTAATCACTGGAGATTGAAAATGCTTAAGTTAATGACATTGCCCCCCCCCCCATAGGTTAATATACCCCCTGCTCCTGCTGCTAGCAGGGCTTGTGGCGCCGGCCGAGGCGCAGACGACCGTAACCAGCAGCGGGCGAGACGGTCCCATGGCTTGCCTGGATCAGCCTGAGATCACTGCTGGGAATATCCCCATCACGACGTTATCCACAACCAGCCTGATCTTCACTCATCCGGAAGTAACATGGAACCAGTACGTAGCGCGGCTCGGCGATGTTCCTGCACCTGACAATGCCACTGTGGATGCCAAGGTTTTCAACTCCCTCACAAAACAAATAGTAGGCGGAATCCGTGGTGGTCCTATAAGCTCTGGCCAAACTCAATCGAGCAGGAGTGAAACCGTCTCTGGTCTGTCTCCGAAAACCAACTATTATCTGGAACTTTATGTCGCTCCGTCAGGATCCATTCCGAAACAGGTGTTCGCCCGAAGCTGCTTCATGACCGGCGGCAACTACACCATGACTGTAGACCCTAATAGTACGCAAGGCCGGAACAGCGGGTGCTTCACGATCAGCCCCCTGACCATTCAGCATGTCCGCAACTGCTGGTGCGGGCGCAAGACCACCCTGCCCCTGTTCAGATCAACCCAGGACAACACCGATTTCCTGAACCGGTGGGGATGCCGATAGCGGCCCTTGCCGGACCCGGGCGTGGCGGCATCCGGACTGTCCCTGTCGTCGTGGGCCGCGAAAGCCGCCGGACTCGGCGAAGGGTTTAGCGGCCATTCTGGCCGGGCTGGTTTGGCTATCCGCATGACTCGCAAGCAAGCTCGGTCAGTGCAATATGCCGTCAAGGCCGGTGAGGTTCCGCCCGCATGGTCAACCGCCATACTCGCAACGAAACCGCTGCCGAAACATTACAGTACCGTAGCTACTCGCCTCCAACAGGGGGCGAGCAGTTACTTCAACAGATAGCTCATTTGCTGAAAGGCGTTAACTCCGTGTTGAATCACAATCTGCAAATACTCACTGGATCGGATGTGAACACATGCAGCGCAAGAAAATGCTCTTGGCAATTTGACTGATCAGTCATCATGACTCAGCCAAATTCTTCCGGTAATACGGTTCGTTATGAATAATGAACTGGTTGAAAAACGCAATCTTTCGAGACGAAACACGTTCGGATTTTTATCAGGACTGACAATACAATCAGCCATTGATTCAGCATCCAACACTTTGCATGCTGTACTCCTGCGGTGTGTAGACAATGGTTGAATCTTGGGCTAAAGTGCGCGTTTCTTCGGGACCATCCATGCTGTTTTCCAGCGCAACACGAAACATAAATCGCTCAAAAAACGCCTCATACTGCTCCACCCCCAAAGTTCCAACCGCATGGAAATGATCGGATTCCGTATCATGATCAAGAAGGATTGTCGTCAGTGAAACCGGAGCCGGACCACTCAAGACCTCGGCACCCCGAGAAGGATCATATACACTTCTCTCCGAACAGCAATAAATCATTCCTGAACGTTTCACCAGATTGTTCTCCCGATCACGATAGGTGATCTCTTCGGGCCTGAAGTTTATGAAACTGAAACTTCTCGCCGGGTAGGTCTGCTTGTGAGCACAAATTGCCGAATAACACACCACCGAACGAAACTTTCCGACACCACCTGGCCAACTCGATTGCATGGGAGCATCAACTGCTCTCTTTAGATCAATCAGAAAGCACGGGGTAGTTACATAAGGATAATTGAACAAGAAATAATCCGACTTCCGTAAACTTTCAGACGTCAAATCCTCGCCATTTGCCAACTTCAATTTCACTCGGTTATACGGTTTGGCGGCCGCTTCGCCTTGAGCGAGCAAACAGGGACTGGCGCCAACCAGAGACAGCGTCGACAAACACGCCTTGAAAAAAGATCGTCTGCCTTTCTGAAACGGTTTACTCTGCATGTTCCATCACCCTGAATACTTGTTGACATAGGAGTCAAGACAAATGGTCTCCCGCCGGGTTGAATCAACCTCCATGATCAGGTTTCCATTCCTGTCGATTTCATGGACTGCCCCTGAAACCGAGCCATGTACACAAGAAGAACCAGGCTGATTCCCTCGAACCTTCCAGTGATCCAGCAAATCGATGAATTCCTGTTCATTCCAGTAATTGATCCAGGTGACAAATTCACGAGCAAATGCCTGGAGCAGTTTTTCCGCATTCAGCTCAGTTGTGCCCTCCGCTTCATGCACACTGATGGCCGGAATCGAAAAATCTTCGGGGGAATGCAAAATATTGACCGAACTGCTAACACTTAGCCATGGGGTTGATCCGCCACCATGCTGAATCCATACGCGACCGACCACATGATTGGCAATCATCAACTTGTCTGGCCAATCATATCCTAATGCAATCATTGGTGAAAGATATTGTGCCAACGCCTGACCCATGCTTACGCTTGCCACGAGAAGTATCTCGCCATAGCGGTTTTGCTCAAACTCCGGCTCCAGCAAAACCGAACAATGCAAATCTCCCTCTCCGCTAAACCAGGGGCGACCATCCCATTCGTGCCCCGCTGTCTGTTTTTTCAGCCAAATCAGCGTTCCTTCATGACCGCCGTTACTGGCAGTCATTGCAGCTAGCTCACGAATATCCCCGGACTCGGCAACTTCCAGAAGATCATAAGCACTGGGGAGCTCAAGAGTATCGCTTTCCATACACCAGAACTAGGTATCCAGACGGCCCGCCAATGTCTCATGACCGCCACCTCGGGCATAGTCTGATGCAATTCGGCCATACGAGTCCTGCAACAACGGGTCTGCTCCGGCCTCAAGCAATTTCTCGACAACTTTCTGATGCCCCATCACTGCCGCATGATGCAATGGAGTTGCTCCATGATCATCCTGAAAATCTACCTCGACATCCTCATGACGAAGTAAAGCCTCGACCGCAGATAAACGATTTTCATAAGCGGCACGATGTAACGGAGTCCATAGATAGACATCTGCTGCATTCACATCAGCACCCGAATCAAGCAACCGCTTTACAGTATCTGAAAAGCCTTTTGCACTGGCAACCATCAAGGCATTCCAGCCATTGCTACCAGTCGCATTCACATCAGCACCCCAACCTAACAGTTCATCAATGATTAGGTAATTGCCACTGATTGCTGCAAACATAAGTGGAGTGCCACCATTGACATTTACCGAATTCGGATTCGCACCTCGCTCAAGAAGCTCCGATACCAAGTCCATCTCGCCCGCTCTGGCAGCAATCATTAAAGCGGTTTTCCCATTGATACCACGTACGTCAATATTCGGAATTGGCTCGGGTGCGTCAAGAAAGGCTTCCATGCCGGTTATGTCATTCTTGTACACTGCCTCGGAGAAACTGTCCATTGAATATCCGACTGACACCTGCAAACAACAGATGAATGACGCCAGTACAACCTGGCGGACCAAACCTGATAAATTACCGATAGGCATAATATTCCACGATTTCACTCATGGCTCGATTTACATCATACTTCCCAGTCAGCCTGATTAGCGCATCATTGCGGACAGCTTGATTAAGTACTTCCTGCATGCCATTTCTTACCTCATCCGTTAACAGAATCTGTTGCGTATGTAAAATGCGATAAGAACCATCACCAAAATAAAGCCGCAAACCTTCTTGCTTGGTTAGATTATCCAGCACCTCAAAATGTGAGCTGCCAATACCCGGTGCAATCAGCACTTCACCCACCAACGGATCAACCGGTTTGGTCATTATCTCAAAACGCAACACAAAAATGCTCGCAAATGTATGTTCAATGACATCCGCTTCCATAGAAACGGCAAATGGAGATTTCGAGCGCTTCAGAATACGCCGATCCTCTTTACACTCTTTACCACCCACCTCAAAAAATGCTGCCGTTTCCCATTCCTTGTCATCAGCAAATTTCACTACGGAACAGGTGGCCATAGCACCTGATTTTTTCATGCTGTTCGAGATCCATTCGGGAAAGAATTGTGCCAACATACTTCTTCACAAAACTTGCAGGCGTAAAAAACCCCTGCCGAAGACAGGGGTCGTTTACATGAATCCAGGATTCAGGTCGTGCTGGTGCTAGGTTGCGAGATCCCAGAATCGGTTGCAGGCTTGTCTTGTCCAACATTACCCTTGACTTCATCGTACCAAAGATCATGATGTTGCTTTGCCCACTCTTCGCTTACTTGTCCTGTAGTCATGCCTTCCAGGGCACCTTCAGTACCAATCGTGCCTATGTAAGCATGTCCAACGAACATCGCGATCCAGAGAATCGCTCCAATCGCATGAATTTTATGCATGAACTGCATCGTAGCCCGTGTTTCATCGCCAATTCCCAATTGCGCCAGCCAACCAATCAAGGCAAAGCCAGAACCGCATACGGCGATCAAACCAACCAAAATAACGACCCAGAACCAGACTTTCTCTCCGCCGTTCAGTTTTCCAGCACTGGGATGTGCATTCCCGATGATTCCACCACCAGATGCGAACCATTTCATGTCGACAGCATTGAAAAAATTGTGCTTGACCCAGAATAGAAACATCCCAAGTACACCGATTGAGAAAAACGGACCAACCGCATTGTGCACATTGATCGACATGTTCGCCCAAAGGGCAAAACCCTCCGGACCCATGACTGGAATCAGTACTAGTCGGCCAAAAAGCATGCTAAGACCAGTAATGGCGAGAACTACAAATCCAGCGGCTGTGAACCAGTGCATAAATCGTTCCCAAGTCTGCCAGCGCTGAACTTTTCTGCCGGATATTTCAGCATCAATCTTGATCTTTCCTCGAACCAGGAAAAAGCCGATACACCCAAGTACTGCAATGATCAGAGCCCAGCCTCCATAAGTACTGATTGGGCCGTTTCTCAACTGTCTCCAGTTCTGACCACCGTTGTCGATAAACACACCTGTCTCCAGACCCTTGACTGAACTGTAGCCGGAGCCCCCTTCTCGTACGGCTCGCCAGAAATTGGAACGCTGGTTTTGATCATCGACTACCTGAGCATTGGCAGTCTCTGTCGGAATTAAATAAGAGGTAGTAGGTAAAATAATTGCACATGCGAAGATCAATAACATTGACCATCCCATGACACGAAATCGCTGCCGAGCTTTGTTGGCAGTATCTGTTTTTGATGACATGGTAGTTGTTCTCATATCTAGGCCCTGAACACTAACGGTCCATTTGACCGGTGAAACGCTCATTCAATGATTGATTGTCAGAATTTGTGAGCAACGGATCATCGGCACCTTTATAGACTCCCGGCTCAAACAATGTGACTGTCGGGGACTCGTAACAACCGGTCAACGAAACCGTAAGAACAAGAATCCCAGCCCCTACCGCCAGTTTTTGTATCGTAGCATTCATTTGCAAATCTCCTGAAGTTTACTTGCCTATATTGCAGTAAGCCTGAGACAGAATGGGGGGCGTTCAAGCCCCCCATAATGCCAAATGCTAAACTGCAGATCCGTAGGCTTTTTCCCAACCCCATGTTTGAGGTCGATCACCCCGTTTGAGAATCCTTTCACGATAAATATCTGCAACCATGTCTCCATCTCCTGCCAGCAGTGCCTTGGTAGAACACATTTCTGCACAGAGTGGAAGCTTGCCTTGAGAAACCCGGTTTGCACCGTATTTGTCAAATTCCGCTACAGAGTTATCGTCAACCGGGCCGCCGGCACAGAATGTGCATTTATCCATTTTGCCACGTACACCAAAAGCCTGCTCGGATGGATACTGTGGTGCACCAAACGGACAGGCATAGAAACAATACCCGCATCCGATGCACAAATCCTTGTCATGCAACACGATTCCATCATCGGTCGTATAAAAACAATCGACCGGACAAACCGCAGAGCATGGTGCATCTGTACAGTGCATGCACGCTACCGAGATAGATTTCTCACCGACTTCTCCATCGCCCAGTGTAATCACACGGCGACGGTTGACACCCCATGGAACTTCATTCTCGTTTTTACAGGCGGTAACACAACCATTGCATTCAATGCACCGTTCGGCATCGCAAAGAAATTTCATTTTTGCCATTGTTCTGTCCTCCTCCCTTATGCAAGTTTGATTCGACACAGGGTCACTTTCGACTCCTGCATCTGAGTTACAGAGTCATACCCATAGGTAAACGCGGTGTTACACGCTTCACCCCTGACATATGGCTCAGCTCCAGCTGGATACTTATCAAGCAGATCCTCACCTTCATACCATCCGCCAAAGTGAAACGGGGCAAACACTACTCCCGGTGCCACTCGTCGGGTAATCATCGTCTTGACCTTGATGCGAGCACCTTCAGGTGTCTCGATCCAGATCATGTCCCCATCCTTGAGACCGACATCATTGGCATCCTTCGGATTTACCTCTGCGAACATCTCCTGCTGCAATTCTGCCAACCAGGGATTCGAGCGGGATTCTTCACCGCCACCCTCATACTCAACCAGTCTGCCACTCGTGAAAATGATCGGATATTCTTTGCTGAAATCCTCTTTCTGGATAGACATGTATCGAGTCGGGAGACGATAAAAACGTTTCCTGTCCTCATAGGTTGGATATTTCGCTGCCAATTCTCGATCATGAGTATAAAGCGGCTCACGATGAATCGGCACCCGATCCGGGAATGTCCAGACAATCGCTCTGGCTTTGGCATTTCCAAACGGAGGACAACCATGCTTGATGGCCACCCGCTGGATACCGCCAGAAAGGTCGGTCTTCCAGTTCTTGCCATCTGCGAGAGCTTTCTCTTCTGCCGTCAACTCATCCCACCAACCGAGCTGCTTGAGCAAGTCCGCTGTGAATTCCGGATGTCCACCCTGGATTTCCGAACCTTTGGGCCAAGAGTCAACCGCGAGAATGTTATTGCCTTCATGTTCAACTCCAAATCGCGCCCGGAAAGCCAAGCCACCTTCGGCAACCGGCTTGCTGGTGTCATACAGAATCGGTGTTCCCGGATGATTCATCTCAGGATTACCCCAGCAAGGCCACGGCATTCCGTAGTAATCTCCATCACAGGGACCACCTTCAGCTTTCAGAGTCGTGGTGTTGAAGGTATGCTTGTTCGCCGCGTGGAGCTTCAGTCGCTCGGGACTCTGACCTGTATAACCAATTGTCCACATGCCACGATTGAACTCGCGGGTAATATCTTCAATATTCGGTTCGTCATTCTCAACGGCAATGTTTTTGCACAATTCATTCTCAAATCCGAATTTCTTGGCGAATTTGTAGAAAATTGTGTGATCCGGAAGAGACTCAAACAAAGGCTCAACCACTTTTTCACGCCACTGCAACGAGCGATTTGAAGCAGTAACCGATCCATAGGTTTCGAATTGAGTACAAGCCGGCAACAGATAAACGCCATCGGTACGGTCATGCATGACAGCCGCATGGGTTGGATACGGATCAATGATCACCATCATATCCAGCTTGCTCATGGCTTTCTTCATTTCCGGTCCGCGAGTCTGACTGTTGACAGCATGTCCAGCCCAGACCATGCAACGGATGTTGTCGCTTTGACCAATACTCTCTTCGAGGACTCCATCAACCCATCTTGACACCGGAATGCCTCGATAGTTCATGGGATGAATCGGTTTTCCTTTATCGCCTTCAACTTGGTCGGCATGGAAACGACCTTTGACCCACTCATGCTCAAGATCCCAGACTCTCGACCAATGCTTCCAGGCTCCATCGCTCAAGCCATAGTAACCCGGCAACGAATGAGAAAGTACACAGAAGTCGGTAGCACCCTGAACATTGTCATGTCCACGGAAGATATTTGCACCCCCGCCAGACTTTCCAATATTGCCCAATGCCAACTGGAATGCGCAGTACGCTCGGGTATTGTTGTTACCGATCGTGTGCTGTGTTCCGCCCATGCACCAGACAAAAGTAGCGGGAGAGTTTTCAGCCATCATCTTGGCTGCCGTCTTGACAACGTCCTCAGGAGCACCAGTAACTCGCTCGGTCTCCTCTGGATTCCATTTGGCTACCTCTGCCCGAACCTCATCTAGTCCGTATACGCGCTGACGAATATATTCCTTGTCTTCCCAGCCATTTTCGAAAATGTGCCAGAGCATGCCCCACATGATTGCGACATCGCTACCGGGACGGATACGAACATAATGGTCAGCATGAGCCGCAGTACGTGTATATCGTGGATCAATCACGATCATTTTGGAGCCATTCTCTTTCGCCCTGAATATATGCTGCAGGGAGACCGGATGCGCTTCAGCAGGATTCGAGCCGATAAACAGCATGGCCTTACTGTTGTGCATATCGTTATAGGAGTTGGTCATGGCGCCATACCCCCAGGTGTTTGCTACTCCAGCAACTGTGGTCGAGTGACAGATACGTGCCTGGTGGTCAACGTTGTTGGTACCCCACATGGCCGCAAACTTGCGGAACAGGTAGGCCTGTTCATTGTTGAACTTGGCTGAGCCCATCCAGTATACCGAATCCGGTCCGGATTCTTCACGGATTTTGAGCATGCCATCGCCCACTTCATTAATCGCATCGTCCCAAGACATGCGAACCCATTTGCCACCGACCAGCTTCATCGGGTATTTGAGCCGGCGTTCGCCATGACCATGCTCTCGAACCGATGCACCCTTGGCACAGTGCGCTCCAAGATTCAAGGGGGAATCAAAATCGGGTTCTTGACCAGTCCATACCCCATTTTGAACTTCTGCGACAACCCCGCAACCAACTGAACAGTGCGTACACACACTTTTCTTGATGGTCACTGGGCCTATTCTGGCTTCACTACTCGCAGCATGAACCTTCTTGACTCGTCCTGGAGTCAACATGGCAGCTGCTGTAGCCGCTCCTACGGCGATACCGGACCGCGCTAAAAATGTGCGCCGATCAATGGTCTCGCCCAAACCGGTAAACTTGCCAGTTGGTTCCACCGTTCGTTTGCGTATCAATTTCATCGAATGAACTCCTATAGGTAATCTGACGTTGCTTTATGGATAGATACTGTTTTCTAATATGACTTGTTGTTCAGAGACCGTAAATCACAGTCTTGCTAGCCGGTAGTATTCACGGATATGAGGTGTCTCACGATACCCTTTTGTCTCGTTCTTCACCGGCATCTCGTCAGCAGATTCAGCCCGTGCAACACTGATTGCCGCTCCCGACCCGATCGCCGTGGTAGCAACCGCTGCACCTTTCAGAAAACTGCGACGGTGAATGGTTTCTTTCTGGATAGATTCTTTATTCATTTACCTTTCTCCAAGATTGATGGTTTAATTTTGATGATTCTTGTTTTTAATGTGTTCTTACGTTCAGATAATGGCTTTCGACTTCCATGAAAGACTGTCCCAGACAACCGACATGCTTGTAGAAGTTCGCCGAGTCGGCTTTCTGCACTTCCTTGAAAAATTTTGTAGCCCACGGGTGAAGATGGCATGCAAAAAACCGCCGTTCCATCTGCTCATCAACATCATCGGCCTGGATTAGCAGGGCCATGGTCTCACATAATGCCGAAATATGGTCTTCCGGATCTTTTTCACTGTCGTCTCGAACGATTCCCAAAGCCTCAAGATCGTTACGCAGATCACTCAAGGGCTTGTCCATGAGAAACCCCGTGAGATGCCAACTTCCAAAGGGCACGACCTCGCCACGCCCAAGACCGATGAACAAATTCTGATATTCTTCTGCTAGCGGGGCCGGTTCCGCTTTCAGTGCAACCTGCTTCAAGGCCATCCAGGCTCGTCCCATGGTACCTGGCTCACTCGGATCATCACTTTCTATGCTCGCGAGATGTTTCAACAGTGGGGAATCAGGTGGTCCATGGAGAAGTGAAGCCAGAATTGTATAAGTGTTCATGCGCAACTCGGGGCCACCAATCCGTGTATGGCCAGACCGATGTTCCTGGTTAACACTTTTCGACTCCAATGACAACATTTAACCTTTCTTCTCCTGGTTGGCGAATCATACCATATTGACGTGTAAAAGAACCCTGAGCTGCACTTGACCAGCAAGAGCCGATCTCAAAGCGGAGGGAATAGCCACCGAACCGCCCTCAGTGCCAGGGAAAAGGCATTTTTTCGAAGTTATCACCGTTACACAAGAAAATGTATGCTTGTACCTGATTCATTTTTATTTGTTTCACTAGAGTATATCAAATTTACGGAACTTTGAATAGATACTTTTTATGCGTTTTACACTTTCTATAAATCTATCTTATATTAAAAGTTTTCGACATGCTCGAATCAATTCCAAAATGCCCAGTGATGCTTGCCTGATTGAACGTTCACGGAGAGTCTGCAACATGCTTGGCAATGCTGATTGATTGGCATGCATGTCACCTATTAAGTCTGCTTGCGGTTTTCTTGTTCAAGCATGTCAACGACTCGGCAATCCCCACACATTCTGAGGCGTTTCAATGATTCGGCATCATTAAACATCCAGTGGCCTTTGAGTTTGTCCGTCATCCGGGAAATCATTGCCTGCGTAGCGAATGGCTTTCCACAGACAATGCAGTGAAACGGACTTTCCTCCTTGAGGGGAATCGACTTGTTGATGATGTTCAGATTGAAATGAAGCCTGGGTTCCAGCGTAATGGCAGACTCTGGACAACTTGTTTGGCAGATTCCGCATTGAACACAATTAGCTTCAATAAAACGAAGCGCAGGCGTATCCCCTCCAGCTTGCAGGGCTTTGCCAGGACACTGGGATACACAGCCCATGCACAGCGTACAATCCTCAACATCGACACGAATCCGGCCAAACATACTCCCTTCCGGCATGGAAAATAACTCTCGAGGTTGCTTGGCAATCTCGTTGAAATGCGAAAATGCCTTCCGTGTGATCGCCCTCTTGTCACCAATTGGAGCATAGGTTGCAGGTTCTCTGACCTCATCCAGAACCGCAACACCAACTCCTTCCAGAGTATCGCCCACGCTCAGTGTTCGATCGTTGCAGGACGTTTCCTCGAGCACTCTGTTGATCTGCCCGACTGTCCTGTTCAAGGTCTCGATGACCTTGACTGGTGTCCCTGGAGCAATGTACAAGAACACCTTGCCCGCCCCATAAGCAAGGGCCGAGGCAATCACTTCAGGCCCAACCGAACCAATTTCCTCGACCACAAAGGGCAGAACTGTATGCGTCATCTCCCGAAACTGTTCATTGAACCGGTCAAGGCCATGCTCGTTATCGACAAAAACAACCTCGGGCGCCGTATCCGGATAGGCCTTGAGCATGCCCTTGACCAAAGTTCTCAGTAACTCGAGATGCTGATCAACCGGAGGGTAAACGTAGGTGATCGCACCTGTCGGGCAACTGGTGGCGCATACACCTCCTCCCTGACATAAGTGTGGATTGACCTCAATCGTATCACCAATCGAAATGATCGCATCAGCCGGACAGGCATCCAAGCAATTCGTACATCCTCTGATACCGCTTCGTCCATGTGCACAGATTTCGGGGTCATAGTTGAAATACTTGGGTTTTTCGAACTCGCCCACCATCTCGGAAAGTGTCTCGATGGCATCGACCGGCCCATGATTCTCACTACTTCGCTCGTTGTAATATCCGGGCGGCTTGAGTTCAGCCGTAAAACAAGGCTCTACCTGACAATCATAAACCTGATCAAAAAAACCACTTTCAATATTGAACAGTTTGGCAAGATTTTGCTCGCTCGCATTCGGTTGGTCCAAATGCTGATCAATTCGCACTTCAAAATGACCCAGAAAACCCTGAACCGTAAGGCCTGCAACATGGCGGGCATGTGCAGAAGTCGCAAATCCTGATTTTTCGGCAGGAATTGCAATGTATGCATTGAGCCCGCTTTCGCATCTTTCAACAATTCTGCTGGCTTGCTCCATCTCACCAATAATCAGGAGATTTCGTTCTGCAACATACGATACGGCTGAAGTAGGTACCGGATGCCAGGGAATGGATTCAAACAAGGCATAGCGCCCTTCGAATTGGCCCGAAGCATTGAAATTCAAGCCAGTCGCTTCAAGATAGTTACTCATTGTAAAGTCATTCACCAAAACATGTCTCGATGTCGCTAGTTCCCGTCCAAAACAGGAGCGAAAGAGCATCTTGCAGGCATGCTTTGGAAGATTAGGAAAAGTGCAAGAATCAACCCCAAGTTGAGCATCATCAATTAGCAGGTACCGTTTTTTTCAGATTCCGTAATACAACCCGTAAAATGCATTGAACGGGAATTACAGATTCGGAATGTGGATATTATCATGATATAATCTACATCTCGAAAATGAACGAATCGAGATGAAGAGCCTGTCAATTCATTTCGGGTAACTACTCGCCCACTTGATTGTACATGAGAGAAAAGCATCCAGCGAGAGTTGATTCACCACCAATCGGCCAGTATCCGATCATGTGGCTTGAGGTTGCAAGTTCGAGTTCTCTGCGATCCCGCCGTGCTCGAGCAGATAGGTCCGGAAAGACGGGATCGGACATGCATATCGATTGGCCGATTCCTCGTGCAAGGCCCCCTGGTGCACGAGGTGAATGAAGAAGGAGTCTGCATCCATGCCTGCCGGCAAGCGATATTTCCGAGGATCCGCCTCATGAAGGTCTTCCATCAAGCGCTTGATCCGAGAAGAGCCCTGATTGCTGTCCATGGCAGCCATCACTCCGGCCGTCAGCTCCATGGCATCTTTCATCTCGCTTGAAAACTGACCGTCGTAATACCCGTCCCTTCCGGTTTTGATCTCGGCCTGTATCCTCTCCCAGGCCGCCCTGCCGAGATCGCCCTCCGTTCTCAGGGCTTCTGCGCCCAGTGCCTGCAAGACTATATGCAGATGCCGGGGCCAGCCGTCACAAGGCTGAATCAGCCGATCGATCTCATCGTCATGTCCGGCAGCATCAATGCCGAAATGCGCACAGGACCTTTCCATGAGTTCCTGGACTTCATGATCCGGGAAACGCCCGATGTTGTGTTTCTGCCTGTGCGGCATGCGGGTCAGTCCCATCTTGCGGGCCGAGTATTCGGTATCGCTGAGACCCGCCAGCACCAGCGCAATCGGCAGCCCGCAACCGTCATGGAGACTCTGAAACAGCTTGGAGAGAGGATCTTCGGAATCACGTTGAAAGCGCTGTGCTTCGTCGATGGCCAGCACGATCGGACGGTCAAACCCGCCATGCTGTTCAACCCAGTCCCCCAACACATCCCAGTGCATGCGCGGTCTTGCCGGCTCCATGGTGGTCTCTTGCTTGCCGAAGGCCTTGACTGGACCCAAGCCAATCCCAGCCTCCCCGCCGGATGTCCGAATGGAATGCGATAAAAACTCCTCGGAGGCTGTCGGGTTGATGCTCCGGGCTAGCGGTTGAAGAATGTCTGCAACTCCCCCAATATCGCCAGACTTCAGTGCGACCACCAGCGGGGGTTTGTCAACACTCTCCGTATACAGTCTCTCCGGATTCTTTTTGATCTCCTCCAAGATCGAGCTCTTGCCCGCCCCCGGCGCACCCTGGATAATGCGCGTTGATTTCCCTGCGCCATGCTGATCGGTTCCCGAGCCCTCCCAGACCTGCTCGGCTGCAAGCGCAAGGTCGTCGAGCACTTCGGACCGTCCAACAAACACCAGAGGCGGTTCTCCTTCCGTTCGCTTGAGAAAGGACTCCAGCTTTCTTTTCTGATCTTGATTCATCGCTACACCTCGCCACGGGCATGATCATTGAATGCATGCAGATATGGTATACGGATTAAAACGGATAATCGAAGAATACGCAAGTACACAAGCAAACAAATCATTGCCTGAAACCGGCATCCTGTTCGATGTACCTGATAGTTGACGATGGACTGAACGATCTGACAGACATCACGAAATTTCAACATGTACCCGGGATCGGAAAACGATCTCCTTGAGCTCCTGTCCCCACTCTCCCGTACTAGTTCCATGGATATTCGAGGCCTGCAAGAGAAAACGGCATGGCTTGCTCCAAGTTCATAGTCTATCACACCATGCTGCTATAAATGGAACGCTCACTCGCTTTCACTCTGTCATGACAATCCGATCGGATCGATCAAGCCGTCTTCATTTCGGATCGATCGAGCTCAACAAGCTTTCCACTCATTGCGAGACTTCACTGCAGATGGATTGGCCAGACTGCTGGTTCGGGAACTGAAGTCTGAAACTTCAGCAAAGCATGGTTCCAAAATATCCACCCGTCACCAATAGGGGGCGAGTAGATACCATTTCGGATTCATTCATTCTACGCTCAGCTGAGTCGATATAATAGCATGCTCGAAAGTTTTTCAGCGGCAATGCTTGTGATTTTGGAATTTGCATTTTCAAATTGCTGGCGAGTTCGTGACCGTTCGTCCTCATTTCGCCCTTGACTACTTTCTCTTTGTTCGAAACAACGAAACCAGGCAAAATTACTACTTTAGAAATTTCTGTGATAGAACCGATATGTCCAACCAAAGAGCAAAACCCATAGAACCGGTGAGTGGAACGATTGTCCCACGCTATGCCGGTCCAGCTACATTTTGTCGACTTCCTGAGCTCAGGGAGCTTGGCACTTGCGATATTGCCCTGCTAGGCGTGCCATTTGACGCAGGTACCAGTTATCGACCCGGCGCTCGTTTCGGGCCCGGCGCAATCCGTCAAGCCTCGCGACACCTTCGGTATAACTTCCATCCGAATTATCAGACCGAGCCATTCAAAACCGTACAAGTAGCAGATGCAGGCGATGTGGCCTGCTCACCCTACAACATTGAAGAAGCAATTGATCAGATCGAAAAAACGGCAACGGAAATTCATCAGCAATGCGAATCACTGATTTGTTTGGGCGGTGATCACACCATTGCTTTTCCATTGCTGCGGGCCATGAACCAACGCCTGAATGGACCGGTTGCTCTGGTGCACTTTGATGCACATTTAGATACATGGGATACCTACTTTAATGCACCATATACCCATGGTACACCCTTCCGGCGTGCCGCAGAGGAAGGATTGTTTATGGAGAACTCCTCCATGCATGTCGGCATCCGCGGCCCCCTCTACAGTTCCGAGGACTTGAACAACGACGAGGAACTCGGATTCAAGACTATCCATTGTGACGAACTGGAAAAATTTGGTCCGGATCATGTGGCCAACCGAATCCGTCAGCGAGTTGGCGATTGCCCGCTATACCTCTCGATTGACATTGATGTTCTTGACCCGGCCCATGCACCCGGTACTGGTACCCCGGAAATTGCCGGGCTGACAACCAGGGAAATGGTGAATATCTTGCGAGGACTCGCTGGCGTCAATTTAGTGGGAGGAGATGTGGTCGAAGTCAGTCCAGCTTACGATCATGCCGAACTGACCTCTCTGGCAGCCGCAACGATCGTTTTCGAAATGATCAACTTAATCGTTTGTCGTTCATCTTGAAAACAGCCAGTCTACCCAGAATCCGGCAGGTGACCGTTGATGATGCATCGGCTGTCAATGATATTGCCAACTGGTATATCGAGCATACCTCGACGAATTTTGATACCCGGCCATGGCATCTTGACAAGCGTATCCGATGGCTTGAGAAATTCAATCTGGACAATTGCCCTTACTATCTTCTGGTTGCTGAAAACAACGGAAAGATTGTTGGCTTTGCCTACAACACATTTTTTCGCCCCAAAAACGCTTATTGCCGTTCCACCGAGACCACGGTCTATGTTCAGAAGGACATGTCACGTCGCGGAATTGGCGAGGCACTCTATCGGAAACTGTTCAAATTGATTCTGCTCACCAGTCTGCATCAAGCTTTTGCGATCATTACCATACCCAACCCAGCGTCAATTCGCTTGCACGAAAAACTCGGATTCAAAAAATGCGGATTGCTGAGCGAGGCCGGATGGAAATTCAATGCCTATCACAGTATCGCAATCTACCAAATGGAACTGAATAATGAACCAGGAGTTCCATCCCCGCTCCGACTCTGATATACAATCTGCTTTTCGCAATTTGCAAATTCATGACCATGATTCGACCCTCCAACCGCCGCCCCGATGAGATGCGATCGGTCAAGATAACTCGAGGCTATACCCGATACGCGGAAGGGTCGGTACTAATTGAATACGGCAATACACAAATCTTATGCAATGCATCAATTGAAAACCGTGTCCCGCCATTTCTCAGAAACTCCAAGCGGGGATGGGTCACTGCCGAGTACGGCCTGCTCCCTCGTTCTACCAGCGAGCGGACCATGCGTGAAGCAACCCGAGGCAAGCAGACTGGTCGCACACTTGAGATTCAACGCTTGATCGGTCGGTCATTACGAGCAGCTGTAAACATGAAGTTGCTTGGTGAAAGGACTATTACTGTCGATTGTGATGTCCTGCAAGCGGATGGGGGAACCCGGACTGCATCGATTACTGGCGGTTATGTTGCACTTGCGGACGCAATCAATCAAATGCTTCAACAAGAAATGATCGCTGATAACCCGATGCTGTGTGCGGTTGCATCAGTTTCAGTGGGTATCTATCAAGGGGTTGCGGTCACCGATTTGGATTATGCAGAGGACAGTCAGGCCGATACCGATATGAACATAGTCATGGATAACAAGGGGCGCTTCATCGAGATTCAGGGTACGGCCGAGAAAGAACCATTTAGCAAAGAGCAGGCCGACATGATGCTGAGCCAGGCCAGTGCAGCCTGCCAAAAGCTTCTCGAATATCAACAAATGGCACTCGAGCAACCTCTTGAAACCTAATTTCATGCTGTGAATCAGTTCACCAAGAAAATTGTTCTCGCATCTGGCAATCAGGGAAAACGACGAGAATTCGGACAGATTCTTAAGGGCTTTCCCTATATCCTCAAACCCATGTCTGAAATGGGCATTCCAGAACCTGAAGAAACCGGACATACTTTTGAAGAAAACGCACTGCTCAAGGCCCGAGCAGCCAGCAAATATGCAAACCTGCCGGCTATCGCGGATGATTCCGGGTTGTCTGTAGATTGTCTTGACGGTGCTCCCGGAATACATTCGGCGCGCTATGCTGGCATTGATGCCTCTGATCAACAGAATGTGAATAAACTTCTCAGTCAGATGAGGGAAATCGATTCTTCCTCCCGCACTGCAAGATTCGACTGTGTCATCGTCTTCATCCGACAGTTTGATGATGATCAACCACTTGTATTTTCGGGTTCATGGGAAGGAAAAATAGCCATTGCCCCTGCTGGGAAAAATGGCTTTGGATATGATCCCGTATTTTATTTGCCAGAATATCGTTGCACAGTTGCCGAACTCAAGCCGGAGATCAAAAACAGCATCAGTCATCGTGCCAAGGCTCTTGAACAATTCAAGATCACACTCCAGCACACAGATATTCTTGCTACCTCCTCTATTTGAACACGTAATTTCAACAATGATCCTCGAACGATTAATTAGTTTTCATGCACGGCCTGGCCCTGTCCTGTTGGTGATTGCCGATGGCGTTGGTCTGGCAGAACCCAGCGAAGCAAATGCTCTCTCGCTGGCTCAAACCCCGAATATTGATCGACTGCTCGCGAGCCCAATGAGCACCAAACTCAACGCACACGGCGAATGGGTTGGATTGCCTTCAAACTCGGATATGGGCAACAGCGAAGTCGGGCATAACACCTTAGGTGGTGGACGCATATTTGACCAAGGCGCAAAACTTGTCGAGTCAGCCCTTCATTCCGGAGCCATTTTTGATTCGGATGTGTGGAAGGCCGTTGAACAACGAGGACTGACAGGTGGAACCATTCATTTCATAGGGCTCGTCTCCGATGGCAATGTTCACTCAAATATCCGCCATCTGCTGCGATTGCTGGATCGATGCCATGATTCAGGAATTCAATCAGTATGCATTCATGCCCTGCTAGATGGCCGTGATGTAGAGCCCCGTTCATCAATACACTATCTCAAAATTCTTCAGTCAAAACTGGATCAGATCAATCATTCTTCCGATGCAAATTATCGCATTGCTAGCGGTGGTGGACGGATGCGAATTACCATGGATCGCTATCAGGCAGACTGGGATATGGTCCGACGCGGTTTCAATGTGCATGTGCATGGTCGCGTGGACGAAACGGGTCATATGATCAGCGATGTTTTTGAAGAAATCGAAAGACAGTATACCGCTGATCCGGAGCTTACCGACCAAATGCTTGCTCCATTCGTGGTGTCTCAAAACGGACAACCGGTTGGACAAATGCTAGATGGCGATGGAGTGGTTCTGTTCAACTTTCGAGGAGACCGGGCCATTGAAATCTCATCGGCGCTGGAAGACAAGGATTTCGAGCATTTCGAGCGCGGAGACTTTCCCGATATCTACTTCTGCGGCATGCTGGAATATGATGGCGACCTCAAAATCCCCAGTAATTATCTGGTGCAACCTCCAATCATTGAACACACGATGGGAGAGTACTTGTGCGCCAAAAACATCTCCAGCTTTGCCATTAGCGAAACCCAGAAATTTGGGCATGTCACCTATTTTTGGAATGGAAATCGGTCTGGCTATATTGACGAGACACTTGAAACCTATGTCGAAATTCCTTCGGACAATATCCCTTTCGACCAGGCCCCATGCATGAAGTCCAGGGAAATCACCGATACCACCATAGAACTGCTGAAATCGGGCAAGTACCGTTTTGGTCGTATCAACTTTGCCAATGGCGACATGGTTGGACATACTGGCAACATTGAGGCAACGGTTCAGTCGTTGGAACACGTTGATGATTGTCTCGGTCGTCTATTGGAAACAATCAGGGCTCTGAAAGGTGTTCTCGTATTTACCGCAGATCATGGAAATGCCGAAGAGATGTTCAGCGAACAGGATGGCAAACGCATCCCCAAAACTTCGCATACTCTCAATCCCGTGCCGTTCGTCATTGCTGATTCGATCGATGACCAGGCGTATACGCTAAATGACAAACTTCATGGCGGTCTGGCCAATGTGGCTGCCACCCTGTTCAATCTGCTCGGATTCCGGGCACCCAACGACTACGAACAATCGCTAATTCATCTGCCAAAAGAACCACTGCGGCGCACATTGTTCAGCGGTAGAGTGATCAGTCTGGGTTTGGAGTCCTACCAGCCGAATGAAGATGACTCGGAATGGGTCACTATGGAAATCGTCCGGCATCCTGGAACTGCGGTTATTGCAGCTATTGACGAGAAAGGGAGAGTCTGCCTAATCCGGCAATATCGTCCAGCCGCTTCTGATTGGATTTGGGAATTGCCCGCTGGAGGCATCGAATTTTCCGAAACTCCGGATGAGGCGGCTCGACGGGAGCTGCAAGAGGAAACCGGATATAGTGCTGATGAGTGGGAAAAAATTGGTTCGTTTTATACCTCGCCAGGATATTCTGATGAACACATGCACGCCTACAAGGCAAGTCATCTGCACGTCGGAGAACAAGCTCTGGAAGCGCATGAAATTCTGGAACTTCACTGGCTGGAAATTGAAACAGTTGAGGAGATGATCAAACAAGGTGTCATTGTTGATAGCAAAACCATCACGGTGCTACACCTGTTGAAATTGCATTTTCAGTAATCGCTCAATGAGAAAGAGGGAACAACCATGGAGAGACAACCTGATGACCAACGACCAAGGAGTGTCTAATTTCTGACACGGCGGGATTAATTGAGAAGCGCTTTGACATGTTCGCTAACCTGTTTCATATCCGCTCGGCCTTGCGTCCGCTCCCTTACCAAAACCATGACTCGACCCATATCTTTCATGCTTTTGGCATCGCTCTCGGCAATTGCTTCTGATATCGCCTGTACGACCTCTGATTCAGAGAGTTGTTTCGGAAGATAGGCCTGCAATATATTTACGGACTGACGCTCCTTGTCGGCAAGATCCTTGCGATTTCCTTGGATGAACTGTTCAGCAGCCTCCTGGGATTGCTTGAGCAGTCTCTGAATAACCTGTTCAATCCCCTGCTCATCCAATTCGCATCTCTCATCTACTTCCTTGCGTTGAATAGCCGCTTTGAGTAAACGGATTACACCTAGACGAACCGTATCCTTGGCTCGCATCGAGGTTTTCATATCTTCAGCAATACGCTGCTTTAGAGACATGACAGAAATCAGTATAAGCGCCTGTTACGAGTACGTTGGCGGGAGACACGTTTCATCTCGCGTCGAACGGCAGCATCGTTATCCCGTTTGCGGATTGTGGTAGGCTTTTCGTATGATTGGCGTCGACGTGACTCCGAGAACACCCCTGCGCGCTCACAGGCTCGTCGAAAACGTCGTAAAATAATGTCGAAAGGTTCGTTTTGTCGAACTTGAACAGTTGGCATATAGTTTGATCCGGTTAAAATTTCAAGGGGCGTGAATTATACACTACTTCAAATTTATGAAATCAGTCTTTTTTACTCAAAATACACGAAATAAAACTGCATGCCTTGCAACCAGAACTCATTCAAGACATTCAATCCGGGTTCGCTCCCGTGACATTCGCGCCATCAAATTCCTGATCTCTTTGAGCATTGATTCGTGCAGTTTTGACAGTGACTGTGACAGGATTCGGTAATTCACTTCCAACCTGCTCTTCAGCAAACAAGCAATGACATCGAATGCAACGCAAAAAATTCCAGGCCAAAATCTTTGGTTCCAGTTTTGCCTGTTAATCAATCAACCATTTCTGAATCAGGAATATTTTTGAATTGATCGTTCAGCAGATACTCGCATCTCGATATTGCAATCAATGGCCGCGGTTCGTTCTGATTCTGGTCGGCATGTTGATGTTGGGCGCGTGCACGACTCAGAAACCACCAGCCGGAATTGGCGATTCCGTGAGCTGGAGCAAGGTTACCGGATGGAACGAAGATCAACATGCCGACTCATGGCCCGCTCTCATCAATAACTGTCGCGTCCTGATCGGTAAACAAGCCTGGGGTCGAATATGCCATGCAGCTCACTTGCTCGGCAATCCCGACCACAATCAAGCAAGAGAGTTCTATGAAGCCTGGTTTACTCCGCATGCAGTGCACGGAGATGACGGAAAAACCACCGGTCTTGTAACCGGCTACTACGAACCATTGCTCTTTGGCAGTACCGTCCGTGATGAAATCTTTCGATACCCCATCTATCGACGACCTGAAGACCTCCTGAGAGTTGATCTTTCCGATCTTCATCCAGAACTCAAGGGCAAACGCGTACGAGGACGCATTCAAGGAAACCGCGTGATTGCCTACTATACCCGTGAACAAATTGACTCTGAACAAAACCCACTTGAAGGACATGAATTACTGTGGTTGAATGATCGCGATGATGTATTCTTCCTGCACATTCAGGGATCAGGGAGGATAAAACTCACCGATGATCGCATCGTTGGTGCTGGGTACTCTGATCAAAACGGACATCCGTATATAGCAATTGGAAAGGTATTGATTGAGTGGGGAGAGCTTGATCGTGAAGAAGTTTCTTTATTCACGATACGAGAATGGCTACGCAATCACCCGGCACAGGCTCGTGACCTGCTGAATAAGAATCCAAGTTACATATTTTTTGAAATCCGCGACAATGCCGAACAAGGGCCAATTGGTTCGCTTGCAACCCCACTGACGCCAGAGCGGAGCATTGCGATTGATCCATCAATAATCCCGCTAGGAACACCAATCTGGTTACAGACCAATCTCCCGGACAATCCCGAACAGCCCTACAATCGTCTTTACCTGGCACAGGATACCGGTGGGGCGATCAAAGGCCCTTTGCGTGCCGATATATTTTGGGGAAACGGTGATAAAGCAGAACAAATGGCAGGTCGGATGAAACAGCCGGGCAAATTCATTGTCCTCCTGCCAAAAACAACTTCCTCCGAGAACTAGTTTCAGGAATCTTGCACAGCAGCATCGGCTGGTAGACATTATCGTATTGGCTATCATTCATCCAAATCGATCCTTCATCGCTCGTCCAATCAGATCATAACGCCAGCCATTCATCAGTTTTGATTTGGATTCGCTTCGAATGAACAACTCGACATCTTTGCGACTACCCAATAGACCATGACTGATTTCGTGTTCTGCGGCAATGGTACGCACCATCTTCTTTGCCTCTTTCATACGTTTCTTGAATTCCGTGTCATGCACAGTCAAAGCATCAGTTGGAGCTCTGTCATCTCCACCATGCTTGCGAATCAGGTCAATCAATACATGACCAATGTTCTTGACCGTACGCTTGCTCAGTGAGGAAATATGCCAAAGCTGATTGAGCCTTTTGGGTCGGTGATGACATAAATCAATGATGGCCTGATTCGACAATATCCAATTTCTTGGGCGATCTCGCTTTTGGGCGCGGCGTTCTCGCCAGATGATCAACTCGCGAGCGATCTTTCTTGAGCTTTGGGGAATATCCAGATTGCCGAAGTTGAGATAGACATCCTCTGGACTGACCGGTAATAGAGCTCCTTTGGCAATCTCTCTGCAGTCCTGCATGAACCATTCCAGTTTTCCTGACTGCTCCATCCGTGATTCGAGAATATTGCGAATTTGATTCAGATACAGCACGTCATCCCTTGCATATTCCAATTGCTGCCGTGTTAATGGCCGGTTGCTCCAGTCACTCCTCGTCTGGTCTTTTTTTAGCATAATACCGCATAGTTCATGGACGATATTGGAATATCCCGCTGTTTCAGAGTAACCGCAAAATGCAGCTGCAATCTGGGTGTCGAACAAACCATTCAACCTGAACTCCCCCCGTCTTGACAAAGCTTCCAAATCCTGATGACATGCATGCATGATCACAGTTATCTTGCTTGACTCAAGCAACTTGTTGAGGAGCTGAATATTTTTGACACTTAGTGCATCGATAACGAACGTTCCGAATGCAGAATGCAGCTGAATCAGACACAATATGGGGTAATAGGTATGATAACGCATAAACTCGGTATCAATTGATATCCAGTCGCACGACTGACCATGCTCCACCAAATGCCGAATCTGTCGCTCGGTTTCCAATAACTTTAATTCCATCTCTCCAGTGACTTCCCTTGTGACCAAGTGGTATCATTCACACTTACAACAACATGCCGATTGGCGATCATGATCACCCTATTTATGAATATGTGCCTGTTTCGGGTAAAACCCGAGGATGTGCCCATCTCGAACAACCTGCTGATGCATTGCATTGCAGCGGCGACTGTTGCATTTTTTATTCGCAACATCATGCTGACGGGCATCAGTGTTGCAGTAATGTATGCGCTGATCCAAAGTACCATGCTCGGAGCAAGTCTATACCTATTCCTCAAATTCTACAAAAAAACCGAACGCTGGCTACAGTCCGCGTCTGCTCTTTATGGCTGTTCTGCAATTATGGTCGCAGTTGCTTTACCAATTTTGGCTTTTGCTGGCCCGGACGTAGTCTTTGCTACAACACTTGATGCTACCAAAATACTGATCGTCATTACCAGTTTCTGGTATTTCATCGTCACCATTTTCATTCTCAAGGAAACATTGGAAATCGGCAAATTTGCAGGTTTCGGCTTGGCCATACTGTTAGAAGTCATGATCGGCATTGCGATGGCCCTTGTGACTAGCCTCATGGGAACTCCCGCGAATTGAATATCTTTATTGCAGGAATATGCGGTACTTTCATGGCCGGCATTGCCCAGATCGCCAAGCAACTCGGGTATCAGGTCAGTGGATGTGATGACAATGTCTACCCCCCGATGTCTGCATGCCTAGCCAATTCGGGGATTCAAATTAAACAAGGATATAACCCCGATCATCTGGAAGCAGACACAGACTTGGTCATCATCGGCAATGTGCTATCCAGGGGTAATCTGCTAATCGAGTCAATCCTTGCGAAAGGGCTTGCCTACACCTCAGGACCTGAATGGTTACATGATCATGTTCTTGCCAAGCGGAAAGTCATCGCCATTGCTGGAACACATGGCAAAACAACCACAGCGTCCATGGTCGCCTGGATACTCTTCAAAGCAGGGTTGAAACCTGGTTATCTGATTGGAGGACAACCCGGGAACTTTACTCAAACTGCAGAATTGGGGGCCTCGGAATGGTTCGTGATTGAAGCGGATGAGTATGACAGCGCATTTTTCGATAAACGCTCAAAATTCCTTCATTACCATCCACAAGTTGCAGTGCTGAACAATCTCGAATTTGATCATGGCGATATTTTCGACAGTATCCAAGATATCAAGAAACAGTTTCATCACCTGTTGCGCATTGTGCCGTCCAATGGTGTGGTGATTGCAAACCAGGATGATCCAGATATCCTGGATGTCTTGGATATGGGCTGCTGGAGTCCAACGAAATTCATCTCATTGCTAGATCACCGGGCGGACTGGTTTGCCGAAACGCAAACTCAGGATCATTCCCAATTTGAAGTTTATAACAGGCAGCAGAAAGCCGGTTCCGTTGATTGGCAATGCATTGGCATGCATAACATGCAAAATGCAATATCTGCGATTGCAGCTTCACAGGCAGCAGGGATTGAGCCCAATCAATCTGCTGCCAGTTTGGGGGGATTCGCTCCTGCCAGGCGCCGTCTGGAGTGCATCTTGAAAACCGATTCCGTCTACCTCTATGAAGACTTCGCCCACCACCCTACTGCGATTCAGGCTACCCTTGAAGCATTGAAAAGCAAGCATGCAAAATCACGAATGATGGCAGTCATTGATCCTGGTTCAAATACCATGTCTCAGGGAATGCATGGCAATTCCCTAGGGCAGGCTTTGAACCTTGCTGATCTGTCAATATTCTACCTGTCACAAGAACTCGCTTGGGATCCGAATGAGTTGGACACCAAAACCGCAATCCATATTTGCCGTTCCCGCGAACAAGTTTTTGAAGTTTTGCAATTGAACTTGGCAGATAATAGCGTTATCATCTGCATGGGCAATCGAAGTTTTGAAAATCTGCCAATTTGGCTTGGGGAGAAATTCAATCCCTTGACCTGAAACCAACACCAACCACCGCAACAGTTGTCCGATATTTGACTATGAACAATTCAAAAAAATCGCTAATTCATTCGATCTTGACCGTCGTTTTCAGTATTCTGGTCATGCTCACGCTAACCGCCCCGGCACAGTCCCAAAGCAGTCAAGCGGAAGAAGCTTTTGTCAAGGATGGACACTATATTGAGCTTGAAGAAGTCCAGCCCGTTCAAACGGGAGACAAGATTGAAGTGCTTGAAGTGTTCTGGTATGAATGCCCGCACTGTTATCGTTTACATCCGGTGATCAGTGAATGGCTGCAGACCAAGCCGGATACCGCTGAATATGTCCCGATGCCGGTTTACTTCAATCCGAATCGGAATGAATTTTCTGCCCGTGCATTCTATACTTTTGAGGTTCTGGACAAACTCGACCCGCTCCATAGCATGATGTTTCATGCCATTCATGACGAGAGGCGTTCGTTCAATACCAAGGAGGGTCTGGCTGCCTGGGCTGAGGAACTTGGTGTGAGTGGGGAAGACATTCTCAATACCTTTAACTCTTTTGCGATCGACAGCAAAATCAACTTCTCGAAAGTCATGACCCGGCGGTATGGTATTACCGGAGTTCCAACCATTATCATTGATGGGCGGTACCTAACTTCAGTATCGCATGCCGGGAATCATGAAAATTTGATTGATGTAATCAATTTTCTGATTGAGAAAGCTCGGCAAGTTCGCCTTGAACTCGGCAAGTAACCTTTGATGGTACATTGCACTCTGCATTGAATGGCAATTCAATTCTTCGGTGCGAAATCAATCTCAGCGTCGACAGAATACAGGTAAACTGCAAGTCCACGGCCATCGTGGAGCGCGAGGGCTGTATCCCGAAAATACACTGCAGGCTGTTCTAGCCGCAGTTGAACTGGGCTTGGATGCCATTGAAATTGATGTATGGGTCTCGAAAGAAGATCGGCTGATTGTGCACCATGATCCGAGACTTTCACCGGCAATCGCCCGTACTCCAGATGGTTTATGGATCAAAGACCCATTGGCGATTCGCGATTTAGGGGCAGCCGATCTTGCAAAATACGACGTCGGTCGAATCAACCCGGACTCGGAATATGCTGCCCGATTTTCCGAGCAAATTCCTTGTGATGGACAAACTGTCCCATCGCTTGAAGAGGTCATCAATCTGCTTCGGGAAATGGAAGCTGATATCGAGATCAATATCGAACTCAAAAGTACCATTGATGAACCCTTTCTGGTTCCTGATATTGACCGTTATATAGAAATCACAGCCAATCAAATCCTGGAACTAGGCATTATTGATCGAGCCTTTGTGCAAAGTTTTGACTGGCGATTGCCTCTGGGCATCAAGTCCAGGCTTCCTGATTTGAGGATTGGCTGTTTGAGCGATCAAGTTAGCCAGTATGGATTCTTGAGCGAAGATCAGCGTCCATGTCATGACCCGAACTCACCCGAAAAATCGATTCGACCCGACGACTTGCCTCGCCTGATCCATGATCTAGATGCCAATATCTGGTCTCCGAACTTTATTGACCTGAATGCTGATTTGCTAAAAAATGCCCATCAATTCGGGCTCCAGGTATGTGCGTGGACAGTGAATAAAACCCAGCACCTGCAAAACATGATCAATTTGGGTGTCGACATGATCACCACCGATTATCCGAATCGATTAATTGATCTTGAGCATTCACAAACAGCTTCCGTTTCAAGGCGAAAATCCAAGGAATTCTGTTAGTCGGTGGGTGTGCATCCTGCATCAAGCTTGTTATTTTGGTTCGCCGAACCAGTTCGTTCCCACACAACATTTCAAACCGTGGAGACATGGCATTTCCTCGACAGCCATGTTCGGCGCTAGATCAGGCTGCCGAGAAACCGGGCTCGGTAACCTCGTAAGCAGTGAACCTGCACAAACCCCGCCCAAAACAACATGAAAAATGCCACGGGCAACTACCATTACGACTCTCAGTACTTCCGCCTTCAAGATTGAAAAACCGGTTAACAGTACTTGGTGAAATCGAACACTCCTTCGCTGGAGAGCGACTAGTAGAACAAATATGCGGTTTTCGGTCGCCCGTCGGGAAACTGACGGGACTCGCTTAAACGCATGCATGCAAGTATTTGGTCAACCCTGTAATAAACATAAACATGAAAAAGCGCTGATTCGCTCGCCGCATGTTCAGAGCTTTTTTGTTTCATGTCGCTACTTGTCCTCTTTGAGTTCAGTGGTTTTGATGAGTGCATTTCTTTTGGAAATTGCATACGAAAGTGACGAAACAGCCGGATCGGTTGCCAGCCGACCAAAGCCGTGAGGAAGGAAAGGGTCAAGATTGACATGCCCGGCCCGGCCGTGAAAAAGAAGATGGGGAATTTCGGTAGCGGCTCAGCTTGCAAGACAAATTTTTCGAAAAGCACAGTATGACCGGGATGCAATTGTGAAGTGGCTGCATATTGCGCAACTACTGGACATCTACATCTAATCCATCTGATACTTTACGAAAAAAATTTACCTTGGTTCAAGAACGGGTTAAGATTTTCTGTGGTTAATGTTCGCCGCCCTTCTTGAAATTGAACACGGCTCCAGCCCGGATTCCGGAAGGCCACCTTGAAGTAATCGTTTTCAGTTTGGTATAGAACCGAACACCCTCTGGGCCGTGAATTGCATGATCGCCAAAAAGTGATCGTTTCCACCCGCCAAAGCTGTGATATGCCATCGGAACGGGTATGGGGACATTAACCCCTACCATGCCAATCTGAACGCGATTCGAGTAATCTCGAGCCGTGTCTCCATCCTTCGTAAAGATGGCCGTTCCATTACCGAATTCATGCTCATTGACAATTTTGAGCGCCTCTTCATAACTCTCGACTCGAACGATACACAAGACTGGCCCGAATATCTCATCACGATAGATGGACATGTTTACCTTCGCATGATCAAAAACAGTCGCCCCGACAAAACATCCGTGTTCATGTCCTGAGATCTGCAGATCGCGTCCATCGCGTACCAGTGTTGCTCCTTCTGCAACGCCTTTTTCGATATAACCCTCAATGCGAATTTTGGCCTCTGGTGTGACCACTGGACCCATTTCCGCATTCTCATCAGTGTAGGGGCCAACTTTCAACGCATCCAGTCTGGGAATCAATTTTTCAAGCAGTGCATCTGCCGGTTCATTGCCCACAGAAACGACCACGGAAATCGCCATGCATCGTTCACCAGCTGAACCGTAGGCGGCTCCCATCACGGCATCTGTTACCTGTTGCATATCTGCATCTGGCATGATGACCATGTGGTTTTTTGCTCCACAAAGTGCCTGAACCCGCTTGTCATGAGCAGATCCCTGGTGATAGATATACTCGCCGACCGGCGTTGAACCTACAAAACTGATCGCCCGAACCTGAGGGTCAGTCAAGAGGATATCCACTGCTTCCTTGTCTCCGTTAATCACATTCAATACATTTTCCGGCAACCCGGCTTCAGTCATTAATTCAGCCAATCGGAGTGGACATGAGGGGTCCCGCTCAGAAGGTTTCAGAACGAATGTATTTCCACAGGCAATGGCGACCGGGAACATCCACATCGGGACCATGGCCGGAAAGTTGAACGGCGTGATTCCTGCACAAACACCCAGCGGCTGGCGGATGCCCCAGCAATCAACCCCATTTGCAACGCTTGCCGAGTATTCACCTTTCAGGAGTTGTTGAATACCGCAACAAAATTCAACGACTTCAAGTCCGCGTGTGATTGAACCCTTGGCATCATCAATCATTTTGCCATGCTCACTCGAGACCAGCTGAGCGAGCTCTTCCATATGCTTTCGAATCAAATCCCTGAAGTTGTACATCACCTGTACTCGGTGACCTACCGAGGTAGACGACCAAGCCGGGAAAGCATCTGCCGCAGCTTGAATTGCTTTTTTGACTTCATGCTCACTAGCCAAGGGTACCTGTTTCAATACTGTACCAATAGCCGGATTGTAAACATCGCCAAAACGCCCACTTTGTCCGTCGATCTTCTGGCCGCCGATGTAGTGATAGAGTTTTGCGCGATCAATTGATTCGTGTTTCATGAATTGATCCAATAATGATTGTCGATTTCGCTGTTCAACCAGCAACCTCACCACCTTAGCTTGTTCAACCTCAGTTCAAGTCCGAAGTGTTTGCTTGTGCTCAACATCACGCTCTAAATGAATGAGACAATTGACCATTGACAAACGCTCTGCTGAGCATCCCCAATTGTACAGATTTAACGCATTCAAGTATATAATGAAGAACACTTTACCAAGATAACATTCGGTCCGCGAACTCGTGCCCCAAGATTGATCAGACCTTAAAATTCTCTGCACAACGCAATGACCGAGTATCTTTTCCAACTCCCAAAACACGGCGAGGGAACATTACAATCGAAAATCCAGGAGATGATCGCCAATCACATTCTGGATGGTTATTTCGATGTCTCTAAGCCGTTGCCATCAAGTCGAAAGCTGGCCAGACAACTCAAGGTTGCTCGAAATACAGTCATGCACGCCTATCAGACACTTGTTGACGATGGTTTGTTGATCACGCAAGAAAGAAGCGGCTACTATGTCAATCAAGACGTCTTGATGGGGCGAGTCCAGACTGAACCGGATCAAGAGGTCAATCGTTCCGATGATGTTCAGTGGGATCGCAAGTTAATTGCCTTTCCGAGTCAACTCAGACAAAACACCAAACCTGGCGACTGGTACAAATATCCATATCCGTTCATATGCGGTCAATATGACCAAAGCTTATTTCCGATTTCCAACTGGCGAATGTGTGCAAGGCATGCTGCATCAATCCAGTCCATACATCAATGGAGTCGCGACCAAAATGATCAGGATAATCAGGAATTGATTGAGCAAATCCGGCAGAAGTTATTGCCCCGCCGTGGTATCTGGGCAGAACCGGACGAGTTGCTAGTGGTCATGGGTGCTCAGCAAGGCATATTCCTAACTGCCCAGTTACTCTTGAATTCGAACAAGGTTGTTGGGTTTGAAACTCCGGGATATGTCGATGCAGAAAATGCTTTCTCGATGTTTACACCTCATAATGTCCCATTTGAAGTTGATCGAGAGGGGCTCGTGTTGAATGACCAATTGCCAACCTGCGACTGCCTTTACACAACGCCCTCTCATCATTATCCAAGCACGATCACCATGTCTCTTGAACGACGGCTCGAACTGCTGAAGCAAGCCAGTGAGCATGATATCATCCTGATCGAAGATGACTATGAGTGGGAATCCAGTTTCATTGGTGAGCCAACACCCGCGCTGAAGAGCCTTGATCGTGAGGGGCGTGTCATTTATATCGGCAGCTTATCAAAAACCTTGGCTCCCGGCATTCGACTTGGATATCTCGTTGGATCGAGCGAGTTCATTCAGCATGCACGCGCCTTGCGGCGTCTGATGGTTCGTCATACCCCAAACAATAATCAGGTTATCGTTGCCGAATTTATTAAACGAGGCTACCACGATGCGCTCATAACGCGTTTAAGGAGTGTACTCAAGGACCGTTGGGCCATCTTGGGCGAGATGCTGGAGTCGTACTTTCCCGGTGATATCCGGAAATCAACTTTTGGCGGCTCATCATTCTGGATTGAAGGGCCCGATCAATTGGATGCAGATGTATTGGCAGCCAAAGCCAAAAACGATGGCATTTTATTTGAACCGGGTAGCGTGTTCTTTCACCAGTCAAATGTGCAGAGGCACTTTTTTCGCATGGGCTTTTCTTCCATCCCTGCAGATCGTATTCCTGAAGGCGTAAAACAGCTCTCTAAAGTTCTGGATCAATGTCTGAACACTTTGCCCAGTTGAGAGACTTGCATGATAGATTTTGATTCCTTGATAACGCACCGATTGATTTCTGATTTTGCATGCCCGACTTTGGTTGGTAGAAAATTTCTACCGTCTGTCATAATCTTTTAACAATTACGTGGTTTACTTGGGAAATTATGGCTAAATCTACAATACTCATCGTTGAGGATGACGAAGCGCTTCGTGAAATGTTGCGGTTTTTGCTTGAGAGAAAAGGCTATCGTGCGATGAAGGCCAAGGATTCGAAAGAGGCAGACAAATGCATCAAGAAAAAAATTCCGGATCTAATATTGCTGGACTGGATGCTCCCGGGTATGGATGGCATCAATTATGCGCAAAAGCTGAAGTCTCAGCCACTGACTCTCGATACCTGCATCATCATGATAACGGCCAAAGGTGAAGAGGAAGACAAGATCAAAGGACTCGATCATGGTGCAGATGACTACATCACCAAGCCCTTTTCCACTAACGAACTGCTTGCCAGAATTCGTGCTGGGCTTCGCAGAAACCGGCCTCAACAAACCGGAGAACCGATTCGTTGCAAGGATATCGTCATTAATCCAGAAGCCCATACATTGAAGATCAATGGTGAACTTGTTGAGATTGGCATCAAGGAATTCGAACTTCTCTATCTATTTATGCGAAAGCCGGACAGGGTCTACAACCGCTCCCGATTACTCGATCAAATTTGGGGAAAAGACAACTATGTTGATGAGAGAACTGTGGATGTCTATATTCGTCGTCTTCGGTCCGTTCTCGAAAAGCATGATCATCACAAACTGATCAAGACTGTAAGGGGCGTGGGATATCGGCTATCAAGCAATTGAACTTGGGACTGAGCTGTGTTTGACGATCCGGTTCTAGTCATCCTTGCAATCGGAGTTACCGCAACTGCTGCATATCTGCATGGGCGGCATCGCAACCGCTATCGAACACTCGAAAATGAGCCTGCGAATCTCGAATCGACCGGGAATGAAATCCCCGATACCCATAGCTTGACTATCGGCGAGACGGTTGGAACCGCTGGTGCGCTTGAAGACTACAACGACGATGTTTCATGGTTGCCTGATGCGATTACGATTCTAGATCATGACCTGAATCTGATTTGGGGTAACAACATGGCAGAAACCTGGTTCGGATTCTCTACTTCCGAACAAGCCCACAGTCCATTTATCGAGCTAATTGAATCGGATGAAATTCGGGCCTTTATTCAGAAGAAAGGTTATCCCGAATCGTTCGAATGTCCCTCTCCAACAAATCCATCCTTATTCCTGAGACTCCGTCTTTTGCAATACAAGAACCGACAATTCCTCTTGCAAGCGAGAGACATAACCCAGGTCAAGGCACTAGAAAACATCCGTCGAGACTTCATTGCCAACGCATCCCATGAACTACGAACACCCGTAAGTATCCTGTATGGATATCTCGAGATGATGTCCGAAAAAAAAGGTTCTGGTATTTCTTCCGAGTGGCGGCAAGCCATCAAGCACATGCGCAAACAGACGATCCGAATCAAGCAGATCATTGAAGACATGAGCATGTTATCCCGGCTTGAGAATCCTGATACTTCTAGTCCACCGGAAGCACTCGACATGGTCGAGTTAATTGAATCAGCTTTGAACAACGCAAAAGCGCTCAGTGGCAAACGCTCCCATTCAATATCAACCAAGGTCAATTCTAGCTATAACTTGCTGGCAAACCGGTCAGAAATTGAGAGTCTACTATCCAATTTGGTCAGCAATGCAATTCACTATACACCTGCTGAAGGCAAGATCACCATAAAATGGGATGTCAATTCGTCGGCAGGTACGCTATCGATTGCGGATACGGGTATTGGCATTGAAAAACAAGAGGTGCCAAGAATTACCGAGCGTTTTTATCGGGTTGACTCCACTCGCTCCCGGAATACCGCTGGGACTGGACTTGGGTTGGCCATCGTGCATCATATTGTGAATCGAAACAATGCCAAACTTCGCATCAAGAGCATTCCTAAAAAGGGCAGTGTTTTTTCCGTAATTTTCCCGAGATCATGCATTCAACCGAACGAGTTAAGTACTGACTTGTTGTTTGGTTAAATCTGTTCGGCTACCGTTTCACCAACGGACCGCACTCAAAGCGAATTTTCTGGTGATGAAAGCGGGAACGAATTCTGACAACGAAAGAATAAAGGCAGCTAAATGCTCTCCCAAATACAGTTGTGCTACCCGATCAAGGATCCGGAGACCGAGTTACTTCGCTCTTGAGGCGGAGAATTATGAAACCTCGTTGATTGCGATCTCTCATTCAAAGTGATTTCTTTGTTGAACAATTTCTGAATTGCATTATCAAGCTGACAGATGGCAGAATTTGTATAATCGGCAAACACGTTTGAGGCAACGAACTCATGTCTACCAATGTTCTACAGAATTTTGAACGAGATGGTTACTACTTCCCGCTTACCGTCCTTGAGTCACAAGCAACAGAAAGTTTCAAGGACCATCTGCTGGAAATCATGAATAATCCATATGCACCGAAACTAGGAAACCGCGGACAACTCAATTTCCTGCATGTATTCTCTCCACATGTGAATGAAATCATCCGAACTCCAGAAATACTGAACGCTGTCGAGAAAATCATAGGGCCAAATATTTTGATATGGTCAACCAGCATTTTTCGCAAGGATGCATATTCGAAATCCTTTGTTTCCTGGCATCAGGACTTGACTTACTGGGGGCTAAGTAGTGATCAGGTCGTTTCCGTATGGCTGGCTTTAAGCGAAGTCAATCAAGCCAACGGCTGCATGAAATTTCTGCCTGAATCCCATCGTCTGGGACAACTTCCACATGAAGATATCACGGACTCTGAAAACCTGCTGACAAGAGGCCAGAGGGCCACTACTGAAATCAATCAGTCGAGGGTTGTTGAGGTGGAACTAGAGCCGGGGCAAGTTTCTCTTCATCATGGATATCTGTTGCATAGTTCTGGGGCAAACCAAACGGATAAACCCCGTTTGGGCGTGGTCATGACTTATCTTTCAACATCGGTATACCAGACCAAGTCGCCGGTTGACTATGCCATGCTGGTTCGGGGCACGGATGCCTACGAGCATTTCCAGAATATCCCGATACCCACTGCACTTTTTGATGATCAAAGCATGATTTTTCACAAGCAGATGCTAGTGAATATGAATCGAGTACTGTACGATGGCGCAAAGAACAGGGAGTCGGCTGTCGTGTAGTATAGGAATGATGCTCTTCACCAAGGGGTTTTGAACTTCGTAGTTGAATTGGAGCTTGCATACAGGGATGAAAACGAAGTATGCAGGAAAAGGTCATGAAATACCGATTTTTGTTTGAGCATTGTTTTGATTGTCCAAGATTTCTTTAACTTCAACAACAAAATAGCCTTCATTGACAACTTCATTTTCGTATCCGTATTTCACTTCAACCCTGATCCTGCATCGCAAGGAATCGCCTGGGCGAACATCCATTTTTCTATTCTCAAAATCATTGAGCCAACCCGAATCTTCTATTGAAGCTGATATTGTTTTACTGCCGTGCCTGAAATTCCATTTTGAAGCGCCCAAATAGTTCGGTTTTTCAACCGCTAGCATCATTTCATTCTTATCGGATGACAATGTTTCTCTTGTCATCAACTGTTCTCCGTTTTCAGTGTCAACTTGAAATCCCAAATTAAAATCAACTTCTTTATCTTTAGTTAGTCTGCCAGAAAACCCGAAATCGGAGTATAAATTGTTGATATCTTGTGCTATAATCGTGTTTTCATGAACTGAAGATTTGCGTGAACCGGCGATTTTCGGGTGATTTTGCCGGAAAACCGAGTAAAATCCGGTGATTGTTGCAGATCTTCGCGAATCTTCGACCATTTGCGAGGCGGTCAAATGAGGTAGGTGAAGAATTCCCAGATGGAAATCGGCGATCAACAGCCTCGAGCACCGCAGCCTGGATCGGGGTGCGCACGCACGGTGTGCAGGGCTTTGCCCGCACCGTGGCGCTGGCGGTACTGGCGGCGAACATTCACCGCCTCGGTTTGCTGCTGGTCCGCAAGCGGCACAAGCGCCTGAAGCGCGCCGCCTGAGCGGCCCCCGCTGTTGCAACGCCTTCCCACTCCCGGCAAGCCGGGAATGGGAGGCTATGGCCCGCCCTCCGGAGACCTGGCCTGCACCCCGGAATTTTTCGTTATGCAGTGTACAATAAGCCGGAAAATGGCCGGCTCCGCACCGGATTCCGCATCATTCCGCTTCGCCGTCGGCTACACTCCGCCTCTCTACAGCCGAAAAACAGGGGTTTTCTGGCGGACACTATCTGCTCGTCCCCTATTGGGGTCGAGCAGATAGGATGTCACCATACTTATTTCAAGTTTCGGTAACGGCCCAGCTTGAAATTTCCCTTACATTTTGCGGGCGAAACCGGCACAATCGCTGAACGAATACTTCAAACATAAGAAAAACACAATGAAAAAATTCCATATCCCCCCTAATGTCATTAACTTTAGGAATTGTTGTTTCCTTGAGTATGGCTTTGGCGGTTAAAAATGCCAAAATTTTCCGAAAAACGAGACCATTTTCGTATAAAATACCTTCAATCTTTGGTATAGTTAGGGACTTATAAAGAATGGTTGACAAACAGTTTACGGCATCACTTGACATCCTGGTTTTGGCAATTGGTCTGCGATTATTGAGGGTTGCAGACGATTTGGCATGGAAGAGATATCGCCTGCCGCGGCCATCTGCAAAATTCAGCGGCAGAACTGGCAATACCCGATTCACAGCAACACTTGTCAACCATTCTTTATAAGCCCCTATAGTTACTACAATCGATAATTATTTGGAGATTCAAAATGACTAAGTTAATGACATTACCCCCCCCCCCTCGCTAAACTAGCCTCCCTCCTGCTACTGACAGTGCTGGCACTGCCAGTGGCCAACGCTAATCCGACAAGCGGAATGATCGACGGCAACTATGCTACGGCGCAAATGCCTGCCTTCTATCTGCACAAGCACCTGAGGCCGGGTGTGGCGAGAGTCTGCGTCCAGATAACCAGCAGCGGTAACAACAGTCTGACAGGAACCGTCAAGACGCAGGATCATGGCGGGACCTGGACCCTGCGCCAGCAGGTGAGTCTCAAACCGGCGTCGGGCGCGGCAGGATCGACTACAATGAGCAAGAGTGACTTGGCGGCACTTCTCGGCATAGAGGTGGATGATCTGCACATACCTAGAGGAGGCAGCTTGCCAACCGTAAACAATCCCGGGCAGGAGAAATGTCGTCACAATTGGGGCACCGCGACCGCGCCCACGAACTGGTGCGGTGCGCGCCGCACCATCACCCCGGCGCACGGCTGGAGCGGGAAGCTGACAAGCGATAACAGGACGGTCCGCGTCCAGGTGCGGAACCACTACATGAACATGCCGGGACGTTACCCTCTGCAATACAATCAAACCTGCCCGTAAAACGCAGGACGGATTGGCGGCTACCGCGCCACCTTCGGCCCCGACATCTGCAGATCGGTTTGCAGGCATTGGCCGAAGAAGTTCTGAAAATGAAGGAAGATCTCAGCAAGGCGGTATGGGGACGGATACAAGATGAAATCAAAACTGGAAGAGACGGGTATTACGACGGTCAGTTTTCGGAAGAGATGGAAGGAGCGATAGATCTGACTGCCGCAGTGATGACTACAATGGACTGCAATCAGAGTCGTCCCAAATTAAGCGTTTGATGGAAGATCTTCATGAATCGAATCCTCGAAAATATCGCTTGCCAGCAAGTATGAATGTAGACTCCCTCTTCATTCACCTCGTGCACCAAGGGGCTTTACACCGAGAATCATCCAATCGATTCGTATGTCCGATCCCATCTTTTCGAACCTATTTGCTTGAACACGGGGGGATCGTAGAGAACTTGAATTTGCAACCTCAAACTACATGATCGGATACTAGCGGGATGGCGGTAACTCTGTTCTTGTTGGATGTTTTTCTCTCAAGTACAATCAAGTGGGCGAGAAGTATATGAACAAACACTGATCAATGCGGAGTCAACGCTCCGCATTCTGGTTGAGGAATTCGATCGTCCACCCTGTGTTGCAGTGATCGATTATTATTTGTACTATGCTCGGCTACATGTGGATTTGGTTGACCGTCGTTTACTCAAGGGCGAGAAGATCCCGCAGTCAGAGAAGGTGTTTTCGATCTGCCAGCCTCACACTCGCTGGATTTCGAAGGGCAAGTCTGGAACGCCGGTCGAGTTCGGTGTTCCGGTGTGTATTCTGGAGGACCAGCATGGTTTTATCCTGCATCATGAGGTGATGTGGCAAGGTACGGATGCAGACTATGCGGTGCCGATGGTCGAAGCGACCCAGCGGGCCTATCCACAACTGCGTGGGGTGAGTTTTGATCGGGGTTTTCACAGTGTCACCAACCGTCGTCTTGACGAGTTGCTCGATTACAATGGATAGCCGAAGAAAGGGGGTCTTGGTCAGGCTGACCGGCAACGGGAGAGCGAAGAGGTATTTGTGGCTCAGCGTCGCCATCACCCGGCGGTTGAATCGGCCATTGACAATCTGGAGCACCGGGGTTTGGATCGGGTTCGTACTCATGGTGCGGATGGTTTTGCCCGCACCGTAGCCTTGTCGGTACTCACTCTGAATATTCATCGGATGGGTCTACTGCTTCGCCGGAAGCAAAAGAAGCGCCTGCGCCTCGCCGCTTAGCGGCTCCAATTGAAATCCGTTTGGCCTCCCGGTTTGCTGGGACTGGAGAGCTATGTCTGGGAGGTTTTTATGCTTGAAAAAAACCCGTCTGTTTGGCACAATATTCATATTGTGCGCCGCACAATTCATGAATTTATAGACGAAATGGTCCCATTCTGAGACCGTTTCCGAGTAAAATTTTCCTGCCGTCGGCGAACAACAGGGGTTTTCTGGCAGGCACTAGTTACGTATTTCATTTTGTCGGATTGAGAAAGCGTCTCTTTGGCCTTGTTTATCTTGTTTGCGATGTTGTTATATCCTTTGCGTCACTATCTCCATAAATTGGCATCGTTTTTATCTCAGTTCTCTCAGCGAGGGTTTTAATTTCCTTTTGCAGCTTTTGAACTTTTGGCAAATTATTTGGATCTTTGTTTGTCCAGTCAATAACGGCGTATTTTTCCTTTACCAGATACTACCAGCCTGAAGCGCGTTCCCAGCTTGAATCTTGAGCGCAATCTTGAAATCAGTCAAAAACTGAAAAATCACACCCATCGGTTTCCGAAACTAACTCGAGTTTCCATTTAGGACAAAATATCGATCATTCCAATTCCGGATTTCGATGCTGAACCTGAATTCGATCCTTGTAACAAAATGTCAACTAATCCGTAATATTTCGGTAACAAACAAAACGCAAAATGTGCTCTGAATTTTCAACCTATAAACTTCTCGGAGCAAACATGAAAAATATCTCGAACATTCTAATTTTCGTCGTTACCATTGGCGTTTGCAGTATCGCCAGTGCCAGGGATAATATCCAGATTGTCGGTTCATCTACGGTCTACCCCTTTGCTACAGTTGTTGCCGAAACCTTTGGTAAAACTACTGATTTCAAGACCCCGGTGATCGAATCGACGGGTTCGGGTGGAGGAATGAAATTATTCTGCAGCGGAGTGGGCCCGCAACATCCAGATATCACCAATTCATCACGACGTATTAAATCTTCAGAATTTGAGAATTGTCAAGCAAATGGCGTCAACGATATCATTGAAGTGAAAGTCGGTTATGACGGCATTGTGTTTGGCAATTTCAATGAATCAGACCAACTTCAAATCACTCGAAAGGACATTTTTCTAGCCTTGGCTAAAGATGTTCCGAACCCAGATGGAAGTCATACACTTGTTTCCAATCCTTATCAAGCCTGGAAAGATGTAAACCCTGATCTACCCGATGTAAAAATCGAAGTACTCGGACCGCCTCCAACATCCGGTACTCGTGATGCATTCGCTGAACTGGCTCTTGAAGGCGGATGTAAAACTTTCGATTGGGTCAAGGCTATGCGAAAATCCGACAAGAATGCTTATAAGGCAGTCTGTCATACCGTGAGGGAAGATGGTGCCTACATCGAGTCTGGAGAAAATGATAATCTGATTGTTCAAAAGCTTCGAGAAAACCCGAAGGCTTTTGGTGTTTTCGGGTTCAGCTTTCTGGATCAGAACTCGGACGTTATTCAGGGATCACTGATTGACGGCGTTGCACCTGAATTTGAGAATATTGCTGATGGATCATATCCTGTATCAAGACCACTGTACTTCTATGCGAAAAAAGCACATGTCGGCGTGATTCCAGGTATTCAGGAATATCTAAACGCTTTTACAGATGAGTCTGCCTGGGGTGACGAAGGATACCTAACCGACAAGGGTTTAATACCCATGCCTAGTGATGAACGCGCAACATTCGAAAACAATGCAACAAATTTGATCCCCATGACCATGTGATCCAATCAAATTAATCAAAAGTTAATTATTCACGGAGCCCATCCAGCCAATGTTCGGATGGGCTCTTTCATTTATATAATACCATTGAGTCATCAAGACCCTTTTGAAAATTTCATGAACGCAGTTTTCATCTGACAAGTCGAGATGCCCGTTCGCGAGCCCAAGATCACCTACTCATAAGAATGACCATTCTTTCCATACTTTTCGCTCTCTTTATCGTTGCACCAATTTGCATGCTGTTTGCATTGAATCTTGCAAAAAAGAATCGGGTGTTGCGAAACCAAGTTGAGAAAGTTATCAAGACATTTCTAATTTGCTGTGCTTGTCTCGCTATCTTCACTACAATCGGAATTGTGCTATCGGTTTTATTCGAGTCGATACGCTTTTTCAGAATTGTTCCGATCACTGATTTTCTGTTTGGACTACAGTGGTCGCCTCAAATGGCGATTCGCGAGGATCAGATTGGTTCCTCCGGTGCTTTCGGAGCGGTTCCGCTGTTTGCCGGTACATTCCTGATCACCATCATTGCCATGCTGGTAGCCGTCCCTTTCGGTCTTATGTCAGCGATTTATCTTTCGGAATATGCAACGCAGAAAATCCGAACCTTTGCTAAACCAACCCTAGAAATTCTTGCTGGAATTCCGACAGTGGTATACGGGTTTTTTGCGGCCCTGACCGTTGCGCCGATGATCCGCAATAATCTAGAGGCTTTTGGTCTCAGCGTTTCAAGTGAAAGTGCTCTGGCTGCTGGAATTGTCATGGGAGTAATGATCTTGCCATTCGTCTCTTCCTTGTCTGATGATGTGATCAACGCTGTCCCGCAATCTTTGAGAGACGGTTCTTACGGTCTTGGAGCTACCCCTTCAGAAACCGTAAGGCTGGTGATTCTCCCCGCAGCCTTGCCAGGAATTGTTGGAAGCATCCTTCTTGCGGTCTCGAGAGCCATTGGCGAGACCATGATTGTGGTTATGGCTGCTGGACTATCTGCCAATCTAACTGCCAATCCATTTGAGTCTGTAACTACTGTGACTGTACAGATCGTAACTCTTTTGGTCGGCGATCAAGAATTTGACAGCCCAAAAACACTGGCTGCGTTTGCGTTAGGCTTGACCCTGTTTGCGATCACGCTGATATTGAATGTGATTGCGCTTCACGTAGTCAGAAAATACAAGGAACAGTACGATTAAATGAGCCAGATAACACTAATACAACAAGGTTTGGCTCGGCGCTATCGCGCAGAAAAGCGGTTCAAGACATATGGGATCAGCGCAATTCTATGCGGTGTCACATTTTTGGCATTTCTTTTAGGCACCACTTTTGTGAACGGGTATACCGCTTTATTGCAAACTTACATTTCAATTGATATTGCTGTCTTGGATTCTGACTTTGATGGCGACCTTAGCCCTGAATCGCTTTCCAAGGGAAACTATCTCGGCATAATCAAAAGATCATTGCGTGAAGCATTCCCAGAAGCTACCAAAAGAAAGGAAAAGGCAGAACTGTATAAGTTAGTCAGTAGCGGTGCCCAATATGATCTTCGTGAAAAGATTGCCAATAATCCAGAACTGGTTGGGCGTACCACCACATTCTGGTTACTAGCCGATGACGAAGTTGATGTTTACATGAAAGGGCGAATTGATCCATCCATCCCCGAAAAAAACCGTCGTTTGAAGGACCGGTCAATTGCATGGATCGGACAATTACGCGATCAGAATCGGATCAAAAAAAGCTTCAACATCTTATTTTTTACCAATGGCGATTCCAGGGAGCCCGAACAAGCAGGCATTCTAGGAGCGATCATGGGTTCTGTATTTACAATTCTGGTAACGATGTTGCTTGCCTTTCCGATTGGTGTAGCTGCTGCAATCTATCTTCAGGAATTCGCCAAGAAAAATCGTTTCACTGATCTGATTGAGGTCAACATCAACAATCTGGCTGCTGTGCCATCGATCATTTTCGGATTGCTAGGTCTGGCCATCTTCCTGAATTTTTTCCATATGCCACGCTCCATACCATTGGTTGGAGGCATGGTTCTTGCGTTAATGACCTTACCGACAATCATCATTAGTTCGCGCGCGGCTCTAGGCGCGGTGCCGCCGAGTATCCGCGAAGCTGCACTGGGAGTTGGTGCTTCACCAGTTCAAACTGTCCTGCATCATGTGCTACCACTAGCTATGCCGGGCATGTTGACCGGTACAATTATTGGGCTAGCTCAAGCTTTAGGAGAGACTGCGCCTCTGTTGGTGATTGGAATGGTTGCCTTTATTGTCGATATACCTGGATCACCAATGGATCCGGGAACCGCCCTTCCCGTCCAAATTTATCTCTGGGCAGACAGTCCGGAAAGAGCGTTTGTCGAGAGAACCTCAGCAGCAATTATGGTTCTGTTGCTATTCCTGGTTGCCATCAATGGATTGATCGTTCTCTTGCGCAAGAAATTCGAAAGACGGTGGTAACATTGAGATTCTGTCATTTTCACAGTCTCTTGTTTTGAATTCAATCATTTTCCCATGAACCAGACAGTCATCGAATCTACCGAGTCGACTCAACGGAACAAATCCGATGATCCTCTAAACGATCCAAATTACAAGACTGTCGGTACAGTCACAGTACCGGATGCGGCCATGACAACGAAAAACGTTAACGTTTACTATGACGGGAAACAGGCGATTTACAACGTATCTCTGGATGTTGGAAAAAACGAGGTTCTAGCCATGATCGGGCCCTCGGGTTGCGGGAAATCTACATTCCTAAGATGTCTGAACCGGATGAATGATACGATTGATATTTGTCGGATTGAGGGAGATATTCGACTTGACGGTGAAGACATATACAGTCGAAACATGGATGTGGTATTGCTGCGAGCCCGAGTCGGAATGGTTTTTCAGAAGCCAAACCCGTTTCCAAAATCGGTATATGACAATGTCTCTTATGGCGTGAATTTGCATGGCTTGTCCAGAAATAAATCCGAGCTGGATGACATTGTTGAAGATGCACTTAAAAGAGCAGGTCTGTGGGATGAAGTATCTGATCGCCTGAATCAACCGGGTACAGGGCTTTCTGGTGGTCAGCAACAGCGTCTATGTATAGCAAGAGCGATCGCCATCAGCCCGGATATTATCTTGATGGATGAGCCATGCTCAGCACTTGACCCGATAGCAACAGCCAAAATTGAGGAGTTGATCGATGAATTGAGTCAACGCTATTCAATTTGTATTGTGACTCACTCCATGCAGCAGGCCGCGAGAGTCTCGCAACGAACTGCATACTTCCATCTTGGCAGGTTAATTGAAGTTGGTACTACCGATATCATCTTCACCAACCCCTCGCATCGACTGACTGAGGGATACATAACAGGTCGTTTCGGTTAACCTGCGTCTTCAGACTACAAAACAGACTATTGTCATGAATGAAGGACATATCGTTAAACGGTTTGATCAGGAACTTGAACACCTGAACAGCCTGATTCTGGAGATGGGGCAATTAGCGATCAGTCAACTGACTGAGGCTCTGGAATCGCTGGCCAATGAAGATCCAGAACAGGCTTACAATATCATCGCCCGTGATTCAAAATTAAACGATTTAGATTCGCAATCCAATGATGAAATCATCCGCCTAATTGCCAAACGTCAGCCTGTTGCCCGAGACTTGCGAGAATTGATAGCAATCGGAAAAATTGTCTCGGATCTGGAACGAGCAGGTGATGAGGCGAGAAAGATTGCGGGTCTGACGATCCGTTTCTTTGAGCCAGGAAACAAGCCCCCTTCCGATGAAATTTTGAGTGATATACACGAACTTGCCTCCTACGTGTGCAAGATGTTGCAACTGAGTATGAATTCGTTCGGTGAGCAGAATATGAAGATGGCCGGTAAAGTCGTAAAGAGAGGCTTAAAACTCGACAAACAGTTACAATCAATTATCCGACGGCTGACTACATTTATAATGGAAGATCCAAGAAATATTGGGCACTTCATTGATATCGTTTTGGGCATTCGTGCATTAGAACGGTTTGGTGGCCACGCTAAAAACATTGCCGGACATATTGTTTTTATCCAGACTGGTGAAGATCTAAGGCATGTAGCTGATGATGAATTTCTAAAGAGTATCGGCAAGCATTGATGCTTTAGATTCTATCTTATTCCATTTCTTCCCCAAACTCGTTATATGTCAGCCCTCGAACATGAGGCTCCATATGAAGCAAATTCCTCCATTCTGCTATTTTTTTTGAATCCCATCCCATTGCCTCAGCCACAGCTTCATCCCATAATTTTCTAACCTCACATTCTCCTTCGCGGTATTGGGGGACATTCATATCGCGCGTCTCTTCCCATATCTTTGCAAGTAACTTCATAACTTCTTTATTGGTTATATCTGGCACCTTAAGGTGTTTTATCATAACCGGGTTGTAATTTGGAAAAGCTAGCGTCATACCGGGACTTCGCATGAACTGGCATCTACCCAAGGTTGAATTTAGAAAAACCGCAACAGCCTTAGCCTGATGAGGAGATATATCGGATACTGGTGTCCAACCAGTTCCAACAAATTTCTTGTCAGAGGCGACAGCTGTGAGTCGAGCAGTCCCAGTACCTTGACCATTTGTAATCAGAAGATGACCTGCTTTTTCTAAAATTTTCTTGGCTTTTGTTAGACTGTTTTGTTCGGTGGATTCTCTATTATTCGGTTTCCAGACTTCATCAGGATGGGCTTCAATGTAGCATTGTCCATCTGCTGATTTAGAAGCGACAACAGGAAAAGAATTACGGGTATTGGATTCAGTTTTGACAAAACCTTGATACAGCGGTTCTTTGGTAGTCATTACTGTCAAACCTTGTTCTTCGAGAGTTAACAGTAGCTTATGGTTAGCAAGTAACATAGCAACCTCTGCTAATTTTGGCGAACGTAAAACAGCAGCTGTCCAATCTCCTTTTTCGATTTGCTCAGAAGGCCATTCTGATACCTCCCCCCAACCATCTGGGAGTAACCCATTTAGAGTATTTTTTAGAAAAGTATGTAATTCTTCAACTTCTTGATCATTTTTTGGAAGACGATCTAAATTGATTATCCGAGTCGGTGGCTTTGGATCCCTACATCGTTTTGCAATAATGAGCGTTTCGTTGATTGCTGTATTCTGACTGAGATTCACATTATTTGGTTGGTGGCAGGATATCAATGAATGGATATGGAAACGTTTGGCCAACACAATCCTCTCTTTGTGACCTGAAGGCGCTGTTAGTGCAATTGTAGGATTTACCATCGCTAGCAAACCTTCATTTGGATCGAGACATCTGTCGGCAAGTGCTACGAATAGAGGTCCTATTGAATTTTTGTCCGCAAAACCATCCATTTCAGAATCATTTTGCACCAATAACTCTTCTAATTCATCCGTCCTGATCCTCATGGATTTTTGAATGCTTTTTTCGAATTTTTCTCCCATCTTGGTACGGTTCGTAAACGGCGGATTCATAACAACCATTCGTACACCTTGTACTGAGTTCACCGCATCTTCTAGCATTGGATTATCTTTTCCCATCTGCAACTGTTCCGAATTTATATCTTGGATAAATAGATCTTGTTGTTGAACAGGAACAATGTTTTTCTGTCCTAAAAGCTCTAGGGAACCAACTTTGGCTGTTGTCTTATCATCTATACCATAAGGCATTCTAAATAGACCCATTTTCCGATAAGCAACATCACTATTGCCTGCTGTGAGTTGTGCTGCGGCTAGTTGTAGTGAAACCTCATTTATATCCAACCCAGCTATCACTTGTTCAACTGCTAACTTTTGCAATTCTGCAAGCATTTCTTTGCTCGCTCCCTCAATACTTGCACGACGCTTCATTTCAGCAAGAATTGCGGATAATATCGTTCCTGAACCACATGCTGGGTCAACTGTACGAAGACCCTTCCATGTTTTATTATCTTTCCAGCTACCTATATCTCCCAATGCATCAATTACGAGCCTAGCCATAATGGAAGCTGCGATTGGACGTGTAAAATAAGCCCCATCAGAAGCCTGATTGCCCATTACTTGATTAAACAATGGACCAGCATGGTCCGAGCCAAGATCCGCATAACTCTCAGCTACCCGCTCTGCCTCGCTTGATAAGTGCCGCAATGCCCTATTCAAGCCTTCTTCACGTCCTGATCTTTGAACGGTCTCTAAAATACCAAGAGCTGGTTCCATTACTGGTAAAAAATCATGTCTTGTAATCCTATTCCATTGATATGAAAGTTCGAGTACAACGTTTGGAGAGTTCTTAACTTCATCAAGAGTTTTTACATCGTTTAGCCAACCGCCAATTGCAATTCGTTGGTGCAACATGGCTGCGTTCATAAGTAACAATGAAGCAATCTTGCATCCATCAGCCTGTTCCTTGCGTTTTTCAGGATCCAAATTATCCAAATCGAAATGTTTATCGAGAATGATACCAAGCTCGTCTTGCTTTAGGTCATAACTTGCCTGTTCAATGCTTTCTCTAATTATGTTTACATCTCTTTCAATACGATTCTTGCTGAGCCCCGATTTACTCAGCAAATTGACAGTAATTTCCTGCAATCCCGATTCTTTTAACTTTTCGAACAAATCGTCATTGTTGTTACTAGGTGTACCAGTGTTTTGTCCAGGAGATCTACCAGTGTTTTGTCTAGGAGATCTATTTCTTCCATTGGAATTATCATCAACCTCTTCGCCAGTTTTGTCATTGAGCATATCACGAGCTTTTTTCTTCGACTTTCTGATATTTATACGACCTAATTCGCCGTCCTTCTTTGGTATATCGCGAACGATTGGAGCTTGACGTATTACTATACTCCCATCATGATTCCGCTTTCCAGTAGCTATAAGATGTGGCTCTGAAGAGACAGATTGGAGTTCTTCTCCTATTTCGTCAGGTATGATATTGTTCAAAGGACAAAATACAGAGTCGCAATCCATAGAATTCGTCAGTACATTTTCGATATCTGTTAGGACCGATCCTGACTTTCCTCTATGTCCATGATATTCAATCCTCTTCCGAATTCCAAGTGCAACCATAGTAAGGACATCTGTTTCGGGTTTTGGCGGAAGATACACTTGCATAAGATGAGCTAATTCATCTTCTATGCGGCTATCATGTGCGCGGAGTGCTACTAATATTTCCCCCAATTCTCTCCACCCATCCTCAGGACCACTAATTTTCAACCAACTCTCTGCATCCTGATCAGGGGGGATCATAATTGGGCAAATGATATAGCCCATGTCCTTTCCGGGTGAACGACGCATAACACGACCTACAGCTTGTATTACGTCAACCGGTGAGCGTCGTGGTTCGAGGAAACCTACTGCAGAAAGTGACGGCGCATCAACTCCTTCCCCAAAAATTCCAACGTTAATTATTCCATGTGGGTGATCCGCAGTGGCGGTTGCTAGCCTTGCCTTTGCAGATTCACGAGCAGCAACATTACTCGTCGCGTCAAGATGTTCCAGTCTATAATTTGCAAACGCTTTTGCACTATCATTATGGAATTTATCCCGTAACCATTTCTGAACATCATCTGAATTCAAGGCTTTAACCATTTCCTTAGATTTAGCGATTTCATTCATGAAGTTGATTGAAGAAAGGATTGGCTTAGTACCACTGACTCCCTCCTTCTCTCGAGTCTCCCCGCTCATAACAAGTGCTAATACCAAACCCTTTAAAAAATGTACAGAAGATAATTTTTTTGTTGAACTTTCTCTAGCGAGTGCATTGGCTGTCTTATATGCTTCTTTGTCATTTATTCCTACTGCAATGATTCGATAGTCCGACAACCATCCATTTTTAACAGCGTCCTGGTAAGATTTTCGATAGAGGTTAACTCCGAAAATTTTTTCATCATCCATACTTCGAACCATCCATTCTTTATTTGATGCTGGTCCACTTATATCATAGACTTTTGGTGTAGCAGTCTGATATACACGATGCTTAGCTGGAAATTGTTCGTCATCGTGACAAACGGTGAAGTTTCTAATCTTTTCTTCCTGTGATTTTATTCGGCGCAGTCCTGCTGTACGATGGGCTTCGTCAGCGACCATAACTTTAACCTGTATGCCACTATCTAGCAGTGCATCAGCGATGCGATGACTTGATTGATACGTTCCAAAAATAACTCCTATTTGCTTTTTTCGCTGCGTAACTCCCTCCATCCATTTCTTTATTTCTAAGGTATTAGTAGTAACCAAACCTTTAACTTCAGAAGCACTTGTTTGACTGATATCCGCTGTGGGATCTTGGGAAAGGTCACGGGGCGTATTGCGACCAACACTGTCATCTGAGCAAACAGCTAGTGCACTCAGTTGCTTGCTAGTCGAATTCAAGAATTCGCGACGAAGTTGTGCTACCAGGGCAATTGAAGGGCACAAAATGGCTGAAATCTCGCCTAACTCTGTCAGTCGCTCAATGATCCTTAATGCAATACGAGATTTACCTGTCCCGCAAGGAAGGATAATTTTTCCCCTCGATCTACCACCACTTTTTTCAGCATGTTGAGTGAGGGTCTTAACACTAATATTAATAGCTTCATTTTGCATACAATCACGAGATTGTACACTCCCATCTATGAAATCGTTATTTATATCCGACTTACAGAGGCCCTGTTCGTGATCTCTGATTGGGGGGGGGGGTCAAGTAATTCAATTCTTTATGCTTTAATAAATCAGAGTGAATATTGACCCACTTTATAGGCTTCTCTGGTCCTGCGGCATTAACCGCATTTTTACCCAAACTCACATCACCATTAGTAATTACCCAGCGCTCCTTGAACACTCCACGACTGGATGTAGCTATGAATTTATCTAACTCACTTTTCGTAACACTTCCCCCATGACCAGAGCTATCAAGTTTTCTCGATTTGCATTGTATGGCAACCAGTTCATCATCACTTTTCCTACGAGAAACAACATCTATCCCAATATCAACATTTACAGAATATTCTGGCCTTTGACTTGCCCAAACCTCCCAAGGCTGGATTTCGTATAAATCCCATTCAGGTATAAATTCTGCACACTCAACTGTCAGACTCTCAAGCCATTTTCCATCTGTCTGTCGAGAACTATTTTGAGAAATTGTATTAAGCGCATCAACAATTTTCTTCATATCTTTTGGATAATTAGCATCCATTATGAAATACTCCTTACATTTACGAGTTATGGTCGAAAGTAGTGCGCGGGGCGGAAAGGGTTTCATCCAGCGGCTACCGTTTTCTGGTCTGATTGTACCTCAATTCCATCCTTGAACTGCACTCCCTCGATGACCTGTCCGAGCCTGCGGAACCCGCGCAGCCTTCGCCAGCGGGATTCCGCGCACTGTCCGAGCTTGAACATCATGTCGAGCATGGTGTCGCGGCTCAGGCAGCCCCGGGTCGTCCGGGTCCGGTGGCGGATCGTGGCAAAGGTCGACTCGATCGGGTTGGTGGTGCGAATGCTCTGCCAGTGCTCGGCCGGGAAGTCGAAGAAGTTCATCAGCTCCTTGCGATCCTCGATCAGCTTCACCGCGGCCTTGGGATACTTCTCCTGGTAGCGGGCCAGGAAACGGTCGAAGGCCTGATTGGCATGGTCCCGGGTCTCCGCCATCCAGATCTGTTGCAGTGCCGACTTCACCTTGGGATGGATGGCCTTCGGCATGGCGGCCAGCACGTTGGCGGTCTTGTGCACCCAGCAACGCTGGTGCCGGGCCTCCGGATAGACCCGGTCGAGTGCCGACCAGAACCCCATGGCACCGTCCCCGATCGCCAGTTTCGGAGCGTTCATGCCCCGGCTCTTCAGGTCCAGCAGCACGTCCTGCCAGCTGAGGGTGGACTCGCGCACCCCGTCCTCGATGGCCAGAATCGACTTCCGGCCCTGGTCGTCCACGCCAATCACCACCAGGCAGCAGAGCTTCGTCTCCTCGTTGCGGAGACCGCTGTACACCCCGTCCGCCCAGACGTACACCCACCGGTCCTGGCTCAGGTCACGCTGCGTCCACTCCTTCCTCTCGTCCAGCCAGACCCGCTTGAGACGCTTGACCACTGACGGCGAGAACCCCTTCGCCTGCTTCCCCAGCAGCCCGGACAGCACGCCGGCCATCTCGCCGGTGCTGACCCCCTTCAGGTACAGCCAGGGCACCCAAGCCTCCAGCGTGCGACTCTTGCGCACATACGGCGGAACCACCGACGAGCGGAAGGTCACCGGCTTGCCGTCGTTGGAACGAACCTTCGGAATCCGCACCGGGACCGAGCCGATCCCGGTCTGGATCGAGCGCTCCGGATGATGGCCACTGCGCACCACCAGCCGGAGGTTCTGTTCGGTGCGGCGGTCTTCATACTGCTTCAGGAATTCGCCCAGCTCGCGGCTTCCACTGCCACCTGCAGCAGCCGACGGGCACCCTCGCGCAGAATCGCGGTCAATTCATCCTTGAACTTGCCGATTTTTGAATAGTCAATAATGTTATCATCTCTCATAGTGGCGTACCTCTTGGTTAACGGTTTTTGAAATTTGTTAGTTAATCCGGTTACGCCGCTTTTTTCAACCCCCCTTTCCGCCCACGCACTACTTTCGACCATAACTCACATTTACGAATTGACCCCTTTTCAAGCTCTCCCACGAATCGTTAATTGGAATAACCAATAATGAGCGTTAAAGAAGTAGTTTAAAATCCAGAGCGGGTATCAGCACAACCAGGATTCCAGTTGGCTATATGCTCAAGCGATCACTGAAGACCCAAACGAAACATCGAAATATCTCACCTCGTTCCAAATGCAGAGAATCGGAACCAATCAAGACCAAGACACTCAAGCCCTCATCCTTAACGCCTTCGGGTCGTAAATGGCTTTTAAACTCGCTTTCGCTGGAATTCTTACACCCGCTACATCGATTTCAAATGTAGCCGATTGAAGAAAATCATCGTTGATCAACTCTTTTGAGTAAATATATCCGAGACCGACCGAACCACCTAGAAAATGACCATAGTTTCCAGAGGTAAGATAACCAACTGTTTTTCCATTCTGTAGAATGGGCTCATGGTGATAGAGTATTGCATCTGGGTCATCAAGTAGAAATTGCACCAAACGTTTGGTTTTCCATGTTCCCGATTCCTTTTGTTTTAATATTGCATCTCGACCAATAAATGGAATATCTTTATCGACACTACAGACGAATGAATAGCCACATTCGAGAGGGGTGTCCTCATCAGAGATGTCATGCCCAAAGTGGAGAAATTTCTTCTCAATACGACCACTGTCAAGAGCATGTAAGCCAGCTAGTTTCAGTCCATATTTTTGCCCTATCTCCCAAATGATGTCAAAACCGTGTCTGGCCATATCTGTTGGAAGATAGATTTCCCAGCCGAGTTCACCTACATAAGAGACCCGACTTGCACGACCCACCGCACAGCCTACCTCAATCTCTCGGGAAGTTCCAAATGGAAAGTCTGATGTTTCTAAACTGATATTCAAAACATCACTCAGGAGGGCTCTTGAGTCCGGACCCATCACTCCCAATACTGCTTGTGCGTTGGTAATATCAGTCACAGTACAAAAAGCATCTGTTGGTATATTTCGAGACAGCCAATTCAGATCCCGGTTAGTCACAGCCGCCGCACTGACAACTAGAAAACGATGTTCGTCCAGACGGGTCACGGTCAAGTCCGCTTCAATCCCACCACGTTCATTCAGCCAATGGGTATATACAATGCGGTCTTTCGGTACATCGATATCAGCAGTGCAGATCCTTTGCAAAACTGAACAACTATCCCGACCCTGAATCAAATATTTTGAAAAAGTACTCTGATCAAACAATGCTACGCCAGTGCGAAAAGCCATGTGCTCTGCTGCTGAATATTCAAACCAGTTTTGTTTTCCAAAGCTATATTGGTAAACTGGATCTACATCTTCTGGAGCGAACCAATTGGGTCTCTCCCAACCAGCAGTCTCGCCAAAACAAGCATTGTTTGCCACCAATTTCTCATGAATGGGAGAAAGTCGAACATTACGAGAAGTCTCCATCTGCCTGAATGGCCAATGGTTATCATAGAGTAACCCCAGAGTTTCAGTGACCCGGTTTTGAATGTACCTTTGAGTATTCTGAAAGCTATACATTCTTCGAATATCGTTACTCCACAAATCCATCGGCGCATAACCGAGATGCATCCATTCCGACAGGGCCTTCCCTACCCCTCCCGAACTTTGTATTCCTACCGAATTCAGCCCCGCCGCTACATAGAAATTCTGAACTTCGGGTACTTCTCCGATGTGAAACTGATCATCCGGTGTAAAGCTCTCCGGCCCGCAGAAAAATTTTCTCCATCCAGCCTCTAAGAGAATCGGAACTCTGGGTAGGGACTGTTCAAGAACATCCATCACCTGATCTTCAAAATGACCATCAATTTCATCGAAACAAAAATCATCTGGAATCCCAAACTGACTCCAAGGAATTGCATTGGGCTCAAACTGTCCAACCAGCATACTCCCAGCATCGGGTTTATAGTAGGTACACCGATCATGATCCCGCAAAACCGGCAACTCCAGTGAAATGTCAAGTTTTTCAGTCACTGCGTAATAGTGCTCACAAGCATGTAAGGGTATGCTTACCCCGGCCATCTTTCCAATTGCGCGAGCCCACATGCCCGCGCAATTCACCACATAATCTGACTGAATATCCCCTCGGTTGGTGGTTACCCCCATCACTTTCTCATTCTCGACTTGGATATCGGTAACCTTGATGTCTTCCAAACATATTGCACCTCGACTTCTGGCTCCTTTCACAAATGCTGCGGTTACGTCGACTGGACTTGCATATCCATCCAGAGGAACCCAGGTTGCGCCCAACAAATCAGCAGTTTCAAGAAGGGGATACAATTCCTTCGCTTCATCAGGAGTGAGGACATCGACTTGGGTCACTCCGAATGCATTATTCATTGAGGCAACCCTTTTCAACTCTTCAAACCGACTTTCACTATGAGCTACCGAAATAGAGCCGACTTGTTTAAATCCAGTGGATTGTCCAGTTTCTTTTTCAATTTCGCGCAGAACTGACATCGAATATTCAGCCAATTTTGCTTGGTTTTCAGAGGCACGCATAGTACCGATCAAACCTGCTGCATGCCAAGTCGTTCCACAACTGAACTGTTTGCGTTCCAAAAGCACTACATCTTTCCAGCCAAGCTTTGCTAAATGGTAAGCAACGCTTGATCCTATAACGCCTCCACCAATAATGACAGCACTAGCCGAAGAGGGAATATTTATTGCCATAGAATGTAACCTACTTTGTGGAAACTACCTCAAATCACCTAGTTTGAGGAAAACGGTAATATATATCATTTTGGGAATTATATACAAAAGTCACATCAAGCCACTTCCGATATCTTTTCACGGATCAATGGGGTGCTTGACGGCAACGCCCCTCCCCGTGCAGTTGCCCCAATCCCGGAGGCCAGGATGTTGCGGGCTGCGTTCAAGTCCGCATGCTCGGCATGGCCACAGGCCACACACTTGAACACCGCTTGCGATGTTCGATTTTCCTTGCTGACATGACCGCAAGCGCTGCACGCCTGCGATGTGTAGGCCGGGTTGATCTTCACTACCTCTGTCTTGTAATTCAGTTTCTGTTCCAGATCATGCCAACCTGTTTTCAGAATTTCACGATTCAAGCCAGACTTGGCTTTTACATTCTTGCCCGGATTATCGATAGTACCTTTGGCTGATTTCGTCATGCCTTGCGTGTTCAAATCCTCAAGTACCACCAATCCTGCATTGTTAGCAATCTTGCGACTGGCTTGATGTTGCCAGTTGTCTCTGGCATTTTTCAGATGCCGGCAGCATTTCTGCAATTTCAAGCGGGTCTTGTGCCTGCGTCTGGAACCCTTGACCTGCCCTTGCATCCTGCGCTGGTATCGTTTCAGGCGGGCTTCCTTTTTCGCCAGCTCGGGCAAGCAGTGGATGGTTTCATTGCCGTTGCTGTCCACTACTGCAACCTGTCTGACATTTCGATCTACTCCAGCGGTCACTCCGTTGTCCGTCTTTTCAGGAATCTCGACCTCATAACAGACAACGGCATACCATTTTCCTGCTTTCCTGGTGATGACTGCCTTGACGGGCTTGTCCTCCGGATAAGGATTGCCGCCCTTGCGCTGAATACGCAACCAGCCGATCTTTGGGACATGCAGCTTGCCATCCTGCATCTTGACCTGTTCAGGAATGGTAAATGAAGGATTGGAGCCATGCCTCGACTTGAACTTGGGAAAGCCCTTGCCGGCTTTGAAACAAGCTGTCCATGCGTCTGATTGATACTTCAGAATGTGCCGAGTAATTGCACATGAATACTCATTCAGTCAGTCAACCTCCTTGCGCAGTCGGGTGAACTCGACACACAGCGAGAAGAATGAAGTTGACGGCTTGTGGTGATTCTCGGGGAATACCCGATGCCGATTCATCTGATCCCGGTTTTCACCCAGGAAGTGATTCCAGACAAAACGGCAGGCACCTGCCTGACCTGCAAGCTTGCGGGCTTTCGATTCCGATCCCGGAATCAGGCGGTAGGTGATGTTGCGACATGCTGTACAATCGCTCATGCGGTTCAACCTTATCATCGTTAAGTGTTGATTTGGATATGGGAGTGCTAATCCCATATCACGCATTATACACAATTGACCAGTCATTTTCAATGAAAAATGTGACTTTTGTATATGATTTCCATCATTTTCATCATCGCAAAAATCCCTTCGAATCATAGTATGAGTGGAAAAAAGAATGGTATTAGACGGAGATAATGACAGAGTTCAATATCAGAACTCCGCCGATAAGGACGATTGCAGAAAAAAACACCTGCCGAAAGAACCTCTCAGAAAGTCCCATACGAATTTTCGAACCGACCATCATACCCACTACTGCCGGTATGACCGCAATGCTTGATTGAATCGACAAATTATCAGTTAACAATGACAACTGACCGAGACTCAAAGCAAGGAAAATTGTTGAGATCGTAAAGAGAATACCCATAGCTTGAACTAATTCATTTCGGGAATGTGCAATTGACTGAAGATACATCAACCCGGGGAATACAAATGACCCGGTTAAACCAGTCAACACTCCATTTGCCATTCCAAATACAGGCCCAGTCCATGCATTCTTTGACCAAGAACCAATCAACTTTATGCCCATCATATTGACAACTGAATAAGCAATCAGACAAACCCCCAGTAATCCCGATAATAGTGGCAGGTCAACCCGAACCAATGCTTGCGCTCCCAAGCAGACTGTGAGTCCAGCCATGACAAAAAATAGTGGGCATTTTTTAAAAATTTCGATGATTTTTCCGCCTGCGCAAGCCTGATACACATTCGTGACGAATGAGGGAACTAACATTATTGCCATTGCAGAGGTCAAATCGATAACCAGAGTCAGTAAAGACAGGCTCAAGGTTGGTAATCCCATTCCAACCACGCCCTTAACCATACCCGCTACAAGGAATATGACAATGATCAGTAAATGGTCAGTTAGTATTTCCAATGTTGTCTTATGCTCCAGTCTTGATCTTAGAATATTTTATCTGAACGGACAAGGCAACAAACTCTAATCATCTTTTGGCTTGAAAAATGACTCAAGCATCTTCTGTAAGAGGATGACTTAATGCTTGAAATTGACGATTTCAGTAATGATGAGATACTCATGTCGATAGTAAAGAATTACCATGGACTGGTCTAGTGTTGCACATCGGACTTGAGCTCGGCGATATTATTCAGGCAAAGAAGGTTCAATGTGTTGCTTTTGGATAAAATTCCCTGTCAAGTTCTCAACTATTTCAGATGTTCCCTCCGCCACTTTTATGTATTCAACGTATTCATTCACCGCACATATTGAGGAAGCTAGTTTCATGTTCCTTGTTTCAACGGATTCGTTTCTCCACTCAGTTGAATTGACCACAGCCTGCATGAATTTAATTTCCAATTTCCGTAAATTGTCTAGCATTTCGTTGAGCTCTCTATACAAATTGCCACCTACAAACTTACCGCCGACGTATGCCCCCTGACTGATTCCGATCAAGGCAAGAAACCCATCATCGATAGCGAATTCCGAAAATCCCTTACCATCTTCAGCAGTAATACCGGAGTAGGCCAATGCTACACCTATCAATAGAGAGAATCCAACAGTCTGGAATCTCGCGATATCGAAACCTTGCTCGTTTGTTAGCAGATCCCCAAATTTCGGAATGCGTTTTATGGATGATCGAGAAAAATTTTTCTCGATCCACTTTTTCTTCTTGGCCCAAGCCCAGTTTTCGGCAGTTGCGCGGAAACGAGCAGAGTCTGATAACTTGCCTGTGCCAGAACCGACAATAGTAATGCCCAACAATATAAGTATGGAATCATTGATTGGGATCAACGTACCTTCTTGGAGAACCCAATAAATTTCAAGCCACAAAACGATCAACGCAAAGAAAAATATCTGAGCGGACGATAAACTAGCCCTACCACTGTCATTAGCGATTATCTTCAAGGGGTTGAATACTATCTTGTGCTTCCAACGATCTCTGATTGCGAAACCTACCGCCATGTAAAAAATGAACAATATAGCCGTTGTAATTACTGCAAAAAACATGAAATACCTCTAATTCGCTATGAATAGTTTCTCCCCTTGCCAAATATTCCAATTACATATTTCGGAGTTCATTTGGCCCGAATGTAGTCATTAAACTACTGATAAATATAGGTAAAAATGCCTTACATCAAGTATAATATGTGATTTCAACATTCATACCGTTAGATTCGCCCAGGAGAAATCGAGAATTGATCATAAATCCAAACCCAACCAGTTACTAAGTCTGAGGAGTTATGGCTGAAAGTAGTGCACGGGGTGGAAAGGGGTTGAAAAAAGCGGCGTAGCAGGATTAACTATTACATTAACAATAACGTTAACCAAAGAGGTACGCCACCATGAGTAATGACAACATTGTTGACTGTTCACAAATCGGAAAATTTGAAGATGCCTTGACCGGGATTCTCCGCGACAGCGCTCAGCAGTTGCTGTGCTCGGCGGTGGAAGCCGAGCTGGCCGGGTTCCTGAAGCAGCATGAAGACCGCCGCACCGGACAGAACCTCCGGCTAGTGGTGCGCAGCGGCCATCATCCGGAGCGCTCGATCCAGACCGGGATCGGCTCGGTCCCGGTGCGGATTCCGAAGGTTCGTTCCAACGACGGCAAGCCGGTGACCTTTCGCTCGTCGGTGGTTCCGCCCCATGTCCGCAAGAGTCGCACGCTGGAGGCCTGGGTGCCCTGGCTGTACCTGAAGGGCATCAGCACCGGCGAGATGGCCGGAGTGCTGTCCGGACTGCTGGGAAAGCCGGCGAAGGGGTTCTCGCCGTCGGTGGTCCAGCGCCTCAAGCGGGTCTGGCTGGACGAGAGGAAGGAGTGGACGCAGCGTGACCTGAGCCAGGACCGGTGGGTGTATGTCTGGGCGGACGGGGTGTACAGCGGTCTCCGCAACGAGGAGACGAAGCTCTGCTGTCTGGTGGTGATTGGCGTGGACGACCAGGGCCGGAAGTCGATTCTGGCCATCGAGGATGGGGCATGAACGCTCCGAAACTGGCGATCGGGGACGGTGCCATGGGGGTTCCGGTCGGCGCTCGACCGGGTCTATCCGAAGGCTCGGCACCAGCGCTGCCGGGTGCACAAGACCGCCAATGTGCTGGCCGCCATGCCGAAGGCCATCCATCCCAAGGTGAAGTCGGCACTGCAGCAGATCTGGATGGCGGAGACCCGGGACCAGGCCGACCGGGCCTTCGACCGTTTCCTGCCCGCTGCCAGGAGAAGTATCCCAAGGCCGCGGTGAAGCTGATCCATGATCGCAAGGAGCGGATGAACTTCTTCGACTTCCCGGCCGAGCACTGGCAGAGCATTCGCGCCACCAACCCGATCGAGTCGACCTTTGCCACGATCCGCCACCGGACCCGGGGCTGCTTGAGCCGCGACACCATGCTCGCCATGATGTTCAGGCTAGGCCAGTGCGCGGAATCCCGCTGGCGAAGGCTGCGCGGGTTCCGCAGGCTCGGACAGGTCATCGAAGGAGTGCCGTTCCAGGACGGAATTGAGGTACAATCAGACACGAGCACGGTAGCCGCTGGATGAACCCCTTTCCGCCCGTGCACTACTTTCAGCCATAACTCCATCACGCCCCTATCACGGACAGTCGAAATCAACCACCGTAAAACTCAAACTAACAAGTTATTTCTTCGCCTACCCTTAGCCAATTTGAAAAACCGCACATCCTATATCGCACTTTGTTCCTTTGTTGGGATAAACCCAGACTCTGAAATTTTCAAGGCATATAAGGAAGCTTTTAATAGGCGCAAATAAGGACGGTCAGCACCGTTCTTGTTCAGCGCTATTGATTACAAAATTCGCTTCCTTAGCCATTTAGACTCCATGATCAAAAGAACGCTTTGACCACTGTTGCCGCAATCCCTGCCGCAACCCCAATCCCGCCAAGAACACCGCTTAATATCCATACTTTCAAATTAGATATGTCTTGTTTGTTGGCCATTGTTTCCTTTATCCATGATATATCCTTTTTTAATCCAACATAATTCTGCTCTAGTTTTCTAATGCGTATTTCATGTTCATTATCCCTAGGACCATTTCCATTACCTCCAGTAACTTTTCTTCCCAGATCAATCGGGGTTACGTTATCTTCATTCATGTATTTTTTTGAAGCCATTCAACCAAAGATCCGAATGTATATCCTGAATAGTAATCAATTTGAAAGACAAATCCTCTATTCTCGGAATCAATGCCTGCCCTTTTTACAATATCTTCAGTCAGCGTGCTACCTTCATCCGATATATATATAATAAACTCCCGATGAATATAACAGTTTGGCCATTTTGCTTTGATTTCATCCAGTTTTCCCTGGCTTGGGTTGTCAAGAACAATGCCAAATATTTTTTTATTCATAATTGATTTTCTTGTATTTTGCTAATAGCATAGCGACTCAATGCTACCCGCAGTATTCCATTTGGATACCGCTACGCCCTTAAGAGAAAGTATCACGTATCCGTAAATAAATCAACAAAATTCTACCAGCAATCAAGACAAGTTTATTCTCTCTGATTCGCTGTTTCTCGCCCTAGTTGTAGCGTTCATTCTTCAATTTTTCCCATCTTTAACGAGGGTTGGTGGCTGATATTTAGCAAATCCGATGGGATTGAGTTCCATTTTGCCCTATTTTTTGGCGATGGCAACTCAAGCCTAGAGTCAGCCTGGCACCCATCGGGCATCACCGAAAAATTCATTGTAATCGGTAGTTTGGCGTAGGCCGCTAGCGAAGCGGACAATACTAGTGTGGTGGCTACCTTCGAGGTTGAGTGTTTCCGGTGAGTTTCAGATACATAAATTCAGTACTGATTAAATTGACAAACCACATTTGATATATAAATTTACGATTATTAAACTATTATTACTTTATACCGGATCTCGAGGTATGGGGGCCCTAGAGTTTGAACCAAATATCGAAAGTGGGACAGCAAAAGACAAACAACTCGAAATGCACGAACTGATCGATCTCGCATCAATGGCGTTTACCAACCAGCATACACTCGATACATCACTACTGTCCGGTAAGGAAGAGAAAGCAATATTTGAAATACTAAGTGTCTGCACCTCAGCAAGTGGGGCACGAGCAAAGGCTGTTATTGCCTACAATCCTAATACCTGGGAAATTCGATCGGGGGCAATTGAACCTTCCTCCAGACTTTGAACACTGGCTAATCAGATTTGACGGGATTGCCTTCAGTGGAGATTGGGGAGTGCCAGACCCCTCAGGATACGGCATTTTGGAATATAGCTATTATCAGATCGCAATAACATGTGTCATCAATATGATGAAAAGCCGCTTATTCAGCGAAAATGGACGCAATCATTTTATGACTAAACGTTTTGACCGTACTGATAGTGGTAAAAATTTTGTTCAAACTTTCGCAGCGCTGTCGCATTACGATTATTACGAAAGTGGTGTTTATTCTTACGAACAACTCTTCATGATGATGCGCAAACTTGAGATGTCGCAAAGTGATATTGAAGAGCAATATCAAAGAGTTGTTTTTAATTTAGTCGGATGCAATCGGGACGATCACGTCAAGAATTTTGGTTTTAATAATGGACCGTATGGGGCATTGGCATATCTCTCCAGCCTATGATTTATGCCATGCTGAAGGGAGTGGTTTCACCCGGTTTCATCAGCTAAGTATCAATGGTAAAACTCGTGACCATACATTGGAAGATCTAAAGTATCTTGCGAGATATGCTCGACTGCCAAGAAATCGAGAGAAAATTGTTCTTGAACGGACAGTTGATGCATTTTCAAACTGGCACCGAGTTGCGAAAGAATTGGACATCCCCGAGCCACTACAAAAACTTGTGCTCCACACATTGCGGCTAAAATGGGCATAAAAAACCCCGCTCGGTGGCGGGGTGGGTAGTAAATGCCTGGCAGTGTCCTACTTTCACATGGGGAGGCCCCATACTATCATCGGCGCAAAACGTTTTCACTTCTGAGTTCGGAATGGAATCAGGTGGTTCCCGTTCGCTATGGCCACCAGGCAAAATGTTATCGCAATATGAAACAAACTGCGATTGATCATCACGCATACGGGTATTTAAGCGTATACGTTCGGGTAGTCATCAGCGTTTTTATGTTGTCTCTCTTGCATAGATGAAGCGAGATCAAGCTGCTTGAAGTTATATGATCAAGCCGCACGGGCAATTAGTACTGGTTAGCTTAATGCATTACTGCACTTCCACATCCAGCCTATCAACGTTGTGGTCTTCAACGGCCCTTCAGGGGGCAAAGCCCCGGGAGACCTAATCTTGAGGGGGGCTTCCCGCTTAGATGCTTTCAGCGGTTATCCCGTCCGTACATAGCTACCCAGCAATACCATTGGCATGATAACTGGAACACCAGAGGTACGTCCACTTCGGTCCTCTCGTACTAGAAGCAGATCCTCTCAAGTCTCCGACGCCCACGGCAGATAGGGACCAAACTGTCTCACGACGTTCTAAACCCAGCTCGCGTACCACTTTAAATGGCGAACAGCCATACCCTTGGGACCGGCTACAGCCCCAGGATGTGATGAGCCGACATCGAGGTGCCAAACACCGCCGTCGATGTGAACTCTTGGGCGGTATCAGCCTGTTATCCCCGGAGTACCTTTTATCCGTTGAGCGATGGCCCTTCCATACAGAACCACCGGATCACTAAGACCAACTTTCGTTCCTGCTCGACGTGTCCGTCTCGCAGTCAAGCACTCTTATGCCTTTACACTAACCGTACGATTTCCGACCGTACTTAGAGTACCTTCGCGCTCCTCCGTTACTCTTTGGGAGGAGACCGCCCCAGTCAAACTACCCACCATACACGGTCCCGGACCCGGATAACGGGCCTCGGTTAGGATTCCAAACAAGCAAGGGTGGTATCTCAAGGGTGGCTCCACAAAAACTGGCGTCTTTGCTTCAAAGCCTTCCACCTATCCTGCACATACGTATTCAAAATCCAGTGTAAAGCTGTAGTAAAGGTTCACGGGGTCTTTCCGTCTAGCCGCGGGTACACTGCATCTTCACAGCAAGTTCAATTTCGCTGAGTCCCTGGTGGAGACAGTGTGGCCATCGTTACGCCATTCGTGCAGGTCGGAACTTACCCGACAAGGAATTTCGCTACCTTAGGACCGTCATAGTTACGGCCGCCGTTCACCGGGGCTTCGATCAAGAGCTTCGCGCAAGCGCTAACCCCATCAATTAACCTTCCGGCACCGGGCAGGCGTCACACCCTATACGTCCTCTTACGAGTTTGCAGAGTGCTATGTTTTTAATAAACAGTCGCAGCCACCTCTTTGTTGCAACCTCCTTCCGCTCCCGAAGCGAGTTCGTTCACGTACCAGAGGCACACCTTCTCCCGAAGTTACGGTGTCATTTTGCCGAGTTCCTTCACCAGAGTTCTCTCAAGCGCCTTAGGATTCTCACCCCACCCACCTGTGTCGGTTTCGGGTACGGTCGTTGTAACCTGAAGCTTAGAGGCTTTTCCTGGAAGCATGGCATCAATTACTTCATCGTTCAATAAAGAACAATTCGTCATCACGTCTCAGCCTTGACGAGACCCGTATTTTCCTGGATCCCAACCTACACGCTTAAACCGGCATTTCCAACAGCCGGCTAACCTAGCCTTCTTCGTCACCCCATCGCAGTTACAATCGGTTCAGGAATATTAACCTGATTTCCATCGACTACGCATTTCTGCCTCGCCTTAGGAGCCGACTCACCCTGCGCCGATGAACGTTGCGCAGGAAACCTTGGGTTTTCGGCGTGCGGGATTATTCACCCGCATTA